>SCRE01000020.1 GCA_004297935.1 Microbacteriaceae bacterium | reverse complement strand
GTACATCACGAACCGCCCATCTCCGACCAATCCACTCTGCCAGAACGACACCCGCCCGGCCCCAAGTGGGGCCAGATGTGGCCGTCACAGTGGGGCCACTTCAGGTTGACATAGCCACCAGACTCGTCGTTTCAGGCAGAGTCGAGTCGGCCCGCCCGCCGGCGGCGGGCGGCGCGGTGAAGGCTTTCAGGATTGCACGCGCGACCGGCTCATAGTTTGCGTACCGGTCGGGGAAAGCTGAAACCTCCACCGACTGCGCCACCTGGCCAAGGCTCATCTGCTGCCAGCCGGATATATCCAACAGTCCCCGGGGCGAACCATGATTGGGGCCAGAAGGTCCGCCGAAGAAGGCACGAGCCTGGTAGGTGGGGTCCATCAACTCGGCTACCGTTCCCCACCCCGATTGCGGCCGCATCTGGAACAGCCCGAGCGAATCGTGGTCGGATCCGGTGCCGTCATTCGGATAGGTAGCCGATTCCGGATACGCCGACGGGTTCGCCAACTGCCGCAGGCCGGACTCAGTCAGCGCCGCCATCAGGCCGATGAGGATGCCGTTTTGACCGACACCCGCCGTCTGTGTGCCGACGAGGATGATCGTGCGCGCGCGAGTCAGTTGTTGCTTGCTCAGGACGATCAATGTCCCGTCGGCACGGGTCGCGGACAGCGAATTCGGGACATCGGCCATGACATCCAATCCGGTAGCGCCGCAAAGAGCGGCGTAGGAGACGGCTGGGCTGGCGATCACGCCGACGCCGACCATCATTAGTAGCGGACCGAGGAGCAGCACTACCGCCCCTGCAGCAATGACTTTCTTCATGTGGTGCACCGGCTTTTCTAGTCAGTGCAGCGGGTCGTTCAGCTTCGATAACCGCAGCAAAACGCACTGCCGCGTGGCTGGCGGGCAGGCGAGAAACATTGTGAACGACACTGGATGCTCACTTGACACTGGCTTTTCAAGCCACAGTCCGATGCGGTGCCGGGTGGCTTCGACGGTGTAGGCGACGACACCATCCTGAACGTGACCGGGGTCCGCGGCCACGGCCTGCCACCACTGGTCCGGAATGTACAACCGGCCAATAGTGACTGATTGCCGGGTCTGGTACCCCTGCAACGTCGACCACGAACTCGAGGACGGGAAGTAGTTCGATAAATCGTGTATCAGGCCCGGCGCGTCCGTGCCGGACGGATCAGCTGCGGCAATCAGAGGTTGTTCGTACCCCGCAAGATCAATCCCGGAGGCGGTGTCCCAGGTGAACAGAGCCTCAACCGCGGCACGAGCAAAGATTGCAGCCTTTGACGTCCCTGGCAGAAGCTGAGGTTGCGCGAACGCTCTGGGGTGCCCATCCGGCGAGTCCGTTAATGATCGAGACGCGGTAGTTGAGACTCCCGCGGGGTGCGACCGTTTCGCGCCATTCGTGAGCCCGTAGATGCCGACGCAAATGAGAGCAAGGGTGATCGCACCAACACCGATAATCAGGCCAATTCGCAGGCTGTGACGCGGACGGTCGCGAATGCCCGCAAGCTCAACCATGTGGGGCATCGGCGGAAGCCTTCCTGCTCATGCGTTGGTGTGCAGGTCAGGTACGTTTGCCAGGCGGGACGGATGTCTAAGAGGTGCCCGAGGCTCTGGTCGTGCAGATGCCGATCATCCGCGGCATGTGCAAGCTAGGGATCGTCACCGACAGTGTTCTCCAGACGAAATACGGAATCAGCCCGAGCCACTACAGCGACCTCGCCGTCCTGCAGGGTGACGCATCCCGGCAGCCCGGCACTGCTCTCAAGGTTCCAGTACGTCGTGATTCGGCACCGGCTGTAGAAGAGCCGCTCCGGACCAGGGCCGTCCCGGCTCGTCGCTATTCGGCTGATTTCCGAGGTGGACCGGAGTTGTTGGGCCAATGATTCCAATAGTCGTCAGGGTTGCTCACGGGCTTGTCGTAGAGCACGAGTTCGTCGGCCTTCTCGAGTGAAGTACACATGGTCATCAGCTCTCGATTTGCCGGGTCGATGTCCCACTTCAGCACCAGATATCGATCGCCCACCTTGTGGTGAATGCGTTGGATCACGGCCTTGGGGATGACCGGGTTGGTGCGCATCACCAGCCAGGTGTCCTGGTCGTATCTGATCGGCTTCGGGCGGGTCATGGTGGCCTCTTGGCGTGTCGGGAACTCTGTGCTTATGATTCTTAACCATCGAAGATATGTTCGAGATGAAAGGAAGTCAAGATGAGTGTCCTTCATGCGACCGACACCGTCACCATCTGGACGCATGGTGGCCAACCGACGCGTATGGTGTGGCGTGGTGGGCGCTATCGGGTCACGGATACACCCACGCCCTTTTCCGATCTTTTGTTCGGTATAACGCATCCGCCGGATATTGATGGATGGAGATTCCAAGGAACTGACAAGGCAGGCGATTCAAAGGTCTTTGACGTGCGACATGTCGGGGGAGCGGAATGGGTCGTCGTCCGGGTCTATGACTGAAAGCGCCGGTCGGCTACTGAGCCCGCTTCCGATGGTCTTCGCGCAGTTGTGAAGCGGTGTACTTCCGAGGCTGGCCGGTTCCGGTACCAACCTGGAGGCCCGCGACCAGATCACTCAGCGGAACATCGACAGCAGCCGCCGCAGTAAGCAGGGTGCCGAGCGTCGGGTTCGCGACCACGCCGCGCTCTAGCCGCGCCCACGCGAAGGCATTCCAACCTGCTTCGGCGGCCGCTTCGGCTTGCGATAGGCCGAGGTGCTCGCGAACCGAGCGGAGAGCGACACCGAATTGTGCTCCTGGTGTCATAACATCGTCGGGCGCATCCATTCAGTCAGCTTAGGAGTGGCCCCGTTGCGACAACCAGCGTACGGACGATGTGCCGATTCGACGGGCGCAATGCCAGCCGCCATCGACACCTATCGACATACTGTTATGGGAACACCACGTGCAGGAGTTGCTGCCATCAACGGTCGTCTCGACGCATCGCGCCTGGGGAAGCAGACCGACTACGCTAGTCCAGGTTTTCGCGCTGCCGATGCGGTGGCGACGAATGAGTTGGCGCCTGTGGCAGCGACATTGATGAGGTTCCATTGTTCGTCGGTGGCGTGTTCCGCGATTACAGCGGGGTCGAACCGATCCCACCAGCCATGCTCGCGCTGCAGTAGGTCAACGAGCTTTCGGACTTCATGCTTTTGACGCAGAAACGGATCTGCATCTGACCAGCCGACTGGCGCGGTGCGAGCTTGCTCGGCTCTCTGAATCTCGGCGACCTGTCTGACCGCGAGTGCGGCCGCTTTGACCGCAGTCTTCGGGTGCTTTTCTCGGGCGAGCGCTGCAAGCTCGGCGCACGCTGCGGCGCGGACAGAATCGGTTGTGTTCGGATCATCGACGATGCGGCCGAGTGCGGCTGTATGTTGGGCGAGTTTCACCTGAACGTATCGGCCATCGACCTTGCCATCCTGGTTCAACTCGATCAGAGCCTCGGCGGCAGCTTGGCGCACGATTGGGTCCTCCGCATCGTTGACGGCGATCTTCTGCAATTCCACGACCTGCTCGAGCATGCTCCGCGAGTCCCGGCCGGTGACCGCCCGCGCCGCCAGTGTGCGCGCTTCGCGCGCGCGGCGTCCGGCCGCCTGCTGCGGGGCCGCCGAATCGGCGGGCCCGGCGCACTCACGAGGTCGCGCTGCGATGTGCTCATCGCGCGAAGCGGACCCGAACCGTGTTTCGGCGTCACGCCGGGCGGCGTCTTCGGTATAGAGGGTTTTCAGTTCGGCGTAGAGTTCGGCCTGTTCGATCGGGGTGAGGGCCTTCTGCAGCGTGTTCTCGTTCTGGATCGCCAGGACCGTGGTGAGTTTGTCGGACACGTCAGGTACTACCCAGATCGCAACGCTGGTGCGGCCGAGCTTGCGTAACGCCGCGAGGCGTCGGTTGCCTGAGATCAGCACGTATGTTGAGGTGACGGCCACGGGGTGGAGCAGGCCGAGTCGACGGATTGATTCGATGAGGTCGTCGAGGTCGCCGAGGTCACGCCGGTATTGGTGGCCGACGGTGATCGTGTCGATCGCGTGTTCCAAGACCAGGTGCCCGCGCGCCATCACAGTGCCCCGGCTCGTCCTACTTCACGCGCCATCCGCACAAGGTCTGCGTCTTGCAGGAGATCGGCCACCGTGTCGCCCAGCAGCACGCGGCCCAGGATTCCGGTTCCCGCGTCGTGACGGCGCGAGGGTTTGGTTCCGATCAGGAGCCGCACCAGCGATGCCCACGTGTTATCGCTGTAGCCGAGGCGGTAGGCCAGGGCGGTGTCGACGGTCAGGGTGTCCATCGCGGAGTCGTGAGATGACAATGAGCTGATCCGGTTGCAGATGTACTCCACTGCTGCTTCGACCGGGCGGGCCGACCAGCCAGTGATAACGAAGAACACGCACGCGGAGCGGATCACGTTCTCGACGGCGTCGTTGCTGTCGTCGGGTTCCACGAATGCGTCGCGCCGATAGACGTCGTAAAGGAATTCCTCGTAGTAGCCGGCGCGGATCGGTTCCAGTGGAGGTCGTTTCGAGGGCCGGCGGGCCTTGTCGGAGGAGGTCATCAGCCGGTCGGCGTGCTCGTCAGCGGCGATTGCGAGCCGCACGGCGTGCGTGACGACCGCCCACGGATCATCCGCTGTCAGCGTGGCCCGGGTGCGGAACGCGAGAAACGCCGCGTAGCCGGCATCGGCCGGATCACGATGCCACGCTTTGGCGATCGGCGCGTATTTGTGCATCGCAAACAGCATCAGCTCCCGGGCGACCGCACTGGTGGCCCATCTGCCAGTTGCGGTCAAAGTGGTGATCAGCTCACGCAGTATCTCACTGTCCGTGAAGTCTGGCAGCTCTTCCCGACTGGCCAGGCGCGTGGTTCTCATGACGGCTCCCTCGAAGTACTCGGGTTAGAAGTAAGGTGTGTCATCCCGCGGGACAGGTTCATCACCGCGCCTCGTTGCGCGGCCCACCTGCGAAGCGACGCGTTCTTTGTGGCGGGCAGGAACAGGATGGCGGTAGCGGTTACTGGCCACTGTTTCGTGCGGGCGTGTATTGCAGCGTGTATCGGCGGTGTCGACCGCCACCTTTTGGGCCGCAGTCCTCGATCTCAACGTGTATTGGCGAGCGTCCGGGGTCCGGCAGCGACGGCCGGATGGCAATCTCGTGTGTGACCGGTCGCCCGGCGGTCGACGTGCACACCTGACCGGAAAGAACACATCAAATTTCGGTGGCGGGCAGAGAAGCCGGGGACGAATGCACACAAGCACGATCTGCTTGCAGGCAGCTTTCTTCTTGACATTAATCGATCGGCGTTTCATTGTTGAGGACATGTGCCCCCTATGGGGTCTGTTCGTGTCGTTTGCGCCACCGGTTATCGAGAGCCGGTGCCATGAGTACACGACGTTTTCGTTGCCCGACACGGTCCCCAGGGGGACGGTAAACGAGCGAGGTCCTGCACACCTTGTGTCGCACGGTCCCGGTCATCGGGAGGGGAGCACATACAGATGGCGGTGACGGAATCTGCTTTCAAAGTGACGGCGGAAGACACGCCGATCGACCAGCCTCGGACGATTCGCCCGGTGCGGGTCCGACGTTCTCGACCCTATCTGGCTGGTGCGCTGGCGCTGGTCATCGCCGGGGGACTGGGCAGCGCATTCATCTACGCGACGGCGTCCCATACCGAGCAGGTGTTGGTTGTGCGTCACGATCTGCAGCGGGGCGAGCTCATTACCTCCGCCGATCTGGGCTCGATCGGCGTTGCGGCGGGACAAGCAACCCAGGGTGTGCCCGCCGCGAACGCGGCCAACCTGCTCGGCAAGGTGGCAACAGTCGACCTGCCCAAGGGCAGCCTGATCACCGGCCGATCCTTCGCAGGATCCCTCACTGTCCCGGCCGGGCAGGCGCTGGTGGGGCTCTCTCTCAAACCCTCACAACTGCCCGCTCAGCCTCTGGTCGCAGGCGACCGGGTCGTGATCGTACCGGTGGCCGTCAACGGAAGCTCTGTATCCGCCTCGAGCAGCGCAGAGTCCGGGACGGTCTCGGAGGCTGTTCGTGACACGGCGTCGGGGACAACGATCGTTGACGTCTACGTGAGTCAGACGATCGCCGCGGATCTGACCAGTCGCGCATCCGCCGGCGCCGTCGCCATCTTCTTGACAGCCTCCGGTCAATGACATGACGGTTCTCGCTTTCGCCTCCTTCGCGGGCTCTCCCGGTGTGACCACCGCAGCGTTCGCTGCCGCGGTGCACTGGGTGCGACCTGTCATCGTGTTCGAGGCGGACAGCGTCAATGCCACCTCTGCGATGGCCGGATTCTTCCGCTCGAATCTTCGCCCGAACAGTGGCGGCCTGGACAAGGTTGCAATCGCCTACTCCCGCAATGTCCTGACCTGGCAGGACCTCGTGGACCCGACATCCGGCCTGGCGATCGCCGTACACCTGCTGCCGCACATCGGCCCGGCGCCGATCCCGGCGCTGCCTGCCGGGCATCGCATGTGGGTGGTGCCCGGTTTCTACCGGCTGGGAATTCTCGACGGTGTCCGCGGCATGTGGGCCCGGTTTCCTCACCTGTTCCGGGCGCTAAGCCAGTCCGGGATTGACGTCATCGTGGATCTCGGCAGGGTCACCCATGACGATCTCCGTCTGCCGATCCTGGACGGCGCCGACCAGGTCATCAGCTTCGCGCTGAGCACGATGGTCGATCTGAACCGAGTGTATCGCCGTCTGGAGTTGCCCGACCTGGCCGAACGCCTCGAGGGCGTCGGCCGGGCCGAGAAGTACCGGATGGTGCTGATCGAATCTGCCTATGAATCCGTTCCAGGGCACGCATTCGCCGAACACCTCATGCCCGTGTTGGGAGAAATGCCGTTTGATCCCGGCGGCGCCGCCGTGTTCTCACTGGGCCGGCCAGACAACAGACCACAACGAAACAGCTACCGGCAGGCGATCCGTCGACTGGTCGCCACGATCGATGAACAGGCCCACAGCCACCTCGACCAAGAAGCAGTGTGATGACAGAAGACAACGCATCGGCAATCGGTATCGAGACGCGCCCGTTCCTCGACGACCTCGCCGTCGGCATCCCCAGAACCCAGCCACCTACTCGGTACACCTCGCCGGGCCCGGCACACTTGTTTGCCGCCGCCACCGAGGCCGGCCCCCACCTGATCGAGAACACGCCGGCAGTCCTCGACCTGTCTGAATCGACCTCCACTGCTCAAGTACTCGAGCATTCAGTGGTCGATCCGATCATCCTGCCTGGGCGCGGACTGCGGCCCGCGCAAGCCAGCGACCGAGAAAACGCGGACGATGTTGATTGGCGGTTGGTGGACCATCTCACCAAACAGCTCAACCTGAACACAGATCATGAGCGCACCCGGCAAGATTTCGACGTAGCGATCGCGTCCGCCGAGCCAGAGACCGTCTTCGAGGAGAACGTGCTGGGCGAGATCCGTCGCCTCGTGAACCGGCACGGCGACTATCTCGTCATCAACAACGGCCCGGACTACGAGTGGTCCAGCAAGCGACTTGCTGACCATGTGCAGGCGGTATTCGATTCGGTGTTCCGCTACGGGCGCTTCCAACAGTATTTGCGGGAGCCAGGCATCGAAGATATCAGTGTCGTCGGCTTCGCCAACGTTATGGTGACCACATCGGAAGGTCGACGTGAGCACCGGCGCCCGATTGCGTTCGACAATGACGACCTGGAAGGCCAGATCGCGGATCTGACCAGTTGGCGCGGCCGAGCGTTCAGTCGGCCGGGCGGGCACATCGACCTCGATATCGGCGGCGCACGATTCTCCGCCACTGGCCGGCCAATTACCTCACTACCCAACATTACGATGCGTAAGCACAACCACATCGATGTGTCCCTCGATGACATGGTGGCACTGGGCACCATCACCAGCAGAATGGCAATCCTGCTGTCCGCCGCGGCCAGGGCCAACCGCTCCGCTCTGGTCTCCGGTTGGACTGACGCGGGCAAGACCACGTTCTTGCGGGCGTGGATGTCGGCGGTCCCATGGGAGGAGAAGATCGTCACGATCGAAACTGAGCATGAACTGTATCTGGGCAAACAGGTCCGCCGGCACGCGCAGGTGCAGGACTTCCAATACCTGCCCTCGATGCTGGCCGGCAGCGACCTGGCTGTCACCTACAGCCTGGAAGACGCCTTCCGAGAGTCGCTGCGCTCCTCCGCCCAACGCATCCTCTTCGGTGAGATCCGCGGGGCGGAGGGCCCGGTTGCGATCAAGGCGATGCAAGCCGGCAAAGGATCGATCTCCACCATTCACGCCCGCAACGCAGACGACGCGATCCACCGCTTCGCCGACATTCTAATGAGCGAACAGGGCTTGAGCGATGACACCGTTCCGTTGCGGCAGATCATGCGTAGCATCGACCTGATCGTGCACCTGGACATGCTCTACGACCCCGACGGAACCCGGCGGCGCATTGTCACCGAAATCGCCGAGGTCATCCCGCGGCCTGACGCCCAGCTGCCGATGGCTTCCCTCCTCTACGCCTGGGACTGGGACGCAGGCGCCTACACCCAACCGGAGAAACCAAGCGCGCAACTGCAACAAGCGCTCTACCGTGTCGGTCTGGACCGGGAACACTTCTGGGCAGGTGCGGAATGATGCCCCTCCTGGCCGCGGCATTCACCGGCGCTGCCACCGTCGCAGGAGTGCTTCTGTTGATTCTCGTCTTCCGACCGGCACCACCCAAACGACCCAACAAGGCTACTCAGGCGACCGTGGCCGGCCGGTGGGCGAGAATTAACAGGCGGCAGAAGTTCCTGTTGTTGGTCGGAATTCTTGCTGGACTGGTCGCTGCTGCGGTGTCTGGAATCATCGTGCTGATTGTGGTGATCCCGGTTGCGATCGTCGGGTTGCCGTTGCTGCTCGGGAAGGCGGACACGGAAGAACGAGACCTGCTGTCCGCATTAGAAACCTGGGCACGGAACCTGGCCGCGGCAGCCGAAACCGGATCGTTCACCCTTAAAGAGGTTATCGGCATCAGTCGCACCTCTGCACCTCCGCGTCTGCGCATCCCGATCGACCGCATGTACAACCGGATGAACGGCTCCTGGAGCACCGCCGCAACATTGCGGGCATTCGCTGATGAGATGGATAACGCGTGGGCCGACGAGGTCGTAATCTACCTGATCCAAGCCGCCGAATTCAACGCGGGCGGCCTCAGCACCGCGCTGGCCGGCCTGGCCGATACCCTGGTCAGCCAGGTGAAAGCACGGATGGTGATCTACAACGAACGCGACAAACCGCGCCGAACCATGCTCACCATGACCGGGATCATCGCCTTCGTCCTGGCGGGCATCATCCTGTTCTCCCGGACCCCGCAGATCGCCGCATATAGCACCCCGGCTGGTGAGGTGATCCTGACGGTCATTCTCGCTGTGTTCCTGCTTCTGCTGGTGTGGGCGAAACGGCAGACACGCACCTCACCCGAACCGCGCATCGTCATCACCGCCAGCCACGGCAGCGGGGATCGACCGTGAACCCGACCGTGATCGCGTTCGTGCCCGGCGCACTGGTCGGCGCCGGGCTCGGCCTGTTCTTGCTCGCCACAGCCCCGCGCATCATCCGAACCGGTGACGCACTGGACCGGCTCGGCGACGTCAACCCGGCAGCCGCAACCGGCGCCACGACCCGCACTTTCTCGGATCGGATCGGCGCGTGGATACACGAGCATGCACCCAACTTGCCCGGCTTTATTGCTCCGGTGAAGCAACTCGATCTCCTGGAGGTCCCGGTCAGCAGGTTTTACGCGCAAAAGCTCCAATGCGCGGCACTCGGCTTCGCCGCCCCACTTCTCATTCCGATCCTGTTCCAGCTGACCCTCGGCTTCTTCTTCCCGCTTCCGCTGATTGTCAGCCCGGTGCTGGCGGCCGTCATGTGGATGATCCCCGACGGCACCGTGCGCACTAGAGCCAAACAAGCCCAGCGCGAGTTCACCCGCTTCGTCACCGTCTACCTCGAGCTGGTGGCGGTGGCGCTGCTGGGAAACACCACCGCGGACAGTGCCCTGGCCAGTGCGGCGACCGTGTCCGATTCGTGGGCGTTTGTCCGCATCCGCCGTGAATACCAGCTCGCCGACCTGACCCGCACCTCGAAATGGGACGCACTGGATCGCCTGGGCGTTGCGATCGGAGTGCCCGCGCTGACCGAAATGTCTCGGACGATGCGGCTTGCCGACGCCCGGATCGGCCTCCGCGACCAGTTGCGCGCCGCATGCGACAAACTCCGCGCCCAACTCGCCGCCGACGATACCGCCGCGGCCGAACGAGTCACCTCCCGGATGGATGTCCCCGTCATGCTCACCCTGGCCCCGATCCTGGCCATCGTCATCACCCCCACGCTTCTTGCACATCGAGGACGACGGTGACGAATCGCAGCAGAAGTTGCGGGGTCGAGCTGCTCACCTCCTTCCCAGGGGAGGTGCTGCGGTGACGGTTTCGATGCGGGTGATGAGCGCGGGTGATGGTTACAAGTATCTGCTGCGGACCGTCGCGGCTGGCGATTGCGACAGGTCGTTGTCGACCCCATTGACGAGGTACTACGCGGAGGCGGGCACACCGCCCGGGCGGTGGCTCGGGGCCGGTGTTCGCTCGCTTGGTAGTGGTCAGATCCTCGTCGGCGATCAGGTGTCGGAAGAGCAACTCCAGCTTCTGATCGGTATGGGCCGTGACGCGGTCACGGGGGATCCGCTCGGGCGCGCCTATCCCGCCTATACGGCCGTGGCCGATCGCACCATTGCGCGCGTTAGTGCGCTCGACCCAGGCCTCGACATTGTTGAGCGTGCCGAGGCAATCGCAACAATCGAGGCCGATGAGGCTGCGCGCGGTACGCGTCGAGCCGTTGCGGGGTTCGACTTCACATTCTCCATCCCGAAGTCCGCGTCGGTTTTGTGGGCGGTCGCCGATGCGGGCACCCAGGCACTGATAGCTGACGCGCATCATGCTGCGGTTGCGGAGATGGTTGCGTTTATGGAGCGGGAGGTTGCAGCCACCCGGACCGGTGCAACCGGGCGCGATGGTGCGGTTGCGCAGGTCGATGTGACGGGGTTGATCGCAACGGCGTTCGATCACTACGACTCCCGTGCTGGTGACCCGCACTTGCACACGCATGTTGTGATCAGTAACAAGGTCCGCACCGTTCTCGACGAGAAGTGGCGGTCGCTGGATGGGCGTCCGATGCACGCGGTGGTGGTCGCATTGTCCGAGTTGCATGAGGCCGTGTTTGCCGACCACCTCAGCCGGACGCTCGGCGTGGAGTGGGAACAGCGGGCCGGCGGCGGCGACCGCAACCCTGCCTGGGCCATCAGCACGGTGCCCGAGGAGCTCGTCGCGGAGTTCTCCAGCCGGTCACGGCACATCGACGTTGAGGCGCGCCGTCTCGTGGAGGAATGGGCGCGGGAGCATGGCCGGCGGCCCTCGAATAAGACGATCATCCGGTTACGGCAGCAGGCAACCCTCACGACTCGCCCGGAGAAGGAGGTGCGGTCGCTGGCCGATCTCACCGCGGAATGGCGGGATCGTGCGAGCAACCTGCTTGCACAGGATGCAACCGGGTGGGTTGGCATCGTCACCGCCGGGCATGCGCCGTTGGAGCTGCGCGCGGATCAGGTGCCGTTGGAGCTGATCGCGGGCCTTGGCGAGATGGTTGTGGAGATCGTGGGGGAGAAGCGGTCGACGTGGCGGCGGTGGAATCTGTATGCGGAGGCGGCACGTCAGACGATGGGCTGGCGATTCGCTGACACCTGCGACCGTGAGGCGATCGTGGGAATGGTTGTGGATGCCGCCGAGGGCGCCTCGCTTCGCTTGACCCCACCGGAGTTGGCTTCCACCCCGGCCGTGTTCCTACGGCTCGACGGGACCAGCGTGTTCCGTCCCCGACACTCGAGTGTGTTCTCCTCGGAGGGGCTACTTGCCGCCGAGGATCGGCTACTCGCGCTGGGCCGGAACACCACCGGCCCAACCGTCGCACTGGAGACGATCAACCGGGTCACCGGGCGTCCCGACGGGCACGGCCGGATCCTCGGTGCCGACCAAGCCGGCGCACTGGCAGCCGTCGCCGCATCCGGGCGGCTGCTGGACCTTCTGGTTGGCCCCGCCGGCGCGGGCAAGACCACCACAATGAACGCGCTACGCCGCGCCTGGGAGACCGGACACGGTGCCGGTTCGGTGATCGGGCTGGCACCCTCCGCGGTCGCCGCCCAGGTACTGGCCGACGATCTCGGCATTACGACGGAGAACACGGCAAAGTGGTGGCAGGACCACCTCACCCACGGCACGACATTCACTCCCGGCCAGTTGATCATCATCGACGAGGCTTCCCTGACGGGCACACTCACGCTGGACCGCATCACCGGACTCGCCGCCGATACCGGGGCGAAGGTGCTGCTGGTCGGTGACTGGGCACAACTCCAGTCCGTCGACGCGGGCGGGGCATTCGCGATGCTCGTCGCCGACCGCCCTGCCGCTCCCGAGCTGTTGGACGTGCACCGGTTCACCCACGAATGGGAGAAGACCGCCTCCCTGGACTTGCGGCACGGGCGAACTACCGCCATCGACACCTACAACGACCACGACCGAATCATCGGCGGCGATCTCGACGAGATGATCGGCTCTGCCTATACCGCGTGGCGACACGACTGCGCTGCCGGGTTGGCATCCATTCTGATCGCCGAAAGAGGAGAACTCGTCACGGAGTTGAATGTGCGCGCACGCGCCGACCTTGTACTGGACGGGATTGTCGATCCGAGCCGTCAGGTCGGGCTGCGGGATGGAAGCGCGGCATCCGCTGGTGATGTCGTCATCAGCCGGCGCAACGACAGGCGCCTGCGGGCGGGCCGGGACTGGGTGCGCAACGGTGAGCGTTGGCAGGTCACCGGTGTGCGCGGCGACGGGTCACTGACCGTGCGCCGGCCCGGCAGGCGATGCGGTGGGAAGCTGGTGCTGCCCGCCGGCTACGTGGCCGAGCATGTGGACCTCGGCTACGCCGTCACCGCCCACCGAGCCCAAGGTGTCACCACCAACACCGCCCACGCGCTGATCGAGCCGACAACAACACGCGAGAACCTCTACGTCGCCCTCACCCGTGGCAGAGACTCAAACAGTGCTTATGTTGCCGTTGACCGGCCCGACGCCAGCCACTCGGTCCGGCACCCCGGTGACAACCCGGCCGCGACCGCCCAATCGGTGCTGTACGGGGTCCTCCAGCATGTCGGCGCCGAACCCTCCGCCCACCAGATGATCACCACCGAGCAAGACGCCTGGGGGTCGATCGGGCAGCTCGCCGCCGAATACGAGACCATCGCCGCCGCCGCCCAACACGACCGGTGGGCCACACTGATCCGAACATCCGGACTCTCTGAAACTGACGCGGAAGCCGCGATCACCTCCGACGCGTTCGGCCCCCTCACCGCACAGCTACGCCGCGCTGAGGCCAACCACCACAACATCGACACACTCCTGCCACGCCTGGTCGCCGCACGCGGATTCACCGACGCCGACGACATCGCCGCCGTCCTCCACGCTCGTGTGGCCCGAGCCACCGCCGGGCCCGCCGGCAGCGGCCGCACCCGACGCACCCCCCGCCTGATCGCCGGCCTCATCCCTGCCGCCATCGGAACCATGACCCCGGACGTGCGTCAGGCACTCACGGAACGCCGTGACCTGATCGAGCAACGAGCCTCAGCATTGGTCGATGACGCGCTCACCGGGCACGCGGCATGGGTCGCCGGCTTGGGGGAGCGCCCCCGCGATCCACAAAAAGCAGGCGCATGGCGCAATCGGGTGTGCGTCATCGCGGCATACCGCGACCGTTACAACATCACGACCGGCAGCCCGCTCGGCGCGCCCGCCGAAAACGCGGCACAACGCATCGATGCAACACACGCACGGGCCGCAATGGACCAGGCCCGACGGCTCACCATCAACGTTGATCCCGAGACATCCCGCCCCCGCCGAGTTAGCACCGACCGGTCCGCGCTGACACTCTAACGGAGCCTGACCCTTCCGGGATGTCGAGGCCAGGCGTAAAGTGAAACACAAGGCAGATTTCTCCTCGATCTGACGCCCTCCGGCAGGCCTACTTGGCCACTCTCACACGCACTGCCTCACCTACCGTTTGCGATGAGAGGACAGTGCCATGATCCGAGCTCTTTGGGCCGCCAGTGTTCGCAGCCGCTACTACCTGCGCCGCTACGCCCCAACAAACATCCTGCTGGACGCCATTCGCACCCGCCGGCGACTCAAGTGGGGTGGGCCTGCCATGCTCCTTGCCATCCCGTACATGCTCATCGCGAGTGCGTGCGCTTCCGGCACCACTCACGGTTGGGCAGGCTGGCTCGACTTCGTGCTGCTGTGGGCGGTATGGAACTCGATGAAGTTCATCGTCATTGGACCTATAAGTCTCATCCTGCTCGCTCGGGCCAGAGTGATCGAACGAGTCGAGCGACGTCGCGATGCTTATGGAGAAACCAACGTCGCATCCGCTGTTGATACCCGCGCCTGATAGGCACTTACGTCAAGACGAGTACCAGCGTGGATGGCACCGTGTTCTTGCCCGGGGCGGTGCAGCGTAGGGGAATTTATCCGGCGATTCACGGTTGGTGACGATCGCGTTGGTGTGGAGAGCGGCGGTGTCCGGCGAGCCATCTCAACAATGTGCCGGTGCGCCGGTCAGTCTTACCTCCGCCGAGATCGACCTCGAGCACAATAGCGTGACGGAACCCGCGACACTGGGACTGGTGCGCGCGTTCGTGTGCTTTCATGAGGCAGTTATTTCTGCGCTCAGAAGGTGACGGTTTACTGGCGCAGTCGACTATTGGGGTGTGCACTATTCGTTGGGTTGGGTGGTCGCTCGTCGCGCTGCGGGGTAGGTCTGGCATCGCTCTCCGGCGAGTTCCGCCCAGCGGGATGCGGTTGCCGCGGCGATGCCGGAGGCGTCTGCGAGAACGGGTGAGGGGACGTCTTTGGCCAGGGCGATGAGCGCCGCGTTCCTGGCTTGCGTGGTGTTGAGCCCGAGTTTGGTGAGTTCGTGTGAGAGCGCGTTCACGGTGGTGTGGGTGCCTGGATACTTCCCCGGAAATAGCCAAGGTGAGGTTGCCGCGGATACGCTTCCGTCGTGCGGTGGCACGAGCTCGTGAACGAGTCGCGCGACGGGCTCGGGGAGCCGGACCGGATGGGGGCCCAGTCGTAGTTGGGTGTGCCCGTCATGCGTGCTGACCGTGTCGATGTGCAGTTGGGCGAGTCTTGACAGCTGTTGGCCAAAGAGTAGGACAAGCAGACCGGCTAAGCGAGCGGGAAGCCCGCCGTCTGGGGAGATCAAGAGCTGCTTCACCCATGCCCATCGCTGTTCGTCGGTCATCGTCACGTTGGCCGGTCCATGTCTGGCTGAGGGCAGGTCCAGCGTGCTGCATCGCTGCGTCTGTGCGGCCCATTTCAGGTATCCAGGAAGGAACGGGCTGGGGTGCAAGGATTGGTATTCCTCGACGAGCGGCTGCGTGGCGTGTGCGAGGTCCATGCCGCGTTCGGCGAGCCAGCAATGGAATTTGTGGGCGGCGCGCATGCGGGAGCCCGCGTGCCGTGCCATGCTCGCGGTCAACTCGGCTCGGGCGGAGTGGCGCCGGAGCCGGGGGAGGACCTTCCAACTCATGTATGCGCGCAACGCCGGCGCATCCGCTGTGTCGTCTGCGGCGAGGAATTGCGCGCATCGGCGTTCGAGTTGGGCAAGGATCTCGTCTCGCGGCTGGAGGGTGCCGACCGTGCGGAGACAGGCGCGGAGGTGCTCTGCCATTCGTTGGTCGCCGAGGGTGTCGATGTCCTCGTGGGTGAGAGGCCGATCCCGCGCGGCAAGTACTCGCAGTCGCTCTTCTGTGCCACGTTTTCCGAGCCAGCGCAGGACGCTGGAGGGTTGCATGACGCCGAGAAGGTTGCTCTCGAACGCGTCGACCCAGGTGCGCTGCAGCGGGTGTGGGCGCTCGAAAAGCGCGTTCAGCCGACGCGAGAGTTCGCAGAGCTGGCAGCGGCGACCGTATTGGAGGTCTTCGCGCCCGCAGTCCTCGCAAGCATTCTTTGATCCCTTCCCGGAGCATCGTGCGCAAACAAGCATGGCCCTGTCGTGGGGGCTCTGATAGGCGACAACGCGAAGCTCTCCGCATGCTGGACAGCTGGCTGGCGCCCGTTTCGCTCTCATCCAGCACTTCGCGCATCGTGGCGAGCCCCCGATGCGGGCGGTGACGGGCTTCAGCTCGCCACAGGCGCCGCAGAGCTCTTCCGGGCAGACGTAGCAAGCCTGGCAGATGCCGCCCTCGCCGGTTCTGACCACGGCTGGCTTCGCCACGCCGCACTTGATGCAGGTTGTGTGTCGCGAAGGGTGCAGTCGGCCGCAGGGGGAACATAGTCTCTGCCCGTCGATAACGGCTGCGATCGGGCGATGCCGGCGGCAGCGAGAACACGTCTCGGCGGCCTCGTATGTGCGACACGAGTGGCAGACGGACAGGCCGGACCGACTGGATTTCAGCAGGACTCTCTCGTGTGTGCAGGACTGACACCGGGGCAGACGCGACGGCAATCCGGCGTGGTGCAGCGCTGCGCTCAGGCGCTGGAGCATGGCCGGCAGCCCGGGTGCCGGGTTGAGGGCGAAGTCAGGATTCGCCTCGACGAAACGCGCAAGACGGGGGAGGCGACCGGGAGCCGGCGGCCCTCGCATTCCCAGGATCGCGGTCTTGACAACATCATCGTCAGCACCGGGAAACTGCGCCGAGATCACCGCGGCAATGCGGGCGATCTCATCAGCCATCGTTCGAGCTCGGCCGCCGGATGGTGGTCTTCGACGGTCGAGCTGCCGCTGGGGCGATCCCGCGCTTTGAGGCGCCGGCGGCGCGACGTGGAGCGGCGACCTCGTCGGCCGAGAAGGTGATGAGGTCCTCTGGCCCGCAGCCGAGGATGGCACACAGTGCCGCGAGTACGTCGAGGTTCAGTCGCTGCGGGGTCTGCGTGACGAGGCGGTAGACCTGCTCGCGAGACAGGTGTACGTTGCGCTCCGCGAGCATCGGGACCAGGTGCGTTGTTTGGTAGATGCCCTTGAGGGCGAGGAGTTCGCGGAGGTGCCAGTGAACCGTCGTGGTGGCGTTCATCGGGGTGTTCCCATCTGATTGATGCGGGCAAGGGAGTTCATGATCAGGCGTTGTCGGAAGTCGTCAGAGACGGCCGCGTAGGTCTGCGTCGTCGCGGCGTAGAGGTGGCCGACCTGCTGTCGCACGAACTCCATCGGATAGCCGAACTCGGTCAGGTGCGTCACATAGGAATGGCGAAGCGCGTGCGGGGTGAGGTGGGCGTCGAGTCCGGCGACCTCTCGGATGTGGCTAAATCGTCGATCCCAGTAACCCGAGCCCATCGTTCCACCGCGCTCGGAGGGCCACAGGACGGTCCCCTCGATGTCTGCCTCTGCCCGGTAGTGCAACCACTCGCGTAGGGATTCGACGACCCAGTCCAACTCGGGCACGGTGAGCACCGTGCGACGTTTGGGCCCGGTGCCTCGTGACCCCTTGGCGAAGCGTACGTGCAGTGCGCCGAAACTGTCGTACTCCGGTGACGCGGGATTGCGATGCAGGTCAACGGTCTCCAACATGATGAGTTCATGGCGACGGAGCCCATACGCATACGCGACGCGCACCATGTATGCGTCACGCAGTGCGCTGACGGCCCCCTTCGTGCGGCCACCACCCACGCGGGCGACCTCGTCGTCAGCAGTGTCGAACAGCCTCTGAATCTCCTCGAAGGTGAAGGGGCGCCGAGCCGGCTTGCCCTCATACTCCGCCAGATGTGCGAGCGTGTTCTGTGCATGACAGATCTGCTGCGGCAGTTCGCCGAAGCGTCGCTCGCACTCGACAGGCCAGCCATAGCGCGGGTCGGTCACCAGCGTGCAGAACGAGCGAATCGCTGCGTGGTAACGCCGGATTGTGCTCGGAGCCAGCCGGTCGTTTCCCGCCATCAGCTGCACGGTGAAATCCTCGACATCGCCCGGCATCCATTGCCACGGGTAGGTCCCCGCGAACGCGAAGAACCGACTCACGATCCGGACGTTTGCAGCTACCGTCGTCGCGCCAACGCCGCGACTGCGCTGTTGCCGTTCCCAGCCTGCCAGCATCGCGGTCCATACGGCCTCACGCTCGTTGAGATGGACGATACCCGCAACGAGGCCCAGTTGCGCCGACCCCGGAAGCGCCGAATCATTCACACCCGAAGTCTGCTACAGAAGCAAGAAAGTTGCAACAGAGTACTCAAAAGTGAGCAGTATCTGACCACCCAACGGCATCGCGTTTCTACGTGTCACGTCTCGCACGCAGGGCTTCTCAACGCTGCGGCGACTGTGGAGGTTCCCGCGCGACAAGGAGGACAGAGGTCTGAGTAGTAGTGGAACGGAAACGTCCAGCTAAGGCCCCGGGGCGTTTTGACGAGGTCCACGATCTGCTGGACGGCGTACGTGCCCGCCGTAAGGCTCTTGGCTGTGGCGGGCCTGCTCACAGCTGAGCTTTGTGACTTCTGATTTCCGTGGCGGTGTTCTTTCGATTTGAAATGGCGGTGCCGACCGTCCCGTTTGAGGAACCTTGGGCGGACGCCCGGCGACCGAATGACTCCAGCGCGCATCAACTACCGCTTCGCTGGTGCATGCTCGACCATGATTGCGATCGCGCTCCGCTGCTCACTGCCGGCGGAAATGCCCTGGAGGACGGTCGTACCACTCGACGAAGTGGCCGATCGTTCCCGCGATCATGTTGATGGGGCGCTCCGAGCGATCATGCCGTTCAGTCACGAGATCCTGGGTGAGGGATTTTCCTGGTGAGCTCATCGGTTGGCGCTCCTTCGAGTACCCTTTCGGCCTACTGACAATCGCATGAAAGTACGATGGCGGCTCGCGGGACGGTCGTGGTCCGAGGGTCAATCGTGAGGGGCACCCAGGAGGGTGTCAATCTCCGAGAAATCGTTGTCCTTGTCGTTGGCGGCCTGAACATGCTCAACGCCTTGCCACGAGCATTTCAGAGATCCGAACGTTTGCCAGTACGCGTCCCAGTCGCTGAGTTTGATGCGGTCGCGGGCGCTGGCGCGCTCGATCAGACGTCGCTTGACGGTTTGCGCGGAGGCGACCACCTGAATGACACGGACTCGCACCTCCGGCCAGGACGCTCCCGCCATGGCGGTGCGAAGGTAGTCAGGATCCGAGAGGTATGCGACGAACGGCGCATCGAGGACGACCGAGTGGCCGAGGCGCAGATTCTGGCCGGCGACCGCGAACAGCGCGTCATATTCGAGCGGCATGACCCTGTGAAGGTAGACGTCGTTCGATTCCCGGTCCGAGGCGTTCTGGCCGAGCGCCTCGAGTGCAACGCCGACCAGCGGACCGGCTAGGGCATCCTTGTCCAGGTACAGAGCGCCCGTGTACTCACTGATGTGGCGAGACACCGTCGATTTGCCGGACCCGGCCCCTCCGAGCGTGATGTATGCGGCGGCCCGCCCGGCGGGGCTCATCGTGGACTGCGGGCCCGCTCGATCGCGGCGACGAAGTCTTCCGCAGCCTTCGTGACGCGCTTCACATCACCGTCGCTCCGGGCGGCCTTCGTGATCGCGCTGCCGACGCCGACAGCCACGACGCCGGCGTTGAACCATTCACCGACGTTCGCAGTGGTTACGCCTCCGGCAGGAACGAGCGGGATGTGAGCGAGCGGCGCGAGGATCGCCTTGGCGTAGGGCATTCCGCCGGCCTCGGTCGGGAAGAGCTTCACCATGTCCGATCCAGCTTCGGCAGTGTTCAAGATCTCCGTCGGTGTGTATGCACCGCTGATAGTGGCCACCTGGTAGCGATTGGCGACGCGGATCATCTCGGGGTTCAGGTTGGGGCTCACGAGGAATTGCGCCCCGGACTGGATGCTCGACCACGCGGCGTAGCCGTCGAGCACGGTTCCGGCGCCGATCGTGACGTCTCGGCCGGCGAAGCGTTCGGTCAGTCGCTCGATCACCTGCAGCGCGCCAGGGATCGAGAGGGTGATCTCCAGCGCGCGGATCCCGCCGTCGACGGCGGCCGAGGCCGCTTGGAAGGCTTCCTCCGCGTCGTCGAGGCGAACGATGAGCACGGCGCCGGAATCGTGGATGGTCGTCAGAGTGTCAAGTTTGTGGAACACGCGACCCAGTAAACACGCCCGGTGGCGAAAATGCAACCGATCTCATTTTCGCGACATGGAGGGTTGACATTGGAGCTGCTAGACGTTAATGTAACTGCAACCGATCTCAGCAACCGATCTCATTGGAGAGACTATGTATCGAAAGCGATGGGGTTTTGCAGTCGCGTCCGCAGTGATTGCAGCAATGGTGCTCGCTGGATGCTCCCCGACATCCGCACCCACCAAATCGAAAGGACCAGTGACGCTCTCATATTGGGACTTCATCGATCCCACTCAGGACAACCCGCGCTCTGCCGCGTTGAAAGAGAACATCGCCAACTTTGAGAAGGCGAATCCCGACATCAAGATCAACCTTTCGGTGGTGTCGCTGGGTGACATGCTTTCTCGGCTGCCGCAGGCTGCGGCGGCGGGCACTACGCCCGATGTGTTCAAGATGTTCTCGCCAGTAGTTCCTCAGATGGCTGCCGCGGGTGCGTACTCGCCACTGCCCGCCGACGCCTCGAAGATCACTGATTGGCTGCATCCGACGAGCAATCTGGCGGGGCCGGACGGGAAGCAGGTGGCGGAGCCGTATGAGTACCGCACCTGCACCCTGTACTACAACCAGAAGATCCTGAATCAGATCGGCGCCACGGTTCCGACGACATACGACCAGGTCGTCGATGTCGCCAAGAAGGCCGCCGCCGCCGGGTTCACCGGGTTCGGCACGGGGTTCTCAGACACGGACAACTCGGCCGTCATCGGCACCTTCTTCGATTGCTTCATGAACCAGATCGGGCAGCCGCTTCAAAAGAACGGGAAATACGACTTCGCGACGTCCAAAGGCGATGCGTTCGGCAATTTCCTTGCCGACCTTCGGGATGCGAAGGCTCTCGGTAAGAATGTCGTTTCGGACACGTACAGTTCGGTCGCCGATGGGCTCGCGAACGGGACCGTCGCTATGGCGGTGCTCGGTACGGAGCGCATCGTGACGTTCAGTAAGACCGCGCCCGACGTGAAGTGGACCTCGCTTCCCGCGGCGGGCACCGGTGGCACGACCGGGACCACCTTCGGCTGGACCCTCGGTATCGGTGCCAGCAGCAAGCATGCCGACGCCGCGTGGAAATTCATTCAGTACATGACCGGCCCTAAGGCTGGTGCGGTCATGGCCACTGGCGGTGAAGTACCTCCTCGCGCGGCGACGTTCAAGCAGCCGTTCTTCTCCACGGCGGACGCGAAGACGATCAATGACATCGCGGACTTTGTGAAGAGCAACAGCAAGCCCCGCAACTATCCCGACAACTGGAACACGTTGTCCACAGGGTTGGCCAACGCAGGCCAGGCCTTGATCCTGAAGGGCAGTTCTGGCACCGAGTTCATCAAGTCCGCGCAAGACGCCGGAAACAGCAAGTAGCCCCTCCGGCCCGAATAGCTTGGGGGAGCCAGCGCCCGCCGGCTCCCCCAAGGAAAGCAGGACATCATGTCAACGACGAGTCTGTCGTCGCGCAGCTCCGTTCAGCAGCCTCCTCGACCACAAGATTCGACCGGCCGACGACGACGGAAAGACCGCGTTCTGTGGCTGTACGTCACCCCTGTCTGCGTGGTCTTCCTTTTCGTCTTCGTCGGACCTCTCTTCTACACCGCATGGACTGCGTTACACGAAACCACCTACTACCAGATCGGAAAGTTCAGCGGACTGGAGTCCTTCGTCGCGCTCTTCTCCGACCCCAACCTGGCGAACAGCATCGGCATCACCGTTGTCTTCTCGCTCGGGGCGCTCGTAATCGCGCTACCCGCCGGCCTATTGTCAGCGATGGTCCTGAATAACCTGCACCGGTTCAAGCGCACCGTACGAAGCCTGTTCCTCCTGCCCTGGCTGCTGTCCCAGGCAACAGCCGGGACCATGTGGGTCTGGTTCCTCAACCCGAACTACGGACCCGGGAACGCCATCACCCAAGCTCTCGGATTCGGCCCATCCGACGTCTTTTCCACGACAGGGGGCGCCCTGGTCGCGGTCACCCTTATTACGGCGTGGTGGTCGTATCCGCAAGCAATGTTGCTTTTCCTCGGCGCGCTCCAGACCGTGCCCAAGGAGCTCTACGAAAGCCTCCGGGTCGACGGTGGTGGCGTCTGGCGCAGCTTCGCCAACGTCACGCTGCCCTATCTACGAAACACGATCGTATCCGTGGTGGTAGTGCTGCTGATGCTCTACGTGCAGATGGTCACGATCATCCTGGTCACCACGCGAGGCGGCCCGCTCCGGGCCACCGAGACGCTCTCGATGCGTGTCTTCAATCAAGTCTTCCAGCAGTACAATCTGTCCGGCGCGTCCGCGACAGCCATTCTCCTCTTCGCCATCAACGTCGTCCTCACCTTGATCGCGCTGCGCTTCCGACGGAGGGAAAGCTTATGACCACGTCAACGACCGCTCGCCGGAGTAGCCGGTGGGCTAACATCCTCCGGGGCGTCCCGAGATGGGTGTTCATCGTCCTTTCGGCCCTAGTCGTGCTCCCGCCCGTGGCATGGATTCTCTCGACTTCCCTGAAGCTCCCGGCCAACACCATCCAGTTCCCGCCGAAGTGGATCCCGGACCCGTTCTCTTTCGCGAACTACGCCGGTATCTTCACACCGACGAACATGCGCTTCTTCCTCAACTCGTTGATCTACTCGTGCGGTTCGATCGTTCTCGCCCTCGCGATCTGCATCCCCGCGGCTTACGTCGCGACCAGGTTCCGCAGCCGTCGCATGGAAACCGTGATGACCGGAATCCTCGTGCTATCCATGGTCCCCGCCATCGTCGTCTTCATAGCCCTGTACTCCATGTTCGTGAAGACGGCGCTGATCAACACGTACCCTTTCCTCATCGTCGTGTACGCGGCGATCATCTGCGGGCAGACCATCCTCTTCATCCGAAACTTCATCGAGAACATTCCTCTTGAAATCGAAGAAGCTGCGGCCATCGACGGATGCTCGCGTGTGCAAATCCTGTGGCGGATCGTCCTCCCTCTCATCCGCCCCGGCATCGCCGCTATCGCGATCTTCATCTTCGTGTTCGTCTGGAATGACTACCTGGTGGGCACCGTCCTCGCCACGACTCAAGACATGAAGACGGTTCAGAATGGCATCGTGCAGTACCTCCAAACAGGGTACGGCGCGTTCTGGGGCCTCTTCGCGGCCTTCGTCACTGTCGCATTCATTCCCGTACTGGCGCTGTTCGCACTGTTCCAGCGCTGGTTCATCGCGGGGCTGACATCCGGTGGGGTGAAGGGATGAGCGAAGCGATCCGGGTGGCGGTCATCGGCGCGGCCGGGTGGGCCGGGAGTCGTCATGCCCATTCTTTCCTTGCGAACGGTGCGCGGGTCGTCGCCCTCATTCGCAGACAGGCGGAAGCTGGGCTCCTGAACGCCGGTGGACAGCGTCCAACGGCTGGATATCGGCAAGCGCTGCGAGCGACTGAGATCGCAGACGCGATTCTGGCAGAGGTGCGAGAGCGGGTATGAGCAAAGCAAGAACTGTCATCATCGGCGCATCGCACTGGCACGTTCCGCTCTACGCCCAGGCGATCGCGGATCGGCACGAAGTGCTCGGCGCCTCTGATCCGGATATGCCTCGGGTCGAACCCCTGAGCCACCTGTGGGGGGGCACGCTGCACTCCTCATGGGAGGAGCTGCTGGCAAACTACGACGACATCGAGTTGGCATACGTCTCCGCACCCCACGACACGATGCGCACTATCTGCCTAGCACTCATCGAGCGAGGGGTTCCGCTCGTCGTTGAGAAGCCGGCCGGTATCTCGCTCCACCAAGTGGTGGAGGTTCGGCGGGCCGCCGAAGCAGCCGGCGTACCGATCGCCGTCCCCCTCGTGCAGCGAGGCGGCCCCGTGGAGCAGTGGCTCGGCAAGGCGGGGAGCTCCGTCTACGAGAGCACTCAGTTCATCGCCGGACCCCCCGACCGATACCCGATCAGCGGTAATCCCTGGATGGTGGAGCTCGAGCGTGCCGGAGGCGGGTGCATGATCAACCTGGCGCCCCACTTCGTGGACTTGTTCCTTCAGTCCTCGGGAGCTCAAGAGGTCACCGTGACAGCGGCGATCTCCGCCAAGCTGCATAGCGGGGAGGTCGAAGACTACGCCTCGCTCACCCTCGCCACCCCCGACGGGCGGGTCGCGACCGTCCAGGTGGGCTACGCCTTCCCAGCCTCGCCGCTGAAGCGCCATTGCGCGTATATGCGGATCGGCGCCGAGGGAACGGCGACGATATGGTCGGATGGAAGCGCATCCTTCACGTCCACCGGCGGCCTCACCGAGACATCGCAACTCAACGTGGACAGCGACCCCCTGTACGAACCGTTCGTCAACAAGGTGGCCGACCAGTTGAACCACGGGTTCGAGGGGCTTCCGGGGATTCAGGACCTGGAAGCGACGATGACCATCGTCTGGGATGCGTATTCAAGGGCAGGGCGAGGGGGTATCGGTGTCCAACTACAGCATTGACGAGGTGGCAGCCGCGGCAGGCGTGCACCGTTCGACGGTTTCGCGCGCATTCTCGCGCCCTGAAGCGGTTAAGCAGGAAACGCGGGATCACATCCTGAAGGTCGCCGCCTCGATGGGCTATACGATGAGCCCGCTCGCGCAGGCGCTTCGTACCAAGAGCAGCACTCTGGTGCCGCTCATCGTCCCGGACATCACCAACCCATTTTTCGCAGAGCTGGCGAAGACGATGACCGCGGTTGCCGGGGAGCGCGGCTACCAGCTGGTGCTGTGCGTCACCGAGAACGAACCCGGGGCGACAGCTGGATACCTTCACGCTATGCAGTCGATGTATGCGCCGTTCGGGGTGATCGCACCCTCGACGCGGGTGGACCCGGCCGAGTTCGTGCAGTTCGGCTTCGGTAACCGCCTGGTCGTCATCGACCGTATCGAGTCGGACGTTCAGGTGCCCACCGTGACCGTCGACAGCGCGAAGGGAATCGAGCTGGCGTTCGACCATCTGCTGGAGCTTGGCCACACCTCGGTCGCCTACGTCTCGGGTATCCCTGGAACACACACGGCTGCAGATCGGCGCGCCGCCTACCAGGACCTTGCTGCGCGGCATGGGATGACCCCGATCGAGCTGGACAGCGGCATCGGCGCGCATGCCGGAGAGCGTGCCGCGCAGGATCTGGCGACGATGGACCATCGGCCTTCAGCGGTGATCGCGGCGAACGACATGGTCGCGTTCGGCGTCATCAGCGCACTCGGCACATACGGCCTCTCCGTGCCCGATGACGTCTCGGTCGTCGGCTACGACGGCCTTCTCCTCGGCGCGCACATCAACCCGCCGCTGACGTCGGTGCGGCAGCCGATCGCCGAAATGGGCCGGATCGCCATAAGCCTGGCCGAGCGCGCCTCGCAGAACGGCGAGGTCGAGCACGTGATCCTGCAGCCGGAACTGCTCATCCGTTCCTCGACGAGGTCTGTGCGATGAGCTCGACGCGAATGCCCGGACTCCAGTATGTGGACCATGCGGCCTACACGGTTCCGGATCTCGACGAGGCGGTGTCCTTCTTCGTCGACGTTCTCGGGGCAGAAGAGCTGTACCGCTCCTCGCGCGGTCCGGATGCGGCGTTCATGCCTGCCAACTTCGATGTGCCCTCCGACGCCGCCCTCGAACTGTCGATGCTCAGACTGCCACCCAACCTGAATATCGAGCTTTTTCAGTGGCAGACCGCGGACCGTCGAACGGAGCACCCCCGTCACAGTGACCGAGGTGGTCATCACCTCTGCTTCGCCGTGGACGACGTCGATCGGGCCGTAAGTCACCTGCAGCAGATCCCCGGTGTGCGCATCCTCGGCGAACGCAAAGAGGTCGCCGGGGATAGTCCTGCGGTCGCGGGCAATCGCTGGATCTACTTCGTAACCCCTTGGGGTCTCCTGATGGAGATGGTCGACCGCTCCCGCGTGCAGAGCCCCCCGAACTTTGTCGGACCGGCGGACTGGAACCGCCCCATCGAAAGAAGAACCCCCTCCTCATGATCATCGCCGGACACACGCTCGGAACGCCGGGCATGACACTCCAGGAAGCGATCCGCCTGTTCAAGACAGCAGGCCTCGACTCGGCGGAAGTCATCTACCAAGACGCGTACCCCGCCGCAATCTCTCCTTCGGACAAGAAGTCGGCGCAGCACGCAGCCGCTGTTGCCCACGATGAAGGCCTCCCCATCGTCGCGCTGACCCCCTACACGACGAGCATCAACAGCCTCGACGCCGAGAGTTGGCAAGCCGGTATCGACGAGTTCCGGGGATGCATCGAGGCAGCGCACGAAGTGGGCGCCGCGCGCGTCCGGGTCTACGCCGGCGCCTGGCAACCAGGGGCAGCCGATTACAGTGCGCACTGGGAGCGACTCAGCACGGCGCTGAGCGTCCTGGCGGTCGACGCGCAGCAGGCCGGCGTGGTGTTGTGTGTCGAGAACCACTTCGGAACCATGACACAGACGGCGTCCGACACCGCCCGCCTGGTTCGCGAAGTCGACTCACCGGCCGTGCGCGTGCTCTACGACCAGGCCAACCTGACGTTCACACACGACGAGGACTGGACTCAGGCCCTCGCCGTTCAGGGTGACCTGATCAGCCACGTCCACGTGAAGGACCTCATCTTCAAGGACCGCAACGCTCCGTTCCGGGCTTCGGACACGGCCCGGGTCAGCGCGGATGAACGCGCGATCCGCTCTCGTGTCGTCGGCACCGGCATCGTGCCCTGGGCGGACATCATCCAAGAGCTCTCGCGCCGCGGATACGACGAGGTGCTGACCCTCGAGTACGAATACCGTTGGCACCCGCAGGATCTCCCCGGCCCTGCTACGGGATTCGCCGACTCCGCCCGGGCGGTGCGCGCGATCCTCTCCGCGGTGGTGTCCCAGTGACCGCTGGGCCGCTCCGTGTCGGTGTAGTCGGCGTAGGCAACATCGCGACGATCGCGCAGCTGCCGACCCTCGTGGCCCGTGACGATGTCGAGCTGAGTGCCGTGGTCACCCGCAGAGCGGATCCGCAGCCGCTGATGCGCCGGTGGGGCTTCGGACGGGCCTATTCGACCGTTGACGCGATGCTGGAGGCGGAGACCCTCGATGCGGTGTTCATCCTGACGCCGCGTTCGGAGCATGTGGAGGCCACACGTTCTGCTTTGGCGGCCGGAGTCGACGTCTTCTGCGAAAAGCCGCTGGCCACCCGCACGGAAGACGCACTGTCCCTCGCGCAGCAAGCAGACGAGGGCGGCCGCATCTTGATGGTGGGATTCAATAGACGCTTCGCCCCCGTCTACGAGGCCGGCCGGGAAGCATTCAGCGCGCGCGGCGCATCCTTCTGCGTCGCGCAGAAGAACCGAGCCGGCTCTGAATACCGCGCGACGTTCGAGAACGCCATCCACATGGTCGACCTTCTGCGCTGGTACTGCGGAGGCGAACCGGTGGAGGTGAACGCCCACCCCGCCGGCGACGACCCGTGGCAGGAAGACGGCGTCAGCGCGCTCATTCGATTCGACAGCGGCAACACCGGCGTGCTGATGGCCGCGCGTAATGCGGGCGCCTGGAGTGAGAAGCTCGACGCCTACGGCGACGGTGTGACAGCAACTATTTCAGCCCCCGACAGCGTCGCGATCACGCACGACGGTCAGACGACTGTTCGGGAGATGTCATCGGAGGCGTTCGGGTGGGCAACCGCGACCCAGACCTTCGGCTTCGCCAGCGCCGTGAACCACTTCCTCGATCGCGTCCGGGATCGCAAGCAGCCACTTACCTCGGGTGCGGAGGCAGCCAAAACGCAACAGCTGCTGGACCGCATCCTGTCGGCGGCAGGGCTGCCGGTTGAAGAGCAGCCCGGTCGCGCCTGGTCCAGCCACGCGAAGAAGTAGCACGGGAAGGATTTCACGTTGTCTATACAGAATCGGATCGTCCTCGTCACGGGCGCGAAAGGCGGCATCGGCAGCTCGATGGTCTCGGCTTACGCGGAAAGCGGAGCAACTGTCATCGCCTCGGATCGCGGCGGGGAGAAGCCCGAGGCGGCAGTCGCATACTTCGACCTCGACGTAACGGATGAGCGAGCGACGGCAGCTGCTGTCGCCGACATCATCGACCGCTACGGCCGGATCGACGCGCTGGTTCATGCCGCCGGCGTGCTGGGGGAGACCCCCGACCCGCTGAAGACCAGCACGTCCGAGTTCGCGCGCATCATGACGATCAACGCCACCGGCACCTTCACCATCGTCCGTGAAACTGCGCAGGCGATGCTGGATCACCAGATCAAGGGAACAATCCTGCTGTTCTCGTCGGTGGCAGCCAAAGAGGCTCGCCGGACTTATCTGCCCTACAACGCGAGCAAGATCGCCGTGCTCCACATTATGTGGTCCATGGCTCAGATCTTGGGACCCTCGGGAATCTCGGTGAATGCGATCACTCCGGGCCCGGTGGAGACGAACATGTGGGCTCAACTCGCCGACGCCTCGGGGGACGCTGCTGACTCGGCGACGCGTGCACGGGCGGAGCGTGCCGCCCAGCTGCCGATGCAGCGGTTCGCGCAGCCGGACGAGGTCGCGAGTGCGGCGCTGTTCCTCACGGATCCCCGGAATCGGTACATCACCGGTGTCAGTCTCGACGTTGCGGGAGGTGCGCACCTGGGGATGGGTACGTAGCTCCGCAACTGGGATTGGCCAAGCTACGCGTACCTCGCTGCCGCGGAGAAGCTTACGGCTTAGACATCCGTCGCCCGCGTGACCGATTTTTGATGCTAATTGGAACCGATATGAACATGATTATCAACACATTCTCCTACCTGTGGTCAGCGACTGCCGCGGAGGCGATCGCGGAACTGTGTGAGAACGGGTACGACACCTTCGAGGTGCCGATCAGCTCACCGCACTGCTGGCCCGACGAGATGTCGGTATCGAAGCGATCCGAGTCGTTCGAAGACCTGAAGCAACGTGGAGCAAAGATCAGGTCTCTGAATGCTGGTGGGTACGACATCAACCTCGCGAGCCCTGGCGCCAACATGCGACGAAAGAGCATTGACCACATCACGTCGGTTATCGAACTGGCCGAGGTCTGGGAAGCCTCCGAGGTTGTGATCTCTCCTGGCACAAGGCGCCCCATGATCTCGCCACCGCTTGAGAGCGTCCACGGTTGGCTCTACGAGAGCCTGAACGACCTGATTCCCATAGCCAAGCAGGCAGGTGTGCGCTTGCTCTTCGAAAACACACCCTATTGCTTCGCTCCTACGATCCAAGACTTGACCGGCATCGTGCACACGGTCAACGACGATTCCCTCAAAATCGTCTACGACGTCGCCAACGCTGCCTACATCCGCGAAGACCCTCTGGCAAGTCTGCTCTCACATCACGAATCGATCGCCCTGATGCACATCTCAGATACGGGCTTAGACACCTGGGGCCACGATCCGCTCGGCACTGGTGTAATCGACTGGAACGGGTTAGGCGAGGCCGTCGAGGCAACCCTCGGCTCGGAAAACGTCGTTCTCGAAATCATCCGCGAAAAAAACCCGCGGGATGAATTTGACGCGGCGATGCGCTACCTCAAAAGCCGCGGCTGGAACGTCGACGCCGGCACCCACCCGCCAAAGGTCGGGCGCCACACGTGACTACCGTTCATCGCCAACAAACTCACCGAATCCCATGGCCGGGACCATCCGAAGTCGTCCAGACACGAACAACGCCCAGAAGGAACCAGAAGAAAGAGGATGAGTGTGCAATGAAAGCTATAGTAAGCGGCGGAAGTAGTGGCATCGGCGCAGCCGCCTGCCTGAGACTCGCGGAGGCGGCTCTTGCCCGGGGCACCCAGCCGATGATCGTGGTGTGTGGACACCAGCAGAACGAGACGCAAAAAGACGTCGTTCGTTCGATTCAGGCAATGGGAGGTACTGCAATTGCCTTGGTAGGCGACCTCGGCGATCCCGACGTGCCAACCCAGCTGGTAGCAGCTGCAATAGACGAATTCGGCGGCCTGGACGCACTGGTCGCGAACGCCGGAACTGCCAACCCTGTCCCGCTGAAGGACCTCTCCGTTGACGACTGGGATGACATGTTCTCCGTCAACGTCCGCGGCGCGTGGCTCCTCGCCAAAGAAAGTTACCCGCACTTGAAGGGCAGCCACGGTGCCGTGTGTTTCACCTCTTCGCAGTCCGGCCACATACCGCACGCCGGATCCGGTGCCTACAGTCCCACTAAGGCCGCGCTGACACTCCTAGCTCAGACGCTCGCATTGGAATGGGCTCCTGACGGAATCCGTGTCAACGTCGTTTCCCCGGGCATGACTCGCACAGGAATGACCGAAAAAATGTACACCGACCCCGAAATCAAAAAGGCCCGGGAATTGCTCATCCCGTTGTCGAGAATTGGGGACCCCATCGACATCGCGAACGTCATCGAATTCCTCGTCAGCCCGCTGTCCGGCTACGTCACGGGGCAAGATATCACTGTCGATGGTGGCTTCTCAATATCGATTCTCAGCCACATTCCCGGTCGACCAAGCTCAAAGTCCTAACTCAGTCGTAATTCCGACGCACCACAGTGACCCGCCACATGGGCTGCCGCAGCACCAACACAACCAAAGGAGAGAAACATGAAAAACAAACGCTGGGTCCTTTCCGCAGGAGCACTGGCAGTGGTCGGCATGATGCTCACCGGGTGCTCCGCTTCCGGCGACGCACAGCAAACATCCGGGCCAGTGACGATCTCGTACTGAGATTTCATCGACCCCAGTCAGAACACTCCCCGTTCTGCCGCACTGAAAGAGAACATCGTCAATTTCGAGAAGGCGAACCCTGACATCACCGTCGACCTGTCCGTAGTCTCGCTGGGTGACATGCTGAGTCGACAAGAACGGTCCTGCTCATGTCCATCCTGCTCAACGCGTACGTCCTTATCCGGACGTACCGATCAGCGAGGTTAGGGGACGCTGCACGACTGTTAATTCCCGCCGCGATCATTGTGGCGCCAACGCTCCTGATCGCCTCGACGATCCGGACACCGACGCTCACCCTGGTATCGGGCATCGTCATTGTGGTTGCGACCGCGCTCGCTTTCAGCCAACTATGGTGGGCGGTCATCGGCCTCATCGTGGGGACAATCGTCGGGTCGATCTTCACCGGCCGCGTCCCGGAGGAATCATCCGCCCCATGACGCTCCTGATTGCAGCTCCGGGGGGACTGAGCGTGATCGCAAACGGGGTTGCTTCGTCGCTACGACGACGAGATATTCCCTCACAGACGTAATGAACAACGCAACGAAAGCAGGAGACATGAGCTCGACGAGGATCGGCGTAGCAATCGTGGGGTGCGGCGCGATTGGACAGGTGCATACCGCAATCGCCTCCGGTCTCGATTCAATCGAGATCGTCGCCGTCGTGGACGCCGTGGGTGCGGCCACGGCCCGGTTAGCCGACAAGCTGGCGAGGGAGGGGTTCCGTCGCCCACAAGAATGCGAGTCCTTGGAAGTAGCGCTAGCCCTCCACGAGGTCGACCTCGTCGTGCTGACAACGCCCAGCGGACTACACATCGATCAAGCAAACGCCGCGCTCGATGCGCGGCGGCACGTCATCATCGAAAAGCCCCTGGACGTCAACCTGGTCAGAGCCCGGGCGCTCACCGACCGGGCCCAAATGGTCAAAGATCACGGTCTGGTCGTCAGCGTCATCAGTCAGCATCGCTTCGACACGGCAAGCCGTCTCATCGCCGAAGCGTTAGCGAGCCAAGCTTTCGGCCGGATCACCAGCGCGATAGCATCCACCGCCTGGTGGCGCCCCCAGAGTTACTACGACTCCGCGCCATGGCGCGGCACCTGGCAAATGGACGGGGGCGGAGCCCTCATGAACCAAAGCGTTCACAACGTCGATCTACTCCTATCATTCATGGGACACCCCACCGAAGTGTCCGGTCACACCGCTCTCCTCGCCCATGAGCGGATACAAGTCGAAGATTCCGCCACCGCCACAATCAGCTTCGAATCGGGCGCCGTGGCCGCAGTACACGCAACAACGGCCGCCTATCCGGGACTCTCGACCCGCCTCCAGCTGATGGGAACCCTCGGCTCCGCCGTAATAGAAGACGACGAACTGGCCTACTACCACGCTGCCGCGAAAGCCGGGACCAATGTCGGACCCATGGGGCTTCGCGTGGCACAGGGAAACCATGCGGCCGAGATCCTCGCAACGACGGCTGAGCCAGAATACCGCCTTGGATTGCCTCTTCCAGCCGCGACCGACGCCGGTCAGTACCGCCTCGATCCAGCAAGCCATCACCGCCAGTACCAAGATGTCGTCCGCGCGATCCAGACAGGTGAGGCCCCCCAGGTCACCATTCAAGACGCTTTCAATGCATTAGCGCTCGTGCAATCTGTCTACATTTCCGCAACCCTCCACCGACCGATACTCTTCGACGACGTCCTCGCAGGCAGACACGACCACGTCGACACGCGAACGTTGGGCGCCTAAATGAGAACGAACACAAGCTCCAGCGATGCGGGCATTTGTTACAAAATTGCCTGCGACAACGTTACGAATCACGTGCAGGAAGACCTACCAAAGAGGGGAGACGATGCGTTGAGGCCTATTTCTGACGTGTGTATGGGCCGGCATGAGGTCGGCCACACCAAGAGGGATTTCCGATGATCAGCGGGAGGACTACGCTGATAGCGCACCTGGGTTACCCAACGGACACTTTCACTTCGCCCTCAATATGCAATCCCTGGTTTGAGAAAAACGGTTTCGATGCGGCAGTCGTTCCGATGTCGGCCAAGGGAGAAGGTTATCCGGACCTCTTCCGATCCTTGTTCACCCTGACCAATCTCCGCGGGGCACTCGTCACGATGCCCCACAAGGTCACGACTATGGAGCTTGTTGACGAAGTCTGCCCCGCAGCGGCGATCGCTGGTGCCACTAACGCCGTAGTGAAGCGTGAAGACGGCTCACTGTTGGCTGACCAGTTCGACGGTGCCGGCTTTGTCCGCGCGATTGTCAAAAAGGGATTCGACCCCGGAGGCAAGCGCGTGATGATCATTGGCACGGGCGGAGTAGGTTCAGCCATCGCCGCGTCTTTGGCGGGGGCTCAGGTCAGTGAGATCGGACTCCTCAATCGTCACAGCGCTCCCGCAGAGGCTCTTTCACAGCGTCTTGGAATCTATTACCCGGGTGTGAAGACTGGTCTTGGGTCGAAAGACCTTCGAGGGTATGACCTGATCGTGAACGCGACCTCCTTGGGCACGCATGAGGGCGACCCGCTGCCTGTCGACCTCGACAGCGTCGACAGCGGGGCCCACGTTGCAGATGTGGTCAACAAGACTGAAATCACCCCATTCTTGGCCGCAGCACGCGATAGGGGCTGCATGATTCAAAACGGTAGCGACATGTTGTTCGAGATGGTCCCGGCCTACCTTGCCTTTTTCGGATTCGACGGTGCCACATCGGAGGACCTCCGCTAGCGAACCCGTTGCCCGTCAGCACCACCTCCGCACCCTCGCCTGTGATGGCCGCGGCGACGACGCTGCAATGCACCAGAGCGGCACGACCTGGGCCATAGCCGGGACCGGGTTCCGCGCGATCGCCTGCTCATCACGTTAGCGACTCTGAAAGCGCTGAACCGGGTGTCTCACAACGCCATCCCTGTCTGGGCTTCGCATGCAGGCGGGACGCCGAACGACGCTTTCGATCCTGTTGGATCGGCTAGGTTTGCGGTCATGGTTGACATCACCGCCTTCGACGGGGCCGATGTGGAGAAGTACGCCGACGTCCTCGCAAGGACCGTGGCCAGCGTTAGCGAAGGCGACCTGATCGCCGCGGCCGCTCAGTTGCACCCGATCGCCGGCGAGGTTTGGACGGGCAGACTAACCTCTGCAAGCAAGACGCCGACGGGAGGAGGCGAAAGGCCCGCCCGCGCACGACTGACGAACGAAACCCTTCGAGCGCAGGTGTTCATACGCGACCGGTTTCGGTGCACCTATTGCGGTGGGCGTGCTGTACCGCGGAGCATTCTCGTCGCGATCCACGATCTCTTCCCCGACACGGTCCCATACGACGCGCACTATGCGAGGGGGAAGATCCACCCGGTCTTCTGGGCCTTGGCACCCGAAGCTGACCACGTCTACCCGCATAGTCTCGGCGGCCCGAATGTGCTCGAGAACCTAACCACGCTTCACGCCGCGTGCAACACTCGCAAGTCGGACTCGTTAGTCACCGATCTGAGTCCCATCGAGAAGACGCATCAGACCTCGACGTGGAACGGACTCGTGTCCTCTTACCCGGCCCTCATCGCGGCCGGTGCCGGAATAGCACGTCCCGCCTACCATCGGAAATGGTCCCGTCTGTACACTGCACTCACCGCGTGAAGGCGACGCTGGGAGAGACTGCAGGTGCGCCCGCAAGCCGGACGCCCACCGCGACGGCATCAGTCGGAGCGAACAGTCCCCTCCACCCGATTCGCAAGATTTGGACAGTCGCCCTTGTGAAAGGTGGTCGCGGTGGGGATGGGTGCTGCGGACCAGGTCGGCCGCGCCGAGGATGGTGAAGTGTTGCATCAAATGCAATAGGCGACACTCTATCGCGTGGACCGACCGTGCCGTGAAGCTGCGGTTGACGGTGCAGTCTGGTGCCGTCCATAAAGTGTGGGCGTGGGCATCGGCTGTTCATTGACGTCGAGCAGGAAGCGCGAATAGGCCGAAGTGATCGGTAGGCTTGTGCGCAATCGGGGGGGCGCATGGTGAAATCAATGGGCCGGTGCCGCAACGTGTTCGCCCGCTTGCCGCAGGCGTGGACGGCATCCGCCGGTAGTGCATTGGTCGACGAGGCGCCCGGGAGTGGGGAACCGGCATTCGGGCGGGATCATGGGCTGGCCGGATGAGTGACGCCGGCGCGGATTCGCGGCCAACGGTTGGGGCACAGTTCGGTGCGGCGGTGCGTGCCGCGCGAGAGAAAGCGGGCATCTCCCAGTCTGAGGCCGCACTGCGGGCCGATATGGATGCGTCGGCATGGGCGAAACTTGAACGCGGCATGACCGCCAACCCCACTCTGGTGGCGGTATTGACCATTGTCGCGGCGTTGAACGTGCCAGCGGGTGAGCTGCTCCAAGGGATCACCGCTGCAAGGCGCAGGACCAAACTCACTGCCGCACGGTTGATTCGAGAACGCCGCAGCAGCTGACACCATTCGTGTTGTGCTGTTCTGGATGCCAAGGCCGCCCCGGGGCACAGCTGACCACATCGACGTTTGGCCGGGACTCAGTCGCTGCGGCACGACATATCTTCCTGGGATGGGACCGGAATCGACGGGGGAGTGGGCCGACCAGGCCGCCGAGGGAGTGAGGTCGGTGGGTTAAACGGCCGCGCAGATAGTAGAAAGTTAGAGGATTATTATTAGCTTTTCGAGTTTTGCGCCGTAGTATGAAGGTGCACAGTGTGAGGAGCGGTTATGAGTATTGCAGCGGTGACGGGGTCAGCGTTCGGACGGACGGCGCGGATGGATATTCGTGAGATCACCCGGCGGTTGAACGCGGCCTTGGGCGCCACACTTGTCGGTGCGTTGGCGGGGAGTAAGGATCCCAAGATCAGCTACAAGTGGGCGCAACAAAATGGTCCGGTCCCGAAGCCGGCATCGGTGCAACGGTTGCAGTTCGCGTACACGCAGTGGCTGGCCATTGCCGAGGCCGAGGGCGAGCAGGTGGCCCGGATGTGGTTTATCGGCTCGAATCCGTGGCTGGATCAGGACACCCCCGTCGATGCGATCCGTGAGGGCCGATTCAAGCAGGCGGCCGCGGCTACGGCGGCGATGATCGACGACGGATTCGCGGGGTGAGGCGGCAGTGCACCGTCACGGGCCTGTCGCTGGTGGAGGGCCCTGTCGTGGCCTACCGGGTTGCACGCGCGTCCTATGGGCCGCTGGACCCGCCAAGGCGACAGCCTGACACGGACCCGGCCGGCTGGTCACGATTTGACGCGCCAGGGCGCACCATCTACGCGGCGGAGGATGAAGCGGCCGCGTTCATCGAGGCGCTGTCCTGGGCCCGGCAAGACGTCGCCGAGCACCGTAAGACCCTGGCGAAGACGGCAGCATTTCTGGGCATCCCGGTTCAGGAGCTGACGGAGTCGATCGAAGAAGAGTGGCTGCGCAACTCGAGCATGGCACCGTCGTGGGTGCCCACCGTCTGGCGGCAAGGCCGGCGCATATACCGGCTGACGTTCGAGCACGGGTCGTGGGTTGACATCACGCACAGCGACACCTTGCACGCACTGTCCACGGCGCTGAAAACCGACCTGGAAATGCTTGGCGTACCGCTTGGGCTGACCCTGTCCGAGGTCACTTCGGCAAACCGTCTGCTGACGACCCGGATCGCGACCTGGCTGCGGGAGAAGGTCACCCTGGACAACGGGACACAGCCGGCGGGCATCCGGTTCCAAACCAAGCACGGGCGCATCGGCGCCGGGCAGGGTTTGTGCTGGGCATACTGGATGCGCCGACGCGATGCGGGCCTGACCGATGAACGGGTGACAGCGGATGCCGGTCGACCGTTTGAGAGCAACTACCCGCCGTACATGAAGGCATTAGAATTCCACAACATTTCCTCCCGCTGACGTAACCGACACAACGGCCGTCACCGTCAGCAACTCACATGCCAGAGTAGAGACCGACAGCGCCGTAGACGGCGGCGCGCAATCTGCCCGAGGAGTTCACCCGACATGACACTGGTTCCAGGCGATTCCGTTCACCTCAGCCAACGTCAGCTGGAATCAACCCTCTGGGATGCCGCCAACGCCCTGCGCGGCCCCGTCGACCCGGCCGACTTCAAAAGCTACGTGTTCCCCGCACTGTTCTTCAAGTGGATCAGCGACACCTGGGACTTCAACCACGCACAGGCGGTCGCCGAGTTCGGCGATGAGCTCACCGGCGAAGTCGACCCCGAGATCGAAGCCGATTTTCACGTGTTCGCCATCCCAGACGGCTGCCATTGGCGCGACGTCTACAACACCGTCGAGAACGTCGGTGACAAGCTCGCCAGCACGCTGCTGTCGGTGCAGGAGGCGAACCCCGGCTTGCTCGACGGCGTCTTCGGCGACGTCAACTGGGCCAACACCGAACGGCTGCCCGAAACATCACTCGTCGCACTGCTGCGCGCATTCGACAAGCTGCGGCTCGACGCGGATTCCGTCAGCGGCGACATGCTCGGCAGCGCCTACGAATACCTGCTGCGCGAGTTCGCGGACGCCTCCGGTAAGAAGGCGGGCGAGTTCTTCACGCCCCGGCACGTGGTGCACCTCATCGTGAAACTACTCGACCCCGCGGCGCTTCTGAAATAACTAACCAATCGGGTGTTTCAATTAACCTCATTGGCTGGCGTGTTTCTGTGTGTAGTGTGTCGTAGTTTTCGTCGTTGTGCAATCCGGTTGACGCGTGCCTTTTTGAGTCCTTTCTCTCGGGCGTCGCGGATGGCTTGTCCGCGGCCGTGGTGTTCGTCGTCGGGGGTGACGTAGCCGATGGACTCGTGCAGTCGGACCGTGTTGTAGTGCTCGCGTCTGGCGTCGAGTTCGCGGGTCATGACCTGCGGGTCGGTGATGATGTCCAGGTAGGGATGTTCGCCTTTCAAATGTCCGAAGAACGACTCGATCCAGGCCTGGTCGTTCGGGGTCCCGGGCCGGCCGAAATGCTGGGCGATGCGGGCGATGGCCATGAATTGTGCCGTGTGCGTCGAGGTCATCTGCGGCCCGTTGTCGGAGACGGCCAACAGGACGGGGACACGGTCGTCGTTGTCCGGGATCTGCCCGGCCGCGAGCTGTTCGGTGAACACGGCGTCTTCCAACAGCCACTCCTTCCCGTCGGCGGTCAGAGCCTCGATGAACGCGGTCTCGACCTGGGTGGAGGTCTCCTCCGGGCTGAACACGGTGGCCAGCCAATACTTGGAGATCACGTCCACGACCGCGATCGCCGCCCAGCCTCGCAGCTTGGTGAAGTGTGTGAAGTCGTACACATAAATCTGCCCAGGGACCGGTTCGACCCAGTCCGGGAATGGCTGCTTCTTCCGCGGCTCGCGGATCTGCGGCAGGCCCGGCAGGTGCATGCCACGCTCGATCAGCACACGCAGGACAGAGGACTCGGACACGAACACTCGGCCCAGCCGCGAGCCGCGATGAGCGAGTTTGCGGTGTGAGAGATCGATCTGCGCCCAGTGTTTCGCCACGTCGGCGACGGCGTCCTTCTCCCAGTCCAGGAGGGCATGGACCGCCTCGCCGACGACCGGGCCCGAGGGTTGATCCTCGAGTAGCTGGCCAGCGGCCAGACGCGTCTTCCAGCCATGCAGGCGGGCATGATCGATCCCGAGCATCCGGCACGCCTGACGCAGACTGAACCCGGCAGCGGTCGCCTCGCCGACCAGGGCGATCAGGCCTTCTTTCGCCGGCCCGGGCACGCGGGCCGGGACCGGGCCAGCAGTCAGTCCCAACCGTCTTTTCCCTCTGACAGGTGCAGTTGCATCGCCTGCTCGACCACAGTCAGTTTCAACCGGTCGATCTCGGCCTTCGCCTCGATCAGTTCGACCCCCTCAGCCGTGCGGCCGCGCCGGCCTGGCACCGCGGCCGTCAACGCGTCCAGCGCGCCCTGCTTCGCCGTGGCGCAGATCGCGCGGATCGTGGTCCGGTCCATCCGGTACTTCTCCACCAGCTCACGCTGTGTCGCCGAGGAGGTCAGCGTCGCGGTGAACACCTCGTACTTCTGCGACGGCGACAGCGGCTTACGCCGCTTCCTGGCCGGTCTCGGGTCACCCTGCTGCGAGGATGGAACCTGGTTGCTTGTCATGCTCATTTCTCCTTGACTGATTCGATAATCGAACCAGACCAAAAGAGGTTAATAAAATCCGGGAATTGGTTAGCGAACTCAGACGCGGAAGGAAAGCAATGCTCGCAATGCGACGTAAAACACTCGTCGTCTGCGACCGCTGCTACGACCTGACACATCGGTAACACACCGGAAAGCAGCATTCACGTCAACATCACTGGAGAGCCGGATGCCGGGAAACTGGCATGTCCGGTTCGGTGGGAGGCCACACGGAAAAGGACCCCATACCGGGGCACCTCGCCGTGTGGCCGACCCTACCAACACCGTCAGCTCCCAATTCCTCACCGAAATCACCGTCGTCGACACTCAGACCGGTGTCATGGACGACGGGGTCGGCGGCATCGTCACCACCCTGGAGGAGCTGAACGGGCTGTTCAGCTCGTGGGTGGAAATGGTTTACCCCCACACCGTCCACTCCACGACTGGGCAGAGCCCGCTTGCCCGGTGGGATGCGGGCTGGGTCACCCGCCGTCCAGAACGGAAAACACGCGAGGAGATCGCCGAGGCGTTCCGGTGGTCGACGATCCGCACGGTGACGAAGTCGGCGACGGTGTCGTTGCAGTCCAACACTTACCAAGTCGACCCGCTCCTGATCGGCAAGAAAGTGGAACTCGTTTATGACCCCTTCGACCTGACCGGGCTGATCACCGTCTCAGCCGGCAACGGCGTCCAGCCGGGATCGCGGTGTTGACCGAGATTCGCCGGCACGTGCATAGGAAAGCTGCGTCCGCCACTGCCGACAGCACCGACACCGGAGCGAAGAATGCCGCGTCCGGGATCGATTACCTGCGTCTGGTCGAAACACGTCACAAGGACACCATGGCGGGCGAGCCGATCAGCTTCCACAAAGCCCAGGCCGGGGCCCGTCCCGTCGTGTTCGTGCCGAGCATTTCGGAGGGCACCCGATGAGTCTGGACACGTTGCAATCGCACTATGGATTCACCCGCATACCCTTCAGTCGGAACATCCCACCGCAGGCGTTGCATCCCCACTCCTCGCACCGGGAAGCGATCGCCCGGATCGGCTGGTGTGTCAGTCAACGCCAACTCGGCGTGATCAGCAGGGAAGTCGGCGCCGGCAAAACCGTCGCGGTGCGCGCCGCCCTGGCCCACCTGGAGCCCTCCAGGCACCAGATCATCTACATCCCGGACCCGACGATCACGATGCGCGGCATCCACACTCAGATCGTCACCGCGCTCGGCGGCAGCCCGTCGTTCTACTCCGGAGTGCTCTCCTCCCAGACCGCGGCACTTCTGGCCGGGGAACTCGACGAACGCGGGCGCCTGCCCGTCGTCGTCATCGATGAAGCGCACTTGTTGACCAACACTGACCTCGAAGCACTCCGCATGCTCACGAACGTCGATATGGACACGGGCTCGCACTTCGCGATGCTCCTGATCGGGCAACCGACGCTGCGCCGCCGACTCAAGTTCGCCGTCCTCGCGGTCCTGGACCAACGCATCGCCACCCGCTACACGATCACCGGGATGGGGGCGGCCGACACGACCGATTACATCCGGCAACACCTCAAGTTCGCCGGCCGGTCCGACCCGCTGTTCTCCGACGACGCGATCCACGCCATCCATCAGGGTTCCCGCGGTTACCCGCGCGCCGTGAACAACCTCGCGATCGCCGCGCTGATCGCGACCTACGCCGCCGACAAGACGATCGTTGACCTGGCCGCGGCGCAATCGGCGATCACGGAAAACAGCGAATAGCCTGCCGTCACGAATGACGACAACCACATCACCATAACGATCAAAGCCCCGCCGGAATCCACCGGCGGGGCATTTTCATCCTCGACCATCGTCACCGAAGATGACGCCGCCATCGTCAAATAACGCGACGGGCGACAGGAGGCGTCGCTACGAACTTCTGACACCGGGGAGAGGCTCGGGTCTGGTCACGGTGTGGGATTTGGTATCTCTCGCGATGACGGGCGGAGTGAAGTTTCCGGTGTCGTTGGTCATGAATGAACTGGCCCATCCTGGCGCGGCACTGATACGGGACCAGAGTGTATTAGGTGTGTTCGTTGGATCGGATGTGTCCGCGGTGCTGGGTGGTGTGCTCCTGTCCTGGCGCGCGGCGCACTACCGCGAGCTCGGATCGTGACGCCGCCGGCCAGATTGAGCCTCGCCTCGCGAAGCGATACGCGTCACCCTACGTCTCAACAGACGGCGCGATCCCTGCGCCAAGATAGTGATGTCGTCTTCGCTTCAGGCTTGGGCCGAAGCGGTGCTGCTCTCGGTGTCGACCTGAAGTTGGGGGCAATTTATGGGTCATAAACCTATCCAAAATTGTCCGTAGCACTCCGTGTTTGTCCGAGGTATGATCGCACCGTAAGTTACAGAAAGTGCTCTTGTACAGGGGTTTTCAATACAAAGTGCGCAACGAGGTGGATCGAGCTGACGGCGCTCACTGATATTCCTCAGTTCTGCTCACTGAAATTCCCCACTCCGGGTCGCTTCCGCTCATAGGAGCGGGCCTTCCTCGATGCTGATGGTCTTCGGCCACACACCAGCTCGAGAAAGGCCCTGCTCCTATGCTTTCAGAGGAGGACGACGTGGACATCCACGCGCTCAAACGGCAAGGAATGACGATCAGTGAGATCGCCCGCCACACCAACCACGACCGCAAGACGATCCGGGCATACCTGTCCGGTCAACGCACCCCGGGAGAGCGCAAACGCGTCGAACCCGACGCGTTCGTCGCCTTCGTCGCCTATGTCACGGCGAGGCTGACCGAGGACCCGCACTTGTGGGCGGCGACGCTGCTCGACGAACTGCGACCGCTGGGCTTCACGGGGTCCTATCAGACCCTCACGCGGCAGGTCCGGGACCGCGGGTTGCGTCCGGCGTGCACGGCCTGCGCTCACGTGACGAAACGGCCCAATGCGATCATCGAGCACCCGGCCGGGGAAGAGACCCAGTTCGACTGGGTTGAGCTGCCCGACGCGCCGGCAGGGTGGGCGTTCCCGACGAAACGCGCCTATGTGCTCGTCGGGTCTCTGGCGCACTCGGGGGTGTGGCGCGCGGTGATCTCCCCGTCGATGGACCTGCCGCATCTGCTGGCCGCGATGACGATGCTCCTCAGCCTGCTCGGCGGCGTGACGACAAGCTGGCGGTTCGACCGGATGACCACGGTATTGAAGGCCGGAACCAGTGACCTGACGCCGATGTTCGCGGCATTCGCGAAGCACCACGCGGTGAGCGTGGTGGCCTGCCGGCCTAGGTCGGGCAACCGGAAGGGCGTGGTCGAGAAGAACAACCACACCGCCGCGCAACGGTGGTGGCGCAACCTCGCGGACGAGCTCACCCTCGAACAGGCCCAGGCCAGCCTTGTCGCGTTCGCGAGGAGCCAGGACGGGCGGCGCCGTGAGGGCCGGGACGGGGCCACGACCGCCGCGGCCATGTTCGCCGCGGAACGGCTGCGCCCGCTGCCTTCGAGTGTGTTCCCCGTCGTAGTGACGGAGGAGCGCACCGCGACCCGGCAGGCCCTGATCGACTGGCGCGGGAACCGGTACTCCGTCCCGCCGGAGCTTGCCGCGACGAAGGTCGTCGTCCACCACCGCCTCGGCGGCAACACCATCGACATCAGCACGGTCTCCGGCGTGGTCCTCGCCCGTCATCAGGTTGCCGAGGCCGGTCTCGGGGTCACGATCCGCGACAGCGGACACGTCACCGCCCTCGAGACCATCGCCCTGGCCTCGGCCCCTCCCGGGCGCCCCCACCGCAAGAAGGAACGCATCCCGCCCGGGGCGGCCGCCCGCCAGGCAGCGACAGTCCTTGTCGGCGCCCCCGAACCCACCACAGTGATCAGCCTGGCCGCTTACGAGCAGGCCGCGAAGAACAGGAACACCCTCCGATGAGCACACCCACCACAACCTCAACCACGTTGACCGCTCCCACGCCGGCGAGCGTCTATCAGCAGCTGCGCGGCCACCTGACCGAGCTGAAACTCGCTGATGCCGCCGACGCTCTGCCCGGCGTCCTCGACCAGGCCCAAGCCGAGGGCTGGTCCCTCACCCAGGCCCTCGAGCGCCTGCTCGCCGTCGAGGTCACCGCGACCGACGCGCGCCGCCTCGCGGGCCGGTTCCGCTTCGCGAACCTCCCCACCGGAGCCACCCTCGGCGACTTCGACCTCGACGCCGCGTCCGGCATCGACCGCTCTCTCCTCGCGGAGCTGGCCACCTGCCGCTACCTCGAGACCGCGACGAACGTGCTCCTGATCGGCCCGCCGGGGGTCGGGAAGACCCACATCGCCACCGGGCTGGGCCATGCCGCCGTTCAAGCCGGCTACCGCACCTACTTCACCTCCGCCGCCGACCTCGCCGCCCGCTGCCACCGGGCCGCGATCGAGGGCAAATGGGGCACCATGATGCGATTCTTCGCCGGCCCAACACTCCTCGTGATCGACTTATGCCGACTCCGTGATTATGCCGATGTCGCCGCGGATACTGGCCAATATCGCCAGGTAGCACTGGCATTTTCCGCAAGGGCCCAGAGAGATTGTCGGCATAGTTGGGGCGTCGTTGGAAGCTGTTCCCGAGGAGGCATCGTGTCTCCGGACGAGGAACGAAACGATGTCAGGAACACGCAGAAAAGCTGGTGCGATGGCGCCCCACATCGCCGCCATCGATGCGAAGCTCGCCGCGACCGGCTACACGCCGGGCACGCGGCGGGGCATGTTGAAGATCGTCGGCGACGTCGGCCGCTGGCTGGAGACGGAACGGCTGACGGTCGCGGATTTCGACGAGTCGGCCGTCGCGTCCTTCCGCGCCGCCCGGGCCCGGGCGAGTTTCACACAGAAGCTCTATGGCCGCTGCTTCACCCTGATGTTCGAGGTGCTGCGGGAAGCCGGGGTCCTTGCGCCGCCTCCCGCGGCGGTGGTCTCTCCGCTGGAGGCTCTGCTTGCGGACTACCGGCAATGGTTGGTCCACGAGAAGGACCTGGCGGCGATGACGGTGCTCCGCTACGAGAAGTTGGCGCGGCGATTCCTGCAGATCGGTCAGCCAGCAGGAAAACTGCTTGACACCACGATGCTCTCCGGTGTCGAGATTTCGGCATTCATCCTGGCCGAGAGCGGGAGGGTGAGTCTCGGGTCCGCGCGCGGCCGGGTCGCGGAGATGCGCTCGTTGCTGCGCTACCTCTACCTCACGGACCGGACCAGCTGGAATCTGGCGGGATGTGTTCCCTCGGTCGCCGGCTGGCGCGACGCGCACCTGCCAGTGGCGCTGAGCGCCGGGCAGGTCGAGGCGATGGTGGACAGCTGCGATCGCGGCACCAGCACCGGCCGCCGGGACCGGGCGATTATGCTGCTGCTGGCCCGGCTGGGACTGCGGTCCATCGAGGTCGCCCGGCTGCGCCTGGACGACGTCGACTGGCGCGCCGGGGAGCTCACCGTCCGCGGCAAGGCCCGCCGCCGCGACCTGATGCCCCTGCCCGTCGACGCGGGAGAAGCGTTGGCCGACTACCTCCACGGGGCCCGGCCAGCGTCGCCGCACCGGGAGGTGTTCATCACCGAACGCGCCCCGCGCAAACCGATCCCGGCGGACCTGGTCGGTGACGTAGTGCGCCGGGCAGCTCGCCGGGCCAATTGCCCGGACGCGAAGGCACACCGGCTGCGGCACGCGCTGGCGACAGAGATGCTGGCGAAAGACATCCCCCTGCTGGACATCGGGCAGGTGCTGCGGCACCGGGATCTAGCCACCACTGCCATCTACGCGAAGATCGACATCGACTCGCTGCGCGGGATCGCCCAGGACTGGCCGGGGCAGAACTCATGACGACGCTCACGGAGTCCTTGAACGACTACCTTCGGCTGCGACGGAACCTGGGCTATCAGTTGGCTGACGCGGTGAGGCTTCTTCCCCGGTTCGTTGCGTGGATGGACGCCAATGAACAGCCGACCGTCACTATCGCCACTGCCATCGCCTGGGTCGAGACTGTGTCGGCTGACCCGGGCAGCACTGTCTGGCCGCGCCGGATGACAGCCGTTCGCGGCTTCGCCCGCTACCTCTCCGGCATCGATTCCGCGACAGAGGTCCCACCAATCGGGTTGTTTCCCTCCCGCCAGCGCTGGAGGACACCATTCATCTATTCCGCCGACGACATCACCGCCCTGATGGACCACGCGCAGCACGACTTGGATTCGCGACTGCCTGCGGCGACATATTCCACCCTGATCGGGCTGCTGTCGGTGACGGGGCTGCGCATCGGGGAAGCGATCCGGCTGGATCGGGCCGACGTTGACCTCGCTGCCGGCGTCCTCCTTGTTCGTGAATCGAAATTCATGAAGACCCGCAAGGTTCCCGTGCTCTCCAGCACCGTTGCTGCACTGCGCGTCTACGCCGCTCAGCGCGACACGCACCTCCCGGCGCCGTCCACCACGAGTTTCTTCGTAACGGTGACGGGAAAGCGGCTGCTCTATCCCGTTGTCCAAACCGTCTTCCACCGCCTGTGTTCCGGCGCGGGGATCGGCGGCGGAGCGGCCCGCGGTCCCCGCTTGCACGACCTGCGCCACACTTTCGCGGTCAGCACGTTGGTCAACTGGTATCGCAGTGGCGCCGACGTCCACGCCCGCCTTCCCTACCTCTCCACCTATCTCGGGCACCGCGATCCGCGGTTCACCTACTGGTATCTCTCCGCCGCGCCGGAACTGCTCGCCCTGGCCGCCGAACGCCTCGAGCCCGGGGATGGGCAGGTGCCATCATGACGGCGATCACGGCGACGGTCCAGATGTTCTTCAGCGACCGCCTAGCCAAACAGCGCCAGGCCAGCGGCCACACCGTCGCCGCCTACCGCGACACACTGCGGCTGCTGTTCGCCTTCGTCCAGTCCACGACGGGGAAGCTGCCCTCGCAACTGGACTGGTCGGATCTCGACCAAGGCATGATCAGCGCGTTCCTGGACCATCTGGAGACCAATCGGCACAACAGCGCCCGCACCCGCAATACCCGTCTGGGCGCCCTGCGGTCGCTGTTCCGCTACGCCGCCCTGCAGCACCCCGAACACGCCGACGTCATCGCCCAGGTCCTGGCGATTCCGCCGAAGAGGTTCGACAAAGCGACGGTGTCCTACCTCACCGCCGTGGAGGTCGACGCACTGCTGGCCGCGCCGGACCTCACCACCTGGGAGGGCCGCCGCGACCACGCCTGGCTGCTGCTCTGCGTCCAGACGGGGTTGCGAGTGTCGGAGCTGACCGGGTTGAACTGCGCCGACATCAGCTGCGGCACCGGCGCGAACGTCCGCTGCCACGGGAAGGGACGCAAGGACCGCGCCATCCCGCTCACGGCCGCGACCGAGGCCGCGATCCGTCACTGGCTGCGCGAGAGGGCCGGCCTGCCGACCGATCCGCTGTTCTGCACCCGCACCGGACGACGCCTGACCCGTGATGCGATCGAGCACCGACTGGCCGCCCACCACTCCACCGCCGCCGTCGCCTGCGGAACGCTGCAAACAAAGAAGCTGTCCCCGCACACGCTGCGGCACACCACCGCGATGACACTGCTGCACGCGGGAGTCGACACCACCGTCATCGCGCTCTGGCTGGGCCACGCCGACACCCGGTCCACGGATCCCTACATCCACGCCGACATGACGATAAAGGAGCGCGCGCTGGCGAAAACCACCCCGGTGTCGTCGCCGCCCGGCCGGTATCGCCCCGCCGACAGCCTCCTCGCATTCCTGGAAGGACTGTGATTATGCCGACCTCCACGCAGCCCACCGCAGGCCACAGGCCCGGAAAACGCTGGCGCAGGGAGCTCCGCCCCCCGACATCGGCATAATCACGGAGTCGGCATAAGTCGATCTATGCCGACCTCGGCATAAATCGACGAGCTGGGCTATCTGCCGCTGCCGGCCGAGGCGGCGTCCGCGCTGTTCCAAGTCATCAACCAGCGCTACCTGAAGACATCGATCGTGATCACCACGAACCGGCCCGTTGGAGCCTGGGGCGAGATCCTCGGTGACACCACCGTCGCCGCCGCGATGCTCGACCGGCTCCTCCACCGCTCAGTCGTGGTCACCCTCGACGGGGCCTCCTACCGGCTCCGCAACCACGCCGCCGCATCCGACGAACTACGCCGCGTCACAACCGGCACAAACCTGCGCTAACCTAACCCTGCGACCTGGGGAACTTCGATGAGCACAACTGGGGAAATTCGTTGAGCGCCGTCAGAGCGACACCCCAAAATTCATTCAGAAGGTTGGGGGTTCGAATCCCTTCGGGCGCACCGAGAGAATCCTTCTTGCCGGGCTGAAATACCTGGTGGGGAGGATATTTTGATTTCTGGACAGGGGCAGGCGAGGAGCCTGCAATGTCCGAGAATTCGATTGAGAGGCCACTAAAGGGCCATAAACCCTCTCTCCGGGCCGGTTTGCGTGGTACGGCCGACGATAGTCCTGGAGTATCGCGGAGTGCTGCGGCGACGGCGCGGTTGGCTGTCGTACCTGATTAGCATGGCCGACACTGTTGGGTCGAAACCGCCTTCGCAGTTGGAGCGGCTGCTGACTGTCGAGGAGCTGTCCGACTACCTCGGGGTGCCCATGCGCACCCTTTACGACTGGCGCGTGGATGGCCGCGCTTCATCACGGGCCGATCGGCGCACTGGTGTTTGATGCGATTCGTTGGAGTGTTTCGATCAACAGCGCAACGTTCACCCCCTCCAAATGATTGAGAACATAACCTACGCCAACGGCGACGCGGACCTATGCCTTAGCTGCAAATCCTGGCCGCGTTCAGGTGGGCGGGGCGCGGCTTATCGGCAGTGTCTGGACCTATTGGTGAGCGACCGAATCGAGATAATCGCGTGCGGTCAGAATGAGCGGCCTGTCGATCTCCAGCGCAAAGAAGTCTTTATCGCCGGTGACGATCACGTCGACGTTGCCGCTGATCGCCGCGTCGAGGATCCGTTGGTCATCGACATCGCGAACTTCCACGCCGGGAGACCCTGCGTCAAGGAGTTCGTAGCCGACGGTGCCGAGGAACAGGTCGAGCGCGGAGAGTCGATCCGGCCATTTGCGCCCGACCACGTCGCGCAACTCGTCGAGGATCCACTGGGTCAATACGAGGCGCTCGGTCTCGATGACCGTCCAGAGCGCGCGAGCCGGACGGGACCCGGGGAAGATTAACGCCGACACAACAACGTTCGTGTCGACCAGCACCCGCCTCACGCCGTGCGGCGCCCGCGATGTTCGGCCCGGACCTCGGCGACGACGCGGTCCACGTCGTCCTCCGACCCCAGTTGGGCCTGCTCGGCGGCACCGGCAAAGGCGCGCTGCGCCTCGATTAGCGCGGCCGCGAGCGGCTTAACTACTGTGATGTCGCCGAGCTCGTTGGTCACGAACGCGATCTTATCGCCCGGGCCGAGCCGGAGCGCTCGACGGACATCCGCCGGCACGGTGATCTGTCCGTTCGCGGAGATGGTCGCCATGTCCATCGCACGCCTCCGTTCTTGAGATTCTTGAGATCCATAAGATCCATAAGATCCTTGAACCATAGTATACGCGACTTGGTACACGACTGGTCAGTGAACGCCACATCTCGCCGATGAGCGCCCAGGAGACCTCCGCTCCTGCGGCGCGATCCCCGCTCGTAAATGCTTGTGCGGGAGTCGTACTTGGCGGTGATGAAACGTGACCGGACGGCTGAGGTTCCCAGCCACAAGTAGTGGATGGGAACCGTGCCTGACGATGACGAGGAGTAGCTGAAACGTCGGCGCGAGTCCCGCGCGCGATGCCGGGCCGCATTATCCCGATCGCCTGCGACAAACCCTGCGGGATAACCTCGCACGTCTTCGCGCTCGCCTTGAGGCAGATGGCAAACGCCGCGCACGCGATCAGCAGAGGGAATGTGGGCGGGCTACTGCGGCGCATCCCAAACGTGCACGCGAGCGGTCGCGCGCGTGTAGCGCACAATATCCCGAGCGGCGCCGGGAATCGCAGCGTAACTACTGCCAGCGCAATGCGGGAACAGTGTAGTAAGGAAAACCGCGGCGAGCCGGCGGCGAGCAGAACACGCGACGACTTCACGACCCGGTACAGGCCATTGACACCTCTTGACGGTGACTTGGGTCCGGTGACACGCTGCCTGTGCAACCATCTTTACTACAGGAGCCCTAATGACTGTGAATCGAATCCGGCGTGAGCGTGTCACGATCGAGCAGGACTGGTACGAGCCATATAATATTTCGCTGGCTATCAAGGCGGGTGGGCTCGTCTATGTTTCCGGACAGGTCGGGATCGAGGCTGACGGGACTACCGTCGGAAACGGAGACTTCGAGGTTCAAGCTCGAAAGGCTTTCGCAAACCTTGAGACGGTGCTCATCGAGGCTGGCTCGACCCTCGGTGAGGTGGTTAAGGTGACCATATTCCTCACCGACATGGCTAACCTCGAAACGGTTGTGCAGCTTCGTGCAGAGTACTTCAGCAAGCCGTATCCGGCCGATACTCTTATCGAAGTGTCGTCGCTGGCGCAGCCCGACTGGCAGATCGAGATCGATGCGATCGCGGTCGCTGAATGAGCCGCTGATGCGTCGGTTCGATTCGCGCTGCGGATCTTCCCACCGCACCGGATCAGTCAAACGATAAAAATATCGCGCGTCCACTACCTTGATCGGAGCGCATGGGTTCAGTGTGCACGACCTGGCGCTCACTCAGGAGATAACCCGAGCCCGCTGCGCTCTCGTTCTCGGACGAAGTCGATCATTTCAGCATCGCGTCCCGGCCAACAAAGTGTCGTGACAGTCGGTGGTGACGTGGCGATCAACCTTCCATGTGCAACGGCATGCGTCGGGCGAACTCCGCGACGAATGACATCGAACGCATCGGAGGCAGGAAGGAGAACGAAGCTGGCCGGGCGATCGGCTGCGATTCCGTAGTCGGATGCCAATCCCAACACGGCAGCGCCTCGGTCTGTGATCATGCGGAAGCACTCTGCGACGTCCATCCGGGACGAGAGCTGTGCGGCGAGTGCTCCAACATACGCCACTTGCAGTGGATTAGCCGCAATGCCGTTCGGTTAGCCGTCGGGCTCGGGTGTCAAGATTCTGGTGTGGAGTGTCGCGGGATAGGTGCGTCGGTCGATGTCGTGTCCTTTGGCCCGGTATTTGGAGATTGCGCGTTTGATCACTCGTTGCCGGGTCCGCGTCCGGCGGGCGGGTATCAGATCGGTCAGGACCGCCGCCCCGATCCGGCCGACGAGATCGATCGTGGAGCCTGCGATGGCGCCCGCGGCGTGGATGATCTGATCGCGGGCGGCCAGCAGTGCTGTGGTGAACGAGAGGCGGTTCGGATCGATGCTTGGCCGGTGCAGGATCGCGTCGGTCATCGCGGTGCGCAGCACCTGGTAGGCGGTCAGCAGCGCCCAGACTTCTTGCTCAATGCCGGAAGGGTGGCGGGCGCGCAGCACCCGCCCGCCCAGGATCGTGGATTTCAGTTCGCAGTACGCGGTCTCGATCTCCCACCTGGCGTGATACAACTGCACGAGCTGTGTTGCGGGTGCTTCGGCAGGGTCCAGCAGGGTGGTGATCAGCCGGTATCGGTCGGTGCGGGTGCCGGTATCGGTGGTGATCGTCACGATTGCCTCGATCACGCGGACCGGCACGCCGGCGGCAGTGGACAGATACGAGCCATCTGGCAGGCGCGTGGTGGCGGGCAGTCTCATTGCGCCGTTGCCGGTCTTGCCGCGGATCAGGAAGACCCTTCCCCGACCGTCGATACCCTGGCGGCTCATCCGACGCCAACGCCGCACGCACCGTGTTCCGAGCCACCCCGAGCCGACGCACGATCTCCTTGATCGCAATCCCCTCAGCGCGATGCAACCGTCGAATCTCTGCCCAATCTTCCACTGAAATCACCCTCCAAGAGTGCCGGAGGGGTCAAAATTCACCCGACGCCTAAGGGTCAGTATTCACCCGTCGTCGACAATCTCTGGTAACGCTCGGCGCGGTCCGGGCTCGAACGGGTTTATGCGTGATGATTCATGTAGATCACGAAGACGTTGCGCAGGGCTTCTTGGACGGTCCAGGTGCTGCCTCGGCCGAGCGGGAAGATCGCTCTGGTGCCCACTGTGATCTCGACGGTAGCGTCGCCATCGCGCTGGACGGTCATGCGTCCCGAGAGCAAGTAGATGACCTCGCCGTGGCTCCAGGTACTACGGACTTTGCATGCGGCCGCAAAATATTGGTTGACATGTTCATTGGAGAACATGTATACATGTCATTATGCAGACTTGGAAATCAGTTCAGCAGATCAAAGGTCTGCGGGTGGCAGGAATGGGCGACAACCTTCAGGATCGCGCGCGGCGGGCAATTGTATCTGACATCGAAGCTGGAACTTACGAGCCTGGCGAGCGGCTGCCAGCAGAAAAGGAACTGGCGGCACAGCTCGGTGTGAGTCTTGCGCCGGTGCGAGGTGCGCTCGATCAGCTTGCTCAGCGGGGTACGGTAGTTCGCCGTCAGGGAAGTGGCACCTATGTTAGCGAGCGAGGTGTGCGCTATCGACTCGAATCCTGGCAGAGTTGCACCGATGATCTAAAGAATCAGGGCATTGAGTTCGACACCCAGGTGTTGGTGTGTGACACGGATGTGCCGCCCTCGGAAGTTGCTGACGCTCTGCATCTTCAGCAGGGGGAGAGCGCCTTCCATCTGGTCAGGCTCGTCTATCTTCGGAATGAGCCCGGTATCTTGCTTGACTCTTGGACCCGTGATATTGATCCTTCGGCTTTTGGCGACGGTGCATTCTTTGAGAACGGACGTTCCCTCTATGGCGAGCTGGCCGATCAAGGAATGCCGATCATGAGTGCAGACACGTCTATTGAAATCTGTTTCACCGACGAGCTGGAGTCCAGCCTCTTCGATTTGCCGTACGCGAGTCCGTTGCTCCAAGTGACTGGTGTCGCCAACAGCCGGCTGGGTCCCACAGAATGGTCTCGTTTGCGATATAACGCCCCGATCTTCTCACTCAATATGCACCGTGAGTTTGAGCCGAGGCAGATGTGAGCGCGACGAATCCGAACCTCGCTGATGGGTCAAGGTGGGTGAAGTCCATGAGCAAAACTGCGCTGAGGAAACGGATTGAAGGGGGAATGGCGGGTGCCGTAATAGGTGACGCGCTTGGCGCTATGACGGAGACCCTCAGCATCCGGCAGATCCGCCATCTGTACGGATGGATCGACGATTTCACCGAGCTGCGACACAAGCCATACGACCAGGATCGCGTCATCGGCGCCTACACCGACGATGCCTCGTTGGTGATTGCAATGGCTCAATCGATCATTGATTCGGGCGATGTAGAACTTGACGCTGTAGTGAGTCACCTCATGAAGTGGTCGAGCGATCCGGTTCTAGCAAAGTTCTCCGGGCCGAGCACAAAGCGGGCCGTCATGCGGATCGCGGCAGGCGAAGATCCCTTTTTGGTTGGGATGGGTGACGTGCAGAGCTTCACCGGAGCTACCAACGGCGGAGCGATGAAGTCTGCACCAGCGGGCTGGTTTCACCCAGGTGATGTCGCCGCGGCGGCAAGGGCCGCCGCCATCATCTGCACGCCGACACACAATACCCAACTCGCGATTGCCGGCGCCGCAGCCGTTGCGGGCGCCTGTGCCCAAGCTTGCGTCGAAGGTACCGATATTACCGCGATCATCGAAGCTGCCGTCGAAGCAGCTCAGATCGGCGAAGCGATCGGGCTGGCACAAGGTCGTGAAGTTGCTGGTCCTTCAATCGAGCGGAGGATCCTCGCGGCTGTGGAGATCGCACGATCTGGTCACGACTTAGAGTCGGTCGTCGAGGATCTTGCCGACCAGATCGGTGCCGGGCTGAACACGCACGAGTCCGTTCCTGCCGCTTTCGGGCTACTAGCGGCTGCGGGCGGTGACATCAACCTCACCGCGATCACCGCCGCCAACATTGGCGACGATACGGACACTATCGGCAGCATTGCGACTGCTATCGCAGGGACGTTTTCTGGTATCGACAAAGTCAACAAAGACTGGTACGCCCTGGTCTCGACAGTGAACTGCATCGATATCAAGGGCCTGGCCCAGAAGTTCACCAGAGTAACTGAAAACAACTCATTGCGTTCGACCCAACCCAAGAAAGCAGGTTCCAAATCATGAACATCTCTCTCTCGTCTATCGCCCGACGTTGCGCGGTAGTGAGCGTAGTCACGATCGTGGCCGTTGGCCTGGCGGCATGCTCGAGTGGGGCAGTGGGCGCCAGTAAAACGGGTAAAGAATCCACGCCTGAATCTGCAGGAACGATTCTCATCATGAATCAACCCGCCGGGAACCCGTTTGCTGATCTCGTCTTCTCCGGCCTCCAGCGACTTCAAAAAGAGAAGGGGATCCCGGCCAAACAGGTTCCAGGCGTACAGGCCGGAGCGTACGAACAACAGCTTCGTTCTGCGGCAAGCAATGGATTTAATCCGGTCATGGTGCTCTGGGATGATCTCGGCAATGCTGTCGGCAAGGTCGCCCCGGATTTTCCCAAAACTAAGTTCATCATCGTCGATTCGACGGTAGACCCCCACCTCAAGAACGTGCAAACGCTCACGATCGATACCCTGAAGCCTGCCTATCTCGCCGGTGTGGTGGGGGCGCACTTGAGTAAGACCGGCAAGCTCGGCTTCGTCGGGGGTCAGGATATGGGTGTAGTAAACGACTACGGCTGCGGATTCAAAGCAGGGGTCAAGGCGGCGGCGCCGTCAGACTCGGTGACCACTACGTACGCCGGAACATTCACGGATCCATTGAAGGGCCAGCAGATCGCAGCATCGCTGAAAGGGGACGGCGTCGACGTCATTCTACAAGCAGCCAACCAGACTGGTCTTGGTGTGCTCAAAGGCGCGGCACAAAACGGAATTATCGGCATTGGTTCCGATTCCTGGCAAGGCGACATTGCCAAGGGCTCCGTGCCATGGTCAGCGTTGAAAGATGCTGGCACCGCCGCCTATCAAGTCGCCAAGAATGTTGTCGACAATAAGTTCAAGGCTGGAATGTATGTATATGACGCGGAAAAGGGCGCACCGTTGTTCGACAAGCGCGATCTCGATGCGCTAACGCCCGACCTGCAAGCGACTGTGAAAGAGATTGAAGCCGAGCTGCGGGCAGGCACCATACATGTCTCCTGCTAAGCGAACGGAGATGGATGGCGGCAGCGGGGACACATCACCAAGTGCCGCCGCTGTCGTCCTGAAGGATCTCAGCAAGTCCTACGGGTCGGTCCACGCCGTACGCTCAGCCTCTTTACAGCTCATGCCAGGCCAGGTAACGGCGATTGTGGGAGAGAACGGGGCCGGAAAGTCAACGCTTGTCAAAATGCTTGCTGGTGTAGAGGCGCCTGACGAGGGAACAATCAGCATGCAAGGGAGACAAGTCCGGTTCCGGTCCGCGCGAGACGCAGCAGTCGCCGGAATCGGAATGGTCTTCCAAGAAACCGCCTTAGTTCCTCAACTGACCGTGTGGGAAAACGTCTCGCTCGGTTGGGAGACGTCGTCTCGACTCCGTGGAATAGACAAGCGGGCGAGCTTGAAGCGACTCGCAGCGATAGCCCGGGATTATGGCTTAGCAGTGCCCGCCGAACGACGGATCCGTGGACTGCCGGTAAGCATGCAGCAGCAGGTCGAGATTCTAAAGGTGCTCTACCGCGAAGCGGAAGTGATCATTCTAGACGAGCCGACTGGTGTGTTAACCCCTCAGGAAGCGAGGGGACTGTTTAAAGCGATTCGTGTACTCCGTGACGCCGGGAAAGCGGTAATCTTCATCAGCCACAAACTCAACGAGGTACTCGAGATCTCCGACATCATCTATGTCATGCGTGCCGGTGAAGTAGTTGCTTCGGCGGCACCGGGTCAGATGGCGCCACGGGATCTAGCTCACCTTATGCTTGGGAATGAGTTGCCGATCGTTGAGCGGTCCAAGCCAAAATCTGGTCTTGCCACGGTGCTAACGATGAACAAACTTGTTTGTTCGAAGTTTGGCAGCGCCGATCAAATGATCGGCCCCATCAACCTTGAGCTCACTGCCGGCACCGTACTCGGTGTCGCCGGGGTGGCTGGGTCCGGGCAGGATGAATTCATTGCAACCCTTACCGGATTACGGGCACCAGCCGAGGGCGGCATCTTGTTTCACGGGAACGCGGCTGTTTCGCTGGAGCCCGGGAATGCGCAGTCCCAATCCGTTCGCACCCTGAGAAACGCTGGCATGGCTTACGTGCCGTCGGATCGGGGTTCCGTGGCGACCTTGAGCAGCAGGCCGCTTTGGATCTCTGCAATTGCGGGCAGACAACGCAGTCCGCGATTCGACTGGCATGGATTCGTGCGCAGAAAAAGTGCCCGGGAGTTCGCTCGACAGATCATTCGGGATGGCCAAGTGAAAGCTCACAGTGTCGAATCTCTACCGGGATCTCTTTCCGGAGGAAACCTGCAGAAATTCATTGTCGCGCGAGAACTTGCTGACCAGCCGCTCTTGCTTATCGCCGAGGAACCAACACGCGGAATCGACGTCGGATCCGCGGTCATGATCCGTCAGCAAATCCGTGACCTCGCCTCCAGAGGATGCGCGGTCGTGGCGGCATCAACCGATCTCGATGAACTGATGGACATATCGGACCGGATTGTCGTGTTCTTTGACGGATCGATCGTCGCTGAAATGGAACGCAATGACGCGACCGTTGAACTGGTAGGTGCTGCGATGACCGGCCTCACTCGCGCAGAAAGTCAATCATGACCTGGACTCTCCTCTTAAGACGTTCATTGCGCTACATCGTCGGCCTGGTGATCGGCGGGATCGTGATCGGTGCTCTGGTGGCGGCGCAAGGTGAAAACCTCTCTATATTCATCAACGTAATATTGAAGTCCTCGTTTGGGAGCACTGATGCAATTCTCAACCTGGCTCGCTGGACTGCGCCACTGATTCTTTCCAGTCTTGCGTTTGTGATTGGCGCGCGAGCAGGCATCTTCAACACTGGTGTAGAAGGGCAAATTATCGTTGGCGCTTGTGCCGCTGCCATCATAGGCTCCAGCCTTCGGCTGCCTGCGATAATTCTCCTGCCGCTAGCCACCGTTGTAGGGGCCGTGGCTGGTCTGTTGTGGGCTTGGCCGGCAGCCTGGTTGTTTCGTCGCTATCGCATTAATGAGGTTGTAACGACTCTCATGCTGAACTACATCGCCGTGTTGCTATGCGACCTGATCGTCAGGGTATTCTTCCTCGCCAGGTCGGCCGGCGGCCATGAATCCATCACTGTCACAAGTCGCCCGATTTCTAACACGGCCGTTTATCCCAGCTTCGTCAGTTCCTCAAGTGCATCCTGGACGGTCGTTCTCACCATCGTCATCTTCATCGCAGGAGCGATCGTGCTGCTAAGTACGAGGTGGGGAGATGAAATCACGGCGATCGGCGGCAGCCGACAATATGCCAGCTATGCCGGCATAGACGCACGCGGAGTCCAATTCCGCGTCTTTCTTCTGTCCGGCGCGATTGGCGGACTGGTGGGAGCATTCGAAGTCCAGGGCATACTTCACCAGTTCATCGATGGGTCGCTGACCAATTTCGGCTGGAACGGCATCCTCGGCGGGCTATTGGCGCTGAACAACCCCGTCGGTATAGGGGGATCATCGCTATTTCTTGGAGTAATACAGAACAGCCAGCTCGCGATTCAACAATTCACCAACGTTTCGCCATACATGGTCCAACTCATTGCTCCGCTGTTCATCCTCGTTTTCGCGATCGATCCGGTGAAGAAAATAATCCAGACCATTAGGAGACGAAGTGACACTTGAAATGGGTGCAATTACCAGTTCCATTCTGTTCGTGTTTCTCGCCGGGTTACAGAGCGCCACCCCACTCGTCCTTGCTGCTGTTGGCGGAGCCTTCTCCTCCCAAGTAAACGTATTCAACCTTGCGCTCGAAGGCATGATGATTTCCGGAGCATTCGCCGGATTCGCGGTTTCGAACGTTACCGGCAACGCCCTGTTGGGCTTGTTAGCGGGCGCCATCGGGGGCATGCTGGTGTCAGCGATATTCGCGATCGCCACCGTGTACTTCAAAACCGACGAGATCGTCGTGGGTATCGTAATCAATCTAGTGATGCTTGCGCTAACCGGTGTACTCCTGAGCACGCTATTTAATGCCTCCGGCCAGTTCGTTTCTACTACCGCCGGAACGCTTCCGAAGTTCTGGAATACCTTCGACGTTCTCATGCCAGTTGCATTGTTCGCCGTCCTGTGGGCCCACTGGTTCCTGTACCGCACACGGACCGGACTGCGCATGCGCGCTGTCGGTGGGAACCCGGCAGCCACTACCGCCGCAGGTGTAAGTGTTACTGGATACCGATATCGCGCCCTGTTGATTGGCGGGCTTCTCGCAGGCCTTGGCGGGGCATACCTCCCGCTGTCGGGGTTGTCCATGTTTACGGTCGGGATGACTGCGGGCGCGGGATTCATAGCAGTGTCTGCCGTGCTATTCGGAGAGGGGAAACCGCTCATTGTTGGGCTTGCGGCCCTTATCTTCGGAATAATGGGAGCGGCGGCAATTCCGATTCAACAGCTCAAACTGCCGTCAGAATATGCCCTCATCTTGCCCTACCTGGTTACGATCATTGCCGTTTCGCTAAAGGGAATCCGAGATGCTCGGCGGCGTGGCACGGAGGTAGCGATGTGACAGCAACAGGACCACTCCCTAGCGTCGCTTCAGTTCTCGATGCGATCGCAGCGAGCAGAGTACTGGTCACGATGTGGCGCCCAGTAGTCGATATCCAACTTCACGTGGCAGCCATACCTTCCCTGGGAGAAAAGGTGCTGTCGCAATCGGTTCAGATCACGCCCGGAGGCGTGGATGGAAATTATGCAGCAAGCATGGGATCGATCGGCGCGAACGTGACCGTTGTCGGCTCTGATAGCAACGACGGCATAGGGAAAGCCGACCCCGAAAACCTGCGTGAGCATGGAGTGACCGTCAGATTGGACACCGCTTCAGCTGGTCCCGCGACTGTCTGCTATGTGCTCATCGACCGAAACGGCGAGCGGTCCGTTATCGTCGCCTATCCAAAGGACGGCTCTCGGGTGGCCGAGGGCGTCGCGCGAGGTGTTCGGCAGGTCGCGGCCGACGCATGGGATCTGTGCTACTTAGGCGTGCTTCGGGCCGCACACCAAGAGGTCATTTCACTGCTGCCTCCCGCGGCGATCGTCGTCGCAACGGTGGAAGTGTCCGATTGGCAAGGATCATGGCTGGAACAGTCCGCGCACGCGCTGAACATAGTTTTCTGTGCGGAGGAGACATTCGCGGCACACGCGGCTACACTGCAGGGCTTGCAGAAGCGGCACCGATGGACACTCGTCGTTACTTCAGGTGCTAAAGGAAGCCGGATCATCGACGAGGACGGCGTCATCACCGATGTTGCCGCAAGTCATCTCGACGGGCCCGTTGTCGACACGACAGGAGCCGGTGACGCGTTTGCTTCCGCGTTTTCTGCGGCCTATCTACTTGGATTACGGGGTGGCGGTCTATTGCGTGTCGCTAATTGGTATGCGGCAAAGAAGATTCAGGTACTTGGGCCGCGCAACTTCCCGCTAGCGATCAAATTTGCACAGGTCATTGTCGAAGAAACCCAATCGAAGGTGAGGAAACCCTGAAATGATTGATTGTAAGGCTGTCGAACTCGATGCGTTGGACTTCAGCCCGTTCGGCAGAGCAATCCGACTTGAGGAAGGCGGCCCGAGCGTCGTGACGTCGTCCGGTACCGGCTGGGCTGGCGTCTTCACTCGCGAGCCACTACTGGATAGCGCGGGCTCGCTCGGATTCACCGTAGGCACGGAGGCGCCCTGTCAAACCGGCGCCATGGAGCGGCACCACCACACCAAAGAAGCGTTATTCACGAGCGGCCAGCCGGTGCTGCTGGCGATAGCGGCAACAGACGGTGATGCGCCCGCCGCCGCGGATGTTCGTGTTGTGATAATTCGCCCCGGCGACCTGGTAATCCTTAATGAAGGAATCTGGCATGACGCATGTCATGGTTTGGGTGAACAGACCGCGTACTACTGGCACGCCGTGTGCGATCCCCGCATCGTCGACCCCTGGGTGCAACTGGAAAACGGGCCGGTCCGCTTGACGTACTAAACCTCGACGCTGCAGCAGCACGCCAATCCGAAGTCACATTTGTGTGGGCGCGCGAAGTGGCCGTGCTCACGGGACTTGGTGTTTTTTCAGTCGAGTTCGCCGTCAGCAGGCCCACTTGTAGCAGCTGCGCAGACTAGACACAATCCCTGATTGCGTCGGCAGAGGTTTCGCCGTCAATGGCAAAAACGTAATCCTCGATGTCCTCGAGGGTCACGTCGAACAGGCCTCGACGTCGTGACACAACATGCGTGTGGAAACGTTGTACATACCCTGCACGCAGGTGGATGCTCGTCGCGGCAAGCCGCCGTCTGGTCGACCATTGTGTTAGCGGCCAACGTCCCGTCGTTGATACCTGACTCACAAGCCACCCGGGGGATCGGACTATGCGTCTCGATCACGATCCGCACCGCACCGGCCCTAGATCCTCGTCATACCTCCGTCCCGTAACCACCCCAGAACCTCCTTAAGGCGATGGCTCCACGATACGAGGGAAACCCACCTCTTCCGGTACGTCGACGAGCGCGTATTCGCGTTCAACAACTTCGCCGCCAAGGATCTTGACCGGTTCCAGTTGGCGCTCTCGCAGATCGCGGACGACGTGTCACCTACGCGGAACTGACGGGAAAGTGATGGGAACCGACCACGACGAGCACGGTCATGCTGAGGACGACGACGTTGAACTCGATTCGTTCGAGCAGTTGATGAGGGATCTGTTGAAGGTGCCGAAATCCGAGGTAGACGCCGAGCGAAAACGACCGCATGGGGCACCCCTGCCGCGCACGGATTGACGGGCCAGATCGAACGGGTACTATTAATTTTCAGCTTGTGCGGATATGATGTGGACCGGACGGGAATCGAACCCGCGGAGCCTGCATTTTGAGGGCGGCACCGTACCGAACCCGGCCCGATAAGGGGTGCTGACGGCGAGAAATCGCCGCCAGCACCCGGTGAATAAGAAATATTTGGGCTTAGCCCTCGTCCCCCGCCATGGGCCTCAACAACTTAGGCGGGGGACTTCTTATCTCTTCATTGGCTACAAGCCCTCCGCTTCGACCGCACCTGAGCGGATGCGGAATTCTTGCCCGCGCGCGTCTTTGCGCATGTCGGCTTCTTCGTTTGTGAACGCCGTTTTTAGGGCGAGCCGAATCGCGGTTTCCGTGCCAGCGACATTGGCCTTGGCGAAGGCACCCATCATGTCACGCCCGGTGAACCAGCGGTCCGGTTCGGCTGCCAGAATACGCAGCACCGTCTTGGTGGCAGGTTCCTTACGAAACGCGATTGACTCGGAGGCGCCGGGCGAAGCGTCGTGAACAGGGCCCGCACCGAGAGCAGCGTCGTCCAGAAAGTGAAGTGAAGGATGCAGCAGCAATATCCCGTCCATCATCTGCCGCAGGCCGTTGACGCGGGCCTGTGCATCCGAAAGATCATCGGCTGCGACCTTGCTCTCTTTCCTGAGTTGGATGAGAAGCTGTTTTGCTTCGGCCTGGTCCAATCGTTCACCACCTTAGTTGAGGACTTCAGCATATACCTTAAACGGAACGGTTCAACGGTGAACGTTCATGTTGAACACGTTCGAGCCGTGTCCCCCGTTTGTTCAGGCGGAAAAACCTTCGAATGTCCATGGTGCATCAAGTATGTCAACCCCCGATCTACCAATCGTTGTATGTGTCCTCGCGTGGCGCGTTGAAACGCGAGCTGCCCGACACTTGCGCACGGGGCGGGCGATCCGTAAACCGTCCCGCAAGGCCGGACAGCGTAAGAACCGGATCCCGGGCATCGTCAACATCTCCCAACGGCCTGCCGAGGCCAAAGACCGCGCCGTTCCCGGGCATTGGGAGGGGGATCTGATCATCGGCAAGGGCAACCAGTCCGCGATCACCACCCTGGTGGAACGCTCCACCGGGTACACGATGCTGCCGCACCTGCCCGACGGATACACCCCCGAACTGGTCGCGCCCGCCCTGGCGGGCAAGATCCAGACGCTGCCGGAGGCGGTGCGCCGCTCGTTGACGTGGGATCAGGGCACGGAGATGCGCGACTGGCAGCAGGTGAAGATCGCCGCGGATATTGCGATCTTCTTCGCCGATCCGCATTCCCCGTGGCAGCGCGGCACCAACGAGAACACCAACGGGCTGCTGCGGCAGTACTTCCCCAAGGGCACCGACCTGCTGGTGTTCACCGAAGCGGACCTGGACCGGGTGGCCGCCGAACTGAACGACCGGCCCCGCAAACGCTACGACTACGCCAAACCCGACGAGCTGATCGGCCATCTGTTGCTGCCGGCCGCATAGCCGCTACCTCCGGGACACGAGGTGGCGGGCGCGTGCAGGAGGGCAGGTCAGAGCCTGCCCGGAGGCGACGCCCCCCACCGAAGGCAAAAAGCTAAGCGTCGATCCACCGGCCGGGGCGGTTGGCGGTGTTGATTTTGGATTGAGCCGGAATTCTGGTGGCGGGCGCGACTGAGTGCCGGGCCTCTGTGCCCGTGGCGTTCCACTGTGTCCTTGGTCGTGCCGGTGTCGGCTGGTTGGTCAGATGGTGGCGGTGCCGGGCGGCGCGCAGGCGCGCCCGAACAGTGCCGCCCGGGCCCCTCCCCATGGCCAGTTCTGGGGTAGATGTAGTTGGGTTTTGCGGGCGCTGGTAGCGATCCGGGCGGGAGGTTGACGAGTTTGCGGCGGATCGTGCCGGTAGTGGCGTTCGTCAGGTTGGTGTTGTCGGTGAGGTAGCGGCGGCGCGGGTGAGGTTGAAGGCGATCACCGCCAGCACGAGCCAGGCGGCATTGGCCCAGAACACACCCTCCGTTATCTTGAGTCCGAGTGATGGCCATGGCCTGAGGCCAGTGTTTCCGGGGGTTGTGCGTCATGGGCGGTGTCTTTGACGCGGTCGTTGGTTGGCTGGTGGTCAGCGTTCTCTAATGAGTTTTTGGTTGGTGAGTCCGGGCGTGTCGCGGCCGAGGGTGTGGGCGGTGCGTTGCTGGCCGAGAGCTTCGGCGAGGTTGTCGCGTAGTTCTCGGTTGTCATGTTCCCGGTGTCGGATCCGCTCGGTCGCGGCTTCCAGCCGGCGTAGCAGCGAGGTGTCGCTCGCGCGCTGACGGTCCGGGACGATTGGTGCCGGTGAGGCCGTGCGGCGCCGCCAGCGTAGTCGTTCGATCTCGGCGCGTAGATCGGTCTGTGTGTAAAGTCAGGACCGCGAGACGCCTGCTTCTCGGGCGACCGAATCGAAGGTGACCGGCGTGCCGGAGGAGTCGAGCCGACGTAACGCTTTCACGGCTTTCTGGCGGGCGGCGGCGCTGCGTTTGCGTGCGGCGGCCCGGAGGCGGCGCGAGTTGTCAGCCGGCATGTCCGGCATCGTTCTGCTCGTCCAGAATACCGGCGATCATCCGGCCGAGGTTCGTAAGGACCTGCTGGTTCATCTCGATCACGCGCGTGTGGCCGGCGGCGGTGGCCTTGTCCAGGAGGGTGAGGGTGCGGCCGCGGTGTTCGCGCAGTTCGGGCAGGAACTCCGGACCGGTGATGAACACCGGGCAGGTCAATCGTTGGTATCCTCGCGCTCATCGCCGCATTCGGCGAACGGGCCGTCTACAGGGACCGACTAGGTTATCGAAACGGGCGGCCCTCGTCGGCCGGACTTTTCGTTTCCGCCTACCACGCGATTGGCCTGGGGCGCACGATACGAGTGCGCCCACGGCCTGCGCCTGTCTGTGGCCCTCTGCGTGGGAAGTCCGACTGGCCGGCCGAGAGTCGGTGAAAGTCGTATCACACGTGACGTAAACGGGGGAGCGGGCACAGGATGGCTAGTTAACGCTGTGTGTTCCGATATTGCCCGAACCGGAAGTCAGTGCCCTCATCCCTGTTGTCAATGGGTTTAAGTCAAGATCTAGCCGGCTTCCATTCTTGACTTTGCCCGATAGTTGATGTTTACTGACTGTAGTTGCCCGCAACTGCTTGTAATTGACCACAACAATGACGTATAGGAGAAGCATGTCAAAGCAGACAGAGGACGTTGGTCCCGCGGTTGGCGCTCGGCCGACCGTCTTCGTGAGGAATGCGACCGGTCTAAGGAAAGAAGCTGGCGCGTTCGATATTTTCGTGTACAACACGAACAATCAGAACATCGCGCTGGGCGTCGCGTTTTTGGGTTTATCGATCGGAGCCTACGCGGGCGGGTTGTTGCCATTGTCGGCGATTCTTGCATCGTTGCTGGTGATCCCGCTCTACATGGTGTACACGAAGCTGTCGGCAGACATGCCGCGTTCTGGTGGCGATTATGTCTGGACAAGCCGAATTTTTGGGCCGAAGTTCGGCCCACCGATCGGGTTCATGGTCGCGTGGACGTGGACGATTGTGGCGTTCACGGCGATTGGCGCCCCCGCAGCCTTCTTCAGCCAGTTGGGTGTGGCGGGGTGGATGCGGGCAATGGGTGTGGCAACCGGATCGTCGTTCTTCAACACGGTGGGTGATTGGGTAAGCGGTCAGACCGGCACGATCGTGGTAGGCCTAGTCCTGCTGGCGTTCTTCACCTTCATTATGATCCGCGGCGTGCGCGTTTACATGAAGTTACAGAACTGGGCTTTCATGTTCGCGATGATCGGCATTGCTCTGCAGATCATTGCGGGGCTCTTGACGAATGTGCACAAGTTCTCGGAACTGTTTAACAGTTATGTCGTCCATGCCGGCGGAGTTCACAACGCGTTCGCGATCGTTACAGCAAACGCGCACGCAACAGGGGCGGCAGGCGGCTCGGCGTCCGCAACGATGTATGCAATGATCTGGACCATCTACATGGTGCTGTTTGGTGCGACCTCGGCGTACATTGGCGGTGAAATCCGGCACGCCCGCTCGTCGCAGCGTCTCGGCATGCTCGGCTCGCTGCTGCTCACGGGTGCCGCAATCGCAATCCTGCTTACTATCCTGATTGCGAACATTGGCGACAAGTTCCTCAATGGGCTGTCCAACACGGATCCGGCGAAGATCGGGCTCGCGTTCACGCCGAACTATAACGAACTTCTGACGATCGGCGCCGGAAGCAACGTTTTCTGGGCGTGTGCCCTCGGTTTCCTCTTCCTGTTCTGGACGTATGTTTGGATGCCGATCAACTTCTTTACCGCGACACGGCTCATGCTGGCCCTTTCGCTGGACGGATATTTGCCGCCGGCGCTTTCGAAGGTTCACCAGAAGTACGCCACGCCCTATTGGGGTGTCATTGTGGCGGGAGTCGTCGGCGCGGTGTCCCTGGTCCTGTATGTGACGGGAATCCTCTCGATCATCACCTTGCTCTGGGGCGGGGTTGTCATGTTCACGATCGTTGGGGTGGCCGCGATCCTCTACCCGTCGAGGATGCCGGACGTCTGGGCGGGAAACGGGGGCAAGCGTCTGTTCGGAATCCCGACGATTCGCATCTGGGGATTCCTTCTGGTGCCAACCATGCTTTTCGTCCTGTTCCTGTTGTGGAACGATCCGACGGTCGGCATCGGACGCAGCCCGCTACAGATCGTTCTGAATGTCGGCCTCCCGATCAGCGGCCTGGTCGCGTACACGATCATCTGGGCGGTGCGTAAGAGCCATGGAATCGATCTGCGCTTGGCCGCGGCAGAGATCCCCCCGCAGTAACGTGCTGGTCCGGTTCGAACGGGAGAAAACAGATGCGTGAACTACGGTTGCAGGATTTGCGCGGCCTCGTCGACTCGCTGGGTGCGTTGGAGGTTGATGTTGCCTCCGAAAGGCTCGGTGTCTCACGGGAGACCATCCGCCGTGACATGGGGGAACTAGCGGAGAAGGGGCTCATCCGCCGGACACGCGGTGGCGCCGCTTCGCTGAGTAGATCACTGACCGAGCGGGATCTGGACCAACGGCAGTTTCGCAACAGTGCACAGAAGGCGGCAATCGCACAGTACGTGGCGGACGAATTTGTCCGCGACGGGATGGCGATTGCATTGGACGGTGGGACGACTGCGATGGCAATCGCAAAGGCGCTTGCAGGTAGAGATCTAACGATCGTCACGGCAAGCATTCCAATTGTGATGGAGCTTTCGCACTCATCCCGCACGTCAGTGATCGTCGTCGGCGGCGAATTGCGGAAGAAGTCCATGACCGCTGGCGGCCCATACGCCAGCTCGATGATGGATCACTTTCGCACCGACATCGCCTTTGTATCTGGGCCGGCAATTTCGGTTCAGGACGGATTGATGGACAGCTATGCCGAGGGCGTCGCGCTCAAACACTCGATGATCGAGCATGCGGCGACCGTGTACGCCGTACTGGATAGTTCAAAACTGGGTGGCCGCTCCTTCGTCACGATCTGCGATGCGCGAGAACTCGACGGTATTGTCACGGATTCATCTGCATCTAAACAGCAGCTGGCTGAGTTCGCCGCAAACGACATTCCGATGCACATCGCGAAATAGACAAGAAGAAAGGACTTTCGAACATGCCGGATCAGCAGCAAGAACTACGCGTCATCCAATCCGGAGTCGCCACCTTCTTCGGCCGCCCGATGGCGACCGTGGACACGCTGGGCGCAGGTATCCAATGCGCAATCACCGGGATCCCGTGGGACGAAGGCAATGCCGGCCGAAACGGGGCTAACTATGGCCCGCGCACCTTCCGAGATGTTTCCCATTGGTTCCTCGGATACAACGCCCAGGAAGACTTCGACTTGTGGGAGGAGTTCCCGACGGTCGATATCGGAGACGTGCCTGTGATGCCCCCGAATGCCCGACGGACCATGGGCCTGATCGAGGACCACGTGTGGCGGGTGCGTGACAAAGGAGTTTTCCCCCTCTCCGTCGGTGGCAACCATTCGCTCGCGATTGGTGCAGCCCGTGGCGCCGCACGAACCGTGAAACGAATGGGCTACCTCTCGATCGATGCGCATCTTGATACTGCCCAGGACTGGGCAGGAGAAAAACTCACTAGCGGTTGTCCGACAATGCGTGCCGCGGAAATCGAGAACGTGGATCCGAGGAACGTTGTCGTCTTTGGTGTCCATGGATGGTTAAACCCTCGCGATCAGGTCGAAAGTGCTGCCGAGAAGGGCATCAGCTGGTTCGGTGGAGCCCAAATCGATCGCGACGGGCTGAAGAAGACACTTGCGGAAGCCATCAAAATCGCAATGGCCGGAACGGACGGTCTGTATGTCAGCTTCGACCTTGATTCCGTGGACGCTTCGGCAATGCCTGGAACTGGCACTCCGGAGCCGGGCGGGTTCACTGCAAAAGAGGCTTTGTACATTGCCCGCGAGCTCGGCAGGGCCAATCCGATTGCCGCCGACATTGTCGAGCTCGCACCGATCTATGACCCGTCAGGAATAAGCGCACGCCTCGCCTGCGCAGTCGCCATGGAAATCATCTCAGGAGTGTGTGGAAAATGACCGAACAAACTGATGGACTACCCAAGTCCAACGAAATACTGCGGCTCTTTGGCCATGACCATGCCCTTATCGGGATGCTGCATCTCCTGCCGCTGCCGGGTGCGCCGCGCTTCGATCCCCACGTTGGAATGTCTGCAGTGCTCGAACGCGCCGAGCGCGAGGCCGGACAACTACTCGACGCCGGCTTTGACGGGTTCATCGTCGAGAATGGTTGGGACATCCCGTTCGTCAAGCCCGCAGATGTCGGACACGAAACCAGTGCGGCGCTGGCAACTGTTGTGACAAATCTCCGCAACGTGTATCCGTCCGTTCCTATCGGTGTCAACTGCCTGGCGAACGCGGTGGATACCTCAATCGCTGTGGCTTGTGCGGCCGGGGGAAACTTCGTGCGCGCCAACCAGTGGGCGAACGCCTACATCGCGAATGAGGGCTTTATCGAGGGTCGAGCGGGAATGGTTGCCCGCTACCGTCACTCAATCGGGGCCGACGACATCACCGTGTGGGCAGATGTTCACGTCAAGCTCGGTTCTCATGCCATTACCGCCGATCGATCACTCACCGAACAGGCCCGCGACGCGGCATGGTTCGATGCGAACGCGTTGATCGTAACTGGGCGACGGCTTGGCGACCCGCCCCTCCGTGAGGAACTCCACGAGATTAAGGACGCCACGAATCTGCCCGTCGTGGTCGGCTCAGGGGTCACGGTTAGCAACCTGGCGGAAATCTTCGAGTTTGCCGATGCGGCAATTGTTGGAAGCTCCATCAAGCAGCACGGTGTCTGGCACGGTGACATGGACGAGGGTGTGTTGAAGGCGATGGTTCATGAGCGGAACCGCGTTGTGTCCGATTGGGCTGAGCTGCAAGAGTCGGATCCGTTCTCCGTAACCGAAATGGCGGAGTAACCATGGTGCTGTTGGCAAAAGGCCCCAAGCTCAAAATCTTCTACGCTTCCGATATCCATGGCTCGGAACGGGTCTTCCGCAAATTCTTGAACGCTGGGGCGTTCTACCAGGCCGACGCGTTGATCTTTGGCGGCGACCTGACCGGCAAGGCGATCGTTCCCTTTGTGGAAAACACTGCCGGCCACTTTACAGCCGACATATTCGGGGTTCTCCACGAGATCGAATCCGGCCCTGCGCTCGTGGAACTCGAACAGTTCGTCCGGGATCGGGGCTCCTACCCATACCGGACCACGCCGGAAGAAATGGTTGCGCTTCAAGCCAGCAAAGACCTCGTTGCCCAAACCTTCACCCGCGTCATGGCCAAGACAGCGGAAGACTGGGTCACTCTGGCCGACGAACGACTTCGCAAAGCAGGGATCCCATGCGTGATGATGCCCGGAAACGATGACGAGCACGAGGTCAAAAAAGTGTTGGCTCAAGGCGATTGGATTCAGGATGGCGAGGACCGCGTGATCGACGTGCGCGGCTTCCAAGTGGCCAGCTTCGGCTGGGCAACGACCACTCCCTGGCACAGCCCGCGGGAAGTCACTGAAGAGATCATGTCGCAGCGGCTATCCGACCTCACGAGCTTGCTCGATCCCAACATTCCGACGATCTTCAACATGCACGATCCCCCCGCCGGTTCCGGGCTCGACCTCGCATACAAAATGACGTCGGACATGAAGGTTGAGATGGCAGGCGGACAGGCGATGCTCGCCTCCGTCGGAAGCACAGCAGTGCGCGACTGCATCTTGAAGAACAAGCCCGTCTTGTCGCTGCACGGGCACATCCATGAGTCTCGCGGCTCAGCCAAGGTCGGGTCCACCCTCGCTGTGAATGCAGGCAGCGCCTACACGGAAGGGGTCCTCCAGGGCACCATAATCTCTTTACGCGGGAGCAAAGTCACCGGCTACCAGCTTGTGACCGGATGATCAAGCAGTCATGAGTAACAACCCAGACCACATCGTCGTCATCGGGGACACGATGCTGGACTACTACCTCGAAATACCAGAGGCGTCCCCGGATGAGAAACTCACAGCGGTAAATTCCCACCGCGCACTTGGCGGCACCGGCGCAAATGCTGCAGCGACAATTGCGGCTCTTGGTGCAGCTGTAGATCTAGTTTCGACAATCAGCGACGACCATTTCGGCGATTGGATCATGGCGGCGCTTGCGGACCTTGCGGTCGGTCAAAGCTATGTCACACGAATGAAAGGTCAGCCGCCTCACGCCACAATCATTACCGGCGGGACCCGCAAGCTAATTATCGACCGAGGAGTCGCGGACACCATCGTCATGCCCCCGGAGGCATGGATCCAAGCGCACAGCCTCATCTATGTGTCTAACCCCCCGCCAGTGCTGCCTCTGCTCTCCGCAGCCCGACATACCACGCTGGTCATCACCGTCGAACATCAAATGGTCGAGCGCATGGAAGACTCCCTCACGGGCGTTGATTACATCCTGACCAACGAGGCAGGCTTCGCCGCCTTGGCCTCACGATATGCCGTTCTGCCTCCGACGATAGAAACGCGCGGCGCGGCCGGCGTGATTCTTCACACCGGCAACGCAAGAGCTGCAATCCCTGCCCTGTCGACAGAAGTTGTCGATGAGACCGGGGCCGGCGACGCATTTGCTGGAGCATTCTGCCAATTCCTCGCTTCAAGGCGCCCGCTGCGGCAGGCTATAGAACTCTCCGCCATAGTGGCGGCACTCACTGTGGGGACTTCGCAAGCTCACCTCACAGGGATAGACAAGGCACTCGTCGAAGGACTCTGGCGAGACAACTATGAACTGAAGGAAGGCCCCGGCGATGTCGTCGAATTTGCCAGCATCTGACCCGTTTATCGAGGCAGCACGGCTTAGCGCCCTCGCCGCTGAACAAGGACTAACTGTGCGGCTGCTGGGTGGGGTGGCCGTCGCTCTCCGGGCAGGCGACGCGCTCCCAGCAGGGTTGAGGCGGACTTACAAAGATCTCGACTTTGTTACCACTAAGAAAGATGCTCCAAAATGGGCCAAGGTACTCGAAGCTGCCGGCTACGTTTCCGATACCAATTTCAACACGCTGCACGGCTCACAGCGGTATCTCCACTTTGACACGGTGAACAACAAGCAACTCGACACATTCATCGAAGAATTTGCCATGTGCCAAGTGCTCAGCTTCAAAGGCAGGCTCCCTAAGAACGCACAAACTCTTGCCCCAGCGGACTTGCTCCTGACCAAGCTGCAGATCGTTGAAGTAAACGACAAAGACCTCGTCGACACGGCTGCACTCTTCCTGCACCACCCTGTTGAGCGCGGCAACCAGGACGCTATCGACTTGGACATGATCCAATCAGTTCTCGCTAACCATTGGGGGTGGTACACGACCATCAGCGATAATCTGCCGAAAGTGGCTCAACGAACACACAGTCTCGACCTCACAGAGGAGCAAAAGGTGACTGTCATTGAACGCATCGACTCTCTGCTTTCGGCTATCGAACGCTTCCCCAAAGGACTCAAATGGAGGGCCCGCGCAGTCGTCGGTCGGAAGATGCCTTGGTACGATTTGCCGGAAGAGGTTGAGGACTAAGAAGTACTGCGCGCCGGTCGGTATTGGGCGGAACCAATACCCACGATCCGGAGGGGCGGTCACATCTCAAAAGACCCAAACCCAGGACCAGATCCCGCCTGCCAGTGTCCTCTCCGCCTGGGTTTGGGTCCCCCGTCGTGCGTGCGGGCGCGAGGCTGGTAGATGTGGCCCGGCTGGTCGAACATGTGGCCAGACAGGCGTTGTGACGGTGCGGGTGAGCCGCTCTGTGCCGGGCCCCAAGCGCTATCGGCACGAGCGTCTGCCGTGTGGGTAGTGCCCCGTAGAGTGGTGTAGCCCCGGTGGTCGGCCCCGTCTTGGACGGGGGCGCGGTCACCGTGTGGTCCTTCGATCGAACCTTCTACCGAACTATCGAAAGGACATCACTACGATGACCGCTCCCCATATTGTCGACCCTTCCGGCCTGCTGGTCGAGGCCCTGACCGATGCGTCTCCGGATCTGATGCGCAGCCTGTTGCAGACCATGATCAACGCCCTGCTGTCCGAACACGCCGACGCGGTCGTCGGCGCCGAATGGGGCACGCCTGCCGCTGGCCGTCTCGCGCAGCGCAACGGTTACCGGCACCGGGACCTGGATACCCGCGTCGGCACGGTCGATGTCGCCGTCCCGAAACTACGATCGGGCACGTATTTTCCGGACTGGCTGCTGGAACGCCGTAAACGGGCCGAGTCGGCGATGATCACCGTCGTGGCGGACTGCTACCTGGCCGGGGTCTCCACCCGGCGGATGGACAAACTCGTCAAGACCCTCGGGATCAACTCGCTGTCCAAGTCGCAGGTCTCCCGGATGGCCGAACAACTCGACGAGCACGTCGACCAGTTCCGGCACCGTCCCCTGGGCGATGCAGGCCCGTTCACGTTCCTGGCCGCGGACGCCCTGACGATGAAGGTCCGTGAGGGTGGGCGGGTGATCAACGCGGTCGTGCTGCTGGCCACCGGGGTCAACGGTGACGGACACCGCGAAGTCCTCGGCCTGCGCGTGGCCACCAGTGAGACGGGGGCGGCGTGGAACACGTTCTTCGCCGACCTCATCGCCCGAGGCCTGACCGGCGTCAAGTTGGTCACCTCCGACGCGCACGCCGGGTTGCGCGAGGCGATCGCCGCGAACCTGCCGGGAGCCTCCTGGCAGCGGTGTCGCACCCACTACGCGGCGAACCTGATGGCCGTGTGCCCGAAAACGATGTGGCCGGCCGTGAAGGCGATGCTGCACTCGGTCTACGACCAACCCGACACCGCCGCGGTGAACGCCCAGTTCGACCGGCTCATCGAGTACACGGCAGAGAAACTGCCCGCCGTGGCTGACCACCTCGGGCAAGCTCGGGAGGACCTGCTCGCGTTCACCGCGTTCCCGAAGGACGTGTGGCAGCAGATCTGGTCCAATAACCCACAGGAGCGCCTCAACCGCGAGATCCGCCGCCGCACCGACTCCGTCGGCATCTTCCCGAACCGGGACGCGATCATCCGTCTGGTCGGCGCGGTCCTGGCCGAACAAACCGACGAGTGGGCCGAAGGCCGCCGCTACCTCGGCCTGGACGTCCTCGCTCGTTCCCGCCTCACGCCCGTGGACGAGCCCGCCGGATCCGACCAGGTCATGCCAGAGCTGGAGGCCGCAGCATGACCCGTCGCCAGCACGTCGATGCACTGCTCAGGGAAACCAACGACTTCCTCGCCAACCTCCAAACAGTCCTGCACACCGCGACCATCGATCAGCAGATCGCGATCGAGCAAGCCACCCAGACCATCTACGGCCCGAACGAAGGGAACCATTACAACCGACTCACCAGTCAGGTCGACAACCTCCACAACCGCATCCACGACCACCTCGAAAACTAACCCAGCCAACCCCGAAGGATCACGAAACGGTTACACCACTCCACGGGACTTGACCGAACGACGCGTGGATTGAACTTGCGTCTAAACCTTGGCGTTCGTGTTGGTTGGTTGTGTGATGAGTTTGGTAGCGGTGGCTGCAACCTCGCGCATCTCGGCAATGATTGCGCGTAGCTGGCGGTCGTTGGCGATCCATTCCTGGTAGAGCATTGAGGAGAACTGTGAGGTGTTCGGCGGCGAAATTCTTGACCAACTGCCCGCGGGCGTCGTGCCCGACGCCGTGGTTGGGGGAGCGGGCACCGATGGCACCATCGTCGGTGTTGGCCAGGCTCTTCGCTTCACGCTTGGGTCGAAGCGGTGCTGACCTTGGTGTCGACCGGAAGTTGGGGGCAATCTATGGGTCATAAACCTGTCCAAAATTGTCCGTAGCACTCCGTGTTTGTCCGAGGTATGATCGCACCGTAAGTCACAGAAAGTGCTCTTGTACAGGGATTTTCAATACAAAGTGCGCAACGAAATGGATCGAGCAACACCCTAAAATTCATTCAGAAGGTTGGGGGTTCGAATCCCTTCGGGCGCACACTGTGATGGTTCGGGACATATGCGACAGATAAGTCGCGTCATGTGCGACAGTTAGGACGAGGCTCTGGACCATCGGCCCGGGGCTTTCATCGTGTTTCGCCAGTAGGTGCGTGCCGAGTCGATCTGGTTGGTCACGATGACTTCGCCGGTGTCGAGGTGGACGACGGTGACGGTGTTCGCATCGGCGATGGCGAGGATGCGTTTGCCGCGGTGTTCGACGCCGATGCCGAGGTGGTGCATGCGTCCGGCGAGTCGGAAGGACATCTTGCCGTTGTCTGCGACGTGGTCGTAGTGTGAAGTATCGGCGCATCGCGGCCCGATCAAAGCGGTCGTCGCGATCGAGTACGCCATCCTCACAGCGGCCTGGCACATGCTCTCAAACGGCGAAGCCTACGCAGATCCCGGCGCCGACTACTACACCCGACTGAACCCACAGAGAACCACAAACAGGGCCATCCGACAACTGGAAGCCCTCGGCTACCAGGTGGTGATCACTCCCATTGCTGCATAAGTCACGTCCTACTCACGTGTTAGAAAGAAGGCATCCGCAGAGCTTGACCTGAAGAACCAGGAATGCGCAGCACACGACTCCCAGGTTCGCCCACCGAGTAGAACTAAGAACCGCGCTCATCCAACGGCGGCGAGCGCAGCGCGGGCTCCGCCCACGAGCAGGGATGCCCGAGCGGCGATGAATGCGGAGCGCAGCCTCGGATCCTTACCGAGGCCACTGAACACGACGTCGAGATCGAGGAATGCGCCCGGATGCCGTCTCTCCTCGACCACCGCGGCCCGCAGCTGCGGCAATCGCCGGTCATCGGGCGAGACGCCGGTCGCGGCATCCGGATCCAGGCTGATGCTCCACGCCGCGAGGGTCAGCACCGCCCGCGTGATCCCGCGGCCAGCGGCGAGCTGCTCGCGTACGACTGGCAGGAGGAACTTCGGGATCCGGTCGGAGGCATCGACGATCTGACGGGTGAGCGTGTCGCCTACCGCCGGGCTGCGGAAGCGCTCAAGCAGCTGGTCGCGGTATAACTCGAGGTCGATGCCGGGCACCGGAGGTAGGGTGGGAATGGCTTCGAGCGTCATGTAGTCGCGCACGAATTCGCCGAGTTGCGCGTCGGCGCAGGCCTCGTCGACAGTGCTGAGCCCGGCCAGGATGCCGAGGTGGCTCATCGCCTGGTGCGATGCGTTCAGCATCCGCAGCTTCATGAGCTCGTATGGCACAACATCGGGCACGATCTGCACACCCACCTGCTCGAGCGGTGGCCGGCCGGCGGTGAAGCTGTCTTCGAGCACCCACTGCACGAACGACTCGGAGCGCACCGGCCACCGATCGCGGACGCCGAAGGATGCCTCGACGGCATCCCGAACGGCATCCGTCGTGGCAGGGGTGATGCGGTCGACCATGGAATTCGGGAACGCGACCGACGCGTCAATCCACTCTGCGAGCCCAGCGTCGATCCGAGCGGCGAAACCGGTCACGGCTGCGCGGGCGACATGCCCATTGCCAGGGAGGTTATCGCACGACATCACAGTGAAGGGCGGGATGCCGACGCGGCGCCGCTGCTTGAGGGCCCGCACGAGGAAGCCGAGTACGCTGCGACGGGGCGCCTCGGGCTCGGTGAGGTCGGCGAGCGTGGCGTCGTGCGGGTCGAAGACGCCAGTCGCATCGGACACTTCATACCCGCCCTCGGTGATCGTCAGAGAGACGACGCGCGTCGACGGCGACGCCAACTGCCGCGACACCGCATCGGGGTCGTCGGGCGCGAAAAGATACTGCACGATCGAGCCGATGGTCTCGGCTTCTTCCGTTCCGTCGGGGGCTGCGGTGACGAGTGTGTACAGGCCGTCTTGTGCGGTGAGCGCATCACGCATCGCCGCGTCCTCTGGCCGGACACCCACCCCGCAGATGCCCCAATCGGTGTTCCCGGCTCGCAGCAACCGGTCGAGGTACATCGCCTCGTGCGCACGGTGGAAACCGCCGACGCCGAAGTGCACGATCGACGGCACGACGGCGGTGCGGTCATAGGGGACAGCGAGAATCGTCATGCGGCATCCTTCCGTGCAATCGCCCCTCGATAATTCCGGGGTGCGGGGGAATACACGGCCCGCGAGTGCTCGAGCACTCGCGGGCCGCGGTCGTCGATCAGCCTTTGCGGAGATCAATTGCAGGACGACTTGTACAGCGCCGCCTGGCCGGCGGAACTGTCCAGATTGTCCTTGGTGATAATGGTGAAGCCGGTCTGGATCTTCGCGGTGACCGACTTGCCCTGCAACGCGTTGATGGCCTGCGCCACACCATCCTTGCCGATGGTGCCCGGCTGCTGGGCGATGAGCGCCTGCACCTGGCCCTCCTTCAGCTGCTGCACCTGCGCGGGGCCCGCGTCGAATCCGACGAGCGTGATGCCCGTCTTGCCGGACTGCTGGATACCGGTCGCGGAGCCTTGCGAGGCGAACAGGTTCGCTGCGAAGATGCCCACGATGTCGGGATCCTTCTGCAGCGCCGCCGTGACCAGCTGCGCGGCCGTGGCCGGCTGGTTGTGGCTGTACTGCACTCCGAGATAGGTGAACTTCGAGTCCTTCGCGGCAGCCTCCTTGAAGCCCTGCTCACGCTGGTCGGTGGTGGTGATGCCGGGGTCGACACTGATGACGAGCACCTTGCCACCGTTCGGGTGAGCCTGCTCGATGGCCTTGAAGGCCGCCGCGCCACCGGCGAGGTTGTCGGAGGAGATCTGCGAGACCGCGACCGACGGGTCGGTCAGGGTGGTGTCGACCAGCACGACCTTGATGCCTGCAGCCTTGGCCGCAGCAATGGGCGCCTGCATAGCGGTCTGGTCGGTTGGGGCGACCAGCAGTGCATCCGGGTGGGAGGCCACGACCGAGTCCACGATCGGCTTCTGCAGCGTCGGGTCGAACTTCGCCGGGCCTTGGGTGGTCACCGTGGCACCGGCGGCCTTGGCAGCTTCCTGGATGCCGCACTGCATGGTGATGTAGAACTGGTCGCCGATGACGCCCGGGATGAACGCCAGCTTGTAGCTCTTGGCTCCGGAGGTACTGGTGCTGGACCCGGAGCCCCCGGAGCTTGAGCAGCCGGTGAGGGCCAGGGATGCCGCCGCGCCGATGGTGAGGGCACCGAGTATCGCTTTCTTCCACTTCATGGTGATGTTCCGTTTCTCTGGTAGGGATGGTAATGGGGATGAGTTCGAGGGTGAGGTCAGCCCGATCTTCGACCGAAAACCTTCTTCCACGCGCCGCCGCGGCCACCGCGAGCGGCGGCAGAGCGGCGCACCTGGTCGGCGTATACCGCGGCGATCAGCACGGCACCGACGGCGACCTGCTGCCAGTACGGCTGCACGCCGGTGATGACGAAGCCGTTCTGCAACACCGCCGGAATGAACAGGCCGACGATGCTGCCGACGATGGTACCGATGCCGCCGAACAGTGACGTGCCGCCAATGACGACCGCGGCGATGACGTTCAGGTTGGTCAGCGACTGGCCGGCGATTGCGGTCGTGGCGAACTGTGACAGCGAGAGGATGCCTGCGACGCCCGCGAGCCCGCCGGTCAGCGTGTACACGTAGATGAGGTGACGGTCCACCTTCACGCCCACGCGGCGGGAGGCTTCCTCGCTGGAGCCGACGGCCCGCGTGTACAGGCCGAACTTCGTGAAGTTGAGCATGATCGCACCGATCACCACGATCACCGCGGCGATGACGACGATGACCGGCAGCGAGCCGAAGACGTTGCCGTAACCGATTGACTGGGTCAGCACAAGCGGCACCGTGCTGATGTCCACGCCGCCGGTGAGGATCTGCGCGAAGCCCAGGGCCGCGCCGAAGGTGCCAAGGGTCACGATCAGCGACGGTATCTTCGCCTTTGCCACCAGCACGCCATTGATCCAGCCCCACGCGCTGCCGCACACGATCGCGACGAGGATGCCGACGATGGCGGTGCCCCAGCCGTGCCCGCCCATCGCCCGCATCACCATCGCGGACACGACGCCTGAGAAGACCAGCACCGAGCCGATGGAGAGGTCGATACCTGCGGTGATGATGACGAACGTCATCCCGACAGCCAGCACGGCCAGGATCGCCGCGTTCTGCAGGACGAGCCGGAAGTTCGACCACTGTGCGAACTGCGTGGGCGCCGCCACCGCGAACGCGATCACGATGAGGACGAGGATGAGGAAGATCTGGAAGGCCTGCGCAATGAGAATCTTCTTCCACCACGGCGCCTGGGGTTCGTCCACCGTGCCGATGGCCACGGTCTCCGTGGTTGGCTGTTGATCGATCACGACCGGGCCTCCTTGATGATTGCGCCGGTCATGAGACCCACCAGTTCCTCCATGTTGGTCTCCTTGGCGTTCAGCGTCGCCACGCGGGTGCCCAGCCGCAGCACCTGGATGCGGTCGGCCACCTCCATCACGGCGGGCATCGAGTGGCTGATGAACACCACCGCGATCCCGTTATCGCTGACCCGCCGAATCGTGTCGAGTACGTTCGCGGTCTGCCGCACTCCGAGAGCCGCTGTCGGCTCGTCAAGGAAGACGAGCCGGCTCGCCCAGTGCACGGCGCGAGCGATCGCAATCGCCTGCCGTTGCCCGCCTGACATCGATCCCACTTCGGAATTCAGCGACCGCACGGTCGCGCCGAGAGCATCGAAGGCCCCCCTGGAGCGCTTTCGCATCTCCTTGTTGTCCATGAACCCGAACACGCCGGCGATCCCGGATGCCTTGATCTCACGACCCAAATACATGTTTTGCACCGGATTCAGGTGCGGGGCCAGAGCCAGATCCTGATAGACCGTCTCGATGCCCAGCGCACTTACAGCTGATGGGGTCGACATGTCGACCTCTCGACCTTCGAAGCGGATGGTGCCGCTGTCGACCGCCAGACTGCCAGACAGCGCCTTGACGAGGGTGGACTTGCCGGCACCGTTGTCGCCGATCAGCGCAACCACTTCACCCGGGTAGATGTCGAAATTGGCCTCGTTCAGCGCACGCACATGCCCGAACTGTCGGGACAGCCCCATTGCTTCCAGCACGGGCACTCGATCATCGGCCATGAGCAGCTCCTTCGCAGTTTTCTCGTGTTGTGTGAGTAAGCTACGCTGTTCATGACACCGGTGTCAAGCCATCGGATGCCGATGTGATCAAAGTGCGATCAAAGTGCGATCAACCCAGGACGGAGCACCTCCATGACCGAATTCAACGGCCGTAGCATCCTCGTCACCGGAGCCGGCGGTGGGATCGGCGGCGAAATCGTGCGCCAGCTGGTCGCCGCAGGCGCTGACGTTCTGGCGTCCGGCCGCACCTCCGCCTCGCTGGAGGCCATCGCCGCAGAAACGGGATGCCGCCGCCTCCCGTTCGATCTCGAGTCGGAGGATTCGGTGCGCGCGACCATCGAAGGTGTCGACCTTTACGGTGTCGTCAACTGCGGCGGCTGGGGCGGCGAGATCGCCACGCCCATGGATACCGACATCGACGTCTTCGATCGCGTGATGCGAATCAACGCGCGCGGATCACTGCTGGTGACCAAGTACGCCTCGCGGGAGATGATCCGTGTCGGCAAGGGCGGCGCGATTGTCAACGTGTCGAGTCAGGCGTCCCTCGTCGCCCTCTCAGGCCACATCTCTTATGGCTCGTCGAAGGCCGCCCTCGACAACATCACCCGTGTCTCCGCGTTGGAGCTCGGCGGCTATGGCATCCGCGTCAACAGTGTCAACCCCACCGTGGTGATGACTCCGATGTCGGCCTGGTACTGGGGGCGTCCTGAAATCGAGGGGCCGTTCCTTGACGCCATGCCGTTGCACCGCTGGGCCACCGAAGCGGAGATCGCCGCACCGATCGTGTTCCTGCTCAGCGACGGCGCATCCATGATCTCGGGGGTCTCGCTGCCCATCGACGGTGGCTACACCGCCCGCTGACCTGGCCGATCAGATCAGCTCACGAGCAGGAGACGCAATCCGTCCGTGACCTGCTCGACGCGCACACGGTCGAGACCGTCGACGACGGCGGATGCCGCAGCCAGCTCGTCGAGCGAGCCGGTGCCGGTGACGGCGAGCACGTGGCATCCGGCCGCCCGCGCCGACGCAATGCCGGCCTGCGCGTCTTCGATGACGAGGCATCGGCCGGGGTCGCCGCCGAGGCGCTCGGCGGCCATCAGATAGGGCTCAGGGTCTGGTTTGCCGTGCGTGACCTGCTCGGCGGTGACCCACACAGTGGGCCTCGGCAGGTCGGCGGCATCCATCCGTGCCGACGCGATGGGCACGGTGCCCGACGTGACGACGGCGCGGCGCTGCTCGGGCAGCGAGGCCCAGAACGCCGGGGCGCCGCGCAGCGGGCGCACACTTTGCGCGTCGGCGACCTCCATTTGTTCGATCCGCTCGAGCGCCTCTGCGCGGCGATCCGGCTCGATCAGCGCGGACACGAGCGTCCGTGCAGGCCGACCATGATTGGCGTGAAGCGCGTCGGCCGACACACCATAGTGCTCCGCCCAGCGTCGCCAGGAGCGGGCGACGGATGCCGTCGAATCGATGAGCGAGCCGTCGAGATCGCACAGCACAGCGTCGAAGGTCGTGCTGAAGATTGTCGCGTCGGCGGCAACCGGCATCCGAACCCCGAGCGCCGGCAGTAGCCGTGCCAACTGCTGCATCGTGGTGAGGTCGGCGTCGATCTCGATGACCGGCACGCGCACCTCCGGCGCCGGCTGATCCGCCCGATATGCGTCGCGAGCGGCACCGCGGCCGGATCGACGGGCTGCGAATAGCACAGGGTCGCCGATGATGTGCACCAGCTGCACGGGGCCGCAGGCATCCTGCAAGGCATCCCACGCCGCGCCTCCGCCGAGTTCGGCAGTGAACGGCGCCACGAGTACGGCTCCGCCGGCGGTGGTGATCACGTCCTGCGCGACCGCGCGCAAGGCGGCATAGCGTCCGTCCCGGATGGCTCCGGCATCGGGCCCGGTCAGCCAGTGCTGGCTCGCGGGAAGAGCATCGAGTAGGGGATTAGTCACGCTGTCGAGGTCGATCAGGGGCAGTCGCAGCTCGAGGGCGAGCGCTCGTCCGAGGGTGCTCTTGCCGCCGCCGGCTTCACCGCTGATGGCGATCGAACGGGACGCCACTTGACAGGAATCATGCACAGGAACCACTATAGAGGAATTCATGACACCGGTGTCATGAATCTGGATACCTGCGATGAGAGGAAGCGTTCCATGCCCGTACGGTCACCGCTCACCGCTGGCATCGACCTTGGCAGCACGTCATTGAAGATGCTGGTATCCGATGTAACCGGCAACCAGATCGCGTGCGAGCAGGTGCCGACCCCGTGGCGCACCGGACGAGGCGGGACCACCGAATTGGATGCCTTGACCCTGCGCGCTACCATCGACGACCTGGTCGCTGCAACCGGTGCCGCGCTACCCGCCGGCATCGTCGTTGGAGCGATCGGGATCGCCGGTATGGGGGAAACGGGATTCCTCGTCGCTGACGGTCTGACTGTGGCCGCGCCCGCGTTCGCGTGGTTCGATCCGCGCGGTGCCTCCGAAGCTGCATCGTTTTCCCCCGAACTGCGCGCTGAGTTCGCTGGGCGCACCGGCCTGCCGCTCGGCGCGCAAGTGTCGCTGGCCAAGTTGGCCTACGAGCGGCGGCGCGGTATTCCGCTCGAGGACTTCCGCTGGCTGGGCATTCCCGAGTTCGCAGCTGCGCATCTCGGCGGCGACGTCGCCGCCGAATACTCGCTGGCGTCCCGTACCGGTTTGCTCGACCAGAACACCGGAGAGCCCTGGTCGCTCGCATTAGCCGAGCTCGGCGTCGGGCCGGAATTCATCCCGCCATTGCGCGGGGCAGGATCGTCCTGGGGGACGGCATCCGCTGTTCGTTCCGGCCCCTTCGCTGGCGCGGCGCTCACCGTCGCCGGCCACGACCATCTCGTCGCGGCCGAGGCGATGGGTTCGCTGCAACCAGGTCGTTATCACGTGTCGATGGGGACTGCCGAGGTGATCCTGCGTGTCACGGACCGGCCGCTGTCGCCCGCAGCCCGCGGCCGCCTAGCAGGCAATCTCATCAACGAGGTGCGGCACATCGTCCCCGGACGGCACGTCATCGTCGCCGGTGTCAAGAGCGGCTTGCTGCTACGGCGGGCCCTGCAACTTGCCGGGATCAGCGACAGGGCGGGGCGCGATCGGCTCGACGCCGAGGTGTCCGAACTGCCCTTCGAAGGGACGCTGCCCGACGGCGCCCTCGTGGCATCCGGTGCACGCAACGACGACGGCGTGCTGCAGCTCGAGATCCGCAGCGACGGCGTGAGCCCGGCGGAGCTCTTCGGGGCGGTGCTGCGGCACAGCAACGACGAGATCCGCATGCTTCTGAACGCCATCGAACGTGAGCTGCCACCGGCCACCACAACCATTCTCACCGGCGGCTGGGCGAGCATGTCCAGTGTCCGGCGTGCACGCAGCCGCGTGCTTCCCGACCTCACGGTCTCATCACGCGAGCAGGACACCGCCCACGGTGCCGCGCTGCTCGCCCGTACCCTGCTAAGGAGCAGCCCATGAACGACCTCACCACGATCGAACGCCGCGCCATGCAGCGGATCTCCACAGACCGCGGCAACATGTTCGTCATCGCCGCCGACCAACGCAACAGCATGAAGGCCGTCGTGCAGGATGTGCCGGAAAAGGGCATCACCGCCGTCGAACTCGCCGTCATCAAGGCCGACCTGGTTCGGCACCTGGCCAATCACGCCCCAGCGATTCTGCTCGACCCCGAGGTGGCGCTCCCCGGCGTCGTCGATGATCGCGTGCTCACCCGCGACACCGCGCTCGTCGTGGGAATGGACTCCTCAGGCGCCGACGTTGCGGGTGGCCTGAAATACACGAACTTCGTGCCCGGCATCACCGCCCGGCAGGTGCGTGACTTCGGCGGCGATGCCGCCAAGATGCTCTACTACACGCGTCCCGACCTGCAGCAGGACGATGCCCGCCTGCTGCGCGACCTGGACACCGCCATCGCCGACTGCGAGCGTGAGGGCGTGCTGTTGATCGTGGAACTGCTCACCTACCGCCTGGAGGATGAGAGTGAGGACGAATATCAGGCGAAGTTTGCCGACCTCGTCGCAGACGGGGCGCGCCTCGCCGTAAAGCACGGCTCGAAGGTGTTGAAGCTCCAGTTTCCGGGCTCTGCTGAGGGATGCCGTGCCGTGGCGGATGCTGCGGCGGGGCTCCCGTGGGCGGTTCTGTCGGCCGGCGTCGATCACGAGACCTTCGTCGGCCAGGTGCGCGTCGCGATGGCGAGCGGCGCGTCAGGCGCGATGGCCGGCCGCTCCCTGTGGAAGGATGCGTTGTCGTTCGATCCGATCCGTCGTAAGGAGTTGCTCACCGGCCGGGCGCTGCCGCGCCTGCACGAGCTGCAGGCGGCGGTGGACGGGCTCTGACGCGCGGCGAGCGGGCGGTTGCGCACCCGATACCCTGGCGAGGGCGCGATTGACGTCGGTGTCACTTGAGATCTGCACTTGAGGAGGGGACTATGACTACAATGCGCGATGTCGCGGCGCGCGCGGGCGTGAGTCTGAAGACCGTGTCGCGTGTGTTCAACAACGACCCGCACGTGCTGCCGGAGAAGCGTGGGCTCGTTGAGCAGGCGATGCGGGAGCTCAACTACGTTCCCAACGCTCTGGCAACCACTTTCCGCTCAGGACGCACAGCGGCCCTCGGTGTCGCGGTTCCAGACGTTGTCGACCCGTTCTTCGCCGCGATTGCCCGTGCGATCGATGAGGTGGCATCCACGTATGGCATGTCGACTCTCGTGACCAGCCTCGGCGAAGATCCCGATACCGAGCAAGGTATCGTCGAGCGGCTTCTTGGTCGACAGCTGACCGGCCTGATCCTCGCGCCAGTGAGCAGGGACCACGGTTGGCTTCGGCGCTGGCAGGAGCACACGCCGATCGTGTTCGTCGACCGCGGGCCGCAGAACCTCGTGGCAGATTCCTTTACCGACGACGATCGCGGTGGTGGCTTCACCGCCACGTCGTACCTCATTGCGAGGGGCCACCGCCGCATCGCCTACCTTGGTCGCGATCCGCTGTTGGTTACTGAGGCAGATCGGCGTGAAGGTTACCGGCAAGCCCTCGCCGAGCATGGCATCCCATACGACTCGAAGCTCGTCATGGAGCACATTACTGAGCGGCGTGCTGCTGCCACCGCCGTTGCGAGGCTGACGGCGTTGGCCAACCCGCCGACGGCTATTTTCTCGGGCAACGCGCGCACGTCGATGCCCCTCACCGCGGCGCTGCGCGGTAGCCCGCTAGCGGTCATCGGTTTCGGTGATTTCCCGATGGCGGACCTGCTGACGCCGGCGCTGACGATCATGGACCAGAATCCGGCGCGCATGGGTAGGCTCGCCGCTCAGCGCATCTATGATCGGCTGGAGTCTCCCGCCGCCGGCTACCCGCTGCACACCGTGCTCGATGTGGCCCTTGTCGAGCGCGAATCGGCCTGAGTCGGCCGTGAGTCGGCCATGGTTGCCCGGCCTCAGCCAATCACGGTCACGATCAGGTCCGCGCGGTTCCTCGTGGGCTCCACCGTTGCGGCGTTGACCTCATCCACGTCGTGCACCCATGCAGTTGCCGCGTCGATGCTTTCGCCGTGCATCCGACGACGACTGACCAGTCGAGCTGCCCGAGTGCCGGCAGGGATCTCGAGATACCAGGATTCGTCCAGTATCGCGGCGACGTGCTCCCATCCGCCGTGCCCCAGCAGCAGGTAGTTGCCCTCCGTGATGATCAGCGCCGTGCCGATGACCATCGGCACGGCGCTGCCAATCGACATCTCCGACGCGCGGTCGAACCGCGGCGCATAGACGGTGCCGTCGGTCTGGTGCCTGAGCCGGTCCAGAAGGGCCACGTATCCTCCGACGTCGAACGTATCTGGGGCGCCCTTGTGCTGGCGACGGCCGAGTCGAACGAGCTCTTCGTTGTCCAGATGAAAGCCGCCCATTCCGACCAGACAAGCCTCGTCGCCCAGTTGCTCGACCAGCTCCGCGCACAGCGTCGACTTACCGGCGCCCGGTGCACCTGCGATGCCCAGGATGCGTCGCCCGCCCGAACGGGCCAGAGCGCGAGCGCGCTCCACCAGCTGCCCCACGTCTTCACTTACCAAGGGGGGCCGTTCAACCGGCGACGCAGATCTCATCATGATGCTCCTTGCTCGGGTCGATCGCTCAGCCAGCGGGCTCGGCGAGTGCCCACATTGGGTCGGGATCGACCGTGGTGACGGCATCCGGAAGGTCGTCGAGCGACGTGACGAGCGTCGCCTCCTGGCTGACTGCCAGCGTGCCGAAACGCGCCGCCATCGTGCAGCCCGCGACCAGGTCGAGATCTGCCGCCGACCCGGCGCCGAGGATGAAACCCGCGAGTGAAGCATCGCCCGCTCCGGCCGTGCTCGCCAGCCGCGGTGCGTGGGCGACCGCGTGTACCACGGTGTCATGCGCGACGACGAGTGCACCGTCTGGACCCATGCTCACGAAAAGCAGGCCGACGCCCCGGGCGATCACCATCCGAGCGGCCGCGACCACATCGCCGAGCGTGCGCAACGTGAGGCCGCCGAGTGCATCCGACAGCTCGTGAACATTGGGCTTGATGAGGGCGACGCCCGCAGGGTTTGCGACCAGCCGCCGCAACGGCTCGCCACTCGTGTCGACCGCTACCCGCAGCCCCCGGGTGGATGCCGCGGTCGCGAGGCTGTGGATGTCCGGGGTCTCGCGTTCGACGACGGGCAGTGAACCGCCAACGACGAGCCAGGTGGCACTCATCGCGGCGATCTCGGCATCCGTCGCAGCGACGACGCGCTGCCACTGTTGCGCCGTCATCGACGGAACCGGCCCATTGACCTTGGTCGTCAATCCCTCGGCGTCGACGATCTGGGTGTTGATTCGCGTCTGACCCGGCAGGAAGACCGGCCGCAGTACGTCGGCGTGCGGCGATGCCGCGGCCAGCGACGCATCTTCTGACCCAAGCGCGACCACCGCCGCAGTATCCATCCCGCCCGTGGACAGCGCGACGGCGACGTTCACGCCCTTGCCGCTGATTTCGCGCAGCGACGAGTGCGACCGAATAAAGTCGCCACGCTGGAGCGTGTCGACACGATAGGTGAGGTCGATTGCACCGGCGGGAGTGACCGTGACGACGCTCATGCGCCCTCATCGTTCACTGAGACGTGGCTGTGTGCGAGGAAGCCTTCAGTGGCGTCATGGAAGGCGGCATCCGCCCGGAAGGCCCACAGTGCGAACGCGGCGGCGCCGAATGCGGTGCCCTCTTCGACCGTGGCGACGCGGATGTCGGGGAGGACCTGGGCCCGCGCACGTACGACGCTGCGCATCGACGCCCAGCCACCGGTGAGCACCGTGGAAGTCGGTGTCGGAATCTCGCGATGCATCACGACGAGGAGTTCACGACAGAGATCGTTGCCATGCCGCAGGACCGCGCCGAGCAGCTCGGCCGGCGACAGGTTGTCGCTGCGCGCCGTGATACGCAGCACGCCGTCCCGGTTCTCCCCACCAAGCACCTGCAGGGCGTCCTCCACGAGTGCCCCGGCCACAGGCAACGCCATCACGGCGTCGTCAATTCGTGCGCGGCCTTCGACGTCGGTGATGCCGACGAGTTGCAACGTGCGCCGCATGAGCAGGCCGGCCTTGGTGCCGGCGAGCAGGGCGTGCAAGCCGGGCAGCGGATAGCGGCCGGTGGTGATTCCTGCCGTGGCGAGGCGCTCGCGGGCGGCGAAGCTCAGGGGCTGCTCACTCAACTGCACGAGCGCTTCGGCGGTGCCGATCGAGTCGTAGAGCTGGTGCCCACGGGTAGCACCCGCGGCCGCAGCCGAGACCAGGTGGTCGTGGCCGGCGATGGTGAGCTGCGCACCGCGGAAGGGCCGCGGCACTCGGTCGGTCGTGATCCGGCCGATCTTGCGGCCGGCGTCGACACGCGCCCCGAGGATACGCGACTCCAGCCCGAGCACATCGACGGCGGCATCCCACAGCTCGCCGGTGTCTTGGTCGATCAAGCCGGTGCGCGAAACCAGCGAACTCTCGGCAACCCGAGGCGCGCCGAGCGCATGCGCAATGAACTCGGGCAGGTTCAGGAAGGTGGCATCCGACAGGTCGATGCCGTGCGCTTGCAGGTGCAGGAGTTTTGAGAACGATGCCATCGGCCCGACCGGTAGCCCGGTGCGCCCGGGAAACTCGGCCCGGAATTCCTGCGGAGTGGCAGCCATTTCGTTGCCGCCGCGGGGGTCGAACCAAGCCATGACCGGGGCTTTCGCCACACCAACCGGATCGAGCACGACGCCAGCCTCTGCCATGCCCGACGTTGCGGCGGCGACTACCCGGTATTGCCCGCGGGCAGCGAGAGCGGCGTCGAGTTCGCGGATGAGAGCGAAGACGAGATCGACGAGCGCGGAAGCCTGGAGCTCAGCGCACCCGCCGTCGAGATCCGTCCACGGGGTGCGTCGGCTTGCGACGGCGATGCCCGTGCCGTCGAGCTCGGCGGCCAGCACCTTGACGCTCGTCGACCCGACGTCGATGCCGACGACATAGTCCGTCACGGAGTGACTCCGGCAGGCCAGCCGACGGAGGCGCTCGCGACGAGGATCGCCGCATCCCCCTCAACGTGCCAGCCGCCGAAGCCGGACGGCACCGCATACACCTCGCCACGCTCGACCGAGACGGCTTCGCCCGCGCCGACCAGCCGCCCGGATCCCGCCGTGACCAGGACGACGCCGAATCCAGCCTCGACAACGTCCGTGCCGGTCGACGGGGTCGATGCGGCCTGTCGCAGCCGGAAGAAAGGATCCGCGACAGATGCCAGCACCGACTGGATGACGGAGCCCGCAGCATCCGCTTGAGTGATGATCTTCGCAAGACGGCCCGCACCGAACGCCCCGGTCGAGACCGCCGGCATGGCGACGTCAAATCCCAGATCCAGATGGGACTCTTCTCGCGTGGAGGTGGTCACCGACCACTCCAGCAGGATCGAGAAGTCGGTGGGCTCCTGCACCTCCGCGACGAAGATACCGCCGTCGAAGGCGTGCACAGTGCCAGCCGGTACGACGACGCCCATGCCCGGCCGTGCCTCGATGCGGTTCATGTTCTCGAGCATCCACTGGCCGTCCTGCGCGTCGCGCCGACGGTCGAGTTCCGCTCGATCGACCGGATGCCGCCACCCGACGTAAAACGCGCACCCCGGCTCAGCATCGAGCACGAACCAGGCCTCCGTCTTGCCATAGGGGCAGCCGAGGTGGCTGGTCGCGAACGGCCGGTCCGGGTGCACGTGCACGGGAAGTCGCTGCCGGGCGTCCAGCAGCTTGACTAGCACTCCCACGTCGCCTGCCCCGGCATCCGATGCGCCCACCCATCCCAAGGGGTCGGCTGCCACGAGATCGCGCAGCAGCGTGCCATCCTCGGTACGCGACAGGCCAGTGGCGGACTCGCCGAACCTGTGCGTCGTGGAGGCCAGCCATTCCTCAGGCTGGTGGTCACTGGTCACCGTGGCGCCGCGCAGCCCCGCGAGGCGATCGCCGCCGCGGTAGAAGTGCTGGATGGGGGCTGGCGGCATGCGAAGCGGACTCAGTGGGGACATGGGGCCATAATAGAGGTATGACACCGGTGTCACAAGCGATGGTCCACCGTACGCACCGGCGACTATCATGACTCGCAGCATCCCGGTCCGCCAGCACCGGGGTGCGATTCGAAGGAGAAGAACCGTGACACCTCACCGCCTGAATCGACTCTTTAATCCGGTCTCAGGCCGCGCGCTCGACGTCGCGGTCGACCACGGATTCTTCGGCGAACCGGGCTTCCTCGGCGGCATCGAGCGAATGAGCGCAGTGATCGACACGCTCGTCGAGGCGAACCCCGACGCCATCCAGCTCACGATGGGGCAGGCCTCGAAGCTGCAGTCGCGACCCGGAAAGGACAAGCCCGCGCTCGTCATGCGCACGGACGTCGCCAACGTCTACGGCGACCCTCTCGACGAGCACATCTTCAGCCACCACGTGCCGCACGCCATCGAAGAGGCCGTGCGATTGGATGCCGTGGCCGTCTGCGCGAACCTCATGCAGCTGCCGGGGCGGTCCGAGATCCGCGAGGCGAACATCCTGTCAATCATGGAACTGCGCCGGGCGGCGACGCGATTCCAGATGCCGCTCATGATCGAGCCCCTGGTCATGCAGACCGGAGCGAAGGCCCGCGGAGGCTACATGGTCGACGGGGACATCGACCGGATCGTCGCCCTCGTGCGCCAGGCTGCCGAACTCGGCGCCGATCTGATCAAGGCCGATCCATCTGAGGATCTTTCCGCCTATCACCGCGTTATCGAAATCGCCGACGGCATCCCTGTTCTCGTGCGCGGCGGCGGCCGCGTCGACGACCGCACGCTGCTGGAACGCACGGCACGGGTGCTGGATGCCGGGGCCGCCGGGATCGTGTATGGGCGCAATGTGATCCAGCACGAAAATCCGGCGGGCATCACCGCGGCTCTCATGGGAGTGCTGCACGCCGGGCTCTCGGTCGACGCTGCACTGAAGCTCGTGGCCGGTGACGCACTGTGACCGCCAGGGACGTGGGCATCGCAATCATCGGCGGTGGGCTCATGGGTCGCGAGATTGCGGCGGTTCTTCAACGGTGGCCGGCGCTCGTCGATCACCCGGTGCGGCCCCGGCTGAGGGCGGTATGCGACATCAACCCTGAGGCGCTTGGGTGGTTCGATCAGATTGAGACCGTCACACAGTGGACCACCGATTACCGCGAGCTGCTGGCAAATCCCGAAGTCGACGTCGTGTACGTCGCTGTGCGGCACGACCTGCACGAGCAGATCTACGGCGACGTCGTCCGCGCGGGCAAAGACCTGTTCGCCGAGAAGCCGTTCGGCATCGACCGAGAGGCCGCGACCGCCATTATGTCGGCAATCGCCGAGCATCCGAAGAGCTTTGTGCGTTGCTCCAGTGAGATGCCATTTTACCCGGCCGCCCAGCGGGCGATCGACTATGTTCGCTCCGGAGCCGCCGGCCGTATCATCGAGGCGCGCAGCGCTTTTCTGCATTCGAGCGATCTCGACCCGCGCAAGCCGATCAACTGGAAGCGTCAGGCAAAGTTCTGCGGCAAGGCGGGCGTGATGAATGACCTCGGCCTGCACGCATGGCATGTGCCGCTACGCCTCGGCTGGGAACCGGACTCGGTGACCGCAATACTGCAGAACCTGGTGCCGACGCGCCCCGGACCTGACGGCGAACCGGTCGTGTGCGACACGTGGGAGAACGCGACAGTGCACGGCTGGGTACCGGTCGGAGACGGCGGGTTCCCTCTGACCGTCGAGACCAAGCGCATCGCGCCGGGCTGCAAAAACACCTGGGTGTTCGAGGTTGTCGGCATGGATGGCGGCGTGCGGTTCTCCACCGCGAGCCCGAAACGGTACGAGGTATTCAGTCTCGTCGAGGTGCCCGGCACCGGCCGTGAGCAGTCCTGGCAATCGATCGAGGCGGGCAGCCAGTCGATATGGCCAACGGTCACCGGCGGCATCTTCGAGTCCGGATTCTCGGATGCCATCCTGCAGATGTGGGCATCCTTCCTCGCGGAGCGCGCCGGCGAGCTGGGCAATAGGTTCGGCACAGCAACTCCCGCCGAAGCCGCCCGTACGCACTATCTGTATGCTGCAGCGACCGAAGCGCACGAGACCGGGGCCAGGGTCGGGCTGCGTCACTGACTGGCCAGTGTCCGCGTGGACGTGCGCTGGGGGCAATCTATGGGTCATAAACCTGTCCAAAACTGTCCGTAGCGCTCCGTGGTTGTCCGAGGTACGATCGCACCGTAAGTTACAGAAAGTGCTCTTGTACAGGGATTTTCAATACAAAGTGCGCAACGAAGTGGATCGAGTGACACCCCGTAATTCATTCAGAAGGTTGGGGGATCCAATCCCTTCGGGCGCACACTGTGATGAGTCGGGGCATAGGCCTCACCTGAGTTGCGACAAGTGCCAGGGGGAGAGCGGCCATTGGCCAGGCTCCTTCAGTTCGTTGCGCCAGTAGTTGCGTTCCGAGTTGATGGTGTTGGCTGCGATTACTTCGCCGGTGCGAATGCCCCGGGGTTTGCCGGGGTATGTCACGGAAGTGGTTGCACAGTGGCTCAACGATCTGGTCCGGTTGTCGGCGGCACGGTTTGGCGTTGGGCCGCTTCTGGCCGGGCTGCCCAGCTCGATCGATGGCTAGCCCGCCGCTGCCGCTACTGCACTCAGCAGGGTTTCGACGATCATCTGTTGCCGTCTACCGAATCGACCGGCCGGCGTCGAGACGGTGAAGCAGGCGACGACTTTATCGCCCGAACGGATTGGCGCACTGACACATTCGACTCCATCTTGGAATTCTTGGTGGTCGAAGGAGATTCCTTCCGCGCGGATGCGCTCGAGCTCTCGACGAAGGGCAGCTCGGCTGGTGATGGTCGCATGTGTCAGTCGTCGAAGAACGAGGCCTTCGATTAGTGTCTTGCGCACCGGGGCCGGGGCGAACGCGAGGAGTAGCTTTCCGCTAGCGCGAGCGTGAATGTTGTCGGAGTAGCCTGCGGTCAGGCCGGTGACTCGAACGGCCTGGGAACCCTCAACGGTCGCCAGGACGACAATCTCGTTCCGACGCCACACGCTCAGATACGCAGTCTCTCCCGTGCGTTCGGCAAGGGCGTGCAGCGCCTTGACGTAGCCGTCGGGAACGGTATTGCTGTTGTTGACCGCTTCCGCGATCACCGCAGCACGTGGGCCGATCAAATATCTCCGTCGCTCGTCCTTGAAGAGAACCCCTTCATTAGTCAGCGTGTTCAGCAAATGGTACGCCGTGGGGAGCGACAATCCGAACGCGTCGGCGATCTCTTTTGCTTTGAGGCCGTCTTGGGTTGCGGCCACAGCAAGCAGGATGCGAATTGCCCGGCTCGCCGATTGGATGCGTGTGCGACCGTCATCGAGGTCATCTTCACGCTCCATCGTCACAGCCCCATGTTAGTGCTTCTATTATCTGAAAAATATCCAACATACATGCAAACGATTGGCGGGATGATGCTGCCGCCCCGGAGGCCTGGGCTAAATCGTTCGGGCCGTGTGTCTTCGGCCTCATCCGACCCAAAGTGTTCCGTTCCCCACTGGTGCGGCGTCGGAGTGTTCTCGGTCGAGCACGTCGCATCCTGTCGTGACTTGAGCGTTGGAACATTTCATCATATGAATACTATTACAGATTATGGAAATATGGTTAGGATGAGGACATCTTGGCTCACACCACACATTGGAGACGACTTGGTCAACGGCGATCTCACAACGGAATCTGCGCTGTGGCGCATGCTGCTCATTCGACGGTTCGAGGAGCGTGCTCTCGAACTTGCTCGCGATGGCCTTGCCGCCGGATCGATCCATCCCTGCCTCGGGCAGGAAGCGATTCCGGTCGGCGCCCTGGCGGCACTCCAACCCCAGGACAGGGTGTTGTCGACCTATCGTGGTCATGGCTGGGCGCTAGCGTCCGGAGCGGATGTCGCCTCTGTTCTCGGCGAGATCGCCCAGCGGTCGGGCGGGGTCAACGGCGGCCGGGGCGGATCCGCCCTGATGAGCGACCCGGAGCGAGGCTTTCTCGGCGAGAACTCCATCGTCGGGGCAGGCGTGCCGATCGCGGCGGGGGTCGCGCTTGCGAGCAAACTGAATAACACCAATCGCGTCGTGCTGACTTCGATCGGCGATGGGGCGATGAATCAGGGCTCGACGACGGAAGGGATGATCTTCGCGGCGGCGAAGTCACTGCCGGTCATCTTCGTGGTGGAGAACAATGGCTGGGCAGAGATGACGCCGGCCGGCGCCATGGTCAGGAAGGAAGGCTTCCTGGAACGGGGTGCCGCCCTCGGCATCGAGAGCCATCGGGTCGACGGGCTCGATCCGTTCGCCGTCGAGCGCGCCGTGCGCTCGGCAGCCGAGGTCTGCCGTCGTGGCGAGGGACCCGTTCTTCTGGAGTGTGCGACGACGCGCCTCAAGGGCCACTACAACAAAGACATCGAGCACTACCGCCCGAAAACCGATCGTGCCGCCGCAACAGCCGCCGACCCGCTGAACCGGTTGACCGACCTCGCACTCGACAACGGCCTGTTGGAGCAGCAGGATATTGATCGCATCGTGCGCGACGTCGAGGCCATCATCGACCTGGCCACCAAGGACGTTCGAGACATGGAGCTTCCGGACCCTGCAACCGTGCTCGACGATCTCTACGGTGCGCCGGTGACCGGAGATCGGAGTGACGGAGCCATCGAAACCGTCGAGCTCACCTATCAGCGGGCCGTCAACCTGGCAATGCGCACGGAGTTGGAGATGCGACCGGAAACGATCATCTACGGTGAAGATGTTGCCGCAGCGGGTGGAATCTTCGGGGTGACACGCGGCATCCAGAAGGACTTCGGCGTCGAGCGGATCTTCGACACGCCGATCTCCGAGAGTGCGATACTCGGGTCCGCCGTCGGTGCGGCGATGGAAGGCATGCGACCCATCGTCGAGATCATGTGGGCCGACTTCGTGTTCGTCGCCTTCGACCAGATCATCAACCAGGCATCCAATGTCCGCTATATCAGCAGGTCGAAGCTGACCGCGCCGCTGACCGTCCGCATGCAACAGGGTGTCACCGCCGGATCCTGCGCCCAGCACTCGCAGAGCATCGAAGCCTTCTTCGCGCACATACCGGGGATCAAGGTCGGGCTCGCCAGCTCGCCGCAGGATGCGTACGACATGCTCCGCGCGGCCGTGGCAGACCCCGATCCGACCATACTGATCGAGTTTCGCGAGCTCTACCAGAGCACCGGGGTGGTCGAACTCGGCCACCCGGTGCAACGGGCCGAGGGTGCGCGCCTGCACGCAGAGGGCGCCGATGCCGCGATCATCACCTGGGGTTCATCGGTTCAGATCGCGCTCGCGGCACGTGAGAAGTTGATGGACGAGGGGATTGCGGCCAGCGTGCTGGACTTGCGATGGCTCCGCCCGTTGGACGACGAGGCGATCTCTGGGGTCGTCCGCGCCGCAGGCGGGCGCGTCGTGGTCGTACATGAGGCAACGACGACAGGCGGATTCGGCGCGGAGGTCGCTGCCCGCATCTCGGAGGCGCACTTCGATCTGTTGGCCGGACCGGTGGCCAGGCTGGGGACCCCGGATGTGCGAATGCCGTCCGCGCCCAATCTGCAGGAGCGACTCCTGCCGACGGCCGAGAAGATCGCGGCAGCGGTCCGCGGCGTGTTGAAGACGCCGGTCATGGCATAAGCCGGCGGATTGAACCACACTCGACTTCAAGCTACTCGCTGTCTCATCGGAGAGGAACATCAGCAATGGCCGGAATCCGCCACGTCAACCCCCCAGAGATGGGTCCGCCGCTGGGCCTGTACAGCCAAATCGTCATCCATGAGGCGTCCTGCCAGGCCTTTGTCGCCGGTCAGGTCGCGATCGACAGCTCAGGCGAATTCATCGGTCAGGGGGATGTCGGCCTGCAGACCGAACAGATCCTCAAGAACATCGGTGCCGCCCTGGCGAGTTTGGGGGAGGATTGGAGTTCTGTCATCTCGCTCACGACGTATTTGACGTCAGCCGAGGATTTTCCCGAATTTGCGAGGACGAGGAAGCGACTGTTCGCATCCTATTTTCCGGATGCCGCCTTCCCCGCCCACACGCTGCTCGTCGTTTCTGCTCTGAGCGCGCCGCATCACCTCGTTGAACTCGACGCCGTCGTGTCATACTCCGGGCGGGACCAGTGACTCGCGGCGGCTCGAACGCTGGGGCGCTGGGAGGGGTGAAGGTTCTTGATCTGAGCCGGTGGATAGCCGGCCCGTTCTGCACCATGCTGATGGCCGATGCCGGCGCTGACGTCATCAAGGTCGAGGGCCTCAACGGAGAGGATGCGCGACACTCACTACCGAAGCTGGGCGGTTCCAGCGCCTACGTTCACCACTACAACAGGAACAAGCGTGGTCTCTCGGTGGACCTGCGCAGCCCCGAGGGCCAGAAAATCGTCCGGTCCCTTGCCGTCGACTGGGCTGACGTCGTCGTCGAGAACTTTCGGCCAGGTGTGCTCGACGCGATCGGGCTTGGATACGACGATTTGCGCACGAAGAATTCGGGTCTCGTGATGACCTCCATCTCCGGATTCGGCAAGGGTGGTCCCGACAGCGACCGTCCCGGATTCAACACGATCGCGGAGGCTTTCGCGGGGGCGATGAGCTTGACGGGCGACAGCGACACGCCCCCCACCATGACCGGCTTCTTCGCCGCGGATCATGCGACGGGGCTGTATGCAGCGTACGGAACAATGTTGGCACTCGCCGAGCGAGCGAGGACCGGCCGCGGCCAATCGGTTGAACTGTCGTTGACCGATTCGATGTTCTCGCTTCTGGGATTCTCGCTTACGGCACGCCTCAATCACCTTGAGGCACCTCCGCGAACGGGGAATCGGGACAACGCGACGGCACCGGCGGATCTGTTTCGCACCGCGGAAGGGCGCCCGATATACATCGACGCGGGAACGGATTCACTCTTCGCCCGGCTGGCCAGCACGATGGAGGACCCTGCCATGGCCGACGACCCCCGCTTCGCCACCAATGAAGGCAGACTCGCGCATTGGGAGCTGCTTCAGAAAAAAATTGCCGCGTGGACAGAACGCACCGCCTGGCGGGAGTTGAGCACGAAACTCGATGCGGCCGGAATTCCATACAGCGCGGTCAACACGGTCGATCAGGCGATCGACGAGCCGCAGTTCGCCGCACGCGAGATGATCGCGAGCGTGGACGCAGAAGGGGAGCGGATCCGCATCCCAGGCATGGCGGTCAAGCTTTCCGGAAGCCCCGGCACGATTCGCAGCGCTGCGCCAAGAGTCGGCGAGCATTCAGCCGAGATTCTGCATGAACTGTGCGGGCTGAGCGTGCCGGAGATCGACGCACTCGAACAACTCGGCGTCGTCGTGAATTCGGTCAGGCGACCGAGCCGCCGATAGACGTTTGGCCCCATGCAGTCAGTCGAGAACAAGTCGGAGGAAACATGAGCGTGGACAGCACAAATCGGAAGCCCGTCGAGTTCGAGCTGATGGAGGTCGGTGAACAGCTGGGCCCCGTCGAGTTCGACATCGACGAGCATTTCGTCAAATCGGTGGCATTCGCCATCGACGACTACGGTGCATGGCACCTGGGCCCGTCCTCCCCATTCGGCAGACCGATCGCACACGCGAGTGCGCTTCTGTGCGATCTGCTGAGGCTTCTGTACACGCGCTACGATCCTGACCAGGATCGTGGGCTTCACCAACACGAGGAATTCACGCTGCATTCACCGGTCTTCATCGGCGAGCGCGTGCGTCTGACCGGGAAGTTCGTCGAGAAGTACGTCAAACGAGGTCGCGGCTACGTCGTGACCGAGGCGGAGGCTCGCACCGTCGCCGATGACCGGCTGATCATGCGCCACCGTGCGACAGAGACGACGGACATCCCGGCGAATAGCGAGTTGCGCGACACTCCGCGCGAGGCGGCAGCCGCGTCGCGTCGCGTCGGCGGTGTTCTCCCGCCGGATCACGATCTCGTCGAGGCGCTCTCGCCCGGCATAGCCGTCGGCACCCCGCTGCGTGGATTGACCAAGACGGTCCATCAAGACCAGATGTCGATCTACTCCGGGGCGCACCTGTTCTGGCACAGCATCCACACCGACCGGGATGTCGCGATCGAGAGCGGGATGAAGGATACCGTCGCGCAAGGCCTCATGCTGGCCTGCTATGTCTCGGAGTGGGCGACAGGCTTGTTCGGCCCGTCCTGGTTCCAGAGCGGGTGGATGACGTTGTCTTTTCTGTCGCCGGTGTTTCCGGAAGACACCGTCTCAGTCTTCGGGGTCGTCACCGGCGTGCGGGAAGGCCCGACGGGTGCGACGGTCGAGCTCGAGACCTGGGTCGAGACCCACGAAGGCGTGAAGGCAGCGGTCGGCTGGTTCTCCGGATTGCTCGGGCATGAATCGAACGCCGAGTAGTCTGCTCGCGTTTCGGGCGCAGTTTCCCAGTCTGACACGATTCAGCTGGCTGGACACGCCAGGTTGCCCGCCAGGCGCTCGTCCGGTCCTCGACGCAGTCCGGAGCGCGGTCGACGCGTGGGAACGTGGCGAGTTCTCCTGGATCGAATGGGATGACACGCCGGAGCTCGCGCGGGCCAAGATCGCTCGATTGCTCGGCGTCGAGTCGTCGCTCGTGGCGTTGGTCAGTTCGCTCTCAGAGGCTGCCGCGACGGTCGCCGGTGCCGTTCCGGACGGTGGCAGTGTGGTCGTCGGTTCGAACGAGTTCCGGAGCAACCTGCTCCCGTGGCTCGCTGCTGCTGCGAGGGGAGTGCGAATCGTCGCTCCGGTCGAGGGGAGCGCCCAGACGACGACCGAGAGAATCTGCGCCAGCATCGTCGAGGGGGTGGACCTCGTCGCGGTCAGCTCCGCGCTCTCGTCCACCGGAGTGCGTCCCGATCTGGAGGTGATCTCGGATCGGGCCCGAGCAGTGGGTGCGCAGCTGTTCTTGAATGTCACGCAGTCGTTCGGCGTGCTGCGCCTGGACCTGGCGCGGATCGCCCCGGACTATGTTGCCGCGCATGCCTACAAATGGATGCTCGCCCCACGAGGCTGCGCCTGGCTCTATGCTCGGGCGGATCGGCTGGCCGCGCTAGAGCCTGTTGCCCCCGGCTGGCATTCTGTGGATCGCCCGAACCAGGATTACAACGGCATCCGTGCCCTCTCCACCGAGGCGCGGAGGCTGGACGGAGGGTTGCCGTGGCTGCCGTGGATAGGCGGCAACGCCGCCTTGGACGTGCTGGCGACGCTGGACGGGGGGCAAGCCGAGACGCACGTTCTTCGCCTTGCCAGGCGGGCACGAGAGGGGCTTGAGGAATTGGGCGTCGTTCTTGAGGGCACGGATCGCGCGAGCCACATCGTGCGCATGTATTCTCCCCGCAGTCAGCAGATTCTTGCCAAACTGCGGCAGAACGGAGTCGTTGCCAGCGGCAATTCCCACGGGCTGAGAATCGGGATTCACGCCTTCAACATTGATTCCGACATCGAGCGATTCCTCGATGGTGTCAAGGGGATCGTCGGCCGGGAATAGTCCCGGACCGCCCGCGACGACCTCTTTTGTGACTGCTATTACTTTCAATATATGAATTGAAATCATAATATTGACAATTAACATGATCGTCAGTATCTTCAAGTTACGAGTTCCACATGGACGGAAATGTCCTGCGGTCGGCACAGCCGCGGTGATCGAAGATCACGAGGGCAACGGCTTGATTTGTGTCAACGATTTGTTTCAACACGAAGCTCTACCTCAGATAACGACGAAGTTAGGAGATGGCCAGCATGAGCGGATCAAAAACTCGAGGAAACGGGATCTCGCGGTGGGTTCGTACCGCCGCAGTGGTGTGCGCAGCATCACTTGCACTCTCGGCATGCGCGGGAACGTCCGGCGAGAAAGATCACGGAAAAGTGATCACCTTCGGTGTCATCGCTCCCTTGTCCGGGGCGGGGGCCGTGTACGGCGAACCCCAGGCGTATGCAATCCGGACTCTGGCTAAGCAGGTCAACGCAGAAGGCGGGCTCAAGGTCGGCAAGGATGCATACACGATCAAGGTCGTGGTCAGTGATCCCAAGGGAGACCCCTCCGCGACGCGTCAGATCATCAACAAGCAGATCCATGACGGAATCGATTTCGCGATCTCGAATGGGGACCCGATGGATCCGATCTCGGTTCCGGTCACCGAGGCCAAGTCGATCATCACGCTTGACAACACGGCGAACAAGGCGTTCTATTCTGCTCCGTACAAATATGTGCTCAACGGGTATGCCACCCCCGACTGGGCCGCTCTCCCGTTCTATGAGGCGCTCGAGAAACTTGAGCCGACCATTCGGACGGTTCACTTCGTCGGGGTGGATGCCCAATTCGACCACAACCACCTGAAGTGGTCAGAGGAAGCTGCGGTCAAGGTCGGCTGGAAATCACTCGGCTCGACGTTCTATGAGGGTGGAACCGTGGACTACTCGGCGATCCTGACCGGTGTCGTGCAGCAGAAGCCCGACCTGGTGTCGTTAGGGGTCCCGTCAGGGGACACGCCGAAGATAGCGCGGACGTTGCGAGATCTCGGCTACCAAGGGCGCATCGCCTCTCCGATTCCGCTCGCAGACATGGCCCAGATGGTGGAGGGTGTCGGATCGGACATCGACGGGTATTACCAGGCCGACCACGTCAGCTACCCGGCGAACGACGCATACGCGAAGTTCGCGAAGGAGTACGAGTCCCTCGGCGTGAAGGCGAGTACAACCGCCGCCGGCTATTGGGTCTTCTTCAGGATGTTCCTCAACGCCATCCAGGATGCTGGGTCGATCGGTGACCCGGATGCACTGATCAAATCCATGGCGGTGCAAACCTTCAAGACACCCTTCATCGACGGTGAACCGGAAGCCTGGATGGGTGGGAAGAGCCGCTACGGTCAGGTCCGCCAGCTGGCATTGCCGCTCGTCGTCAACCAGGTGGTGGACGGGAAGATCGTGACGCGCGCCACTGAACCACGTCCCTCGACGCTGGGCTGACGACCTCGTGATGGAGAAGGTGTGATGCTAGCGGTGAGCGAGCTGTGTGTGAGATTCGGCGGCCTCGTCGCGGTGCGCAATGCATCGCTCGAGGTGAGCACAGGTCAGATCGTCGGCCTCATGGGACCGAACGGCGCGGGGAAGTCCACGCTGTTCGGGACCATAGCCGGCGCCATCCGGCCCGCGAGCGGAACGATCACGTTCCGGGATGCCGACATCACCAGGCGCCCGAGCAATGCCATTGCCCGAGCAGGACTCGTCAGGACATTTCAGATCACCTCCTTGGTCGATCGGCTCAGCGTCTTGGACAACGTTCTGCTGGGGCGGCAGGTGCAGCGCAAGCCCCGCCTGATCGACGCCACCGTGCTACGCCATCGGAGTACGAGGAAGGAGCGGGTGCACGTGGAGCGGGCGCTCACCCTGCTTGACAGGGTAGGCCTGCGGAATCGCGCAGACGTGCTCTGCGGAGAACTGTCACACGGTCACCGCAAGCTCGCAAACATCGCCATCGCCCTCGCGGCCGAACCCGCATGTCTGTTGCTCGACGAGCCGTTTGCCGGGATGAATGAAGAGGAGGTCGAACTGTCCAGCGAGCTGCTGCGGGGTCTGCGCGGCGACGGGCTGAGTGTTCTGATCGTCGAGCACAACCTGGCCGCACTCCACGCGATCGTCGACCTCACGTACGTTCTCAATTTCGGCGAGATCATCGCCGCGGGACCTCCGGACGAGATCGTGCGCAGCGCAGTCGTGCGAGATGCCTACCTTGGCGCGACCAATGCCTGAGGCGGCCGGCGGGCTCGCGGTCGAGAAGCTCGAAGCGGGCTACGGCAAGATGCGTGTTCTGCACGGCGTCTCCCTCCACGTGGAGCCGGGCGAGATCCTCGCGCTGCTGGGACCGAACGGCGCGGGGAAGACCACTCTGCTTCGATGTGTCTCCGGCCTGGTCCCGGCGACGGCAGGCAGGGTGCAGGTCGCCGGCGCGGACCACACCGGCGCGGGAGCGAGGCGGATGGTCCACGCGGGCGTCGCCCAGGTTCCTGAGGGAAGGCTCCTGTTCGGCGAAATGTCCGTGCGGGACAATCTGCTGATCGGCGCCTTCTCCAACGGCCGTGCCAATGTCGCTCGCAACTTCGACCGGATGATCGCGCGCTTCCCGATCCTGGGTGAACGACGAAAGCAGCCCGTGCGTACCCTCAGCGGCGGGGAGCAGCAGATGGTCGCCATCGCCCGCGCATTGATGAGCGAGCCTCGGTTTTTACTGCTCGACGAACCGTCAACCGGTCTGGCTCCGCGCATCGTCGAGGAGATCGGTCGCCAGATGACCGAGGAGGCGGCACGGGCACGCACCGGCGTCATCCTGGTCGAACAGAACACGCAGCTGGCGCTGTCCGTGGCAGACCGCGTCTGTGTGCTCGTCCGCGGCAGGATCGTCCACCAGGGATCTGTGGACGAGTTCCGCGATCCGTCCGTTCTCAGTGAGCTGTTCCTCACCTAAAGGAAGACATCGATAACAATGGGCGGACTACTTCTGCAGCAGGGCGTGAACTTTCTTCTCTTGGGTTCCATTTACGCTCTCGTCTCGATCGGTCTGAACTTGGTCTACGGGATCATGCGGATCATCAATTTCGCGCACGCACAGTTCTACATGCTCGGTGCGTTCATCGCCGTGATCTTCGCAAACTGGCTCGGCCTCCACTACATGCTCGCCGTCGTCGTCGCGTTCGTCGTGACCGCATTGCTCGGGTCCACTGCGGAATTCCTCGTCGTGCGGCCGGTGCAGAACGACGAGCTGCGGGCAATGACCTCGACTCTCGGCCTGCTCTTGATCCTCGGTGCGCTCGCATCCCTGATCTTCGGCCCTCAACAGCACAGTGTCAACCTGCCCATCGCGGGCGGAACGAGGGTGCTCGGTGTGTACATCTCGTTCTATTCATTGATCTTGATCGCCGGCGTTGCGTGTGCTCTGGTCGCCCTCACGCTTCTGCTGCGGCGAACATGGATCGGTCGCGCGCTCTACGCAATCTCGCAGAGCGTGGACGGTGCCCGACTTCAGGGAATCAATGTGTCCCGCATGCGGCTCATCGGGTTCGGTCTCGGCTGCGCGTTGGCCGGACTCGCGGGTGCGCTGATGGCGCCGATCATCGCGACGGACCCGAACACGGGGGACTCGATCCTGCTGAAGATCTTCATCATTCTCGTACTGGGCGGCCTCGGCACGCTGGTCGGGGCGGCGATTGGCGCGTTCACCCTCGCGGCGGTCGAGACACTCGGGATCGTGTTCTTCGGCCAGTACTCGATCCTGGTCGCATACGTCCTGGTCTTGTTGGTCTTGGTGGTCTGGCCAGCAGGCCTTCTGAGGAGGGTGCGATGAAGTATTTCGAACATAGTGGGGAGCGCTCGATCGCGGCGTTCGCGATCGCGGCCATCCTGATCCTGGTGGTGCCAGCCTTCGACAATCTGTATCTCACGTCGATCTTGACGTCTGTGCTGATGTTCGCCGTGCCCGCCATGGGTGCCTGGCTGCTGCTGAACACGGGCATCTGGAGTTTCGGTCAAGGTGCCTGGGCGCTACTGGGCTCTTATCTGACCACGCTCACCGTCATGAAGCTTGACCTGTCGTTCTGGCTTGCGCTGCCGCTGGCAGCCGTGGCGACCGGCGTCATATCCTGGCTCGCGGCATCCGTGATGCTTCGGGCGAGCGGGGTCACATTCGCAATCCTCTCGCTGGTCGTTCTGCTGACGGTCAACCAGCTGATCACGCTTTTCCCCGATATCACCAACGGCCAGAGCGGCATCATCGGGGTGCCGATGCCTCCTCCGCTGGGAATCGGCCCGCTGAGCGTCTCGATGAGCGACCCGACAGCGTTGTACTACCTGATCGGGGTCATCACCGTGATCGTGCTCGGTTGGCTCGTGCTGATCTGGCGCAGTCCGTTTGCACGTGTCCTGATGTCCATCCGGGATGAGCCGGCTCTTGCGGCGTCGCTCGGAGTTCCTGTTCGGCACTACCAGGCGACGGTATTCGCGCTCGCCGGCTCGTGGACGGCGTTGGCCGGCGGATTCTCGGCGACCTATCTGAGCGTCGCCCATCCGGCGGTCTGGTACATCTTCCCCTCGATCTTCATCGTCGCATACGCGATCATCGGCGGCATTCGCAGCCCATACGGTGCGCTCGTCGGCAGTGCCCTGGTGATCGGGGCCGGAGAGCTCTTCCGGTTTGCCGAGAATCTCCAGCCTCTGCTCGTCGGCCTCGGTCTCGTCATTGTCAGCATCTTCTTGCCGACAGGAGTCCTGGGCATCATCGTCCAATTGGCGCGGCGTGTCGTTCCGGGATTGCGCCGGCCCGGCAAGGAGGACGAGACAGGCCCGGCCGATTCCTCCCGTGGATCGACGGCGGTCGGTGGGCCGGAACTGACGAAATTATCAACCAACACGAAAGATGAAGGATGAACATGGAACACGGATCCAAAGGCTGGCTGATCGGCACAGACACGGGAGGGACGTTCACGGACATCGTCGCGGTCTCGGATCGCGGTGAGGTTGAAATACGGAAGGTCCCCTCGACTCATCCCGATACCGAGATCGGGGTGTTGCAGGGAGTGCGGGCGACCGGGGTCACCCTGGCGGAGACGAGGAACTTCTACCACGCCACGACGGTTGCCACCAACACGGCAATCAGCAGAACGGGTGCGAAGACCGCCCTGATCACCACGCGTGGTTTCCGTGACGTTCTCGAACTGCGTCGGGTGGACCGGGACGATCTGTACGACATTCTCTGGGATCCCGCCGATCCGCTCGTGCGGCGCAGGGACCGGCTCGAAGTCGATGAGCGGATCGGTTACGACGGTGCCGTCGTCGAGCCTCTGCGCAGGGAGCAGGTTCTGGAGCTCGCCGACGTTCTGCGGCGCCGCGAGATCGAGTCGGTTGCAATCGTGTACATCAACTCGTTCCGCAATCCGGCTCACGAGCTGATGACGAAGGAGATCCTTCTTGAGCAGCTGCCCGGCCTCCTGATCTGCACCTCGTTCGAGATCCTGCCTGAGCCGCCTGAGTACGAGCGCACAGCAACGACGGTGGCGAACGCATACCTGGCCCCATCGCTCAGCGGTTACATGTCCCGCCTCGCCGGCGCAACTCGAGCGGAGGGGTACACCGGCAAGTTCGTGCTCGTGATGCACAACGCGGGGGGCACCATGACGACCGACTATGCGTCTGGTACGCCGATCAGAACCTTGAACTCCGGGCCAGCCGGGGGTGCCGTTGCCGGTGCCGCGCTTGCCCGCTCGAGAAAGATCAGCAATGCCGTATGCCTGGACATGGGGGGAACCAGCGCAGACGTCTCGCTGATTCTCGACAGCGAGCCGATCCTCACGAATGAGACACGAGCCGAGTGGGGACTTCCGGTCAAGTTTCCTGCCCTCGAGGTGGTCAGCGTGGGTGCGGGCGGGGGATCGATCGCCTGGCTCGACCAGGCCGGCATCCTGCGCGTCGGACCGCAGAGCGCTGGTGCAAATCCGGGGCCCGCCTGCTACGGAAAGGGTGGGAGCCTACCCACCGTCACCGACGCCCACCTGGTGCTCGGACATCTCGGGGCACGGGCACCGCTCGGCGGAGAACTCCGACTCGACGCAGATGCCGCGGCCGCGGCAATCGAGACGCATGTCTGCGGCCCGCTCGGGTTGAGTCTCGTGGAGGCCGCTGAGGCCATTGTGAAGATCGCCGATGCGACGATGGTGCGACCACTTCGGCTGCTGACCGTCGAGCGCGGATACGACCCCAGGGAATTCAGCCTGATCGCGTTCGGTGGATCTGGTCCGATGCGAGCGGTGTCACTCGCGGAGGAGCTCGAGTTCCTTGAGGTTCTGGTTCCGCCGCATCCGGGCGTGACCTCAGCCATCGGCGTGCTCAGCGTGCCACCGGTGGATGACCGTTCCGCGACGATTGAAGAGCCGCTCGATGGGCTGATGGTGGATGCCGTCTCGGCGAAATTCGCCGAGATCGAGGCAACGGCGCGGGAGAGTCTGGTCGGGCAGGGCGTCGACCCGAGCACCGTCGAGATCACGTATGCGGTCGACATGAGATATGTGGGCCAGCTGCACAGCCTGATTGTTCCCCTGGAGAGCTCGACGCCGGAAGGGCTGGCAGCAGCCAGGAAACTGTTCGACCTGTACCATGATCGCCAATACAGGTACAGCCATCCAGAATGGAGCGTGGACCTCGCCACGATCCGGGTCTCGGCGCGTGGCCCAGCGGACACCATGGAAGCGCCATACTCCCGCAAGGCGCAGTCGACGAATCTCACGCCATACACCCGCATGGTGAAGTTCCCCGAACTCGATGAATTCGTGGAAACGCCTGTGCTCGACAGGGGAGGACTCATGCCGGGTTCCATCGTCGAGGGCCCGGCGATCATCGACCAGCGGGATTCGGCGATCGTGCTCCCGCCTTCCTACCGGGCGGAATGCGCCGACGGCGGCGAACTCGTGATCCGTCGCTGACCGCTGCTACCCCACGATTGGAGAACTCAAGATGATTGACAAGGTTATGTTTGAAGTGCTCCGCCACAGCTTCATGTCTGTGGTGGACGAGATGTCGCTGATGATCGAAAAGGTTGCTCACAGTCTCGTGGTGAGCGCAGGCCGGGACTTCAGCACCGCGATCTGTCTGCCAGAAGGGGCATTGGTCGCAGAGGGCAACATCGACCAGCCGTCGCACGTGGGAACTCTTCCCGCGACCGTCAGAGGGACTGTCGAATGGCTTGGCCTGGAGAACCTGCACCCAGGGGATGTGATCATCATGAACGACCCGTTCATCGGTGGCTCGCACTGCCAGGATGTCAGGACGGTCAAGCCGGTGTTCTGGAACGACGAGTTGATCTGCTTCGTGGTCAACAGCGCGCACTGGAGCGATGCAGGAGGCCCGGTCCCTGGTAGCTTCAATGCCCGCGTGCGCGACTCATACGGGGAGGCGTTGCACATCAGCCCCGTGCATCTCGTGCGGCAGGGCGAGATGGATAAGGGCGTGCTCAACTTCATTCTTCGAAACATCCGGGTGCCCGAGCTGACGCGAGGCGACATCATGGGTCAGCTGGCCGCCGTCGACCTCGGGGAGAAGCGCCTGCACGAGTTGCTCGAACGGCATGGCCGTGACCTGATCGTCAACCAGATGCACGATTTGATCCGGCACTCTGAGGCCCTGGTCCGGGCTGAACTGGCGAAGCTTCCCGACGGTGTGTTCGAGTTCACCGACTATGTGGACTTCGATCCGCTGGGCGACCCGGATAAGCCCGTGCCCGTCGCGCTCCGGCTCACCATCGACGGCGATCGTGCGATCTTCGACTTTTCCGAGTCGGGAGCGCAAGCGGCGGGCGCGATCAACTCGCCGCGCTCGATGACGCTCTCGGCCTGTGCGGTGAGCGTGAAGGCGATCTTCCCGCACATCCCACAGAATGGCGGCATTCTCAACGCCATCGAGATGATCATCCCGGAGGACTGCGTTCTCAACGCGAAGTTCCCTGCACCCGTGAACGGTACATTCGCGACCACCTACGAAAAGGTGGTTGGGTCCGTCTTCGGCTGCTTCATGCAGGTCGTTCCCGAGCGCTGCATGGTCGGCAGCGGCAACATCACCAATTTCGTGATCGGGGGCCACGATCCGCGGCCTGGATTCGGCCGAGATTTCGTACTGTACGTCTGGCGTGAAGCTGGATACGGGGCGCGCCCAGGAAAGAAGGACAACCACACGGCGATGTCCCTGTATTCCTCCGGCACACGGAACGAACCGGTGGAGCTGATGGAGCGGATGTTCCCCGTCCGTTCACTGCGCTACTCGTTCCTGCCGGACTCCGGCGGCGCCGGGAAGCATCGTGGCGGTCTCGGCGTTGCTCGCGACATCATCCTTACCCACGGCGACGGGAAGCTGACGGCATTGGGTGACCGGGCGAAGGTGCCGGCCTGGGGCTTCGGCGGAGGACACAGTGGGGGCGCTACCGCCCTGCGGCTGGACCCGGGCAGCAGCCGAGAGCAGGACATCGGAGTGATGGCCACCGATGTTCAGGTGGTCGGTGATCAGGAGATCGAGTTTTGGGCCGGCGGTGGTGGCGGTTGGGGCGACCCAGCTGAAAGGCCCGCATCGTGGGTGCTGGACGACGTGATCGATGAGTTCGTCAGTGTCGAGGCTGCCGAGAACGTCTATCGGGTCGTCGTACGGCCGGATCAGAATGTCCCGTATGGGTACTCGATCGACGAGGAGGCGACAGCGAAACTTCGCGGGTAACGTCTCTTACCGAGCGGTAAACGGTCCTCGCTGCCTGCTCAGGTGGCGAGGACCGTGCTGTCCGTTGCTCTGTCCGCTCGCATCGGTCCTGCCCTATAAGGATTTGTTGTCGACCAGGGTCTTGACCCCGGCTCGGATGCGCTCGTTGACGCGGTCGGCTTGCAGGGAGTATTCGATCACGAGTTGGGCGGCTCCGATCGCTCCGCAGCGTTCGTCTCCGCGCGCCTGGGCGACGCGCAGGTCGCGGGTTGCGAGAGGAAGAGAGTATTGGTACACCGACTCCCTGATGCCCATCAGCAGATGCTCGCCCGCTCCTGTCAAGTTGCCTCCGACCACGATGATGCTCGGATTCAGCAGATTGACGCAGTACGCGATCGCCCGACCGAGCACGCGGCCGGACTCGCGTACGTGGTGTATTGCCTCGGGCGAACCGGATCTGACCAGCTCGATCGCATCGTGCGCTGACGTGATCTCGAATCCCTCCGCCGTCAGGTCGCGGTTGATCGCCCACCCGGCGGCGAGCGCTTCGACGCACCCGATTGCCCCGCACCGGCACAACGGGCCGCCTTGCGGGTCGAGTCTCATATGTCCGATGTCGCCGGCGACACCCTGCGCACCGCGGAACAGTGCGCCTCCCGTCAGAATCGCGCTACCGATACCGGTGTCTGCCTTCACGTAGAACACTTGGTCGTAGTCGTGCCAGGCGAGCAGGTACTCGCCGAGGCCACGCGCGTTCACATCGTTCTCCACGAGGACCGGGATATCGAGTAGACGCCGGAACTCGGCTTGAATATCGAGGCCGTCCCAACCGGTCATGACGGATGGGGCGACGACTTGTCCGCGCGCGAAATCGACGGGTGCCGGAACCGAAAGGCCGAGGCCGAGGATCTCCTCTTTTCTCCGGCCGAGTTGTTCGACGAGTCGACCGCCTTCGTGTGCGATCCAGCCGAGGGTCGCCGCAGGCCCTTCGGAGACGGCGATTTCGGTGACGCTCTCGACCAGGACCGATGCGGAGAGGTCGGTCACGAGCAGGCGGATGTGGTCCTCACCGATATCCGCGGCGAGGATGAGATGACTTCCATCGTTCAGCGTGATCGTCTTCGACGGGCGCCCTCCGGAGGGCTGCACCCCGGCGGTCTCGCGAATCAGTCCCATCTCGAAGAGGACATCGAGCCTTTCGGTCACTGTCGATCGGGAGAGGCCGGTCAGGTGAGCGATCGATGACCGGGTGTCGGCCGACTTGGAAGCGATCAGCGCGAGTATCTCGCCAGCACTCAGAGAACTACTCAAAGACGCCATCGCCATGCACTCCTCAGGTCCAACTCGTCATCCATTCTGCACTGCAGACGTATTCGGGGCGTCTATTGCTAAGAACACGGCATGAATAAATGACCGTTTAGCCGCTAATCAATAACTTACACCGAAAAAAATACATAAGAAAGAGATGAATGATTGGCATTCATACAAAAGATGGGTTAGGGTCCTTCCAAGTCCGATTCAGTACTCATGCCCAGTGGAGGTGACTCGATGTCGAGCCAGTCGTCGCACGACACGATGGTGGAGCAGTTTGCCATTGGCATCGATATCGGAACGAGCACTGTCAAGGGGGCCGTGGTCAGCAGCCACGGCGGCAGCTTCGCCTACACGTCCCTGCCATACCCGACCTCCGTGCTGTCCCCAGGTTTTGCGGAACAAGACGCGGATCACTGGTGGAGCGCGATCGGTGAGGTGCTGGATCAGATTGTGATCGCCCATCCGTCGATGTCCGCAGCGAACACGATCATCGGGCTGACCGGTCAGATGCACACGACCGTCATCCGTGACAGAACCGGCGAGCTGTTGCGGCCCGCTATTCTGTGGTCCGATACGCGTGCCGAGGCAAGTGCCTCCCGGCTCGCGAAGAGCGTCGAGCGGTGGGCCGACATCTGCGGTTACTCGCCGATTCCTGCCTTCACATCGGCGCATCTGGCTTGGCTGAAAGACCATGAGCCGGATGTCTTCGCGAAGATTTCAACGATCGCCGTGCCCAAGGATGACATCCGCGCACGACTCGGTGCCGGGTGGGCGACCGAACCGTCAGACGCGTCAGCGATGAATCTCATGGACACGCGCGCAGACCAATGGTCGGCCGAGCTTCTCGAGATCGTCGGTATCGGCAAAGAGCTGCTGCCTCCCATCGTTCCGTCAAAAACGATCACCGGGCGCGTGCGCTCTTTGCCGCCAACGAGCTCGGCTGCAGACCACCTAGTGGGAACCCCGGTCATTGCGGGCGCCGGAGATCAGGCGGCGCAGGCGCTGGCGCTCGGCGTGACAGGGGACGGAGACATCGGCATCTCCGTGGGCACGAGTGGAGCGGTCTTCCAGTCCATTCGTGCGCCGAGGGCCGGCGCGTTCCGGCATGCGTTGCCGGATGCCTGGCTTGCCCTGGACTCGACCCATGCCGCCGGTCTTGCCCTGGCCTGGTGGTCGAGTATCTCGGGTGTGCCGTTCGCGCAGGTCGCTGAAGCCGTCGGCAAGTCTGCAGAGCCGCCAACCTTCCTGCCTTATTTACAAGGCGCGCGTGACGGCCGTGGTGCCCCGGGGACCCTGACAGACCTGCGCGCCACCCACGGTGTTGAGGACATTTCCCGGGCAGTCCTCGAGGGGGTCGCCATCGAGCTGGTGCGGCTGACACGGCTTGTCGCAAACGGGAGCGTGCCCGAAAGCCCCGTCGCCATCGGTGGCCGTGCCGCCCAGATCGGAGCACTTCGCGAGTTGCTCTCCGCCGGACTGCAGCGCACGGTGACCCATTCAGCTCGGGGACCGGCGTATGGCATAGCGGCACTAGCGGCGGACACGAACGGTTGGTTGGCGCAACACCAAGCGCTGAACGTCGACCGTGAAGACACCGTCGATCCCGACCCGGAGACGGTGAAACTATTCACCGCTCGTTTCGCGCGCTATGTCCAACTCACCGAGCAACTCAGCTGACGACAACCAACTCAGAAAGGTTCACAGAATGATCAACGGAAGCGTCACCCATCCGGACGTGCTCGCGGCTCTCGCCCGAGCGGGGCACACCTCCAAAGTGCTCATCGCGGACGGCCACTTCCCGGCTGCGACGCTGCTGTCGCCGCAGGTGCCTCGCGTCTTCCTCAACTACGCGCCCGGCCTGCTCAGCGTCAGCGACGTGCTGGGGCCGCTGCTGGAGGCGGTCGAGGTTCAGGATGTGGTCGCCGCCACGTTCGAAGACGGATCGAAGCCACCGATCTGGGAAGACTACCTCCGCCTGCTGCCCGACCACCTGCACCTCGGGGAAGTGAAAGGGTCCGAACTCACCACCGCATTCACCGATCAGGAGCTCGGACTGGCCATCCTCACCGGAGAACTGCGCGCCGCGTCGTGCATCGTGCTGACGCTGGGTCTGCGCACGAGCTGATTGCGCCCGTCGACGCGAAAGGAAGCCCCATGACGAACACACCGCCTCTCGTTGCGCTCTCCGGAATCCGGAAGAGCTTCGGCGCCGTCCACTCATTGCGCGGCGTCTCGATCGACGTCATGCCCGGCGAGACTTTTGCGCTGCTCGGGGACAATGCGGCTGGGAAATCAACGCTGATGAAGGTGCTTACCGGCGTCTATCAACCGGATGAGGGCACGATCAGCTTCGACGGCAAGCCGGTCCGCTTCCCGAGCCCCGCGGTATCGCGCTCGCACGGCATCGAGATGATCTACCAGGACTTCGCCCTTGCCGACAATCTGGACGTTCGATCGAACATCTACCTGGGTCGGGAGCTGAGGAAGAACTTCATCGGCCCTCTTGTTCGCATTCTGGACAACCGCAAGATGGAACAGGAGACCAGGCGAGTCCTCGACGCGCTCGACATCAGGATCAATCCTCGACTCAAGGTCAAGCGACTGTCCGGAGGGCAGCGACAGGCGGTCGCGATCGGTCGTGCGTTGGCGTTCGATGCGCGACTGGTCATCATGGACGAGCCGACGGCGAACCTTTCCGTCGCGAAGGTCGACAAGCTGATCGAGGTCACCCAGCGACTGAAGGAGCTGGGCATCGCCGTCATCATCATCACCCACCGGCTCGACGAGGCCTTCGCGGTCGCCGATCGCGTCGCGGTCATGCGGCAGGGGGAGGTGGTCGGTCGCTTCAACACGGCTGACGTCACCGAACGGCAGATCGCGCACTTGATCTCACACGGCGCGATGCCCGAAGCTGACCCGTCCACCGAGGCACGCGAGCGTCGACTCATCGGCAGTACCCAACCTGTCCGCGTCACCACGAAAGCAGAAGAATCATGACACTCGCCGCTGTGCGTGAAAAACTCGGGCCAGCGAAACTCGACCGAGATTCCCGATCGACGAAGGTCAAGCACTTCGTCGGCGACTACGGAATCCTGGTCATCTTCGCCCTCGCGCTCATCTACCTGACGCTCGCGACGCCCGCCTTCCTCACGCTCGACAACCTCACCAATGTCGTCCGCCAATCCTCGATCATCGGCTTCCTCGCCCTCGGCATGACCTTCGTGATGATCACGGCCGGCATCGACCTGTCGGTCGGCTCCGTCGTCGGCCTGACCGGCGTCGTCGCGGCCGCGCTCGCGCCGAGCACCGGCAGCGCGTTTCTGCTGCCGATCGTCGTCGGACTCGCCGTCGGCCTGATCGTGGGGCTTCTCAACTCGGCGTTGATCATCTATGGAGCCGTTCTTCCGTTCCTTGCGACACTGGCGATGATGGCCGTGGTCCGAAGCGGTGCACTCGTCTTCACCAATGGCCAGCCGATCACCTCGCTCAGCTCACCGTTCGATTGGCTCGGCAGTGGGATGCTCGGGCCCCTGCCGGTGCCCGTGCTGCTCTTCATCGTCGCCGCGCTCGTGATGGAGTTCGTTCTGTCACGCACCGCGTTCGGCCGACATGTCTATGCGGTCGGAGGCAGCGAGGAGTCGTCTCAGAAGGTCGGCATCTCCACCCGGCGTGTCTTGACCGGCGTGTACGTGATCGCCGGCGTCATGGCCGCGGTCGGCGGCCTCATCCTCACCGCCCGTGTCGACGGCGCCGATCCGCTTGCCGGAACCACCTACGAGTTGCAAGCGATCGCAGCGGTCGTGATCGGAGGGACCAGCCTGTTCGGCGGAGTCGGCACCATTCGCGGCACCGTGGTGGGTGTCCTCCTGGTTGGTGTCGTCCTCAACGGCATGAACCTCCTCAACGTGTCGTCCTATTACCAACAAGCCGTGCAGGGCCTGATCCTGGTGCTCGCCGTCCTGCTCAATCGTTGGAAGTCGGACTGACCGGAACGCACCAACCCAACCCAACCCAACCCAACACTGCACCACTGATTCAAAGGAGATTTCTCATGCACACGAAGCGACTTCGCCGAATGCTCACGGTAGCGGCAGCCGGAACCGTCCTGATGCTGGGCGCGGCCGGATGTTCGGCGACCACGGGCTCTGGAGATTCCGGCGGTTCCGCTAAGACCGTCGGGGCCACACTGCTCAGCTTGCAATACCCGTTCCTGGTCACATTGAGCGACTCGATGAAATCCGAGGCGCAGAAGAACGACCTCAACCTGATCACGCTCGATCCGCGGCAATCGACGGCCACAGAGCTGACCCAGGTCGAGGACCTGATCACCAAGAAGGCCGATGCGATCGTGATGATCCCCGTCGACCAGAAGGCGAGCCAGGCGGCAGCAGCAAAGATCAACGCCGCGAAGATCCCTCTGGTGCTCGTGAACACGCGGTTCAGTGACGACTTCACGGGCGACTATGTCTCCTATGTCGGCTCGGATGACACCGAGGCGGGGCAGATCCAAGGCGAGTACGTCCTAGAGCAGCTCCCCAACGCTGGAAGCATCGTCTACCTCGTGGGCCAATACGGCGGCGCCTCGACCGAACGCCGCAAAGCCGGCTTCGACAAGGCCATCGCCGGATCCGACATCAAGGTCGCGACCGAGGTCGAAGCCAAGGGCTCACGCGCGGACGCGAAGAGGGTCATGGAAGACCTCCTCCGCCGCTACCCGGGCAAGGGCGAGATCGTCGGCGTCGTCGCGCAGAGCGACGAGATGGCGCTCGGCGCAGCCTCTGCCATCAAAGAGGCGGGCCGCTCGGACGAGTTCAAGATCATCATCGGTGTTGACGGTTCCGAAGCGGGGTTGAAGGCCGTCAAGAGCGGCGACATGACCGCCACCGTGTTCCAGGATGCGGTCGGCCAAGGCACCAAGGCCATGAGTGTCGCCGCCGACATCCTGGCAGGCAAGAAGGTCGCAAAGGAATACAAGATTCCGTTCCAACTCGTCACGGCAGACAACCTCAGCACGTTCCTCAAATAGGAACCCACCGCCACCGTGGAGGGCAGCAACCGGCTGCCCTCCACGCGACATCCACCCGACATCACAAGGAGAACCATGCCCACCCTCACCGGACGCGTCGCCATCGTCACCGGAGCCAGCCGCGGAATCGGCCGTGCGACAGCAACCCTCCTCGCCTCAGAGGGCGCCCACGTCATTGCCACGGCGCGAAGCGAAGACGACCTGAACAGCCTGGTCGGCGAGATCCGAGGGGCAGGAGGAGCGGCGACCGTTGTTGCCGGTGATGTCACGGACCCGGCCGTCGTCGCGCGCGCGTTCGAGGCCGCAGATGCAGCACCCGGAGCCCTCGATATCCTGGTCAACAATGCGGGAATCGGCATCCTCGGTCCGCTTGCCGAGATGTCGGTGAGCGACTTCGACCGACAACTCGACGTCAACGTGCGCAGCATCTTCCTCTTCACCAAGGCGATCATCCCGAGGCTCGAGGCACGCGGCGGCGGGAACATCATCAATATCGCGTCCATCTCCGGCTTGGCAGGTTTCGCCGGGGCCACCGCGTACTCGGCGACCAAATGGGCAACCGTCGGAATGACCCGTGGGCTCGACAAGGAACTCAGCCCGAAGGGCATCAAGGTCACCGCGATCTGCCCGGCAGGCGTCGACACGAACTGGGCGTTCAACACCGGGATCGATCCCGTCGAGGTCGCCTCGGTGGACCGCCTCGAGCCGGAGACGATCGCCCGTTCGGTGTTGTATGCCTTGCAGCAGCCCGCCAATACCCGGATCACCGAGGTCGTCGTGTATCCGATGAGCGAGAACGGCCATCAGTGACCACGCTCACCGATGAAGATCGCGCGGCCATCGCAACCGCACGCCTCCTCGCGATGGACGCGGTCGAGCACGCCGGCACCGGGCATCCTGGTACGGCGATGGCCCTCGCACCGATCGCGCACCTGCTCTACCAGCGACACGTCCGGCATGACCCGGCACACCCCGAGTGGCTTGGCCGTGACCGATTCGTGCTCTCGTGCGGACACGCCAGTATCGTGCAGTACGTGCAGCTCTACCTCACCGGATATGGGCTCGATATCGATGACCTGAAGGCGTTCAGGAGGCTCGGCTCGCGAACGCCGGGTCACCCCGAGTATGGACATACGGCAGGTGTCGAGGCCACGACAGGGCCGCTCGGCCAGGGTCTCGCCACGGCAGTCGGGATGGCGGCGGGCTTCGCGCACGAGCGTGCCCTTTACGATCCAGACGCGGACGAGAGCACGTCGCCGTTCGATCGAACGGTCTGGGTGCTCTGCTCGGATGGCGACCTTCAGGAGGGCGTCTCCTACGAGGCGGCCGCGTTCGCCGGGCACCAGCGGCTGGGCAATCTCGTGGTCGTCTACGACGACAACGAGATCCAGATTGAGGGCAGCACCTCCCTCGCACACAGCGAAGACATACGAACGAGATTCGAGGCTCAGGGCTGGCATGTGCAGAGGGTCGCGCTGGGTGGGGACGGCGACATCGACGCCGCCGCCGTCGACGCCGCGCTGACGACGGCGGCCGCCAATCGCAGCAGGCCGAGCCTGGTGGTCGTGAGATCCCAGATCGCCTGGCCGGCGCCCAACGCCACCGGAACCGCGGCCGCTCATGGCTCGCCCCTGGGTGCGGCAGAGGCGATGGCGACACGCGAACTGCTCGCGCCAGGCTCAGAGCCGTTCCAGGTCGACGATTCCGTGCTGTCGTTCACCCGCCGTGCCGTCGAGCGGGGGGCGCGCTTGCGCGAGGCATCGGTTGCCGCGTTCGCAGCGTGGGAGCGTCGGATGCCGGAGAAGGCCGCAGCGTTCACTCGTGCGCTGTCCGGTGCGGTCCCCGAGGGCCTGCTGGAAACCCTGCCCACCTGGCGGCCGGGTGAACTGGTCTCCACGCGCGACGCGTCCGGCGTCACGATCCAACGGCTCGCCGCCTCAATTCCGGAACTGTGGGGAGGTTCCGCCGATCTCGCCGAACCGAACAGGACGTCGATCATACACGGCGGTTCGTTCGGTCCCGGTGCTCATGACGGTCGAAACGTGCACTGGGGTGTCCGCGAGCACGCGATGGCCGCGGCGATGAACGGCATTCTGCTCGCCGGGAGATCCAGGTTCTTCGCCGGAACCTTCCTGGCGTTCAGCGATTATCAGCGTCCGGCGATCCGACTTGCTGCGCTTATGCGTCTGCCGGCCTTGTACATCTTCACGCACGACTCTGTCGCCCTCGGTGCCGATGGTCCGACCCATCAGCCGATCGAACAGTTGGCCGGATTGCGTGCCATTCCGGGCCTTGCCGTCGTGCGTCCCGCCGACGCGAATGAGACCGCTGCGGCATGGTGTGCCAGCCTTGAGTCGAAGACTCCGGTTGCGCTCATCCTTGCTCGCCAGCCGGTAGAGGTCGCTGCGACGGCCCCTGACGCTGTGCGCCGTGGCGTGCGGCGCGGCGCGTATGTGGTCCACGAACACCAACGACCGCACTGTGTGATCGTGGGGACAGGGAGCGAAGTCCCGTTGGCGATCTCCGCGGCTAGAGCCTTGGAGATGGAAGGGATACACGCGCGCGTCGTGTCTATGCCCTGTCGCGAATGGTTCTTCGGCCAACCGCGCAGCTATCAGGATGAGGTACTCCCCATGCACCTGCCGCGCATCGTCGTCGAAGCGGCGACCACTTTCGGGTGGGCAGACCTGACAAAGGACATCGGCACCGTCGTCGGCATCGACGTGTTCGGCGTCTCGGCGTCCGCCGAAGACGCACTGCGGGAGCGAGGCATGACCATCCAGCATGTCATTGAAAGGGTCCGAGAAGTGCTCCGTCCTGCCGTCTCCCGCTACTGATTCAGCGGCGCGAGCTGTATCTGCTTCGCAAGCGTGTACGCGGTCGGTTGATCGCTTTCGCTCTCGACGAATACACGGCCGATGACAAGCAGAGAGTGGTTCGGCGAAGAGATCTGCGTCATACCGTTCGGCACGGTTCCCTTCCAGCCTGGCCCGCTGAGAACATAGTCGCCGGCTCTGGTCCCCGTCGCGCGTTTGCCGACGTAGCCGAAATTGGCGCTGCTCGACGGATCGGTGAACTGCACACTGTAATAACGGTTGCCCATGTCGGGCACGTGCAGAACTTGCGGTCCCTTCCTCAAATCGAGCCAACCGGCAAGGTAAAGCAGGTCGTCGGTTCCGGTTCCCATCAAGCTCCCGTTCGATGCCGAAGCGGAGGAGACACTGGGCTCGGCGTACAGCGTGTTGACGGGGATCGGGCCGCCGCCGAAACCCCGCCTGACAATCGCCCTTCGATAGCCACCGACCGTGAGGCGCGGCCACACGTAGATGAAGACCGTCGCGCCGAGCAGCCACACGATGGCTGCTGCCACGACGAGTGGAACGATCGCGCCCCATCCGCCGGCTATCCGCTGGTAGACGACCCATGCGAAAACCGCCAGTATGACGGCCGTAATGGGATATCCGTATTTCAGGATGAGCCGATTCATCTCATTTCGCCCTGACGACCGGGGGCACGCGATATGTGCCATTGAGAATTTCCGCGCCGGGCAGATAGGCGCGGAGCATCAGCTTGAATTTGCCGGAAGGAGCCGGCAGCCAGTTCTGCTCATGGCCGGTCGGAGCCGTTCGCTGGAGATAGATGTCGATCGAACCGTCGACGTTCTTCGCCAGATGTGAACGATCGTCGAAGCTCGAGCGATTGATCGGGTTGTTCACCATATACCCGACGACATCGGTCACGGTGAGTGACCAGAAGGCGTCATTCGGCGGGAGTTGCCCGGCCGGAAAACGCAGAACGTATTCATGCCTGCCGTTGAGCGCTTGCCCTGAGCTATCCGCAGTGGTCGTCCAGTACGCGGCCTCTTCGAACACATTGACGACGGGCAGGGCTTTAGCGCAAGCGGCTCGTATGAGGATTCCGTTGCCGGGCTGGCCGCAGCTGGGGATCGAACTCCAGCCGTTCACGGTCGTTGTGATTGCCCTTGCCACGGCGTTCATGATGAGGATCGCCGTGAGGAACGCGAACGTGACGCCGATGATTATCCCTTGAACGACACCGGAGTGCGCGATCCACGTGAGGACATCCGCCATATCCGCACCATAGCACTATTCTAGTTGTTATAGAATACCCGAATGCTATTCCGAATCGACTCGGTGAGCGATGCGCCGTTGTTCGAGCAGTTGGCTGCGTCGGTGCGGACGGATGCCGCCGCCGGCAGATTGCAGCCGGGCGATCGGCTCCCGGCGGCGCGAGAGGTGGCGGCATCCCTCGGCGTCAATCTGCACACGGTGCTTCATGCCTACCAGGATCTTCGTGAGGAAGGACTGGTCGAAATGCGGCGCGGTCGCGGTGCGGTGGTGACCGACGCCGCCGAGCCGTTGGCGTCCCTTCACTCTGAGATCCTCGCGCTCGCCCGCTCCGTTCGGAAGCTGGGCCTGTCGCCCGATGCGGTCGCATCCCTCGTGAAAGAGGCCGCCCGTGAGCCGTGAGCGCTCCGATCGGGCCGCAGCTCGGCGGCTGCCCGGCTACTCCGTCCGTACCGAAACCGGCATGCCGTTCAGCGTGAGGTGCACGGCGGAGCCCGGTTCGAACGCGTGCCGCACCTCGTGCTGCACGTTGATCAGTGTGTCGTCATCAAGACGCACCGTTGTGCGTCGCAATGACCCGAGGAAGCTGGACGACACGACCGTAGCCGGGATGCCGCCGGAGGCCAGGTTGATGTCTTCTGGACGCAGCAGCACTGTCACCGGGCCATCCGCGATGTCCGGGTGGATCAACGGAAGGCGCTGCCCCAGCACCGCGACCATTCCGCTGCCGACCACACCGGGCAGCCGGTTGCTCAGCCCGATGAACTCCGCTACGAACGGAGTCGCCGGATTCCGGTACAGGTCCTCCGGTGTGCCGATCTGCTCGATGTTGCCGGCTTGCATGACTGCGACGCGATCGGCAACCGCGAGCGCCTCCTCTTGGTCGTGCGTCACGAACAGCGTGGTGATGCCGAGCGCGGTTTGGATCCGACGGATCTCCTCCCGCAATTGCACGCGCACCTTTGCGTCGAGTGCGGACAGCGGCTCGTCCAGCAGTAGCACCCGCGGTTCGGTGACCAGGGCGCGCGCCAAGGCGACGCGCTGCTGCTGCCCGCCGCTCAACTCGTGGGCGTACCGTTCCAGATGTTGGTCGAGGCCGACCATGTCCAAGGCTTCCGCCGATCGGCGCTTACGCTCCGCGCCTGGCACCTTGCGCATGCGCAAACCGAATCCGACGTTCTCTTCCGCCGTCAGGTGCGGGAACAGCGAATACGACTGGAACACCATTCCCATGTCGCGTTTGTTCGTCGGTTGATCGGTCACGTCGTCGCCGTTGATCGCGATCGTCCCAGAATCGATGGTCTCGAGTCCGGCGAGCGCTCTGAGGGCGGTGGTCTTGCCGCATCCGCTCGGTCCGAGGAGTGCAACGAACTCGCCGGGCTCCACGGAGAGAGAAAGGTCGTCGAGCGCTCGCTGGCCTGAGTAGGTCTTGGTGATCTGCGTCAGTTCGACGGCGACCCCGGTGGTTGAGCTCACGATTGGGCACCCTTCTTCTGTCTGCGTCCGCCGCGGCCGACAGCACCGACACCACCGATGATCAGCAGGAGCACGAATACGAATATGAGCGCGAGAAGCGCGAAGATCACCGCGACATACGGATCCGTCTGCGACATCAGGAGAATCGCCGTCTGCAGGTTCTGCCGGCTGAGCAGCGACGCGATCGTGAACTCGCCGAGCACGACGGCGACCGAGATGAAGGATGCTGCCAGGATGCCCCGGCGCAGGTTCGGAACCAGCACTCGCCAGAATACAACGCCCCAGTTCGCGCCGAGGGATCGGGCCGCCTCGCTCAGCGTGTTGACGTCGATTGCGCCCAGATTCGATTGGATCGTGCGGTAGGCGTAGGGCAGGACGGTGATTCCGTAGGCGAAGGCCAGCGTCCACACCGAGCTGCCGAAGATCTGTGCGACGACGGAATAGATCGGCGCAAGTCCGACGACGAGCACGATCGCCGGCACGGTGATGGGAATGATGCAGATGAACTCGAGCAGTCGACGCAGCGTTGGAAAGCGCAGTTGCACCAGCACCATGGTCGGCAGCAGAACGCACAGCACGATCGCAACGGTCACGACAGCCAACACCAGCGAATTGACCAGGCCGGTGTACAGCACGTCGTATTGCGTGGCGTTTGCCGGGTCGAACAGCCCGATCCAGTGCGACAGCGTGTAGCCGCCTGCGAGGCCGTTGCGAAGCGTGAACTCCAGCATCGAGAGGATGGGGATCGCGAACAGCACCCCGATGACGCCGAGAATGATGTCGCGGGTCAGTCGGCTCGGTGCGATGCCGAGCCGAGCCGAGCCGCGGCTCATCGCTGCCACCTCGTTGTGCGCGCTTGGAGGAACGAATAGGCCGTCATCACGATCACCATCACCACGATCATGCCGAGCGCGAGAGCGCCGGCCATGTTGGAGCGGCCCAGAATCGTCTCGCTGACCAGCGCCGCGCGAATCTGAAGCGGCACGATCTGCGAGCCCTGACTGATCAGCGCGGCCGCCGTCGCGTACGCGGAGAAGGCGTTGGCGAACAACAGCAGCAGGCTGCCGAAGAACGCGGGGGCGAGAACGGGGAAAGCGATGCGCAGCCAGTAGGTGAGCCGATTGCCGCCGAGCGTCGCGTTCGCTTCAGCCCACTGCGGCTTGAGCCCCTCGAGCGCCGGCAGGAACGTGATCACCATGAGCGGAACCTGAAAGTAGATGTACGGCAGGATCAGGCCGGGAACCGTGTAGAGCCACACACCGTTGGCATAGATGTTGAAGTGGAAGATCGACTGCAACCAGATGGTGACCAGGCCCTGCACGCCGATCGTCGCGATGAAGGCGAAGGCAAGCATGACACCGCCGAACTGGGCGAGTACGCTCGACGCCGATTCGATCATCAGACGCAGCCGCCCGTCGGAACGGGTTCCGAGCAGCGCGTAGCAGATCAGTGCACCGACGAGGGCGCCGATCACCGCCGTGAGGGCCGACACCCAGAAGGATGCCACGAACGTGCTCAGGATGACCGGATCGAAAAGCGCGGCGATGTTGTCGAGCGTGAAAGCGCCCCTGCTGTCGAAGAAGCCCGTGCCCAGGGCGAGGATCGTCGGTAGGGCGAGAAAGAGCAGCACATAACAGGCGAACGGCGTCAACCCGAGAAAAGACCAGCCGCGCTTCGCGCGGCGGATCGGCGCGGAACCAGCGGGGTGGTGACGCCGGGGCATGGCCTCGGCGCCACCGCTGTCGCTGGCTGGCGCAGCAGCGACTGTCATCTTCGTATGCTACTGGCCGATGGCCGCTGCCCAGCTCTTTGAGAGCAACGCATTCGCCGCGTTCGTCTGGTCGGTCGTCGGCGAGACCCGGTTCTTCGGCAGTGCGCCGACGGAGTCGAGCACCGTCTTGTCGATCGTGCCGGCGGAGGTCATCGCATCGATGGTGACCGGGTAGGCACCGGCCGCAAGGAACAGGTTCTGCACCGTCGGACTGTAGACGAACTCCTCCCACAGCCGAGCAGCAGCCGGATGCGGGGCGTCCTTGTTGATCGCCTGGTTGTAGTAGCTGATGTAGGCGGTGCCCGGGAGCGTCGTCACCTTCCAGCCGGGAACCGTGGCGGCGGCTGCAAGGTTGTTGTAGCTCCAGTCGAAGACGACGCCCGTCTCACCGGACGCGATGGTTGCGGGGGTGGGGTCGACGGTCAGGAAGTTGCCGGCCTTGCTGAGCTTGTGGTAGAAGTCGATGCCCGGCTGAAAGTTGTCGAGCGTTCCACCGCTCTGCACCGTGGCCAGCCCGACGGCGGCGAACGCTGCGCCGGCCTGCGTCGGGTCGCCGTTGATGGCGACGGCCCCCTTGAACGCGGGCTTCAGCAGGTCGTCGAGGCTCGTCGGCTTCGGATACTTGTTCGAGTTGTAACCGATCGACATGCTTCCGGTGTAGTCGTTGACCCACAGCCCTGTGGGTTCCTTGTTCTCCGCAGGAATCTGCGCCCAGTTCGCGACCTTGTACGGCGCGAACTTGGCGGTGCTCGCGAGAGCGACAGCGGCGCCGAGGTCGAAGACGTCGGGCGCGGTGTCCTGCCCCTTGTTGTCGTCGGCGGCCTTGATCTCGTCCGCGCTTGATCCGTTCGGGTTCGCCGAGTTGACCGTGAGCCCGTACTTCGCTTTGAAAGCGGCGATGATCTTGCCGTAGTTGGCCCATGAGTCCGGCAACGCGATGACGTTGAGCGTGCCTTCCTTCTTCGCGGCGGCGACCAGTTGACTCATGCCTCCGAAAGCGGCCGCGCTCGTCGCCGTCGCGGCATCGACGGAAGAACTGCTGGATGAACTGCTGCCGCCGGATCCGCCACTGCACGCACTCAACACGAGCGCAGCCGCCGTGGCGACCGACAAGACCGCGATGACCCTTCGAGTTTTGAACATTGTTCCTCCGCGCGCCAACTTCGGGCCGTCCGCGCTGCCACGGACTGTTGGATGCCGCACTGCTGGCCACCTGCGGTCATGCTAGCGCAGAGGGCGACTGAAGTGGAGGTAACGAAAACGTGAACGCACGGATCTCGATCCGCTACGCTCAAGCCGTGTTCCAGTTCTTCATCGTGCTTCCGCTGATCTTGATCGGAGGCGGGTTCGTGCTCGGTGCGTGGTGGATGTATCGGCGCATGTCGGGGCGCCAGAACGGCAAGAACCGTTAGTTTTCGCTCGCAGCCCGCAAGGTCTGCGCGCAGCCCGAAGGCTCGTACGCGATCAGCGCCTCGCAGTTTCGCAACCGAGCCTCCTGACACCGCCGACGAGGATCAGCAGCAATCGCGCATCACTGCACAGCGCCGCTGGCGAAAAGGCCGCGAATGCGCTCGGCGTCGTAGCCGAGTTCTGTGAGGAGTTCGCGACTGTGCTCGCCGAGGCGCGGCGGAGCGTGGCGCACCGATGTCTCCACGGCTGACATCGTGATCGGCGAGGCGATCGTCCTCGCGAGCCGGCCATCGGCATCCGTGAATTCGATGATCATCTTGTTGTGTGCGGTCTGCGGGTCGGCGAGGGCCTCCGAGAGGCTTCGCACCGGCCCGCACAGCACATCGTTCCGTTCGAGGGAAGCCAGCCAGTGCTCGGAGGTGTCCTCGAGTAGCCGCCGCGCGATGATCGTGCGGATCTCGGTCCTGTTGCTCTTGAGCGCATCGAGTGTGGCGAACCGCGCATCCTGCGAGTGGTCCGGCAGGCCGAGCGCCGCGCAGATGTCACGGAGCGGATTCTCCGTGAATGCGCCCACCACGACGATCTCCGCATCGCGGGTGGGAAAGCATCCGCTCAACGGCATCAGTGCCCAGTTCAGCTCCTCGTCGTACATCAGGCGCGTCGTGGCCTCCTGCATCTGCATGGCCAGCATCGAATTGTAGAGGCTGACCTCGACCTTCTGCCCTTCACCGGTCATCTGCCGTTGCAGCAGTGCAAGCAGGATGCCCTGCACCAGGTGCTGTCCGGCGGTGTAGTCGGCGATCGGGGTCGCATAGATCGCGGTCGGATGCTCGGGGTCGGCCTTGCGCATCATCACTCCGGAGTAGGCCTGTCCCAGGATGTCTTGGCCGCCTTTGCGAGCGTATGGTCCGCTGGAGCCGAAACCGGAACCGCTCGCCCAGATGATGCGCGGATTCCATGCCGACACGGTCTCGTAGCCGAGTCCGAGCCGCTCCATGACGCCCGGGCGAAAGTTGCTCACGACCACGTCGGCGTCTCGAAGCAGGTCGTGGACCACGGCACGACCGGCATCCGTCGAGAGGTCGACGGCGATCGCTCTTTTGTTGCGGTTGAGACTGAGGAAGATCGGGTTGTCCTTGCCGACGTGCGCGAGCACGCCCTCTCGCGAGAGATCTCCAGAGACCGGACGCTCGACCTTGATCACGTCGGCACCGAAATCCCCCAAGGCCTGCGTGCACGACGGCCCGAGCATGACCTGCGTGAAGTCGACGACCTTGATGCCGTCGAGTGGTCGCGTCATCGCATCCTCCTGTTCACGTGCGTTCGATCATTCACGTGCGTCATCGCCGGTGACGGGCCGGAAGTGTCTGTTTAGCATACTAAAAAAATTTAGGAAAGTAGTTGACTCGCTAAACATCTCCAATATACTGAAATCACTTCGCTGATCAGAAGGAGTTGCATTCGTGGTTTCGACACCGCCACCGACACCGAAACCGGCGCCGGCCGTGGATGCGATGCTGGCGAGTGTCGGTACCCAAGTTCGTGCATTGCGCAAAGAGAAAGGCCTCACGCTCGCGGAACTGTCCGAGGTCACAAGCCTCAGTCCCGCGATCGTCAGTCAGATTGAGAGAGGACTCGCCAATCCGTCGTTTACGACATTGGCGCAGTTGGCACATGGCCTCGGGATCCCCGTGGGGAAGCTCTTCCCGAACCATGCGGAAACACGATCTCCCGTGGTTCGCAAGTCGGACCGTCGAGATCTCAGGGGCGTGGTGACGGAAGCCGTGGGAGACACGGTCTACGAACTGCTCACGCCCGATCTGAACGGCACGATCGAAGCACTCTGGGTCGTCACGTCTCCCGGCCACGACACCAGCGGTACTCCTTTCGCGCACGGCGGAGAAGAATTCGGGATCATCCTCTCCGGTAAAGAGGACGTGTATCTGAATGGCCAGAGACATGTGCTCGAGACCGGCGATTCGATCACCTTTGATTCGACGATCCCGCACTGGTACAACAACTGCTACGACGAACCGTGCGTAGCCGTCTGGATCAACTCACCCCCAACCTGGTAGCGCCGCAATCGGCGAGCGCTGCCGCATCCACCCATTCACCTCCAACGTCGTCCCGCAACGGGACCGACGTCGCTGGAGCCTGCCGGCAAGCGGCAATGTCGAGGCTTGCCCACACTAAGGAGAATCATGTTTGACACTGGCGTCAGCACGACCAAGCAAAGTCGCGAACGCTTTTCCCCCGCCGTCCGACGCGGCATCCTCGGCCTCGGACTGGGCAACACCCTCGAATGGTACGACTGGATGATCTTCGGTCTGCTCTCCGCGTATATCGGCCCGCACTTCTTCCCCAGCACGGATCCCGTGACGGCGACCCTCGATGCACTGGCCGTCTTCGCCGTCGGCTTCCTGTTCCGGCCCCTCGGCGGAATCGTGCTGGGCACACTCGCCGACAGGATCGGGCGGCGAAAGGTGATGATGCTGTCCATCACCCTCATGGCGATCAGCACGCTGGTCATTGCGTTCTCGCCGACGTACAAGGAGATCGGCATCTGGGCCGGTATCATCCTGCTGCTGTGCCGGATCGTGCAGGGAATCTCGACGGGCGTCGAAGCGCCGCTGTCGACCGCGCACGCCGTCGAACTCGTTCCCGATGGACGGGAGGGACTGGTCGCTGGAATCATCTCCTTCTACGTCAACCTCGGAATCGTCCTGGCGTCCCTGGTCAGCTTCCTGACGACGCTCACCATCGGCGCTGGCGCCATGGCCGATTGGGGCTGGCGGGTGCCGTTCGTCGTCGGCGCTGCCTTCGGTTTCGTGATCCTCTACCTGCGGCGCACGCTCCCTGAGACCATGCGCCCGGAAGAGCTGGCGGACACCAGCACGGGATCGGTCTGGACCGGCGTGCGCAAGAGCTGGCTCAGTGTGCTCGCGATCGTCTTCGTCGTCGGTGCCGTCCAGGCTTACAACTATGCGTGGAACGTGGGATTGCCCAGTTCCGCCCGGTCCGGCATGAAAGAAGACCCGACCGCGGTCTTCGCACTCACGACGATTCTCGGCGTCATCCTCGTCGTCGGCAGCCTGATCGTCGGAAGGTTCGTCGATGGTCGGGCGCTGTCGAGGTGGTTCATTGTCACCCGCATCCTGGTGATTCCCTCCGTGTTCCTGATGCTCCTCTATGTGCAGCCGGGGATCGGTGGATTCGCGGCCGTGCTCCTGGGCGGATCCGTCGTGCTGGTGCTGAACATGACGCTGTACAACGTGGTTTCCACCTCGCTGATGCAGAAGAGCTTCCGCGGGGCAGGGACCTCGCTCGGCTACGGGCTCGGCGTTGCGATCTTCGGCGGCACCGCATCGTATCTGCTGGTCTGGCTGCAGTCCGTCCACCTCACCTGGCTGTTTCCCGTGTATGTCGCGGTCCTCTCGACCCTGAGTATCGTCTTCTACCTGCTCGCCCGCCGAGTCAACGGCATTCACATTGGAAAGTAGATCAGCAATGAAATCCCACGACCTCCTCGTCTCCTCGGACGACCTCGGCGCACCGATTGCATCCCGCTCGGATGTCGTCGTCGTCGGGGGAGGCCCGGCAGGCGTCGCGGCCGCGGTCACCGCCGCCCGATCCGGGGCGTCCGTGACACTGCTTGAGCGGTACGCCTCGCTCGGCGGGCTTGCCTCCGGCGGAATGGTCCTCGTGCTCGACGACATGATCAACGGGCAAGAGATCACCGTGACCGGCATCGTCTCGGAGTACATCGAGCGGCTCGAGAAGCTCGGCCTGGCAGTCGTGCCGCCGCCGGAGGATCGCGCGACGTCGCAGGAGCTCTGGAACAAGTGGGGGCGCTTCGGAACGTTCGATTTCCACAGTCATACAAAACCGAAGCCGATCTGCTACGCGGCAGCGTTCGACCCGGACGGCTGGAAACGGGTCTCGAACGACCTCGTGCGGGATGCCGGTGTCGATCTGCTCCTCCATTCGTGGTTCTCGCGCCCCGTCGTCGACGACGGCGCCATGAAAGGGGTGATCGCCGAGACGAAGTCGGGTCCGCAGGCGCATCTCGCGGACATCGTCATCGACACCACCGGCGACATCGATGTCGCCTCGCGTGCCGGTGCAGAATACATCCAGGGCAGCTACCTGACCACCCTGGTGTTCCGCCTCGGCGGTGTCGACACGGCGCTCGCCGAGGAATTCGAGCAAGGGGATCCCAAGGCGGCGCGTGCCGTCAATCGCAAGGTCAAACGCATCCTCGGCGGGGCATGGGAACTGTGGTGGCTCAAGACCCCGCTCCCCGGCGTCGTGTGGTGCAACGCCCCGCACATGACCGGATACGACGGCGTCGATCCCGTGTCGCTGACCGAGGCCGAGTTCGCCGCGCGCGAGCGCATCGCCGAGGCGGTGCAATACGTCAAGGAGAACCTCCCCGGCTTCGCCGACTGCTATGTGCTCGACTCGGCGCCTCAGATCGGGGTGCGTCAGACCCGGCTGCTCCAAGGCGAGTACGTCATGACAAAGGACGACGTCGTGCGTCGTCGCCACTTCTCTGACTCGGTCGCCCGCGGCCGGGACTACTACTATCCCTACCGCTCACTGTTGCCGACGGGGGTCGACCAGCTGCTCGTCGCCGGCCGCCACTATTCGGCCACCCCCGACGCACAGAAGTCGTCGAGGGAGATCCCGCCCTGCATGGCGATGGGACAGGCTGTCGCCTCGGCTGCGACCCTCGCGCTCGAGCAGAACCTGTACGTGCGCGACGTCGATGCCGCCGACATCCAACAGCGGATGCGCGAGCACAACGCCGACCCGGGCGATGTCCCGTCGGAGAATGCGACGATCGACGAGATCGAGGCGGTTGCGGTATGACACTGCGACAGCACGAGGACGATGGCGTGGCCGTGGGGGACGCAGCGACGGCGACATTGCCGCTCGACGGCATCCGCGTCATCGATTTCACCCAGGTGTTCATGGGCCCGAGCTGCACGCAGATGCTCGGCGACTTCGGAGCCGATGTCGTCAAGATCGAACGACCAGGCACCGGCGACACGTCGCGCACGTCCTACCCGGACCGAGACGGCACAGACAACCCTATCTTCCAGTCGATCAATCGCAACAAGCGCGGAATGTCGATCGACACCAAGTCGGGTGAAGGGCACCGTGTCGTTCGTGACCTGATCGCCCGCGCCGACGTCGTCGTGAGCAATTTCCGGGCCGGCGTCATGGAGCGCATGGGCTTCGGGTACGAGGAGCTGAGCCGACTCAACCCACGTCTCATCTGGGCGTCGGGCACCGGTTTCGGCACCACCGGGCCCTACGCCGCGCTCGGCGGACAGGACGTCGTCAACCAGGCCTACTCAGGGGTGATGTGGCGGCGCAGCGGGGAGGACGACCCTCTGACGATCTATCCGACCACCCTCTGCGACTACACGACCGGCATGCACCTGTTCCAGGGCATCCTGCTCGCGCTGCGCGCACGTGACAGCACCGGCGAAGGGCAGAAAGTCGAGGTCGCGATGTATGACTCGATGCTGCACATGCAGATGCAAGAGGCGTGCATGCAGCTCAATCGCGGTTTCGAGGTCAATTGGGGGCGGATGCCGCTCACCGGCGTCTTCCCGACCACGGACTCCGCTGTCTGCATGGTCGGCGGCTTCACATCGGACCCGCTCGAGCACATCTCGACGGCGCTCGAACTCGACGAGGATCTCACCTCACGCCCGGAGTTCGCGACGCTCGAGAGGCAGATCGAGAACCGGGCCGCGCTGCAAGCGATCTTCGCCGAGCGCTTCGCGACGAACACGACCGAGCATTGGACCCGACGGCTTGAGAATGAAGGCGTGCTGAACGCACCCGTCCGGACCCTCGCCGAGGCCCTCGACGACGCGCAGACCGCGGCCAACGGCATGATCGTTCAGGTGGAGCACCCGGCCACCGGCGCCGTTCGGATGCTGAACAGCCCGATCCACCTCTCCGGCACGCCCGCCACCGTGCGCAGGCCCGCACCGCGTCTCGGCGAGCACAGTGTCGAGGTCCTCGCCGAGAGCGGTTTCGACGAGGAACAGATTCGGCGTCTGCAGGACCTGGGGGTGCTGAGATGAGTGAGAGCGTCGCGACGGACGAGGTCTCTTTCACCCTCGATGACCGCGGGATCGCCACGGTCACGATCGATCGGCCGCGTGTTCTCAACGCAGTCGATCAGACGACACACGACAGGCTCAGCCAGATCTGGGCGAGCATCGAGGCAAACCCCGACGTACGCGCCATCGTGCTCACCGGAGGCGGCGTCAAGGCCTTCTGCGTCGGGGCGGACATGTCGGCGGACGCCATCGACAAGACCGGGCTCGAGTACTGGGCCGAGCTCGACCCGAATGGCTTCGGCGGGCTCACCCTGAGGACAACGCTCGACGTCCCCGTGATCGCAAGGGTCAACGGATACGCGCTCGGCGGCGGGATGGAGATGGTGCTCGGAGCCGACATCGTCGTCGCGGCGGAGCATGCGCAGTTCGGCCTCACCGAACCACGCGTCGGCCGGCTCGCCCTCGATGGCGGGATTCACCAACTCGTCCGCCGGATTCCATACACCCAGGCGATGGGGCTGCTGCTCACCGGGCGCAAGGCAACGGCGCAGGAGCTGTGTCAGATGGGACTCGTCAACGAGGTCGTGCCCATGGATCGACTCGACGATGCGGTCGAACGATGGACGGCCTCGATCCTGGCCTGTGCGCCGACCTCCGTGCGGGCAGTGAAACAGATGGTCGTGCGGACCGCACAGCTGAGTGCGCAGGAGGCGCGCGCGATGCGCCTGCCCGCGCTGATGGCTGCGCTGCACAGTGAGGACTCGGCGGAGGGCGTCGCCGCGTTCCAGCAGAAGCGCACGCCGGTCTGGCCGGGGAGGTAACCCGTGCCGGTGCGATCGCGACCACGAGTCGAGCCGCTGGCTCGCGGCGTCTGGGGTGTTGTCGCGACCCCCTTCATCGGCGATGACCGCCGGGTCGACGAGGACAGCCTCGCCCGCCTCGTCGAGTTCTATGGCACCGTCGGTGCAACCGGGCTCACCGTGCTCGGCGTGTTCGGTGAGGCGGCTTCGCTCACCGCAGCCGAGCGGATGCGTGTGCTCGGCGTTGCCGCCGACCACAGCGAGCTTCCGATCGTCGCGGGTGTCACCTCGCTCGCCACGGCGCCGGCGTGCGAGGAGGTCGAGAACGCCCAGGAGGCACTCGGCCGGCGGCTGGAGGCGGCGATGGTGCAGGTGAACTCGCCGCGGCCGCATGTCGTCATCGAACATCTTGGCCGTATCCACGACGCCACCGGCGTGCCGATCGTGCTGCAGGACTACCCGAAGGCGAACGGCGTGTCGATCGCGACGCGCGACCTGATCGCGATCGTGCAGGCCTGCCCGTTCGTGTCGGCGGTGAAGGCGGAAGCGCCGCCGACGGCCGTGGCCATCGCGCGACTCGGCGCGTGCGCGGGTGTCTCGCTGTTCGGCGGCCTCGGCGGGCAGGGCCTGCTTGATGAGCTCTCAGCGGGATCGGCCGGAGCCATGACCGGGTTCTCATACCCCGAGGCTCTGGTCGCATGCGTCGGCGCCTGGTTCGGTGGAAACCGCGACGACGCTCGTGCGGAACTCCTCCCTTACCTTCCGCTCATCAATTTCGAACAGCAGCCCGGCATCGCGCTGGGCATCCGCAAGGAACTGTTCCGGCGGCGGGGGATCTTCGCCGACGCCGCAGCTCGGGTGCCGGCCACGCCGTTCCCGGAGGAGCTGTCAGAGCTCGCCGACGCGCACCTCGCGCGTCTCGCGGATCGGACGGTGGTGCACTGATGGATCTGCAGCTTCAGGGAAGGACGGCATTCGTCGCCGCGTCGACCGGCGGATTGGGTCGTGCGATTGCGACCGCACTCGGGCGCGAAGGCGCACATGTGGTCGTCACCGGTCGGCGACAGGACGCGGCGGCGGAGATCGCGGCCGGGCTGCCGTCTGCCATCGGCATCGAGCTGGACGTCTTGAGCTCCGATTCGCGCACCCGGGCGCTCGAGCAGGCTGAAGCGGACTTCGGCCCGATCGACATCATGATCCTGAACGGCCCGGGGCCGAAACCCGGGCTGGCCGCCGAGATGCATGCTGCCGGCGTCGGTGCGGCGTTCGCCCAGTTGGTCGAACCGGGAAACCATCTGATATCCCACGTGCTGCCGGGCATGCGTGAGCGCAAATGGGGCAGGATCCTCGCTGTCGGCTCGAGCGGTATCGTGTCTCCGTTGCCGAATCTGGCCGCATCGAATCTGGGCCGTGCGGCACTCGCGGGTTACCTCAAGACCCTCGCAGCCGAAGTCGCCGCCGACGCGGTCACGGTCAACCTGCTGCTGCCGGGACGTATCGCGACGGACCGCGTTGCGGGGCTCGACCGGGCGCGGGCCGAGCGCGAAGGCATCTCGCAAGCGGAAGTCGCGCGGACATCGCAACGGTCCATCCCGGCACGCCGCTACGGCGATCCCGAGGAGTTCGGTGCCGCAGCGGCGTTCCTGTGCAGCGGGCCAGCCTCCTACATCACCGGTGTCGCCCTGCGCTGCGACGGCGGCCTGGTCGCAACCCTCTGACGATATCCGGATCAATCGATATCCGGGTCGATCGACATCCGTGTCAACGAAAGGACAGCAATGACCGCTCCAGCGCTCGCCCAGCATCTCATCGATGGCGAATTCTGTGGAGATTCCGCAAAGCAGCGCCTCAACCCGGCACGCGCCGGCGAGGTCGCCGTCACCTCACCCGACGGCACCGGCCGGGACGCGGATGCCGCCATTGCGGCAGCGTGTGCCGCTCAGATCTCATGGGCGAGCACACCAGCGCCCGCCCGGGGTGCCGTGCTGCTGAAGGCCGCCGAACTCCTCCGTCAGCGTCAGTCGGCCGTCGCGGAGGACCTCGTGAGGGAGGAGGGCAAGACTCGCGCAGAAGCGATGGGGGAGGTCGGCCGCGCCGTCGGCGTGCTTCAATTCTTCGGCTCGCTCGGCTGGGCGTCGACCGGTGCGGCGTATCCGAGTGCGACTCCGGACACGACCATCCTCACCAGCCGTCAGGCGCTCGGTGTCGTCGGCCTGATCACACCGTGGAACTTCCCCATCGCCATCCCCGCCTGGAAAACAGCTCCGGCCCTCATCAGCGGGAACGCCGTCGTGCTCAAGCCCGCCGAGATCACGCCGATGTCGGCGACGCACCTGGGCATCGTCCTTCGGGACGCGGGACTTCCCGCGGGTGTCTTCAACATCGTGCACGGGCGCGGCAGCGTCGTCGGCGACCATTTGACGAAAGACCCCAGGGTTGCAGCCCTGTCGTTCACAGGGTCGACGAAGGTCGGCTTGGCGTTGCAGCAGACGCTCAACGCCCGACGCGCGCGAAGCCAGACGGAGATGGGCGGTAAGAACGGCGTCCTCGTTCTCGATGACAGCGACCCGCGCAAGGCCGCCGAGGTGGTTGCCGCGGGCGCTTTCGGGTTGACCGGGCAGGCGTGCACCGCGACCTCTCGCGTATACGTCACCCCGGGCATCCGTCGAGCCTTCCTCGATGAGCTCGTCGCGCTCGCGACCACGTACGCACCCGGCGACGGGCTGGATCAGGGGACGCGCATGGGCGTGGTGGTCAGTGATGCGCAGCTGGAGCAGGACATCGCGGCCGTGCGGACGGCGGTGAACTCGAACGCGCGGCTGTTGCACGGATCTGCCGAAGCCGACGGACTTCGGTTCAAGCCTGTCATCGCGACGGACCTCGCGCACGACGCACCCATCGTCACCGACGAGATCTTCGGCCCCGTGGTCGCCGTGCTCGACGTCGCGGATTACGAGTCCGGCCTCGAAGCGCTGAACAGCTCGCGGTACGGGCTGACGGCCGGAATCTGCACGAACAGCCTGAGGCACGCGACGGACTTCGCGAACAGGATTCAGGCGGGAGTGGTGAAGGTCAACCGACCGACCTCCGGCCTCGACCTGCACGTGCCGTTCGGCGGCATCAAGGACTCGTCATCCAACACGTTCCGCGAGCAGGGACACTCGGCGCTCGACTTCTACACCTGGGAGAAGACCGTCTACACGGGTGTGTGAGGCGTCGCCAGGACGACGGCCGCACGACAACGAAGGGACACAGACCATGCAGGAATTGAGCACCGCCGACGAGGAACTGTGCGGATCGGCCGCACGTCTTCTCCGTCGCGCGCATGACGAGACCAAGCACCGGGTCGCTGCGGCGGTGCGCACACGATCGGGGGCGACGTATCTCGGCCTTCATCTGGCCTCGAACCGCGTGAATGTGTGCGCGGAGCCGAGTGCGATCGCGAACGCGTGCATCGCGGGCGAGAACGCTATCGAGACCATCGTCTCCGTGGGCCTGGGTGAGGACGGCGTTCCTCGGGTGATCAATCCGTGCGGTGTGTGCCGAGAACTCATCCCGCATTACGGAACGGACATTCGGGTGATCGTCAGCGACGGCGCTGCCGTCGGCGCCGTGCAAGCGGACGAGCTCCTTCCCCTGCCGTGGGTACGGGCCCGCAGATACGCGTGAGGTTGCGGAGCACGCGGGACCGGGCTACGTTCGGCGACCGAACAGTGCCGCGAGCTGCGGAATCGCCTCGCAATACCCGGTGAACAACCGTTCGCCCACGGTCACGGAATCGACGAGCGGATGCAGTGCGAACGCCTTGACCGCCTCGCTCGCGTCCCCGGTGGTCGCTGCTGCAATCGCGTGGCGCTCGACAGCCTTCACCTGCTGCATCAGGCCGAGCTGACCGAGGTTCGGGGCGGGTACGGAGAACGGGTGCACACCATCCGCACCGACCCGCGTCGGGATCTCGACCACGGCGTCGTCGGGCAGGCCGGTGATCGCACCGGCGTTGCGCACGTCGAGGAGCATTGTCGTCGGCTCGTCGCGGCTGATCGCGCGCATCACGGCCAGCGCGACTGAAGCGTAACCCTGTTGCGCCGGGTCGAGCTCGAGCTCGGGCGGGGTCGTCGGGTGGCCTTGCACGCCACCCTTCGCCTCTGCCATGTAACTGGCGTCGCGCTCGGCGACTGCTGCACGCCAGAGACCGACCGTGTCACTGCGTCCGGCCGACAGTTCGCGGAAGAACGCGGTCTGCGTCTGCTCGAGGAAGTCGCCGCGGGTCATCGGGGAGGCGAGGATGTTCGCGACGGCCTCCCGGTTGAAATAGTAGTAATACAGGTACTCGTTCGGGATCGCTCCGAGTGCGCGGATCCAGTCACACCCGAAGACGTGCGCCTCTTCCAGCGTGCCGAGCAGGTCGTCGTCGGCGAGGAGGCCCGGCAGCAGGTCGCGCCCGTCGCGCAGCACGCGGCGCATCCAGCCGAGATGGTTCAGGCCGATGTAGTCGAACTGCAGACGGCCGGGGTCGAGGCCGATCAGCCCTGCCAGGCGTCGGCCCAGCCCGGAAGGCGTGTCGCAGATTCCAAGCGCACGGTCGCCGAGCACGCTCTGCACCGCCTCCGTGATGATTCCCGCCGGATTCGTGAAGTTGAGCAGGTAGGCATCCGGCGCGAGTTCTGCGATGAGTCGCGCGTAGTCGAGCATGACCGGCACGGTGCGCAATGCGTAGGCGATGCCGCCAGGCCCTGTGGTCTCCTGCCCGAGCACGCCCAGGTTCAGGGCCACGCGCTCGTCAGCACGGCGACCGGCCAGACCGCCGACACGGATCGCCGCGAAGACGAAATCGGCGCCGGCGATCGCGGCGCGCGCATCCGTCGTCACCGTCAGGGCCGGGGCATCAGGGAACCCCTGTGCCTGCTCACGCAGCACTCGTCCGATGCCGTCGAGTCTGCCGGTATCAATGTCGAACAGCGCCACCTCGGTGATCCGCGGCGCGCCCGTGTCGCGCAGGAGCGCGTGGTGGACGATGGGCGTGCGAAACCCGCCTCCGCCGAGGATCGTCAGCTTCATGCGATATTCGACCTTTCCGCCGGGAATGCGGCCGGCACGTACCGTTCCAGCTTGCCTCACCCTGCGCCGTTGCAGCGCGCGGCGCAACCGACTGGCACGGCGCCGAGCGGAATCGACCTGGCCGGCCGGCGCAATCGGCGAGCCGGCCGGCCGGCGGATAGGGTGGCAGCATGCAGCCGGATACGCCGAAGTGGACGGAACATATTCTCGCCCCGACCGGCGCGACTCAGGCCGATCAGGATGCCTACAAGCAGTTGAGCACCCTCGTCGCCAAGGGAACCGCGATCGTCTCCGCCGTGCATCGCGGTTGGGACAACGCGGCCACCGTTACGGACTATCTGTCGATCTCGTACGACCCGCCGACCATGGTGGTCAGCCTCTACGGGCTCTCGCGCATGGCCGAGGCGCTCGAAGGCGCCGGCCACTGGGCCTTGAGCATTCTGTCGGCGGAGCAGGGTGCCGTCGCCGACGTGCTCAGCGAACCGGGCCGTCCGCTGGACGGCCTGCTGTCGCAGATCCCGCATGTTCGGCGGGCGGATGCGGCGCCCCCGCTCATCGCGGGCGCGCTGGGCTGGTTCGAGCTGCGCACGACCGCGATGCACGAGGTGGCCACGCACATCCTGTTCGTGGGTGAGGTCGTGGCGATGGGGCGCACAGCGCCCACGGCACGATCGCCGCTGGTGCGCTTTCAGTCCGGCTACCTGCGTTGACGGCCGGTGCTCAGCCGGCCCCGGCAAACGCCGTGACACCGGAGTCCGTGCCGATCAGGAGCAGGCCGAGCGCCGTGCTCGGGCTGGCGAAATTCGGGATCGGCGAGCCGGCCGAGACGCTCTGCACGCGGGCGCCGGTCGCGGTGTCGAACTCCGTGACGCTGCCATCCGGGTAGTGCGCCGCCCACAACCGCGAACCGATCAGGATCGGCGCACCGTTGGCGCCTTGCAGTCGCGGCCCGAGCGTGGCGGTGGAAAGGTCGACCACCTGGATGCCGCCATCGCGGCACGGGACGAAGACGCGATTCGTGACCGCATCGTAGGCGGGGCCGCCATCGGGGTCGCTGCCGCACACATCTGGAATCGAGGCCGCACGCGTGAGGCTTTGCCCACTGAGCACATAGCCGATGTCGGTCTTGCCGACGACGAAGACCGCGCCGCCCGGCAGCAGCACGGGATTGCCGGTGCTCAGGTCTTCGTCGCCGCCGGCGACCGTGTCCTTGAAGGCGGCGAGCGGCACGAGGGCCGGCGACAGCTTCACGACACTCTCGGTGTACGCCTTCGGGTCGGGTCCGCCCTGGGGCGGGTCGGGGTTGGCGTTGCCCGTGCTGACGTAGAGGTCGCCGGTCGCGTCGATCGCCGGTGCTCCGCCGGACTGCCAGATCGCACCGCCTTCGCCGTCGGATGCGACCTCGAACGACACCAGATGGGGCGGACCGTTCGTCTTGACGCCGACCAACCAGCCATGGTACCGGCCGCAGTCGCCGTAATTGCCGCCGTAGCCGATGTAGACCCGCCCGTTCGCCAGCGCGAGCCCGGCCCGCTGCAACAGGTTGACCGGGGACTCGCCCGCGGGCAGCGGTGGGTCGACATTCTCGGAGAGCGTGACGGTGCCGGTCGTGACACTCAGCCCCACCAACTGGTGATGGACGCCGCCGTCTGCATCCGCGACCTCCCCGACGACGTACACGGTGCCGGTTGCAGGGTCGATGACCGGGGTGCTGGTGATGCCCAGAGGATCGATGTTCCCGCATCCGGCGACCGCGCCGACGTTCGTCAGCGGGGCGCCCAGCGAAGCCGACCAGGTGAGCTGTCCGGTGCGTGCGTTCAGTGCGAACACCCGGTTGCTTTCCGTCGCGGCGATGACCAGGCCGTCGGCTACCACCGGCTGTCCGAATACGGCGGCGCCGAGCTTGGCCGTCCACGCCACCCGGGCCGACGTGAGCGAGGCGCCGGCCGGCACGGCGCCCGTGCGCGCCGCATCCGCGTGATAGCCGAGCCAGGCGGTGATTCCGGCAACGGGCGTGGACGCCGTGGCTGAGGGCGCGGGGCCGTCCGTGCTCGGCATCGCCGATGGGAATATCGCAGGAGAGCTTGCGCTCGGGTGTGCGCCGGAGCACGCGGTCAGGAGGAGGATGCCGATCGCGACGACCAGCAGTCCGGGCCTAGGCCGACCCACGCGCCGCTGCCTGGTCTTCGGATGCCCGCTGCCCAACCACCATAACGACAGCGTATGCCTTGGACCGTGCGCCGGCACCGTCGTTGCGTCGTGAGGCGCCTCAGCTGGCGTGTCCTGGGGCAACTCACGGAAATGTGCGCAAAAGTGACCTCTGTGGGAACCAGCGTCATGGAACTGATCGTCGACGTCGCACTTGCGGTCGCGGCCGTGCTCTCGATCGCATCCGGATGGCGGCGCGGCGCCGTGCTCTCCGCGGTTCCGATGGTCGGGCTGATCGGCGGGCTCTGGCTCGGACTGCAGTTCGCACCGACCGTGGTGGGCTGGCTCGCCGGGATCGGTTGGGGCAATGTCGTGCAGCGCACGATCGTGGCCTCGGTGTTCATCCTGGTCTGCGCCTCCGTGATCTACGGGGCCGCCGCGACGCTTGCCACGATGATCCGTCGACGGTTGAGCAGGGGCCCGGTCCGCGGCATCGACGCGGTCGGCGGCGCCGCGGTCGGGCTGGTGACCTGGGCTCTTGTCGTGTGGCTCGTCGCCGGCTTCCTGCAGACGACGACATTGATCCCCGTCACGCAGGTCGTCGCCTCGTCGAAGATCGTGGCGGCGCTGGACGCGATCTCGCCCGTGCCGGCGTCCACAGCGCTCGGCGCCCTCGACGACGCACTCAGGCAGGCTGGCCTGCCGAAGGTCTTCGAGCACGGCGAGTCGATCGCGAGCGCGGCGCCACCGGATCCGTCGATCCCGGCGGCCGTCAGCGCCGCGGCGTCCGGAGTCGTACGGGTGCTTGCGAACGAGCCGGCCTGCGGCACTGCATCGGAGGGCAGCGGCTGGGTGCTCGCCGGCGATCGGGTCGTGACGAACGCGCACGTGGTCGCCGGGGCGAGCAGTGTCGCGGTGCAGGCGCGCGGTGTCGGCTCCGCGTTGCCGGCACAGTTGGTCGCCTTCGACCCGGAGCGCGACGTGGCCGTGCTGGAGGTTCCCGGGCTGAACGTCGCGCCGTTGAAATTGGGCGCCCCCCTACCTGCCGGCGCCTCGGCAGTAGCGGCCGGGTTCCCGGGAGACGGGCCGTACACGATGTCTCCGGCACGCGTGCGCCAGACGCTGGATGCCACCGGCACGGACATCTATCGCTCCCGCACGGTCACCCGCGAGATCTACTCGCTGCGCGGGGTGGTGCGTCCGGGCAACTCCGGCGGGCCGCTGTTCGACACGAACGGTCACGTCGTCGGAGTCGTCTTCGCCCGCTCGACGACGGACGGCGACACCGGCTATGCGCTCACGCTCGCCGAGGTGCAGCCCGTGCTCGCTCAGGCCGGATCGAGCACGCCGGTCAGCTCGGGTCGCTGCACATCCGGCTGACCGCCGCTCCTCGACCACCGGTCAGCCGACCAGGAGTTGGCGCAGCACGTACTGCAGGATGCCTCCGTTCCGGAAGTACGCGGCCTCCGCCGGGGTGTCGATGCGCACCGTCGCCAGGAACTCGCGTACCGGCAAGCCGTTTTCCGGCTCCACCCGCACCGTCACCTCGCGTGGGATCGTGTCCACGCCCTCCAGACCGATCACCGAGTACACCTCCTCGCCGGTCAGCCCCAGGCTTGCGGCGTTGTCGCCCGCATGGAACTGCAGCGGCAGCACGCCCATGCCGATCAGGTTGGACCGGTGGATGCGCTCGAACGATGTCGCGATCACGGCCTTCACACCCAACAGCAGCGTGCCCTTCGCCGCCCAGTCGCGCGACGAGCCGGATCCATACTCCTTGCCGGCGATCACGACGAGTGGCACGCCGTCGGCGAGGTAGCGTTCGGATGCCTCGAAGATCGTCGTCTGCTCACCGTCCGGCAGGTGCCGCGTGAAACCGCCCTCGACGCCGGGAACCAGCTGGTTGCGCAGCCGGATGTTCGCGAACGTGCCGCGGATCATCACCTCGTGGTTGCCGCGCCGCGAGCCGTATGAGTTGAAGTCGCGCGGTGCGACACCGTGCTCCTGCAGATAGTGCCCTGCGGGGGAGTCCCGTTTGATCTGCCCGGCCGGTGAGATGTGGTCCGTGGTGACCGAGTCGCCGAGCAGCGCGAGAACGCGGGCGCCGGCGATGTCCGTCAGAGGCTCGGGTGCGCGCGCCATCCCCTCGAAGTACGGTGGCTGACGCACATAGGTCGAGGTGTTGTCCCAGGCGAACATGTTCGCCTCCGGGATCGGCAGGTTCTTCCAGTTGTCGTCGCCCTCGAACACGTCGGAATAACCGGCCGAGAACATCTCCGATTTGACCGATTCGCCCACCACGGCTTCGATCTCCATGCTGGTCGGCCAGATGTCGCGGAGGTACACCGGTTCGCCTGACGGATCGTCGCCGAGCGGATCCGTGAGCAGGTCGATGTTCATCGTTCCTGCCAGCGCATAGGCGACGACCAGCGGTGGCGAAGCCAGGAAGTTCATCTGGGTCTGCTGATGGATGCGCCCCTCGAAGTTGCGGTTGCCGCTCAGCACGGCACTGACGCTCAGGTCGCCGTCGGTCACCGCCTGGCTGACCTGCGGAATCAACGGCCCCGAGTTGCCGATGCAGGTCGTGCACCCGTAGCCGACCAGATCGAAGCCCAGCTGGTTCAAATACGGGGTGAGCCCTGCCGCGTCGAAGTAGTCGGTGACCACCCGCGATCCGGGCGCAAGCGACGTCTTCACCCACGGCTTGGACCGGAGCCCGCGCTCGACCGCCTTCTTCGCCAGCAGCCCCGCCCCGATCATCACAGACGGGTTCGAGGTGTTGGTGCAGCTGGTGATCGCCGCGATCACGACGTGCCCGTGGTCGATCACACTGGAGCCCCGACCGGGCACCGTGATCTCGATCGGATGCGACGGGTAGATCGACTCCTTCGCCTTGCCGGACCGGTTCACCGGCGCATGCGTGTCGTCGAGGCGGCCGAAGGCGATCGGGTCACTGGCCGGGAACGATTCAGCGGATGCCTCGTCCAGGCCGGCCAGCTCCTCAGGCGCCTTCGATCCCTCGCCCAGGATCGTGCCGATGACTCGCCTCGCCTTGGCGAGCGGGATGCGGTCTTGCGGTCGCTTCGGTCCGGCGATCGACGGCTCCACGCTGGCCAGGTCGAAATCGATGGTCTGCGAGTACTCTGCCTCGTTGTCGGGGTCATGCCACAGGCCCTGCTCCTTGGCGTACGCCTCGACCAGCTCGATCTGCTGCTCCGGCCGGCCGGTCAGGCGCAGGTAGTCCAGGGTCACGTCGTCGATCGGGAAGATCGCGCAGGTCGAGCCGTATTCCGGGCTCATGTTGCCGAGCGTCGCCCGGTTGGCGAGCGGGATGTTCGCGACGCCTGGCCCGTAGAATTCGACGAACGTGCCGACCACACCGGTCTCCCGCAACCGCTGCGCGACCGTGAGTACGAGGTCGGTGGCGGTGACGCCCTCCTGCAGCGCTCCGCTCAGTTTGAAACCGAGCACGGGCGGGATCAGCATGCTCATCGGCTGGCCGAGCATGGCGGCCTCCGCCTCGATTCCGCCGACTCCCCAGCCGAGCACGCCGAGTCCGTTCACCATCGGTGTGTGCGAGTCGGTGCCGACGAGGGTGTCCGGATACGCCTGAACCAGCCCCGCGGCATCCGCCGGTGTGGCAGCATCCGCCGCCGGGCGGGTGAAGACCACGCGGGAGAGGTATTCGAGGTTGACCTGGTGGCAGATGCCGGTGTCCGGCGGAACGACCAGGAAGTCGTCGAACGCGTGCTGGCCCCAGCGCAGCAGTTGGTAGCGTTCGCGATTGCGTTCGAACTCGAACTGACCGTTGCGCTGAAACGCGTCAGGGGTGCCGAAGACGTCCGCGATCACGGAGTGGTCGATCACCAGTTCGGAGGGGATCAGCGGGTTGATCTTCTGCGGGTCGCCGCCCAAGGCGGCCATGGCGTCGCGCATCGCGACCAGGTCGACAACGCATGGCACGCCGGTGAAGTCCTGCAGCAGAACCCGGGCGGGTGTGAACGGGATCTCCGAGCCGTGATCGGCGGCGGGATCCCAGTCGGCCAGGGCCCGCACGTGGTCGGCCGTGATCAAGGTTCCGTCCTCGCAGCGCAGCAGATTCTCCAGCAGCACCTTGAGGCTGTAGGGCAATCGCGCCGTGTTCGGCAGGGCGTCGAGACGGTAGATCTCGTAACTCCGATCGCCGACCGTGAGCGTACTGCGGGCACTGAAACTGTTCGTCATTTGTTGACCTCCGCCAACTCTCGCATTCCAGAGCACACCGGTGAGCTCCTGTCCTCATGCTTGTTCGCACCGCGAGGAAAGTCAACGCAGCCGGGGCGAGTCAATGAGCAAGAAGGCCCTGCATCGGTGAAGACGCGAGGATTGTGCGACCCGTGATCGGGCCGCGCCGGCGAGGAGGTGTCGGCGAGGAGATGTCTACGAGGAGGACGCGACACCGATGTGCGGCACGCTCGTTGCCGTCACCCCGCCGACGGCGCAGGCTGACATCACGGACCGACATCACAGGTTAGGCTGGCAGCACTGCAGGCTGCCTTGTCCATCCCCCTCCCCTGTACAAACCACTTGTAACAACCCTTGGACGGCCGCCGCCGATCGAAGGATGTTCGATGCCGTTCAGTTCGCACATGCTCATTCCGGCTGACTTCGAGCTCGGTCCGTCCCGCGCCGTCGCCCCGGGAATCGGCAGTGTCGACGCGCCTGGCCCACAGATCGAGGCCATGGGCTACGCGGTCGCGGATTCCGGGCCCGTTCCCGAAGCGATCGGCCTGGAGCGTGACCTGCTGAAGGCCGCCGGGTTCGGCGGCAAGATCGGCCAGACGCTCGTGCTGCCCCAGGCGGGAGGGCCGATGACGATTGCGATCGGCATCGGAGCGGCTGATGCGCTCACGGCTGCGACGCTGCGTGACGCGGCCGCGGCATTCGCGCGAGCGGCGAAGGACGAACGGCACCTGGCGACGGATCTGGTCGCGGTCGCCGTGGGGGTCGGGCTGCCGGCCGAGGTTGCGGCATCCGTCGTGGTCGAAGGTGCCGTGCTGGCGCGCTACCGCTACGACGAGCTCAAGACCAAGCCGGAGACGACGCCGCTCGAAACGCTCGAGTTGCTGGGCGGTGGTGATGGTGGCGAAGCCGGCGCCGCCGTCGCATCCGGGATCGCCCGCGGCCTCGCTCTGGCACGCGCGGGCATGCTTGCCCGCGACCTCGCGTCGGCGCCGCCCGCCTATCTCACCGCGACGAACTTCGCCGACTTCGCCCTCGAGGTCGGTGCGCAGGCAGGCCTCGACGTCACGGTCTTCGACAAGGCGCAGCTGATCGAACTGGGCTGTGGCGGGCTTCTCGGCGTGAATGCCGGCAGCGTCGAGGAGCCGCGGATGATCCAGTTGCGCTACCGACCCGCCGGCGAATCGACCGGGCGGCTGGCCCTGGTCGGCAAGGGCATCACGTATGACGCGGGCGGCCTCGCGCTGAAGCCCAACAACGCCATGCATGCGGCGATGAAGATGGACATGTCCGGTGCCGGCGCGGTCTTCGCCGCCATGACGGCGCTTGCGGAACTCGGCTGCACCAACACCGTCACCGGCTATCTGATGTGCACGGACAACCTTCCCTCCGGTAGCGCGATCGCGCTCGGCGATGTGCTGCGCATCTACGGTGGGACGACGGTCGAGGTGAAGAATCCGGATGCGGAGGGTCGCCTCGTCATGGCGGATGCGATCGTGCTCGCCAAAGAGGAGGGCGTCGACGCGATCGTCGACATCGCCACGCTCACCGGCGCGGCGATGTCCGCACTCGGCACGATGATGGCACCGGTGTTCGGCAACGATCAGTCGATCGTCGATCAGATGCTGGCGGCGTCCGCTGCCACGGATGAGACTCTCTGGCAGTTCCCGCTCGAACGCCGCTACCGCGACCAGCTGAACTCGGACATCGCGGACATCTCGAATCTCGGCGGGCCGTACGGCGGTGCCATCACGGCGGCGCTGTTCCTGGCGCACTTCGTCGGCGAAATGCCGTGGACGCACCTGGACATCTGCGGGCCGATGATGTCGGACCGGGACAGTTCGTGGCGGTCCAAGGGGCCGACCGGGTTCGGTGCACGCCTGCTGGCCGAGTTCGCGGTGGCGTTCACACCGGCCGCGCCTGAATAGCCCGCAGCCGGTCGAGCGATGAATGAAGCAGCATCGGCGGTTCTGCTCGCCGTATCGCATGGCACGTCGTCTTCGGCAGGCCAGGCGGCCGTGGCCGCGCTGGTGGCGGCCGTCGCTGCAGGCGACGCTGCTGCGGGCGCTGCTGCTGCGGGCATGACACCGCCGGTCGCGGTGCACGGCGGATTCGTCGACGTGCAGCGGCCGAGCGTGTCAGACCTGATCGACGCACTCGCGCCGGGCCAATCGGCGGTGATCGTTCCGCTGCTGCTGTCGGCCGGATATCACGTGCATGTCGACATCACGAACGCGGCGAAGGTATCCGGTCGCGCCGTTGCGGTGGCGAGCGCGCTCGGACCGGATGATCGGCTCGTCTCCGTGCTGCAGCGGCGGCTCACGGAGGCGGGAGCGACCGAGGACGACAGCATCGTGCTCGCCGTCGCCGGCTCCAGCGACGCACGCGCGGTCGCGGATTGCCGGGACATGGCGCGTCGTCTGTCGCAGTCTCGCGGGCGGCCGGTCGCGGTCGGGTTTCTCGCGGCGGCGGTGCCGAGTCTGGCGGAGGCGATGGCATCCGCCCGGGCCGTCGCGCCCGACGCTCGTCTCGTGGTGTCGTCGTATCTGCTCGCGCCCGGCCACTTTCAGGACCTCGTGCTCGCTGCTGGTGCGGACGTGGTGACCGAGCCCCTTCTGACGCCGGATGCGCCGGTGCCGCCCGAGCTCGCCGCGCTGGTCTGGGACCGCTTCCGGGCGGCCTCCCCGCACTGACCTCGCTTTCCTGCACTGAGCTTCCCTGCACTGGCATCGGTCGTTGAGCACAGCCGACGCACCGGCCTGCACTGCCGTGAGCACATGCGGCAGAGGGCGGCCGTTCGGCTGCGCTCGGGAAACGCGCAGGGCCGCGCCTCGGCTAGCACAACGAAAGCCATCGAACGCTCAGAAAGCCGCGACATCACGAAATGTTACCGAGCGTGACCGGCTGTTTCGGGTGCCCGCAATCGTCGGCGGCCTGCGCTCTACTGTCGGGTAATTCGATGCGGCACCCCGCGATGGGTGGTGCTCGACATGACCGATCCGACCTCGAGGACTCATGACATCCGCCCCGCTGACAACTCACCAGACGCCGGCAACCGGCCCGGCAACCGGCCGGACGAGTGCCGTGCGCCCGTCGCGCCCGTCGAACAAGCCGAACGGGCAGTGGAGCATCGACGGCCGCGAACCGTTGAACGCCACAGAGGAACTCAAACGCGACGACGACGGCCTCAACGTGCGCGAACGCATCGAGACCGTCTACGCCAAGCACGGATTCGACAGCATCGACCCGACAGACCTGCACGGCCGGTTCCGCTGGTGGGGCCTGTACACGCAGCGCAGACAGGGCATCGACGGCGGTCGCACCGCGACCCTCGAACCGGAGGAGCTCGAAGACCGCTATTTCATGATGCGGCTGCGCCTGGACGGCGGCACCCTCACAACCCGGCAGCTGCGCGTGATCGGCGAGCTCTCCCGTGATTTCGCCCGGGACACCGCCGACCTCAGCGACCGGCAGAACTTCCAGTTGCACTGGGTCGACATCGTGAACGTGCCTGAGATCTGGCGCAGACTGGAGGCTGTCGGCATCCGCACCACCGAGGCGTGCGGCGATGTGCCGCGCACCTTCCTCGGCTCCCCGGTCGCCGGGATCGCGGCCGACGAGATCATCGACCCGACCTGGGCGCTCCAGGAGATCAGCCGTCGCTACATCGGCGACCCGCGTTTCTCGAACCTGCCGCGCAAGTACAAGACCGCGATCACCGGGCATCCGTCGCAGGACGTCGTGCACGAGATCAACGACGTGTCGTTCGTCGGCGTGGTGCATCCCGAGCTCGGCCCCGGCTTCGACCTCTGGGTGGGCGGCGCGTTGGCGGCGATCCCTCGGTTCGGCGAACGCCTGGGTGCCTTCGTGCCGGAGGAGCGCGTGCCCGAGGTCTGGGCCGGCGTCACGTCGATCTTCCGCGACTACGGCTACCGCCGGCTGCGCAACAAGGCGCGGATGAAGTTCCTGCTCGCCGACTGGGGTCCTGACCGGTTCCGCCAGGTGCTCGAGTCGGAGTACCTGGACTCGCCGCTTCCGGATGGCCCGGCCGCCCCGACGCCGACGACGCCCGGCGATCACATCGGCGTTCACCGGCAGAAGGACGGCCGCTTCTACATCGGCGTCGCTCCGGCGGTCGGCCGGCTGAGCGGCACGCGGCTGATCGCGCTCGCGGACATCCTCGAGCGTCACGGCTCGAGAAGGCTGCGCACGACCGCCTACCAGAAGATCGTCGTGCTGGACATCGAAGAGGACGACGTCGACCCGCTGATCGCCCGGCTCGACGAGATCGGGCTTTCGGCGCGGCCGAGCCCGTTCCGCCGCAGCACGATGGCCTGCACCGGGCTCGAGTTCTGCAAGCTCGCGATCGTCGACACGAAGGCGACCGCGATCGATGCGATCGCAGCGCTCGAAGCCCGTCTGGCTGACGTCGAGCTGCCGCACCCGATCAGCCTGCACATCAACGGTTGCCCGAACTCCTGCGCCCGCATCCAGACGGCCGACATCGGACTCAAGGGACAGCTGCTCACCGACGCGGACGGCGTGCAGTCGCCCGGCTTCCAGGTACACCTGGGCGGTGGCCTCGCCGGCGTGAATCGCGCGGAGGCCGGTCTCGGTCGTACGGTGCGCGGCCTCAAGGTCACCGCCGTCGAGCTGCCCGACTACGTCGAGCGGCTCGTGCGCCGATTCCTGGCCGAACGCACCGAGGACCAGACATTCGCCGCGTGGGCGTTGTCCGCGGCCGAGGAGGCACTGCAATGAGCACAGACACCACCGCGCATTCAGTGACCGACGCCATCACCGAACGAGCATCCGGGGCCGCGATCTCGACACCCTCCGAAGCGCCGCGCGCAACGCTCCCCGCAATCGCGACTGGGCGTCGCTCGGCTAGGCAGTTGCGCGCGCTGGCCGAGGCCGGCGCGGCTGAGTCGGGCGAAGCATCCGCCACGCAGGTCATCGCCTGGGTCGAAGCGAACTTCGACGTGCGCACGGCGGCTGTCGCCTGCTCGATGGCGGATGCGGTGCTGCCGCACCTCGTATCGCAGGCATTGCCGAGCGTCGACGTGTTGTTCCTCGACACCGGTTATCACTTTCTCGAGACGCGCATCACCCGCGACGAGGTCGCGCGGCAACTCGACGTGACCGTCATCGACGTGCTGCCCGAGCAGACCGTCGACGAGCAGGATGCCGCGCACGGCGCGGAACTGTTCGCCCGCGACCCTGCGCGGTGCTGTGCGCTACGCAAGGTCGCCCCATTGAAGAAGGCGCTCGCCGGGTATGAGATCTGGTTCACCGGGGTGCGTCGCGATGAGGCGCCGACCCGCACCAACACCCCGTTGATCCAGTGGGACGACAAGCACGGTCTGGTCAAGGTCAACCCGCTCGCCGCCTGGAGCTTCGACGAACTGCTCGACTACGCCGGCGAACACGGCGTGCCGCTGAATCTGCTGCTCAGAGACGGCTATCCGTCGATCGGCTGCCAGCCGTGCACGCGCCGTGTCGCGCCAGGAGAAGATCCGCGATCCGGCCGTTGGGCCGGGCTCGCCAAGACGGAATGCGGGATCCACCTATGACGATTGACAGCCCCCACCGCCGGTCGAGCGGTGCCCTGAGGAGGCCGCCCGTGGCCGTCTCGAAGGGTAGCGAGCGAGCACAGCGAGCACGCGTATCGAGACCCGATGAATGGCCAGAGGGTCTCGATACGGGTCTTGATAAGGGTCTTGATAAGGGTCTTGATAAGGGTCTTGATACGGGTCTCGATACGGGTCTCGATACGCTCGCTGGCGCTCGCTACTCGACCACCGGAGGGGGCGCTCGCTACTCGACCACCGTCGTTGGCACTCGCTACTCGACCGTCACTGGCATCGATGCCCTCGACACCCTGGAGAACGAGGCAATCCATATCATCCGCGAGGTCGTCGCCGAGTTCGAACGACCGGTGATGCTGTTCAGCGGCGGCAAGGACTCGGTGCTGATGCTGCACCTTGCGGCGAAGGCGTTCTGGCCGGGGCGTATCCCGTTTCCGGCGTTGCACGTGGACACCGGTCACAACTTTCCCGAGGTGATCGCCTTCCGCGACGCGACCGTCGAACGGCTCGGCCTGCAGTTGCGAGTCGTGCGCGTGCAGGACTACATCGATGACGGCCGCCTGACCGACCGCGTCGACGGCACGCGCAATCCGCTGCAGACGCAGCCGCTACTCGACGGCATCGCCGCGGGGCGGCACGACGCCGTGTTCGGCGGTGGCCGCCGCGACGAGGACAAGGCGCGCGCCAAGGAGCGCATCCTGTCGTTGCGCGACGAGTTCGGGCAGTGGGATCCGCGCAATCAGCGACCGGAGCTCTGGAACCTGTACAACGGCAGGCACACACCGGGTCAGCATGTGCGGGCGTTCCCGATCAGCAACTGGACCGAGTTCGACGTCTGGCGCTACATCGAACGCGAGAATATCGCGCTGCCGTCGTTGTACTTCGCGCACAAGCGCGAGGTGTTCCGACGCGACGGCATGTGGCGGGCGGTCGGCCCGGTGTCGCTGCCCGGAGTCGACGAACGGGTGGAGACACGCGTCGTGCGCTACCGCACCGTCGGCGACATGTCCTGCACCGGCGCCGTTGAATCGGATGCCGCGGATGTCCATTCTGTCGTCCGCGAGATCGCGCTGTCCACACTGACCGAACGCGGCGCAACCCGAGCGGACGACCGCATCTCGGAAGCGGCGATGGAAGACCGCAAGAAAGACGGGTACTTCTGATGCACGATCAGTCCACCGCCGGTCGAGTGTCCCCATCCGCTGGTCGAGTAGCGCCCGAGCGCAGCGAGGACGCGTATCGAGACATCGAGAGCAGCTCGCCGGGTCTCGATGCGCGTGCTCCTTCGTCGCTCGCTACTCGACCAGCAGAGTTCTCTACTCGACCAGGAGAGGCCAGCCTGTTCCGTTTCGCGACGGCCGGCTCCGTCGACGACGGCAAGTCGACGCTGGTCGGGCGTCTGCTGCACGACAGCAAAGGCATCCCGGTCGATCAACTCGACGCGATCACCCGGGTCAGTGCGGAGCGCGGATTCGGCGGGGCGACATCCGGTGCGATCGATTTCGCGCTGCTCACCGACGGCCTGCGCGCCGAGCGCGAGCAGGGCATCACGATCGATGTCGCCCACCGCTACTTCGCCACCGACCGCCGCTCGTTCATCCTGGCCGACTGCCCCGGGCACGTGCAGTACACCCGCAACATGGTCACCGGCGCCACGACCGCGGATGCCGTCGTCGTGCTCATCGACGCACGCAAGGGTGTGCTCGAGCAGACGCGTCGGCACCTGTCCGTCATGCGGCTGCTGCGGGTGCCGCACCTGATCGTCGCCGTGAACAAGGTTGACCTCGTGGACTACGACGAAGCGGTCTTCCGCGCGATCGAGGTCGATGCGCGAGGCGTCGCCGCCGAACTCGGAATCGCCGACGTGACCGTGATTCCGGTCTCCGCGCTCGAGGGCGACAACGTCGTCGACGCGTCGGCACGCACCCCGTGGTATGTCGGGCCCAGTCTGCTCGAACTGCTCGAAGGATTGCCGCTGAGCGACGAGCTCGAGCGCGACGAGGCGCCGTTCCGACTCTCGGTGCAGTTGGCCATCCGGCCACAGGGCGCGTCGGCCCCCGGGTTGGACGCGGATGCGTTCCGCGACTATCGCGCGTACGCCGGCAGCGTCGCATCCGGTTCGATCACGGTCGGCGACCGGGTCGGTGTGCTGCCGGGTGGTGCGACCACGACGATTGTCGGGATCGATGCGGCCGGGCGTGAACTGAGCAGCGCCGCCGCGCCGCAAGCGGTCGCGTTGCGCTTCGTGGACGACCTGGACATCGCCCGAGGCGACGTCATCGTCACGGCCCCCCGTGCTGCGGATGCCGCTTCACAGCTGAGCGCGGACCTCGACGGTGAACTGTTCTGGCTGGACCCTCGACCGGCGCGGGCCGGCAAGCGCGTACTCGTCAAGTACGGCACCGCGACCGTGCAGGCGGTCGTGCGCGAGATCGTCGGGCGACACAGCCTGGAGACGCTCGTGCTCGAACCGGCCGACATCCTCGAGGTCAACGACATCGGGCGGGCCCGGCTGCGGCTGGCGTCACCGCTGCCGTTGCAGCCGTACGCGCAGCAGCGCCGGGCCGGCGCGTTCGTCGTCATCGACCCGCACGACGGCGCAACGCTCGCCGCCGGCACCGTCAACGCCCCGCTGATCGAGAATCCCTCCCGTGACCCGATGGTCGAGTAGCGCAGTGGAGCTTGGGGGATCGCGGAGCGATCCTGCGACCCCAGCGCCGAGTGAGCCTGCGAGCGAGGACGACCACCAAACGAAGAAAGGAATGCAGCATGACCACACGTATTATTCACGCGATTCGCACCACGACGGTCGCGCTGATGTGCCTCGGCCTTGTCGCGACGGTCAGCGCCTGCTCTTCCAGTGCGGATGCCGCACTGGCGGGCTCTCCCGCCACCGCGTTGCGGCTCGGCTACTTCGACAACGTCACGCACGCGCCGACGCTGATCGGCATCCACGAGGGCTTGTTCGCGAAAGAGCTCGGCAAGACCGAACTGACCGCGCAGGTCTTCGGCGCAGGCCCCGCCGCCATCGAAGCCCTGAGTGCGGGTGCGATCGACGCGGCCTTCCTCGGCCCCTCGCCGGCGATCAATTCGTACCTGAAGAGCGGCGGACAATCCCTGCGCGTCGTCGCAGGCGCGACGAACGGGGGAGCGGCGCTCGTCGTGCGCGACGGGATCACGACCGCCGCCGACCTGAAGGGCAAGACCCTGGCCACACCGCAGCTCGGAAACACTCAGGACGTCGCGCTGCGCACCTGGTTGTCGATAAACGGGCTGAAGACATCCGTCACCGGTGGGGGAGACGTCACCATCACGCCGACCGACAACGCGCAGGTCTTGCAACTGTTCAAGGCGGGCAAGCTCGACGGCGCCTGGTTGCCCGAACCCTGGGTGTCGCGTCTGGTGCTCGAGGCAGGTGCTCACGTGCTCGTCGACGAGGCCTCGCAATGGAAGAACGGCGCGTTTCCCACCACGGTGCTCGTTGTGAACACCGCGTTCCTCGAGCAGCATCCGCAGACGGTGGCGGCGCTGATCGCCGGGGACAAGGCATCCGTCGACTGGTTGAACGCGCACAAAGGCACTGCGTCGGTGACCGCGATCAACGCCCAGCTCACCAAGGACAGTGGCAAACCGCTGGCGGTGGATGTCGTGCAGCGCGCCCTCACGAAGGTCACCTTCAGCGTCGACCCGCTGGCGGCGACGTTCCCGGTGCAACTGGATCACGCGGTCGCCGCAGGCCTGGCGACCAAGGCGACGCTGTCGGGCATCTTCGATTTGGGTGCCTTGAACGCACAGTTGAAGAAGGCGGGCGCGCAGCCGGTCTCCACGGATGGATTGGGAATCGAGTGAGCACACGCGGCGCTGCGGCCGTCGCCATCGCCCGGCTCGGCAAGCGCTACCACAGGGCCGGGCCGCTGGTGCTGCACGACATCACGTTGAGCATCGAGCCGGGAGAGTTCGTCTGCTTGCTCGGAGCATCCGGGTGCGGGAAGTCCACGCTGCTGAACATCATCGCGGGACTGGAGCGGCCATCGAGCGGGTCGGTCACGGTACCGAGCGGCTCCGCGGCCGTCATGTTCCAGGATGCGGCACTTTTCCCCTGGCTGAGCGCGTGCGGCAATGTCGAACTCGCGTTGAAACTGCGCGGTATCGCTCACGCAAGGCGCCGCCCCGCGGCCCTCGAGCTGCTCGACCTGGTCAACCTGGCAGATGCCGCAGACAAGCGCCCGCACGAGCTCTCCGGCGGGATGCGGCAGCGCGTCGCTCTCGCCCGGGCTCTCGCGCAGGATCGTGACGTGCTGCTGATGGATGAGCCGTTCGCCGCGCTCGACGCGATCGCCCGCGACCTGTTGCACGAAGAGCTGGAGCGGGTGTGGCGTGACACCGGGCGCACGATCGTGTTCGTCACCCACAACGTGCGGGAAGCGGTGAGACTCGGTCAGCGGGTGGTGCTGATGTCATCGCGACCCGGCCGGGTTGCCGCGCAGTGGTCGGTTTCGGTCAGCGGCGAGCGCCGGATCGAGTCCCCGGATGTCTCGCGGCTCGCGATCGAGATCACCGACCAACTCAGGCAGGAGCTTCGCCGAAATGCCGCATGACACCGAGTTGGTCGCGGCTCGCTCGGACGAGCGCAACCTGGAGTCCGACCTGCGCAGCCTGGAGCCTGAGCCTGAGCCTGAGTCTGGCCTGCGCCGTGCGGGGTCCGACTTGCGCAGCCCGGAGTCCGGGCTCGACGCGCTGCAGACGGGCGAAACCGATGCGAAGGGTCAGCCCGGCCAGACCGGGCCCGCACGTACCGGTTGCACCTTCGCGCGCAGCGTGCTCCCGCCTGTTCTGCTCGTGCTCGCATTCCTGATCGTGTGGCAGCTCTACGTCGTGATCGCGCATCCGCGTCCCGACATCGTGCCCGGACCGCTCGACGTTGCGGCATCCATCGGTCAAGCGTGGCAGACCGGCCGGCTGCAGCAGGCGGTCGCCACCAGCCTGGAACGCGGTGTGATCGGCTTTCTGATCGCCGTGGCCGTTGGCACGCCGATCGGCATGCTCCTGGCCGAGGTACGCCCGCTGCGCCGTGCGCTCGGTCCGATCATTTCCGGGCTGCAGGTGCTGCCGTCGGTGGCGTGGGTTCCGGCAGCGATCCTCTGGTTCGGGCTCACGGATGCGACGGCCTATTTCGTCGTGCTGATGGGGGCGATCCCGTCGATCGTCAACGGCCTGCTCGCCGGCGTCGACCAGGTACCGCCGCAGTTCCGCCGAGTCGGCGCGGTGCTGGGGGCGAATCGGTTTCAGCAGTCGACGCTCGTGGTCCTCCCGGCTGCGCTGCCCGGCTATCTCGGCGGGCTCAAGCAGGGCTGGGCATTCGCCTGGCGATCGCTGATGGCTGCCGAGATCATCACGGTCGGCGGAACCATGGGCTTCGGCCTGGGCAGCATGCTCGAGCAAGGCCGCGAGTTGGCCGATCTGCCCTCCGTGCTCGCGACTATCCTGCTGATCCTCATCATCGGGATGCTCGTCGAGCTCGCCGCATTCGCCCCGCTCGAGCGTCGCCTTGCGCGCGGCCGCGGACTGACACTTGGGCAGGCGCAGGGTGGTGCGCGATGACCGGCACTGTCACGCTGGCGGGGACTGTCACGCTGGCGGGTGCGGGGACCGCGGCTGACACGGCCACTCGGACGGGCACCGTCACTCTGATCGGCGGCGGGCCAGGTGATGCCGGCCTGATCACCGTGCGCGGACTGGAGAGGCTGCGCGCAGCGGATGTCGTCATCGCCGACCGACTCGGCCCGCGTTCGCTGCTCGGCGATCTGCCCCCGCAGGTGACCGTTATCGACGTCGGAAAGCAGCCCGGCCACCATCCGGTGCCGCAGTGGCGGATCAACGAGCTGATCGTCGAGCACGCGCAGGCCGGCCGCGCGGTTGTGCGCCTCAAGGGCGGGGACCCGTATGTGTTCGGGCGCGGCAGCGAGGAGGTCGACGCATGCCGAAACGCGGGCATCGACGTCGAGGTCGTGCCCGGTGTGACCAGTGCCATCGCCGTGCCTGCTGCCGTCGGAATCCCTGTGACCTCCCGCGGCATCGCCAACGGGTTCTCCGTGGTCACCGGGCACGAAGGTCTCGACCAGCTTCCGGGCGGATCGAATCACACGGTGATCCTGCTGATGGGCGTCGGCGGGCTCGCTGCCAACGCGGCGACGCTTGTGAAGGGCGGCCGCGCATCCGAATGTCCTGTGGCGATCATTGAAGACGGATACGGCCCCGACCAGCGGGTGACGACGGGAACGCTCGGCACGATCGCGGCGATCGCGGCGCTGGCTGAAGTGAAGAACCCGGCGGTGATCGTCGTCGGCGATGTCGTGACACTTCTGCCCGGTTATTCCGACCAACCCGGCTGGTCCGGTCGACCCGCCTGACCCGTCGCACTGACGCACAGACCACTCCCGAAAGGAACCTCATGTCCAGACCTTTGCGCGTCGCGATCATCGGCGCCGGACCGGCCGGAATCTACGCCGGCAACATCCTCAGCCGTACCGGACTGGACGTGTCGATCGACGTGATCGAGTCGCTGCCTGCACCGTACGGCTTGATCCGCTACGGAGTTGCGCCTGATCATCCGCGCATCAAGGGTGTCGTGCGCTCGCTGCACGAGATGCTCGATGCCGGCACGATCCGGTTGCTCGGTAATGTGACTCTCGGCGTCGACCTGATCCTCGACGACCTGCGACGGTACTACGACGCGGTGATCTTCGCGACCGGTGCGGCGCGCGACGCAGCCCTCACCGTTCCCGGTATCGACCTTCCCGGCTCGTACGGTGCCGCCGACTTCGTCTCCTGGTACGACGGCCACCCGGATGTGTCGCGCGACTGGCCGCTGGACGCGCGGGAGATCGCGGTGGTCGGCAACGGCAACGTTGCACTGGACGTTGCCCGCGTGCTCGCGAAACTGCCGCACGACCTGCAGCGGACAGATATGCCGGCAAACGTATACGACCGCCTCGCGACATCGGCAGTGACGGATGTGCACGTCTTCGGTCGACGCAGCCCGGCGCACGTGAAGTTCACGCCGCTCGAGCTGCGCGAACTCGGCGAGGTGGCCGGTATCGACGTGATCGTCGATGCCGAGGATTTCGCCGACGTCGCTGGCATCGACGCGGTCGCACGGGCAGCAGGCACGAATCAGGTCAAGGTGATGACCCGAATCCTGCGCGGCTGGCTCGAACGCGAGCGGACCGGGGCATCGCGCCGTCTGCACCTGCACTTCTTCCACCAGCCGACTGAGATTCTGGGGCGGGAGCGGGTGGAAGGCATCCGCTTCGAGCGCACCGCGCTGGATCGTTCGGATGGTTCGGATGGTACGGACGGCGCGCGCGGCGCCGGGTCTGCAGCGTCGGCGGGTGCGGGCATCGCTGATGCGGCCGGTGCGGTGCGCGGAACCGGCACGTTCGTCGACTATCCGGTGCAGGCGGTTTACCGTGCGGTTGGATATTTCGGTTCGCCCGTGCCGGGTGTTCCGTTCGACGAGCGCCGCGGCGTCATCCGCAACAGCGAGGGTCGTGTGCTCGACGATGCCGGAGAGCAGCTTGCCGGACTGTACGCGACCGGCTGGATCAAGCGCGGCCCGGTCGGTCTGATCGGCCACACCAAGGGCGACGCGATGGAGACGATCGAGCACCTCGTCTCCGACTTCGATGCACTGCCGCGCGCGGAGGAGCCCGACGAGCAGGCAGTGCTCGACCTGCTGGCTGAGCGCGGAGTGGAATACACCACCTGGCGCGGCTGGCTGTCTCTTGACGAACACGAACGTGCCCTTGGCGCGGCCGATCGCTCGCCCGTCGAGCGCGAGCGGGTGAAGGTCGTGCCGCGCGACGAGCAGGTTGCGATCGCGCGCGCCGTCGAACTCCTGGCCCCTCTCCACTGAGTTGCCCCGAATGACCCTTCGTGGGCGGCTCACGGGGGTGGGGAAGCTGCCATCACGCAACCGCAGATACATACCTCAAAAGGAATGAGGCGAAATGTCGTGTGCGAACGACGAATATGACACCCTGATCATCGGTGGTGGCCCGGCGGGCCTGTCGGCCGCGCTGAACCTGGTGCGGGCGCGACGGCGTGTGCTCCTGGTCGACACGGGGCGACCGCGCAACGCTGTCACCTTGATTGCACACGGCTTCATCACCCGCGACGGCATTCCTCCGCACGAACTGCGCAAGCTCGCGCGCGAGGAGATTGAACGCTATCCGGATGCCGACGTGGTCGTGCGCGGGACAGTGTCGGCTGTGCGCCCTTCGACAGGCGCGGGGGTCGGCGCAGGCTCGGGGGTCGGCACGGGCGCGGGGCTCGGCACAGGCTCGGGGGTCGGCGGATTCGAAGCGGACATCGCGTCTGCGGGGGTCGTGCGTGTGGTGCGCGCGGCATCCGTCGTGGTGGCGACCGGGTTGCGGGAGACGCTGCCGGCGCTGCCGAGCATCCGGGCGTACTACGGGATGAGTCTGTTCAGCTGCGCCGCGTGCGATGGCTACGAGCAGGACGGCAAACCGATCGCGTTGATCGGAGAGACGCCCGACCTCGCGACCCGTGCGCTGCTCGTCGCCCAGTGGAGCGGTAACCTCACGGTGTTCACGAACGGCGCGGATGTCATCGACGCGGCGGATGAGGCGGAACTCGCGTCGCGCGGGATCGCTCTCGAACGCAGGCGGATCGACGATCTGGAAGGCGATCGCGGGGTGCTGACGGGTATCCGATTGCACGATGACAGCGTCATTCCCGCAGCTGGTGGATTCGTGCGGCCGCAGTGGCATCCGGTGCTGGACGCTGTCACCGCTCTCGCCCTCGAAACGGATGCCGCGGGCTTGCTCGTCACCGATCGCGATGGTCGCACGAGCATGCCCGGTGTCTATGCGGCCGGCGATGCGGCGGTGCCGGGACCGCAGCAGCTGATCGTTGCGGCCGGCGCTGGCGCCCGCGTTGCCGCGGTGCTCAACCACGATCTGCTCGGGGTCGTGACTGCCCACTAGGCATCCCGCGTCAGTCGCGCAGTAAGGAACAGATCGGGATTCACGGCCGAGATCCCGACACCCACCAGGTCTTCGACAGCGAAGTCATCCACGTCCTCCGTGACGAGAAATCCTGCTTGGGCCGCGATGGCATCGGCAAGAATCTGGCGATCAGCACCCTTCGTCGCGCGGAAGCGCGCTGCTCCCGCACCTGTCGGGCTGAGTCGCAGACCGAGCCGTTCCCGCACGAACGACGGTGTCACAGCCGGCGGTCGCATGTGCCGGGCTGCTTCGTGTTCCGCAGCCAGGCTCCACAATGCGCGAAATCCGCTCGGCAGACCACCAGCCATCAGGAGAGTGCGGGTGACGGGCTTGACGAGGATGTTGGCATCGAGGAAGACGACCGTTGTACGGTCACTCACCGAAGAGATCATCCTGGAGGTCGTCACGCGTGAGCTCCACCAGCTCACCCATCGTCTGCCGCCAGTAGCGCTCGAACTCTTCATAGGGGATGCGGTTCCGATTGCCGACCTTCACTGCGCGCAACTGCCCCGCCTTGATCCTGCGTGAGATCGTCGGACGGGACACTCCAAGAGCATCGGCGACCTGCTCGGGGGTCAGCATGAGTCGTTTCGCCGTGAGTGTCACCGTTTCGCCTTCGGCAGCGGCCTGCCGAACATACGCGGCAACCTGGTCAAGCCACGCAGGACGTGCTCCCGACCGGTCTGCTGCGGAGCGCACGTCCTGGGGAGTGATGGTCAGGTTCGTCAGGGACATGTCTACATTGTATCTCAGGCGCACACTCAGCACAATTTATCTGTTCACTCGAGCGAATGCCACGCTCGGTCGACACCCCATTACGCGAGCACTTTGGATGAGCAGACGGCGAGCGACGGCGAAGTCGCGATACTCGCCGGCCCCGCTGCTCGATCACCGGTGCTGAGACACTCGCCGGCCCCCGCTCCCCAGTCACCGGCATGCCGAAATCAAACATCTAACATCAGGCCATTGACACATTTGCCTTGGAAGGTCCAGACTCTCCTCAGCATCATCAGATGCCACCACCTCTCCCCGATAGGTAGTAAGACCAATGACTGAAGAAGCGACAACGAGGTCGAAGGCTCAGCAGTCCGCCGATGCGGACGCGGCGGATCTCGCCAAACTCGGCTACAAACAAGAGCTCCATCGCGGCATGTCCGGATTCTCGAACTTCGCCGTTTCCTTTTCGATCATCTCGATCCTGGCCGGCTGCATCACGTCGTACTCGATCGCGTTGAAGTCCGGCGGGCCCGCCGCCATCGACATCGGCTGGCCCCTGGTCGGTGTCTTCGTGCTCTTCGTCGCACTGGCGATGGCCGAAGTCTGCTCGAAGTATCCAACAGCGGGCGGCCTGTACTTCTGGGCTGGGCGCCTGGCGAAGAAGAACAAGCGCCAGTGGGCCTGGTTCGTCGGCTGGTTCAACTTCCTCGGTGAGGTGGCCGTCACAGCGGCCATCGACTTCGGCGCCGCGACCACCATGATGGCTTTCGCAGCGCTCACGTTCGGTGTCACGCCGACCGCGGCCAACACGTTCGTCCTGTTCATCGTGATCATCGCCATCCACGGGGCGCTGAACACGTTCGGGGTCAAGCTGGTCAGCGCACTGTGCAACCTGTCTGCCTGGTGGCACATCGTGGGCGTGCTCATCATCGTCGGTGCGCTGTGGATCATGCCGACCAGCCACCAGTCGTTCAGCTGGACGATGACCGCATGGCACAACGAGACCGGCTTCTCGTTCGGACCCTATGTGTTCCTGATGGGCCTCTTGATGGCGCAGTACACCTACACCGGATACGACGCATCTGCGCACGTGGCAGAGGAGACCAAGAACGCATCGCGCTCGGCACCCAAGGGCATCGTGATGAGCGTGGTGATCTCGATCATCGGTGGCTGGATTCTGCTGTTCTCGATCACGGCGGCGATTCAGGATGGAACGCAGGCAGGCCTGACCAAGCTGGCCGCGACATCCACCGGGCTGCCCCCCGCGCAGATCTTCCTCGACGCGCTGAACAACCCGACGATGGCGAAGTTCTTGCTCTTCATCGTCTGCGGCGCGCAATTCTTCTGCGGCATGGCATCCGTCACCGCGAATTCGCGGATGAGCTTCGCGTTCTCGAGAGACAACGCCATCCCGGGTGCTCGGCTGTGGAAGAAAGTCAACCCGCGCACCGGCACTCCGACCAACTCGATCTGGCTGTGCGTCGTGCTCTCGATCCTGTTGACGGTTCCCGCCCTGTTCAACACGACTGCGTACCTCGCGGTGACCTCCATTGCGGTCATCGGCCTGTACATCGCCTACGTGACCCCGGTATTCCTGCGGCGGCTGAATAAGAATTTCGTGCCCGGCCCGTGGCAGCTGGGCAAATGGAGCGGGATCATCGGCTGGATCGCTGTGGTCTGGGTGATCTTCATCTGCATCCTGTTCGTCTTGCCGCCCGTGGCTCCGATCACCGTCGATACGTTCAACTACTCGCCGATCGCGGTTGTCTTCGTGGCGATCTTCGCCATCGTGATGTGGTACGCCCGAGGACGGAAGCACTTCATGACGCGCGAGGAGGAAGGGCAGCTGACGATTCCGGTGGGAAAACTGCTGGAGCAGTAGGCCGGTAGGCGGAGCGCTCACCATGTCCGAAACAGCCCGCGCGGCCACGCCCTTGGTCGACACCGTCTTGCAACCCGTGCGCGGACACATGGCCTTCGAGTCCTGTGTCGAACAGCTCGGCTCTGCGATTCAACTCGGGGTGTTTCGGGCCGGTAGCAAACTGCCGAACGAACGGGAGTTGTCTGACCGGCTGAACGTTTCGCGAGCGACGCTTCGCGAGGCGATCAGCGCACTGCGCGCCGCCGGCTTCGTGTCGACGAAGCGCGGCCGTGGGGGCGGAACAGTGGTCGAGTCGTTGGAGAACGCTCGGCCGCTGGACCCCGCACTCAGCGATCCGACACGGTTCGATGACAGCAGGGGCAGAGACCGGCAGACCGAGATGAACGACATCCTGATCTTCCGTGCGATCGTCGAGCCGGGGGCCTGCTACCAGGCGGCCATCCGTCCGGTCGACGCATCCGCTCGGCTCTTGCTCACGACGTGCCTCAAGGAGTTCGACACGGTGGATTCACCGGCCGCCTACCGGCAGGCGGATGCGCGACTGCATTTGGCAATCGCATCCGCCTGTGGTTCTGCCGAACTGTCCAACGCGTGCAGCACCGTGCAGACGAAGGTGCACCAATACCTGGCCGAGATTCCGTTCCTGCGGACCAACATCGCCGGCTCGGACGAACAACACCGCACCATTGTCGCGGCCATACTCGCTGGAGACGGCGACACGGCGCGATTGGTCATGGAGAAACATTGCGACGCAACGGCGGCGCTTTTGAAGGGATTGCTGAAATAACGTGCGAACGACACAACACCCCCGCAACGACCGGATGCTGACGGTCGACCAGCTGAGGACCGCCATCGAAGCCGGAGAGATCGACACCGTCATTCTCGGCTTCACCGACATGCAGGGCCGATTGCAGGGCAAGCTCCTGCACGCGCAATTCTTCCTCGACTCCGTGCTGCAGCACGGCACCGAGGGATGCAATTATCTGCTGGCCGTCGATGTCGACATGAACACGGTCGACGGCTATGAGATCACATCGTGGGAGAAGGGCTACGGTGACATGCTGTTTGAGGCCGATCTCGACACGATCCGTCGGCTGCCGTACCGTGCGGGGTCCGTGCTGATCCAGTGCGATCTGAGCCTCACCGACGGCACCCCGCTTCCGATGTCTCCGCGGGCGGTGCTGCGCCGTCAGGTCGAGAGGGCGGCCGAGCACGGCTGGCGGGCCGTCGCCGGCACGGAGCTTGAGTTCGACATCTACGAGAACAGCTACGAGGATGCCTGGGCCAAGCGCTACACGGAGCTCACCCCGGCCAATCTGTACAACGTCGATTACTCGCTGCTGGGGTCGGGGCGGGTGGAACCGCTGCTGCGGGCCATCCGCAATTCCATGTACGAGGCGGGTATGACCGTGGAGTCGGCGAAGGGAGAGTGCAACCTCGGTCAGCACGAGATCGCGTTCAAGTATGCCGATGTTCTGGTGACGGCCGACAATCACGCCGTCTACAAGCTGGCAGCGAAGGAGATCGCGCACAGCATGGGCAAGTCCATCACCTTCATGGCCAAGCCGAACGAGCGCGAGGGCAACTCGTGTCACATCCACATGTCGCTGCGCGGCGATGGCGGCAAAGACGACGGCACAGGGGCCGGCAGGCTCGTCTTCTGGGATGAGAAGAAGCATGCCCGCACCAAGCTGTATGACCACTTCATCGCCGGAGTGCTTGCGACGATGAGCGAGTTCACGCTGTTCTACGCACCGAACATCAACTCGTACAAGCGGTTCGTGCCCGGCTCGTTCGCACCGACCGCTGTTGCATGGGGCATGGACAACCGCACCTGCGCGGTACGCCTGGTCGGGCACGGCGCAAGCGCCCGTATGGAGAACCGGCTGCCCGGTGGGGACGTCAACCCCTACCTGGCGGTGGCGGCGATGCTCGCCGGGGGTTTGTACGGCATCGAGCACGAGCTCGAACTGGAGCCGGAGACACCGGGCAACGCGTACGAGTCGGGAGCTCCCACCGTGCCGACCACGCTCCGCCAGGCGCGTGAGGCGCTCGCCGCCTCGACCATCGCGCGCGAGGTTTTCGGCGATGATGTAGTGGAACACTACTTGCACTACGCGGATGTCGAATGCGCGGCATTCGACGCTGCCGTCACCGACTGGGAACTGAAGCGTGGATTCGAACGCCTTTAGCAGGAATGAACACAGCGCATGAACGAGATCAGCACCGCCTTTCCTGAGTTCGGCTTTCCACAGTCCGATGTCAGCGGCGGTGGAAGCACGACGGTCATCAATCCGGCCACCGGGGCGCCGGTCGTGGAGCTGGGCCTCGCTTCACTCGCCGAGACGGATGCCGCGATCGAGCGCGCCCACCGTGCGTTCGGCCCGTGGCGTGGCATGGCTCCCGGGGAACGGGCGCGCCTGCTGCGCGCGTTCGCATCCGCCGTCGAAGCACACCAGGGCGAGTTGGCGCAGTTGGAGGTTGTCGGCTCCGGCCACACGATCGGCAACGCGCTGTGGGAGGCCGGCAACGTTCGCGACGTGCTGAACTACTACTCGGCATCGCCGGAGCGGCATGTCGGCAAGCAGATCCCCGTCGCCGGCGGCGTCGACATCACCTTCCACGAGCCGCTCGGGGTCGTCGGCATCATCGTGCCCTGGAACTTCCCGATGCCGATCGCCGGCTGGGGGTTCGCGCCGGCGCTCGCCGCGGGGAACACGGTGGTGCTGAAGCCTGCTGAGTTGACGCCGTTGACCGCGATGCGCATCGCCGAGCTGGCGCTTGAGGCGGGCATACCCGAGGGCGTGTTCACGGTGCTGCCCGGCAAGGGCTCTGTCGTCGGGCAGCGGTTCGTCACGCATCCGCTCGTGCGCAAGGTCTGCTTCACCGGGTCGACCGAGGTCGGCAAGGGCATCATGCGCGGCTGCGCCGACCAGGTCAAACGACTGACGCTCGAGCTCGGCGGCAAGAGCGCGAACATCGTGTTCGACGACGCGGACCTCGAAGCCGCAGCCGCGAGCGCACCGGGCGGCGCATTCGACAACGCAGGCCAGGATTGCTGCGCGCGCAGCCGCATCCTGGTGCAGCAGAACGCGTATGAGCGCTTCCTCGAACTGCTCGAGCCCGCGGTGAAGGCATTCCGCGCCACCAACCCGTCGTCGCCGGATGCGCAGATGGGGCCGCTCATCTCGGCGAAGCAGCGAGATGCCGTCGCCGTCTACATCGATGCGGCCGACGTCGCGTATGCGGGCACCGTCGACTACGGGGCGGGCGCTGCGGGTTCTGCGGGCCCTGGTTCTGCGGGCGTTGCGGGCGCCGGTGCCGCGGGGGCAGGCGCGTCGAGCGACGGTTTCTGGCTGCCGCCGACTGTCGTGCTGCCCGCGGATGTCGCCGACCCGGTCTGGCGCGAGGAGATGTTCGGCCCGGTCGTGGCCGTCATGCCGTTCACCGACGAGGCGGATGCGATCGCCAAGGCGAACGACACCGAATACGGCTTGTCTGGTTCGATCTTCACCCGCGATCTGGGCCGGGCGCTTCGCGTGGCCCGCGGCATCGAGACGGGAAACCTCTCGATCAACTCGCACTCGTCGGTGCGCTACTGGACTCCGTTCGGCGGTTTCAAGCAGTCAGGGCTCGGTCGGGAGCTCGGCCCGGATGCTCCGGATTCCTTCTCCGAGGTGAAGAACGTCTTCATCTCGACCGAAACGTGAACCCCTGAAACCTGAACCCTCATCACCATCGGCACCCGAACCGTGCCGAGCCCATACTCGAATGAAAGGCAACAGCAGACAATGAGCGGAAAACTCGAGGGCAAGGTCGGCGTGATCACCGGCGGCTGCTCCGGAATCGGGCTGGCGACGGCGAAGAAGTTCGTGGCGGAGGGCGCCAAGGTCGTCATCGGCGACGTGGACACGGCCAACGGCCCGCGCATCGCCCACGAGCTGGGCGGCTCGTTCGTCAAGGTCGACGTCACCGAAAAGGACGAGGTCGACGCGCTGTTCGCGCACGCCAAGGCCACCTACGGCAGTGTGGATGTCGCGTTCAACAATGCGGGCATCTCTCCGGCCGACGACGACTCGATTCTGAAGACCGGCATCGAGGCGTGGAACCGCGTGCAGCAGGTCAACCTGACCAGCGTGTACCTCTGCTGCAAGGCCGTGCTGCCCTACATGCTCGAGCAGGGCAAGGGCTCGATCATCAACACGGCCTCATTCGTGGCGATCATGGGGGCGGCGACCTCGCAGATCTCCTACACGGCATCCAAGGGCGGAGTGCTGGCGATGACCCGTGAGCTCGGCGTACAGTTCGCGCGCAAGGGCATCCGGGTCAACTCGCTGTGCCCCGGCCCGGTGAACACGCCGCTGCTTCAGGAGCTGTTCGCGAAGGACCCGGAGCGGGCGGCCCGACGGCTGATCCACGTTCCGATGGGCCGCTTCGCCGAGCCGGAGGAGATCGCCAACGCGGTGGCCTTCCTCGGCAGCGACGAGTCGAGCTTCATCACCGCGACCGATTTCCTGGTCGACGGTGGGCTCTCCAACGCATACGTGACGTCGTTGGAGTCCGACTTTGACTGACGGCGGAACCGGTGCCGGAACCGGAGTCGGCGCGAGTACGGGTGCTCCGGATGCGACTGCCACGCGCGGCGCGACTGCCACGCACGACGTGACCGCGGCGCACCGCGCGACCGCGGCGCATCCGCTGATCGGGATCAGCATGTACCATCAGAGCGCCGACTGGGGCAGTTGGCGGCAGGTTGAAGCCGACCTGCTGCCGGCCGCGTACGCCGAGTCGGTGAGTGCGGTCGGCGGGGTGCCCGTGCTGGTGCCGGTGCAGGCATCCGCCGAGGCCGCACGCGCGATCGTCGGCGCACTCGACGGCCTGATCATCGCCGGTGGCGCCGACGTGAACCCGGCTCGTTACGGCCAGTCGCCGAACGAGCACGTCACTACCTGGTATGACGAGCGCGACGCGACCGAGCTGTGGCTGCTCGACGCAGCGGCGGATGCTGCGCTGCCGGTTCTCGGCATCTGCCGCGGCATGCAGGTGATGGCCGTGCACTCGGGCGGAACGCTCGTGCAGCACCTGCCCGACACGGTCGGCCATGCACGGCACTCCGGCACGGCGACGGAGTACGCCGCCATCGGTGTGACAGTGGAGCAGGGTCATCGCATTTCCGACCTGGTCGATCAGAGCCTGATCGCGCCGTGCCACCACCATCAGGCCGTGGACACGCATCCGGGCTATGTTGCGACCGCACGAGACGGCGACGGCGTGCTGCAGGCGATGGAGGCGAACGGCGACCGCTTCGAGGTGGCGGTGCAGTGGCATCCGGAGACTGCGCCGGACAAGCGCCTGTTCGCCGGGCTGGTGCAGGCGGCGCGGAACGGTATCCTCGCAGTATGAGCGATCATCGAACGTTTCCGGCGAAGACCGGCATTGGCGGTTTTCTCGTCTGGGCTGCGGTGGTCGTCGGCATTGCGTTGATCGTCGGCGCCGTGATCGCGCTCGTGCGCTGATCCGTCGCTGCACCGGATTCTTGACGACAAACCGGGCTGGCAACCGGCTGCCAGCCCGGTTTTGCGTGCAAAGTCCGGTTCGCGTGAAGTGCTCGGGGTTGATCGACGGCCAGTGGTCGCGTGCGACCTCCTCGATCACAGATTGATCAACCTGCCGGCTGAACCAGAGCGCATTCAGCGCCACCATTTCTGAGTATGGAACGGACGAGAGCGACAAGAGTCCGCACCTGAGGGGGAGGGTGGAGGCTCGCTTACCAGGCGTAGTCCTCCGGAGCCGTCTTGTAGCCGGGGAAGATCTCATCGAGGCGAGCCAGCGCATCCGCGTCGAGCGTCACATCGAGGGCGCCGAGGGCGCTGTCGAACTGCGCCATCGTGCGCGGGCCGGTGATCGGTGCGGTGACGGCGGGCTGATGCAGCAGCCAGGCGAGTCCCAGCTGTGCGGGTTCGACACCGAGCTCGTCCGCGAACGCCTCATACCTCTCGAGTTGGCCACGGTGCTTCTCCAGGCCTTCGGCGGAGCGGCCCTCGCCGCGCCGCGCCGAGTCCGCCTGCTTCTTGATGATGCCGCCGAGCAGCCCGCCGTGCAGCGGCGACCACGGGATGACGCCGAGACCGTACTGCTGAGCTGCCGGCAGCACCTCGCGTTCGACGTCCCGGGTGAGCAGATTGTAGATCGACTGCTCGCTGATCAGGCCCATGAAATGACGGGCGGATGCCGCGGCCTGCGCCTGCGCGATGTGCCAGCCCGCGAAATTGCTGCTGCCGACGTAAAGCACCTTGCCTGCGGCGACGGCGACCTCCATGGCCTGCCAGATCTCCTCCCACGGGGTGTCCCGGTCCACATGATGGAACTGCAGCAGGTCGACGTGGTCGGTCTGCAGCCGCTTCAGACTCGCGTCCAGCGATTGACGGATGTTGTATGCCGAGAGCTTCTTGCTGTTCGGCCACCTGCTGCCCATGTCGCTGTACAGTTTCGTGGCGAGCACGGTGCGCTCGCGGCGTCCGCCGCCCTGGGCGAACCAGGTGCCGATGATCTCCTCGGTGCGGCCGTGGTGGCCGTCACCCCCATAGCCGTTCGCGGTGTCGAAGAAGTTGAGTCCGCGGTCGTGTGCCGCATCCATGATCGCGTGCGCGTCGGGCTCACTCGTGAGCGGCCCGAAGTTCATGGTGCCGAGGCACAGGCGGGAGACGGTCAGACCGGAGCGGCCCAGGTGCATGTATTCCATGCTTCGACACTGGACGTTTGTGGCTTAGAAGTCCAACTGTTTTCTGCGATCGAATTGTGCAACTGAACTTCTCAATTGTATGCACTGAGGCCGTGTGCACTGAGGCCGGCTCTGGCAGGTCGCGATCAGCTGTCCTCCCCGCGCAGCTTGTCGCACAGCTCGGCGAGCTGCTTCAACTCCTCCGTCGAGAGCGGGCCGCCGACGCGTTCGCTGATCGACGCCATGTGCTCGACCGCCACCCGTCTGAACAGGTCGAATCCGGCATCCGTCATGCGGATGATTGTGCCGCGTCCGTCGTTCGGCTCCGGGCACTTCGCGACGAGCCCGCGGGTGGCCAGGCGGTCGATCAGACGGCTGACGCTCGGCTGAGTCAGCAGCACGTGCCTGTTGAGGTCGCGCAGACGCAGCCTGCGGTCGGGTTGACGCGAAAGGTTGAACAGCACATCGTATTCGTTGAACGAGATATCGCGCGTCGGAAACTCGGTCGAGAGGCTGCGCATGACTGCGACCTGCGCGCGAAACAGCGACTCCCACGCTGCAACGGCGGATGCCCGTTCGCTCACGCTGCTTCCTTCCTTGCTGTTCCTCAACAATAGGGAGGCGCACCCTATGCCCGCGAATCGAAGCGCGCGTGCAGTGTGTCAGTCGTTGTCCGTCTTTCCGAACGTGACGGCGGTCACGCCTTTGATTTCGGAGAGCTCTTGGATCAGCGTGTGCAGCGGAGCCCTGCCCTGGAACTTCAGCCGCGCCTCGACTCGGGCTGCCTTGCCGGGGCTTTCGAATGTGCGGGTCCTCGTCAGCGAGGCGTCGAAGCCGAGCTCCGTCGCACGGGCGAGCACTGCTCGCAGCACTCCGCGACCGTCCTTGTATTGCAGGATGCAGATCTCGTCCTGGCTGGCCAGTCGAATCCGCTGGCCCAACGCGGTGAGACCGCCGACCGTGATGAGATAGAGCGCGGTGGCGGCGATCGCGATCACAGGCATCCCGGCTCCGCAAGCCATGCCAAGGGCGGCGGTCAGCCAGATGGATGCGGCAGTCGTCAAGCCGTTGACGGCGTTCTGGCGCACGAAGATCACGCCGGCGCCGAGAAAGCCGATGCCGGTGACGATCTGAGCGGCGATACGAGACGGGTCGAGAACGACATCCGCTCCCAGCACCGAGGAGAACCCGTATGCGGACACCAGGGTGAACACGGTCGCGCCGATCCCGACGAGAGTGTGGGTGCGCAATCCCGCACTCTTGAGCCGTCGTTGCCGTTCGATACCGACGATTGCGGATAGGACGAACGACAGCACCAAGAGTGCCAACTGGGTCAGTGTCGTTGCCGGGAACAAATCGATGCCGAGGATCACGGAGCCTCCTTACAGGGTTACTGAGTGCTCCTGACGTTAGCGCGCATCCGCCTCGTACGCGAGGAATCGCGACCCGGCTCGTCGGGCGCTAATCGCCGGGACGAAATTGAAGGCCGGCCGCAGAGGCTAGCGGCCGGCCTTCGTTCCCTTGCACCAAGAGTGTCCTGCAATCACATTCCGCGTTTGTTGCCACAGCAAACAACTAACGCTCTTGAACTATATAACGAAAAGGTAACGCAATGCTAGTTATACGTTCGTTATTTTTCTGCGAGTTTCTTATGTGGCCATTGCCCCAGCGGCAGCGGCGACGACGGTGCCGGATATCCGGTCTCCTGCCGGCGGTGGCGAAGCCGGTCGACGAGCACTGGTGGCCGCCCATCGTCGTGTGAGCGGCATCGAGGCGCTACGCTACGCTGGCATTCAAAAGGGGGCGCGATCATGCAGATTCCAAGGCCCAGCGAGGATGTGAAGACCCTGTTCCGATCGGTGATTCCGGATGCCCCTGGCGTCATCGTCAAGCCGATGTTCGGCAACCTGGGCGCGTTCGTCAACGGCAACATGTTCGCTGGATTGTTTGGCGATGCAATCGGCGTGCGGGTGCTGAACGACCAGGTTCGCGCCGAGTTGGCGGAGATCGACGGCGTCGGACCGTTCGGGCCCGCCGAGCGCCCGATGGGCGGCTATCTCGCGCTTCCGACGACGTGGTCGGAGCGGCCTGAGCTGCTCGCGCAGTGGGTTGAACGCGCGCTCGCAGAGGTGTCTGAGTTGCCCGAGAAGAAACCCAAACCGCGCCGTTCGTCCGCCTCCTGACGCTGCATCCGCTCGCCTGGCGTGCGAACGACCCGTGCGCTGAACCGGAGATCGCACGACGGGCGGACCGAAATCGCGGATGCGCCCGGTTCAGCGCACAGCCTCTGGTCCAGCATGCAGTCCCCGGTCCAGCGTGCAGCCGGCGGACGTCGTCCGCGCGCGTCGTCGCCGGACGCGAGGAATTCGGTCTTGACAGGCATCCGTCCTGATCGTATTGTTATGGTCAACCAATTGATTGATAAAGGAATTAGTTGACAATGATCGACGATGTGGCCGGAGCGATGGGCGGACTAGATGTCGCAGCAGATGATCCTTCCGACGATGATCGGCTCGACCGGGCCTTCATGGCCCTGGCCGACCCGGTGCGCCGGCGGATCGTTGCGCGACTGAGCCGCGGGCCGCAAACGGTCAACGAGTTGGCCGAGCCGTTCGCCATCACCAAGCAGGCGATTTCCCGGCACATCCAGGTGCTCGAGCAGGCACAACTCGTCACGCGAACGCGCGACGCGCAGCGTCGTCCGGTGCACCTGAACGCCGCCGAGTTGGAGGCGCTGACGGCGTGGATCGACAGATATCGGCTGATCCACGAGCAGCGCTTCCGCACCTTGGATGCATTGCTCGAATCGACCGAGGCAGCGACGACACCAGCGGCAGCGCCGGTAGCAGCGCCAAAAGCAGCGCCAACGAAAACCAACACAACAAGTCAGAAGAGAAAGGCAGAACAATGACCAACACACTCACAGTCACGGCACCAGAAGGGCTTCCCTTCGTCGACTTCGAGCGCGAGTTCGACGCTCCGGTCGCCGCCGTCTTCCACGCCCACAAGGACCCGGACCTCGTCAAGCAGTGGCTCGGCCCGCGCGGCTACGAGATGGAGATCGACCACTACGACTTCGTCTCGCAGGGCGGTTACCGCTACGTGCACCGTACCCCGACCGGCGAGGAGTACGCGTTCAACGGCGTGTTCCACGTCGTGCGGGAGAACGAGTTCGCGGTCCAGACCTTCGAATTCGAGGGCGTGCCCGACATCGTCAGCATCGAGTCGCTCACGTTCGAGGACCTCGGCAACGGGCGCACCAGGCTGCGCGGCCACGCGACGTACCCGAGCGTTGAAGCGCGCGACGGCATCGTCGCCAGCGGGATGGAAGGCGGCTTGAGCGAAGGGTACGAGCGGCTCGAGGAGCTGCTGGCCGCATAGCCGCGGAACCGGACGACGCGTGTGCCGACGATTCACCCAGGGGCGAGCACCGAAAGCCTCGACGATCTTGCGGCGTCGGCCAGCCGCCCGTGATAGGCGAGAACGTGCTCCATGCAGCAGGCTGACCCTTGCGGGCCGTTTACTGCTCCCGCGCGAGCGTTATGCGGGTCACCGTGACGCCGTATGCCGCCTCGAGCGCCGCAATCGGCCCGTCGAGTTCGGACTTGCGTGGTCGGCGCGTTCCGGCGAACCAGGTCACCTCGCAACTGCGCTTGCGACCGGTTCCCGGCAGACGCCAATAACCGGTCAGACGACCATCGCAGAGCACCGGTGCCGGCTGCAGACCATTGTCCCGTGACCACACCAGACGAAGATGTTGCGGGCTGACGAATCGGTCGCGCCCCTTGGGGTCGTACGCGCACAGGAGCGCATCGAACTCGGGCAGCAGTCGAACGGCCGGTGCCTCGACCCGGGCAGTCCTATCGGCCGGGTTGGGCGTATCGACGAGGTCGTAGTAGATCCGGCCGTCCGGGCCTTCAATCGCAGTTGTTTCGGGTTCCAGGCGAGCCAGCGTCGCATCCGCGATGCGCAGCCCGAGCCCCGACCACCAGGCGAAATCGTGGCGGCTGGCGGGACCGGCGACGGACAAGTATCGCCGTGCGATTGCGTCGAGAGCGCTGTTCGTGTCGGCAAGGATGCCGCCTCGGTCGCCGAGCAGAGCGGATGCTGCGCGGTAACCGGGTGCACCCTGCGACTCCCAGCCACCGACGAGCGGGCGACGGATCAGCCCGCCATGTGTGAAGGCGAGGTAGCGTCCGGCATTGTTGTCGATGGCCGGATCGGCTGCGGGGTCGTGCTGCGCGAGCCAGCCGCGAAGGAATGCGTACAACTGCTCCGGCGTGCGCCAATCCTCATGTGCGAATTCTTCGAGGCCGTCCCAGACCTCCTCGAGGGTGGTGGTATTCAGCTTGAGCGTTCGTGCCCAGAGCGCCCTTTGGCCGGCACGCGAGACCACCTCCAGCAGCGCGTGGTCCTGTGGCGTCGAGGTGTGCACGGTGCCGCGAATGTTGCTGCCGCGCACGATCAGGAGTTCTTCGTATGCCGAGCGGATGTCCTCCGCGGTGACGCCGGGCATCCGCGACGCCATAGCGAGGAAGGGCGCGCGCGCCGCCTGCGCCTGAATCGGGCCGATCCGCCTCACCATCTCCGCGACGGCGGCCGGGCCGGTTCCGGCAACGGGTGGGAACTGCCGTGCCAGGCTGAGCGCTGCAAGCTCATCCCAGGAGTACGTCAACGCTGCTCCCGTGCTTGGGGTGGCCATCCGTCGCGTCCGCGAGGACAGGATTGCAATCGGAGGACAGGATTGCAATCGAGAGAGTACCCCAGAGGCGGTCGAGGGATGCCCGGAGGTCGCCGGCGATTCCCCTGGCCACCGGCGTCATTGGTTCCAACCGCGGCCGAAGAAGCCGTCGAAACTGTCCCTTGACGCACCATCCGCCCGGCGTGAGCCGAGATAAGAACTCACCACGGCGGCGCCGAGGTCGTCGAGCTCCGGCGCCACGACCGTGCCTCCTACTCGTTGCGCCATCGAGTCGATGAACCGCGCCAGCCCGGGATCCGCTCCGAGCCGGAAGAACGTCGTGTGCGCCCCCAGCCGTCTCGAATTGTCGAGCTCGCGCACCGAATACGCCACTGTCAGCGGGTCGGGCGGGTAGTTGAAGTAGACCTCGCCGTCCGGTTCGAGGTGCGATGTCGGCTCACCGTCGGTGACGATGAGCAACACCGGCTGCGCGTTCGGATGCTTGCGGAAGTGACGGTTCGCCAACAGCAGGGCATGGTGCAGGTTCGTGCCCTTGTCCCACATCGCGTCGAGCCCGATCAGTTGTTCGATCTCCATGACCTCGGCATGTCGACGGAAGCCGATCAACTGCAGGTCGTCGCCACGGAAGCGGCTCGTGATCAGCGTGTGCAGTGCCAGTGCCGTGCGCTTCATCGGAACCCAGCGCCCATCCATCGCCATCGAGAACGAGGTATCGACCAGCAGGGCAACGCACGCCTGGGTGCGCGCCTCCGTCTCCTGGACTTCGACATCACCGATCTCGATCCGGATGCCCGCGCCCGATCCCATCGCGCCGCCCTCGCTCGCCGTGCGCGTGATGGCGTTGGTGATCGTGCGCGTCACGTCCCACGGTTCCGTGTCGCCGAACGCCCACTCGCGGGTGGCTCCGGACTGTTCGCCTGCGGCACCGGCCTGTCGCAGATCGCGGTTGCCCTGGCGGCCCGAGGACAGCTCGGCCACGTCGCGCAACAGCGTCTTGCCGAGAGCACGCATCGCCTTGGGTGTCAGCCTCAGTTGCCCGTCTGTCCCACGCTTCATCGTGCCGGAATTGCGCAGCGCCTTCTCCAGCTCCCGGAGGGTGCGCGCGTCGACGCCTGCCTCATCGCCGAGCTGGCGGGCCAGCTTGTTCAGGTCGATGTCGTCCAGTCGGGAACCGTCATAGGACTGGGAGAGTTGCTCGGTGAGCTCATCGAGGTCCGCGATGTCTTGGAAGACGCCGGTGCCGTCGCCGAGTCCGAGACCCTCGTCGCCGGACATCCGCTCGGAACCGCCCCAGTCCTCTCCGGGACGCAGCGACCTGAGATTGTCGTCGAGCCTGCCGAGCGACTGCATCAGTTCGGGCGAACCGAACGCCTGCAGGGCGAGCGCGTCGAGTTCGTCCCGCTGCTCCTGCGTCATCGAGTTGCGCATCCGCTGAGCTGCGGCGGCGCGTCGAGCCAGCGCGTCGAGGAGCTCGTCGATGTTGCGCGGCTGCTCCGGGAAGTACTCGCCATGCTTTTTCATGAATTCATCGAACTGCTCTTGGCTGTCTTCGCCGCGCCGGTGAGCGTCGAGCAGCCGGTTGAGGTCGTTCAACATGTCGGTGATCGCAGCCCTGTCCTCGTCTGTGGCGTTCTCCAGTGCGTTCTTCATACCGGCGAAGCGCTGGTCGAGCAGCTCTCGACCCAAGAGGTCTTTGATCTTCTCGTAGTCCTCCCGCGCCGAGCGACTGCGCCAGTCATAGCTGCTCAACTCGCTGACGGCAGCAGCCGCCGATCGGGGGAGGTTGTCGAGCTGAAGCTCGGCCAGCGTTCGGTCGTTGTCGTCCATTTCGACGTCGCGGGCGAGCTGCTTGCGTTCCTCTAGCACCGCATGATCCAGCAGCTCCTTGATCTGCTGCAGTGTGCCGTCGAGGTTGTGCTTCTGTGTCAGCTGCCGACGGCGCTCTGCAACCCGGCGCGCGAGCTCGTCGAGCCCGGCGTTGTGTTTGCCGCCGCGACGCAGGAACTCGCGCATCGCACGCTCGGGAGCGTAGCCCGCCATCACGTCCTCGCCGATCGCGTCGAGCGCCTCGGACAGGTCGACGGGCGGTGCGAGCGGATCCGGTCCTCCGTCGTACCTGCCGTAGCGGGCGTCGCGGCTGCGCCGGCGATTGGCTCTAGCCATAGATCGTCTCGCCCCCTCCTGTCTCCTTGCTGATCTTGCGCGCGAGGTAGAGGCCCTCCAGCGCAAGCTCGATCGCACCGGCCTGCTGACCGTCGGTGGTGGCGCCGAGGCGGTCGCAGATCTCGTCGTAGAGCTCCGACTCGCCCAGCACCGGCAGGCCGGCGAGGAAGTCGCGCGCCGTGACCTGCTCGCCCGTCGTCACCATGACCCCGCCGTCGAGAGCGTCGACCAGAACGCCGAAGTCGACGCCCCGGAAGTGCGACCTGACCGCCTCGGCCGTGGCGGTGCGGAGCAGGTGATCGAGGATTTCGTTCTCGCGGCCCTCCTCGCTGGACTCGAATTCGATCTTGCCGCCGAGCACGTCGACGGCCGACTCGAGGTCGACCGGTCGGGCAACGGCTTCGTCCTCGCCCTGGCGTGTCGCTCGGTGCAGAGCTGCAGCAGCGATCGTCTCGGCGCCGGCGATCGCGAATCGTGCGCTCACACCGCTGCGCTGGTCGACGGCGCTCGACTCGCGCAGGGCGCGGGTGAACCGGGCCAGGATCTCGACGAGGTAGTCGGGCACGTCTGCGGCCAGCGCGGCCTCCTGACGGATGATCGCGATCTCGTCTTCCAGCTCGGTCGGGTAGTGCGTGCGGATCTCGGCGCCGAAACGGTCCTTGAGCGGTGTGATGATCCGGCCGCGGTTGGTGTAGTCCTCGGGGTTGGCGCTGGCCACGACGAGCACGTCGAGCGGGAGCCGCAGCACGTAACCGCGGATCTGGATATCGCGCTCCTCCATCACGTTCAGCATGGCGACCTGGATGCGTTCTGCGAGATCCGGAAGCTCATTGATGGCCACGATGCCCCGATGGCTGCGTGGGATGAGGCCGAAGTGGATCGTCTCCGGGTCGCCCAGGCTGCGCCCCTCGGCGACCTTCATCGGGTCGACGTCGCCGATCAGGTCCGCGACGCTGGTGTCGGGGGTGGCGAGTTTCTCGGCGTACCTCTCGTCGCGGTGCCGCCAGGCCACCGGCAGATCGTCGCCGAGTTCGGCCGCACGGCGGCGGCTCACCGCCGTGATCGGCTCGTACGGGTGCTCACCGAGCTCGGAGCCGTCGATCACCGGGGTCCATTCGTCCAACAGACCGGCTAGCGTGCGCAGCAGACGCGTCTTGCCCTGTCCCCGTTCGCCCAGCAACACGATGTCGTGTCCGGCGATCAAGGCGCGCTCGAGTTGCGGAATGACGGTGGAGTCGAATCCGTGCAGGCCGGGCCAGGGATCCTTGCCGTCGCGGAGCGCGGACAGCAGGTTGTCACGGATCTCGGCGCGCAGGCTCTTCTGCACATGCCCGGACGCTCGAAGCTCACCAAGGGTTTTCAGTACGGGGCGGTTCACCAGTACAACGCTACGCCGATCCGGTCTCCGCTGGTCGAGTAGTCCGCGAGCGTATCCTTCGCTGGTCGAGTAGCGAGCGCCGCGTATCGAGACCAAGGGCCTGCGCCGTACAGAGTCGGGTCTCGATACGCGGCGCTCGTTCCTCGCGGCGCTACTCGACCACCGGTACCTCGCGGCGCTACTCGACCACCGGTACCTCGCGGCGCTACTCGACCACCGGTACCCCGCTGGTCGAGTAGCGAGCGCCAGCGAGCGTATCGGGACCACGCGGGCAGGTCCCGATACCCGTACTCGACCAGCAGTACCTTTATACTGCCGCGGCGTAGCCTGGGCACATGGCAACAGCACGACGACGTCCCGTTCCGCCCCCAGTCTGGTTCGCGGCCGCACTGGTCCTTCAGCGGATGCTGACGCGACATCGACTGCCCACAGCTGCTTCGCGAACCACATTCGGTGTGCTTACCGCTGCTTCTGGCCTAGTCGCGATTTCGTCGGTGGCGGCGCTTGCGCGAGCCGGAACGGAAATCAGCCCCACGCATCCGGAGCGGTCGACGGTTCTGGTGACCGATGGTCCGTTCCGATTCTCACGTAACCCTGTGTACCTCGCGCTCGCCGGCATACTCGTCGCCCATGCGGCGCTGCGACGATCGGTTGCGGCGCTCTCCGTCGCAGTCGGGTTCATCGTGGTCATGGATCGAACGCAGATACCCGCAGAGGAACAGGCGTTGAGCAAGCGGTTCACGCGCGCATACGACTCGTACCGCCAGGCGACGCCGCGGTGGATCGGTCGTCCGCCCGTGCGACGCTGACGCGGCCCAGCGCGCTTCATCGGCTGGCCGCTAGCCGACCGGCAGCGGTGTCTGCAAGTCGTCGAGGGGCGCCGACTCCAGGTCGAGCGGAGCGGTGATCCAGTGTGCCGTGAACTCGTGCGAGCTGAGGTCGCCGGTGAGCTGCAGGCGATGCGGCGTCTCGATGAAGGCGACATCGACGTGAAGGGTCTGCGAGTTCAACCAGCCGCCCGCTACGGCGATCGGCACGAGATCGGTCGGGGCATCCGCCACGGCCCACCGATCCGGCTCAAGCACCGCCGTGAGCTCGCCGGATTCGTCGACGAGCGTGAGCAGCCAGGTCGTCGACTCGCGCGTGACACGCACCGCGTGCAGCGACAGCTGTTCTGCACAAGTTCCGCCCTGAGGAGCGAACGAGGCGTTGTGCCATGCGGGCGTGAGCGAGGGGTCGGCGGAGGGGGTCTCGATACGCTCGCTGGCGCTCGCTACTCGACCACCGAGTTCGTTGGCGTTCGTTGGTCGACCATCGAGTCCACTGGCGCTCGCTACGGTTCCTGAGGAGGCCGCCCGCGGCCGTCTCAAAGGTCGACTGCCGGGGTCGAGCGACCGCGCAGCCTCGGCCGGCAGCGGAAGTCGCAACGTCTCGAGACGTGCGCGCAGCCGGCCGTCGGCCTCGACCGACGGTGTCCCGGCACCCGAGAGCGCGGGGAGCAGTTCGCTCCACGCGGCGTCCAGTGTCTCCTGCATGTCGTTCGTCTGGCTGGTGATGGCGACCACGGCATCCTGCTCGGGAAGGATCAGGCAGAACTGGCCGAACGCGCCGTCACCGCGGTAGCCGTGTCGTGACATCCAGAACTGGAATCCATAGCCCTGCCGCCAGTCGAATCCGGCAGACGGGTCATCGGGGAACGGCACGGTCGTGGCGACCTGTCGGCTGCTGGCTTGCTCGACCCACGCCGCCGGCAGCAATTGCGTGCCGTGCCAACTCCCGCGTTGCAGATACAGCTGACCGAGGCGAGCGATCGCATCCGTTGTGGCGAACAGCCCGCTGAAGCCGAGATTCTGGCCGGCCGGAAACTGCTGCCAGCCGACCGGTCCGATGCCGAGCGGGTCGAGCAGGCGCGGGCGCAGGTAATCCACGAGCGAGAGGCCGCTCCGCTTCTGGATGATTGCCGCCAGCGTGTAGGTGGCCGGCTGGTTGTAGGCGAAGAAGGTGCCGGGGTCGCGCTCCGGAGGGAGCATCAGAAAGCCACGTACCAGGTTGACCGGATCGGCCCGCTGCGCCTGCTCGAGCGTGTCGAAGGTGTGACCGGTCGCCATCGATGCCAGGTGACGCACCAGGATCGACCGGCTGCGGGCATCCGTCACGTCGGTGTCGAACTCGGGAAAATACGAGATGGCCGGTTCGTCGAGCTGCAGCAGACCTTCCGCTATCGCGATCCCCGCTGCGGCGGAGGTGAAGCTCTTGCTGAGCGAATAGAGCAGGTGCCGGCGTTGGGCGGCGTACGGCGCCCACCAGCCTTGCGCGATCACGTGGCCGTGCCGCAGAACCATCAGGCTGTGCGGATCCTGCGTCGGCGAGTCCTCGAGAGCATCCAGAAAGCGCAGGATGCCGTCGGCATCCACCCCCTGCGCGGACGGGGCGCTCATGGCCAGCGCTGCGTGACTGCTCATCGTGACTCCTTCGATGCGACTCTCATGAAATCTAGCCTGAACGCGCACCGCGACATCGCACGCTTGCGACAGCACCCGATTAGCTGCCGAGCAATTCCAGGGTGTCGACCACGCGGTTCGAGAAACCCCACTCGTTGTCGTACCAGGCGACCACCTTGATGTTGCGTCCATCGACGCGGGTCAGGGCGGAGTCGAAGATCGCAGACGCGGAATTGCCGGTGATGTCGGAAGAGACGAGCGGGTCATCCGAATATTCGAGGATGCCGGCAAGCGGCCCCTCCGCCGCCTTGCGGTATGCGTCGAGCACCTCGTCGCGTGTCACATCGCGTGCGACGACGGTGTTGAGTTCGACGATCGACCCGACCGGAACAGGAACGCGGATCGAGTCGCCGGACAGTTTGCCGTCGAGATTCGGCAGCACCAGGCCGATCGCCTTGGCCGCGCCCGTCGTGGTCGGCACGATGTTCACGGCCGCGGCCCGGGCACGGCGGGCGTCGCGATGCGGGCCATCCTGCAGGTTCTGCTCCTGTGTGTAGGCGTGGATGGTCGTCATGAAGCCGTGCTCGATGCCGGCGAGCTGGTCGAGCACCAGGGCAAGCGGTGCAAGCGCGTTCGTGGTGCACGACGCGTTCGAGATGATCGTGTGTGCGGCCGGATCGTAGGTGTCGTCATTCACTCCGAACGCGATCGTGACGTCGGCTCCGTCTGACGGCGCACTGACGAGCACCTTCTTCGCGCCGGCCTCGAGGTGAGCGCGCGCGGCAGCTGCCGCGGTGAAGCGGCCGGTCGATTCGAGCACCACGTCGACTCCGAGCTCAGCCCACGGCAGCAGCGCCGGTTCGCGCTCGGCGAGCACCAGGACGCGCCGGCCATCGACGACCAGAGTGTCTCCCTCGACGGTGACCGGGCGGCCGAGTCGGCCGCCCGTGCTGTCGTAGGCGAGCAGTCGGGCGAGCGTGGAAGGCTCCGTCAGGTCGTTGACGGCCACGACTTCGAGGTCGCTGCCGCGTTCGAGCAGTGCGCGCAGCACGTTACGTCCGATGCGTCCGAATCCGTTGATGGCGATGCGAGTCATATCAGGGGTGTCCTTGTCTGCTGTCTCCGCCCTCAGCCTGATCTGTGGCATCCGCTTGCAACAGCGGCGTGATCGCCACAGTCCGAAAGGATCGCGCCAGGCCGCGCGGTCGTCCGCGACAACGGCAGAGGTCAGGCGGGGAACTCACCGTGCCGGGGTGCACGCTCAGTCGTGCCGGGCTGCTCAGTCGCGCCGGGGTGCACGCGCGGCGAAGGTGTGCCGATAGTCGCTTGGCGAGGTGCCGAGGATGCGCTGGAAATGCATCCGCAGGTTCGCCCCGGTGCCGAGCCCGACCTCGGCTGCGATCTGCTCGACGCTGCGCTCCGACCGCTCGAGTAGCTCGCGGGCGACATCGATGCGGGCGCGCATCACCCACTCCATCGGGGTGTAGCCGGTGTCTTCGACGAAGCGTCGTGAGAATGTGCGCGGCGACACCGCTGCATGACGGGCGAGCGCGGCGAGAGTGAGGGGCTCGCCGAGCTGGTGCAGCGCCCACTCCCGTGTCTCGGCGAATCGCTCACCGAGCGGCTCCGGCACGCTTCGGGGCACGTACTGGGCCTGGCCACCACTGCGGTACGGGGCAGCCACCAGCCGTCTGGCTGCGTGATTCGAGGCGGCGACCCCGAGATCGCCGCGCAGAATGTGCAGGCACAGATCGATTCCGGATGCCGCCCCGGCTGAGGTCAGCACGCTGCCCTCGTCGACGAACAGCACATTCTCGTCGACCCGCACGAGCGGATGCTTCGCGGAAAGCGCCTGCGTGTAGTGCCAGTGCGTCGTGGCCCGCTTGCCGTCGAGCAACCCTGTTGCGGCGAGTGCGAACGCGCCCGTCGAGATGGCGGCGAGGCGTGCGCCTCGACTGTGCGCCACGATGAGCGCGTCAAGAACAGGCTGTGGCGGGTCATCGCGGCCCGGGAACCGGTAACCCGGAATGAACACGATGTCGGCCCAGGCAAGTGCCTCGAGGCCATGCGCGACGTGATACGACAGGCCGTCACCGCCGGTCACGAGGCCGGGCGTCGCGCCGCACACGCGCACCTCATACGGCATGCTCGCACGGGTGCTGAACACCTGTGCGGGGATGCCGACATCGAGCGGTTTCGCCCCTTCGAGCACGAGGACGGCGACGCGATTCAGGCGGGAGGTTGCCACGGGATCAGCGTACGCGGAGACTTTGCGGGGTCGGCCGGCACACAGGTCCGCGCGACAGGTCGACGCTGCGAATGCACCTCGGCAAGTCATAACACACGTCTCATCTGTTATGACTTGCGCCTTGAGTTCATACGCCTAGGAGGAGGCGGTCTGGCGGAACCGCGTGCGTGCGCGCTCGGAGAGCACTCCTGCGACTCAACTCGCCTGCCCGCGGCGGCCGCCCTGGGTCGGGGCGCTGAAGAGTTCCAGCGTGAGGCCCCGCAAGAGTTCACCGGGTTCGACGTCGAGCGCTATCGCAATCCGGACAAGCGACTGGATGCTCGGCATCGCACGGCCGCTTTCGTAGGCGCGCACGTTCGACGAATCGATCCCGCTGATCACCGCGACCTCGTCCTGAGTCATGCCGAGGCTCTGCCGACGATCGGCGATGCGCCTGCCGATGTGGGCGGCAGCATCGGACGCGACTCGGGGCATTCATCCACCCTCACGGCATCCGGGCGCACGTGCCAGGGCAATTGTCACCGGGTACTTGTACTCTCAGTGATATGTCGACAAAGATTTCGCATACCGGCGGACTGGTCAGGTCGCGCCAGCGCGTCGTCGATCACGGTGAGGTCTTCACACCGGAGTGGCTGGTCGAGGACATGCTCGACCTCATTAGATCCGAAACGGAGCGGATCGACTCCCGCTTCCTCGAGCCGGCCTGCGGATCGGGTAACTTCCTGGTCCCGATCCTCGAGCGCAAGCTCGCCGCGGTGCGGAGGCGGCACGGTCGGAGCGAGTTCGAGAAGCGGCACTATGCGCTCTTCGCGCTGATGTGCGTCTACGGCATCGAACTGCTGGCCGACAATGCCGCGGAATGCCGGGAGAACCTGCGGCAGGTCTTCGTGCGGTTCCTGCACGTGGATGCTGACGATGTCTGGTCACGCGCGGCCGCCGCCGTGCTCGCGGTGAACGTCGTGCAAGGCGACGCACTGAAGATGACAACGTCGGACGGCGATCCGATCACCTTCCCGGAGTGGGGCTACCTCGGGCGTGGCAGGTATCAGCGGCGCGACTTCCGCTACGACAACCTCACGCAACGCGCATCCGTTCAAGGGACACTGTTCGACGCCTTCGAGGAACACGAGATCTTCACACCGGTGCGGACCTACCAGCCGCTGACCGTGCAGGACATCGCAGCATGAGCACCCCGGTGATTTATGCCGAGGGCAAGGCATCCTTCGCGCTGCGCGGCCACAATCCCGATGTCCTAACGTGCATCGCGAACCTCTCGAACGACGAGGTGTTCACCCCTCCCGAGCTTGCCAACCAGATGCTGGACACGCTCGAGGTCGCGTGGGCTGAAGCGAACGATGGCGCGAGCATCTGGGCCGATCCGAACGTGACGTTCCTCGATCCGTTCACGAAGTCGGGCGTCTTCCTCCGCGAGATCGTCTCGCGCCTGACCATTGGGTTGGCGGATGCCATTCCGGACCTGGCCGATCGTGTCGATCACATTCTGACCAAACAGGTCTACGGCATCGGTATCACGCGGCTCACCGCTCTGCTCGCCCGGCGCAGCGTCTACTGCTCGAAGAACGCCATGGGCGAGCACTCGATTGCGCGCTCGTTCACCACAGAGGACGGAAACATCTGGTTTGAGCAAGTAGAGCACACGTGGGCGGGCCGAAAACGAGAGCGTCGAGTCGCCCCGCTGACGGGCGATGAACAGTTCATCGACATTCCCAACACCGGCAAATGCCGCTTCTGCGGTGCCGCAGAGGCGGAGTACGACCGCGACTCCGCGCTGGAGACCCACGCTTACGCCTTCATCCACACAGACGATATCAAGGCTCGGATCACCGAGCTGTTCGGAGCAGACATGCAGTTCGACGTCATCATCGGTAACCCGCCGTACCAACTGAGTGATGGCGGGTTCGGCATCAGTGCAGCTCCGATATACCAGTACTTCATTGATCAGGCGAAGGCTCTTGAACCTCGATATCTGGGCGTCGTGACCCCGTCTCGATGGATGTCCGGTGGGAAAGGGCTTGATGATTTCCGCGAGCGGATGCTCAATGATGGTCGTATCCGACTGCTCGTTGACTATCCGGATTCGAACGACGTCTTCCCCGGGACCCAAATCAAGGGTGGTGTTTCCTATTGGCTTTGGGATCGCGACCATCCCGGCGACGTCGAAGTCTCGACTCATGACAAGGGCCAGCTCGTTTCTCGGGAAGTCCGCCCGCTTCGTGAGCCCGGCGCCGACGTGTTCATCCGGTACAACCTCGGTGTCTCCATCCTGCGAAAGATTTTTGCTTTGGAGTCGGGTGTTCCACCGGAACATGTCACGTTCTCGATTTCGGAGCAGAGCCGGTTCAAGAACTTGGTCAGCCCGCGGCGACCTTTCGGGTTCGACACCACTTTCCGGGGCCATGCCTCGTTCCACCAAGGGGACCTGCTTCTCTATCGCAACGGTGGAGTCAGCTACGTGAGCCGCGCAGATATCACGGCGGGAAAGTCGGCGATCGACAAATGGAAGGTATTCATCGCTCGCGCGGGGAGCGGCAGCGATGCGTTTCCTCATCCAATCCTGTCGAAGCCTTTTGTGGGGAAGCCAGGTGAGGTCAGTTCCGAAACGTACGTCTACATCGGCCCGTTCGGGTCGAGGCAAGAGACTGAGAACGTGGTCTCTTACATAGCGACGCGACTGCTGCGCTTCTTGGTGCTCCTTCATAAGCCGTCGCAATCAACCACGCGGGACCAATACACGTTTGTGCCGACGCAAGATTTCTCGAAACCGTGGTCCGACGAAGAGCTTTACTCGAAGTACGGCATCACGGAGGCGGAAATCGCCTTCATCGAGAGCATGGTTCGGCCGATGGAGTTGGGCGATGCCTAGACCCAGCGAAACCCTCCTTCCAGAGAAGCCCGAGTCGCGCCTGCACATCTACGCCTACTCGATCGCTGACGACGCGCACGCGGGGCTCCTCAAGATCGGCCAGACGACGCAAGACGTCAGGACGCGCGTCGCGCAGCAACTCAGGACAGCCGCGATCGAAAACTACGAGATCGTGCTCGACGAGCCTGCGGATCGTCCCGACGGAAGTGTGTTCCGCGACTTCGACGTGCGCGACCGACTCAAGCTGAAGAAGTTCGCCAATCCGATGCTCGAGTGGATGCGCTGTTCCGTTGAGGATGTCCGCGTCGCCATCGCCGAACTGCGCGTGGGCAAGACGTACTCCGGCACGCACCACGAGAGCTTTTGTATGCGGACCGAACAGCAGGCCGCCGTTGACAAGACCTACGACTACTACCAGTCGATCTGGGAAGAAGACGACGACGCAGCCCCGGAGTTCCTCTGGAACGCGAAGATGCGTTTCGGCAAGACCTTCACCGCATATCAGCTGGCGAAGAAGCTCGGCGCGAGGCGCGTGCTCGTCGTCACCTTCAAGCCGGCGGTCGAGGATTCCTGGCGCACGGATCTGGAGTCCCACGTGGACTTCGACGGGTGGCAGTATCTCTCCCGAACCACCGGAGGCGACCCGACAGCCATCGACGCCGATGAACCGCTCGTCTTCTTCGGTTCGTTCCAAGACCTCATGGGGCGCGACGCCGCAGGCAATTTCAAGGCGAAGCACGCTTGGCTTACCGAGCTGATGTGGGATCTCGTCGTGTTCGACGAGTACCACTTCGGTGCGTGGCGCGACGCGGCGAAAGAGCTGTTCGAGGGCGAGGACGAGAAGGCTCAGAAGAAGGCGACCGAGCAAGAGTTCGGCAAAGACCTGGAGACCTTCGCCGAGGAGCTCGAGGAACGCCGCAGCGACGAGGATGCGTTCGTTCCGATCAGGGCCGGCGCCTACCTCTACCTCTCCGGCACACCGTTCAAGGCGCTCGCCGCCGGACGCTTCATCGAGGAGCAGATCTTCAACTGGACATACACCGACGAGCAGCGCGCGAAGTCCGAGTTCGCGGCACAGTATCCGTCAGAACCGAATCCGTACGCCGCGCTCCCGGAGATGCGACTGCTCACCTACCAGATGCCCGACGAACTTGTCGCGATCGCGCACCAGGGCGAGTTCGATGAGTTCGACCTCAACGCATTCTTCGAGGCGAAGGGAGTGGGTGCCGATGCGGTCTTCGTGCATAGGGATGATGTGCAGAAGTGGCTCGACATCATCCGTGGCTCGTACCTGCCGACACAGGTGGACGCACTCAAGGTCGGGACCCGGCCGCCCTTCCCGTACTCCGACACTCGGCTGCTGCCGTACCTGCAGCACTCCATCTGGATGCTGCCACGAACCGCCTCCTGCGCCGCCATGGCTAATCTGCTCGCCAAACCCCAGAACGCGTTCTGGCACGATTACCGGGTGGTGAATGTGTCGGCGCCCGGTGTCGGTGTTGGTCTCGACGCACTGCCACCGGTGCGCGAGGCGATCGGCAGCGGCTTCGACACGAAGACCATCACACTGACGGTCGGCAAGCTCACGACCGGGGTGACCGTGCCGCAATGGTCGTCGATCCTGATGCTCCGCAACCTGCAGGCACCGGAGACATACTTTCAGGCCGCTTTTCGCGTGCAATCGCCATGGGCGATCCGCAACCCGAACGGCGACGACCCGAACGAGGAGGCGATCCTCAAGCCCGTCTGTTTCGTGTTCGACTTCGCGCCCACCCGTGCGCTGCGCCAGATCAGCGAATACGGCACCGGACTCGCTCCCGAGGAGCCGAACCCTGAGCACGCCGTCGAGGAGCTGGTCAATTTCCTGCCCGTGCTCGCTTACGACGGCTCCAACATGACGCAGGTCGACGCCGGCGGCATCCTGGACATCGCGATGTCCGGCACGTCCGCCACGCTCCTGGCGCGCAAATGGGAGTCCGCGGTGCTCGTCAACGTCGACAACCTGACGCTCACGAAGATCATGTCCGACGAGGCCGCAAAGACGGCGGTCATGAAGATCGAGGGCTTCCGGGCGCTGGGGTCCGGCATCTTCGAGACCGTCGTGAACAAGAGCGAGTCCGTCGGCAAGACCAAGAAAGAAAAGGGCGACGACCTCACCCCGCACGAGAAGAAGGAGCTCACTGCCGAGGAGAAGGAGTACAAGAGCAACCGCAAGAAGATCCAGGAGAAGCTGATCAAGTTCGCCACCCGCATCCCGGCGTTCATGTACCTCACCGACTTCCGTGAGAGGACGCTCTACGACGTCATCACGAAGATCGAGCCCGAACTCTTCCAGGCGGTGACAGGTCTCACCGTTGAGGACTTCAACCTGCTCGTCTCGCTCGGCGTCTTCAACGCCGGTCACATGAATCAGGCCGTCTTCGCGTTCCGTCGTTACGAGGACGCCTCCCTGTCGTACACAGGCATCGACTCCCACCAAGAGCTTCGGCACTACGGCCTGTACGACACCGTGGTCGCGGTGGAAGAACCGGTTTGACCCGCTATTGATGGAGTCTTGAGCGCGAACGATCGCGCTCCCGTACGAAGTCGATCGTCTCGGGTTCGCGGCCCGGCCACGTCAGCCTGGATGTCGCCTCCGGCGCGGACGCGATCACTCTTCCGTGGGAGACCACGTGCGTTGGGCGCACCTGCCGGCGGATGACGTCGAACGGATCCGCCGCTGGAAGGATGACGAAGCTCGCCGGCCGACCGACCGCTATGCCGTACTCATCTGCCAGACCGAGCACGGCTGCCGGCCGTTCGGTGATCATCCGGAAGCATTCTGCAATCTCAGCTGGCGACGTCAACTGGGTTGCGACGGCGCCGACGTATGCCACCAAAACGGCGTTCCCCGTGCCCATCGGAAACCACGGATCCATGATGTCGTCGTTGCCGAAGGCGACATTCACGCCGGCTGCCAGCAGTTCCTTCACCTGGGTCAGTCCGCGCCGCTTCGGGTAGGCATCGAAGCGGCCCTGCAAGTGGAGGTTCACCACGGGATTGCACACGAGGTTGATACCCGAGCGCGCGATGATCCGATGCAGTTTGTAGCTGTACGCGGCGCTGTACGAGCCCATCGCGGTCGTATGGCTCGCGGTCACCCGATCGCGAAGCCCACTGCGCTGCGCTCTGGTCGCCAGCACCTCGATGAATCGGGACTGCTCGTCATCGATCTCGTCGCAGTGCGCGTCGACACGAAGCCCATGACGCTCGGCAATCTCCATCGCCGTGTCGATCGAGGCGACACCATCTTCGCGCGTGTCCTCGAAATGCGGGATGGCGCCGATCACATCCACGCCACGCCGCGCCGCTTCTTCCATGAGTTCCGCGCCGCCGGGGAAGGAGTTGATGCCTTCCTGCGGAAAAGCGACCAACTGCAGGCCGATGACATCCTTGACTCGGTCGCGCACCTCGAGCAGGGCATCCAATGCGACGAGACCGGGATCGGTCACGTCGACGTGGCTGCGCACGTGCAGCGTGCCGTTCGCCGCATACCAGCGGAGCACCTCTTCCGCGCGCGAGACGACATCATCGCGGCTGAGCGTCGGCTTGCGCTCTGCCCAGCACGCGATACCCTCCCAGAGGGTGCCGCTTTCATTCCAGCGCGGTTCCCCGGCCGTGAGTGTGGCGTCCAGATGCACGTGCGGCTCGACATACGGCGCGTTCACCAGTGCACCCCCGGCCCGGATGACCTGCTTCGCGTCTGGCAGATCTTCGGATGCCGGCACGATCGCCACGAATCGACCGGCATCGACATGGATGTCCACCGGATCGTCTCGGTCGATGAGCTGAGCGTCAGAGACCACGAGATCGATCATCGGCCTGCCCCTGCTCCTGCTCCTGCTCCTGCTCCTGCCGCTGCTCCTGCTTGTGCCCCGGTTCCTGCCTGCGCCGCGGCCATGAGCGACATCGCCTCATACGCGATCGTCGCGGCAGCCAGCGACGTGATCTCGGCGTGATCGTATGCGGGGCTCACCTCCACCACGTCGACGCCGACCAGTTGTCTGCCCGGAAGGGTGCGCAACAGGGAGAGAAGCTCTCGCGAGGTGAAACCGCCCAGCTCCGGCGTGCCCGTGCCCGGTGCGAACGCGGGGTCCAGCACGTCGACGTCGACCGAGAGATAGAGCGCGGCATCGCCGACTCGTTCCAGAACCCGGCGCACCACTTCTTCGAGGCCCAAACGGTCGAAATCGCTGGCGCGGATGGTGGAGAAGCCGAATCCCGCATCCGCCGCGATGTCGTGCGCGTCGTAGAGCGGCCCCCTGATGCCGATGTGGACGGATGAGCCCTTCAGCAGCAGACCCTCCTCGAAGGCGCGTCGGAACACCGTGCCGTGCGTGCGATCCGCGCCGAAATAGCTGTCCCAGGTGTCCAGGTGCGCGTCGAAGTGGATCAACGCCACAGGCCCGTGCTTCCGCGCGATGGCGCGCAGGGTGCCGAGCGCGATCGTGTGGTCGCCACCGAGCGTGACCAGCTTCTGCCCTGCGGCGATCAAGGCGCTCGCCGCGTCGTCGATCTGTTGTAGCGCCTCATCGATGTCATACGGATTGCACGGCACGTCGCCGGCATCGACCGCTTGCAGCACGCTGAACGGCGCTACCTCGAGCTCAGGATTGAATGCCGGCCGCAGATTGCGCGACGCCTGTCGGATGGCGGACGGTCCGAATCGGGCGCCCGGCCGGAACGAAACCCCACCGTCGAACGGTGCACCGAGAATTGCGACGTCGTAGCCTGACACCTCGTCGATACGGGGGAGCCGGGCGAAGGTCGGCGCACCGGCGTAGCGAGGAATCTTGGTACCGTCGGCGGGTGGGATGATGTCGCGTGTGTCCATATCTGTTCACATTTCTGGTTGGGGGAATACTCGAGGCACGAGCCCCAGCGAACGAGTGTGCTTTGCGACCTGTTCCGCCGTCGTGATCCACAGGTCGTCCCACTCGGTCATCTGATCGATCAGCGTTTCGAGGGCGCGGAGCCGACCCAGTCTCCCACTGAGGAACGGGTGCACCGTGAGCGCAAAGCATCCGCCGATTCGATGCGATTCGGTCAGCTCAGCGCTCCACATCGACAAGGCTTTGGCCGGATCCTCGATGAGGCCGGAGCCGAACACCTCCGGCAGATAGGCGTACTGTTCCCAATCGTCGAGTGACCAGGACACTGGAATTTCGACCAGGGCGCGGGCACCGGCGCCCGGATGCTCGGCGAGCTCGTATGGCACGTCGGAATCCATCAGGCTCGAGTCGTACAGGAATCCGCGATCGAGCAGCAGGCCCGCCGTGTCGTACGTGGTCTCCCACATCGGCGCGCGATAGCCGACCGGCCGATTGCCTGTGACACGCTCCAGTGCCTCGAGGCCGCGATCCAGGACATCCGCTTCCTGCCGAAGGGACATCCCCTGGATAGCTTCGTGCAGGTAGCCATGGTGCGCGATCTCATGCCCGTCGTCGCGCACCCGCCGCAGCAGGTCTGGATATCGTTCTGCCGTGTAGCCGGGGCAGAAGAACGTCGCACGCAGCTCCCGCCGTTTCAAAAGGGCGAGGATCCGAGGCATCCCGGTGACCGCCCCATACGCCTGGTGCGACATCACCGACAGGCGTGTACGGTTCTCGGGATTCGCCGTGAGAACGACGGACTCGTCGTCCATGTCGAAACCGAGCATCGCGGCGGACCGCATGGCGCCCGGCCAGACGATCGGATCGGCGGGCCGGGTTGCGTCCCGGCCGGTCTGCGTCACTTCGTCGCCGGCTTCAGCACACCCGATCGTGACGCGATGGCGAGGCCGATCCAGTAGGCCAGACCCGCCACGACGGCACCGGCCAGCCAGGACAGGTCGATGCCGCCCAGTGCGGTCGCGCCGAAGCCCTGCAGCCAGGTCGGCACGGCGAACTCGAAGTTCCAGGTGGCGATGATGCCGAGCACGAATGCGATGATCGCCGGCCAGGAGATGTCCGGGATCGATTTCGATCGCGGCGGCTCGAACAGTGCCGGAACGTTGATGTCGCCCTTCTTCACGCCGTAGAAATGAATGAGCATGATCGTCGCCCACGGTGCCACCCAGGTGACCAGGCCACTGAGCCAGCCGTCCAACGCCGACGCGAAATCGGCGTTGACGATCAGGTAGATGTTGAATGCGAGCGCCAGGACGCCTACCCCGTAGCTCAGCTTGCGGCGGTCGATGTTCCAATCCAGGGTCAGCGCCGAGAGGCTGCACGAGTAGATGTTCAACACATTGGTCGCGATCGGGCCGTGGATGACGAGGAAGATCACCGGGACTGCTAGAAAGCCGAAGGCATCCACCACGAGTTGCCCAGGGTCGACCTTCTGCGAGATCGTCGCAAGTGTTGCGCCGAAGATGCCCAGCCAGACGGTCGGGATGAACTGCCCGAGTACGCTGCCGAAATACAGTTTGGCCTTGGAGACGGAAGGTGAGACGAATCGCGAGTAGTCCGAGGCGTACGCGAACCACGTGATGCCCCAGCCAATGCCGATCGCGGTCATCAACGTCGTGGCGGAACTCCACAGCGCCACACCGCTCAGGCCCTGCCCGCTGTAGTCCCAGTGCACGCCCGAACCCGTCCACGCGAAGATGGTCATCGCCGCCAGCACGGCAAGGGTGATCGGAACCGTCCAGCGCTCGAATCGCGCGATGGCGCGGAATCCGACCGCCGCCAGCCACACCTGCAGGCCCATGATGATGACCGCGACGACGATCTTGAAGGGCAAGCCGCCGTTGAAGCCCAGCTTCGCGAACAGTGCGACCACCAGATCCAAGATGATCCAGGTGTTGATCGCGCACCAGCCCACGGCGAGCAGACCCTGCAGCAGGGCAGGGAAGTATGCGCCACGACGGCCGAACGCGCTTCGAGACAGGACCATCTGACTGACGGCCGTGCGCTGACCCATCAGCACGAAGAAGCCGAAGACGGCCATCCCGATGATGTTGCCGACCACCAGGATCAGGATCGTCTGAAACAGGCTGAGGCCCAGATTGATGCCGAGGGCGCCGAGCACCCAGTTGATCGGAGCGACGTTCGCGCCGCACCAGATCCAGAATTGGTGCGAGACGGTGGACGTTCTGGCGTTTTCAGGGATCGGCATGAGCGAGTGCTCGGCCGCCTCCGTTGTTTGAAGATCGTCATTGACCAACGACACGGGTCCTCCTGTGTTCACGGTGTGCTCAGTATTTACCTGCCATGTACGATGTGTCAATAAGAATTCGTCTTTATGGTAAGTGTGGAACGTCAGGGCACATTCAGATACTGGATCGCATGCCGGCGGATGCCTCCACTCGGCTATCGGGGTGAGCGCGGCGCAGAGGAACTTGGAGGCAGCGGTGACGGGACAGGATCCGCTTCGTCATGGAGTAGGGGACGAGCGAGTCGGACACCGCGTTCGGCAACTTCGATATGCCAAGGGCATTTCTTCGAAGGAGCTCGCGGCTCGCGCCGGCCTCACGGCGTCGTACATCAGCCGTATTGAGAACGCGAAGGTGAGCCCCACGGTTGCAACGCTCGGCAGGGTTGTGCAGGCGATGGGGGAGACATTCGCGAGCCTGTTCGGCGACGGGCGCGCAGCAGGACCCATTGTACGTGCGAGTGATCGTCATCCGCTGCGCAGTAGGGGAGTAGACGACTACCGAGTGACTCCGGCATGGGCGTCGCGGTTGGTCGTCCTGGAGTCGGTGGTGGGGTCAGGTCAGGCGAGCGGTCTCGAACCGCACACGCATCCTGGTGACGAAGAATGTGTTCTGGTTCTCGACGGTCAGCTGACGATTTGGTTGGACGGTCAGGAGCATCTGCTCGGGCCGGGAGACTCCGCGACCTATCTGTGCCAGGTACCACACCGATGGCGGAACGCCGGCACGAGTCCGAGCCGGGCATTATGGATCATCACGCCGGCGATCTACTAAGCAGTCTGGCCGCCTGTGGGGATATCGCCGCATTGCACGAAGTGATGATATTCCCGCAGAGGAGGTGGATGGTGCCCACGCTGGATGCGCGCAAGCTCGCCGATATCGCCGCGGTCATCAAGGCGGCCCGCGAGGACAAAGGCATCAGCCAGGCCGAGCTCGCTAGGCGGCTGGCATTCTCGCGCGACTACATGGTCGATCTCGAGTCGGGGAAGCCGAACATGTATATGACCCGTCTCTTCCGCGTCCTGCACGAACTCGGGATCGTTGTGACGCTTGAGTACGGGGACCGCCATGGCGAGTCTTGATCTGTACCTGCACGACCGTCGCGTGGGCGTGGTCGCTCCTGACCCGCGTGATCGGACGCGCGTCATCCTCGAGGTCGATCGAGACTACCGGCAGGAAATTCTACTGAGTGAGTCATTCGCGACTCTCCCGGGGCGTCGACCCCTGCGGATGCGGTGTCGAACTTCCTCGGCGGCTATGTGCCCGAGGGCAACCACCGGGAGCAGATGGCGGCAAAGCGCCACATCGACAAAGACGACCTCTTTGCCCTCCTGAGCGAGTTCGGCGGGTCGATCGCCGGCGCGGTGACGTTGCGCAGGACAGACGAGGCGCCTGACTTCCGGCCTGCTTATGAGCCGCTCGATGATCGGGCGCTCGCCGCCAAGCTCAAGCAGGCGTTGGAAGACAGCGACCAGGGCATCCCCGATGACAGTCGTTCCACCCTGCCGGGTTACTAGCCGAAGGTGCTTGTCACAAACTTGGACGGCCAGTGGGCCTACCCACACGGCAGGGCGCATTCGACCCACATCCTCAAACCTCAAACACCGAGTCGTCCGAGCCGCATCTTCGACGAGCACTACAGCCACCTGCTCACGCGCCGTCTCGGACTGTCGAGCTACAGCAGCGAGATCCGCATGGCCGGCCGTGTGACCTACCTCGCGATCGAGCGCTTCGACCGCACGATCTCCGCAGGTGAGGTGCGACTGCACCATCAGGAGGATCTCGCGCAGGTCCTCGGTCTCAACTGGCGCGCCACCGAAACAACGACGCCCACGCGAAGAACGTCGCGCTCATGTACCTTCCGACCGGAACCGAGCTCTCGCAGGTCTACGATGCCCCACCGAACCTGTTCCAGGAGGGGCTTATCAAGCGGAATCTGGCATTCGCGGTCGATGGGCAGTTCGACCACAGGCGGATGTCTGTCGAGCGCCTACTCGCCGAGGTCAAGTCCTGGCGAGTATTACCGAACCGGCGTGCCGGAACCGTCGTCACGGAGATGCTCACGGCGCTCGATGAGGCGGTCGCGACGATCACTCCACCGAAAGGCGTCTCGGCGGGCATGGCGGAGCAGGTGCAGTGGAACGTGCGGCGGCTGCTCGCCGGGAGCGAGATCAGCCGACGGAAGCGCTGGTCGAGTGCTCACGCGCCTACGTGCTCGAACTACTTGAAAGGAAGCGCTCCGGCTTCGAACCGGCGGCATCGCCCGCGAACGAAAACGAACTCCGTTCTCATTCTCGGCTGATTCTGCACGTGCTTGTCGCCGCCAGCGACAGCGCACACTCAGATAGCAGGCTCGTGTCAGCGGTCGCGGAGTTTCAGGAGGCCTTCCTTGGGGAACTCAAATCGTATCGGCCGCTTTCGCTAATGACCCTTCTGATCAGTTCCGCTTCAAACAGAGGAATAGCTGGCCCGGCCCGCAACTAACCGCTCCGACAGTCGGCGAGGGCGTCCGTACTATCCTTTTCGTGCGGCTTGTACGTACAGAGTAGACAATACGTACAGATTCACGCTATGTTGGTCGGACAGCAGTCCGCTGCCAACAACCAGGTGAGGCGGCCGTCGCAATATTGCGGTGGCTTCTGGAGCTCGGGGCGCCCGGAGCCTTCCTTCACCCATGAGACGAATACACACCGGAAGGCGTGCAACGCGTCGCCTGTCGTTGTTGACTCCTGGCACGAATCTGAAAGGACGTCCAATGGCTCTGGTCAGTGGCATCGATGTAGTGAACGACTGTCTCTCTCGAGGCTTGGTAGCGGGCGCCTTCAACACCACGAACCTGGAAACCACAATGGGCATCGTGGATGCGGTCGAACGCGTCGGGGTGCCGACTTTCATCCAGGTGGCACCGACGAACGTCGCGCTCTCCGGCTATGAGTACATCTACGACATGGTCAGCCGACGGCTGGAGAACACGAATGTGCCCGTTGCGCTCCACCTCGACCACGGCAAGTCCATCGAGGCGGTCGAAGCGGCTCTCGCCGCCCGTTTCACGTCGATCATGATCGATGCCTCTGAACATTCGTACGAGGAGAACATCTCGATCTCGACACGAGCCCGTGAACTCACCCCGGGAAGCCTTGCGCTCGAAGCGGAACTGGGCAGCATCGGCGGGAAAGAGGACGATGTCGCGCCCGAGCACGCCAACCACACCGATCCAGCTCAGGTGAAGCAGTTCGTCGATGCTGTGCGCTGCGATATGCTCGCCGTTTCCGTCGGCAACGTGCACGGACACGCGCCGAACGCCCGAATCGACTTCGATTTGCTCAGCGAGGTGCGTGACGCTAACGCCGTCCCGCTGGTGATCCACGGCGGGTCCGGGCTCCCTGCGGAGCAACTCGGACGACTTAGTGAGTTTGGTGTTGTGAAGGTCAACGTAGCTAGTGACCTACGCAACGCGATGATCCGCACTTTCGGCGAAGCATACGTGGCCGACCCCAACGAGAACTCGCTGATCCGTGTTTCCAGGAACGCCGTTTCTGCGATCGCCGACGTAGTAGAGCGCCGCATCCGCGTTCTGAATCCTTCGGTCGCGTAGCGAGGTCTCTGTTGTTTCCCACCATCACGATCGACGTTGGCACCACCAGCGTCAAGTTGTGTCTGTTCGACGGTACCGGGGGAGTGCTCGCGTCGGCGCGGCACTCGACTCCTACGATGGTCGATGCGTCGGGGGAAATATACGATCTGAACGCATTGATCGCATGCATTCTCGGCTTCATTCGAAGCCTGGAGCCTGCGAAGCGAAACGCTGTCGCGAGGGTCGCAATCACGGCTGTGGGCGAGTCTGGAGGGCTAGTACTTCCCGACCTCTCGCTCGCTTCGCCAATGATTCTCTGGCACGATCATCGCGGCGCTGAGTACCTAACCACGCTCACTGAGGACGAACGCGCTCTGATCTACCGGGTCACGGGGCTGCCGACCAATGCCAACTACGGGTTGTCCAAGGCGGTTTGGGCTATACGCAACTTCGGCAGCGCGGGGGAAGGCGCGCAATGGCTCAACATTGCCGAGTATCTCGCCGCGCGGATGACCGGTCGACGTTGGTCGGAGTACTCGCTGGCGAGTCGAACGATGGCCTTGGACGTTTCGCGCCTCGCCTGGTCCGCCGAAGTCTGCGCCCTCGTCGGCATCGACGTCGAAAATTTCCCACAACTCAACGTTGCGAGTGATGGATTCCCGATCGCGAGCGACTTTGCCCAGTCGGTCGGGTTAGCCGGCAACGTGCACGTCCACGTGGCCGGCCACGATCACATGGTCGGTGCGATCGGCGCTGACCTGATCCACGGGGAACTGCTCAACTCGACCGGCACCACCGAAGGGCTGCTGTTCCTGCAGGATGCGCCATCACTGGATGAGACTACAGCCGGGTTCAAGCTCTCGAACGGGGTCTCCTGCACAGGTTCCGACTACACCTTGTTCGCGTCGATTCCGACGGGGGGCTCCGCGTTCGCGACCCTGCAAGGCATGCTCGGGATTGACGTCGAAAAACTCACTGGTTGGATTGAGGAACTCCACGATCGGTATCTCGCTGGCTCCCTCAGGATCGACCGCATACCGCTTGTGCTTCCGCAATTCCGAGGCAGCCCCCCGCCGACGAAGAACGCGCGATCTCAGGGAATTGCCGCCGGACTCAGGATGGACACAAGTGCCGAGGAAGTGGTTTTCGGCTGCTTCCTGGGCATGGCACTGCAGTTCCGGGATGTTCTCGATCTGTTTCCGAAAACTCCGGAACGTATCAAGGTCATCGGGCCCGCGAGCAGGAACCCGCTTTGGTTGCAGTTGAAAGCCGACCTTCTAAGTATGCCGCTTAGCGTTTCCGGTGCGGAGGAGGTCGTCTCCAGCGGAGCTCAAGCTCTGGCGTCGGGTTCAACCGGCGACTGGGGGGCATGCAGCCCCAAAGACGTGCTTCCCGACGACCGCCGAACGGCTTCGCTCGACGGGTGGTATGCGCAGATTAAACCTCAGTGGGAGTACCTGAAGGGACTTCCCGTATGACCGTGCTGGGACAGCACGCGGGCCGCCGCCCGACGGTGGTGCGGGGTTTGGAAACGGGGCAGTGATGCTGGTCGCAGGAATTGATTCGTCTACCCAGTCGTGCAAGGTCACCGTCCGCGATCTTGCCACCGGACAACTGGTGCGCGAGGGTAAAGCGTCGCACCCGGCATCGACGATCGTGCATCCTGACGCGTGGTGGGATGCCCTGTTGAAGGCTGTGTGGCGCGCCGGCGGACTGCACGATGTTGTCGCGCTCTCGGTCAGCGGTCAACAGCACACTCCTGTCTTCCTCGACGCACGCGGGAACGTAGTGTGCGAATCCCCGCTATGGAACGACACAGGGTCACACGCACAGATGGTCGCGCTCAATCGCGAGCTTGGGCGGGACGAGTGGATTCGCCGGACCGGACTCCCGATAACGTTGTCCGATACTGTGACCAAAGTCCGCTGGTTGCGTGACGTGAATCCAGAGGCTGTCAACCGAACGGCCGCTGTAGCAATTGTTCACGACTGGCTCACCTGGCGGCTGAGGGGATTCGGGCTTGATGCCGGTGGGATCGACGAACTCGTCACTGACCGATCGGAGGCCAGCGGCACCGCGTACTGGTCTCCGGAAACCGGCGACTATTGTGTTGACCTGTTCGAGCACGCTTTTGGGAAGCCTGCGCTGTTGCCAACGATCTGTGGTCCACTCGCCAGAGCAGGCGTTACAGCCTCGCAACTGCCCGGAATCCCTGGTGGGATTCCGATCGGGGTCGGCAGTGGTGACAACGCGGCCGCTGCACTCGCCCTGGAATTGGAAGAGGGCGACATCGTGCTTTCGCTAGGTACATCCGGTGTTGCGTACACGAGGTCCTCCAGGCCTGTGCACGACTACGCCGGGTATGTCTGCAACTATGCTGATGCCACCGGTGATCAGCTGCCTCTGGTGGCCACGCTCAACGCTGCGCGGAACTTCGAGCTCGGCGCGGGTCTACTCGGCTGCAGTTACGAAGAGCTTTCCGAGCTGGCGTTGCAGGCACGGCCCGGTGCAGAGGGGCTGACTCTGTTGCCGTTCTTCGAAGGCGAGCGTACCCCGGACCTACCGCTCGCTCGCGGCTCGCTGCATCACGCTTCCCTTGCGAATTTCACCCGACCGAATTTTGCTCGGGCGGTCATAGAGGGAACTCTGGCAAGCCAGGTCGCAATGGTGGACGCTTTACAGGAGTGCGACCTGAGCGCCAACCGGGTTCTCCTGATTGGCGGAGCGGCCCAAAGTCCAGCCGTGCAGACGATCCTTACGCAGATGGTGGAGATTCCGATTGCAGTGCCGGAATATGACGAGTACGTCACGAAGGGTGCGAGCATGCAGGCGGTTGCAGCTCTGACAGGCGAGTTTCCCGCTTGGCCCATCGCCGTTACCGAACTGCCTGCCATACCGATCGAGACTGGGATCGCGCAGCAGCACACGTCGACGATGGCGATGCTCGGGTATGAGGAGATTCCATCGCATCGAATGGGAGATCGCACTCTGCCTACTCAGAGCAGACAGCCTCGGGGAGCGCGAAGGCAGCCGTCAGCACAGGTCTGAATCGTCGTCCAATCCCATCGTGAGGTTTGAATGCGAGACCAGTGGCCGCGGCTAAGGAAGACCATCCCCAACAAACGAACATGTCGATCACTGACGGCCCTGCAACTTGCGAGAATGGTTCGAGGCATACGGGGAGGTGGCAGTGCGCAGTACCGCGCGAGTTCCTGTCGCCTGCGGCGTCGACATCGGAAGCACCAATTCGAAAGTGGTCGCCCTCGATGCCAACGGCTCGGTCGTTTCCCGTTCCAGTCGCCCGACTCCACGAGACGCCGAAGACCTCTCTATCGATGCTCGCAGGTTGTTCAACGCTGTCGAGGAGCTGGTATTGGAGGTGTGTGGTCACCGATACATAGTTCACACCATCAGCACTGCGGGCGTCGGCGAGGACGGCGTACTCGTCGACGGGAACCTTCAGCCGCTTACCAAGGCTTTGGCGTGGTTCGACCCGCGCAGGCAAGGCATCTTCCGAGCCCTGCGCCCCGCCCTCCAGGGCGATGAGATGTTCGACGCGGACACGGACTCGGTCCGCACGATTGTCGGATGGAAGTGGTCGCGGGATCAGGCGGCGGCCGGCTCTGCTCATACGTGGACAGCGCTAGCCGATCTCCCCGGGGTTCTGTGGTCCGGCCGACCATACATGAGTGACACCATAGCCTCGCGAACGGCCGCTTGGCGTTCATCCGATCGGGGGTGGGCGTCTCCCCGCGTCGAACTAACACTCGGATCCAGCAGTCTGCTTCCACGTGTTGTGCGAACAGGCGCCGTGGTGGGTGACTTCAGGTCTGCTCGTCTTGGGGCCGAAGGAGTTGTCAGTTCCGATGCGATCACGGTCGCTGGCGGTCACGATCATCCGATCGGGGGGTGGGGTGTCGATCAAATCTCCCCTGGTGCTGTCCTCGACTCAATGGGCACTGCGGAAGTCGTTGTCGCCCAGTCCCCATTCCCGCATGTTGGCCGTCACGACAAGGTAGACATTGCGCCTGGTATTCAGTCCGACGGGACCAGCGTGCTGCGAGTCGAAGAACTCGCTCGCAACGTCGCGTGGGCGTCCCAGGACCCAGAGGTCGCCTCGCATGTCCAAGCGCTTCTCGAGGGCCGCCTCGAACCGGAGGATGTCCTCGACTCCAAATACTTCGTTCCCGGCCAGCGCGGCGGTGGTCGCCCGTCTTACGCGACTGACGCCCCGCGGGATCCCGCGGCGCGCGCTTCTGCCGTTCTCGGCGCCCTTGCATTTGCCGGGCGCGATGCTGTTGACGCGGTTCGTAGAGACCTCGCCGACAACGCAGAGGTTCGACTCGCAGGGGGGTGGGTTCGCTCACCCGGCTGGGTGCGAATCAAGGCAATCGTGAACGGCTACCGCACGGTTCCCATTCTGGAACCGGAGGTCACATCAGTTGCCACGGCCCTGTTAGCCGCGCGCGGCCGCGGTTGGAACCCAGACCCCGCGCGCGCTCTCAGCGGCGCTGCCTTGGTGATGTCCAGCTGAGATGAAACGCGATATCCGTCGGGACGATCAGCTTGCGGCAACCATCACTTCCAGTGGGACTACATCCGTAAGAACCCACGTCTCGTAGTAGTCGAACCGCCGGTCGTTCTGGTCCCACGACCAAGACTGGACTTGCATAACGGGGTGCTGAGCACCGATCCCGAGATGGCCCGCTACGACTTTTGGCGGGCGGAGTGCGCGAATGACGCGGTGGGCGCCCGCGGTGACGAATCCCGCACGACGCAGTGTGCTGTCAACTGAGCCGGTGCCATCGAGGACGTCCGAGGCAGCCGACATCATGCTGCCGACCTCGCTGGGGAACCAGTTCGTGCTGAACATCGCGGTGCGGCCTTTGAGCGAGCGGACGCGCTCAAGTGCGAATACCTGTTCTTCGCTGCCGAGTCTCAATCCTTCAGCGACGTGTGCCGGTGGGACCACGAAGCTCGCGTCGATCACTTTGGTGGCGATACCCGTTCGACCGTGGCTGAGCTGCGAGTCAAGAAAACCTTGCGTATCCTGAACAATCCAGCCAGTTGACGCAGTCGGCGTGGAGGCAAAAACGCCCCGGCGTGCCACGCGGCGTGCGTAGCCCTCAGTTTCAAGCTTTGACAGCGTCTGCCGAACTGTAGCTCGGGAGAGACCGAACTCGCGTGTGAGTTCCAGCTCGCTAGGAAGCCGCTCGTCCGCTTCGAACTCACCGGTCAGAATTCGCGACCTGAGGATGCCGAACAACTGCTCGTAGTACGGGACTGGTGATTCGCGCTCGATTATCTGCGACACTGACACTCTCCTTCTTGGCGCAATCGTACAGGTTGTATACCCTGATCGGTCAGATCCTGATGGGCGGTCAGACCTTACAGGTCGACCACCAGAATTCGCGGACCGACTTCTGTGGGCCGGTGACGCACTGCTTCACTGCAGAGTGTCATTCATACGCTTGCAATAGATGCGTATGGACGGTATGGACAGTATGGACGAGATATGTAAAATGCGATAGTGTTTCTCACGGCACTGCCGCCCGGGCGTGGCGGCAGGACCTCCGACCCGAGGATCATCCCTCTGCTACGAACCACGAAAGGTTTTCCCGATGCGCGCTGTGGTACTCGACGGAAAAGACTCGATCACCATTACCGAACTGCCGGATCCGGTGGCCGGCGCAGGCGAAGTCGTGATTGCGCCCGAGGCGGTCGGCATCTGCGGTACTGATATCCACCTTGCGTCGGGAGACTATCCGACGGGGATCTTTCCCGTTGTTCCGGGGCATGAGTTCGCGGGTGTCATAGTCGAGGTCGGAGATGGTGTTGAGGATTTCGCTGTCGGAGACAGAGTGTGTGTTGATCCCAACGTGGTGTGCGGTCACTGTGATCAATGCCGCGCTGGTGCCACGAACCTCTGTCGCAACCTCATTCCAATTGGAGTCACCGCCAATGGTGCTGTCGCCGAGCGCGTTAGCGTGCCGGTCAAAGTCGTGTTTCATTTGCCCGAGGACATCGATTGGGCGACTGGGGCTCTCATTGAACCCCTCGCCTGCGTCCTTCACGCGCTCGATCGAGTCGGGCCTGTCGGCGGTCAGCGCGTGTTGATCTATGGCGCAGGTTCGATCGGCCTCTTGGCTGGCGCGTTGGTGCGGTCGCAAGGGGCGAAGGCGATCGATGTGATCGAACCTAGCCCGGTACGCCGCGAAGCTGCGCTCGAGTTCGGCGTCGACGCCGTCTTCGCTCCCAGGGAGCGTGTAAGCGAGCGCGACGTCGATCTTGTTATCGAGGCGAGTGGGCATCCATCCGCCGTTTCCGATGCGCTAATACGCCTGGCCGAGCGAGGCACTCTGCTCCAAATGGGCGTAGTGAGCCCGACGGCGCACATCGATCTGCACCCGTACGATCTGTTCGACCGTGAACTGAACATTATTGGTTCCCAGTCGCTGGCGACGTCCTACCCCGCCGCGGTCGATGTGATAAAAGCGCTTCCCGAACTGGCTGAGCGAATGGTGACCCATACGTTCGGGCTGGGGGAATACGCAGACGCCCTCGCAGCAGCCACCTCGGAGTCGGCTCGCAAGGTGCAGATCCTCCCGCAGCGTCAATAGTCGGCCGGGCACGGAATACCTGGAACCAGCTGCACTCACACGTCCCTTCGTCCAACTTGTCCTTGAACCCACAGTTCTTGACGTCCATCAACACGCTCATCCAGAACTTCGCACCTTCACCGGCCCCGCCCAGAGCCTGAGGCCGTCCTTCGCCTTCGGCGCATGAAAATATCAAGACATCCGGGCCCGAGCAACCCTCCATCACCCCTACCTCGACTAGGCCTTTAGGGTCGCTGCCCGAAGTCAGCCGTGCCAGAGGAGAACCTGGGCTATCGACGTCGTTGTCGCGTAATTGCTCTATGACCCGCGAGATTGGGGCGACGTTGATGGTTCACCCGGAATGCTCGAACGCGGGACGACGCTACTCGTCATGGTCGAGCCACTTGCAGCATCTCGCCGTCGGCCTAAAACTCTGATTGGGACGTCGCCGAAGCCTTATCAGGCATAATCCAGTCTCGGACGGGCCCCTCGAAGGCATCTTTCGTCCAGGAAAGCCAGGCGGCGCAGTAGTGATTCACGCGCAATGCGAACTTGCGCAATTGCGACTTGACCTGTGGCTACTCAACCATTATTGTCTATACTGTACGGCTTGTATGTACAGTACTTATCAAGATGACCAGTGCCGCTTATCAAAGGACATAACCATGAAACCTCCCCAGAGGCGGGGACGCGTACGCACCTCCCGCATCATTTCCGCAGTAGCAGCCGGAGCTATGGCAGTCTCACTACTCGCAGCGTGTGCACCGGGATCCTCAGCAGGCGGCGCAACGACCATCACCGTCGCTCTAGCCGCGAACCCCCAAATGAAGACCGCTGAATCCCTCATCTCGGACTTCTACAAAAAGAATCCCAGCATCAAGGTGAAGTTCACCACGCTCCCGGAGAACGACCTGCGCCCGGCGGTCACGAAAGACGTCGCCACAAAGGCCGGCCAATTCGACGTGGTAATGCTCGGAAGCTATGACGTACCGAACTATGCCAAGAACGGCTGGATTGACCCTTTGACAAGCTATGTAAAGAGCAGTCCGTCATGGGATGCGGCAGATCTCCTGCAACCGATCAAAGCGATCGTTTCTTCGCACGGCACGCTTTACGCTGCGCCGTTCTATGGTTCATCCTCGTTCCTGATGTACAACAAGGCGATGGCCGACAAAGCGGGGGTAACGATTCCGGAAAACCCAACCTGGGACGAAGTCCAAGCTGCAGCAGAAAAGATGAACGACCCAGCGAATGGGGTTGCTGGTATCTGCCTGCGTGGCCTCTCGGGTTGGGGGCAGAATCTCGCCTCGTTGACAACGGTGGTCAATACGTTTGGTGGCAGCTGGTTCAATGAGAAGTGGGAACCGCAGTTGACATCACCCGCTACTGAGAAGGCGGTTCAGTTCTATGTGGATCTTCTGAAGACGGCTGGCCAACAAGACGCCGCCAAGGACGGGTGGGACGTTTGCTTGCAGCAGTTCAGCCAGGGCAAGGCAGCTATGTGGTATGACGACACGGTCTTTGCCGGCTCAGCGATTCAAGGGGCGACTCCCGAGGTCGCGAAGAACATTGCGTTCGCGATGGCCCCGACTGGCCCATCTGCGAAGCCGTCTGGGTGGCTGTGGTCGTGGGGCTTGGGCATCGAATCGGCAAGCAAGCACAAGGACGCCGCTTGGAAGTTCATCGAGTGGGCTACAAGCAAGGGCTACATCCAGCTCTCCGGCCAGAAGGCGGGTTGGGACTCAATCCCGCCCGGATCACGTGTATCCACGTACCAGATTCCGGGATATCAGAAAGCCGCCGCCTCGTATGCAGCTCTTACTCTGAAGTCGATCAAGGAGGCGACTCCTAACCAGCCGACCGTAATGCCCGTCCCGTACACGGGTGTCCAATACGTGCAGATCCCGGAGTTCGTCGACATCGGCAACTTCGTTTCGCAGCAGATCTCTGGCGCAATAGCGGGATCCGAGACGGTACCTCAGGCGCTTGCCAAGAGTCAGGCATACGCCCAGAACGCCGTGAAGGTTGCCGGCTACCTCAAATAACTGAGAGCTCGCCAGTGGCCCTTGTTGAGAGGGCCGCTGGCGGTACTCCACCACCAGCGAAGATCGGCAACGCAAGTCATGACAACAGCAACGGTGAGGCGGCCTGCTCGGCCCGCACCAAAAATCAGTCGCCTTGAGCGATGGAAGCTGCGGGGTCCGCTGCTTCCGGCACTGATCTTTACTCTGGTGCTCACCCAGATTCCCTTTGCACTGACGATCATCTTCAGCTTTTCGCGCTGGAACCTCCTCTCGGTAAGCAAGCAAGCTTTCTATTTCGGCGAGAATTTTGTTAACGCGTTCACCGACCATGTGTTCTGGCAGTCGATTCTGAACACCGTGGTGATGACCGCTGCAGCCACGGTTTTGTGTATTGCCATTGGCCTAGGACTTGGCATGCTACTCAACCATGCTTTCCCGGGGCGCGGGGTAGCCCGCACCCTGGCGATCACTCCGTTTTTCATGATGCCCGTGGCAGTAACACTTTTCTGGAAAACAGCAATCTTCGACCCTGGATTTGGATTCTTAGGCTGGATTTCCGGAACCATGGGTTTGCCGCGCATTTCATGGCTAAGCGACTACCCGATGGTCTCGCTCATCATGTTCCTCACCTGGCGCTTCGCTCCGTTCGCCCTTCTCATCCTGCTTGCAGGGTTACAAGGCATGCCACAGGATCAGTTGGAGGCATCACGAGTCGATGGCGCAGGAGCGCTGCGCCAATTCCGTTTCATCATGCTGCCCCACATGCGCCCGTTCATTGAGCTCACTGCACTCCTGCTAGCAATGAACCTTCTGCAGACGTTTGGTGAAATAGACATTCTGACCGCTGGCGGCCCCGCGTACGCGACAACAAACATTACCTATTACATCTATTTGAAGGGATTCCAATCGTTTGATTTTGGAGCCGCGTCTGCCTATGGGGTTGTCGCTTTAATCCTCACGATTGCGCTCATCCTGCCGGCGCTTCGCCTGCTATCCGGTCTATTCAAAAAGGAGGGACGAGTGTGACCACCACACGAGTTACCCGGTCCCAACAAACGATCCCCAATCCGGCGGATCCGCGCCGGGTCATCGCTCCGGCGCGGCGGGTTGCCCGGAGGAAGGCGCGGATTAGGCATTCCGCAATTGCTGTAGCCGCATGGATCGGAAGCCTGATCCTATTCTTCCCAATCGCCTATATGGCCTTGAAGAGCTTCCAAACCGAACAGATCGCTTCCGCCCCAGTCCCGCAGTTGGTCTTCAAGCCAACCCTCGACGCCTACACCAATGCGCTCAACTCAGGATTCTGGGGTTACGCGGCAAATTCCGTCCTCGTGACCGGGATCTCCACGGCCATTGTCATTACCCTTGCCGTCCCTGCAGCATATGCACTGTCCATTCGACCGGTCGAGAAGTCGCAAGACACCCTGTTCTTCTTCATCTCAACAAAAATGCTCCCCATTGCGGCAGGCATCATTCCTATTTACGTGATCGCCACGCAGCTCGGTCTTCTCAACACCATGGGGCTGCTCATCGTTCTGCATCTCGGCTTCAACTTGCCGCTCGGAATTTGGATGATTAGATCATTTATGCAGGAGATCCCTCCCGAGATCCTGGAGGCATCGGCCGTGGACGGCGCAACACAGAAGCGCACCATGTTCTCGGTCATCCTGCCCCTAATTCGGCCGGGCCTTGTATCAACGGCGTTGTTATGCATTGTGTTCTCATGGAATGAGTACTTTTACGCGGTAAACCTCACCAGCTCCAACTCAATATTGCCTCTTTTCCTCCAGAAGTTTCTCAGCTTTGGGCAGCTGAACACGGCGCAGGTATCCGCGGTGGCGATGTTAGTCAGCATTCCCGTTATCATCGCCGGATGGGTCGCTCAGAAGTCCTTGGTGCGCGGGTTGCTCTTTGGCGCCGTGAAATGAGCCAGCCAGAGTCAGGAAAGTGGGCTCTTCGAATGCGCGCGATGCTCCAGGAACCATGTGGTGCGCAGCAGTAGCACGGAGTTTGCACATGCGCTCACCGTCGACAACGACGAACTGAATGTCACGTTGGGAGCTGATGGAACTGCTGCGGTGGGGGCCTTCGAACATCCGTGGGCCTCATGTGGCTCAAGCGTTCGGAGAAGCCGGGCTTTGTCATCTAAAATCACCGGGCTCCTGGCAAAAGAAGACCCCTGATCAACCCCAACTTTGAAAGCGGCTCCGACCGGCATCGATCCGGTGACCTCTCGATTTTAGGCCTCTGGACGCGACGCTCCTTCCGGCGTGGTGCTTACGAAGGCGTCCTTGATGAAGGCCGGCACCATTGGTTGGCGGCTGTGCGCTTCGGAGATGGCATCGAACTAGCCTCAGTGCCTCGATAGTCGGCCGGTTGAGGTGGTTAGAAGCGGCGGTCCGATTCCCGGCTGTAGGCTGCATGGTCTGCCTGGTCGGCTACTCTAACGCACTCTCACATTGGTGTTGCAGTAGATGTGAGAGTAGCCGTGCGGAGCGCCTGGTCACCGCGCCAATTGCTTCACTACAATGTACTAAAACAATGTTAGAGTAGCCGAATGACTGTTGGGCCGATCGATGTCGCACTCGCCTCGGGGTCGGATGCTCTCGCGGGTCGTCTGCTCGAGCTGCCCGAGAGTCAGTGGTTCGACCGTAAGTCTGCGCGGATCGAGCCGCGAAAGCTGGCGGAGACCATCGTGGCGTTCGCGAATGCCGATGGCGGCACGATCGTCGTCGGGCTCAGCGGCGGCAAGGTCGAGGGCGTCGACAGTGATCCGAAGCGCTTGAATGCGCTGATGCAGGCGAACGTGGACTTCACCGATCCAACGGTTCCGACGCAGTCGCGACTCTACGAGTGCGTGCGTGCCGATGGGGGGAGCGACCACCTGCTCGTCATCGAGGTTCCACCAGGGCGAACCGTCTACGCGACCAACCGGGACGAGGCGTATCTGCGTCTGGGTGACGAGAGCCGCAAGCTGAGCTTCGCGCAGCGACGGGAGCTGTTCTATGACAAAAGCCAATCCTCGTTCGAGTCGGAACTCACCAAGTTGCGCGTCAACGACGTCGATCGGGCGCTCCTGGACAGCTACGTCATGGCCCTCGGCGCGGGAGGCGGTTCGGCTCCTCGAAGCCCGTGAACTCGCCAGCGACGACCACCTGACGATCGCCGGGGTACTGCTGTTCGCGGAGCATCCCGAGCGTGCTCTACCGTCAGCGCAGGTGCGGGTCAGTCGATTCCAGGGAACACAGCGCAAATCGGGTGCTCGGCAGAACCTCATCGGAGACGACAGACTGGAAGGGCCCATCCCGACAATCCTTGACAAGGCTCGCGCGAGCATCCGGAGGTGGCAGCCGACTCGTCGCGCGCTCGCCGCGTCCGGCCGCTTCGAGGATGTTGGCCTGGTGCCTGAGGATGCTTGGCTGGAGGGCGTCGTCAATGCGGTCGTGCACCGTTCATACAGCATCCAGGGCGACTACGTCCACGTGGACATCTATGACGACCGGATCGTCATCGAGAGTCCGGGCCGTTTCCCTGGGCTGGTCGACCCGGCGAATCCGCTCGCGATCAAGCGCTTCGCCCGCAATCCCCGTATCGCGCGCGTCTGCACCGACCTGCGTATCACGCAGGAGTTCGGCGAGGGCATCCGGCGCATGTTCGACGAGATGCGAACTGCGGGGCTCAGCGACCCGCTCTACCGGCAGACCTCTGGGAGCGTGCAGCTCACACTCTCAGGCGAGCACACGGAACGACAGTTGACCGATGCGCTTCCGTCGCTTCAACAGCAGATTCTCGCGGCGCTCCGCGAGGCGCCGGAACTGAGCACGGGAGAAGTGGCCGAGCTGACCGGAGCTGCGCGGCCGACTGTTCTCAGGCACCTGGATGCCCTCCGAGACGCCGGCTATGTGCAGTGGGTGGGCAAGAGCCGCAAGGACCCGCGGGCCTCGTGGCGTCTCATTCGGTGACCGAGAAGGTGTGTCAGTGGGAGCTGCGGATCGGCTGAGTGCGGCACGAGAACGTTTGCTGCGGCTGGAGCGAGTTCGCTGCTGCATGGACCGGGGGTTTTCTTTGGTGGCTCCGACCGGCATCGATCCGGTGACCTTTCAATTTTCACGCGAAATCGTAGGGTCTTGTAGTGCGACATACGGCTGAAAATTGTTGATTTGCCGCGGAAGCCGATCTTCTGTTATCTCAATGTATCGAGTCTGTTCTCACACGACTGTCGTCAAAATTTAGTCTGAAGTTACGATTGAGTTGACGTGGAAAATCCCCGTGTTTAGGGGGATTTGACGGGTTTCGGGGGTGGTTGTTCTGTCTACTTCAGTGCGATCGGGATGGGTTGGCCGAGCAGTTCGAATGCGCGGTGTTGAACGGTGGTCGGGATCGCGAGAGTCGAGATGGTCGGGTTGTACGGGTCGTCGCCGTAGCGGATGTCGTTGCGGGTGAGGGTCGCGAGGTGATCCAGCAGACTCCTGAAGCTGCGCACGAGGTGCCCGTCGGCGTCGGCATGTGTTGATGCTTTGTCCTCGGCCGCGTTTGAGCGTTTGGCGGGTGCGACCGGATCGACCGGGTCGGGTCGGTTCTCGTCGGTGTAGGTCAGCGGTGCCCAGGCGCGGCGCAGGTGCCAGACGAGGTAGGCGGAGAGCATGCACAGGAACACGTGCGCGCGGACCCTCGTTTCGGTGAAGTGGTAGATCGGCCGCAAATCCAGGTCGATGGCTTTGAGACACCGGAAGTCGCGTTCCACGTTGCCCAACGATTTGTAGGTGCCGACGATGGTGGTGGTGTCCATCTGGCCGGCCGGAACACTGGTGCGGATGATGTAGATGCCGTCCAGTTCCGTTTCGGCATCGATGCTGGCCTGGTTACGGGTGAAAGCGAACACGCCGTCGTCGATGGTGAGGGTGAAGTGTTTGGCCATGTTGTGTTTCCCGAGGACTTTGCCGACCCTCACTCCGATCGACCCGGCCTTGGTGAGACGGCCCGCGGTCACGGCGGCGGCGATCGTGGCCAGGTCCCCCTCTGTCGCGGTGAGCAACTCTTCCCGCTTGTAGGCGCGTTTGTCGGCCAGGGCGGGGTTGCGGCAGGCGATCAGACGCTCGCCCGGGTAGTCGGGGTGGGCGAGCTCGGCCAGGTTCGCTTCATCGAACAGGGACTGCTGCACCGACCCGTCCGCCACTAGGGACGCGATCGAGATCGAGCGCAGTGCGGTCACCCAGCCGAGACCGTCGAGGTCTTTGAGTTGTCGGATCCGGGCGGAGGTGATCATGCCCCGGTCGCCGACCATGACCATCTCCTGAACCCCGAACGTTGTTTTCATCTCGATCGCGATCTGCTCGAACGCGGCCGGGTCGGCCGTGTTGCCGGGGACGACACGGATGGCGACGGGCCGGCCGTCCGGGTCGGTCAGCAGCCCGTATTCGATCTGCGGCAGGCCCTTCTTCCCGTCCCGGGAGTAGCCGCGGGCCGCCAACTCACAGTGGCTACCGGTGACCCAGGAGGAGGAGGACAGGTCGAACAACGCCAACCGGTCCGGGTTCGCGTCTTTGCCGAGGTGTTTGCCCGCGAGTTTCTTCTCGATGCCCTCCTGCCGGTCAGTCAACCAGTCCATCGCCGCATACACCTCGTCGGTTCCCGCGTCAGCGATCCCGAGGTCCTCGGCCAGGGTGGTGTCCTGCCACCACCGGGTCGTGGCCAGCTTCGAGCCCGGCTTGCAGATGCGGGCGATGATCAGGCCCAGCACCAGGTCCCGGGCCGGGGATGCCGGCCCCAGCAGGGCCGGCAGGCCCAACGCCTGCGCCTGCGCCCACACCGCCGCGACATGCCCGTGCGGCAGGGACCGGGTGATCGTGGCCTGCGCGCCTGCGGGCACCAGCCGCTCTCCGTGCAGTCCGGCGATGATCGAGGCGATGACATGATCCGGCAGCGCGGACAGGTTCGCGATGGTTTCCTTGCGGACCTTGGTGCCTTCCCGCCACGACCGCCGCAAATACGAGTGAACGTAGTCGCTTCGCTCACCGTGCTTGTTCACATGCGACGACTTCACCCTGACCACATGAACCGCAATACCATGTTCATTCACACATTCAGATTAGCGCCCCGTGAACAGACACCCGCACGCAACACGCCATATTTCCTGACTACATATTTAGACCCGAAACGCGACCCTTCGCCCGGAAACACAGAGAACTAACCCAAAAGACTGCCGTAACTTCGGTTTAGTCAGACGAGTCGAGTCCAAGCTGCCGATCCACGAACCCCGATGACGTGGCCGGTCATCGGGGTTTCACCGTGTAACGGCGGCATGGTTGCCGCCCCGCCCGGTTGGCCGGACGTAGGAGCCCTCCGATCCCATGGTGGGCGGAAGGCCCCTGCCTGTTGAAGCTAGGCGGCGTCCTGCGGTTTCGGGGACTCCAGCTCGGCGAACTTGGCCCGCATGGTGTCGTTGCCCTTGGTGAGCTTCTTGATTGTGAGAGCCGTCGCCTTGTCGTTGGCCAGACGGAGGTTATTTTCGGATCCGAGCAGGCCCTCCTTGACCTTCTGAAGGCGATCGATGGCCACGTCGATGTCCTTGATGGCAGCGTCGAACTTGCGCTTGGCAAGGTCGTAGTTCCGACCGAACGCTGACTTGAAGTCTTCGAGCTCGCCCTCGAAATCGGTGATGTCGATGTTCTGCTTCTTGACCTGCTCCAGCTCGGCCTTCACCAGGATGGTGTCCTGAGCGGCGTTGCGCAGCAACGCGATGATAGCGAGAAAAAACTGGGGGCGTATCACGAACATCTTCGGATACAGGTGCGAGACGTCGGTGATACCTGTGTAGAGATCGGAGTCCTCTTCGAGCATCGACACAAGCACCGCATACTCGCAGCCCTTGTCGTGGCGATCCTTGTCCAACTTTGCGAAGAAGTCCGAGTTCTTCTTCTTGGTGGAAGAGAGGTCAGCCTCATTCTTCATCTCGAACATGATCGAGACGTATTCCACCGCGTCTTCGCTGAAGTCGCGGAAGACGTAGTCGCCCTTGGTGCCGCCAGAAGCATCGTTGTCCTTGCCGAACTCGGCGTTCGGGAATGCGAGCGAGCGCGTGCGATTGAACTCGATCTCGCAGTGCTGTTCGAGGGTCTCGCCGAGCAGCTTGACCGAGAGCTTCGCCTTCATGTCCTTGTAATGTTCGATGAGATCGTCCTTGAGGGCAAGCTCCTTGGAGTGCGACTCGCTGAGCGCGGCGTCCTTGACCTTTTGCTCGGCCGTCTGCAGTGTCAGTAGATTCTCGGCCTCGCTGAGCCGCTTCTCCGCGGTCGAGACGGCCTTGGTGACGGCGAGCTCCCACAGGGTCGCCGCCTGATCCAGCTCAGACTTCAGGCTCTGGATATGAGCGTCCTTCTCCGCAGCGGCTTTTTGCGCCTGCTGGGCGACCTTCGCCTCGGCGAGTTCGATTTCGGTCTGCTTGGCCTGCTCTGCCTCGGCCAAACGTGCATGGAGTTGCGTTTCGAATTCCACCGTGCGCACCTGCTGCACGATATCGGCGTACTCCGCCTCGTCGATGGTGAATACCGTCCCGCAATGCGGGCATTTGATCTCGTTTGTTGCGCCGATTGATGCATTGTTGTTCATGTCTCGTGCTCCGATCGCTAAGAAGACTGGCCCACAGGCTGGGCGGCTCCAGGGAAGACGCCGGCAGTGTCAACGACTTGTGTCGTCGACGCAATGATGGGTCGAAATGTGCGCCAAAGGTAAAGAATCACTGATAACCCCACTTATCAGTAAACACTGGCTTGCCTGCGACATTCTCGATACATTTGCCTTGTGTCTACGAGCACATCACTTCTCATCGACCTGACCGGCGTTGCCCGGTTGGCCAATGTGCGGCGACCCGTGGCATCCGTCTGGCGAACGCGATTCGCGTCGGCGCCCGACGCTTTTCCTCGCGTCGCGAGCGAGAAAGGAGGCCGGCTGCTTTTCGATGCGATGTCGGTCGCGCAATGGCTGGCGCGCACCGAGCACGGGAACAATCCGGATGCGGTCGCCGATGCCGCCGCAGCTGCCACACCAGCCGACTTCGATTTCGCCGAGGCCTCGCACGTTGCGGCGGTCGATGCATTGCTTGCTCTTCGCGCTGCTTCGGGGGAGTCCGTTGGCGGTCTTGCGGTCAACGAACTTCGGCGACGAGCTGTCGCCGCTGATCCCGACGATTCATGCCTGGTGACCGAAGTCTCAACTGCCCGCGAGACGTGGCCGGAGTGGGCGGACCTGTTGGCGGACGCCGCTTACTCGCCTATCCAGGCGTCGCAGCTCCTCGAGCGGCGTCATGGGGCGACGCAGTCTTCGGCGGGATCCTCCAGCCCGCTCACAGGCGATGCCGAAGCTCTGCTGGTCGCACTGACCAAAGCGCTCACGGCCGACCGGCAGGCGGAACTCGTCGTGGGGGCGAGGGTCACCCCGTCGCTTGTCGCCGAATTCGTCTCGCAAATCAGCGACGAGGTTGACGTCGTGGTGTCGTCGCTGACCGAGGGACGGGGCATCCGCCGACGGCTCCTGTGCGACGGGCTCATGTTGCCGGCGAGGCACTCCGTTCAGGACGCATCCCGGCTATACATCGAGCGTCAACCCTCGCGCGGCGCGGGGTCGACGTCCGAAATGCTGCAGGCCATCGATGAACTTGTGCTCGGGATGCGTGATCGCGATCGTGCGATCGTCCTGGCACCCGCGGCGGTGTTGGCAGAGCCCGTCGCGCCCGCCGACGGGCTGGCACGCACGGATGTACTTCGATCAGGACGCGTGCGGGCGATCGTGAAGCTCCCCTCCGGCCTCGTGACTGCTGCTCCACGTGAGGCGCTTGCGCTGTGGGTGCTGGGGCGCGAGACGGGCGATGTTCCCGTGGCGGACCGATTCACTGCGGTATCTGACCTGAGCCATGCCGCCCTCACGACCGCGACCCGAGCAGACCTCACGAGCGATGTGATCGCAGCGATGGGGAGTGCGCGCGACATCCGCGCGCACGCGTTCCGGTTCACGCGGCTGGTCCGCACCACGTTACTGCTCGCCTCCAGTGGTGCCTTGGTCACCGCAAGCGTATCCGCCGAGACACCGTGGTCTTCGCGCGATCTGCCGGCGTTGCTCGACCGGGCCCGTGCCGATCTCGATGATGACGTACCCCTGACCGCGCCGGCCGCGGGGCCCGGACCGACCGTTGCGCCCGCACACGTCGAGTCGCTCATCTCCGAAGGGCACCTGCGCGCGCTTCCGGGAACACGCGTCACGGCCGAAGAGTATGCGGGCTCCGGCCTGGTCGCGATTGCGGCAGAGGATCTCGGGCAACCCGCACGAATCGGCGAACGTAGGGTGGATCCGCTGGCGTTCGCTGCCCAGCATCCTTCGGCCCGACTAACAGCCGCGGGGGACGTGGTCTTTCGCACCGCTCCGACGCCGCGGGCGTGGGTCGATCCCGACGGTTCGAAGGTGGTGGTCCACCCCGCACGAGTACTTCGCATCGATCAGGCCGACCCCGGCGGGCTCGTTCCCGAGCTCATCGCGGCCGACGTCGAGCGTTCGCCGGGTGGCGCGGGATCGTGGCGCCGATGGAATCTGCGGCGCGTGCCACCGCTGGTCTCGGCGCCATTACGCGCCGCTCTGACCGATCTCGCAAACCGGCGCGGAGCCCTTGCGCGACGCATCGAAGCGCTTGACACCTATGCCGAACTGCTCGCCGCGGGAGTCGTCTTCGGCACCGTGACACTATCCGATGACGCCGCGACTGCGGCATCCGAATCCCGATGAAAGGCACCATGCCCCGCACACCGAAAGCCGCCCCCCAGGCTCCATCGACGATGAAAGAGCTCAAAGACACTCTCTGGAAGGCCGCCGACAAGCTGCGGGGTTCAATGGATGCCTCGCAGTACAAAGACGTGATCCTCGGGCTGGTCTTCCTCAAGTACGTCTCCGACGCGTTCGATGAGCGCCGCGGGCAAATCCGTAGCGAACTCGCCGCCGCCGACTATGACGCGGAGCAGATCGCTTCGCTCATCGATGACACCGACGAGTACACGGGCCACGGTGTCTTCTGGGTGCCCGCCAACGCCCGATGGTCGTTCCTCGCCGAGCACGCGAAGGGAACCGGCGGCGGGGAGCGCACGATCGGCTTGTTGATCGACGAGGCGATGGATGCCGTCATGCAGGCGAATCCGCAGCTGACGGGCACTCTCCCACGCATTTTCAATCGCGACAGCGTCGACCAGCGGCGCCTCGGCGAACTGATTGACCTGCTGAACTCGGCACGGTTCGCAGGGCAGGGTCAGTCCGGCGCATCGGGCCGCCGCGCGCGCGACCTGCTTGGCGAGGTGTACGAGTACTTCCTCGAGAAGTTCGCCGCCGCCGAGGGTAAGCGAGGGGGCGAGTTCTACACACCCGCAAGCGTCGTGCGCGTCCTCGTCCAGCTCATCCAGCCTGACCACGGCCGGGTGTACGATCCCTGCTGCGGGTCGGGCGGTATGTTTGTGCAGGCCGAGAAGTTCCTTGAGGCGCACGAGGGCGAAGGCTCCGACATCTCGGTCTTCGGGCAGGAACTCAACGAACGCACGTGGCGCATGGCGAAGATGAACCTCGCGATCCACGGGCTGACGGGCAACCTCGGACCACGCTGGGGCGACACGTTCGCGCGCGATCTGCATCCTGAGTTGCAGGCCGACTTCGTCATGGCGAACCCGCCGTTCAACATCAAGGACTGGGCGCGCAGCGAGCCCGACCCGCGGTGGAAGTACGGCGTACCGCCAGCGGGCAACGCAAACTACGCCTGGATCCAGCACATCCTCTCGAAGCTCGCCCCCGGCGGCACCGCGGGCGTGGTGATGGCGAACGGATCGATGTCGTCGCACTCGGGCGGCGAAGGCCAGATCCGCGCCGAGATCATCGAAGCCGATCTCGTGTCATGCATGGTGGCGCTGCCGACGCAGCTGTTCCGCTCGACTGGCATCCCGGTGTGCGTGTGGTTCTTCGCCAAGGACAAGGGCAAGCGCGCCGGCGAGGTGCTCTTCATCGACGCGCGCGGCCTCGGCCACATGATCGACCGAGCCGAGCGTGCACTGTCGGACGAGGACATCGCCCGCATCGCCGGCACCTTCCACGCCTGGCGTGGCAAGCCCTCGACCCCCGCTGGTCGAGTAGCGAGCGCTAGCGAGCGTATCGAGACCCCGGATGCCCCCACCTACGCCGACATCCCCGGCTTCTGCTACTCGGCGACGCTAGCTGAGATCAAAGCGGCCGACTACGCTCTCACGCCCGGCCGCTACGTCGGCGCAGCCGAAGTCGAAGACGACGGCGAGCCGATAGGGGTGAGGCTGGCGCGGTTTCGAGCAGAGCTAGAGAAGCAGTTCGACGAATCCGCGCGGCTGGCCGACGTTGTGCGCGAGCAGTTGGGGAGGATCGATGCCTGAGTGGGAGATTCGACCGCTAAGCGATGTAGTACAACTTCAGCGTGGCCATGATCTTCCCTCTAGCGACCGCCGTGACGGGGACGTGCCCATTATCGGCTCCTTCGGCATCACCGGATTCCATGACGTCGCTCGTTATCGTGGCCCCGGAGTGGGGATCGGGCGTAGTGGAGCGTCGATCGGTAAGGCAACCTATGTCGCCGATGATTACTGGCCGCTCAACACCTGTCTATTCGTGAGCGACTTCAAGCGAAATGACCCGCGCTGGGTATACAGGTTCCTTGACCGCATCGACTTCCAGGCATTCAATTCGGGGAGCGCGCAGCCGTCCCTAAACCGCAACTTCCTTCGCATGATCCCTGTGGCGGTGCCTTCTTTGGCCGAGCAGCAGGCGATCGCCGAGGTGCTGGGCGCGCTCGACGACAAGATTGCCGCCAACACTGCCGTCGCCTACAAAGCTGAGGAACTTGCATCGCTCGTATACGACCTCGTCACTGCTTCGTGGCCGCGCGTGCCTCTGTCCGAATTGCTCGACCCGGTGCTGGGAGGAACACCGTCGCGTTCTAGAGAGGACTATTGGGCCGATGGAGCCGACCTCTGGATCTCGGCGCGGGACATCACATCAGCACCAATGCACGTCCTCCTGGATACAGCGGAGAAGATTACGGAGTCCGCCATAACCACCACAAAGGCCAAGCCCCTCCCAACTGGCTCCGTGATCTTGACGGCGCGCGGAACCGTCGGGGAGGTAGCGCGACTCGTACGACCCGCCTCTTTCAACCAGTCTTGCTATGGCTTCCGACCCGAGCGGATTCCTCCATCATTGCTCTTCTTCTCCATACTGTGCGCCACGGAACGGGCAAAAGCAATCGCGCATGGATCCGTATTCGACACCATCACCAAATCGACATTCGACGATCTGTCACTCGCCTGGGACTCGGAATCTGCTGATCATGCGGAATCCGCAATCGCGCCACTGCTCGATGCTGTAACAGGCGCAATCGAAGAGAACCGCACCCTGGCGGCAACCCGCGACGCACTCCTTCCGCAACTCATGTCGGGCAAGCTCCGCGTTCGAAATCTCGACGACCTGCGGAGCGAGGAGAATAACCATGAGTAGTCGATCCGTCGCCATCTTGAACCATCCGTTCTGGAGTGCAATCGCGTCCGTGCATGACAGTGTGCGCGATCTCTCAACGCCGACGGATGGTGCGGCCAGGTCCAGAGTCATAGATCTACTTGAGTTTTTCGCGGCCGTCGAAATGATGCATGGCCAGATCGATACTGAGCTCGCGACCGCGAGCCCACTGGATCAGGCGAACGCGCACCTCAGTAACGTGGTGCAGTACGTTGCGAACTTCGCCGCCAATCCCGATCAAGTCGCCAATCTTGACAACGTTCAGGGGCATCTCGAAAATGTCCGTGTGCAGCTTGCGGCACTGCCGAGAGCTAGTGGCAGTCCTACATCGCGCGCATCTCTGACCAAGGCGATGAACACGTTGCGTGCGGACTATGAAGCCGTCAATGCCGATCTGTCGAGTCGTCTCGCGGACACGGTCAAAGCCGCGGCGGCGCGCGAGTCGGAGCTCGAGGCCAAGGTAACAGTGTCCGAGGCTCGGCTGAGCGAGTTGGAGCAGCGTATCGACGCGGACGAAGTCAAGCTGCGCGATGCGCTGTCCAACAACAACGACGCATTCATTGCTGCGCAGACCGCTCGAGATGATGCGTACAGGAGGTGGCTTGACGACCAGGAGTCTAAATTCTCCGACGTCGTCAGCCCGTATGCCGACAAGCTAAGGGTGCTTGTCACCAGCGCAGAAGGTGATCGTGAGGAGATCCAGAAGCTCCGGACGACAACGGTCGATCTCGCCGAACTGGCGACCGGGGACATTCTCGCCGGCAGCTACGGCGAGTATGCCAAGGTCGAGCGCAGGTCGGCCTTCATCGCCTACGGCGCGGGGGCACTGGCGGTGATCGCCGGTGTCACTGTTCTTTGGATAGCGTTCGGCCAGGTGGCTTCAGGGCTCCCCTGGCAGAGTGTGGTCCTGAAGCTGAGCATTACTGCGGGCCTTGGCGCGGTCGCGACAGTTGCATTTCGGTACGGTGGGCACGCAACATACCGAGCGACGAGTTTCAAGAGGCAGGAACTGGAGTTGCGTGCACTGACACCACTCCTCACCGATGTCGAGGGAGCGGACGATGCGAAGGTCAAGTTCGTAAAGCGATCCTTCGGCCATGCGTGGAGTCCGAATACCGTCCCGACCGACACGGAGGCGGTGGATACGCTCTCAAAGTTCACTGACACGGTACGTGATGTGCTGAAGGCTGCAGGAAATCATGCGCCCTGATCTAGGGAAATCTCCGTCGTCAGCGAAGGGGGCGGCCGCCAGCGGCGAACTTATAGGGAATCACCGTGTTCGGTTATAAGTTCGCGGCGAAAGTAAAAGCAACCATTCCAAACCACATTGCGAAACGTCATAGCGCTCGAGAGGGGGAGTCGTTTTCGCCGGAGTAGCCGTCATCTCGGAAGCTCGCTGGGGTTGCGCAGCCACGGAGACCTATGTCGAACCGGTTCCGTGGGAGATATCGCGTAAACTCAAGTACATTTCACGACAGCCGTAGCCATCAGTAAACTGAAGTAAACCCACGTAAAGAGGAAGGATTGGCCGTGAACACAAGTCCATTCCGCGCGGGTTTCGGCAAGACGCCGCCTGTGCTGGTGGGCCGCGATGGTGTGCTTGAAGCGTTCGGGGCGGCGCTTGAAGAGGGAACCTGGAGCCTTGAGCGGATCACGCTCATCGAAGGCCTTCGCGGTGTGGGGAAGACAGTGCTGATCAATGCGCTCGAAGACATCGCACAGGCGCGCGGATGGGTGGTGGTCAGCGAAAGCGCGACTCCCGGGATGGTCGATCGGATCGCTCAAGATCATCTGGCGAGAGTGATCAACCGATTAGATCCGCCGCCTTCCAACCGCGTCAGCGGCATCACACTGGGGCCCGGAGCCATCGCAATGCAGCCGCAGGCGGAGGAGCGGTTCCCGACGACACTCCGCAGCCAACTCGAACGCGTCGCTGAACTTGTCGCACCGCGGGGCATCCTTATCACCGTGGACGAAGTATCGTCGAGCGCGATGCCTGACCTCGCACAGTTTGCGACTGAAATTCAGCATGCGGTCAGACAGGACCTGGAAGTCGCGTTCGTCGGCGCCGGTCTTCATGACGCAGTCACTGATCTGCTCTCTGAGCCCGGCCTGACATTCCTTCGGCGAGCGGCTCGGACGAATATCGGTCTCCTGACGCCCGAAGACGTCATCCGCGCGCTGCGGAAGCCGATACGGGACGCAGGCAGAGAGATCGGCTCAGAAGCGCTGGACTACGCAATGCGCGCGACCCAGGGATACCCGTTCATGGCTCAGCTGATCGGCGACTTCGCATGGAAAGCGCAGCCCGAGCAAGACCTGATCTCGCTCGCCGACGTGCGCGCCGCGTATCCCCGTGCCAAACGGCTGATGGGCACGCACATTCATGCCCGCGCATTGAGTGACCTTTCAGCAACTGACCGGACTGTTCTCGCGCATATGTCGCTGGTCGATGGCCCATCCACGGTCGTGGATCTTCGAAACACTCTCGGTGTCAGCAAGCAGCATCTGAACAACTATCGGCAACGGCTGCTGGATGCCGGGATGATCTTCTCGCCACAGCGCGGACAGGTGGACTTCGCCCTCCCCTACCTTCGGGACTATCTGCGCGAACACACCGTGACGGACGCAGCGGGAGGCTCGAGCACGGCGCTCGGCTATCCGCCACCGCCCGGCGACCCGGATGATACGGAGACCACGTGACCGGCATTTCAGAAGCTGACTGGGAGAACTCGGCCCTCGAGACACTTGCCGAGCCACTCGGCTGGCGACCGCTCGGGGGTGACCAGATCGCTCCCGGCAGCGGCGAACGCGAGACGTGGGACGAACTACTGATCCGTCCGCGCCTGCTCGATGCAATGCGTCGGCTCAATCCCGACGTACCGGTGAACTACCTTCAGCAGGCCGCAGCCGAGATCGCCGCACCGAAATCGCTCGATGCGATCACCGAGAACTACCGCAACCACGAGTACCTCGTCGGCGGCTACCCGCTCAGCTACATCGACAGCAACGGCCTTGAGCAGAATCCACGCATCCGGCTGCTCAGCGCACCCGAGCAGAACGACTGGCTCGCCGTCAACCAGGTCACGATCCGCCAAGGTGACCTGCACCGCCGGTTCGACATCGTGCTCTACGTGAACGGCATGCCGCTGAGCATCGTCGAGCTCAAGAAGGCCGGCTCAACCTCGACGGGCGTCGCCCCCGGACACGCCCAACTGCAGACGTACCTGCGCGAGTTTCCGATGGCGTTCCGCTTCTGCGTGTTCACGCTCGCCAGCGACGGGCTCGATGCCAAGTATGGCACCCCGTTCACGCCGCTCAACCACTTCGCGCCCTGGAACGTCGATGATGACGGCGCACCGCTCACGCAGCCGCGCATCGAAGGCACGGTCGATGTTCTACCGCTCGACGACGCACTCAGTGGCCTCTACAACCAGGAGCGCTTTCTGCAAATTGTTCGCAACTTCACCGCCTTCGACGAAGGTTCCGAAGGGCTCGTCAAGCGCATCGCGAAGCCGCACCAATACTTCGCCGTAACGAAAGCGGTCGACACCACGATCCAGGCAGTGGAGACGAACGGCAAGGCGGGAGTCGTGTGGCACACCCAGGGCTCGGGCAAGTCGATGGAGATGGAGTTGTATACGAACCTCGTGTCGCGGCATCCGAAGCTCAAGAACCCCACCGTCATCGTCGTGACCGACCGCAATGAACTCGACGGGCAGCTGTTCGGAACGTTCAAACGCAGCCTGCTGCTCGCCGAGAAGCCGGTTCAGGTGCGCGAGCGCGCGCAACTGCGGGACGAACTGAGTCAGCGCGTCACGGGCGGTATCTACTTCACAACCCTGCAGAAATTCGGGCTGACGGATGCGGAGAAGCAGGCGGGGGTGCAGCATCCGCTGCTCACCGATCGACGAAACGTGATCGTGATCGTCGACGAAGCGCACCGCAGCCATTACGACGATCTCGACGGCTACGCTCGCCACCTGCGCGACGCTCTGCCGAACGCGACTCTCATTGCGTTCACGGGCACGCCAATCTCGTTCGCCGAGCGCGACACCCGCGCAGTTTTTGGTGACTACATCGATATCTACGACCTGACCCGAGCAGTCGACGACGGCGCGACGGTGCCCGTCTACTTCGAGCCACGGCTCGTCAAAGTGTCGTTCGCCGACAATACAACCGAGGAAGACATCGATCGCGCCGCCGACGAGTACACGCTCGGCCTCGACGACACCGAGCGGGCGCGGATCGAGGCATCCGTCGCCGTTGTCAACGCGGTGTACGGATCGCCCGAGCGCATCCAGACCCTCGCACAGGATCTCGTCACGCACTGGGAAGAACGCCGCGCCCGCATGACTCCTTTCCTCGAATCCCCTGGGAAGGCGCTCATCGTCGGAGGGACGCGTGAGATCTGCGCGCGCCTGTATTCGGCGATCGTGGCGCTGCGCCCCGACTGGCACTCCGACGCCCTCGACGGCGGCAAGATCAAGGTCGTCTACTCGGGATCGGCGACCGACCAGCCGCCCGTCAGTGAGCATGTGCGGCGCGATTCCAAGAACAACGCAATCAAGGAGCGGCTGAAGGATTCTTCGGACGAGCTGGAACTCGTCATCGTCAAAGACATGATGCTGACCGGCTTCGACGCACCGCCGCTACACACGCTCTATCTGGATCGCCCGCTGAAAGGCGCACTGCTGATGCAGACTCTGGCGCGGGTGAATCGTACGTTCGAGGGCAAGGAGGACGGCCTGCTCGTCGCCTACGCGCCGCTCGCAGACAACCTCGCCAAGGCGCTTTCGGAGTACACGACTTCTGACCAGCAGAACCGGCCCGTCGGCCGCGATGTCGACGAGGCAGCGGAGATCGCGACCGAACTTGTTGCACAGATCCGCGAGATGCTCGCCGACTGCGACTGGCGTGCCGTCATCCGTCGTGGCGGACTGCGCGCCATGCGCACGGCGGCGACGACCGCGACGAACTTCCTTCGCGATGCCGCGAACCCGCTCAACGACCCTGAGCTCGGCGCCGACCGGCTCGCGAATCGCTATCGTGCTGCGAGCGGCCAACTCGCTCGCGCGTGGGCGCTGAGCTCGGGCAGAGCGGGGCTCGCTGAGCTGCACGATGAGATCGCCTTCTACGAAGAAGTGCGTGTGTGGATGGCGAAGTTCGACGCCATGGAACGACAGGCGCGCGACGAGCCAGTGCCCGAGGAGATCGAGCGCCTGCTGAGCGGCCTGGTCGCCGAAGCGATGTCGACAGGGGACGTGCTCGACATCTACGATGCCGCCGGGCTGCCGCGACTCTCGCTCGATGATCTCGGCCCCGAGTTCCTCGCGAGGGCGCAGGCAGCGCCGAACGCGCACCTGGCGATCGAGGCGCTGCGCAAGTCGCTCGTCGACGCCGGGTCCGGCGTCACGCTTGGAAACCTAATCCGCCAGCGCGCGTTCTCGGAGCGCATAGCCGAAATCATGACGCGGTACACCAACCAGCAACTCTCGGCGGCAGAGGTCATCGCCGAGTTCATCGAGCTCGCAAAGGAGGTCGCGGCGGAGGCATCCCGCGGTTCACATTTTTCTCCTCCGCTCTCGAATGACGAACTGGCGTTCTACGATGCCGTGGCGCAGAACGAGTCCGCCGTCACGATCCAGGGGGAGGACGTCCTGGCACAGATCGCGCGCGAGCTAGTGGCGGTGATGCGCCGCGACGTGCGCACCGACTGGACGGTGCGCGACGACGTGCGCGCGAAGCTTCGTTCATCGATCAAGCGGCTGCTCGTCAAGTACAAGTACCCGCCAGACAAGCAGCCCGGAGCCATCAAGCTGGTCATGGATCAGATGGAGTCGATGGCGCCGCGGTACGCCGACGACCGGCGGCCGGGCATTTGAATCGGCGGCCGCCGAATGGCAAGAAGAAGCCCCTCTCCTATGTAGACGCCGGGGAGAAAGGCAGTGGTTCCAACCGGCATCGATCTGGTGACCTTTCGATTTTCAGGCGTGCTGCTGATGCTGCGGCGTTGGCATGGTGGATGCTGCTTCGAACCTCGAGGATGGGGCCGCTGAGGTCATCAGCCGCGGGTGTGTTCACCCAGTCAAGACGGCTTCGGGCGTGTGGGTGCGGTGTGGCTCGCGGGTCAAGAGTCGCTGTGAGTCGTGCGCGGAGTTGTACCGGGGTGATTGGGCGGCGATTGCTCGCTCTGGCGTGTTTGATGGGCCGGTTGAGCGGTACCGGTTCTATCTGCTGACGCTGACGGCTCCGTCGTTCGGCCGGGTGCATCGGGTGCCACGGGAGAGCGACGCTCGGGCCGCTGAGTGCGGCTGCGGCGTGCGGCACGGGGCAGAGGATGCGGGGCTGCGTGGTGTTCCGCTGGATCCGGCGATGTACGACTATGCGGGCCAGGTGGCGTGGAATCGTGACGCGGGGGTGTTGTGGGATCGCACCAGGCGGCGGATGCGTGACCGGTGGGAGTCGGTCGAGTATTTCATCGTGCGGGAGTGGCAGGACCGGGGCGTGTTGCATGTGCACGTGCTCGTGCGGATCGCGCGTGCTGAGGCTCCTTCGGCCGACGTCCTGCGGGATGCGGCCCGGACGGCGGTGGCGATCTCGAAGATTGACGGGACGCTTGTGGAGTGGGGCACTCAGGCGCGCTGTGATGTGTTCCGCGCTGACGGTGACGGCGCACACACGATCTGGTACCTGTCCAAGGCGCTCAACTATGTGATGAAGGATGTTGTGCAGCACGGCGGCGGCGTGGTGCATCCGCTGGTGTGGGCGCATGTGTCGGCGTTGGGCCGTGCGGCGCGGGCGATGCGGTGCGCGCCTGACTGTGACCCGGCCTCGTGCGGTAGTCGCGTGCATGACCGGCACGGGGCGCGCTCGCAGGTGGTGAGCGCGTCGCGGCGCACCACGCGGCGCACGGGGTGGTCATTCACCGGGCTGACGCGTACCGTGCAGCGGCGGTTGCGGCGGGAATGGGTGCTGGCGCACGTCGCGGAGCCGACTGCTGGCAGGGCGGGCTGGCCTGGTGAGGGCCAGGCAGGGCAGCACGTGGCCCCGCTGGGGAGCCGTGCTCTGGTCTCGGTCGTGGCGGCGGGGCCGTGACCGGTGGCCGTTCGGGGGGCTTGTTAAGTCGGCAATTCTTTAGGCAAGAATAGCCATCGGTCGAGTGCATCCATCCGATAAGCAGAGCGGTGCACGGCGTGCTCTTTGCCGTGCGATAGTGGAGCGTTCGGATGGACGCACGGACGCCAGGAGACACCGTGGGACGGTAGTTCGGGCTGCGAGGCGGCCGCGTGAGGCGTCCTGGGTGCCCTCAGGGAGCTGCGGAGGGGGCCGGGAGGCCGCCGCGGGCGCAAGGCGCGCTAGCGCCGGCACCGCGGCGGGTGCCCGGCCTACGCGGTGCCGGAGGTAGCGAGGTAGAACACTCGGCGTGTCGCTGCCAAACCATCGGCCCACGGCGGGGTGCGTCGTGCATCTGGCGCGTCCTTGATCTTGTATAGAAGATTTCGGGAAGTCTCCAATGGGTGTTGTCCGGACGGGGGTTCGTCGTAGTCTGGTAGTCCAAGATATTTGAACTATTGGACAGGTTGAGCATGGCGGATTTCAGAGCAGAGCGGATGCCGTCGCCTGAGGGCGAAGGGCGCGCGAAGAGTTCGCTTGAGAAGGCTTGGGATGCCTACCACGCGGCGAACAAGGCCGTGAATACGCCGCTGCTCGCGGCGTTCCCCGGCCTCAAGTCGCTGATGCGCGGCTACGCCAACTCGACCTTGTTCGACCTGTTCGGCTTTTGGCTGTTATGGCAGTTAGCGGGTGGCTTTGAGGGTTTGCAAAAGACTCTCGGCATGAGTCGTTCGAGCGTGTACCGGCGCATTTCGCAATTCCGCGCGGTATTCGGCGAGCACCCCGACGTGTACGAGTTCCCTGGCGTAACGGTCGATGTAGAGGCGTTTGTGCAAGGCATGGCTGAGCGCGCCAAAGAAAGCTAGTCGCAGAATCTTGCACTAGCCAAAGCTAGTCCTCTAGTCTTAGACCATGAGACTAGAGGCGATAGGCGCAGGCGCGACGGTGGGCGCGCTCTTCGAGCGCTATCGCGATCTCATCTTGGATCGTGTGTCACCGGGCACGGGCCGCGGTTACATGGTTGCGTGGCGTAGGCGTGTTGCCCCGTCGTTCGCGTCGCATCCGGTCGCTGAACTGACGCCGCTCGACATCGAAGCCGAGTTCGCGGCGTGGTCCGGGTCGCGCTCAACACGCATTGACGCGCTGAGCTTGTTGTCAGCTATCTGTCGGGTCGCGGTCAAGGGCGGCCTGATCGGCGCGAACCCGTGTCAGGGCGTCGACATCCCTCGCGGTCGTGAGGCTGACCCATCGTCGCGGGCGCTCACTGTGGTGGAGGTTGGGCGTCTGCTTGAGACGCTGCCGTCGTCGGGTGTGTATCGCCGGTTCGTGCTCGCGCTGCTGTACACCGGGTGCAGGCTGGGCGAGGTCGCGGCGCTGCGGGTGTCCGATGTTGATCTGTCGATGAGTGTGATCCGGGTCGCGCAGAGCGCCTCGCCGGGGCTGCACGGTGAGCTGCTGATCGGACCGACAAAAGGGCGGCGCGTGCGCATGGTCCCGCTGGCCGCGCCGCTGCTGCCGGTCGTGCGCGAGGCGATGGACGGCAAGGGGGAGCACGACCTGCTGTTTCCCGGCCCGCGCGGTGGTCATATCAACTCGAAGAACCTCAGCCGCGCGCTGAACTGGCACAGCATCCGCGCCCGGGTAAAGACCTTCGCACCGGGGGAGCTGCCGCTGCACTGGCATGACCTGCGGCACACGGCGGCCGTCGCGCTGTTCAACGCGGGCGTGTCTGCTCCCGACGTTCAAGCCATCCTCGGGCACTCCTCGCTGCTGGTCACTCAGCTTTACGCCGATACGCGCGCCGACGCGGCGAAGCGCGGTGCGGCGGCGCTGTCTGCGTACTGGGGCGCCCAGTCGAACGGTCAACTTCGAGGGGGTGACGAGCCAGCAAAATTAGCAGCTGACCAGGGGATTTAGATGTGGCTCCGACCGGCATCGATCCGGTGACCTTTCGATTTTCAGTCGAACGCTCTACCAACTGAGCTACAGAGCCAAGCGCGGGCGCCGCAGCTTCCGCACTTGGAAAAGAAGCCCTTCCTCTCGAAAGGGCTTCTTTCTCAGCGACCCTGACGGGACTTGAACCCGCGACCTCCGCCGTGACAGGGCGGCACGCTAACCAACTGCGCTACAGGGCCTCGCTTGTGATGTTTTCGTTTTACAGCTTGTCTTAGTTTAGTAGTCTGTAGCCCCAACGGGATTCGAACCCGTGCTACCGCCGTGAAAGGGCGGCGTCCTAGGCCGCTAAACGATGGGGCCCTGGGCCTTTCGACACCATGACTACCGACGAGTAAGCATACGGGTTGCCCGCCTGAATTGCCAAACCGGGCATCCGCATCTGCCGTGCGGCAGCCACGCCCGCTTGGAACGGATGTCGCGACGGGCCGTGATACTCGCCCGGAATCGCCGCGCGCCGGGTTAGATTCGCTGGAGATTCCGTCTCGAAAAGCCGATTCGAAAGAGCAATGCGCCCTCCCACATCTGGTACCCCGCCTCCCGGACGCGACGTGCGAGCCGGGCATCGCTGGCGCACCCGCACGGCGATCATCGCAGTACTCGCGATCGCATCGGTGGGAACGCTCGCTTCCCCGGCGTATGCCGACGACTATCCGAGCTGGCAGGACGTGCAGAACGCCAAGTCGAACGAGGCGACCGCAGCCGCGAAAGTGACCCAGATCGAGGGTCTGATCGTTCGATTGCAGGGTGAGGTCGCCCGGACCGAGGCTGACGCTAAGGCGCGCGGCAGCGAGCTGGAGATCGCACAGCAGAAGTTCGCCGACGCGGATCGGCGCGCAGAGGACCTGCAGACGCAGGCCGACGCATCCAAAACGAAAGCGGATGCTGCAACAAAGCAGGCCGCTCGCCTCGCCGCCCAGCTCTACCGCACCGGCGGCGGCAATCTCAGTGCCAATCTGTTCCTCCGCGGCGGGATGCAGGATGGCGCCGCGGCGAACCGGCTGCTGTCCGACCTCGGCAGCATGAGCAAGCTCGTTCAGAGCACGAATGACATCTACAAGTACGCGCTGATGGCGCAGAACACCGAGAAAGCGCTCTCGGCACAGGCATCCGTCGCGAAGGCTCAGCGCGAGACACTGCGCAATGCAGCGGATGCCGCGCTGAAGGCGGCCGTTGCGGCAGCAGAGGCGGCCGCGGCCAAGCTCGCTGCACAGCAGCAGCAGATCCTCGTGCTGCAGGCGCAGGTGGCGGCGCTGAAGGACAAGACCGCCGCCGTGGTCACCGGCTATGAGAAGGGCGTCGCCGCTCGCGCCGCTGCCGCGGCTGCGGCCGGGCGCGGGGCCGGGCTGCCGGGCGGCTATGTCGGCCCCCAGGGTTGGGCGAACCCGGTGCGTGGCGTCATCACCGACGGGTTCGGTTACCGGGTGCAACCGTGCCCCGACTGCAGCTACTTCCACTACGGAATCGACATTGCCGCAGCAACCGGGGCCCCCATCTATGCGGCACACGACGGTGTCGTCATCTATGCCGGCTGGCTCGGAACCTGCGGCAATGCCGTGCGGATCGACCACGGTGGCGGTATCGTGACACAGTATTGCCACATCATGTCGGGCGGCATCCTGGTCGGCAACGGCCAACGTGTGGGGGCCGGTCAGCCGATCGCCCGCGTCGGATCGACGGGGGCGTCGACGGGTCCGCACTTGCATTTCCAGGTCGAGATCAACGGCCGTCCCGTCGATGGCATCCCGTTCATGGCACAGAGAGGAGCACCTCTTGGCTAGCAGCAAGAGCCACCGCACCGGACCGCTGTTGGCGTTCGGCGCGGTCGCGATGGGTGCGGTGACGGCATCCGTCGGCATCATCACACCGCCCGCCTTCGCCGACGACTACCCGTCGTGGAACGACGTGCAGCAGGCCAAACAGAACGTTGCGCAGCAACAGGCGCTCGTCGACAAGATCACTGGCCTGATCAACGGGTTGCAAACGCAGGTGAATGCCGCGAACCTCGTTGCGCAGAAAGCCGCAGAAGCCTACCTGCAGGCTCAGGCTCAGCTGGATGAGGCCACTCAGAAAGCAGCCGATCTTCAGCGGCAAGCGGATGCCGCGGCCAAGAAGGCGCAGACCTCTAAGATGCGGGCCGGCCTGCTCGCCTCACATCTCGCCCGCACCGGTGGTCAGAACCCATCCGTCGACCTCATGCTCAATGGCGACAACGGCAACGCCGCCGAGACGCTGCTCTACCAACTCGGCACCATGAGCAAGCTCACCCAACAATCGCAGGGCATTTACGATCAGGCGATCGCAGACAAGAACACGGCGCAAGCGCTGACGGACCAGGCGGCCGTCGCGCGAGCGAAGCGCACCGAACTGGCGACCGCTGCACAGGTCGCGCTCACTGCGGCGAAAGATGCGCAGGCGAAGGTGCAGAGTGCGCTCGCCACGCAGAAACAGAGGTCCACCGAGTTGGTGGCCCAGCTGGCCTCATTGAAGAACACGTCGGCAGCCGTCGAAACGTCCTATCTGGCCGGCGTCAAGAAGGCGCAGGAAGAGGCAGCCGCAGCGTTGGCCGAGAAGCAACGTCTGGCGGCGTTGGCCGCTAGCGGCAATAATTCGTCGAGCAGTGGCGGCGGCAACTCCGTGCCGAACGGCAGCATCGTCGAGAACGCGATCGCGTTCGCCATGGCGCAGCGCGGAGATCCGTACGTGCTGGGCGGGGCTGGGCCGAATGTGTGGGACTGCTCGGGCCTGACGATGATGGCCTACTCGGCAGCCGGCGTCTACATCGGACCGCACTATGTGTCGGGACAGTACAACGTGATGCGAAGCGAGGGCAAACTGTTCCCGTATTCGCAACGTCAGCGTGGTGACCTGTTGTTCTGGTACAACGGCGGTTTCTACCACGTTGCCATTTACCTCGGCGGCGGCATGATGATCGCCGCACCGACGGAGGGCGACGTTGTCAAAGTGCAGCCTGTGTGGGGTTACGGCGGCGACCTGATGAATGTGGTCGGGCGCCCGGCCGCGTAGCGCTGCCGCTCATCCGTTGCCCGGTCGCGGCGCTGCTGCGCGCGGCACCGTTGGGCGCGTCAGCGTTGGGGGCGTCAGTGCGTGTGCGTGTCGAAGCGGGTGACGGCTTCCTGAATGAGGCGCTCGGCCTCGGCTGCGCTGCCCCAGGCATCCACGTTGACGAATTTGCCGGGCTCGAGGTCCTTGTAGTGCTCGAAGAAGTGCTCGATCTCCTTGCGGGTGTACTCCGGAATGTCATTCACGTCTTGGATGTGCGCCCAACGCGGGTCTTTGTGCTGCACGGCGATGACCTTGGCGTCGCCGCCGGCCTCGTCCGACATGTTGAGCACACCGACCGGGCGCACCGTGACGCCGACACCGGGGAACAGCGGGTAGTCCAGCAGCACGAGCACGTCGAGCGGATCGCCGTCTTCGCCGAGCGTGTTTTCGAAGAAGCCGTAGTCGGTCGGGTAGACGAAGCCGGTGAATAGCACGCGGTCGAGGAACACGCGCCCGGTCTCATGGTCGACCTCGTACTTGTTGCGGCTGCCGCGCGGAATCTCGATGATCGCGTCGTAATCGGCCATAGTGGGTTCTCCTTCTGCTTCATCTGAAGTCACGGGGCTTGTGGCTGCTGACTGGTGCGCCGGCGCCTGGCGGGCGAGCGTCCTGCCTGCGGCTGCTCGGCTGCACGGCTACTCGTCTGCAAGACTGCTCGGCTGCACGGCTACTCGTCTGCAAGTCTGGAATAACGTTACTGGATGGAGATTGACGTGCCTGCAGCCCGCCGTCCGCGACTCACACCGGCGATCGCGGACATCCGCCGAGCCGTGCGCGAGATGCTGGCCCCGCTGGTCCGTTCCCACGACGCCGTTCAAAACGACGGAGATTCTCCGCGCCACGCCGAGGGCCTCGGCACTCCAGCCGGTGTGGCGGCAGAAAATTCCGTTGTTTTGGTCGGGCTGAGCGGGGGAGCGGATTCGCTGGCGCTCGCGGCGGCGACCGCGTTCGAGGCGCCGAGGGCGGGCATCCGGGCGGGGGCGGTCATTGTCGACCACGGCCTGCAACCCGGTTCTGCGGATGTCGCTGCTCGCGCAGCCGCGCACGCTCGCGCTCTCGGGCTCGACCCCGTGCTCGTCCGTCGGGTGACCATCCCAGCCCACACTCATGCCGACGGGCCGGAGGGAGCGGCGCGCACGGCGCGGTTCGGGGCTTTCGCGGATGCGATGGTGCAAGCGGGCGCGAGCCATGTGCTGCTCGGCCACACGCTCGACGACCAGGCGGAGACGGTGCTGCTCGGGCTGACCCGAGGGTCGGGCGCGACGAGCCTGCACGGTATGGCGCCGCAGACGGGGCCGTACCTGCGGCCACTGCTGCGCATCCGCCGGGAGACGACGCGGCAGTTCTGTGTCGATGCCGGCTTGGAGCCGTGGCAGGATCCGCAGAATCTCGACCCGAGGTTCGCCCGGGTACGGGTGCGCAGTACCGTGCTGCCGATGCTCGAGACCGAACTCGGCCCCGGCATCGCCGAGGCGCTCGCCCGCACGGCAGCGCAACTGCGCGAGGATTCCAACGCCTTGGATGCGATGATTCTGGAGGCGATCGAGGATATCTGCGAACCGGCCGAAGCGGGCATCGCCGTATCGGTCGGTGCGCTTGAGGCGAATCCGGCCGCGTTGCGCAATCGGATCATCCGCCACGTGGTCGTCAGCGAGTTCGGGGTTGGCCTCGAACGAGTGCACGTCGAGGCGGTCGTTCGGCTGATCACGCACTGGCACGGCCAGAGACCTCTCGACCTGCCCGGGGTTAGAGTTGCTAGGCGTGCCGGAATGCTCCTCTTCCAGTCGAACTCGAACTCGAACACATCGGCCTGATTCATCCCGAACCGTGATCACGAGCCTTCATCACGAACCTTCATCCCGAACCGCGAAAGGTGCACCTGTGCTGGAAACCGACATCGCCGACGACCTGACGTCGGTCCTCGTCTCCGAAGAGCAGATTCTGGCGAAGCTCGCCGAACTCGCGCGCCGCATCGAGGCTGACTATGCAGACAAGGATGTCTTGCTCGTCGGAGTGCTCAAGGGTGCGGTCATGGTCATGGCCGATCTCGCTCGCGAATTGAAGATGCACCTCAACATGGACTGGATGGCCGTCAGCTCGTACGGCACCGGCACGCAGTCCAGCGGCGTCGTGCGCATCCTCAAGGACCTGGACAGCGATCTCACCGGCCGCCACGTGCTCATCGTCGAGGACGTCATCGACTCGGGGCTCACGCTGTCGTGGCTGTTGGAGAACCTGCGAACGCGAGGGCCGGCATCCGTTGAGATCTGCGCGCTGCTGCGCAAGCCGCTCGCAGCCAAGGTCGACGTGAAGGTGAAGTACGTCGGCTTCGACATTCCGAACGATTTCGTGGTCGGCTACGGGCTCGACTATGCAGAGCGCTATCGAAACCTGCGTTCGGTCGGCGTGCTCGCGCCGCACGTGTACCAACACTGACCCTGGCCGCGACCATCAGCGTCGACGAGGCCCCAGCGTCCGCAGGCTCTCAGCATCGACCGGACCTCAGCCTCAGCGTCGACCGGCCGGATGCGGAGCTGAGCAAGGATGCTGGGGGTAAGGATGCTGCGCACGGATACTGGGCAATCTCCGGTTCCCCCTTGGGCGAACACGCAGGGAGCATCCAGTGCCGTCGCGATACCCTAGCAACACCATGAACGTGAAGAAGATATTCCGCGGGCCGATCCTGTATATCGTGCTCGCGGTGATTGCGGTCTGGATCGGGTCGAGCCTGATCACGGCCTCCGGCTTCCAAGAGACGACGACTCAGAAGGGCCTCGCACTTCTTCAGGAAGGCAAGGTCGCTTCGGCGGTGGTGGTCGACGGTGACCAGCGCGTCGACCTGACACTGGCGCAGCCCGACGGCAAGCTCGGCACCAAGGTGCAGTTCTACTACGTGGCTCCCCGAGGGCCCGAGGTCGTCAAGGCCGTCACGGACGCGAACCTGCCCAAGGGCTACAACGACCAGGTGCCGCAGCCGAACTGGTGGGGCTCGATGCTCGGCATCCTGATCCCGATGCTGCTGATCGGCGTGTTCTTCTGGATCATGCTCTCCGGCATGCAGGGCGGCGGCAACAAGGTCATGCAGTTCGGCAAATCCAAGGCCAAACTGGTGTCTAAAGAGACCCCTAAAGTGACCTTCGATGATGTCGCAGGCGCTGACGAGGCGATCGAAGAGCTCGAAGAGATCAAGGACTTCCTCAAGGAGCCCGCAAAGTTCCAGGCCGTCGGCGCGCGCATCCCCAAGGGTGTGCTGCTCTACGGCCCTCCCGGAACCGGTAAGACCCTGCTCGCGCGTGCGGTCGCGGGCGAGGCGGGGGTTCCGTTCTATTCGATCTCGGGATCCGACTTCGTCGAGATGTTCGTCGGCGTCGGCGCGAGCCGCGTGCGTGACCTGTTCCAGCAGGCCAAGGAGAACTCGCCTGCGATCATCTTCGTCGACGAGATCGACGCCGTCGGTCGCCACCGCGGCGCAGGCATGGGTGGCGGGCACGACGAGCGCGAGCAGACGCTGAACCAGTTGCTGGTCGAAATGGACGGGTTCGACGTCAAGACCAACGTCATCCTGATCGCGGCGACGAACCGTCCGGACATCCTGGACCCGGCGCTTCTCCGCCCGGGCCGCTTCGATCGCCAGATCGGCGTCGACGCCCCAGACATGCTCGGCCGTTTGAAGATTCTGCAGGTGCACGGCCGCGGCAAGCCGCTCGCGAAGAGCGTGGACCTCGAGGTGCTCGCCCGCAAGACGCCCGGCTTCACCGGTGCAGACTTGGCGAACGTGCTCAACGAGGCGGCATTGCTGACCGCGCGCTCGAATGCCCAGCTGATCGACAACCGCGCACTCGATGAGGCCGTCGACCGCGTCATCGCCGGCCCGCAGAAGCGCACCCGCGTGATGAAGGATCAAGAGAAGGTCATGACCGCGTATCACGAGGGCGGGCACGCGCTCGCCGCCGCGGCGATGCGTCACACCGATCCCGTGACGAAGATCACGATCCTTCCCCGTGGTCGCGCGCTCGGCTACACCATGGTGATGCCGCTCGAGGACAAATACTCGGTGACACGCAATGAGCTGCTCGACCAGTTGACCTATGCGATGGGCGGCCGCGTCGCCGAGGAGATCGTCTTCCACGACCCGACGACCGGCGCGTCCAACGACATCGAGAAGGCGACCGGGATCGCCCGCAAGATGGTCACCGAATACGGCATGAGCGCCGATGTCGGCGCCGTCAAGCTGGGCCAGTCGTCCGGTGAGATGTTCCTCGGTCGCGACATGGGTCATCAGCGCGACTACTCGGAGGAGATCGCCCAGCGCGTCGACGCCGAGGTGCGCGCGCTGATCGAGAAGGCGCATGACGAGGCGTGGGAAGTCCTGAACGCGAACCGGGACATCCTGGACGTATTGGCGCGCGAGCTGCTCGAACACGAAACGCTTGACCACAACCAGATCGCGGACATCTTCACGGACGTGAAGAAGCTGCCTGAACGCCCGCAGTGGCTCTCCAGCAACAAGCGTCCGCTCTCCGATCTGCCGCCGATCGCGTATCCGACGCCGACGGCTCCGATCGACGAGGGCGTCGTCGACGGCGGAATCGATTCGGAACCGACCCCGTCGAAGCCGAAGCGCACACGGCAGAGCAAACCGCGCCCCGCCACCGCATAGAGGAGTCTCGTGAGCGAGGTTGATCGCGCACGCATTGCAGCGGCAGTCACCGAGGTATTGGCTGCCATCGGCGAGGACCCCATGCGCCCCGGCTTGGCTCAGACCCCGAGCCGGGTGGCGGATGCCTACGCGGAATTCTTCGCGGGCGTCGGCGAGGACCCGCTCATGCAGTTGGCGGATGCTGTGCCGATCGGCGACCACGACGCCGAAACCGTGCTGTTGCGCGACATCGCGTTCCGTTCGATCTGTGAGCATCATCTGCTTCCGTTCCTCGGAGTGGCGCACATCGCCTATCTGCCCGGCGAACGAATCGTCGGCCTCGGCCGGATTCCGCGGGTCATCGAGACCCTGGCCGCGCGGCCACAGCTGCAGGAGCGCCTCACCGAGGAGATTGCCGATGCCCTGGAGGTGGGACTCGCCCCGCGTGGAGTCCTCGTTGTGCTCGACGCGGTGCACGCCTGCGTCACCACGCGCGGCCCGCGTCAGATCGGCAGTTCGACGGTCACCATCGCCGGCCGGGGTGTACTCTCCAATCCGAGCGCGCGCGGCGAACTCATCACCCTGATCGGCGGAGGTCACGATGACTGACTGGCAGACCCGCGCCGCCGGCGTGCGCGTGCCGCAGACCGCGGACAGCGCGGCCACGGACAGCCAGCACGCGAACAGTCGGCATGCGGACAGCCAGCACGCGGACAGCCGGACCGCTGACATCAGGACCGCGGACACCCGGACCGCTGACACGCAGGACATCGACACGCAGACGCGTCCGTTCGACATCCGCTCGCTGGATTCGATCGCGGTCGACTCGGATGCCGCTGCGACATCGATGGGGTTCGCGCAGGGCCGTCCGGCCGAGTTCGAGTACCCGCGCATCGAACGCACGCAGATCATGGGTGTGCTCAACGTCACCCCGGACTCGTTCAGCGACGGCGGGCTCTACGCGGACGAGAACGCTGCGGTGCGCCGCGGCATCGAACTGGCGCGCCTCGGCGCCGACATAGTCGACGTCGGCGGGGAGTCGACCCGGCCGGGCGCCAAACGGGTGCCGGTCGACCAGGAGCAGGCCCGGGTGATTCCGGTGATCCGCGCGCTGGCCGAGCAAGGCGTCCGGGTCAGCGTCGACACGATGAACGCGTCGACCGCCCTTGCCGCCGCGACGGCCGGTGCCCAGCTGATCAATGACGTCTCCGGCGGCCTCGCCGACTCGGCGATGGTCGACGTCGTGATCGCGACCGGTCTGCCCTATGTCGTGACCCATTGGCGCGGGCACAGCACCGACATGGATGCCCATGCCACCTACACGGATGCCGCGCGCGAGGTGCGCGAGGAACTGTTCGCGCGCGTCGGCGAGTTGATCGTGCGCGGCGTCGACTCCTCGCGGCTGATCATCGACCCGGGGCTCGGCTTTGCGAAGGCCTCGGCTCATAATTGGCAAGTGCTGGCACACCTGCAGGAATTCGAACGGCTCGGGTTGCCGGTGCTGATCGGCGCCTCCCGCAAACGCTTCGTCGCCGAGCTGCTGCCGGCGGGCGCGCCCGTCGTGGATCGTGACGTGCCGACGGCCATGATCAGTGCGCTCGCCGCGCAGGCCGGCGTCTGGGGCGTGCGTGTGCACGACGTGCCGAGCACCCGCCTCGCCCTGGATGTGGTCGCGGCCTGGTCGGCCGGTCGTGAGCCGGATGGCGGCGGGCAGGCGGCGGTATCCGTCAAGGTGGGCGTATGAGCTTGGACACGATCATGCTGACCGGTCTGCGCGTACACGCGCACCACGGTGTATTCGACTTCGAGCGAGAAAACGGCCAGGAGTTCGTGATCGACGTGACCGTGTGGCTCGACCTGGCCGCCGCCGCGCGTGGCGATGATCTGGCCGCGACCGTGCACTACGGCGAACTCGCGGTGGCCGTTGTGGACGCGGTCAGCAACGACCCGGTCGACCTGATCGAGACGGTCGCCGAGCGCGTTGCCGCCGTCGCCTTGGGCTTTTCGGCCGTGCGCCGCACGCAGGTCGCCATCCATAAGCCGAATGCGCCGATCCCGGTGCCGTTCGACGACGTGACGGTGACGATCGTGCGCAGCGCTCCCGGAGAGTCGGCACCGGAGGAGCCGGCGTGACGGGCGGCGTCCGTCGCCCCAAGCCGCAGCGGCTGCGGGTGGGCGTGCGCGCCGTGCTCGCGTTGGGCAGCAACCTCGGCGACCGGGTCGCGACGCTGAGCGCCGCGATCGACGACCTGGACGCCACGCCGGGCATCCGAGTCGACGCGCGTTCCGTGCTGGTCGAAACGGATGCGATCAAGCTTTCCGGTGTGGACCATTCCGCGCCGCGGTACCTGAACGCCGTCGTGCTCGTCGATACGACGCTCGAACCGCACGCGCTGCTGACGGCAGTCAACGCGATCGAGGCGGCGCACGGCCGGGTGCGCGAGGAGCGTTGGGGTGATCGCACGCTGGACATCGACATCGTGGACTACGACGGTCGTGTCAGCTCGGACGAGAGGCTGACGTTGCCGCATCCGCGCGCGGCCGAGCGGGCCTTCGTTCTTGCCCCGTGGTTCGACGTGGATGCGCGTGCGCAGGTCCCGGGTGCGGGCAGCGTCGCGGAGTTGCTGGTCCGGGCGAGAGACGCGGTGCACACTTATGCGCCGGGTTGGGACGGCATCCGATGAAGCGCACCCGACCGACACCGTTGATCGGCCTCGGTGTCGCGGGGATCGTGATCGGCTTCCTCTGGGAGCTGGGAACGGTCGCTGCCGGCGGTGCCGTGCTCGTGCCGCCGCTGTCGTTGCCGATCACCCTGATCGCGATCGCGATCATCGTGGTGGTGTTCGCGATCCCGATCCGGCGGGCGGTACAGGGACGGTCGAAAGCGCGGATCGACCCGTTCCGTGCTGCGCGGGTCGTCGTGCTGGCCAAGGCATGCAGCCTCGCCGGCGCCCTGTTGACCGGTGGAGGTCTCGGCATCCTCTCCTACCAACTCACCCGCTCTATCCTGCCGAGCGCGGGGTCGCTCTGGTTGGCCGGTGCTGCAACCTTCGGGGCGCTCGTGTTGCTGATCGCAGGACTGATCGCAGAGCACCTGTGCGCGCTTCCGCCGTCGGACGACGAAGAGGAAAAGCTGCCGAGCCAGCACGCGGCCTGACGCCGCCGCCGCAGCCGTCGCACCGGGCACGCCTCCAGCACGCGCGACTACGATGGAGGACGATCGCAGCACGAAGACCCGAATGCCCGCACCCAGGAGAGCCGTGACGCAACGCCTTGACATCGCCGCAGACTTCACGCGCGTGTCGCCGAAGTATGTGCTGGTCGTGCTCGTGGAGTCCCTGCTCGGCGGCGCGGTCTACGGCGCGATCGCTGTGGTGCTCTGGCTCGTCCTCGGGGTGAGCTGGGCCTGGCTGCCGCTGAGCGTGATCGTGATCGCAACCCTCGTGCTCATGGTCGTCGCGCCGCGTCGAGCACGCGCCATCGGCTACCAGCTTCGCCGGGACGACCTCCTGATGCGCCGTGGCATCATGTTCCAGCGTTTCGTGGCAGTGCCCTATGGGCGGATGCAGCTGGTCGACGTGACGCGCGGCCCGATCGCCCGCATCCTCGGCCTTGCCGAACTCCGGTTCGTGACCGCTGCCGCGTCCACCAGAGTCGTGATCCCCGGGCTTCTGGAAGGCGATGCCGCTGCGCTGCGCGATCGCCTGGTCGAACTCGCGGAAAGCCGCCGGGCGGGCCTGTGAGCTCGCAGGATCTCCCCGGTGCGCAGCATCCGTCGGCTGTGCAGCGCATGTTCACCCGGTACGCGGACGGTCAGTGGCACAGGCTGCACCCTGCGACGCCGTTGCTGCGCGGTGGAATCGCGCTGATCGCCGTGCTCGGCGTGATCATCGCGAACCTGCGCGAGCGGTTGATCGACTTCTTCTTCCACACGCCGAGCTACGGCGGCGATCCGATCGATCAGATCTACAATCGCGGGCTCACCGGCTGGGCGCTGCTCATCGTCGCGGCGGTGATCGTGCTGGCGATCGGCGGCTTCTATCTGTCCTGGCGGATGCACACGTTCCGCATCGGTGACGAAGCGGTCGAGGTGCGCAGTGGCATCCTCTCACGCTCGCACCGCAAGGCGCGTTTGGACCGCATTCAAGGCATCAACGTGCACCGACCGGTGTTCGCGCGGATCTTCGGGGCCGCCAAGCTCGAAATCGTGGTTGCCGGGCACGACGCGAACGTACACCTGGCATACCTGGGCTCGGGACTCGCCGAGGACCTCCGCCGCGATATCCTGCGACTCGCCTCCGGTGCACGCGCCCAGCAAGCGCAAGCGGCCCCGCACGCATCGGGGCAGGATCCTCAGGAGGCCGCTGCGACGGCAGCGCACCGAACCGTGTCCGACATCCTGAATGATCGTGTCGGCGAGTTCATCAGCCCGGCCGATCTGAATCCGGATGCCGCACCACCGGCATCCGTCGTCAACATGCACCCGGGACGCCTGGCCGGCTCGCTGCTGCTGAGCGGGTTCACGGTGTTCGTTCTCATCGTCGCCGCGGCCGTGACCGCAGGGGTGCTGACCGGCCGGTACTGGATTCTGTTCGTCATCCTCCCTGGCATGCTCGGAACGCTCGGCTACTACACCCGTCGTTTCGGCAAGGCACTGCGGTATTCGATCTCCGGAACTTCGGACGGTGTGCGGATCGGTTTCGGCCTGTTCGCGACAAGCAGCGAGACGTTGCCGCCCGGCCGCATCCACGCGGTCGAGGTGCTGCAACCGGTGCTGTGGCGGCCGTTCGGCTGGTGGCAGATCCGCATCAACACGGCAGGGCGTTCGCATGAACGCGGCGCAGGGGAGTCGCGCAGTACCACCCTGCCGGTCGGCAGCGTGGGCGATGTTCAGCGGGTTCTCCCACTGTTGCTGCCCGGACTGGACGACGCTGGGCGCACCGCGATCGTGATGGCAGGGATGGATCGCCGTGCCGAGCAGAGCGTGTTTGCGGATGCTCCGCGCCGGGCCCGCTGGCTGCGGCCGTTCTCGTGGCGACGCACCGGCTACACCATCGTGGACGGCGTCGTCGTGCTGCGGCACGGCGTCTTCGGGCGTCGCATCATCTTCGTTCCGCTCGCCCGGCTGCAGAGCGTCGAGATCGAACAGGGGCCGGTGCGCCGCTGGCTCGGGCTCGCGAAGGCCAAGGTTCACACCGTCGAGGGGCATGTGCGTCCGGAACTGTCGGTGATCGCCGTGGATTCCGCACTCGTGTTGTTCGACCGGATCTCCTCCGGCGCCATCGCCTGGGCCGCCCGGGACACCAGCCATCACTGGAACGACCCGGCTGCAAGCGATGCAGCCGCGAACGGCACGATCGCGAACAGTCCAGCCGCGAACGGCACAGCTGAGCCGGCGGCTGAGGGCTCGTTCGATCGAGGCGACCGCGCATGAGCATGCAGAGGTCCGGAAGACTCGGTGTCGGAATCGTCGGCGCGGGCAAGGTCGGACCGATCCTCGGCGCGGCGCTGGCCGGCGCCGGCCACGCGATCGTCGGCATCTCTGCCGTGTCGGAGGCGAGCCGGGAACACGCGGAGACGATCCTGCCGGGCGTGCCGATCCTCGATGTGCCTGTCGTGGTCGAGCGCAGCGAGCTCGTGCTGCTGGCCGTGCCGGACTCTGAACTGCCTCGGCTCGTGGCCGGACTCGCCGCAACCGGTGCCTGGCAGTCCGGTCAGCTCGTGATGCACACGGCAGCCCGTTACGGCGTCGGTGTGCTCGCCCCGGCATCGGCCGCCGGGGCGATCCCGCTCGCGATTCATCCGGCGATGTCGTTCACCGGCACCAGCATCGACCTGGCGCGCATCGCCGAAAGCTCATTCGCCGTCACGGCGCCGGCTCCCGTGCAACCGATCGGCCAGGCGCTCGTCGTCGAAATGGGCGGAGAGCCGGTGCTCGTGGCCGAACAGGACCGACCCGCCTACGCGGAGGCGATCGCAACAGCGACAACGTTCTCGCAGGCGATCGTCGGTCAGGCGGCAGAAATCCTGATCGGGATCGGCCTGGAGAACCCCGGAAGCTTCCTCGCCCCGCTGGTGCGCTCAACAGTCGACGACGCGCTGAGCCGGGCAGGCATCAGAACCCTGCCGCCGACCGAGAGCGACCTCCGGTGACCGCGCACAGTCCATCGACCGTCGCGACGACGATCGATGGACTGCACGCTGCGCTGGAGGGTCGACGGCGAGACCGCCGAGTCGCGCTTGTGCCGACCATGGGCGCATTGCACGCGGGCCATCTCAGCCTGGTTCGGCGCGCCGCAGCCATCGCGGACCTCGTCGTCGTGTCGATTTTCGTCAACCCGCTGCAATTCGGGCCGAACGAGGACTTCGACCGTTACCCGCGCACCCTCGAGACGGATCTCACGACGCTGTCGGGAAAGGCCGACCTGGTGTTCGCGCCGTCGGTTGCGCAGATGTACCCGGACGGACCGACCGCAACTCGCGTGAGCGCGGGCGCAGTGGGGGAACTCTACGAGGGTGTCACCCGTCCGGGCCATTTCGACGGGATGCTCACGGTCGTGGCCAAGCTGATGAACATCGTTCGACCGCAGGTGACGGTGTTCGGGCAGAAGGATGCGCAACAGATCTTCCTGGTCGGGCAGATGGTGCGCGACCTCAACCTGCCGACTGTGCTCGATGTCGTGCCGACCGTGCGCGAAGCGGACGGCCTGGCCCTGTCCAGCCGCAATCGGTATCTGAACGCGCGCGAGCATACTGCCGCGCTCGTGCTGTCCGCTGCGCTTGCGGCGGCATCCACCGCGGCTGTGGACGGAGCGGACGCCGCGTTGTCCGTCGCGCGCGAACGTGCGGCGAGCAGGCCAGCCGTTAAGCTGGACTATCTCGTGGTTGTCGACCCGGAAACGTTCCTGCCTGTCGCCGCCGATTACCGCGGACAGGCAACGATGCTGATCGCCGCGCGGGTGGGAACCACCCACTTGATCGACAACGCCTCGATGGTGATCGGATCGTGACCGCCAGCAACCCCTCATGACAGAAAGACCAGCCATGGCCAAGCCACCCGCAGAAGCAGCCGTCGAGCCGCGCACGGTCGAACTGAATGACACGGGCCTGAGCGACGTCGACGTCAGCGAGCAGAAAGCCGTGCGCCTGCACAAGCGCGAGCGCCTCATCGCCGCGGCCAAGACCGCGGCAGGCGGTGCCTACCCGGTGACACTGCCGATCACCCATTCGATCCCGGCCGTGCGAGAGCGCTTCGCCGACCTGGAAGTGGATGCCACGACCGGCGTCATCGTCGGCGTCGCGGGTCGGGTCGTTCATCTGCGCAACACCGGGAAGCTCTGCTTCGCCAGCCTGCAGTCCGGCGACGGCAGCCGCATCCAAGCGATGGTGTCTCTGGCCTCCGTCGGCGAGGAATCGCTCGCCCGCTGGAAGGAATTCGTCGACCTGGGTGACCACGTCTTCGTCTCCGGCGAGGTCATCTCCAGTCGTCGTGGCGAACTGTCCGTGATGGTGACCGAGTGGCAGATCGCGGCCAAAGCGCTGCTGCCACTGCCGAACCTGCACACGGAGCTGAGCGAAGAGACCCGTGTGCGCAGCCGCTACCTCGACCTGATCGCTCGCGAACAGGCCCGCACGAACGTGCTGAACCGGTCGAAGGCGGTCGCGAGCCTGCGCGCCACATTCACGTCGCGCAACTTCATCGAGGTCGAGACACCGATGCTGCAGACGATGCACGGCGGGGCATCCGCTCGCCCGTTCGTCACGCACTCGAACGCATTCGACACGGAACTCTACCTGCGCATCGCGCCGGAACTCTTCCTCAAGCGCGCGGTCGTCGGTGGCATCGAGCGCGTGTATGAGATCAACCGCAATTTCCGCAATGAGGGAGCGGACTCCACGCACTCGCCCGAGTTCGCCATGCTCGAAGCGTATGAGGCCTACGGCGACTACAACACGATGGCCGAGCTGACCCAGACCCTGATCCAGGATGCTGCGCTCGCCATCACCGGCGGCCACACCGTCACCTGGGCGGACGGCACCGAATACGATCTCGGCGGCGAATGGGATCGGATCTCCATGTTCGAGAGCCTCTCAGCAGCCACCGACACACAGATCACGCCGCAGACGCCGATCGACCGGTTGAAGGCGATCGCCGAGGCAGAAGGCATCGAGGTGCCGCATCCGCTGCCCGGCAAATACGTCGAGGAACTCTGGGAGCACTTCGTCAAGGGATCGCTGCAGCGTCCCACATTCGTCATGGACTTCCCCGTCGACACCAGCCCGCTCGTGCGCGCGCACCGCTCCCTCGACGGCGCCGTGGAGAAATGGGACCTGTACATCCGCGGCTTCGAACTGGCGACCGGATACTCGGAGCTGGTCGATCCTGTCGTTCAGCGTGAGCGCTTCGTCGAGCAGGCGCGGCTTGCAGCCGCCGGCGATGACGAGGCGATGCGCCTGGATGAGGAATTCCTGCGTGCGCTCGAGTTCGGCATGCCGCCGTCCGGCGGCATGGGAATGGGCATCGACCGTCTACTCATGGCACTGACCGGGTTGGGCATTCGGGAGACGATTCTGTTCCCACTGGTGAAATAGGCACCTGTGGAATAGGCACCGGTGAAATAGAAGAGAACAGCGACGGGGCTAGCGCTCCTGGAAGCCACGCAGGTGCTCCTGGGTGAGTGCTTCCATCTCCTCGTCCGTCAGCTCGTCCATCTGCTTGGCCTCGCCGCGGTCGACGCGAATCCAGCGCATGAACAGGATGATCAGCACAGGGATGTCCGCGATCTCCGCGATGAACCACAGGAAGTCGCCGGAGAGATGTTGATCGTGCAGCGGATTCGGAAACCAGGACGGCATGCCGATCGCCACCGCGCGGGCGCCGTCGAGCACGTGATCGTTGAGCCGCAACAGGATGCCGGGGATGGCATCCATCACCAGCTCGACGAAGGCGAACAGGAACTCGACCGTGATGAACAGAGTGGTCCGCACCACGGTGCTTCCGACGATGGGCAGCACCATGATCAATCCCACGAGGGGGACGATCACCGTGATCAGGGATTCGGCCATCGGGCTCTGGCGCAACACCAAGGCGAACGGGGTCAGGAACACGAGAAACGCGACCAGCGCGAGCAAGCCCGCGAACATCGCGTTGCCGAGAAGTCTTACGGGCCAGGAGTCGAGCACGGCGTCGATCGCGTGCAGCGGCCATCCGCTCAACCCGGCGCGCGCCAGTTCAACAGGTCGGCCGAGCGCGATCAGGGCGGGCACGGCGAACAGCAGAAGCGCGATCCTGGTCGTGAACGCCCAGCGCAGTTCCGTGCTGTACGCGCCGAGGAACCCGAACGAGACCCACGCATACGAGCCGAGTCCAAGAGCGAAGAATGCCAGTGTTCGCAGCGGCGGCCAGTTCACGCCGGCGCGCCGCGCGAGCATGATCCCGACGATGTAGCCGACGGCGAGGGCCGCTGTGACGCCCAGGGCAACCGGGTCGAGCTGGAAGGTCGTGAGGAACGTCAAGACGGGTGGCGTGGTCGTACTCCGTTCAAATACCGGCTGCCATCATGCGGCAGCAGCGGCCAGGCCATTATCCTCCGGCAGCCCGTGAGCGCGGTAAGACGGAACAGCGTATCGTTGAAGCACTATGAACGACGTCTGGAGCGGCATCGTCTGGGCCCTGGCACCCACGGTGCTGGTGGGGCTCATCTTCTGGGTGGTGATGCGCGCGATCGTGCGCGCCGACCGCTCGGAACGCAAGGCTTACGCCAAGCTCGAGGCTGACGAGCGCGCGAGGCGCGGGCTCCCGCAGAAGTCCTCGGTTTCGTAATAGCGTTAGCCCAACGCGCGTGCAATATCGCGCGCTCGCCTTGACGCGAAGGAAACCGGATGGATGCGGCCACCTGGACGACGATCGTCGTCGTTCTTGCATTCCTCGTCGATTTCATCATTCGCGTGATCTCGATCATCGTGGTTCCGCGCAACCGGCGCCCGACTTCCGCGACCGCCTGGTTGCTCGCGATCTTCTTCATTCCATACATCGGTGTGCTGTTCTTCCTGCTGATCGGCAGCTACAAGCTGCCCAAGAAGCGGCGGCAGCGGCAGGAACTGGTCGACCAATTCATCATCGATAGCACAGAGGGTATGGAGCGGGTTCGGCACGATGAGCCGTGGCCGCCGTGGTTTGAATCCGTCGTCACGCTGAATCGCAACCTGGGCTCGATGCCGCTGATCGGTGACAACACGGCGGTGCTGATCCCCGACTACCAGGCGTCGCTCGACGCGATGACCGAGGCGATCGGGCAGGCGAAGCTGTTCGTGCACGTCGAGTTCTACATTCTCAGCTGCGACCAGACCACTGCTCCGTTCTTCGACGCCCTCGAAGCGGCGATCGCCCGCGGAGTCACCGTGCACGTGCTGCTGGACCACATCGCGTCATTGCGCACCCGGGATTACAGGCACACGCTCAAACGCCTGACCGCGATGGGGGCGCACTGGCAGCTGATGCTGCCGGTGCAGCCGTTCAAGGGCCGCTATCAGCGGCCAGACCTGCGCAACCATCGCAAGCTGCTCGTGGTCGACGCGATCGTCGGCTTCATGGGGTCGCAGAACGTCATCGACCGCAGCTACAACAAGAGGTCGAACATCCGGCGCGGCCTGAAATGGCAGGAACTGGTCGCGCGAGTAGAGGGCCCTGTCGCGGCCGGCCTGAACGCGATCTTCATCACGGACTGGTTTATCGAGACCGACGAGTTCCTCGCCCGCGAACGCTTGGATGTCGAGACGTTGGAGGCCATGATGCCGGCCGGGGTGAATCGGCCGTTGGACTGCCAGCTCGTGCCGAGCGGGCCCGGGTTCGTCGGTGAGAACAACCTCAAACTGTTCCTCGCGCTGTTGTATGCAGCTCAGGAACGAATCATCATTACCAGCCCGTACTTCGTTCCCGACGAGGCGATGCTCGTCGCGTTGACCACGGCGACGCAGCGCGGTGTGCACGTCGAGCTGTTCGTCTCGGAGATCGGCGACCAGGCGTTGGTTTACCACGCACAGCGGTCGTACTATGAGCAGTTGCTGCGCACCGGCGTCACGATCTGGCGCTACAAGGCGCCGTATATTCTGCACAGCAAACACTTCTCGATCGATGACGATGTCGCCGTGATCGGGTCCAGCAACATGGACATGCGCTCGTTCATGCTGAACATGGAGATCTCACTCATGGTGCGCGGTTCGACGTTCGTGCGCGATATGCGAGCGATCGAACAGGGCTACCGTGACAACAGCACGGTGCTCACGCTGGAGGAGTGGCTGAAGCAGCCTTTGTATGCCACCGTGCTTGACAACCTCGCCCGATTGACGTCGGCGCTGCAATAGGTGTCACTCGAGCAGCTGGATCTCGCAGAGGTTCTCGGCGGCGCGCGCCAGTCGATGATCTGCGGTGATCAGCGGAATGCGAAGTCGCTCGGCGAGTGCAACATAGAGCGCGTCGTAGGGAACGATGATGTCTCGCAGGTTCCAAACGCGCTCGATGAGAGACGCATGCGGGTAACGGATAACGTCAAGGCCAACGAACCTGTCCAGCATGAGCTCCGCGTCATCAAGCGAGTTGCGCCTCGAGAACACCAATCGGCGTACCGCGTTCACGACCTCAGGGTCGATCAAGTGGGGTGCATGGATGTCGTGACCGTCGATCGCCGGGTGTGATGCCGCAGTCAACGCGCTGCTTACCGCCAGCATTCTGATGATTGCGCTGCTGTCTGCGACCACGCTCACGAGGGCAACTCTCCACGTCCCTCGCGGATGATGTCAACGATTGTTTGAGTATCGATCTTGACAACCCGTGCTGGATCTGGCGGATGTTCTTTCAGTCGCTAAGCTTCAGTGCCGGGGTTTCAGCCGCACGGTCGGCAGTTCGGGCGCGGGCAGCGGCCGCCCGTCGTAGCCTGCGACGTGGCCGAACCGGCCATGAGCATCCGCTTCGCCGATCACGTCGTGCTGCCACACATCGCGGAAGCCGACGACCTCGTTGTGCCCGCGACCGATGAAGTTCCACCACATCACCAGTTGTTCGCCCAACGGGATGCCGCCGAGCAGGAGCAGCCGTGCATCCGTCGTCGCCTGGACGCGCACGCTGTCGCGACCCTGCCCCAGGTAGCCGAGTTGGCGGCGGTCGAGCCGCTCGCCGTTCACCGTCACAGCACCGAGATCGACGAGGATGCCGTGCTCGAACATCTCATCGAGCGGCAGGTCGACACTCGCGCCGGCCGGAAGCTCGAGCTGTGCCCCCAGCAGCGGACTGAATACGGATGCCGGTGCCGCCACCCCTGCGAGCTCGCCGATGAAAACGCGGACCGTCGCATCCGCGAAAGCGAAGGGAACCGGCACGGTGTGCTCGAAGAACGGCAGCATGTTGCGGTCGGCGTCCGGAAGCGCCAGCCAGAGTTGCGCGCCGTGCAGGGTCGTGGTCCCGGGTGTGGAGACCTCGGAGTGGCTGATGCCGCGCCCGGCCGTCATCAGGTTGAGCTCGCCGGGGCGCACGAGCGCAGACGTACCCACGCTGTCGTTGTGCTGGATCTCACCCGCGAACAGCCAGCTCACCGTCTGCAGGCCGGTGTGCGGGTGCGGCGGCACCCGCATGCCACCGGTTGCCGATACGTCATCCGGGCCGTAGTGGTCGAGGAAGCACCAGGCTCCGATCGTGCTCCGCTGCCGTTGCGGCAACGTGCGATGCACGGTCATCGCGCGCGGACCGCCGAGCGGCACCTCGCGCGGAAGCAGGATTTCCAGCGGCGCCTTGACGGCGTGCCCACCCGACTCGGGCGGCGCATCCGCAGTGCAGTCGGCGATCAGCTCAGCGGGGCGCTGCTCGAGGTTGCTCATGGGGGCATCCTAACCCGCGGTTCGAGGCGGTGCGCCGTCGCGTTGGAACGCTCATCTGCCGGCAATACCCGGCCCTTATCATGGGGCACATGATCTCGCCGCGCCGTGCGCGTACCACCGCCATCGTCGCTCTGTTGGCCGCATCCGTCACGATCACGCTCGCCGGATGCTCCGCCTCCTCGACCAAGCCGATCACCAGCTACCCGGGCGAACCGAAGGGCGTCACGGCTCCGCCAAGCAGTGCCGGCGGAGCCCCGTTCTCGGTCTGGTTGAAAAACGGCGCACAGTTCACGGTGACGACGTACGGCAGTTCGAGCTGTCCGCCGGCCGGAACCGATTTCGTGGTGACGGGCACGAACAAACTGACCGTCGCGATCAAGGAGTACAAAGGCCAGGCCTGCACCACGGACTACGTGCCGCGCACCACAGTCTTCGCGACCCCGAGCGACATCAACCCACACAAAGACGTCAAGGTCACCGTGCAGGCGCTGCGCTACACCCTGCCGGCCTTGCCGAAGTAGCCATCCGTTCACGCCTACGGCGAACAGGGGCAGATTACCCAGGACGCTCTGGTTACGCTCTTTGTAACGGAGCCCGTCCGCACGGCTTCGCAAGGAGTGACCTAATGTTTGAGAGATTTACCGACCGAGCTCGTCGCGTTGTCGTTTTGGCCCAAGAAGAGGCCAAGATGCTCAACCACAACTACATCGGTACCGAGCACATCCTGCTTGGCCTGATCCACGAGGGTGAGGGCGTCGCAGCCAAGGCTCTCGAGTCGATGGGGATCTCCCTGGACGCCGTGCGCGAGCAGGTGCAGGACATCATCGGCCAGGGTCAGCAGCAGCCGACCGGCCACATCCCCTTCACCCCGCGCGCGAAGAAGGTGCTCGAGTTGAGCCTGCGCGAGGCGCTGCAGCTCGGCCACAACTACATCGGCACGGAGCACATCCTGCTCGGTCTCATCCGCGAGGGTGAGGGCGTCGCGGCGCAGGTGCTGGTGAAGCTCGGTGCGGACCTCAACCGGGTGCGCCAGCAGGTCATCCAACTGCTTTCCGGATACCAGGGCAAAGAGCAGGTGCAGGTCGGCGCCAACGAGCAGCCGGGGCAGCAGGCCGGCAGCCAGATCCTCGACCAGTTCGGGCGCAACCTCACGCAGGCGGCTCGCGACAACAAACTCGACCCGGTGATCGGCCGTGAGAAAGAGATCGAGCGGGTCATGCAGATCCTTTCCCGGCGATCGAAGAACAACCCGGTCCTGATCGGCGAGCCGGGCGTCGGCAAGACCGCCGTCGTCGAGGGCCTCGCCCAAGCGATCGTGCGCGGCGACGTGCCCGAGACACTGAAGGACAAGCAGCTCTACACACTCGATCTCGGTTCGCTGATCGCCGGATCCCGCTACCGCGGCGACTTCGAGGAACGCCTCAAGAAGGTGACCAAGGAGATCCGCACGCGCGGTGACATCATCACCTTCATCGACGAGATCCACACCCTGGTCGGCGCGGGCGCTGCCGAGGGTGCGATCGACGCGGCCAGCATCCTGAAGCCGCTTCTGGCCCGCGGCGAATTGCAGACCATCGGCGCCACCACGCTCGACGAGTACCGCAAGCACTTCGAGAAGGATGCTGCGCTCGAGCGCCGCTTCCAGCCCATCCAGGTGGCCGAGCCGTCCCTGCCTCACACGATCAACATCCTCAAGGGGCTGCGCGATCGTTACGAGGCACACCACAAGGTGTCGATCACGGATGGCGCGATCGTCGCGGCCGCCAACCTTTCCGACCGCTACATCAGCGACCGGTTTCTACCGGATAAGGCCATCGATCTGATCGATGAGGCCGGCGCACGCCTGCGCCTGTCGATCCTGTCCGCGCCGCCGGAGCTGCGCGAGTTCGACGACAAGATCGCCAAGGTGCGTCAGGCCAAGGAAGCCGCGATCGAGGAGCAGGACTTCGAGAAGGCCGCCAGCCTGCGCGACGAGGAGAAGAACCTGCTCGGCGAGCGGCTGCGCCTCGAGAAGCAGTGGCGCGCCGGGGACGTCAAGACGACGGCCGAGGTCGATGAAGGGCTCATCGCCGAGGTACTGGCGCAGGCCACGGGCATCCCGGTTTTCAAGCTGACCGAGGAGGAGTCCAGCCGCCTGGTCTTCATGGAGAAAGCGTTGCACCAGCGGGTCATCGGGCAGGAAGAGGCGATCTCCGCTTTGTCCAAGACGATCCGCCGCACCCGCGCCGGCCTCAAGGACCCGCACCGCCCGAGCGGTTCGTTCATCTTCGCCGGCCCGACCGGTGTCGGCAAAACCGAGCTGGCCAAGGCGCTCGCCGAGTTCCTGTTCGACGACGAGTCGGCCATGATCTCGCTCGACATGAGCGAGTACGGCGAGAAGCACACCGTCTCACGGCTGTTCGGTGCCCCTCCCGGGTTCGTCGGCTTCGAAGAGGGCGGGCAGCTCACCGAGAAGGTGCGCCGCAAGCCGTTCAGCGTCGTGCTGTTCGACGAGATCGAGAAGGCGCACCCGGACATCTTCAACTCACTGCTCCAGATTCTGGAAGAGGGCCGGTTGACGGACGGTCAGGGTCGCGTCGTCGACTTCAAGAACACCGTGATCATCATGACCACCAACCTGGGTACGAAGGACATCACGGGCGGGCCTGTCGGCTTCCTGATCGAGGGTGACACGCAGAGCAGCTACGACCGGATGGCCGGCAAGGTGAAGGACGAGCTGAAGAAGAACTTCAAGCCGGAGTTCCTCAACCGCGTCGACGAGATCATCGTCTTCCCGCAGCTGACCAAGCCGGAGCTCCTGCAGATCGTCGACCTGTTCATCAAGCGCCTCTCCGATCGGATGCTGGACCGCGACATGACCGTGGAACTCACGACCGCAGCGAAGGAGCACCTGATCGAGGTCGGGTTCGATCCGACGCTCGGCGCCCGCCCGTTGCGTCGTGCCGTTCAGCACGAGGTCGAGGATCGCCTCTCCGAGAAGATCCTGCAGGGCGAGCTCGGTGCCGGCAACCACGTTCACGTGGACTTCGTCGACAACGCGTTCGTCTTCACGACGACCACCCGCGACGAGCCGGTCGCCATCGGCGCCGGTGTGGGGGCCGGCCCCGGCACGGGCGCCGTGACCGCGGACCTGGCCGCCGCCGGCGACTAACACCCCGACCGTTCGCTGAGGTGCGGACCTCGGCCGCTTTCCGCCGAGTTCAAGCGACCGATGTGCGCACCTCGGCGCGGTCGGGTGGTGCTCGGCCCGCCAATGGCGTTGAATGGTCTCATGGCTGCGGTCCACTCGCCCCAGTATCGGACGCTCGCGTCATTGAGCAGAATCAACCTGTTGCACGCGCTGCAGCATGGCGGGTTCATGACGATCGAGCAACTGGCGGCCAAGACCGGCCTGCATCGCAACACCGCACGCGAACATCTGCATCGACTGGTTGCCGCAGGCTTCGTGCACTGCGAATCCGAACAGACCGCGGCGAGGGGTCGCCCTCGGATCTTATACAGTGCTGCCGTGCCCCGCGACGATCCGATCATGGTGGAGAAGGTGCGCGTCGCGGTCGAGCGTGCTCGTCAGGTGCGGCGGCTGATGCACGTCGATGAGGCCGGACACGATGCGACAGGACACGATCCGGCCGGTCAGGTGCAGTCCGGTGAGCAGGATGCGACACCCGAGGCGATCCGGCAACAGCTCGACCTGCTCGATGACCACATGGATCAGTGCGGATTCGATTCGACGTTGGCATCGGACGGTCGGGTCATGACGGTGCACGATTGCCCGTTCTCGGAGCTGGCACGAGAGAACCCGCAGGTGTGCGAGGTGCACTTCGGGCTCGTGCAGGAAACGCTGGTTCAGGTCGACGGCCCGCTCGAGGCCGAGCGACTGCATCCGTTCTCGGACGTGGGCACGTGCACGCTCGAGTTATGCGCTGCGCGCCGGCAGTGAGTCGGCGGCTCTGATCCTCCCCCTGGCTGTCGGTGACTTTCGCGACCGATATTAAACACGGTGTTTTGCGTTCGAACGCCGCGTGCAAGGCGATGATAATTGCGCCCAAGACGGTTCGAGCCGGCAACGCGGTGACCGACCCCGATTGGAGCAGCCATGCGATCCAAGAGCACACCTGACACCCCGCCTGCGGGCACCGACGGGGTTCTGGCAGACAGTCTGATCCGGATGGGGCGCTTCCTAAGGCCGGGGACGGTGTCGGAAGACCTGCGGACGGTGTTCCTCGACGGCGGGCGAAAAGCCGATGCCTTCTATCGTGATCGCTGGACGCATGACAAAGAGGTGCGCTCGACGCACGGCGTCAACTGCACGGGTTCCTGTTCCTGGAAGGTGTACGTCAAAGACGGCATCATCACCTGGGAGACCCAGCAGACGGATTATCCGTTGATCGGTCCCGATTCTCCGGAATACGAACCTCGCGGCTGCCCGCGCGGCGCGTCGTTCAGCTGGTACACGTATTCGCCGACCCGGGTTCGGTTCCCGTATGTTCGCGGCGTCCTGCTGGACGCCTACCGCGCCGCCAAGGAGCGTGTCGGTGACCCGGTGCTGGCCTGGGCCGAGGTGGTCGATGACCCGGTCGCCTCGCGCGCCTACAAGCAGGCGCGCGGCAAGGGCGGACTGGTGCGCGCGACCTGGGACGAAGCATCCGAGATCGTGGCGGCAGCCCACGTGCACACGATAAAAAAGTACGGCCCGGACCGCATCGCCGGATTCTCCCCGATCCCCGCCATGTCGATCATGTCTCACGGTGTCGGATCGCGGTTCGTGACGATGCTGGGCGGCACCATGCTGTCGTTCTACGACTGGTACGCGGATCTTCCGGTTGCCAGCCCGCAGGTCTTCGGCGACCAGACGGATGTGCCGGAGTCCGCGGACTGGTGGAACTCCTCGTACCTGATGATGTGGGGCTCCAACGTTCCCGTCACCCGCACGCCGGACGCCCATTTCATGACCGAATCGCGCTATCACGGCCAGAAGGTGATCGTCGTCTCGCCGGATTACGCGGACAATACCAAGTTCGCCGACGAGTGGCTTGCTGTGCATCCCGGTACGGACGCCGCGCTGGCGATCGCGATGGGGCACGTGATTCTCACGGAGTTCCTGCTCGGCAAGCGCACCCCGCGTTTCATCGAGTACCTGAAGAAGTTCAGCGACTCGGCCTACCTGATCGAGCTCACCCCGCGTGGCGACACTTACCTGCCCGGCAAGTTCCTGACGGCGGATGCTCTGCCCGACACGGGCGCGGATGTCGCGAACCCGGCGTTCAAGCCGGTGCTGCTCGACCAGAACGCCGTGCCTGTCGTGCCGAACGGCTCGTTGGGTCATCGTTTCTCGAAGGAGGACGAGGGCCTCTGGAACCTCGATCTCGGCGATGTCGATCCGCTGCTGTCGATCGCGGACGCGCCCGATCACGACGGAGCGGCTGTCGAAGTGGAACTGCCGCGCTTCGACCTGCAACCGGAGCCGGGCCACGAGCACGAAGGCGGCGCCGGTGGCATCCGTCGTGGCGTGCCGGTGCGCAAGGTCGCCGGACGGCTCGTGACCACGGTGTTCGATCTCCTCCTGGCCCGCTACGGGGTGGGCCGCGACGGACTTCCCGGCGACTGGCCGACCGGATACGACGACGCCTCCAGCCCGGGAACTCCCGCCTGGCAGGAGGAGATCACCAGCGTTCCCGCACAGGCTGCGGAGCGAATCGGCCGCGAGTTCGCCCAGAACGCCGAGGATTCGGGCGGGCGCTCGATGATCCTGATGGGTGCCGGCACCAACCACTGGTTCCATTCCGACACCATTTATCGCACCTTTCTCGCATTGACCACCATGACCGGATGTCAGGGCGTCAACGGCGGAGGCTGGGCGCACTATGTCGGGCAGGAGAAGATCCGGCCCCTCACCGGCTGGGCGCAATACGCGTTCGGCCTGGACTGGGTGCGCCCGCCGCGTCAAATGATCGGCACCGCATACTGGTACCTCGCCACCGATCAATGGCGCTACGACGGGCTGCCCGCCGACAGCCTGGCCAGTGCGCAGGCCAGCGGGATCTTCACCGGCCGCACGACGGCGGACTGCCTTGTCGAATCGGCGAAACGCGGATGGATGCCCAGCTACCCGACCTTCAACCGCAACCCGCTGGACATCGTCGACGAGGCCGAGGCCGCCGGTGTCGAACCCGCGCAGTACGTGGTCGACCAACTGAGATCCGGTGAACTCGCGTACGCGGTGGAAGATCCGGATGCGCCGGAGAACTTTCCGCGCGTGCTCAACGTCTGGCGGGCGAACATCATCGGCTCGTCCGGCAAGGGCAACGAATACTTCCTCAAGCATCTGCTCGGCACGAACGCCGCGATCCAAGGGCGGGAATCCGGCCCGGATCGCCGGCCCGTCTCGATGAAATGGCACGAGGACGCCCCCATCGGCAAGCTCGATCTGATGGTGACCAGTGACTTCCGCAACACGTCGACCACGGGGTTCAGCGACATCGTCCTGCCGCCGGCCACCTGGTATGAGAAACACGATCTGTCGACGACGGACATGCATCCGTTCGTTCACACCTTCAATCCGGCGATCACCCCGCCGTGGGAGGCGAAGCCCGACTTCGAGATCTTCACCCTCCTGGCGCATAGGATCAGCGAACTGCAAGAAGGGCACCTGGGCGTGCGACGCGATCTGGTGGCGTCGCCGCTGCTGCACGACACGCCGGATGCGATGTCCACCCCGCATGGCACGGTGTTGGACTCGCCGGAGCTGATCCCGGGCGTGACGATGCCGAAACTTGTCGTGGTGGAGCGCGACTATCCAGCGTTCGGTGCTCGGATGACCGCGCTCGGGCCACTGACCGCCGAACTCGGCATGGTGACCAAGGGGGTCGCCTTCAACCCTGATGTGGAGGTCGAAGACCTCGGTCACCGCAACGGGCGGGTGAGATCGGGCCCGGCGGCCGGGCGGCCGCGCCTGGACACGGCGCAACGTGCCTGCGACATGATCCTGGCGCTGTCGGGCACGACCAATGGACGGCTGGGGACGCAGGGTTTCCGCACACTGGAGAAGCGTACGGGTGTGAAACTCGCACAGTTGGCTGCCGACAACGAGGCGCGTCGCTACACGTTCAAAGAGGTCGGTGACACACCGGTTCCGGTCCTGACCTCCCCTGAGTGGTCGGGCAGCGAGCACGGCGGCCGACGATACAGTGCGTTCACCATCAACGTCGAGCACCTGAAGCCCTGGCACACGTTGACCGGCCGGCAGCATTTCTACCTTGACCACGATTGGATGATCGAGTTGGGCGAGCAATTGCCGATCTACCGGCCGCCGCTGGATTTGCACCGGTTGTTCGACGACTCGATCGTCGGATCAACCACCCCGACCGGTTCCCCCGGCTCGGCGGGCCGCGCCGAAGTCGCCGTGCGCTACCTCACCCCGCACTCCAAATGGTCGATCCACTCCGAATATCAGGACAACCTGATGATGCTGACCCTCTCGCGAGGTGGGCCCGGCATCTGGATGTCTCCCCAGGACGCCGAGAAGATCGGCGTGCGGGACAACGAATGGATCGAATCGTACAACCGCAACGGCGTCGTGGTCGCTCGGGCGATCGTCTCGCACCGGATGCCGGAGGGCACGGTGTACATGTACCATGCGAAGGATCGCACGATCAACGTGCCGATCGCCGAGACCTCCGGCCTGCGCGGCGGCACGAACAACTCGCTGACCCGCATCCTCTTGAAGCCGACGCACCTGATCGGCGGCTACGCGCAACTCTCGTTCGCTTTCAACTACCTGGGGCCGACCGGCAACCAGCGTGATGAGGTCACGGTCATCCGTCGTCGCAGTCAGGAGGTCGAGTACTAATGCGTGTCATGGCTCAGATGTCGATGGTGATGAACCTCGACAAATGCATCGGCTGCCACACCTGCTCGGTCACCTGCAAGCAGGTGTGGACGAATCGCGATGGCATGGAGTACGTCTGGTTCAACAATGTGGAGACCAAGCCGGGGCTCGGCTACCCGCGCACCTATGAAGACCAAGATAAATGGCGCGGCGGTTGGGAGCGCAACAAGCGCGGTCGACTCAGACTGCGTTCCGGTGGCCGTCTCACGCGCCTGGCTCATATCTTCTCCAATCCCGACCTGCCGACGATCGATGACTATTACGAGCCCTGGACCTATGACTACGACATGCTCACGATCGCGCCGCAGACCAAGTACGGCCCGGTTGCCCGTCCGAAGTCTTTGCTGACCGGGCAGAATATGGAGGTCACGTGGTCGCCCAATTGGGATGACAATCTCGGCGGGGCGCAGGAGACCGCGACGCAGGACCCGATTCTCGCGCACATGAGCGAACACGTGAAACTCGAGTTCGAGAACACGTTCATGTTCTATCTGCCGCGCATCTGCGAACACTGCCTCAACCCGTCCTGCGTGTCGGCCTGTCCCTCCGGAGCGATGTACAAACGGGCGGAAGACGGCATTGTGCTGGTCGATCAGGATCAGTGCCGGGGTTGGCGCATGTGCGTGTCGGCGTGCCCGTACAAGAAGGTCTACTTCAACCACAAGACGGGCAAGGCCGAGAAATGCACGCTGTGCTACCCGCTGATCGAGCAGGGCAAGCCGACGATCTGCTCGGAGACGTGCGTCGGTCGGCTGCGCTATCTCGGCCTGATGCTGTACGACGCCGACAAGGTGCTCGAGGCCGCGAGCGTGGAAGACGACCATGACCTGCTCGACGCGCAGCGCTCCGTCTTCCTCGACCCGTTCGACCCGGAGGTCATCGCGGCGGCCAGGGCGGAAGGCATCGCCGACGACTGGATCGAAGCAGCACAGAACAGCCCCATCTATCAGCTGATCAGCGAATACAAGGTGGCGCTGCCGCTGCACCCCGAATACCGCACGATGCCGATGGTCTGGTATATCCCGCCGCTGTCACCCGTCGTCGATGTCGTGGCCAACAGCGGCAATGACGGTGAGGATGTCGCCAACCTCTTCTCGGCGATCGACAAGCTGCGCATCCCGGTCGAGTATCTTGCCGGGCTGTTCACTGCCGGGGACGTGGAGCCGATCGAGGACTCGCTCGGCAAACTCGCCGCGATGCGTTCATACATGCGTGACATCAACCTGGGGCACGAACCGAACGAGCGGATCGCGAACCTGGTCGGAATGAGCGGGGAAGAGATGCAGACCATGTACCGTCTGCTGGCGATCGCCAAATACGAGGATCGTTACGTCATCCCCAAGGCGCACGTGGAGCAGGCCCGAGACCTGGAGAACCTGGCCTGCTCACTCGACACGGATGGCGGGCCGGGCATGGGCGGGTCGAGTGAGGTCCTGTCGGGAATGGGCCCGGTGCGCAAGGCGGGAAAGCGCATGAGGCACGGGGACGTGCCGGCTGCGGTCGCCCGATTCGACATGGACGACAACGGTGTGGAAAGATTCCATGACCTTCGGAATCTCGCGGACGAGCCACAGCAGTCGCCGCCGGGTCGCCTGAATCTTCTTCAGTGGAATGGCAATGTCTCGGCCCCGGGCCTGTTCCCGCCTGCGGCGGCCGGGAGTGCGCCATGATCCGGCACAGGGTGGCTCCTCGCGAAACAGTCGCTCTCCCGCTGACTCCTGCTCAGCGCGCCACCACGCATATGGCCGCATCGATTCTGCTTGACTACCCGCATGAGCAGAATCGATCCCGGTTCGTCGCGGTTGCCGAGGCCGTCGACACATTGCCGGCACCGCTGCGGAAGGCGTTCCGCCGCTTCTTCGAGGCGACCGACGGCATGGGGCAGCGCGAGTTGGAGGCGCACTTCACGTCGATCTTCGACCAGAAGCGCAAATGCAGCCCGTATCTCACCTACTACACCGCCGGTGACACCCGAAAGCGCGGGATGGCACTGGTGCGCTTCGTCCACGCCTACCGGGCCGCCGGCTGGGAGGTGGAACCGGGGGAGTTGCCCGACTATCTGCCGATGGTTCTCGAGTTCTGCGCGCGCTGCAATTCGAGAATCTCTAACGACCTGATCGCCGCGCATCGCGAGGGCATCCAGGTGCTGCGCGCGGCATTGGAGTCATTCGATACCCCGTATGCGCATGTTCTGGATGCGGTGTGCCTGTCGCTTCCCGAGATGGATGCGCCTGCGCGGGAGCGCTACATGAGGCTCATCAACGACGGTCCGCCGGCCGAGCTGGTCGGCCTGACCTTTCTCGGTGCGCTGAAACCATACGCCCCTGCAGGGATCCCACGGGAGGAAGTGCTGACATGACCGTCTTGAATATTCTGCTGTGGGTGGCGATTCCCTACGCCGCCGTCGGAGCGTTCGTGGTCGGTCACATCTTCCGCTGGCGCTACGACCAGTTCGGCTGGACCTCCCGGTCGAGCCAGGGCTACGAGTCGAAGATCCTGAGGTGGGGCTCCCCGCTGTTCCACTACGGCATCCTCGCCGTCTTCGTCGGTCACATCGTGGGGCTGCTCGTACCGAAGGAATGGATCCTGTTCTTCGGAGTCTCTGAGGAGATGTATCACCTCGGCGCGACCTACCTGGGGGCGCTGGCGGCGATCGCAACGATCATCGGCATGGTCCTGTTGCTCTGTCGGCGCGGTGCCGTGCGACGCGTCCTGCGGGTGACGACAGTGATGGATGTCGTCATGTATGTCTTCCTGCTGGCCGCCGTCATCTTCGGGACGATCGCGAACATGCAATACCAGGTGTTCGGTCCGGGCTACGACTACCGCGAAACCATATCGCCGTGGATCCGAAGCCTGGGCGACCTGCAGCCGAATGTCGAGCTCATGGTCGGTGTGCCGTTGATCTTCCAGATTCACATCATCACCGCGATGCTGTTGTTCATGATCTGGCCGTTCACTCGCCTGGTTCATGTCTTCTCGATTCCGGTGCTGTACCTGTTCCGTCCATACGTCGTCTACCGGTCTCGGGACATGCGGTTGGGCGCGCGTGCCACTCAACGAGGTTGGGCGCGCAGTCGCAGACCGGGAACGCGCGCCGAGCGGGTCGACAACATCCCGTCTCATCGGTGAAGCTCGGCAGCCGGAGCCTGACGATCATGGCTGACGACACCTTGAGCACCGCGTCAGGCGTCGCCGCGCCCGCGCCGGAGCCGCGCGGCAGGGTGGCTGCATGGCTGGAGAACCTGGAACCCGGATACTTCGCGCTGGTCATGGCGACCGGGATCGTATCGATCGGCCTGAGCGTGCTCGGCTTCGCGCTGCTCGGCGACATTCTGCTGATCTGCACGGCGATTGGATTCGTCGTGCTGGGCTGCGCGTACATCGCACGTGCCGTGCGCTTTCCGCATACGGTTGCGGCGTCGTTGCGCAATCCCAATGCGGCGGTCGGCTACTTCACGGTGGTGGCCGGACTCGACGTGCTGGCAACCGGCCTGATCGGGCACGGGCTCTGGCCGGTCGCACTTGTGCTGGGGATTGCGGCGTTCGTGATCTGGTTCGCGCTGACCTACGGCCTGTTCTCAGTGATCGTGCTGGGCGGACATCATCCGCGACTCAGGGAGATCACCGGGGCCTGGCTGGTCTGGGTCGTCGGAACGCAGTCGATCGCGGTCGTGGCGGCGGCGCTCGCGCCCGAGTTGCCCTGGCCTGTCGGCGGCCAGATGCTTGGGGTGGCGAGCATCCTGTTCTGGAGCGTCGGCGTGGTGCTCTATCTGATCTTCATCGTGATCATCTTCGCCCGGCTGATCCTGATCGAGACCACCCCGGTCGAGATGGGGCCGGCGTACTGGATTCTGATGGGGGCGACGGCGATCAGCGTGCGTGCCGCGGCCGGCATCCTGGCGCTCAGCGACGGGTCGACGGCGAATCTGGTGACCGGGATGCGGCCGTTCGTGATCGGCCTGTCCGTGGTGTTGTGGTCGTTCGGCAGCTGGTTCATTCCGCTGCTGGTGATCTTCGGGCTGTGGCGTTACTTCGTGCGCGGCTACCCGTGGACGTATGAGGCGAGGCTGTGGAGCGTGGTGTTCCCGCTGGGCATGTACGCTGTCGCTTCTGCCACGTTCGGCCGAGTCATCGATTTCGCCTTCATGCCCGCCCTCGCCTCGGTGTGGATCTGGTTCGCGGTCGCGGCCTGGGCGATCGTCGTCGTCCTGCTGATCGCGGCGTTCGTCATTGGGATGCGACGGCCGCTGCCCGCAGCCGCCACCCCGTGAGCGTCCCCCGCTCAGCGGGAAAAGGACGGATCCGTAGACTGGGCAGCGTGAGTGAGACGACGTTTTCCGTGCGACAAGCGCGCACCAGCGACATCACGGGCATCAAGCAGCTGGTCGAACCACTCGTGCAGCGGCGCATCCTGCTCGGCAAGGAACTCGTCGTCTTCTATGAAGCCGTGCAGGAGTTCCGCGTCGTCGAGGACACCGACGGTCAGCTGATCGGATGCGGCGCCCTCCACGTCATGTGGGAGGACCTCGCCGAGGTGCGCACGCTCGCCGTAGCCGACGACTGGCGTGGACGCGGCGTCGGCCACGCGCTGCTCTCACGGCTCGAGGAGGATGCCCGGAGCCTCGGGCTCTCCCGACTGTTCTGCCTGACCTTCGAGGTGCCGTTCTTCTCCCGGCACGGATTCTTCGAGATGGGCGCGGAGACGGTCGATCGGGATGTCTATGCCGAGCTGGTTCGCAGCCCAGACGAAGGCGTTGCCGAATTCCTCGACCTGGCACGGGTCAAGCCCAACACCCTCGGCAATACGCGGATGCTCAAACGCCTGTAGCGCGGTGGAGGTTGGGGAATTGCGCAGCAATTCTGCGACCCTTGTCGCCAGGGAGCTTGCGAGCGAGGATTGGCGGCGGCGATCCGCGATACTTTGGTGCGCCTGTGTCGAGCCTGATGCTGCCGTGCGCGGCAGTCGGATGCTTTCTCAGATTTCGCTCAGAATCATAGGGCGGCGGTGTGATCGCGCAGATGAGCAAAGTTGACGAATCGTCTGGAAGTCGTGCTTTGGCTCTTATAGGGTGGCTCCCATTGCTGTAAGCCGTCGCAATGGAGCGCTCGGTGCTCATATGAGCACGACGGGACGAAACTTCACCACGCGTTCACTCGAAGGTGGAGCTGAGGACCTCGGCACTCTCTAACGTGGCGGATGCGCAATCCATCATGAAGGAGAAAGATGTCCCATCAACACGGCAGGGCCTGGAAACTGGCCACAGCTGCCCTAGCAGGGCTCGGCCTCGCGGCCGGTCCGCTCGTCGCCCTACCGGCGCATGCGAGCACGGACGGAACCCAAGTCGTCATCAATGAGGCGTACCTCAGCGGTGGCAGCGCGGGTGCCGCCTACAAGAACAAGTTCGTCGAGCTGTACAACCCCGGCGACGCAGAAGTCAACCTGAGCGGTTGGACGCTGCAGTATCGGCCGGCGACCCAGACGGGCCCTTCGAGCACCGTGGTCTTTTTGACGGGCAAAATCGCCCCACACGATTACTATCTGATCGGCGGTGGCTCGAACGGTACCAACGGCGCTGACCTGCCGAAGCCGGATGTCGCGAGCAGCCTGGCCCCCGCCAACGGCGGCGGAACGCTGTTCCTGGCCAACACGACGGCCCCGGTCACCGCGCCGGTCGGCTCCGTCACGAACAGCCCGCAGATCGTTGACCTGCTCGGCTGGGGCACCTCGAACACGTTCGAGGGAGCCGCGGCACCGGCGCCGAAGTCCACCACAGACGTTCAATCGATCGTTCGCACGAACTTCCAGGATTCGGACGACAACCACACCGACTTCTTGCTGACACCGACGATCACGCCCCAGGCGTCGACTCCGGACACCACCCCACCGGGAGACGGCGGTACCGATCCGGGCGATGGCACGGACCCGGGCACGGGTGGTGACCCGAGCCCGCCGATCGCCATTGCAGAGATCCAGGGCACCAGCAACGTCAGCCCGCTTGAGGGCAAGACTGTCACAACCACCGGCTTCGTCACAGCGGCATACCCGACCGGCGGTTTCAACGGATACTTCATTCAGACCCCCGGCACCGGCGGCGCGCTGGACCTGGCGACGCACACCGCATCCGACGGACTCTTCGTCTACTCTTCATCATCGAACACCGCCTCGACCGTGCACACGGGTGACTACATCCAGGTCACCGGCGCCGTCAGCGAGTTCAACGGCATGACGCAGCTCACGGTCGCATCCGCTGCCGATGTCACGCAGCTCAGCAAGACCAGCCTCACCGCACCGACCCCGGCCACCGTCGTGATCCCCCCGACGGCCGAGCAGCGCGAAAGCCTCGAAGGCATGCTGATCGCTCCACAGGGCGCATACACGATCACCGATAACTACTCGCTGAACCAGTACGGCGAAATCGGTCTCGCGGTCGGCGACAAGCCCCTCGTGCAAGCGACCGAGTCGGCAGCGCCGAACACGCCCGAGTACGCCGCTGCCGTCGCACGCAACGCGTCGCTGGCGATCGCCCTCGACGACGGCGCGTCCACGAACTTCCTCAGCGCGGCGAACATGGGCAAACCACTGTCATGGCTCACTGCCGACGATCACGTGCGCGTCGGTTCGGCCGTCACGTTCACCGGTCCGGTCGTCATGGACTACCGCAACAACGCCTGGAAGCTACAGCCGACGACCGAACTGACCCCCGCCAACGCGGCAGCGGTTCAGCCGGCAACGTTCTCCAACACGCGCACCGCCGCGCCGGTGAATGTCGGCGGCGACGTGAAGGTTGCGACCTTCAACGTGCTGAACTACTTCGCCACCACGGGCGATCAGGTGGCCGGCTGCACCTTCTACAAGGACCGTGCAGGCAACCCGATCACCGTGAACACCGGCTGCGATGTTCGCGGCGCCGCCAACGAGGCCAGCTTCAAGCGTCAGCAGGCGAAGGAGGTCGTGGCGATCAACGACCTCGGCGCCGACATCGTGTCGCTCGAAGAGATCGAGAACTCCTCGAAGTTCTTGGGCACCGACGGCAAGCCGAAGAACCGCGACTACGCGCTGTCGACACTGGTCGACGCGCTCAACGCGGCCGCCGGCAGCGCTGTTTGGGACTACGTTCGGTCACCATCCGCTCTGCCGAGCAATGAGGACGTCATCCGCACCGCCTTCATCTACAAGACGGCCACGATCGAGCCGGTCGGTTCCTCATCGATCCTGTTGACGGGCACCGCATTCGACAACGCTCGTCGGCCGCTCGCCCAGGCGTTCAAGCAGAAGGGTGCATCGGACAGTCAGGCGTTCATCGACATCGTGAACCACTTCAAGTCGAAGGGCTCAGGAACCGGCATCAACGCCGACCAGGGCGACGGGCAGGGGGCGTCCAACGCTTCTCGTGTCGCTCAGGCCAAGGATCTCGTCGCGTTCGCGGACGACCTGAAGGCAAGCACCGGCATCTCGCACATCATGCTGGTCGGCGACTTCAACGCCTACCTGAAGGAGGACCCGATCAAGGTACTCACCGACGCGGGCTACGTCGATCAGGTGAGCACGAAGACCGACAAGTACACGTACGCATACGGCGGCACGGTCGGCTCGCTCGACCACATCTTCGCCAACGCGGAGGCGAACGCGGACGTGACCGGGGCGGATGTCTGGAACATCAACTCGGTCGAGTCCGTTGCGCTCGAGTACAGCCGGTACAACTACAACGTCACGAACTACTACGTGCCGGACCAGTACCGCGCTTCCGACCACGACCCGATCATCGTCGGGCTGGACCTGTCGCCGAAGCCGGTCACGCTGAACCTGTTGAACATCAACGACTTCCACGGTCGCATCGATGCCAACACGGTGAAGTTCGCCGGAACGGTCGAGCAGTTGCGCGCGGCAGGCGGTGACAGCAACACGCTGTTCCTGTCAGCAGGAGACAACATCGGGGCCTCGCTGTTCGCATCCGCATCGCAAAAGGACAAGCCGACCATCGACGTGCTGAACGCACTGAAGCTGAAGGCGTCCGCCGTGGGCAACCACGAGTTCGACCAGGGGTTCAGTGACCTCACCGGTCGCGTGCAGGGCGCTGCCGACTTCCCGTACCTCGGTGCGAACGTCTACACCAAGGGCACGAAGACGCCGGCTCTTCCCGAGTACAAGACGTTCAAGGTCGATGGTCTGACCGTCGCGGTGATCGGTGTTGTCACGCAGGAGACGCCCACGCTGGTGACTCCGGGCGGCATCAGCGGCCTCGACTTCGGCGACCCGGTCGAAGCAGTCAACCGCGTCGCAGCTCAGCTGACCGACGGCAACCCGTTCAACGGTGAGGCCGACGTCATCGTGGCCGAGTACCACGAGGGTGCCGGCTTCGGCACACCGGATGGCGCGACACTCGAGCAGGAAGTCGCGGCGGGCGGTGCGTTCGCCGACATCGTCACGAAGACCTCGGCCAAGGTGGCCGCGATCTTCACCGGTCACACGCACAAGATGTACGCGTGGGATGCGCCGGTCCCGGGAGCGGAAGGCAAGACCCGTCCCATCCTGCAGACCGGAAGCTACGGTGAGAACATCGGACAGATCACGTTGACGATCGATCCGATCTCCAAGGCCGTCACCAGCTACGTCGCTCAGAATGTGGCGCGCACGAAGCTAGCGGATGCCGAGCTGGTCGCCGCATACCCGCGTGTTGCCCAGGTGAAGACCATCGTCGACGACGCGATTGCCGCGGCTGCCGTGATCGGCAACCAGAAGGTCGGGTCTGTCTCGAAGGACATCACCACCGCGTTCCTCGGTGGCGCTCGTGACGACCGCATGTCGGAGTCGACGCTGGGCAACCTGGTTGCCGACGCGCTGTTGACCTCGCTGAAGTCGCCCGACGTCGGCGGCGCCGAGATCGGCATCGTCAACCCGGGCGGTCTGCGTTCCGACCTGCGGTACGGCACGGACGGGAGCGTGACCTACGCTCAGGCCAACGCCGTGCTGCCGTTCCTGAACAACCTCGGAACGACGACACTGACCGGTGCCCAGTTCAAGGTTGCGCTCGAGCAGCAGTGGCAGACCAACGCGGATGGCACGGTTCCCAGCCGTGACTTCCTCAACCTGGGCTTGTCGAAGAACGTCAGCTACACGTATGACCCGACACGGGAGAGGGGCGACCACATCACCGGCATCACGGTGAACGGCGAGCCCATCGACCTGGCGCGCGACTACCGCATCGGCACGTTCAGCTTCCTGCTCGACGGTGGGGACAACTTCCGTGTCATCGCTCAGGGTGCCAACAAGAAGGACTCCGGGCTCGTCGACCGTGATGCGTGGATCGAATACATCACGGCCAACAGTCCGCTGTCGCCGAGCTTCGATCGTCGTGGTGTGTCGCTGATCGGCGTGCCGACCACGGCGGTCGCCGCCGGGGAGACCGTGTCCTTCGACGTGACCAAGCTGAACCTGACATCGCTGGGCAGCCCGGCCAACACTAAGCTGACGGCGACCTGGCAGGGCAGCGCGAGCGCACCGGCGACGTTTGCGGTGAACGAGGTGGGCGCGGCATCCGTCTCGCTTACGGTTCCTGCCGACGTCTCGGGTGCAAGCACGCTGGTCCTCACCGCCGCGCCGTCCGGCACGACGGTGTGGGTGCCGCTCACGATTGCGGTCAACTCGAAGCCGGGCAGCCCGGCGACATCGGCACCGGCCACTGCGCAGACCAGCCAGCTGCAGGACGTGTTCACCGTTTCGAACGGTGCTCACAAGCCGGGCACGACCCTCACGCTGAAGCTCGGTGCGAAGATGGCCGGCCAGTGGGTATCGGCATGGTTCTGGGCCACACCCGTCAAGAAGTCGCAGGGCATCAACGCGGGCGGATGGCTGCAGGTTGCAGCCGATGGCAGCCTGACATTCACGGTTCCGAACGGGCTTGAGAACGGTCGGCAGTCGCTGGTGATTCAGGATGCCTCGGCTGCGGTCGTCGGCTGGACGGAGGTGACCGTTCCTGCCGCCGGCAAGGTGAAGTAAGTTCCGACTCGGTGAGCGGAACGTGATTGGCCCCGGGCAACCAGCCCGGGGCCGATCACGTGTGCGACCGGCGCGCGCATGAATCGCCGCAGGCATCCGCTGGGCTTGCTACTCCGCTGGGTACCCTGAGGACATGTCGACGATCAAGCATCCTGTCGGCCCGCAGCCAAGCAGAGTGTATTGGCGCCGACGGCTGATAGTGATTCTCGGACTCCTCGCGGTCATCGTCGTCATCGTGTTGATCGTGGTGCGCCCGGGAGCCAGCAGCAGACAGACCACACCGCTTACCGCAACGACAACGACGCCACCGGCTGTGAAGAACGCATCGGGTGTGAGCTCGCCGTCGAGCACGACGATCCCGACGACCGCAGCGCAGGTGGCGGGCGCGCCGTGTGTGGCCGCGAACGTCGACGTCGAAGCCATCACGGATGCCACCAACTACAGCGCCGATCAGAAACCGCAACTGTCATTGTCGCTGACGAACACCGGCCCGAAGTCGTGCACGCTCGACGCCGGCACAGCAACACAGGTGTACACGATCACCAGCGGCAGCGAGGTGTACTGGGAATCGACCGACTGCCAAATCAACCCGGTACACACCGAGATCCTGCTGGCACCGGCCAAGACGGTCAGATCCACCCCGATCGCGTGGGACCGCACACGCTCGGATCCCGCATCCTGCAACGGCACCGCCCGCCCGGTGGTGCCGGCCGCCGGTGCGTCGTATCACTTGAAAGTATCGGTCGGGGGCTTCACCTCCGCGACGACCAAGCAGTTCCTGCTCGACTGACGCGGCGCGTGCCGGAGCGAAGCGTCGACCCTCCGGTCGCGTTCGCCGAAGAGAAGCGCCGGTCGCTCAGAGTACAGTTTTCACATGACCACCGGAGATCTGTCTGGTGTCGGGCAAACCGCGTTCGCAGTCGCCTTGGCCCGGGCCAGCGAAGCGGGGCGCGGTCGCCCCTGGTTCATCGACCCGGTGGCGGTGCGCCTCGCCGCCGCGGTGCCGCAGGCGGCCAAGGAGCGTGTCGGCATCGGCTTGACCGCGTGGATCGCCGTGCGCACCCGGTTCATCGATGAGCTCGTGCTGCGAACCGTCGGACGCGGCGTGCTGCAGGTCGTCATCCTCGGCGCGGGCCTGGATTCGCGCGCGTTCCGGCTCTCGTTGCCCGACGAAGTTGCGCTCTACGAGGTTGACCGCGAGGGCGTTTTCGCGGCCAAACAGCGGATCTTGCGTGCCGCCGGATTGTATTCCGCGCGACGATGCGAGGTCATCGCCGACGCGCTGGAGGTCGGCTGGCTCGACGCGGCCGCAATCGCGGGCTGGCAGCGGGAGCAGCCGACCCTGTGGATCGTCGAGGGCTACCTGATGGCATTCGACGCGCAGTTGAGAACGCGCATCGTGACGGAACTGGCCGCAGCATCCGCGGTCGGAAGCGTGCTCGGTGCCACCGTGAGCACGCGCGTCGACCTGCATAATGCGCTGTGGCAGCCTCTGGACCAGTCGAATGTCGGGAACTGGCTGCTGGAGTGCGGCTGGGCGGCAGAACTCACCGACATGGAAGACGCGAGCAGGCACTACGGCCGCCCGCTGCCCTCCGACACGGTCGAGCGCATGAACGGCGTGCTGATCGTGGCGCGGCTGATCGGCGACGACACCGTGTTCGAGGAGCCGGAATTCGACTGACCCCCGGTGCCGCCTGCCGGAAAAGCCCGCGCGATCGCATCGGCGATGTGCCTGGTGCGGTCGTCGATGTGCGTGGTGAAGCCCAGCCGTGTCGCTTCGGACATCCGCTGTTTGCCGCTGGTCACAGTGCGGATCTCGCCGGCCAGGCTGATCTCGCCGAAGGCCACCGTGGTGTGCTTGATCGGCAGCTCTTTGACGGCGGACGCCACCGCCAGCGCGATCGCGAGATCGGCGCCCGGCTCCGTCAACCGCACGCCACCGACGGTCGAGACGTAGACATCCTGGCTGCTCGTCACGATCTTCGCCCGCTTCTCCAGCACCGCCAGCAGCATGGCTACGCGCGCCGCGTCGACGCCGTTGACCACGCGTCGCGGGTTGGGCGCCGGCGTGGCGACGACGAGTGCCTGCACCTCCACAGGCAGGGCGCGCCGCCCCTCCATCGCGACGGTCACGCACGTGCCGGAGACCGGGGAAGTGCCACGACTGAGGAACAGCCCACTCGGGTCGGCCACCTCGCGGATGCCATCCCCAGCCATCTCGAAGCAGCCCACCTCATCCGTCGGGCCGTAGCGATTCTTCAACGCACGGATGAACCGGAGCGAGGTCTGACGGTCGCCCTCGAACTGGCAGACGACATCCACGAGGTGTTCGAGCAGCCGCGGGCCGGCGATCGACCCGTCCTTCGTCACATGACCGACGAGGAGCACGGGCAGATTGCGTTCCTTCGCGACCCGGATGAGCGCGGCCGCCACCTCGCGCACCTGGCTCGGCCCGCCGACGAGGCCGTCGACGCCGGCGCTCGAGACCGTCTGAACGGAGTCGACGATCAGCAACTGCGGCTCGACGGCATCGATCTGGCCGACGATGGTTGCCAGGTCCGTCTCCGCGGCGAGAAACAGGTTGTCGTGCAGCGCCCCGGTGCGTTCGGCGCGCAGACGCACCTGGTTGACGGATTCCTCCGCGCTCGCGTAGAGCACGCGAGCGTTCCCGGCAGCCGCCTTGGAGGCGACCTCGAGCAGCAGAGTGGACTTGCCGACGCCCGGCTCACCGGACAGCAGAATGGCGGCGCCGGACACGATCCCCCCGCCGAGCACACGGTCGAACTCGGCGATGCCGGTCGGGTGGTGCCGCGCGGCATCCGTCGTGATGTCCGTGATCGGGCGGGCGGTGCGGGCCGCGCTGATCGAGACCGGCTTCAGCGCGCGGAGGATGCCGGTCGGTTCGCTCGCCTCGGCGATGGTGCCCCACGCCTGACACTGGCCGCAGCGGCCGGCCCACTTGATCGTGGTCCACCCGCACTCGCTGCACCGGTAGCTCGCCCGCGTCTTCGCCACCCACACCTCCATCGTCGCTCTCACTGTAGCCGTGGCCGCCGACATCGCACGGCACCGACTCCTGCCGTGGCCGCCGACATCGCACGGCACCGACTCCTGCCGTGGCCGCCGACATCGCACGGCACCGACTCCTGCCGTGGCCGCCGAC
>SCRE01000025.1 GCA_004297935.1 Microbacteriaceae bacterium | reverse complement strand
GTCACCGGGGGTCCAGCTCATCTGGATATTGCGGAACACGCGCTCGGGGTGCGGCATCATGGCCGTAAAGCGCCCGTCCGCCGTGGTCACGGCCGTCAGGCCGCCCGGGCTGCCGTTCGGATTGAGCGGATAGGCTTCGGTCGCGAGCCCAGCGTTGTCGACGAAGCGCATGGCCGTAATCGCCCGCCAAGGGTGCGGCATTACGGCGCGAATAGGACGGGCCCCGGAATTTGGGGGCAAGATCATTGATGTCGCGGCGCGCGTCGACGACGAGCGTGCCTGAACGCATCCGTCACAACGCGTATGCGATCCAGCATTCACTGAATCGCTACTTCTTCACTTGTACTCCCTCGACCCCGCTCGGGCCTGCCGGAAAGCAACCTGTCCGCACTTCTAATTTCGAATCGTCTCCCAATTCGGGCGAGAGGTAGAGTGACTCTATGCACGCATAGGCTGCGTCGGCACCGCCGAGACGCGATGAGACATGATGTACTCGCTTCAAATAGAGGTGGGCGTCGTGCTCCCATGTAAAACCTAGGCCACCGTGTACCTGAATCGTATTGCGCGTAACGAGCTGCGCTCCTTCGATGGCGGTAAGTTCTGCCGCGGCGCACGCGAAGCGCCAATCTGATTGCTTGCCGTCCAGAGACGCTGCCGCGTAAAGTGCGGCCAGGCGCGCGTTGTCGAGAGCCATCCAGGCATTTGCCAATTGATGCTTGATCGCCTGATAGCTTCCAATGGCCTTGTCGAACTGCTCACGCTGGCGCGCATACTCGCATGCCACATCAAGTGACGCCGCCGCAGCGCCAAGCAGTTCCCCCACGCGCGCCATGCGGTAGCACGCCACAGCATGCGCGCGGCCCTCCGCTGAAATCTGCAATACATGCCATGCCAAACTGGCGCCGTCGTACCCCGGGGTTGAACTGGACGTCATAGACGCACAGCGCAGCGTAGGGTCAAGTGCGGTCGACTCGGCCGCCGCCGGCATGACAGCCTTGTCATTGCTTGGCAACAAGGCAAACCGTACATTCACATCCTGCGCGAACAAGCCGTGCACCATGATCTGATCCGAGCACTGGTGCGCGTGGTCCATGTACAGCATGCCATCGAATGTGACATCGAACGCACTGCGGCCGGCGGCCACATTCTCCACCCAAGTTGCCAGCCGGCAGTCTCGCTGGGTGGACTCTTGCAGCAACAGTGGCATCAGCACCGCACTCGCCGCCAGCGGCAGGTTCAGCAATTGCCGTCCTGCGGCTTCGGCGACCAGATAGGCCTCGCACATGCCCAACGCCAACCCACCGTGCTCTTCCGGGGCGAGCAATCCAAGCCAGCCCATGGCGGCCATGTCGTGCCACAAGGCGCGCTGTGATTCGTCCGTCCACTGCAAGGCCTGCCGGGCTCGAGAGATGGGGTGGCGCTCGGAAAAAAAGCGACGCGCCGATTCCTGCAGCATCTGCTGCTCGTCATTCAAGGCAAAGTCCATGAGTTGTTGGGGTCAGTTTTTTGGTAAGCCAAGCACCTGTTCGGCAATGATGTTTCGTTGTACCTCGGAGGTGCCGGCCAAGATGGTTTCGGCGCGCGACCACAAGTAATCGCGCACCCAGGCAGAGGCCTGTGGATCGACACTGCCGGGCTCGGGCCCGGCCAGCGCGCGTTCGCCCAGCACCTCGACGGCAGTGACCAGCAGCTTCTGGTGCGACTCGCTCCAGTGCAGCTTGGTCGACGAGCCTTCGGGGCCCGGCGGGCCGCCGCGCAGCGCGCTTGTGAGCGCGCGGTAGGATTTGAGCCTGAGCACATGGCTGTCAACCGCCAGGCGGGCCAGGTCGCGCCGCAGGTGCGCGCAGTCCAAGGCAGGGCGGCCGCCGTGCATGGTGTTGGCCGCGAGCTGTTGCAGGGCTTTGAGCTCTTGCGCAAAGCGCACCTGGCGCGGAATGAAGTAGGTACCGCGCTCGAAGCTGGCGGCCGCCATGGCCAGGCGCCAGCCGCCATTCTCTTCGCCGACGCGCGCGTCCAAGGGCACACGCACATTGTCAAATACGACTTCATTGAAGTCGGCCTCGCCGGTGATCTGTCGAATGGGCTCGACGCGCACGCCGGGGCTTTTCATGTCCACCAGCAAGAAGCTGATACCCTTGTGGCGCACCGAATTGGGGTCGGTGCGCGCCAGCACGAAGCAATAGTCGGCGATATGCGCGAACGAGGTCCAGATCTTGTGACCGCTGAGCAGGTAATGGTCGCCGTCGGCATCGACGCCGCGCACCGCGCGTGTCTTGAGCGAGGCCAGGTCGGAGCCGGCACTGGGCTCGGAATAGCCTTGGCACCAGACATCACTATTACTCAGGATGCCGGGCAGGTAGCGTTGTTTCTGCGCTTCGCTGGCGAAGTGGATCAGCGTGGGCGCCAGGATGCCATGGCCAATGATGTTCACGCCCAGCGGTGCGCCGATGCGCGCCTGCTCTTCGTGAAAGATTGCTTGGCGCGTCAGCGGCCATGCCTTGCCGCCGTGTTCGAGCGGCCAGCCCAAGCCCGCCCAGCCCGACTGGCATACATGGTCTTCCCAAGCGCGGCGCCAGACGAGGTTGTTGGCGTCGACGGTGCCGCTCCACTGGGCTTTAAAGCGCGGGAACTCCGCCTCAAACCAGTCGCGCAGCGTGACGCGGAAGGCTTCATCTTCCACAGAGTAACCGACTTGCATCCCCTCTCCTTCTCTCCCGACATCAGTCGTTGTTGGCGCCGATGACGGCAATGTATTGCGGATTGAGCAGTTGCTCCACGCTGTAACGCATAGGCAAGGCCGTGGTCATTTTTCCTTCTGGATGGCGGCAGACAGGCCGCGCTCATAGGCCAAGGTGAAGCCGCGGCTCAAGTGCGAGAGCTGATGCGTGTCGAAATGCGCCAACAGCGCGCTGCGCAAGCCCTGCGCATCAAGCGTGCGGTTGAGCGAACGCTTGATCAGGCGCAGACCGAATGGCGGCGCCTTGGCAATCTGCTGGGCCAGCTCCAGCGTTTTGTCGGACAACTCGGCGTCGCTGACCACACGGTTCACCATGCCGGTCTGCAGCGCCTCCTGCGCGCTGATCTTGCCGCCGGTGAACAGCATTTCCTTGGCCTTGCGCAGTCCCATCACCCAGGGGTGGATCAGCACTTCGGTAGCCGCCGCGCCCAGCGTGTGTCCGACCGGATCAGAAAAGTAGGCCGACTCTGACGCGACCACCATGTCGCACATGTTGGCGATCATGAAACCGCCCGCCACGCAGGCGCCCTGCACCTGGGCAATGGTGGGCTTGGGGAAGTCCCAGATGCGCATCGAGTAATCGAAGTAGCGCAGCTCTTCGTAGGCCCAGCGCTGTTCCACGGTGAAGTTGGAGCGCTCGGACTGCGCCTGCTTGAGGTCGTGACCGGCGGAAAAATGCGCGCCCTTGCCACCCAGCACCACCACGTTCACGCTGTCGTCGCGCCCGGCCTGCTCAAATGCATCGTTGAGTTCGTCGAGCATTTGCTGGCTCTGGGCATTGCGCTGCTTCTCGCGCGACAGCAGGATACGCCGAACGGCGTCGTGGTTTTCTATTTCAAGCATCTCGTAATTCATGGATCAAACCTCAGAATGAAAAGCAATTGAAACTGAGCTTAGACTCCGCGCGTCCTATATAACAAATATTTTTTACAATTTCTCCCATAATATGGATGAATCATTTTCCACGGCAGGCGCTCAAAGCCTGCGACGCTCGCTGCGATTGCTTCGCTTGCTGGCCCAGCATCAGGAGGAAGGGCTGAAGCTGGTGGAAGTCATTGAGAAATCTGGGCTCGAACGTTCAACCGTGCACCGCCTGCTGTCCTGCTTGGTCGAGGAGCGGTTTTCGGAGCGCGATGCCGAGACACGTAGATACCGCTTGGGCATCGATGCCATGCAACTCGGCTTCTCCTCAATGCACCGGGTGCCGCTGGTGGATTCGTGCCGGCCACTGATGCAAAAGCTGGCGCGCATGTCGGGTGACACGGCGTTCCTGGTGGTACGCCAAGGCGACTATTGCGTCTGCCTGCATCGGGAAGAAGGTCACTTCCCGGTCAAGGTATTCACCACGGACGTGGGCGAGCGGCGCCTGCTCGGCATTGGTGCGGGCGGACTCGCGCTGATGGCAGCGCTAGCAGACGACGAAATCGGCCGCATCGTGGAACTCCACGGGCCCGAGTATCAGCAGGCGGGCTTCACGCAGGCGGGTCTGATGAACGCGATCAGGCGCACACGCCGGGCTGGCTATTCGGAAATCGTCGGCACCATCACCCAAGGTGTCTCAGGCGTGGGGCGAACGTTCTCCGCTTTCCCCTCAGTGCTCGCCGCGATCAGTTTCGGCGCCATCAGCACTCGCATGGCAGAGCCGCGTCGCAAGGAGATGGGGCAACTGCTGATCGAACAGCTGCCACCCAACCACGGACTCAACCTGCAAGCTGCAAACATTCTTGGCGAATAAGATCGGCCAGTTCCTTGCGGCGCTTGACCGTGAGCCGGGACGTGATGGCTGCGATGCTGATGCTTGCAATGGTACTGCTGGACACCTTGAAGGCGCAGCCGATACCAGCAACGCCGACACTGATCAAATCCTCCATGGCCGCATAGCCCTTCCGGCGCGTGGATGCAGCGCTGCTGAGAAGATCGCTAAGCTCGATGCGCGCCTCACTGTACTTCCGGGCATTTCGGTTGTAGATAACGGCCACTTCTTCATTCGATAGCTCAGCCATGATGGCCTGGCCTCCTGCGCCGATGCCCAGTAAGCGCCGCTCTCCCACGTCGATGGTCAAGGTCTTGATGGGAAATTGCCCTGCCTCGCGGTGCAAACACAGCGCGTAGTCACCTTGTCTGACGATCAGAAACACCGTATCTCCACTGACACGCGCGAGACGCCGCATGGCCAGCCGGCTCATTTCCACCAGCGGCGCCCGGTCCATGGCAACCAAGCCGAGTTGCATGGCGGCCATCCCCAGCCGATAGCGCCGGGTCCCCGGATCGCGCTCGACATAGCCCTCCTCCACCAAACAGGCCACCAACCTGTAGGCGGTCGAGCGTTCTAACGATGAGGCAGCCACCAAATCCCGCAAGGTAATGCCATCGGCGTGGTGAGCAACTACAAGACGCATTAGATCCAGCCCGCGCCGCAGACTTTGGGTGCCGCCAGTTGCATTCATTTTCCCACCATATGGAGATATTTTATTTAGTTATTCGTATTGTAGGATTTTAAATCCTCTAATCAGGCTCACGACAAAAGCAGGAGAAACAACATGACGATGCATTCCGTCTCGCCATTCAGGAGCGCCTTATGACGACACTCACCAATCGCCAAGTGCGCCTGAGTGCGCGCCCGGTTGGCATGCCCGGCCCCGAAACCTGGAGCTTTACCACCGAGTCTGTGGCTGCACCGGCCGAAGGCGAGTTCCTCGCCAAGGTCCTATGCATCTCAATGGACCCGGGGATGCGAGTCTGGCTCAACGTGGGCGACAGCTATGTCAGCCCCGTCGGTGTGGGTGAGGTCATGCGTGCCAGCGTGGTGGCGAAAGTCATCGAATCGAAGCACCCCGGCTATGCGCCCGGCGACTGCGTGGCCGGGCGGCTAGGCGTGCAACAGTACGCCATTTCCAACGGCACCGACATGATCGGTCAGCCCTTGCTGAAGATCCCGAAAAGCACTGTTGCGCCATCCACCTATCTGGGCGTGCTCGGCGTACCGGGCCTGACCGCTTATTTTGGTCTACTCGAGGTCGGGCAGCCCAAAGCCGGTCAGACCGTCGTGGTGTCAGGCGCAACGGGCGCGGTCGGCAGCGTCGTCGGACAGATCGCCCGGATCAAAGGTTGCCGTGTTATCGGCATCGCCGGCGGCCTCGAAAAATGCGCCTACCTCAAGGATAGCCTCCGCTTCGACGGCGCAGTGGACTACCAGGCAGGCGATGTGAACGAACAGCTGGCACGGCTCTGCCCGAACGGCATCGACGTTTACTTCGACAACGTAGGCGGTGACATCCTCGACGCCGCCTTGACCCGGCTGGCTTTGCGAGCACGCGTCGTGCTGTGCGGCTCGATGAGCCAGTACACGGCGACCGGGCCCGTCGTCGGCCCCAGCAACTACCGTGCCCTGTTGATCAAGCGCGCACGCATGGAGGGCATCATCGTCTACGACTATGCGGCGCGGTACGAAGAAGCACGTAGCCAGTTGGCCAACTGGCTCACCGATGGTTCCCTCATTGCACGTGAAGAAATTCTGGAAGGACTGGACAGCTTTCCGGAGGCCCTGCGGCGCACCCTGACCGGCGGCAAGACCGGAAAGCTGCTGGTCCGACTGGCGGACTGGTAGATGGCTGTCACTCCGCTGTTCGACCTTTCAGGCAAGGTCGCTCTGGTGTCCGGAGCTAGCCGCGGCATCGGTGCGGCCACGGCGCATCTGCTTGCCGCTTATGGTGCTCATGTGTGGGTCAGCAGCCGCAAGCTTCGCGACTGCGAGCAAGTCGCGGCAGAGATCCACGCCACGGGTGGCCTGGCCACGGCTTATGCCTGTCATATCGGGGAGCCGGACCAGATCGAGGCACTGTTTTCAGCGATTCGGTCCGCGCACGGACGGCTCGACGTGTTGGTAAACAACGCCGCCACCAATCCTTACTTCGGCCCCATCGTAGACACCGACCTCGGCGCTTTCCAGAAGACGGTGGACGTGAACATCCGCGGCTATTTCCTGATGTCGGTGCAAGCCGCACGGCTGATGCTGGTGCAGGCCCGCGGAAGCATCGTGAACGTCGCTTCCGTCAACGGGGTCACACCCGGCGAGTACCGCGGCATTTACTCGATTACCAAGGCCGCTGTCATCTCCATGACCAAGGCATTTGCCAAGGAATGCGCGGCCCAAGGAGTACGCGTCAATGCCCTGCTGCCCGGCGCCATAGACACCCGCTTCGCCGCAGCAACTCTGAGCAACGAGGTCTCGCGCGTCAAGGCGCTGGAGCATGTACCGATGAAGCGGATCGGCTCGCCCGACGAGATGGCAGCCGCCATCCTTTACCTTGCTTCGGACGCCTCGTCCTACACCACGGGCGCTTGCCTGAACGCCGATGGAGGCTATCTCCTTGTCTGAGCCTACCGAACACCCCTACAGCGGAACCAAGCCGGTTTCGGGACAGCACGCCTTCGATCTTGGGCAACTGCAACGCTATCTCTCGTCAAGGATGGAAGGCTGGGCGGGCACCACCGAATGCGTCCAGTTCCGCGGTGGGCAGTCCAACCCGACCTTCCTCCTGTCGACAGACCACAAGCAGTACGTGCTGCGACGACGTCCCGCTGGCGCTCTGCTGCCGCACGCCCACGCGATCGACCGCGAGTTTCGGGTGACCGCGGCCCTGCTGCCCACTGTGGTGCCTGTCGCACGCCCACTGCTGTATTGCGACGATCCTGCAGTGATCGGCAGCGCGTTTTACTTGACCGACTATGTCGCCGGACGAGTGTTCTGGGATCCAGCGCTGCCCGGCCTGACGGCGCCCGAGCGCGGCGCAATCTACGACGAAGCCAATCGCGTTATCGCCGCGTTGCACAGCATTGACCCGGTGTCCATCGGCCTCGCGGATTATGGTAAGTCCGGCAACTACTTTGAACGGCAGATCGCGCGGTGGAGCAAGCAATACCGGGGTTCGCAAACTACTGACATCGCAGCCATGGATCACCTGATGGACTGGCTGCCGCGCCATGTGCCGGTCGACGACGAATGCCGCATTGTTCATGGCGACTTCCGACTCGACAACATGATTTTCGATCCCGTCGAACCGCGCGTGCTAGCGGTGCTCGACTGGGAACTGTCGACCCTGGGCAATCCGTTGGCCGACTTCGCCTACCACTGTCTCGCATGGCACCTGATGCCGTCCGAGTTGCGCGGCATCGCCGGCGCCGACCTCGAAGCCCTCGGAATTCCGGATGAGCAGACGTACCTGGCCACCTACAGCCGGCGCGTCGGCCGCGCGGCAGTCGGTCCCACGATATGGCGCTTTTGCGTCGCTTTCGGCCTGTTCAAGGTTGCCGCGATCCTGCAAGGCGTGATGAAACGCGCGCTGGAAGGCTCGGCCTCGAACGCCAACGCGCTAAGCGCCGGTGCACGGACCGGCGCCGTCGCCGAGCGCAGCTGGCGCGTCGCCAACGGCGACAGCGACTGAACTGTATGCACCTCCTGTCCAATCCATCGAACTGATCCAGTCATGAATTTCGACCATTCCCCCAAAGTCCTCGCGCTACAGCAGCGGCTGTCCGCTTTCATGGACGAGTTCGTCTACCCGAACGAGAAGCGATACCACAAGCAACTCAACGAAGGCGGCCGCTGGTCTCAGCCTCCGGTCATCGAAGAGCTCAAACAAAAGGCCCGAGAGTCAGACCTGTGGAACCTATTTTTGCCCGATTCCGCGCATGGTGCCGGTCTCAGTAACCTGGAATACGCCCCATTGTGCGAAATCATGGGCCGCGTGCACTGGTCGTCGGAGGTATTCAATTGCTCAGCACCCGATACGGGCAACATGGAAACCATCGAGCGTTATGGCACTGAAGAGCACAAGCAGCGCTGGCTAAAGCCGCTGCTGGCCGGCGAGATCCGCTCCTGCTTTGCCATGACCGAACCCGATGTGGCCTCGTCGGATGCCACCAACATCGAGAGTCGCATCGTTCGCGATGGTGACGACTACATCATCAACGGCAGAAAGTGGTGGATTTCCGGCGCGATCGATCCACGCTGCAGCATCGCGATTTTCATGGGCAAGACCGATCCGGATGCGCCAAGGCACCAGCAACAATCCATGATTCTGGTGCCCATGGACATCCCGGGTGTTCGTGTGCTGCGTCACTTGCCGGTTTTCGGCTACGACGATGCGCCCCATGGCCATGCCGAAGTGGAATTCGAGAACGTGCGCGTACCCGCCTCGAACATGCTGCTGGGCGAAGGACGCGGCTTCGAAATTGCCCAGGGTCGGCTTGGTCCCGGACGCATCCATCATTGCATGCGCCTGATCGGCCTGGCAGAGCGTGCACTGGAAGATATGTGCAAGCGATCGATGCGACGCGTCGCCTTTGGCAAACCGATCTCGCAACAAACGGTCACGCTGGAGCGCATTGCCGAGGCGCGAATTCTGATCGACCAGTCCAGGCTACTGGTGCTCAAAGCGGCGTACATGATGGACACCGTAGGGAACAAGGTGGCACGTGCCGAAATCGCCATGATCAAGGTCGCAGCACCCGCGATGGCGTGTCAGGTGATCGACTGGGCGATCCAGGTGCACGGCGCGGCCGGCGTGTCTGACGATTTTGGCTTGGCCAAAGCCTACGCCGACGCGCGCAAACTGCGGCTGGCGGATGGCCCTGACGAGGTTCATCGCAACCAGATCGGCACGCTGGAACTGGCGAAGTATCAGCAGACGGTCTGACATGTCAACCTCGTATCTGCAGTTCTGGCCGCCCGGCCTGCCTCACACACTCGTGCTACCCGAAACGACGATTTGCGACAGCCTGGACACGTCGACGCAACGTCATCCCGACAAGCCTTGTCTGATCTACTACGAGACGCCGGTGAGCTACGCAAAGTTCAGGGCAGAGTCGAACCGTTTGGCCGCTTACCTACAGAGCGTCTGTGGAGTCAGCTCTGGCGACCGGGTTCTGTTGTATATGCAGAATAGTCCCCAGTTTGCGATGGCGTTCTACGCCATCGCTCGCGTGGGTGGCGTCGTCGTGCCGATCAACCCCATGAGCCGCGAAGCCGAGTTGGCGCACTACATCGCTGACAGTGGAGCGAAAACTGTGATCGCAGGACAGGAGGTGCTGACGCACGTCTCGAAGTTCCTGAAGGACGATGCGCTCCAGGCCGGCGTGGTCGCCTGCTATTCCGACTGGATCAAGGTTCCAACCGACCTTACCGTGCCTGAGTCCGCCAGCGCGCCGCGTGTGAAAGACTTGCCTGCGGGTTTCACGTCGTGGGCGGACGCCACATCGTTCAGCGGGCCGCTGCGCTCAGTCCCGATCCTCATCGATAGCCTGTGCGTCATGCCCTACACCTCCGGCACTACTGGACATCCAAAGGGCTGCATGCACAGCCATCGCAACGTCATGTTCACCGCAACGGCGGGGATGGCATGGCTGAGAATGCAGCAGGACGATGTGGTGATGGCCGCGCTGCCATTTTTCCATGTGACAGGCATGCAGCGCTGCCTGAACGGTCCGATCCTCACAGGCAACACCATTGTCATCATGACACGCTGGGACGCGGCCGTAGCCGCTGCGTTGATCGAGCGCTACCGTGTGACCACGTGGACCGGTGTACCCACCATGTTCATCGATCTGCTCGGCAATCCGCTGCTCGACCGCCACGACCTGTGCAGCCTCAGGCGTCTCGGTGGTGGCGGTGCCAGCATGCCCGCGGCGATAGCCCAGCGGATCAACGAACGGCTGAAAATTCCATACGTCGAAGGCTACGGCTTGAGCGAAACCATCGCGCCTTCGCACATCAACCCGCCACAGCGGGCCAAGGCGCAATGCCTGGGTATCCCGATCTTCAACACGCTCTCGCACGTAATCGGACCCGATACATTGCAGGCGCTGCCACCGGGCCAAGTAGGCGAGATCGTCATCAACGGCCCACAAGTGTTCCAAGGTTACTGGAACGACAGCGCCAGCACGGCGGCCGCCTTCGTCGAAATCGACGGCCAGCCATTCTTCCGCACGGGCGATCTTGGTTATGTCGACGAGGACGGCTACTTTTTCATGGTGGATCGCTTGAAGCGAATGATCAACGCCTCCGGCTTCAAGGTATGGCCGGCCGAAGTCGAAGCCCTGCTCTACCGCCATCCGGCAATCCATGAGGTGTGCGTGATTGCTGTGCCGGATACACACCGCGGCGAGACGGTCAAGGCGTTGGTTGTCCTCAAACCCGAGCACATGCCGGCGCCGACCGAACCCCAGCTCATCGAATGGGCACGAGGTCAAATGTCGGCCTACAAGGTTCCGCAGCATGTCGAGTTCGTATCGACGCTGCCCAAGTCTGCCACTGGCAAAGTGCAGTGGCGATTGCTGCAAGAGCGGGAGCAATCCCTTCACCATTACAAAACTCAGGAGATAAAAGGGTGATCAAGTCAAATTCCCGTGCTGGCACATTCAACTATGGATATGTTCGACGACCAAGGATTCTTGCGGAACATCCTGCGTGCGCTCCACCGCATCGAGTGCCTCGGTCGCGAGGCTCGGCGCTACGCCTAACAACTGCCAAACATGCCTAAATCCGTCGGCGGAAAGATCCTCACGCAAGGCCGCCAAACCGACCCAACCAACCATTGCGACAACCATGATTCATTTAAATAAGCTTTCCCGTTTTTGCTGTGCCGCAACAATTGCAGCTCTGTCCATCTGTACCGCGCCAGCCGCCTTGGCTCAGGTCAAGATTGCGGTCATTGATCCCATGTCGGGCCCTTTCGCCAATTTCGGGGAAAACAGTCTTAAGCACCTGCAGGCTGCCGTGGATGCCATCAATGCGAAAGGTGGTGTACTGGGCGGCCAGAAGCTCGAGATCGTGCCGATCGACGGCAAGGGGAGCGCGCAAGATAGCGTCAGCGCGCTTCAGTCTGCGATGGGGCAAGGCATCCGCTTCGTCGTTTCATCCGGCTCAAACGTTGTGACTGCGCTGGTGAACGCCGCCAACAAGACCGCCGAACGGGATCCAGGGAAGTCGTTCCTCGTGCTGAACTACGCCGCTGCCGATCCCGATGAAACCAACAGTGCATGCAGCTTCTGGAACTTTCGCTTCTATCCTGATAGCGACATGCAGATGAATGCATTGACCGATGTTCTTGCTGCCGATAAGGCCGTTAAAAAAGTCTACATCATTGGAGCAGACTATTCGTTTGGCCATCAGGTATCACGCGCAGCCAAAGAAATGATCGCAAAGAAGCGACCGGACGTGCACATCGTCGGCGATGCCATGCATCCGTACGGCACGGTGAAGGATTTTGCACCTTATGTGACGCGCATCAAGGAGTCGGGCGCGGACACCGTGATCACCGGCAACTTTGGTAACGATCTCGTACTATTGATTCGCGCCGCAAAAGACATCGGTTTGAACGTGAAGTTCTACACGTATTTCGGAGGAAACCTTGGCGTTCCTGACGCAATCGGCACAGCAGGCATCGACCGCGTAATCACGCTAAGCGGGTGGCACCCGAACGTCGGGAACAACAAGACTCATGCCTACGCCGTCGACTTTAAGAAAAAGTACGGTGCAGACTTCTTTTACCTACGCATGAACACAATGATGGATATGCTGGCCAAGGCAATTGACGACGCTCACAGTGCGGATCCAGTCAAAGTCGGAAGGGCATTGGAGGGAATGAACATTGTCAGTGATACCGGGGAGGTACATATGCGCAAGATAAATCACCAGCTCCTGATGCCAATGTATGTCTGGTCGTACGCCAAGTTGGACGGCAAAAAGGTCAAATACCAACTAGAAGGCTCGGGCGTCGGCACCAAGACGCTGCTCATGGTCTCGGCCAAGCAGTCTGAGATGCCCACGACCTGCAAGATGCAACGACCCTGACGGTGGCCAGGGGCAGGCTAGCCTGCCCCGATCTAGATGTCAGTGAACAGCTTGGTCGGGTGTGCTGTCGGGGTTTTGTGTGCTTGGGCATGCGCGTCAAGCTGTCAATACCACCACACCCTGCTATGTGCCAGGATCGGGGCGCCGAAATCCGACCTCACCCGACCCAGCGCCGCGCGTTGCGCCAGATCCGCAGCCAGGGGCCGAACGCACTGCGGTCACCGGGGGTCCAGCTCATCTGGATATTGCGGAACACGCGCTCGGGGTGCGGCATCATGGCCGTAAAGCGCCCGTCC
>SCRE01000036.1 GCA_004297935.1 Microbacteriaceae bacterium | reverse complement strand
GGAGGATAGTCGCCGAGACCGGGAAGGTTACTGGGGTGAGCGCCGAGACGATCGACGAGGCGACTACCGACGAGGCGACGAGCGGCGAGATGACCGGCGAGGCGACGAGCGCTGGCAGGGCCGCCGAGACGACGACCGTTCGTCGAGCAGGCGGGATCACCGCGACGACTACCCCCGAGACCGCGGATACGATCGCCGACCCGTCTCGTACCACGACGAAGACAGGGACCACCCTTCGAAGCGGCACAAGTCGAACAGGTCGCCTGCGCCTCGACGAGCGAGGTCGCGCGACCCGAGTCGGTCGCCTATAAGCGTGCACGACAGTCCGTCCGAGTCGGGGACGCCACGCGACCCGTACGAGAAGAGCATACTAGATCCCCGACAGCGCGAAGAGGTGCAGGAGAGGATGAGGTCGGGCAATGTGAGGAGGAACGAGGGAGCGATGCGGAACGGTGTGATGCAGGATCCTCGAGACCGCTACGCCGACCGCTCTGCGCCGCCGCCACCTCCACAGCCGCATCACCAGCACCAGCAGCAGCATTTCCCGCTTCCCCCGCCGCCTTCGCATCTCCCGCCTCCGCCTGCTTTCCTCCCGCAAGCGGGCTTCCCGCTGCCTCCCCCGCCTCCAGCTCTCCATTCGTCTTTCATCCGCCCCGAGCCGATACACGCCCCTCCTCATACCGCCGTTCCAGCCGGATCGCGTCCCGCTTCTCAGCCTTCCGAGTCGATCAACCCCTCTCCAGCCGTCGGCGCTCCCGCTCCTTCCTCGTCACGCGACACCGCTCCAACTCCCGTTTCTTCTCTCCATCCGACTTCGTCCGCCCTGCACGCTGATCCCCTGCCGCTCACCATGCGCTCGAACCGAAGCGCGGAAGAGCTGTGGGTGCGCGAGATGAACGACGCCGAAGTCGACGAGCTCGTCGCTCGCGCGCGGGCCGAATCGTCGTCCTCGTCTGCGACGAGAATCGAGCGCAGGTACGTCGGGTGCTCGCATATCAGCGAGTACTCGCTGAATGAGAAGCTGGGTGAGGGGACGTTTGGTGTGGTCTGGAAGGGTATGAGGGGTGGGAACAAGGCGCCTGTGACCGCGACTGAGGCTGAGAAGGAGAAAGAGGAGGAGGAGAAGCTTGTCAAGGTTGGGTTGAGAGTGAGGAAGGGCGATGTGGTCGCGCTCAAGCAGATTATCTTTCACAACGAGGGTGACGGCGTGCGTTCTTCCG
>SCRE01000019.1 GCA_004297935.1 Microbacteriaceae bacterium | reverse complement strand
CCGGCGGCGACGTCAACGACGACTCGGGAAGTTGACGCCCATCGAATTCGAGACCATCATGAAAGACCCCGCCTGTCTGGCGGCACAAGGAAACGAGTCAACCAAAGGCTCAGCATTCCCCATTGTTTCCCGCCGAGTCGCCGACCAGGAGGAAGTCGATGCCCGCGGCGTCGAAGATCTGCGCACTGAGCATGTCGTAGCTGGTCAGCCCCGTGATCGACAACCCGGAGTCCTTCGCGGCCTGGAAATGCCGCGTACGCACCCGCTTGGGCTCCGGTTGTGGGGCCGGCGTCACGGCTGTCATGAGGGCTCGTCCGCGTAGGGCGAATTTGTGTGGGTCACAGTCGCGACCCAGCTCGCGTCGAATTGCGGGTCGGGTGCACCCCAGAAAAGCTGTCCCTGGGCGGCGAGGTATTCGACGTGGGCGAGAGTTTCGGCCAGTGCGCTGCGCAGGTTGGTGCCGTCCAGGCTGGCCCAGCCGCGCGACCAGGTGAGCCGTTTCGCGATCTCCCACAGGGTGAGTTCCGGTGTTGCGGTAAGGACGTTCAGGATCTCTTGTGCGCGTTCTTCATGATGAGTTTTCAGGTCGCCCGCTCGCCCGGCCAGACCGGTGAACCGGTATTCGTGTGCCGGGCAGACCTCGAACCCGTCCCATTGCGGCATCAGCTGAAGCGACTGATAGTACTCGGCCAGAGCATTCCGGGTGCCTGCGTTGGGGCCGAGGCCGACGTTGGGGGTGATCCGGGGCAGTACGTGGTCGCCGGTGAAGATCAACTCGCTGTCCACGTCGATGATGCAGATGTGACCGGCCGTGTGCCCGGGCGTTGCGCAGACTTTCACGTTTCTGCCCGGCAGCGGCACGGTGTCGCCGTGCTCCAGGAGAAGGGTTGGCCGGGCAAGCCGTGCCAGGTAATCCAACTGCGCCGACGTGACCAGCAGTGAGTCGAGCCTGTCGGCGGGCACCCCGCAGCGCAGCAGCCAGGCGCGGTCATCGGCGGAGGATTCGCCGGTGAACTCATCCAGTGCGTGGCTTTCGCGCGGGTGCATGCCGACCCACGCGCCGGTCGCTTCGGCGAGGCGATGAACCATTCCGAGGTGATCGATATGCAAGTGGGTGACAACGATGCCCACAACCGACTGGAGTGTCAGGCCTGCCCGGTTCAGGCCGTCGAGCAGTTGCCGCCATCCGTCGTCGCTGTCCCAGCCCGGATCGATCACCACGCACTGCCCGTGATCGCCCGCGAGCAGGTAACAGAGCGTGTATCGCACCGGGTTGTCATCGAAGGTGATAGGGATCGACCATACCCGCGGTCTGACCTGCTCGATCGGCGGCAGGACCTTGTCGACCCACGCCTGCTTCTGGTCGGTGCCGGTTATCGTGATCGCCACTATGCTCCTTCGCTTTCGCTGGTCTCCTCGCGCACTCTTGTCCCTGTCAGGCCAGCACAGGTTCGCGGAGGTGGCGTTCGTCGGGTCCGTTGTATGCGCTCAATGGGCGGATGAGGGTGTTGGAGGCGAGTTGTTCCATGATGTGCGCGGTCCAGCCGGTGATGCGGCTGGCCACGAACAGGGGGGTGAAGGTGGGGGTGTCGAAGCCGATCAGGTGGTAGGCGGGCCCGGAGGGGTAGTCGAGGTTGGGCAGGATCTGTTTGCGGTCGGTCATCGCCTTCTGAAGCGAATCATAGAGCGCGGCCAGGTCGGGCCGGTTGTAGTGGTCGATGAGGGCGTCCAGGGATGCTTTCATGGTCGGCACCCGGGAGTCGCCGGCCTTGTAGACGCGGTGGCCGAAACCCATGATCTTGCGTTTGTCGGCCAGCGCCTGGACGAGCCATTCCTCCGCGTGGTCGGCGTGGCCGATTTCGTCGAAGATGTGCATGACGGCCTCGTTCGCACCGCCGTGCAGCGGGCCTTTCAGGGCGCCGATCGCGCCGGTCACGGCCGAGTACAGGTCCGAGAGGGTGGAGGTGATCACCCGGGCGGTGAAGGTGGAGGCGTTGAAGGAGTGCTCGGCGTAGAGCACCATCGACACCCGGAACGCATCCACCACGGCCGGGTGAGGGATCTGGCCGAAGGTCATGTAGAGGAAGTTCTCCGAGTAGTCGAGATCCTGGCGGGGTTCGACCGGTTCCAGCTGGTGGCGGCGGCGCTGGTCGTAGGCGACGATCGCGGGCAGCTGCGCGAACAGCCGCAACGATTTGGTCAGGTTCGAATCCGCACTGTTGTCGGCGGCGAACGGGTCGCGTGCGCCGAGCACGCTGACGGCGGTGCGCACCACATCCATCGGATGCGCGGTGGTCGGCAGCAGATCGATCACCGTTCTCACCGCGGGGGACAGGGTGCGGAAGGAGCGTTCGAACCGTTGGAACACGGCCAACTGATCCGCAGTGGGCAACTCGCCGTGCCAGAGCAGGTAGGCGACCTGTTCGAAGGAACAGTGCGCGGCCAGCTCCTGCACCGGGTAGCCGCGGTAGAGCAGCGAGTTCGTCTCCGGATTCACCCGGGAGATCGCGGTGTAATCGACCGTGACCCCGGTCAGGCCTTTGCGGATGTCGATGGTGTCTGCCATGAGGGGTCCTTACGTTCTGGATGAGCACGCGTTCTGGATGAGCACGTGATGCGCGTCAGCGGGTGATCTGAAAGTTGAAGACGGAGTTGTCGAAGTGGTTATACGACTCGTAGTCGATGAGTTCGTACAGGTCGGCACGGTGCTGCATCTGGCCGAGTTGGGCGGTGAGTGAGCCTTCCGCGGTCAGCGTGTCGAGGGCGCGTTCGGCGGCGCCCATCGCCATCCGGAGCAGGGAGACGGGCCAGATCACCATGTTGATGCCGACATCCTGCAGTTGGTTCACGGTGAACAGGTCGCTTTTGCCGAACTCGGTCATGTTCGCCAAAAGCGGCACGTCGACGGCGGCCCGGACGGCCTCGAACTCCGCCAGTGTGCGCATGGCTTCGGGGAAGATCGCATCCGCACCGGCGTCGACCAGTTGCTTGGACCGCTCGATCGCAGTGTCCAGTCCACTGTCTCCCGGCACGGTGGCACGGATGTCGGTGCGCGCCATGATCAGGAAGTTCGGGTCGCGTCGCGCGTCGACGGCGGCGCGGATGCGTTTGATCGCCGTGTCGGCGTCGACGACCTGTTTGCCGTCGAGGTGGCCGCACCGTTTCGGGTTGACCTGGTCCTCGATGTGGGTGCCGGCAAGGCCCGCATCCTCTAGGGTCTGGATGGTGCGGGCCACGTTCATCGGCTCGCCGAACCCGGTGTCGGCGTCGACGATTGCCGGTAGATCCGTCATCCGGGCGATCTGCTGCGCCCGCCCCGCCACCTCTGTCAATGTGGTCAGGCCGATATCCGGTAGGCCCAGGTCCGCGGACAGCACGGCGCCGGAGATGTAGACGCCATCGAAGCCCTTCGCCTGGATCAGCTTCGCGGACAACGGATTGAACGCACCCGGGAAACGTTGGATCGTGCCGCTGGCAAGACCTGCACGGAGCCTCTTGCGTTTCTGCGCCGATGTCGTGGTGGCATAGAGCATTTAGAAGATTCCTTCCGGCTGCGCATCCGCATCGAGAGCACCCGTGCGGGCGGTGAAGGTGAGAGCGCCGAACTCGTCCGCACGCAACTGCGGCAACCGCTGCACCGTGTCGAGGAACCGGTCGATCTCCGAAGGCGGGAGCACGTCGGCGGCGAGGGAGCGGAATTTGTCGACGTACTGGGCACGGCCGAACGGGCGGGCACCCAACGGGTGGGCATCCGCGACCGCAATCTCCTTGACGATGCTCGAACCGTCACTCAGGGTGATCACGGCCCGGCCGCCGAATGCCTTCTCGGTCATGTTCAGGGAATGGTAGCGGCGGGTCCATTCCGGGTCCTCCACGGTGGTGATCTTGCGCCACAGCGCGACCGTGTCAAGGCGGGCGGCGCGCTCGGGCGCATAGGAGTTCACGTGATGCCAGGCGCCGTCTTGCAGGGCGACGGCGAAAATGTACGGGATCGAATGATCCAGCGTCTCCCGTGAGGCGGCTGGGTCGTACTTCTGTGGGTCGTTCGCGCCGGAACCGATCACGTAGTGCGTGTGGTGACTGGTGTGGATCACGATCGACTCGACGTTCTCGGGATAGGTCGCCTCGGGATGCTCGCGGTGCAGTTTCCTGGCCAGGTCGATCCACGCTTGCGCCTGGTACTCGGCCGAGTGCTCCTTCGTGTAACTGTCAAGAATGGCTCGCTTCGGTTCTGACTTGTCGGGCAAAGCTACTTCGTAGCTGCCCGATGGCCCGTCCAGCAGCCAGGCGATGACCCCGTCTTCACCCTCGTAGATCGGTGTCGGGCTGGTCTGGCCGCGCATCGCCCGGTCGACCGCCTCGATGGCCATCTTCCCGGCGAACGCGGGCGCGTGCGCCTTCCAGGTGGAGATCTCACCCTTGCGCGACTGCCGGGTCGCCGTGGTGGTGTGCAACGCCTGCCCGATCGCATGGAACACCGTGCCGGCATCCAGACCCAACAGGGTTCCCAAACCCGCGGCTACCGACGGGCCCAGATGTGCCACATGGTCGATCTTGTGCTGATGCAGGCTGATCGCCTTCGCCAGATCAATCTGCACCTCATACCCGGTCGCGATCCCCCGCACAATATCCGCACCGGTCAACCCGCGACCGGTGCCCAGGTGTTGGGCGACCGCGATGATCGCCGGGATATTGTCACCCGGATGCGAATACTCGGCAGCCAGGAACGTGTCATGGTAGTCCAGCTCCCGCACCGCCACCCCATTGGCCCACGCCGCCCACTCCGGTGACACGCGCGTATCCGGATCAAGGCCGAACACGGTCGAGCCGACTCCTGCAGCCGCGGTACCGACCGCGGTGCGCGTCGATACCGGATGCGCCACCGCCTGGGACCGAGCCGAGATGATCGGCGGCCGACGCAGCGACGCGGCGGCCACCGCCGCGTTGTCGATGACCCGGTTGATCACCATCTCCGTCACCTCCGGCGACACCTCGACCGGGTCGGCGGCGACCTCGGCGAGTTTCCACGCCAGCTGATCCTTGCGGTCCAGGGCCTGTTCGCTGCGGAACACACGAACGGAATGGTCGATCACTTTCGTCCTCTCAACTGTTTTGTGGCAGATGCCTCTGGCAGCGCGGCGATGGTCGACAGGATGTTGTCGAGACTGTTGCGTAAGTGCACGGCTGTCGCGTGCATGGCCAGGACCTCGTCTTGCTGCAGGACCGCGTCCACAATCAGAAGGTGCTCGGCGGTCGCCTGGGCCAGGCGCCCCGGAGTGGAGTGCGCGTGCCGACGCACACGAATCAAATGCCCGCGGATGTCTTTGAGCGCCCCCCGCAAATACTCGTTGTCCATCGCCTCATCGATCGCATCATCCAAACGGTCGGCCAGGGCATACGAGTTGCCTGATTCGCCCTTTTCGGGCTCTGGTGAGCCGGTGAGCAGGTCTGCCTTGAGGGCTTCGAAAACTATCGGGTCGCGTTGCCGGGCGGCCAACCGGGTCGCCTGCGTCTCCAACGCCTCACGCAGCTCGAAGAGTTTGCGGATCTGCTCACGCGACACCGAAGTCACAATGGCGGTCCGGCCCGAATTGTTCGAGACGAGCCCTTCGGCAATCAGCCGGGACAACGCCTCCCGCACCGGCGTGCGCGACACCCCGATCCGCTCCGAGACCTCGATCTCGGCCAAGGCAGAGCCGGGTTCCAGGCGCCACTGGATGATGTCATCCCGAAGGCGCTCGTAGGCCACATCACTTGCCCGCATGTGACTCATCTAAGCATCAAGGGCAGCCTTCTGTATACACAGCGATGGAAAATGACGAAGAAGATGCCGGATTCTGCGGATATGTGAAAGAATCGCAATTCTTATGTATGCAGACGAACGATTCTCTCGAGTGCGCCGAATACGGTGAAGGGAGAGGCGCATGCGGCGAAAAGCTCGCGGCACTGCTTGTTCGCTGACTGTTTTGAACCGAGAGGCCCCTGCCTGAAAGGTTTTCATGTTTCGTAAGATTCTGGTTGCTAATCGTGGTGAGATTGCGATTCGTGCGTTTCGGGCTGCGTATGAGTTGGGGGCGGGGACGGTTGCTGT
>SCRE01000018.1 GCA_004297935.1 Microbacteriaceae bacterium | reverse complement strand
CACATCAATACTGACTTGCATCAATCAAATAAATACAACCAAAAAAATCTCGACCCAACCAAAAAAGCCAGGCACGAAACAATTGGCATATGACAATGTGCACGCTATTGAGTTCTCAAAAACCAGACACACCCCGCCTCCAGTCCCACGACCTTCACCAAGGGCAACTTCTCTTCCCCACCACGCTTCACTTCGCCGATTCGAAGCCCATGCGTACCGTGAAAAATCACGGTCCTTCACACGATTCCAAGCCGGTAAAACTGAAAGGTAAGTGGATCTTCAATCCTAGACTTCTCAAGCGACTCGTACAAGTCGAGGCGCGATACAATCTGAGGATCAGTCCCCGCTTGAGGCCGGGAAGCTCTACCGCTTACCCGCACCTTTGGGGTGACAAGTAAGCACTCTACGGGAGCCGCGCAGGCTCACGCAAATCGAGCTCCGCATCCGGGCGTGTCGCGTGCTCGAGGGCCTCGCGGGCTCGGTCGGCGCAGGTCCCGCGCGATTGCCGACGCAACCGCCACGGCGCCGGCGCGCTACTCGATGAAGACCCCGGCGAGGGTCTTCTTTCCCCGTCGCAGCACGGCCAACCCACCGACCGCTCCACTGGCCAGGACTCGGTCGGCGATCGTCGCCGCCTGGTCCGCGACCGCGACGTTATTCAGGTACACGCCCCCCTGGGTGATTGCGCGTCGCGCATCGCTCAGGCTGGGCGAAAGCCCGGTGTCGACGAGCAGCTGTGCGATCGGCGCGGCCGGCGCCGTCGTCGTGTTCGGCAGTTCTCGCAACGCAGCCTCCAGCGTCGATGCATCGAGTGTCGCAAGGTCGCCGTTGCCGAACAGCGCCTCCGCGGCCGCGATCGCGGCATCCGTCGCCCGAGTTCCATGGACAAGGCTGGTCACCTCGTATGCAAGCCGGCGTTGGGCAGCACGTTTGTAAGGCTCCGCGGCGACAGCCTGCGCGAGCTCGCCGATCTCGTTCCTCGTCAGGAAGGTGAAGATCTTGAGTCGTTCGACCACGTCGGCGTCGAGCGTGTTCACCCAGAACTGGTAGAACGCGTATGGGCTCGTCATGTCGGGGTTCAGCCAGATGGCGTTCCCTTCACTCTTGCCGAACTTCGTGCCGTCGCTGTTCGTGATCAGCGGCGTGCCGATGGCGTGCGCGTTCACCCGTTCGACGCGATGGAGCAGGTCTGTTCCGCTCGTGAGGTTTCCCCACTGGTCAGACCCTCCGGTCTGCAGCACGCACCCGTAGCTGCGGTACAGCTCGAGAAAGTCAAGGCCCTGCAGCAGCTGGTAGCTGAACTCCGTGTAGCTGATGCCGGCGTCGGAGTTCAGCCGCGCGCTCACGGCGTCCTTCTTGAGCATGGTGCCGACCCGGTAGTGCTTGCCGATGTCCCTGAGGAAGTCGATGGCGGATAGCGGGGCCGTCCAGTCGAGGTTGTTCACCAGCCGCGCGGGATTCTCCCCGTCGAAGCTCAGGTACTTCGACACCTGCGCCTGGAGATCCCGGACCCACTGCGCCACGACCTCTTTTGTGTTGAGCGTGCGCTCGGCCGTCGGTCGCGGGTCGCCGATCAGTCCGGTCGATCCGCCGACGAGCCCGAGCGGGCGATGGCCCGCCAGTTGCAGGCGACGCATCAGCAGCAGCTGCACGAGGTGCCCGAGGTGCAGGCTGGGCGCGGTCGGGTCGAACCCGCAGTAGTACGTGATCGGCTCTCCGGCGAGCAGTTCTTTGAGCGCATCAGGGTCGGTTGACACGTGCACGAAACCGCGCCAGTTGATTTCCTCCCAGATGTCGTCGAAGGTCGGGTCGTTTGATTGCTGCGCAAGGATCGCCGGGTCGGACACGCGTCCAGCGTAGCAGCGGCGTTCTGGGCCTCCGCGCGACGATAGGCTCGTGGTGGCGCGCAGGATTTCCCTCACCGACGCACGCAATATTGCTTATATGTGCCGTATTATTAGCCGTACACTACTCATGTGCAGAACGAGCCTATCGCGTTGATCATCGACATCGTCCGATCTCGTGAATTGAAGGATCGCGCGGCGGCTCAGGCCGCAGTGCTGCAGACGTTCGGCGCTGCAACCGCCGAACGCTCGATACGACAGGCGCTCTGGCCCACAGTGGGCGATGAGTTCCAGGCGGTGTTCGCCGACATCACGCAGGCGCTTCGTGCCACGGCGATCGTTCGATTGACACTTCCGATCGAGGTCGACTGCCGCTTCGGCTTCGGCCAGGGTGAAATCCAGGAGATCGAACAGGCAGCCACCGGGTCGATCCAGGACGGTTCCGCCTGGTGGCGGGCGCGCGCGGCCATCGAAGAGGCTCACCGCCGCGAAGACAAGAGCAACCCGTATCTCCGCGGCTGGTTCGTCTCCGGGCGCGCGTCGGGCGGTGCCGATTCAATCGTCAATTCGTTTCTGTTGATGCGCGACAAGGTGATCACCGACATGCGACCACGGGAACGCAGACTGACCGCCGGCGTTCTGCTTGGGCGAGCGCAGTCAGCGCTGGCCGCCATGGAAGGGATCACGCAGTCTGCCGTGTCGCAAAACCTGCGAAAGTCGGGAGGGGCCGCACTTCTCGCCGCTCACATGCTCTTCGAAGCGCCATCCGACAGTCGGGTGCAGGCCGGTGGTGGCCCGCGATGACCGCTTCGCTGCTGATCGGACTGATCGGGCTGACGGACATTGTCCGCAACGGTCGCGGAATCACGTCACGATGGATTCTCATGCTCGCCTTGTGGGTGGCGTTCGCCGTCCTGGCGATCGCCGGATTATCGGTTCCCTCGATCGAAACAGTCGTCATCGTGGGCATCACACTCGGCTGGGTGCTCGGCATGCCGGGAGTGGACGCCGCTGCACCACGCCGACTCTGGCCTGTGCCGCTGCTCGTCATCGCCGTCGTCGGCTTCCTGGCGTTCAGCGGCACGCTCGCGCCGGCCGGCGGTTTCGTCGTGAACGGCTATGCTGGCCTCACCGACGGTCTGCTCCGCCACGTCCCGCTATCGACGGCACTCGCCGTCATCGCCGTCACGGTGTTCCTTCCGACCAGCGGCAACATCATCGTCCGAGCGGCACTTGGCAGGACCCATCAGCCGACCGAACGGATCGTCGCAACGCCGCATCGAGCGTGGGAGATTCGCATCCGAGGCAGGGCAGTCGGCGAAATCGGCGAGCGCGGAGGCGCCGACCCGTCAGTTCCGATCTTGAAAGGAGGGCGCCTCATCGGACCGATCGAACGCTTGTTGATCGTTGCGCTCGCCCTTTTCGGTGCCTACGTGCTCATCGCCGCGCTCATCGCCGCAAAAGGGGTGGTGCGCTTCCCGGAGATCTCGGAGAACCGCGGTATCGGGACGAAAGCGGAGGAGTTCCTCGTCGGCAGCTTCGCGAGCTGGTCGGTGTCCGCGGGCGCAGCGATTTATCTCGCCTCGTTTTTCCACTGATAGTCACGTCGATATTCGTCAGGGGCTAATAGTCGGGGCTAATAGCAGCCCCTCCTTCTGCGCTTTCCCGGCCTGCGATGCCGGCCGCCCCCGGTCAGTCGATGGCGCGCGGGCTGCGCTTGTACGGCGACACGAACGGATCCGAGGTGATCCAGAAGCGCCACGGGTAGGCGCTCCCACCGCCGACACCACCGACGCCAGTTCGCGGTCCCGCGCTGATCGGGACGGGAGCAGGCGGCATCCGCAGCTGAAACGGCGGCGTCAGAAGATCGACGCCGTTGTCTGTCAACGCGATGCCGGCCGAGACGACGAGCCGTGCCGGACCACGGGCCAGGTCACGATCGCGCACCTTCGGACCGCGCCGTTCTCGGGCGAGTTCGATGCCCTCGACAACCTCGGCGCCGCGAAGCAGAACTCCCGATGCCTGTCCGTTCGGTGAGCACACGACGTTGCCGCACACGTGCATGCCGTAACTGAAGTACGCATAGAAGTGACCGGGCTCCCCGAACATGACAGCGTTGCGTGCCGTCTTGCCACGGAAGGCGTGCGACCCGGGATCCGTTCCGTCACCCAGGTACGCCTCGACCTCGGTGATACGCACTGTGACGACGCCGTCGGCCGTCTCATGGCTCAGCAGTGCACCGAGTAGATGAGGGGCGACATCGACGGCGTTGTCCTGGAAGAAGTCGCGCTGGAAGGCCACGGTACTCATCGACGCTGTGCTCACCGGCGCTGTACTCACCGGCGGCGTGCTCACCGGCGTTGTGCTCACCGACGGCGTAGTCATCGGCGGCGCTCCGCCCGCGCCGCGTCGACCGTCGCAGCAAGCCGCCGCAGCTGTCCGACCAGTTCGACGCGCTGTTCGGCGACGCGAGCCGGAGCTGTTCCACCGATTCCGTCGCGGCTGGCGACGGACCCTTCGACAGTGAGGATGGCGCGCACTGCGGGGGTCAGCAGTGGCGACACGCTTGCCAGCGCCGCGTCGTCTACCGCGCTCAGTTCGAGCCCATGGTCCTCCGCGTACTTCACCAGCTTGCCGGTGATCTCGTGTGCATCGCGGAACGGGACCCGCTGCTTGACCAGCCACTCTGCGACATCCGTCGCCAGGGAGAAGCCGGCCGGCGCGAGTCGGGCCATCCGTTCGGTATGAAAGCGCATGGTCGCAACCATGCCGGTGAACGCAGGCAGCAGCAGCTCGAGCGTCGTCACGGAGTCGAAGACCGGCTCCTTGTCCTCCTGCAGGTCGCGGTTGTAGGCCAGCGGCAGACCTTTCAACGTGCTCAACAGCCCCGTCAGGTTGCCGATCAGCCGACCGGATTTGCCGCGTGCGAGTTCCGCGATATCGGGGTTCTTCTTCTGCGGCATGATCGAGGACCCGGTGGAGTAGCCGTCATCCAGGGTGACGAAATCGAACTCGCGGGTGTTCCAGAGGACGATCTCCTCCGCGAAGCGTGACAGGTCGACGCCGATTTGTGCGGCGATGAAGGCGAACTCGGCGACGACGTCACGCGAGGCCGTTCCATCGATGGAGTTCCGCACGCTGTGCGCGAAGCCGAGATCGTGCGCGACGGCGGCGGCATCCAGCCCGAGCGTGCTGCCGGCGAGCGCGCCGGAACCATACGGTGAAACGTTCGCGCGCCGATCCCAGTCGGTGATCCGCTCCACATCACGCAGCAGCGGCCAGCAGTGCGCGAGCAGGTGGTGCGACAGCAGCACCGGCTGCGCGTGCTGCAGGTGCGTTCGACCCGGCATCACTGCGCCGTGGTGCTCCTCGGCCCGCGCCGCGAGCGCGTCGATCAGTCCGATCACGAGGTCGGCGATCACGCTGGCGTGATCGCGCAGGTAGAGCCGTATCAGGGTCGCGATCTGATCGTTCCTGCTGCGCCCGGCCCGCAGTTTGCCGCCGAGCTGGGCACCGGCGCGCTCGATCAAGCCGCGCTCGAGGGCGCCGTGCACGTCTTCGTCCGAATCGAGGGCGACGAACACGCCGGTCTCGACATCTGCTCGCAATCGCTCAAGGGCGTCGTGCATTGCGGACAGCTCGGCATCCGTCAGATAACCTGCCGCGGCCAGCGCACGGGCGTGCGCCTGCGAACCGGCGATGTCGTATTCGGCCAGCTGCCAATCGAACCGGGTCGACTTGCTCAGTGCGGCCAGCTCGGGCGAGGGTCCGGCGGCGAACCGGCCGCCCCAGAGGGCTCCGGCCCGACTCGCACGATTCTGCGCCGGCGTCTCGCTCATTCGGCAGCCTGCCCGTTCTGTGCGAGGAGCCACACGAGCAGTGCCTTCTGTGCGTGCAGCCGGTTCTCGGCCTCGTCCCAGATGATGCTCTGCGGTCCGTCGATCACGTCGGCGTCGACCTCGTAGCCGCGATCGGCCGGCAGGCAGTGCATGAAGAGCGCATCCGGCTTAGCCAGCGCCATCAGCTCGCTCGTCACCTTGTACGCGCCGAGCGCGGTGAGCCGATGCGCCTTCTCCTCTTCGCGCCCCATCGAGACCCAGGTGTCTGTGACGACCACGTCGCAGCCGGCGACGGCCTCGAGCGGGTCGGTGTACAGGGTGAGGGATCCGCCGGTTGCCGTGGCGATCGCATCCGCCGCGGCAACCACGCCTTCGTTCGGCGCGTACTCGATCGGGGATGCGATACGCACGTGCATTCCAGCCGTCACGCCCGCGAGCGCGTACGACTGTCCCATGTTGGAGGCGCCGTCGCCGAGGAAGGTGATCGTGGTGCCGGGCAGTTCCCCACGCTTCTCGGTGACCGTCAGCAGATCGGCGAGGAGCTGACACGGGTGGAAGTCGTCGGACAGGGCGTTGACGACCGGAACGGTGGTACCGCGGGCCATCTCCTCCAGTCCGGCCTGACCATAGGTGCGCCAGACGATGGCCGAGACCATCCGTTCAAGCACCCGGGCGGTGTCCGACGGGGTCTCCTTGCCGCCGAGCTGACTGTTCGCCGTGCTGATGATCAGTGGGCTGCCGCCGAGGTCGGCGATGCCCACCGCGAACGACACCCGCGTGCGGGTGGACGACTTGTCGAAGATCACGGCAACGGTCTGCGGGCCCGCTAGCGGGGTGACGGCGTAGCGATCGCGCTTGAGTCGAGCAGCCAACGCGAGGATCTCAGACTGTTCGGCCGGGGTGATGTCGTCGTCGCGCAGGAAGTGTCGAGTCATCTGGGTGCTTTCTGAAGTGAGGTGTCGTGGGGTGAAGTTGCGACTGCGGCGAGCGCGGCGCCGAATCGTCGTGCGAACTCCGCAAGCTCGGCGTCGCCGACGATCAGCGGCGGCGCCAGGCGGATGGTGGAGGCGTTCGGTGCGTTGACGATGAGTCCATGTCCGAGCGCAGCCGACACCAGCGTGTCCGCGATCGGCTGCGCCAGGCCGATGCCGACCAGCAGGCCCTCGCCGCGCAACTCGCCGATCAGCGGCGATTGCAGACCGCGGATGAGTGCACGCAGCTCGGTGCCGCGCACGGCGGCATTCTGCACGAGCCCGGCGTTCTCGATCTCGCCGAGTACCGCATTGCCTGCGGCCGTCGCCAGCGGATTGCCGCCGAAGGTCGAGCCGTGCTGTCCCGCGCTGAAGAGCTCGGACGCCCGACCGAAGGTGACGAGCGCTCCGATCGGCACGCCACCGGCCAGACCCTTGGCGAGTGTGATCGCATCCGGCACGATGTCTGCGTGCTGATAGCCGAACCAGCGTCCGGTGCGCCCGATGCCGGTCTGGATCTCGTCCACGATCAGCAGCGCGCCGTGCTGCTCGGTCAGGGTGCGCGCGCGTTTCAGGAACCCCTCCGGAAGGTCGAGCACACCGGCCTCGCCCTTGATCGGTTCGACGAACAGGGCCGCGACATGCTCGTCGAACGCCGCCTCCAATGCGTCGATCGTGGTGTCGATGTGTTCGACGCCGCCCGGCAACGGTTCGAACGGTTCGCGCATCTGCGGTTTGCCGGTCAGTGCCATCGAACCCATGGTGCGGCCGTGAAACGATTTGTTCAGCGCGAGGATGCGACGCTTCGTGCCGCCGGCATTGTTCAGCCGGGCGAGTTTGAATGCCGCCTCGTTGGCCTCCGCACCCGAATTGCCGAAGAACACGCGGCCGTCGACGGCGCCGGTCAACCGGACCAGTCGTTCGGCCAGCTCCAATTCCGGCCGGGTTGCGAAGTAGTTGGACACGTGCGCGAGTGTGGCGATCTGGCGGGACACAGCATCGACCAGCACCGGATGCGCGTGGCCGAGTGCGTTCACGGCGATCCCGGCGAGGAAGTCGAGATACTCCGTGCCGTCGCGGTCCCAGACGTAGCACCCGGTGCCGTGCGTGAGCAGCAGCTGCGGCATCGCGAGCGAGCGCATGATCGAGTTGTCGAAGCGCTCGTGCCAGTCCGGCTCGGCACCGATGGTCGTCGGTGCTGTCGCCGGGTTGGTTGTTTTCGGGTCTGCTGTCTGCTGTGCGCTCATGCTGGAACCACTTCCGTACCGATGCCGCTTTGAGTGAAGATCTCGAGAAGGATCGAGTGCGGCACTCGTCCGTCGATGATGGCGGCCTTGGCCACTCCCCCGTCGACGGCGTCCACGCAGGCCGTCATCTTCGGGATCATGCCCGATTCCAGGCCGGGCACAAGCCCGCGGAGCTCGTTGACGTCGATCTTCGACACGAGCGATCCCCGGTCCGGCCAATCCCGATAGAGGCCGGCGACATCCGTCAGAATGACGAGCTTTGCGGCGCCGAGCGCGATCGCGAGAGCCGCGGCCGCTGCATCCGCGTTCACGTTCAGCGACTCTCCCGGGCTGTCGATGTCCGGCGCGATCGATGAGACCACCGGGATGCGGCCGGCGCGCAGCTGGGCATCCACCGCGCTGGGGTCGACTCCGACGACGTCGCCGACCTGGCCGAGGCCGACCGTCTCGCCGTCGATGATGACCGAGCGTTTGCGGGCCAGAAGCAGGCCGGCGTCCTCGCCGGAGATCGCGGCCGCGAGCGGGCCGTGCTCGTTGATGTGGCCGACCAGGTCGCGACTGATCTGGCCGGTCAGCACCATGCGCACGACCTCCATCGCCTCCGGGGTTGTGACCCGATAGCCGCCACGGAACTCGCTCTCGATGCCGAGCCGCTGCAGCATCGCCGAAATCTGCGGACCGCCGCCGTGCACGACGACCGGCTTGATTCCCGCGTAACGCAGGTAGACCATGTCTTCGGCGAACGCCTTCTGCAGGTCAGGGCTGACCATGGCATTCCCGCCGAATTTCACGACGATGATCTGGTGATGGAAACGCTTCAACCACGGCAGCGATTCGATCAGCGTCGCGGCCTTGTCGGCGGCGTGCAACTGCGATCGGTCGAATGCGGCCTCGTGCGCTTTCTCCACGTTCAACTCGCGTACGCGCTGTTCTCGTGCACGTAGTCGTGCGTGAGATCGTTGGTCAGAATGATGGCCTGCTCGGCGCCGACCCGCAGGTCGATCAGCACGGTGACGGCTCGGGGATGCAGGTCGACCCTCTCGCGTGGCTGATCGGGCGCGCCGTCGTGGCAGACCCGCACGCCGTTCATCGACACATCCACCCGGTACGGATCGAATTCGGCGGAGGTCGTGCCGATCGCGGCAAGCACACGACCCCAGTTCGGGTCGTTGCCGAAGATCGCCGTTTTGAACAGGTTGTTGCGGGCAACGGATCGGCCGACCTCGACCGCATCTGCCTCGCTGACCGCGCCGACGACCTCGATCCGGATGTCGTGACTCGCGCCCTCCGCGTCGGCCTGCAACTGCTCGGCGAGGTTTGCGCAGACGGCCGTGAGCGCCCTCTGGAATTCGACCGGATCAGGCTGCACCGCCGATGCTCCTGAAGCCAGCAGTGTCACCTGGTCGTTGGTCGACATGCAGCCGTCGCTGTCGAGTCGATCGAAGCTGACCCGGGTTGCCGCGCGCAGTGCCGTGTCGAGTTGCTCCGCGGTCAGCACGGCGTCGGTCGTGATCACCACCAGCATCGTGGCGAGCCCCGGAGCCAGCATGCCTGCGCCCTTCGCGATCGCCCCGATGCTCCAGCCTGCACCGGCGTGGGTTGCCGTTTTCGGGACGGTGTCCGTCGTCATGATCGCGACCGCGGCATCCGCACCGCCGTCCGGGTTCAACGCCGCGACCGCAGCAGCGACACCGGCGAGAAGTCTCGCGCGATCCAGCTGCTCGCCGATCAGGCCTGTTGAGCAGACCAGCACGTCACCGGCGGAGGTGCCGAGCCCCGCCGCAACGGCCTCCGCCGTCGCGTGCGTCGTCTGGAAGCCCTGTGGGCCGGTGAAGCAGTTCGCACCGCCCGAGTTGAGCACGATGGCGGATACGACGCCGTCGGAGGCGACCTGCTGCGACCAGAGAATCGGGTTCGCCTTGGCACGATTACCGGTGAAGACCACAGCCGCCGACTGCAGCGGGCCGCGGTTCACCACCAGGGCCAGGTCGGGCTTGCCGCTCGCCTTCAAGCCTGCCGCGACTCCGCTCGCTTCGAATCCTGCCGGGATGGTCACACTCACGGGGCTACTCCGTCCACACTGAGGCCGGTTTGTTCCGGCAGGCCGAGCGCGATATTGGCCGACTGGATCGCCGCCCCTGCCGTGCCCTTGGTCAGATTGTCCATCGCCAGAACCGCGATGACGCGGCCGACCGCCTGGTCGACGGCGAGGCCGATCAGCGCGGTGTTCGCACCGACGGTGTCTGCCGTGCGCGGCATCCGCCCGGCCGGCAACACCTGCACGAATGCCTCGCCTGCGTATGCGTCGTCCCAGGCGGCTGTGAGCCGTTCGGCTGTTAAGCCCGGGCGGATGCGTGCGCTGACCGTTGCGAGGATACCGCGAGCCATCGGCACCAGAACCGGTGTGAACGAAACCGTCGGCGCGCTCGCGCCGGCCGAGCGCAGGTTCTGCTGGATCTCGGGGATGTGCCTGTGGGTTCCGCCGACCGCGTACGGCGACGCGGAGCCCATGACTTCGCTGGCCAGATACATCGGGGCCAGTTTCTTGCCGGCACCGGACGGTCCGACGGCCAGCACGGCGACGATGTCCTCCTGTTCGACCAGACCAGCTTTGATTCCCGGTGCGATGGCCAGCGAGACCGCACTGGCGTTACAGCCCGGCGCGGCGATCCGGGTCGCGCCGACCAACGTATCGCGCAACTTGCCGGTTGCGGTCGGCAGCTCGGGCACGCCGTAGGCCCAGCCGCCGTGGTAGTCGCCGCCGTAGTACGCCGCCCAATCCGACGGGTCGGCGAGGCGATGGTCGGCCCCGCAGTCGACGATGAGCGTGTGCGCGTTGGCCGGGTCGGCATCAAGGGCCGCGGTGATCGCCCCGGAGGTCCCGTGCGGCAGAGCGAGGAAGACGACGTCGTGGCCGGACAGGTTTTCCGGCGATGTCTCGACGAGGGTCAAATTCCCCAGCGACCGCAGGTGCGGCTGATGCAGCGCGAGCGGCTGCCCGGAGTTCGAGTGCGCGGTGACGGTGCGCACCTGGAAGTCGGGGTGCTGCGCCAGGATGCGGAGGAGTTCCCCCCCGGCGTACCCGGAAGCGCCGGCGACGGCGACGGAGAGAGTCATGGTTCTACCTTATTGAGTGGACGAGGCGGTGACGGAACGGCGGCGCCCACGCGACCCGTCAAACCCCATCAGCGGGGCCGGGCCGCACGAATGCGTCGCCTAGCTTCGGCGCTCGCCACAGCGTCGGCGCAGTGCACGGGTCGAGCAGACCTGTGTCAGAACGGTGCGCCGGTTCGGTAGCATGCCGCGAGCATAGCGCGGAACGGCACGGCCGCGCGAATCGACGGCCACCTAATCGCGGATTCTCGCGCCGAACAGTTTGCCCGCGTGAGCGGCGCCCGCGAGCTTCGCGTCACTCGCCTCAGCCGCCGTCAGCGTGCGATCCGGCGCCCGGAAGCGCAGCGCGAAGGTCAGGCTTTTTGTGTCGGACGGCACACCCGAACCACGATAGTCGTCGATCAGGCGCGCATCCTCCAGCAGGTTGCCCGCGCCCTCAATGACGGCCTCGAGCACATCGCCGGCCGGGGTCGCGTCGGCCACGACGAGAGAGAGGTCCTGCGTTGCAGCAGGGAATGTGGAGATCGGATGCGCATCGACGATGTCCGGGGCGGCCTCGATCAGCGCGTCCAGGTCGAGTTCGAGCACACCGACGACGCGCGGCAGGTCCGCCTCCGCCGCATGCGCAGGCAGGAGTTCGCCGGCATAGCCGATCGCCTGTTCCGTGCCTCCGGAGGACACGAACAGTTCGGCGGTGCGTCCTGGGTGCATGGCCGCATGCGAGCCTTGTCTGACCGAAATCGCGACGCCGAGGGCGGCAGCGACCTGCTGCACGGCATCCAGAGTGTCGGCGATCCCCGCGGGGACCGACGCCTGTCCCGGCTGCTTGGGCAAGGCGTTGCCGAGGAACAGCGCTCCGACGTGACGCGGCTGCGGAGGAATGCCCGCATTCAGGCTGTCGAGCACCGCGACGGTCGGTCGCGCCGCGCCGGGCGGCAACTGCGCGGTGCCGTAGCTGACGTGCGCGCCGGGGCGGAAGACCAGTCCGATCTCGAACAACGCGAGGTCGGTCAGGCCTCGCGAGAGGTTGCGCCGGGCCGTGTCGATCAGTCCGGGCAGCAGCGAGGTGCGCAGGTACGGCACGCTCGCATCCAGCGGGTTCGCCAGGGTGACGGCAGGCACGGCACGGCCGGCCGCCGCGGAACCGTAGGTGTCGTTCTGCGCACGTGTGACGAAGGGGTAGACCAGCACCTCGACGAGTCCGCCCTCCGCGAGGGCCGCTGCCGCTGCTCTGCGCAGCCGTTGCTCGCGGGTCAATCCGCGCCCCGGTGGCGCGACAGGCAGCACCGACGGGATGCGGTCGTAGCCGACGATGCGGGCTACCTCCTCTGCGAGCGTCGACTTGTCGGTGAGATCCGGACGCCAGCTCGGCGGTGTCACCCGCAGCCCGGCCCCGGTCGGTTCCAGCCGTGCGCCGATCTCAGTCAGCGACGACCCGATCTCGTCATCGGTGAAGTCCACTCCGACCAGATCGGAGACGTACCCGGCGGGCAGGTCGATCGGCGCAAGCGGTGTCGCGGTGTCCAGGTTGCTGCCGAGAGCATCCGCGGTGCCGCCGGCGAGCTCGACGAGCAGTTGGACGACACGGGCGGCAGCCGGCGCGGCGACCTCGGGGTCGACGCCTCGTTCGAACCGGCGGGACGCCTCGCTGGGCAGCTTGTGCCGGCGGGCGCTGCGCGCGATCGACACCGGATCGAAATTGGCCGCCTCGACCAGCACATCGGTTGTGCTGGCACTCATCTCGGTGCGCGCCCCGCCCATCACCCCGGCCAGGCCGATCGGTCCCGCATCGTCGGTGATCAGCAGATCCTCCCGGTCGAGCACGCGGGTCTGATCGTCGAGCGTGACGATCTTCTCACCCGGCAGCGCACGGCGCACGGTGATGCCACCGACGAGCTTGCCCAGGTCGTACCCGTGCAACGGTTGGCCGAACTCGACCATCACGTAGTTGGTGATGTCCACCGGCAGCGACAACGAACGGATGCCCGCAAGCTTCAGCCGCGCGATCATCCAGGCGGGGGTCGGCCGGGTCGGGTCGATGCCGCGCACGGCGCGGGTCACGAACACGGTCGCTCCGACGCGCCCGCGGATCGGGGCGACGTCGTCGACCGCAACGGGAAAGACATCGGTATCCGCTGCACCCGCGCCATCCGCTGCACCCACGGGGTCAGCGGCGTCTGCGGCGAAGGCCGCGTCGACGTGCGTGGCCGGGTCCCGGAACCGCGCGCCTGTCGCGTGCGAGTATTCTCGGGCGATTCCGCGGATCGACAGTGCGTAACCGCGGTCGGGGGTGACATTGACCTCGACGGCGGTGTCGTCCAGGCCGAGCAGAGCGAGCGCATCGGTGCCGACCGGCGCATCGAGGCCGAGTGCGGACAGTCGCAGGATGCCGTCGTGGTCCTCACCGAGCGTCAGCTCGCGCGCGGAGGCGATCATGCCGTCCGAGACGTGCCCGTAGGTCTTGCGGGCGGCGATGCCGAACGGTTCAGACGCCGTCGGCCCGGGCAGCACGGAGCCGGGAAGGGTCACGACCACCTTGTCGCCGACGAAGAAGTTGCGGGCACCGCAGACGATTCCGTGCACGGCCGGGCCGCCGTCCGCGGCGCACTCGCCATCCGGGGCGACGCGCACCTGGCACCAGCGGATCGTCTTGCCGTTCGTCTGCGGCTCCTCGAGGAACTCGAGCACCTCACCGACGACGATGGGTCCGCTCAGTTCGAAGCGATGGATCGCCTCCTCTTCCAGCCCGACTGAGACCAGAGACGCGTGCACCTCCTCCGGCGTGGTTCCCGGGGCGAGGTCGACATATTCGGCCAGCCAACTGAGGGGGATGCGCATCAGACCACCATTCCGAACTGCTTGCTGAAGCGCACATCGCCCTCGACGATGTCGCGCATGTCGTTGAGATCTGAGCGGAATTGCAGCGTGCGCTCGATTCCCATGCCGAACGCGAAACCGGAGTACTCCTCGGGGTCGACTCCGCCGGCTCGCAGAACGTTCGGGTTGACCATGCCGCAGCCGCCCCATTCGATCCAGCGGGCGCCGCCCTTGGCGTGCGGGTGCCAGACGTCCATTTCCGCGCTCGGCTCGGTGAACGGGAAGTAGTTCGGGCGCAGGCGGATCTTCGCCTCGTCGCCGAAGATCTGCCGGGCGAAGTGTTCGAGCGTTCCGCGCAGGTGCGCCATGGTCAGCCCTTTGTCGACGGCGATGCCCTCGATCTGGCTGAACACCGGCGTGTGCGTCGCATCGAGTTCGTCGGTGCGGTAGACCCGGCCGGGCGCGACCACATACAACGGCACGCCGCGCTCGAGCAGCGCGCGAATCTGCACCGGTGAGGTGTGCGTGCGCAACACCAGGTGCGACTCGGTCGGTGCGATGAAGAACGTGTCCTGCAACGCACGTGCCGGGTGGTCTTCGTCGAAGTTGAGCGCGTCGAAGTTGAACCATTCGTTTTCGAGTTCAGGACCTTCCGCGACCTCCCAGCCCATGCCGACAAAGATGTCGGCGATCTTCTCCTGCATCAGGGCAAGCGGATGCCGCGCCCCGGCGCGCCTGCGCGATGGGACCGCGGTAACGTCGACCGCCTCTTCTCTCAACCGCCTGGCATCTTCCGCCGCCTGAATCTCGCGTTCCTTGGCGGCGAAGGCCTGATTCACCCGCCCACGCGCCTCACCGACGAGTTTGCCGAATACGGCCCTCTGCTCGGGCGGGACGCCGCGCAACGCACCGTTGAGCTGGGCCAGCGGCGAGTGCTCCGCGGTGTGCGCGCCACGCACGGATTTGAGCGCCTCGGTATCTGACACCGCCGCGATCGCCGCGAGGGCGGCATCGAGCGCAGCGGACACTGCCGGTTCGGAGATTTCGATTGAATCGGGCACGAGTCCCAAGTTTACCCAGCGCGGTGGAGCTCAGAGAATCGCGTCGCGATTCCGCGACCCCAGCGCCGAGCGAGCCTGCGAGCGAAGGGTGGCGGTGGAGCTCAGAGAATCGCGTCGCGATTCCGCGACCCCAGCGCCGAGCGAGCCTGCGAGCGAGGGTTGGCGGTGGAGCTCAGAGAATCGCGTCGCGATTCCGCGACCCTTGTCGCCAGCGAGCCTGCGAGCGAAGGGTGGCGGTGGGGCGCTCAGCTGCGCTGAGCGAACGCGGACTCGTACAGGCAGACGGATGCCGCCGTTGCCAGATTCATCGACTCGGCACTGCCGTAGATCGGAACGGTGACGACCCGATCGGTCAGTTGCAGATCGGCATCCGCAAGCCCACGCGCCTCGTTGCCGAAGATCCACGCGGTCGGGCGAGCCAGCAGACCCTCGGTGCGCGCCAACAGCAGGTCTTCCCCCGTCACATCGGCTGCGAGCAGCTGGAGCCCGGCGGCCCGGGCTCGGGCGACGGCGTCCGTCAGCGTGGCGGAGACCGCGACCGGCAGATGGAAGATCGATCCGGTCGATGACCGCACGACCTTCGGGTTGTAGAGGTCGACCGACCGACCGGTGAGAATGACGGCGTCGGCGCCGGCCGAATCGGCCGCGCGCACGATAGTGCCGGCGTTGCCCGGGTCGCGCACCTCTTCCAGGATCGCAATCAGGCGCGGATTCAGTGCGAAGACGTCTTTGAGCGATGTCGGGAACTGCCGGCACACGGCGACGAAGCCTTGCGGTGTGACCGTGTCGGACATCGACTCGAGCACCTGCTCCGAGACGAACACGACCTCGAGCTCGGCGTCGCTTGCGGCTCGGGCTAGCTCCGGATGGCGTTCGAGCGCGGTCGGCGTGGCGAACAGTTCCACGACAAGTTCCGGGCGGAATGCCAACGCTTCCGCCGTGGCCTGCGGACCTTCCAGCAGGAAGCAGCCCGTGTCCGCCCGCGCGCTCTTTTTGGCCAGTTTGGCGACAGCGCGAACGCGGGGGGAGCGTGGATTATCCAGCACAGTTCAAGTATGCCGTACCGGGCATGCGGAGGGCCCACAACGAACTCGTCGCGGGCCCTCCGGAAGGTGATGCTGCGTTGTTGCTAGGCGGCGTCGATCTTGGGTGCCGAGGTGTCGGCCGGCAGTGCCTTCTTGGCTGTTTCGACGAGCGCGGCGAACGTGGCGGGCTCGGTGACGGCGAGATCGGCGAGAATGCGGCGGTCCACTTCAACGCCGGCCAGGTTCAGTCCCTGGATCAGACGGTTGTAGGTGAGGCCGTTCGCACGGCTCGCAGCGTTGATGCGCTGGATCCACAGGCGGCGAAAATCGCCCTTGCGCGCGCGGCGGTCACGGTAGCTGTAGACAAGGGAGTGGGTGACCTGCTCCTTGGCTTTGCGGTACAGGCGCGACCGCTGGCCGCGATAGCCCTCGGCGCGCTCCAGAATGACCCTGCGCTTCTTGTGGGCGTTGACTGCCCGCTTTACTCTTGCCATTTTCTTGTAGTCCTTACGTGTCTGCCGGCGTTACTTGCCGAGAAGCTTCTTGGCGACCTTGGTGTCGGCCTTGGACAGCGCCTGCTCCTGGTTGAGGCGGCGCTTGCGGTCACTCGACTTGAGCTCGAGATTGTGGCGCATGCCGGACTGCTGCTTCATGATCTTGCCGCTGCCGGTGACCTTGAAGCGCTTCTTGGCCCCGGAGTGGGTCTTCTGCTTGGGCATTATTTCTCCTGTTCGGTGACGGATGCGGTATCCGTCGCTTCAGCTGCCGTGGCGGTGGCCGGGGGGTGTCCCCCGCGCGCCTTCGACGCGGCACGTTGTGCATTGGCCTCGCCTTTGACCTCTGACTTGTTCTTCAGAGGGCCAATGACCATGACCATGTTTCGGCCGTCGATGGTCGGAGTCGATTCCACAGAACCGAATTCCGCGACATCCTCGGCAAATCTCTGGAGCAGGCGCACGCCTTGCTCTGGGCGGGACTGTTCGCGACCACGGAAGAGAATCATGGCCTTGACCTTGTCTCCGCCCTTCAGAAAGCCTTCGGCGCGCTTGCGCTTGGTCTCGTAGTCGTGCTTGTCGATCTTGAGGCGGAAACGAACCTCTTTCAGAATCGTGTTCGCCTGGTTGCGCCGGGCCTCCTTGGCCTTCTGCGCAGCCTCGTACTTGAACTTGCCGTAGTCCATGATCTTTGCGACGGGCGGTTTCGAGTTCGGAGCCACCTCGACCAGGTCGAGGTCTGCGTCCTGCGCAAGACGCAGGGCGACCTCGATTTTCACGACGCCGACCTGCTCTCCGCCGGGACCGACGAGACGCACTTCGGGGACGCGGATACGGTCATTGGTACGGGGATCGCTGATGCGTTTCTCCTCTGGGTGAGCATGGTTGCCGGCCACGGGCATCCGACGGTCGTCGAAGCGTGACGAGAGAAGAAATTCGCGCACCACTCGAGCGATGATCACTCATCGATCCGGCACGGCACCCAGACGACCGACACGATTTTCGTCGCGTCGGCGGAGTGCGAACAACCCGGTAACCTGGTAAAGCGGTCAAGCGCGGGTGGGAGAATCTCCACTTTCGTTCCAAGACTGATGTCTTGAAGCCTGCAAAAGTCTAACAGATATCACGAGCAACTCGTAAAGGATCACGATGACCGACGCCCACAGCATGCAGCTCGAGCAGGACTCGACGCACACCGAGTCCGTGGCCGCGGCGACCCGGGATATTGCGGATGTTGCCGCGATCGAGGTCATCACCACAGCGTCTGTGCATCTGATGAGCGCTGCGGCCGTCAAATGCGGGCTTGCCGATGACCCGGCGACTCAGACCGATCTCGACGAGGCACGCAAGCTGATCGACGCGCTGGCCGGACTGATCACGGCGGCCTCGCCTCACATCGGCGGCGAGCACGCGCGCAGTCTGCGCGATGGACTGCGGTCGTTGCAACTGGCATTCCGTGAGGCGTCCACCATCCCGGACCCGATCGGCAAAGGCCCCGGCGAGAAATACACAGGCCCGGTCAACTGAGCCCGGTCAACTGAGCTCGGCCGACCCGGTCAACCGGCTGCTGTCGCCAACTGCACAGTCAGGGAGTCGACGCGTGTGGCGATCACGTCGTCGGCAGCCCAGCGCGCTGCCAGTCGGGCCAGTATGACGTCGAGTTCTTGCTCGGTGAGACCCGCCGCCAACTGCAGGCGCACGATCAGCTCGGGCCCGGCAAGCCGATACCGCGGGTCGCCTGCGGCGAGGTCGACTGCCTGTACCGCGAGTTCACACTCGATCGATGTCGTGAACGCATCGCGCACCGCGGCATCCGCGTAGCTGGGAGTCCAGGGCTGACTCTGGGCGAGCGCCCACAGCACCGGTCGGCGCAGCACGAACTCGGTGTCGCTGCCCGGGTCGAGAACGACGAGTTCTGTCTGTTCGCTTGCGGCGGCCAACGCGACTCGCGCACCGTTCTGAGGCACCGGCCGTGCCGTGGGATTCCACGCGCTCATCGTCGCGACGCAGGAGAAGACCGGCAGGACGTTGCGGCCTTCCGGGCCCGCGACGGTGACGATCGCGAGCTCCTGCTTCTTGTCCACGCGGCGACCGTGCTCGTCGATGCCCGCCTCGGCCAAGTGGGCGACCAGCGGAACCAGCAAACGCGCGTCGCGAAAGGCGTCGATGACGATCTCGGGACCGCCATCACCGGCGCGAAATGTCTGCAATGCGGCCGCCAGCGCCGGCGTGGCGGCGCCGTCGTCTGCGGCAGCCGCGTTCACGCTGAAATGCCGACCAGCCCACGGTTGACCTGCGGAGTCCGTTGCGGGCGGATCAGTCTCCGGCGACATCCAACGCTTCCGCCAGGGTGAATGCGCCCGCATACAACGCCTTGCCCACGATCGCACCCTCGACGCCCGACGGCACGAGCTTGCGCAGTGCCGCGATATCGTCGAGATTCGAGACGCCGCCGGAGGCGACCACGGGTCGTGCCGTCCGCGCGGTCACCGAGCGCAGCAACTCGATGTTCGGGCCCTGCAGAGTGCCGTCCTTCGTGACGTCCGTCACGACGTAGCGCGCGCATCCCGCTTCTTCGAGGCGGTCGATGACCTGCCACAGGTCTCCGCCGTCCTTGGTCCAACCGCGTGCGGCCAGCGTCGTGCCGCGCACGTCGAGGCCGACCGCGATGGCTTCGCCGTAACGTGTGATCACGTTCGCGGCCCACTCGGGGTTCTCCAGGGCAGCCGTTCCGAGGTTGATCCGCTTGGCACCGAGCTCCAGTGCGGACTCGAGCGACGCGTCATCGCGGATGCCGCCGGAGAGCTCGATATCGACTCCCCTGACCTGCTTGATCACCCGGCGCAGAGTGGCGCGGTTGTCGCCACGGCCGAATGCGGCGTCGAGGTCGACGAGATGAATCCATTCTGCGCCCTGAGCCGCCCAGTCCGCCGCCGCCGCGACCGGGTCGCCGTAGTTCGTCTCCGAACCGGCCTCGCCCTGGGTCAACCGGACCGCCTTGCCGCCTGCCACGTCGACAGCGGGCAGCAGCACGAGACGCGGCGTTCTGTTGAACTCACTCATGGTCGTTTTCGATCCTCGAATAGCGGTGGTCGCGCCGATTCCGGCACAAACATCAAATCTAGTGCAGCCCGTTCACCCAGTTGCGCAGCAGCCGGATGCCGGCTTGGCCGGACTTCTCCGGGTGGAATTGCGTTGCGGAGAGCGGGCCGTTCTCAACCGCCGCCAGGAACCTCGAGCCGTGCGTTGCCCAGGTCAGTGCTGGGACGCGGAACGCATGGCCGGGCTCGATCAGCCATTCTTGTGCCGCGAACGAGTGGACGAAATAGAACCGCTGATCGCGAATGCCGTCGAAGAGGACGGAGTCTTCGGGCGCCTCGACCGTGTTCCAGCCGATGTGCGGAAGGATCCCGCTTCGCAGTTCGGTGACCTCGCCGGGCCACTCGCCGAGCCCGTCCGCATCCGTTCCGAACTCCACGCTGTGGTCGAACAGCACCTGCATCCCGACGCAAATGCCCAGCACAGGCCGGCCGCCGGCCAACCGGTGGTCGATGATCTCGTCTCCACGCACCGACCGCAGCGCCTCGATGACGGCACGGAATGCGCCCACACCGGGCACGACGAGTCCGTCCGCTTCGCGTGCCCGCACTGCATCCGCCGTCAGCTCGACGCGCGCCCCCGCCGCCTCGAGCGCCTTTGCGGCCGAGTGCACGTTGCCCGATCCGTAGTCGAGGACGACGACACGGCGCTGGGTCACAGGGCGCCTTTTGTCGAGGGGATGCCGACGACGAACGGGTCGAGAGTCTTTGCTTGACGGAATGCACGCGCGAACGCCTTGAACTCCGCCTCGGCGATGTGGTGCGGGTCGCGCCCGCCGAGCACCGTGATGTGCGTCGTCAGCGCGGCGTTGAACGCGATCGCCTCGAACACGTGCCGCACCATCGATCCGGTGAAGTGACCGCCGATCAGATGATACTCGAACCCGGCCGGCTCACCGGCGTGCACGAGGTAGGGCCGGCCCGAGATGTCGACGACCGCCTGGACAAGCGCCTCGTCCAGGGGAACCAGGGCGTCGCCGTAGCGGGAGATGCCGCTCTTGTCGCCGAGCGCCTGCAGGATCGCCTTGCCGAGCACGATGCCGATGTCCTCAACTGTGTGGTGCACATCGATCTCGACGTCGCCGGATGCGCGGACGGACAGATCCGTCAACGAGTGCTTCGCGAACGCGGTGAGCAGGTGATCGAAGAACGGCACGGAGGTGTGGATGTCGGCGACACCCGAGCCATCCAGGTCCAGGGACAACTCGATGCTCGACTCTGTCGTCTCTCTCTGAAGTTGCGCGATTCGCGTACCGGTGCTCATAGTTCACAACCCTAGCGGCGCAGCGGCACTGTTCGCCCGCGCGCGGAAGCGCGCCGCCGCCTGGAGAAACACCGTCGTCTCGGCCTCGGTTCCTGCGCTCACCCGCAGGTGGCCGGGGATGCCGACATCGCGGATCAGCACGCCGTCGGCCAAGAGCGCCTCGAACATCGCGTTGGGGTCCGTGACACCTCCGAACAGGACGAAGTTGCTGCCGCTGTCGTGCGGAATGTAGCCGAGCGCAGCCAAGCCCCGGGCGATCCGATCGCGCTGCGTGCGGATGTCATCGACCATCGCGAGCATCTCATCGGCGTGGTCGAGTGCCGCGATGGCGGCAGCCTGGGTGAGCACCGACAGATGGTACGGCAGACGGACCAGACGCAGCGCATCCGTCACCGCCGGGTCGGCGGCAAGATAGCCGAGCCGAACGCCTGCGAAGGCGAAAGCCTTGCTCATCGTGCGGGAGACCACCAAACGGCGGCGTCCGGCCAGCAATGTCAACGCACTCGGCCGATCCGTCGGCATGAACTCGGCGTAGGCCTCATCGACCACCACGATTCCGTCCGTGGCGTCATACGCGGCGGAGATCACATCCAACGGCAGCGGGGTGCCCGTCGGATTGTTCGGCGCACACAGCAGTATGACGTCGGGGCGGGTCCGACCGATCCAGTCGACGGCGCGCGCAGCCGAAACCGTGAACTCCTCGCCACGATCCCCTGCAATCCACCGCGTTCCCGTTCCGCTCGCCAGGATCGGGTACATCGAATAGGTCGGGGCGAAGCCGAGGAGGCTGCGGCCGGGCCCGCCGAACGCCTGAAGGAGTTGCTGCAAGACCTCATTGGATCCGTTCGCAGCCCAGATATTGTCCGCGGTGAGTCCGTGGCCGAGATAGCGCGCCAGCGAATTCCGCAGCTCGCTGAACTCGCGATCCGGATAACGGTTAGCCCGGCCGACCGCACTCGACAGTGCTGCGACGATGTCGCGCACGACAGCGTCAGGGATCGGATGCGTGTTCTCGTTCACGTTCAGCGCAATGGGCACGTGTTGTTGCGGTGCCCCGTATGGAACCCTTCCGCGTAGGTCGTCACGCAGCGGCAGATCAGAAAGTGAACTCACGTTTCAATGCTAGGGGCTCGACGCCACGGGTTCCCGGGTGAGCGTCGTGCAGTGCGGCCGAGGTGCGCCCGGCGGCCCGAAGCGCGTTCAGTGACCCGAAGTGCGCTCAGTGACCGTACTGTGTCGGGATCGCCAGGCTCTGGCCGGGCACCAGTACGGAGCTCGATAACTGGTTGAGGTCGATGATCGCCGCGACCACATCGCGAGGATCGGCGGACGGTGCGACCGCCTCGGCGATCTTCCACAGCGATTCGCCTGTTGCCACCGTCACATGCGAGAACGACGCCGTGCTTCCGCCAGCGGCCGCGGCTGCGGCGGCGCCGCTGAAGGCGAACACGAGCACGGCGACGAGGAGCGGCATCACCGCTAGCGCGGCCAGCACGATCCGGCCACGACGGGTGAGGCGCAGACGCGTGCGCTCTGCTCGTGCGGGAATCACGATGCTCATGACTGCCTCCTTGCCTTCTCATCGGACTCGATGGATCCGATCTCGGTGCGCTCGATACCTGTCGATTGATTCGTACCCGGCGTTCGGCCGGAATCACCGAGTACGAAACTCTGTTCCGAATATATCTTCGAAGTCATGCGATTTCAACCTTATCTTCGTACAATTCTCAAAAATGTTTCGGACATGCTCGAACAGGTGTTTGCCTTATGCCGGCCAAACAGATACTGTTTCGATTGTCTGGATCACATGCAACCAGGCACCACCGACATTCGGGCGTCCGAACGGTGTTGGCTCATCCGAACCGAGCGGTCGCATGGCGAGAAGGGACGCACGACGTGGCGGGCAAGGGCGACGAACCGAAACAGCGCGGCACGCGGCGACGCAAGTCTCTGAGCGACAAGCAGCTGTCGATCCTGGACTTCATCCAGCGATCGGTGAATCAGCGTGGTTATCCGCCGAGCATGCGCGAGATCGGCGATGCGGTCGGGCTGGCCTCACTGTCCAGCGTGACGCACCAGCTCAACCAGCTCGAGCTGAGCGGCTATCTCCGCCGCGACCCGAACCGGCCGCGTGCCCTCGAGATCCTGATCGACATCCCCAGCACGACCGGCGACAGCGCGGACTTCGAGAACTCGACGCCGGTCGGTGACGCCGCGATGGTTCCACTGGTCGGCCGGATCGCCGCCGGCATTCCGATCACGGCAGAGGAGCAGATCGATGAGGTGTTCCCGCTGCCTCGTCAGCTCGTCGGCAACGGCACCTTGTTCATGCTGAAGGTCGTCGGAGAATCGATGATCGATGCGGCGATCTGCGACGGCGACTGGGTTGTCGTGCGCCAGCAGAACGATGCGGAGAACGGCGATATCGTTGCCGCGATGCTCGACGGAGAGGCCACCGTCAAAGTCTTCCGTCAGCGTGACGGCCACACCTGGCTGTTGCCGCGAAACAGCGCGTTCGAGCCGATCGTCGGCGACTTCGCCGAGGTGCTCGGCAAGGTCGTCGCCGTGCTCCGTTCGGTCTAGCTTCTTTCCGCGGGTCAATTCACACGCTTCTCGGCAAGGTGATGAGGCTTGTCTTCACTGGTCAGCCGTCCGAGCAGCCAGCTGGTCAGCCGGCAGCTCGGCTGGTGTACTGGCCCCTTTGCGTCAAACCGGACTTTGCAGGGCGCCCCGGAGATCTCCAGAGGCTGGTCCGGTTCAAAGCGCAAAGTCCGGTTCAGCGTGTACAGTCCGGGACTGCGCATGGTTCGGACGGTAAAACGTGAAGCAGTCGGGCTTGGTGCGCCCACGGTGCCGATCACTATCGGCGTGGCCGCAGGTGCAACCGTTGTGCCATTGCGGCCAGGATCTCCTCCTCGACGTATTCCCACTCATACAGAATTTGGGCGTAGCTGAAGCGCAGTACCGTGTATCCCTGCAAGAGCAGTCGGGCATCCTGCTTCAGATCTTTCGAACGCTGTGGTGAGCCCGAATGCGGGCCGTAGCCATCTGCTTGGATGACCAGCCACTCACCGATCAGTCCATCTGCGGGATGTCCGTCGATGGATACCTGGATACGCATCGCGATGCCACGCCACCCCAGGCGCACTCTGATCAACGTCTCTATGCCAGAATCTGCGCCAGCAGTGCAGAGGTCGACGACCCGTTGCATGCGCCCGCCCGCCGCACGACTGAGTTGGATCAGCTCCTGTCGCGCGATCACACCTTTGTTGAGGGCAGAGTCGAAAATGGCGACCGCCAACTCGGGCGGCTGACACAGCGCGATATGCGAAAGCATGTTGATGACGGACACGATGGTATCCGTCACGTGCGTCGGTGCAAGACCCCGCCCCCAATGCAAGAGCGGCGTCGGCGTCTCACCGTCTGCCGACTGTCCCGAGAACGCCGGCGAGACCGCTACGTGCAGTCGCCCATCGTCTTTGGTCCAGAGTTCGCGGTAGAGCGCCGCAGACACGCAGGTCAGCTGACCTCCCAGTTGCACGGCCCGCAGCAACTGCGGATTGCACCCGTTCACGGCCACGCGATGCCGGCCAACCCGGAACACATCCTTCGACTCGATGGCGCGGCGCACGCGATAGGCGGAGATGCCCTGCTGACGCAGCACCGCGCGGTGCACGATCTTGTCGTGTGACCTGACGAATGGTTCGATTTCCACACTGTCAGCCTGTCCGATCGGCCGGCACCGGGTGGGCTGAATCTGCCAATCTGTGGAAAACAGTTGCAACATGGCAGCTGTGCAGTGCGGGCGCGCACGCACCGACGGGCTTTGCGTCGCCTCTCACGAACGCGAACTGCAGCATCCGAGGTCGGTCGTCACGCTGCGCTGGAGATTTGCCGGCAAACCGGATCTCGCCAGCAAATGCTCCGGTCCGTCGCCGAATCTCCGGTCCAGCACACAGCCGGCCCAGCGCACAGCCGGTCCAGCACGCAGCAGGTTACAGCACCGCCGCGGCGCTGGCGCGAATGGCGCGCGTCGCCTCCAGGATGTTCTTCAGCGACGCGACCGTCTCGTGATAACCGCGGGTCTTCAGACCGCAGTCCGGGTTGACCCAGACCTGTCGCGATGGGATCGCTGCGAGCGCTTTCTGCAGCAGCTCGGTCACCTCGGCGACCGATGGCACGCGCGGCGAGTGGATGTCGTAGACGCCCGGGCCGATACCGTGATCGAATCCGCTGGCCTTGATGTCCGCGACCACCTCCATCCGGCTGCGCGCAGCCTCGATGCTCGTCACATCGGCGTCGAGGTTCTTGATCGCGTCGATGACGACGCCGAACTCCGAGTAGCACAGGTGCGTGTGAATCTGCGTCCGCGCTTCAACGCCTGCCGTGGCCAGCCGGAATGCGCCCACCGACCAGTCCAGGTACGCGGGCTGATCTTTCTTCTTCAGCGGCAGCAGCTCTCGCAGCGCCGGCTCGTCGACCTGGATGATCCGGATGCCCGCGGCCTCGAGATCCGCGATCTCGTCGCGCAACGCAAGCGCGACCTGGTTGGCGGTGTCGCCCAGCGGCTGGTCGTCGCGCACGAATGACCAGGCAAGGATCGTGACCGGGCCGGTGAGCATCCCCTTGACCGGCTTCGCGGTCAGCGATTGCGTGTAACTGGACCAGTCGACCGTGATCGGCTTCGGCCGTGCGACGTCGCCCCACAGGATCGACGGACGCGTGCACCGACTGCCGTAGGACTGCACCCAGCCGTTCCGGGTCACCGTGAATCCGTCGAGATTCTCGGCGAAGTACTGCACCATGTCGTTGCGCTCCGGTTCGCCATGCACGAGCACATCGAGGCCGATCTCCTCCTGCAGGTCGATGACGCGGCGGATCTCCGCCTGCATCGCCTCGCGATACTCCGCCTCGCTCAGCGTGCCGTGCGCGAACTGGGCGCGGCTGCGGCGGATCTCCCCGGTCTGCGGGAACGACCCGATGGTCGTGGTGGGCAGGAACGGCAGGTCGAGCGAAGCATCCTGGGCCCTCACGCGGTCGGCGTATGCGCCGCGACGGAAGTCGGCCTCGACCAGCCCGGCGACACGCTCGCGAACGGCTGGAACGCGCACTCCTGCGGCATGATGCCGCTGTGCGAGTGCCGCGGATGCCCCGTCCAGCGCATCCTGGATCTCCTCGTGGCCGTCGTCCAACCCTCGCGCAAGGACGGCGACCTGGCCGACCTTCTGGTCGGCGAAGGCCAACCAGCTCTTCAGCTCATCCGAAAGATCCGGTTCGTCGTCGACATCGTGCGGCACGTGCAGCAGTGAGGTCGAGGTGGACGCGGCGACGTTGATGGTCACGGCGAGCAGGCTCTCGAGTTTGCCGAATGCTGCTTCGAGGTCGCCGCGCCAGATGTTGTGGCCGTCCACGACCCCGCCGACGAGAGTCTTCGTCTTCAGCGCGGTGCGCGTCGCGTCATCAAGATCTGCGACGGCCGGGATCGCGCCACGCACCAGGTCGAGACCGATCGCCTCGACGTTCGTGGCGGCGAGCACCGGAAGCGCGTCATCGAGACCACCGTACGGGGCCGCCACGAACAGGGCCGGCCGGTCGGCCGCTTCGCCGAGCGCGGTGTACGCGGCGCGGGCGGCCTCGAGGAGGTCGGCACGGGGATCCTCGAAGCTCTCGCTGACCAGGGCGGGCTCATCCAGCTGCACCCACTTCACGCCGGCAGCGGCAAGCCTGCCAAGCAGCTCCCGGTAGGCCGGCAGCACGTCGACGAGTCTGGACAGCGGGCGGAACCCGCTCGGGGCGGCCTCGCTCGGCTTGCTCAGCGCGAGAAAGGTCACAGGGCCGACGATGACCGGGCGGGTGCGATAGCCGGCCGCAGCAGCCTCCTCCGCTTCGCGCACGATGCGGTCTGACGCTAGCGAGAAGGCAGTCTCCGGTCCGATCTCCGGCACGAGGTAGTGGTAGTTCGAGTCGAACCACTTGGTCATCTCCAGCGGCGGGCGATCCCCCTCGCCACGGGCCAGGGTGAAGTACCCGGCCAGGTCGAGCGATCCGTCTGCTCCGACCAGCGAACGGAAACGCTCCGGCACGACACCGAGCGTGACCGCGGCGTCCAGCACGTGATCGTAATAACTGAAGCTCTCCGGAATCGACGAGTCGTGGCGGCCGAGCCCGAGTTCGACCAGGCGCTCCCGAGTCACCGAGCGCAACTGCACTGCGGTCTGCTCCAATTCGGCGGCACTGATCGTTCCCGCCCAGAAGGCCTCGACCGCCTTCTTGAGCTCGCGGCGCCGCCCGATTCTCGGGTAGCCCAGGATGATCCCGGTCGGCAGTGGTGTGATCTGGCTCATGCTGGTTCCTTTTCGGTACAGGTGGTGAGGATGCCGCAGCGTTCGAGGACGGTGAGGGCGGTTTCGTGTTGGTTGAACGTGTACAGGTGCAATCCGGGAGCTCCCCCGGCGATCAGGTGCTCGGCGAAACGCGCAGCGTGGTCGATTCCGATTTCCCGTTGCCCTTGCTCGGTCGGCTCGATCTCGAGTTGAATGGCGAGTTCACTCGGCATGTCCTCGCCGCTGAGCTCGAGCATCCGTCGCAGGCGCGCCGGGCTGGTGACCGGCATGATTCCCGGCAGGATCGGGAATTCGACACCCGCCTGCTTCGCCCGCTGCGCGAAGGCCAGATAGTCGTCTGCGTGGAAGAACAACTGGGTGATCGCCAGGTTCGCGCCGGCGGCCTGTTTGGCCAGTAGCGTGTCGATGTCCTGGCTGGCCGAGCGTGATCGCGGATGCCCGTTCGGGAATGCGGCGACCGCGATTGTGACGCGTTCGCGGCGGCTGCGCACCGTGCGCAGACCGGGCAGGCCGGGCACGGACACCTCGCTGTACGGCACGCGCTCGGCCTGGACACGATGGATCAGTTGCACCAGCTCTGCGGCGCTGTGCAGATCCCCGAGCTCGTACTCGCCCTCTGCAATGCCGACGGGCGGGTCGCCGCGCAGTGCCAGGAAGCTGCGCACCCCGGCATCAAGGAATTCATGGATCAGCCGGTTGGCCTCGGCGTGAGACGAGCCGACGCAGGTCAGATGCGCCATCGGATCGACGGAGGTGCTCTGCCGGATGTAGCGGATCACGTCAAGCGAAGACGCCCGGGAGGATCCACCGGCGCCATAGGTGACCGAGATGAAGTCAGGGTTCGCCGCGGCAAGGCGGTCGATCGTCTGCGGCAGCCGGGCGGCGGCCGCGTCGCTGCGCGGCGGATACAGTTCGAACGAAAACGGCGTGTCGACGTTACATCGGCCTGTGCCGGTGTCGTCGTACGTCTGCTCGCTCATGCGCGTGGATCGTCTCCTGGATGATCGGACACGCGCATCGCGCCGGTGAGGCCGCGCGCGTCCGGTGTGGAACGTGAGCCCGAAGGCCTGTCGCGGGCGGGTGCCGGGCTCGGCTTTCGCTCCACGTCGACACGGGCGGTGAAACCCGCAGCCGACGCTCGTGGATCAAGAATACCAAGCCGGCGCGCACTCGACACGGTCGTTGCGCACTGTTACGACGGGCTGATCGGAAGAGCGGATACGAGGGCTGATCCGGCGGGCGGTCACGCTTGGGCGATCTCGGGCGCCGGTGACGCCGCGTCCGCGTCCGCGAACGTCTCGAAGACAGGCGCATACTCGGGCATCACGAGCGCCCGCACGCGAGTGCCGTCCGCGACATAGGACGTTTCGAGCACCCGGCCGCGCTCATGCAAGGCGGAGATCAGGTCGCCCCTGTCGTATGGGATGAGAAGCATCAACTCGATCGACGGGTCCGGCAACAGACGCGCGATCGCAGCGAGCACGTCGTCGATGCCCTCGCCGGTGCGCGCGGAGACGAACACCGCCTGCGGCTCGATCCCGCACAGGACGAGGCGCTGATCGTCGTCGACCAAATCGGCCTTGTTGAAAACCACCAACTCGGGCACGTCGCGCGCGTCGACCTCGCGGATGACGTCGCGAACGGTCGCCAGTTGGCTGGCGGGATCCGGATGCGAGGCGTCGACGACGTGCACGATCACATCCGCATCGGCCACTTCCTCGAGGGTGGAACGGAACGCCTCCACCAGCTGGTGCGGAAGATTGCGAACGAAGCCGACGGTGTCGGTGAGTGTGTACAGTCGGCCATCGGCGGTCACCGATTTGCGAACGGTGGCGTCGAGCGTCACGAACAGCGCGTTCTCCACCAGGACGCCGGCCTTGGTGATTCGATTCAGCAGACTGGACTTGCCCGCGTTGGTGTAGCCGGCGATCGCGACCGACGGCACGGAGTTGCGTCTGCGGTTGGCGCGCTTGGCCTCGCGCACCGGTTTCATGGCCGTGATCTGCTTGCGCAATTTGGCCATGCGAGTGTGAATCCGGCGGCGGTCAAGCTCGATCTTGGTCTCACCGGGCCCGCGGCTGCCCATCCCCGCCCCTGCGCCGCCGACCTGGCCGCCCGCTTGGCGGCTCATCGATTCGCCCCAGCCACGCAACCGCGGAAGGAGATATTCCAGCTGAGCGAGCTCCACCTGGGCCTTACCCTCCCGGGACTTCGCATGCTGGCTGAAGATGTCCAGGATCACCGCGGTGCGGTCGATCACCTTCACCTTGACCACGTCTTCGAGTGCGCGCCGCTGGCTGGGCGCCAGTTCGGTGTCCGCGATGACGGTGTCTGCTCCGAGGGACGCCACGATCCCCTGCAACTCTTGTGCCTTGCCGCGGCCGAGGTAGGTGCTCGGGTCGGGGTGAGGCCGCCGCTGCAGCAATCCGTCGAGGACAACCGCGCCGGCCGTCTCAGCCAGCGCTGCGAGTTCGCGCATCGAGTTCTCCGCGTCGGCCTGGCTGCCCTGCTGATACACGCCGATCAGAACGACGTTCTCCAGCCGCAACTGCCGGTATTCGACCTCTGTGACGTCTTCGAGCTCCGTCGACAAGCCGGCGACCCGGCGCAATGCGGCGCGTTCCTCACGATCGAGCTGGTCACCATCTGCGCCTGCGCCGAGGTCGTCGCGATCATCGTCGGCGTCGTTCTGCAGGGCCTGTGCCCCCGCGCTGAACAGCGAGTACCCGGATGCCCGCGCCTCAGCGTGCGCCAGCACCCTCGCGACCACGTCGGTGTCGTCGGTCGGTGTCGGATTGCCGGAATTCTCGGTTGCATCACTCATTCCTGTTAACCCTAGCCGCACGATCTTGCGGTACCTTTCCCCTATGGCAAGCGGCGACCACTACTTCAGCTCTGCCCCGACGAGCGATGCCCGGTTGCGACCCTTCACCGTGCGTCTTTCCGATCAGACCTATCAGCTGACAACGGCGAACGGGATCTTCAGCCCGGAGCGCATCGACACGGGGACTCAGGTACTTCTGGCGAACACCCCACCCGCCCCGCCCGGCGGCGACCTGCTCGACCTCGGGTGTGGTTGGGGGCCGATCACGCTCACCCTCGCGCTGGCGTCGCCGCACGCGCGGGTGTGGGCCGTCGATGTCAACGAGCGAGCGCTCGACCTCGTGCGTCGCAACGCGAAGACGATAGGACTGACCAACGTCACCGCGGCGCTGCCGCAGGACGTACCGGCTGATCTGAGGTTCACAACGATCTGGTCAAACCCTCCGATCCGGGTCGGCAAGAACGAACTGCACAGCCTGCTCGAACACTGGCTGCCTCGCCTCGAGCCAGAATCGGATGCCTGGCTCGTGGTACAGCGCAACCTCGGCTCCGACTCTCTGCAACGCTGGTTGCAGACGACGCTGGGCGATGGATTCCACGTGAGCCGGGCGGCCACGAGCAAGGGCTTCCGGGTGCTCCGGGTGCGGCAGAAGGGCTGACCTCGGCGCGAATCCGCGAACCAGGCGAGTCGACCCGAGTCAGGCGAGCAGCAACGTCCCGTCGTAGACGAGTTCTGCGGGGCCGGAAAGGCCGACGTGTTCGCCGTCTTCCGTTGCGAACATCCGCACGCCAAGCGTGCCGCCGGGGACCTGGACCCGCCATTCGTTCGGCGCTTTGCTTCCCGCGTAGTAGCGAATCGCCAGCGCAGCCGCTGCGGTGCCGGTTCCGCAGGAGAGGGTTTCGCCGACGCCGCGTTCGTGCACGCGCATCGTGATGCGCCCGATTCCGTCTTTCACCAGCGGTTCCAGCGGTACGACGAACTCGACGTTCGCGCCATCGGCCGGCTCCGGGTCGAGTTGGGGAACATACGTGAGGTCTGCGCCTGCCAGTTCCGATTCGTCAGCCAGCGCGACCACGATGTGAGGGTTTCCGATGTCGATGCCGAGCCCCGGGCGCGCGACCGGTACTTCTTTCGCACGGACCAGCGGTTCTCCGCCCTCGAGACGCCAGCGGCCGAGGTCGACCTGGAAGCCTCTGGTGCTGCGCTGGACGTCGCGCACCCCTGCTCGGGTTCCGATCGGCAACGATTGCCCGTCGGCCAGGGTGACGAATCCGTTCTCGATCAGGTACTGCACGTAAACCCGGATGCCGTTGCCGCACATTTCCGCGGGTGACCCATCGGCGTTGTGATAGTCCATGAACCATTCGGCATCGGGGTCCTCGGCGAGGGCTGCCGCGCCTTCCGGCAGGTTGGCCGATCGCACAGCGCGGATCACACCGTCGGCGCCCACCCCGAAATGGCGGTCGCAGATCGTCGCGATCTGACCGGCGCTGAGCTCGACGGCACCATCCGGGTCGGCGAACAGCACGAAGTCGTTACCGGTGCCGTGACCTTTGGTGAAGTGGAGCGTGATCGCCATTGTGCAATTCTATGGGCTGCGCGTCGACCACATTCATCACTCCGTCGATGAGTTGCGGGGATCCGGAATCGAGCCAGGTCAGCTCGGGATAGCGCTTGAACCAACTGACCTGTCGCCGCGCGTAACGCCGGGTGAGCTGCTGCGCCCGAGCGATCGCAGCATCCTGGGTGAGCGTGCCGCGCAATTGGGCGAGCGCCTGCGCATAGCCGATCGCCCTGCATGCCGTCGTACCGCGTTCGATACCCCTCGGGATCAGCTCGGCCACCTCATCGAGCATGCCGTGCGCCCACATCGCCTCCACGCGCGCATCCAGGCGTACCGTCAGCACATCGCGAGCAGTGTGCAGTCCGACGATGCGGGCCGGTTGCCACAGAACCGGCTGCTCGGGCAGTGTTCCGCCGTGCCCGGCAGAAGACAGTTCGAACACCTCGAGTGCACGGACGATCCTGCGGCCGTTCGCGGCGTCGACCCGCGCCGCCGTTTCCGGGGCCACCTCGTGCAGGCGCGCGTGCAGCTGCCCGGGGCCGATGTCGTCGAGCTCCTTCTCGAGCCTGGCGCGAATGGCCGGGTCACGCGGCGGAAAGCTGAAGTCGAAGACGACCGACGACACGTAGAGGCCGGAGCCTCCGACAAGGATCGGGGTGGCTCCACGCGCTACGATCCCCGCGATCTCGACCCGCGCTCGCGGTTGATACCAGGCGACGCTGGCGTCTTCTGTGACGTCGAGCACATCCAGCAGGTGATGCGGAATTCCGCGACGCTCGCCCGGCGACAGCTTCGCCGTCCCGATGTCCATGCCGCGGTAGAGCTGCATCGCATCGGCATTGACGATCTCCGCCCTGCGACCCGATCGTCCAAGCCGCTCGGCGACGGCCAAAGCACATTCGGATTTTCCGGTTCCCGTTGCACCGACGATGACGATCAACTCCGGGCCTGCGTCCGCACCGGCCGGGGCGTGTGGCGCGCTGGTCACTCCTGCGGCTGCGCCGTGCGAATCGTTGGAAGCCCGAGCGAGACGGGCCCTTGCCCCCGTTGTCCGGCGGTACCGTGCCCATCTGCGCCGTGCTCGGCGCCTCCGTGCCCAGCGGGGCCGTGCCCGCGCGACCCCGCTGCCGGCAGGGCGCACGAGTCGACCTGCACACGATCCCAGGCATCCCCGGCCCGGGTACGACGGATCCGCAACGGTGCCCCATCGGGCGAGTCGGCGATCAGATAGAACGGAGCCGCCTGGGTGACGGTCGCCGTCACGACATCGCCCGGGCGCGGCACATCCGAGCCGGCCGGCACCTCGAAGTGCACCAGCCGGCTGTCATGCGCTCGACCGCTCATGCGATGGGTGGCCTCGTCTTTCTTGCCCTCACCGTTGGCCACGAGCAACTCGACCTCGCCACCGACGGCCTTCTGGTTCTCTTGCCAGGAGATTTCCTCTTGCAGCGCGATCAGGCGGTCATAGCGGTCCTGCACGACCTCCTTGGGCACCTGGTCCGGCATCGTCGCTGCGGGTGTGCCTGCGCGAATCGAGTACTGGAACGTGAATGCGGACGCGAACCGCGCAGCCCTCACGACACGCATGGTCTCTTGGAAGTCTTCCTCGGTCTCGCCGGGAAAACCCACGATGATGTCCGTGCTGATGGCCGCATCGGGGATGCGTGCTCGCACCCGGTCGAGGATGCCGAGAAACTTCGCGGACCGGTACGACCGGCGCATTGCGCGCAGAATGCGATCGGATCCGGACTGCAATGGCATGTGCAGCTGCGGCATCACCGTCGGCGTCTCGGCCATCGCGTCGATCACATCGTCGGTGAACGCTGCCGGATGCGGGCTGGTGAAACGGATCCGCTCGAGCCCGTCGATCTGCCCGGCCGCCCGCAGCAGTTTGCCGAATGCGGCACGATCACCGAACTCGACGCCGTAGGAGTTGACATTCTGTCCGAGCAATGTGACCTCGATCACCCCGTCGTCGACCAGGGCCCGGACCTCGGCGAGCACATCGCCCGGTCGCCGATCCTTCTCCTTGCCGCGCAACGACGGGACGATGCAGAACGTACACGTGTTGTTGCAGCCGACAGAGATGGACACCCAGCCGCTGTAGCTCGATTCCCGCTTCGCGGGCAGCGTCGACGGAAAGGTCTCCAGGGCGTCGAGGATTTCGATCTGAGCTTCGTCGTTGTGCCGTGCTCGTTCGAGCAGGCGCGGCAGAGAACCCATGTTGTGCGTGCCGAACACGACGTCGACCCACGGCGCCCTGTCGAGGATGACGTGCTTGTCCTTCTGCGCGAGGCATCCGCCGACGGCGATCTGCATGCCCGCGTGGCGACGCTTGACGGAGGCGAGGTAGCCGAGGTTTCCGTACAGTTTGTTGTCGGCATTCTCGCGCACGGCACAGGTGTTGATGACGACGATATCGGGTTCTCCGCCGTTTGCGGAGACATAGCCCGCGGCCTCGAGCGATCCGCTGAGGCGTTCCGAATCATGCACGTTCATCTGGCAGCCGAACGTACGGACCTCGTACGTTCGTGCATGCCCGTTCTCATCGATTGCTGCGGCCGAAGGCGCGATCACGGTGCGTGTTTCGGCGCTGGAGGTGGGTGTGGCGGTGCTCATGGTGCGTCCATTCTACGTTTTACACGCGAGCCGGCCACTCACGATTCGGGGCCGCGCCGCGTGCTATTGGAACCGGACGCCGGAGCGCCGTGTGCTCATCGCCGAATCGACAGCAGCTCTGATGATCTCCGCCGAATAGCCCTTGCGGGCGAGGAACCCGGTCAGCCGCCGGCGAGCGGTCTCATCGTCGACGGCGCTGACCTGGCCGACCCGTTTGTGGGCGAGTTGGAGCGCGCGTTCGCGCTCATCGTCATCTTCAATCTCGGACAGTGCGTCGTCGATGATCCCTTGATCGATGTGGCGGCGTTTCAACTCGTGAGCGATGGCCTGGCGGCCGAGCCCCTTGCGGGTGTGCTGGGTGTAGACGAGGGTCACGGCGAGGGCGGCGTCGTCGAGCAGTCCGACGCGCTCCAACCTGTCGAGTTCCGCGGTCGCGACCTCGTCTGCGACGTCACGTTTCTCCAGCACCTGCCGCAGTTCCCAGCGTGACATGCCACGACGTGCCAGCTGGTGAATCGACACGTTGGCGGCACGCTTCGACGATCGTGCCGCGGCGTCACCCGAGCGGTTCTGACCGACGTGCTGCCGACCGACCTGCTGCAGCGTTTGCGCGGCCTTCGCGTTCGGCTGGGCTCCGGGCAGATACGCGACCGGCGCAATGCCCGCGGTGCGTTCGCGCCCTGCTTTTGCATCCTGTCCACCTTCGGAGTCCGAGGCCGACGGAAATCGCACGATCATGACGTCACCGGCATATCAGCACAAGCGGCTAAGCGCCCTTGCGCTTTGCAAGCTTTTCTTCGATGGAGTCGACGTTGTCGACGACGTCTGCGGCCACGACGGCCGATGCGCTCGGATCGGCGACGATCCCCAACTTCACCTTGATCTTGTGTTCGATCTCGGCGGCGACATCCGGGTTCGCCAGCAGGAAGTTTCTCGAATTCTCCTTGCCCTGACCGAGTTGATCGCCTTCATAGGTGTACCAGGCACCCGATTTCTTCACGATGCCATGTTCGACGCCGAAGTCGATCAGACTGCCCTCCCGGGAGATGCCGACGCCGTAGAGGATGTCGAACTCCGCCTGCTTGAACGGCGGCGCCATCTTGTTCTTGACGACCTTCACGCGTGTGCGGTTACCGACGGCATCCGTGCCATCCTTCAGCGTCTCGATCCGCCGAATGTCCAGCCGTACGGACGCGTAGAATTTCAGCGCCTTACCGCCGGCCGTGGTCTCGGGGCTTCCGAAGAAGACACCGATCTTCTCGCGCAACTGGTTGATGAAGATCATCGTCGTGTTGGTCTGGCTGAGCCCGCCGGTCAGCTTGCGCAATGCCTGTGACATCAGCCGAGCCTGCAGGCCGACGTGGGAATCGCCCATCTCGCCTTCGATCTCGGCGCGTGGCACAAGCGCAGCGACGGAGTCGATGACGATGACGTCGATCGAGCCGCTGCGCACGAGCATGTCCGCGATCTCGAGCGCCTGCTCCCCCGTGTCTGGCTGCGATACCAGCAGGGCGTCGATGTCGACGCCGAGTCTCTTCGCGTACTCGGGGTCGAGTGCGTGCTCTGCGTCGATGAATGCGGCGATACCGCCCGCCGCCTGTGCGTTGGCGATCGCGTGGAGTGTCAGCGTGGTCTTGCCCGAGGACTCCGGTCCGTAGATCTCGACGATGCGCCCACGCGGCAGCCCGCCGACGCCGAGCGCGACGTCCAGCGCGATCGAGCCCGTTGGAATGACCTCGACGGGAGCACGCTCGTCACTGCCGAGCCGCATGACGGAACCCTTGCCGAATTGTTTGTCGATCTGGGCAAGAGCGCTCTCGAGTGATTTCTCGCGATCGGCTGGTGATGGCATTTCGGATCTCCCCTTCGCAGGCTAGGTATTCGTGACGAGACTGTACGCCGCGGGTCCGACATTCGGGTCGAGCGCTCCGAGAACGGTGGACAACTCGATTCGACTGCCTTTGTGGAGCAAGAGTACCAAAACCCGAACATATCTTCGAGGTGATAAATCCGCGTGTCGCGTGGCTCATTCCACCATTCGGGGAGCCGGCTTGCCCGCGCTGTTCCAACGCGGCCGGGGAACGTCCTTCGCCGCACAGAGGGCGAACCACACCTCACGAGCCGAGACCCCTGCCGCAAGCGCCTGGTCGCCCGTGCGGCCACCCAGGTCTCCAAGCACCAGGTCGTGCATCAACACGGCTCCGTAAGCCGCACCGAACTCCTCGGCCAACGCCAGCCGCAATTCGCTCAGCCGCACGTGAAAACCCCCGCGTCGACTCGAGAGCCGGCGCAGTGGACGCAGAACGGGCGCCCCGGCAGTCGGGACGCCCGCACCGTCACACCGTTGTCAGTGGGCAACGAGGTCCGCATCCAACTCCGCGACGAATTCGTCCGGGACCGTGTCCGGGATCAGCGGATCGATGCCTTCCAGCACCGCAAGCCTGTCCCCCACCTCACGCATGATGACCGAAATCGGGGTGCCGAGTGCGTCTGCCACCGACGCGAGGATCTCACTCGACGCTTCCTTCTGGCCACGCTCGACCTCACTCAGGTAACCCAAGGCCACACTGGCCTTGCTGGCGACCTGACGAAGCGTGCGGCCCTTCTGCAGGCGGAAGTCCCTGAGCACGTCGCCGATTTCCTGACGTACAAGAATCATTGGAGCCTCCCTCTCATGTCCTGCCAACCCATCGGGTCTTCCTTCTGGAATGCACAACTTTACACGTATACAGTGCCAGAACTCTAACGACGACGACTGGAGTTTTCTTGTGAATGTAACCAGTGCAACACCCGCTGATTCGCGGCTATTCCCCGACTGACGCGGCCACTGCCGCAACCGCCTGACGCACCGTCTCCGCTCTGATCTCGGCACGCGAGCCCTGCAGTTTCAGAGCGATCACGCGGGTGCCGGCGTCGGTCGACACGCCGACGAAGACGGTTCCCGCCTGCTGCCCGCCCTGCGACTCCGGTCCGGCGACCCCTGTCGTCGAGACACCGATGTCGGCCGAGCGGCCCGCAACGGCGGTCGCGGTGCGCACGCCATCGGCGAGCTGCGCCGCCACGTCGGGGTGCACCGGCCCGTGCGCAGCCAATAGCGTGGCACTCACACCGATCAGCGAGTGTTTGAGCTCTGTCGCGTACACGACCACCCCGCCGAGCACAACGGCGGATGCGCCGGCCGGCCTGGTGAATTCGGCCGTCAGCTCGCCCCCGGTGAGCGACTCGGCGACGGCGAGCGTCAGGCCGCGAGCAGCCAGCGCGCCGATCAGGGCGCGTGTCTCGTCCGGCCGCGATCCCGTGATCGGCTCCGGGTTCGCCTCCCGGTTCGCACTCGGCGGCGTCATCGGATCCCATACCGCGTTCCCGGTCGGCACCGCTCAGCCCTGCACCTTTTTGCGGGCGCGAGAACCGCGCCAGGCCTGCCACAGATAGTCCAACCCGGTGACCACGGTCACGATGACCGCCAGCGTCATCACGATCCCGTCGAACCAATACACCCACCGCCCGAGGATGCTCCAGAACGGCAGCAACGCCAGCGAGATCGCGACCGACTGCACGATCGTCTTCAGTTTGCCGCCACGCGATGCGGCGATCACCCCGTTCTTGATGACGATGAAGCGATAGACCGTGATTCCGAGCTCGCGCGCCATGATCACGACAGTCACCCACCACGGCAGCTCCCCGAGAATGGACAGCGAGACCAGCGCACCGCCGATCAGGACCTTGTCGGCGATCGGGTCGAGCAGTTTGCCCAGCTCTGTGACCAGGCCTCGGCGCCGGGCGATGGCCCCGTCGACACCATCCGTTGCGATGGCCGAGATGAACAGCACGCCGGCCCACCAACGCAGGGCACCGTCCGCGCCGTTGTCGACCAGCAGCATCCAGATGAACAACGGAGCCAGCAGGATGCGCACGACCGTGATCAGGTTCGGCACATTCCAGTTGCTGATGCCGGTCGACAACCCGGGTACAGAGGCGGAGCCGCCGCTGCCCATGCTCACTCCCTGCCGGTCAGATTCCAGGCGTCCTCGTCCGACGATGCCTCCTCCCCAGAATAGCCGGACACAGAATAGCCGGACACAGAATAGCCGGACGTCGCAGCGGTAACGGGGTCGTCCCCATACCGGTCCGCATGCGCAGGCGTATCCGTCGCGGAGGCGGCAGACGAGGCCGCCGCGGGCGGCGGCGCATCCTCCCCGCGTAGCTGGGCAAGCACCTGCGGCAGCTGGTCGGCCGGGACGAGGACGTCGCGGGCTTTCGAGCCCTCGGACGGTCCGACGATGTTCCGCGATTCGAGCAGGTCGATCAATCGCCCGGCCTTGGCGAAGCCGACGCGCAACTTGCGCTGCAGCATCGAGGTCGAGCCGAATTGCGTCGAAACGATCAGCTCAGCCGCGGCGAGCACGAGTTCGAGATCGTCGCCGATGTCCGCATCGATGTGCTTCTGCTCAGTCGCCGCGGCGACGTCTTGCCGGTAGTCCGGCCTGGCCTGCGCCGTCACGTGTTCGACGACCCTCTGAATCTCGCTCTCACTGACCCACGCACCTTGCACGCGGATCGACTTCGACGCGCCCATCGGCAAAAACAGAGCGTCACCCTGACCGATCAGCTTGTCGGCGCCCGGCTGGTCCAGGATGACCCGCGAGTCCGTCACGCTCGTCACCGCGAAGGCCAGGCGCGACGGCACGTTCGCCTTGATCAGCCCGGTCACCACATCCACACTCGGTCGCTGCGTCGCCAGGACCAGGTGGATTCCGGATGCGCGCGCCAGCTGCGTGATGCGCACGATCGAGTCTTCGACGTCACGCGGGGCGACCATCATCAGGTCGGCGAGCTCGTCGACGACCACCAGCAGGTACGGGTACGGCTTGAGCGTGCGTTCGCTCCCCGCCGGCAGGATGATCTCTTCGCTCACGACGGCCTTGTTGAAGTCGTCGATGTGGCGGAATCCGAAACTGGCCAGATCGTCGTAGCGCATGTCCATCTCTTTGACGACCCACTGCAGCGCCTCTGCCGCCTTCTTCGGGTTCGTGATGATGGGTGTGATCAGGTGCGGAACGCCCGCATAGATCGACAGTTCGACACGCTTGGGGTCGACCAGCACCATCCGCACCTCGGAGGGCTTGGCCCGCATGAGCAGACTGGTGATCATCGAGTTGACGAAGCTGGACTTGCCCGAGCCGGTCGAGCCGGCAACCAGAAGATGCGGCATCTTCGCAAGATTCGCCACGACGTACCCGCCGCCGACATCCTTGCCGACGCCGATCGTCATCGGATGGTGGCTGTTGGCCGCAGCGGCCGACCGGAGCACGTCGCCGAGCGAGACGATCTCACGATCGGAGTTGGGGATCTCGATCCCGATCGCGCTCTTCCCCGGAATCGGCGAGAGGATGCGCACCTCGTTGCTGGCCACGGCATACGACAGGTTCTTGCTCAGAGCGGTGACACGCTCGACCTTCACGCCTGACCCGAGCTCGACCTCGTACTGCGTCACGGTCGGCCCGCGGGAGAATCCGGTGACCTTCGCATCGACGTGGAATTGGGCGAGCACATCGGTGATGGCCGCCACGACCTCGTCGTTTGCCGCCGACCGGGTCTTGCCCGGCGTGCCCACCGACAGGGTCGAGGCGGCAGGCAGCCGGTAGGGCGCCTGCGGCACGGGTGCGAGCGGGGTGGCGGCGGACAGATCGAAGCCGACGCCGTCGTCATCCGCGCCCAGGTCTGCCGAAGGCATGACGAAGCCGGGCAGCACGTCGGTCGTGCCGTCGCCGCGCAGACCGGTCGACGGCTCGCCGCCGAGCGCGACCTCTCCGGTGAAGCGTTTGACGGCGTCCTCCGCAACGCGCAGCTCGCCGAGCACCTCGGTGCCGTAGTGATCGGATGCCGGGTCCGGCTCGATCGCAGACGCGAACTCGCCCCGACCGGATGCCGCTGCCACGCCGAGCATGTCGGTCACGGACTCGACGACCGGCGTGTCGAACGCCGGATCCTCCTCGCGTTGGCTCTTGTTGCGACGCCACCAGGGCAGGTTGGCATCCGCAACCTCGTCATCGACGCCGTCGAGTTCGACCTGTTGCGCTTTCTCCAGCCGCTCGAGCTTCTCCGTCTTCGCGGCCGCGCGCTCCTCTTCACTGGGCAGCTGTGCGCCGAACAGGTAGGCGTACAACTCGCGGCCGCGTTCGCCGATCTTGTTCGGCGGAGTCTTCGTGATGATGAACAGACTGAGCAGCAGCAACACGATGATCACTGCCGTCGCCCCGATCGACGTGATCAGGGCGATCAGCGGCGCCGCGATCATCCAGCCGATGATGCCGCCCGCGCGCGCGAGAACAGGCATCCCATCGCTCGGCTGCGGCTGTCCGCTGAACACGTGGCACAGGCCGGAGATGGAAATCAGCAGGAGGATCAGGCCGATTCCGATCCGGGTGTTGTCGTGCACGGAACTCGGATGCCGGAACAACCAGGTCGCGAAGACCAGCATGATCACCGGAAGGGCGAAGGCGACACGACCGAACAGACCGCCGAAGCTCCAGGCATCCAGCGTGTGAGCGACCGCGCTGTTGATGAAGAACCATTCGACGACCGCGCCGGCGATCGCCAGCAGCACGATGAAGAACGGGAGCCCGTCGCGGCGTTCCGCTTTCGCGAGCTGCTCCGGGCCGAGGGCCCTGGCCGCACCACCGGTGAGGTGGGCCAGGCCCATCCATGTTCGTGCGAACAGGTTCGGCTTGGCATCCGCGGCCGGGTAGCGGACGGTCTTCTGCGTCGCGGTCTTGCTCGACGATGAGCGCGTACCCGATCCGCCTCGCGACGCGGTGCCGCGAGGTTTGCGGGTCGATTTGGTGCTCGTAGCCATGAATTACAGGGTAGTTCCGGGCACCGTCATCGCCCGGGAGGCTGCGGCGAGTGTCACGCCTCGATACTGTGTTTGCTGCTCATCGCGGCTCCGCCAACCCTCGCTCGCAGGCTCGCTCGGCGCTGGGGTCGCGCAATCGCTGGCGCGATTGCCTAAGCTCCACCGCGCGCTACGCCTCGATGACGAGCGGCACGATCATCGGGCGGCGGCGATAGCTCGTGTTCACCCAGCGGCCGACCGTGCGGCGCACCGTCTGATTGAGCGCGTGCGGATCGCGCACACCATTCTGCGCGGCTTCGACCAGTGCTGCGATGATCTTCGGTTTGACCGCGTCGAAGACCTGGTCGTCCTCGGCGAAGCCCTTGGCATGGATCTCCGGACCGACGACGACCCGGCCGGTCGCCGCCTCGACGACGATGATGATCGAGATGAAGCCCTCCTCGCCGAGGATTCTCCGGTCCTTGAGGTCGGCATCCGTGATCTCGCCGACGCTGGAGCCGTCGACATAGACGAAGCCGAGATCGAGCTGCCCGACAGCGCGCGCGACGCCGTCCTTCAGGTCGATGACACTGCCGTCTTCCGCGAGGATGGTGTTCTCCACCGGAATCCCCGTGTCCTGCGCCAGTTTGGCGTTGGCCACCAGGTGCCGATACTCGCCGTGCACCGGCATCACGTTCTTCGGCTTCACGATGTTGTAGCAGTAGAGCAGTTCGCCCGCGGCGGCGTGTCCGGACACGTGCACCTTGGCATTGCCCTTGTGCACGACCGTCGCGCCGAGCTTGGTGAGCCCATCGATCACGCGGTAGACGGCGTTCTCGTTGCCCGGGATCAGGCTCGAGGCCATGATCACCGTGTCACCCTCACCGACCTCGATCTGATGGTCGAGGTTCGCCATCCGTGCCAGCACGGCCATCGGTTCGCCCTGCGACCCCGTCGACATGTAGACGATCTTGTCGTCCGGGACGTCCGCTGCCTTCTTGAAGTCGATCAGGATGCCGTCCGGCACCTTCAGATAGCCGAGATCGGCCGCGATCGTCATGTTGCGCACCATCGAGCGCCCCAACAGCGCGACACGACGCCCGTTCGCTGCTGCAGCGTCGAGCACCTGCTGCACACGATGCACGTGGCTCGAGAAGCTGGCGACGATGACCCGGCGCGGCGCACGGGCGATCACATTGTCGAGCACCGGCCCGATCGACCGCTCGAGGGCGGTGAATCCGGGGACGTCCGCGTTGGTCGAGTCGACGAGGAAGAGGTCGACTCCGGCCTCACCCAACCGGGCAAACGCGCGAAGGTCGGTGAGCCGATTGTCCAGTGGCAGCTGATCCATCTTGAAGTCGCCCGTGTGCAGCACGACGCCGGCGGTCGTGGTGATCGCCACGGCGAGCGCATCCGGAATGGAATGGTTGACGGCGACGAACTCGAGCTCGAACGGGCCGAGTTTCTCGTGCTGCCCCTCCGTGACGGTGAGGCTGTACGGCTGGATGCGGTGCTCCTTGAGCTTCGCCTCGACCAACGCGAGCGTCAGGCCGGAACCGATCAGCGGGATGTCGGCGCGCAACCGGAGCAGATACGGCACGGCGCCGATGTGGTCCTCGTGCCCGTGGGTCAGCACGACCCCGACGACATCGTCGAGCCGGTCGCGCACCGGCGCGAAGTCGGGCAGGATCAGGTCGACGCCCGGCTGGTTCTCCTCAGGGAACAGCACGCCGCAGTCGACGATCAGAATCTTGCCATCGATTTCGAAGACAGTCATGTTGCGACCGACCTCACCGAGCCCGCCGGTCGGGATCACCCGCAAGGTCCCGGGCTGCAGGGCGGGCGGATCGTATACGGAATTGGGCATATGCCCTCCTTGTCGGTGATGGATGCCGTGCGGTCGCGCTCCGGGCGCGCCTAGCGTGTCGTTCCGGCGACCCTGGGCAGCGCGCCGCCGGCGGCGGCATTGCGATCGGGCCGGAAGTTGGTGAAGTCGACACCGGGAATGTCATGGACGAAGTCGAGTTCCTCCTCGATCTGCGCCGCCTCGAAATCCTCCGGCCCGACCAGCGGCAGCCGCACGCGCGGACTGTCGATGCGACCGAGCCCGTGCAGAATGTACTTGGCCGCGACCGTGCCCGGCACATGGGTCATCACCGCGCGAACGAGTGGTTCGAGCTTCTTGTGCGCGAGCGTCGCCGTCGCCAGGTCGCCCGCATTGACCGCGTCGACCATCTGCCGGTACGGCTGTGCCGCGATATTGGCGGTCACGCCGACGAGACCGGTCGCGCCGATCGAGAGGTGCGGGAGCACATTGGTGTCGTCGCCCGAGAAGTAGAGCAGGTCGGTGTTGTTCAGCACGCGGCTGACCTCGGCGAAATTGCCCTTCGCGTCCTTGATGGCGACGATGTTCGGATGCTTCGCCGCGCGCAGGATCGTCTCATACATGATCGGGATTCCGGCGCGGCCGGGGATGTCGTAGAGGATGACCGGCAGGTCCGTCGCATCCGCGATCATCCGAAAGTGAGTGAGCACGCCGGCCTGGGTGGGCTTGTTGTAGTACGGGGTGACGATCATCACACCGTCGGCTCCGGCCTTCTCACTGGCCTTGTACAGCTGCATCGCGTGGGCCGTCTCGTTCGATCCGCCGCCCTGGATCACCTTGGCGCGACCATTCGCGACATGTTTGGCCACCTCGATGAGCCGGAGCTTCTCCGGGTCGGTCAGGGTCGAGGTCTCTCCCGTCGTGCCCGAGATCACGATGCCGTCGCAACCGTTGGTGATGACCTCGTCGATGTGCTTCTCCACGCCGGGCCAGTCGACTTCGCCGTCCGCCGTGAACGGCGTGACCAGCGCGACGAGTACTTGACCGAAGGGGTTCTCAGACGCAGACATGCCATAAGGTTATCGGGTCGATCCGAACGCGGTAACCCTCGCATGGCCGCGCGACGACGCGTAATGTTGCGTCACAGATCACCGCGGGCGTGCAGGTGAGCGTAGCGTGGAAAGCACCATGAACGTTCTGCTCGCCCTCGCCATCGCAATCGGGTTGGTCGCGGCGACGACCGTCGGCGGCTTGGTGCTGCGATCACGGACCGGACGAGTGAGCGACGCACAAGCGGATATCGTGCGGCCGGCAGACCTTCCCTCCTCCGCCGAGTTCGGCTCCCGGGCGACCCTGTTGCAGTTCTCCACCGAATTCTGCTCGCCGTGCCGCGCGACGCACCGGCTGCTCGGCGAGCTGGCCGCTGAGCGGCCAGGGGTCGGGCACCTCGACGTCGATCTAACCGAGCACCCAGAGTTGGCGACCCGGTTCCATATCTTGCAGACCCCGACCACGTTGCTGCTCGACGCCTCGGGAACGGTGCAGGCGCGGATCGGCGGCGCCCCGCGCAGCGATGAACTCGTCACGCGCCTTGACAACCTGATTGGAAACACCCATGTCGCAGCCTGAATCCACACCCTCGCCCCGCCGATCGGGCCCGGACGGCTCGGCGCGAGCGATCGACCCGCGCGGACCCCGGTTCGGCGCGTCGATCACCGCAGTCCTGCTCTTGATCGTCATCGTGCTCGGCTTGATCGGCGCGAGCGTCGCGTCGTTCGTGTTGCTCGCCGTCGTCGCCGGCCTGTTCGCGTGGGGTTCGTTCGCCGGGGTGGCACGGCATCCGTATGGCCTGCTGTTCAAAGCGCTGATTCGGCCGCGCCTGGCGGCTCCTGCCGAGCTGGAAGACCCCGCGCCGCCCACGTTCGCACAGACGGTCGGGTTGATCGTCACGGCAGTCGGACTGATCCTGCAGCTGGTGGGTCTGCCGTACGGCCTGGTCGCCGCGGCTGCCGCCGCGTTCGTCGCGGCCTTCCTCAACGCGGTGTTCGGCTATTGCATCGGCTGCCAACTGTATCTGCTCCTGGTGCGGCTCGGCCTGGTCCGCCGGCACGTCCCGGCCGTCTGACCGGTCCCCGGCACGACGGCTTGTCCGGCACGGACACTGCAGCGTCCCGCTGAAAGATTCCCCGCAGACCGGCTCGAGTGCTCTGCTCGGCAGTAGGCTCTCGACAGTAGGCTTGAGGGCACTCACGATCCGGGAGGTTTGCCATGTCGATCACCAGCGAAGCGACAACACTGTGGGACGGCGATCTGATGAGCGGGGCCGGAACGGTGGCCCTCGACTCGTCGGAAGCCGCGAAGTTCCCGGTCGATTGGAAGGCACGATCCTCGGGCGAGGCCGGAGTGACGAACCCTGAAGAATTGATTGCCGCTGCGCACTCGTCCTGCTTCTCGATGGCGCTGTCGAATGCTCTCGCATCATTCGGAACACCGCCGGCGAGCATTCAGGCCACGGCGGCGGTGACCTTCGACCCGGCGCATGGCATCACCGGCAGTCATCTGCTCGTCAACGCGACGGTGCCCGGCATCAGTGAAGAGGACTTCCAGCGTCTGGCCGACGAGGCCGGACGCACCTGCCCCGTTTCGCGCGCACTGGCCGGCATCCCGATCACGCTCGAGGCCAGTCTCGCCTGAGATGCCGCCACCCGATCAGTCGCAGCAACCGAGCGGCCCGTCAGCACCCGCACCCGTGGCGACGGTGCTGATCGCGGGAGGGTCCGGCATGATCGGCACAGAGGTTCGCAGGCAGCTCGAGGTGCAGGGACGCACCGTCCTGCGCCTCGTCCGTCGCGCAGCGCAGTCCGTCGGCGAGTTCGAATGGGACCCGCGCGCACGCATCATCGACACCGCACTGATGGATCGCGCCGACGCCGTGATAAACCTGTCCGGTGCCTCGCTCAGCCGCTTGCCCTGGACGCCCCGTTACAAGCGGACGATCCTCGAATCCCGGCTGCAGGCAACGCAGACGCTGACGGATGCGATGCGGATGGCGGCACGACCGCCCGCCGTTTTCCTGAGCGCCTCCGCCGTGGGCTTCTACGGTGATCAGCCGGGTCGATCGCTGACCGAGGGCTCCCCAGCCGGCGCCGATTTCCTGGCAGGCGTCGTTCGCCGATGGGAGTCCGCCGCTGCCCATTCTCCGGATTCGACCCGCACGCTGCTGGTGCGCAGCGGGCTGGTCGTCGGGCGTGCTGGTGCTTTGCGCCCGTTGCGCCTGCTTGCCGTTCTCGGACTGTGCGGCCCGATCGGAAACGGCGCACAGTACTGGCCGTGGATCAGCCTGCACGACGAGGCCGCGGCCATCGTTCACCTGCTGACCTCTAAGCTGAGCGGGCCGGTGAATCTGGTGGGTCCCACCCCCGCGACGGCCGACCGACTGCTGCGCAGCCTCGCCGCCGTGCTGCATCGGCCATACGGCTTCCCGCTGCCGCGGCGCATCGTCGAGCTCGCGCTGGGTGAGGCCGGGCGGCAACTCCTGCTGGCCGACCAGAACGTCTCGGCTGCCAGGCTTATCGGCGATGGGTTCGCGTTTCGGCATCAAACCGTCGATCAGGCGGTCGCATGGGCGTCGACTCGATAGAGCCGTATCGCCTCGCGCAACGCCTGTCTGGCGCGCTTGCGGTCTCCCGACGCGTCATAGGCGAGCCCGAGCCGGAACCACGCCCGCCAACTCTGCGGGTGTGCTTCGGCCTCCGCACGATACGCGGGGAATGCCGCGTCGGCGGCCTCCCGCAACGGACGGCCACTTGCCCGGTGCGGCAGGTCATCGACCGGCAGGCCGCCCTCCGCATCCAGGATGCGCACCAGCTTTTCGGTGCGGACGCCGAACGCGAGCTCGCGCGCGATCGCCCAGACGGCGATCAGCGGGAACACGATCAGAGCGCAGCCCATCACAATGCCGGCCGCCTTGCCCGAGAACAGCATGAGCACGGCCTGCTGCCCGACGAGCACGACGTAGACCAACAGAAGCAGCGCCATCAGGATCGCCGCGATGCGACCCTTCATTCTGTGTTCGCCTCCGGACTCACCCCTGGACCCTGTGCGGCGGCAGAACCCGAAACCGCAATCGACAGGTCGATCAGTCTGTCGAGACCGACGAGGACGCCTCGCACGCCGACGGCGGCCCGCAGGGCGCTGAGAATCCCGGCAGCGTATGCGCTGGAGTCAATGGTGTCGTGACCGATGGTCACCACCTCGCCCGGTCCGCCGAGGATCACCTTCTGGCTGGCGACGACGCCGTGCAGTCTCAGGCTGTGTACCGGGATGCTCGCCACCTGCTGGCCGCGAGCACGTTGGTCGACATGTGGCGCCTCGACCGGTCCGCGCGTTCCGCGCGCGGCCGTGATCAACTCTGCGGTGCGCACCGCGGTGCCGGACGGCGAATCAACCTTGCCCGCCCCGTGTGCCTCGACGATCTCGATGGAATCGTAGAACCGGCCGGCCGCGACCGCGAACGCCGTGGCGAGGGCTGACCCGATGGAAAAGTTCGGGATGATGACCACACCGGTCTTCGGTGAATCACCGAGCGCGAATTCGAGCTTCGAAATGCGCTCGGCCGACCAACCGGAGGTACCGACCACCACGTTCAACGCATGATCGACGGCGAAGGTGACGATGTCGGGACTGACGGCGGGCAGAGTCACGTCGAGCACGACATCCGTCGGGGCTGAATCCGGGCCGAGCATCGCCTGAAGCGGGCTCGTCGAATCCAGCGCCGCCACGAGTTCCAGGTCGCCTGCCGTCTCGATCAGATGGGTCGCCACCGAACCCAGTTTGCCGGTTGCGCCGACGACCGCCACCCGAATTGTCATGGCTTCACGATACCAATCGTTGCCGGCCTGCCCGCACGAGTCGCCGTCGCCCGTGGCTGGCTGCGTACGCTGGACGCATGGTTCGCTTCACCGCCGTCGACGTGACGGATGCGCGTGCGCACGCGCTCCTGACCGACTATTTCGCCGACCGCGCCCGCACCTTCCCGGTGAGCCAGGGCACCTACCGCACCAGCTTCCCCGATCCCGCGGCATTCACACCGCCGGCCGGAGTGTTCCTGCTCGTCATGACGGGCCACGCCGGGTCCCGCGAGGCGGCGATCGGTTGCGGAGGCATCCGCCGTATTGAGGCAGCCTCGCCCGGTGCCATCCGCTACGAGATGAAGCACCTGTGGTTGCAACCGGGCGAGCGCGGCAGTGGCGCCGGCAGGGCGTTGCTGACCGAACTCGAGGCGCGTGCTCGCGGGTTCGGCGCGACGGAACTCGTGCTCGACACCAACACGAGTCTCACCGCGGCCGGCGGGCTGTACCGCTCGAATGGATTCGCGGAGATCGCGCCGTACAACGACAATCCGAACGCGACCACCTGGTTGCGCAAGACGCTCTAGGGTGTGTCAGACGGGTTGCAGCTCGGGCATGCCGGTGCGCAGTTCGACCGGAAGGTGGCCCAGGTCGTTGTGCACGACGAGCACCGGCGGCTTCGCCGAACGCACCCGGATGATGGTCAGACCGCAGTTCGCCTGGTTCAGGCCCATCCAGCGCCAGGACGGTGCGTCGAACACATGACGCACGAACCAGCCGATCACGAAGTTGTGCGTGATCAGAAGATCGTGACGGTCGCCACGAGCCGGTGTCAGGAACTCGTTGACGGCATCCGCCATCTGGGCTCCTCCCGCTTCGATCTCCGCCTCGGTGACGGCGCCATAGAACGAGTCGAACGCCTTCGGCATGTCGGCGCTCGGGCCGGACGGAATGCAGTCGAACAGCAGATTGGACGGTTCGGGATGAAGCGCCGGCATCCGTTCACCGATGATCCTCGCGGTTTCAGCAGCCCGTCTGAGCGGCGAGTGATACGCATTCGTGAACGGCACCCCGCCGAGGCGCTCGGCGATGAGCGCCGCCTGCCGCTGTCCTTTGCTCGAGAGCGGTCCGTCGGGCATGCCGTACTCGGCGTCCTGCTGCTCGCCGTGGCGTACCAAATACAAATAATGGGGCACGAAATCGGCCTTTCTTGTCTCGTGCGCGTCGGTGTCGCGCGTTTCTCGACGTCAGGACGCGATGCGGGAGAACGTGTCGTCATCGACAGTCCCGATTGCGGCCACCGAAATCGGCCTGTGGGCCAACTCGGCGGCAAGTACCTGCACGTCTTCCGTGGTGACGAGGGCGAGCCGTCGCAAGCTCTCGTCAAGATCGGCGAATTCCCCCAGTGTGATCTCGGCGCGGCCGAGGCGCGACATCCGGGTGTCCGAGTCCTCCAGGGCGAGCGCCATGCTTCCCGACAGCTGGCCGACCGCGCGGCGCAACTCGTCCGCGGTGACGCCGTCGTCTGCCATCCGGTGCAGTTCCGCGAGCATCAATTCGGCGACCTGCGCTGCTTTCGCCGGTCCACAGCCGGCATACAGACCGAAGATGCCGGCGTCGGAGAATGCGGCGGAGAACGAGTAAACGGCGTAGGCGAGCCCCCGTTTCTCCCTGACCTCCTGGAACAGGCGACTGGACATGCCGCCTCCCAGGATTGAGTTGAGCACGCTCATGATGCCACGACGCTCGTCTGCGGCGACCAGGCCGGGCATCCCGACGAGGATGTTCGCCTGCTCGAGGGGGCGCTGAACGGTGACGACGGCCTGTGCGCGGGCGATCACCGCCGGCGTGCTCGCGCGACGCGGCACCGGGGTCGCCTCGGCATCCAACGCCCATTGAGCCGCGCGCAGAGCCTGCTCGACATCGGTGACGAGCCGATCGTGGTCCACAGCACCGGCCGCCGTGATCACGAGGTCGCGGGCTCGATAGTTCGCCTGATAGTGCTCGAACACAGCGGCGCGGGTCGCAGCCCGGATGGTCTCGGGGCTTCCGCCGATCGGCCGGCCCAGCGGATGCTCGCCCAACACCGCCTCGAACAGGCGCTCGGTCGCGACATCCGCCGGATCGTCCTCGGCCATCGACAGCTCTTCGAGGATCACCTCGCGTTCGTTCTCGAATTCGCCGGGGTCCAGCAGGGATGAGGTCAGCATGTCCGCGATGACCTCGACGGCCATCGGCAGGTCGCGGTCCTGCACCTTCGCGAAGTAGCAGGTGTATTCCTTCGCCGTGATCGCGTTGTGCTCACCGCCGACCACGTCGAATGCGATAGCGATGTCCAAGGCGCTGCGCTTTGCGGTCCCCTTGAACAGCAGGTGCTCCAGGAAATGCGTCGAGCCGAAGCTCGCCGACCGTGCTGGGACGCCGCCACGCGCGACGCGTGCGGCCAGTTCATCGCGCGAGCCGACGGCAACCCAATAGCCGATCGTCGCGCTGCGCGATCCCGGCACGTGCTCGCTGAGAATACGCACGCCGCACGGCAACACGGAGCGGCGTACGAGCGCTTCACCGGAGGCCGTGAAAGAGAGTTCGGCCATGCCGAGGGGGAGGTCAACGGCGCCGTTCATCAGAACAACCCTACGCCAGGGACACGACACGCCGAACATGTCCTCACAAGTGCGGACAAACCGACCATTCTGTCTGGCTATACTGAGTCGATCTGTTTGATCACCGCTGAGTATAACGAGTGAGCGCGCCGAGCTCCCGCAGCGGAGGAGCCTGAAAGGGAGCCCCATGGAGACCGTCCGTAGTCGCGCCGAAAGGCCGCCAGCACCGGCGAAGGTAAAGATCCTGCAGGTCGCCGACGAACTGTTCTACACGGAGGGCATCCACACGGTCGGCGTCGACAAGATCATCGCTGCGGCGCATGTGACCAAGGCGACGTTCTACAAGCACTATCGGTCAAAGGACCGCCTGATCGTCGCCTATGTGACCGGGCGGGACCGCAGCGCACGCGAGTTCATTGCGCGCGAGCGCGAGACGCTGGGTGACCCCAAGGCGGTGTTGCGCTCGCTCGCACGGAACATCGTCAGAGAGGCCGCACGGGACAAATTCCATGGCTGCCCCTATATCAATGCCGCCGCGCAGTTCTCCGATCCGGCCCACCCCGTTCGGATCGCCGTGACCGAGCACCGCACCTGGTACCGGGACACTCTGATCGAACTGTTGACGGAGATGCGGCACCCGAATCCCGAAGACGGTGCGGATGATCTTCTGCTCGCTCGCGACGGCGCACTCTCCGGCGGCAACGTCGGCGATCCGGTGACAGCCAATGCCGCACTGCTGCGGGCATTCGAACGGACGTTGGACGCGGCGTAATCGATTGCGCCGGCCGACCCGCTGGTCGCACCCGGCCGATCACCCGGCCGATCGCACCCCCGACAATCGTCCCCGTCAAGCGCGACGAGGGCCGTTCAGTCGGAGACGCGGTCGAGTTCGAGCATCTGCGCGCGGGTGAGGCGCACGCCGGCAGCCTTCATCATGCCGTCGACCTGCTCCGGGCGACTGGCGCCGGCGATCGCCGCCGTCACATTGCGCTTCGCAAGCAGCCAGGCGAGTGCGATGCTCGCGGGACTCGTCTGGTGCATGGCGGCGACGCGATTCAGCGCAGTGAGCACACGGTTGCCCTTGCGACCCAGGTAACTGAGCGCGTTCGCCGCGCGCGGGCTGTGGCCGGCCGCGTCCTTCGACCGATATTTGCCGCTGAGGTAACCGCCGGCCAGCGACGCGTAGGGCATGACGGCAAGCGACTGCGCCGCGGCGACGATGCGCACGTCGCCCTCGAATTCGGCGCGATGCATGAGGTTGTAGTGCGTCTGAATGCTCACGAACTGCGGCAATCCGGTCGATGACAGGATGCGCGCCTCGATCAGGCGTTCCGCCGAGAAGTTGGCGGCGGACAAGTAGCGAACCTTTCCGGTTTCGATCAGCCATTCCGCCGTGGCAAGGCTGTCTTCCAGTGCCGCGGCACTGTCTTCGTCGTGGAAGGAGAGAATGTCGATGTGGTCGGTGCCCAGACGTGCCAGGGACGCCTCGACCGCCCGGATCATGCTGACCGAGCCGAGCCCGGGATTGTCGGCATTGCGGCCGATCTTCGTCGACACGATGACGTGGTCGCGATTGCGACGCGCGCGCAGCCAGCCGCCGATGATCAACTCGCTGCGACCGCTCGCATAGCTGTCGGCCGTGTCGATCAAGTTGCCGCCCAGATCGCTGAACCGGTCGAGGATCTGCGTCGACGTGTCCGCATCCGCCGTCCAACCGAACGTGCTCCCGCCCAGCGCGACCGGAAACACCGTGAGGGCGGACTCGTTGACTCTGCGCTTGGCGACGATGGACAGCGGCCCGGTCAGCTCGAAGTCAACCGGTGTCGACCCTGGCGGCTGACCGGTTCGAGTCGTCGCATCCGTCCGCACCGCTGGATCGGCGACCGCATCGGGTTCCGGCGCACCTGCAGCCGACGTGCGAGCAGTCGACGCGTGAGCATCCGACGTGACTGGATCGCTGTTCGCATTCTGCTCTCGCGCCCGCACCGAGAACGGCAATGCCACGTTCTCCCTCCCTGCACTCGACCCCAGGGCGACACACACCGCGTGAATCGCTTCGGTGCACTTCAAATCGATTCGATGCACCTCACTACGAGCGTAGGTCAGCCCACCGACAAAGCTCCGGGGCACACGGCAACCGTTACCAAATCTTTCGTATCGCCGTCAGGGGCGGGCGCGCCGCAGGATCGCTTCGGCGTGTCGCAGCACCGGGGCGTCGACCATCCGGTCGCCCCACCGGAAGACACCTGGGTGCTCGCGGGCGGCCGCCAGCATCGCCTGTGCATCCGCGACCTCGCCGGTGCTCGGCCGATAGGCGGCACGGATGATCTCGACCTGGCTCGGGTGGATGCACGCCGTCGCCTGGAAGCCGCTGGCGACCGCATCGGCGGCTTCCGCGGCGAGACCGTCGGTGTCTGCGATGTCCAGGTGCACCGTGTCGATGGCCGCCTTGCCCGCGGCCCCGGCAGCGATGAGCACCGCGGCTCGCGCATACTCGGCGACGGGCCGGTAGCGGCCGTCCACGAAACGGCTCGCCATGCCGCCGAGCGAGGCGATGAGGTCCTCGGCCCCCCACATCAGCGCGGCGACGTTCGACTCTGCCGCGATCTCCCGCACCGCGGCGATGCCTGCCGCGCTCTCGCACAGTGCGATCACACCGAGAGACTCGTCGAACGCGGCGATGCGACGCGCATCCAGGTGTGATGCGGCCTTGGGCAGCATCACCGTGCGGTAGCCGCACGCGCGCACCGCGGCGAGGTCTTCGCCGAAGTCCGCGGAGTCCGCGGAGTTGATCCGGACGATCACTCGCGTGGGATCCAAGCCGCTGTGACGCAGGGCATCGCGGGCGGCCGGACGGTCGGCGGGGGCGACGGCGTCCTCGAGATCGAGGATGACGGCATCCGCCCGGTCGAGCGCTTTCCGGAAGCGATCGGGTCGGTCGGCCGGACAGAACAGCAGGGCGGGCCCGAGGGCGAATATCGCACCGGCGGCTATGCGAGCCGTCACGGCGTGCCGCCTGCCGCGGCATGGGCGGCCTCGCACCACATCAGAGCGGATCGAGACGCCGTTGCCACAATCGTGCCGTCTTGGTTCCGGCCGGTGTGCCGGAGCGTGACGATGCCCTGGCCGGGCCGGGATGCCGACAGCCGCTTGCTCTCGACGCGGGTCTCGGAATAGAGCGTGTCACCGTGGAACAGTGGATGCGGGAATGCGATCTCGCCGAAACCGAGGTTGGCGACCAGCGTGCCCTGCGTCAGCTGCGCAACGGAACTGCCGATCAGCGTCGCGAGCGTCAGCATCGAGTTCACCAGCCGCCGGCCGAATGGCTGGGTGGCCGAGAACGCCGCGTCGAGGTGCAGGGATTGCGTGTTCATCGTCAGGGTGGTGAACAAGACGTTGTCTGCTTCGGTGATCGTACGTCCCGGTCGGTGGCGGTACAGCGTGCCCGGTTCGAACTCCTCGTAGTACAGCCCGCGCTGCGTGACGATGTGCGTGATGATGTGCGCGGCCGTCTCGTCATCCGGGGCCTGACCCGTGCTCATGCCGCACCACCGCCGTCGGCCAGGTCGCGGTCGACCACCAATGGCGCGCCGGTTGCGGCGATGACCTCGCCCGCGCTGACCCCGGGGGCGCATTCGACCAGGTGCAGGACTCCGGAACCGTCTTCGGCGCGCACGACGTCGATCACGGCGAGATCCGTGATGATGCGATCCACGCAGCGCCGGCCGGTGAACGGCAGAGTGCACTCATCGAGGATCTTGGGGGTGCCGGTACGGTCGACATGCTCCATCATGACGATCACCCGCTTGGCGCCGAACACCAGGTCCATCGCGCCGCCCATACCCTTGACGACTTTTCCGGGGATCATCCAGTTGGCGAGATCCCCGTCCGCGGAGACCTGCATCGCGCCGAGCACCGCCAGGTCGACGTGACCGCCGCGGATCATGCTGAACGACGTCGCCGAGTCGAAGAACGCCGCACCGGAGTTGACGGTCACCGTCTCCTTGCCCGCATTGATCAGGTCGGGGTCGATGTTCTCTTCCGTCGGATAGGGGCCGACGCCGAGAATGCCGTTCTCCGAATGCAGCACCACCTCGATCCCATCCGGGATGTAGTTGGGGATCAGCGTCGGCATGCCGATGCCGAGGTTGACGTATTGCCCGTTCTCCAATTCGCGCGCGACCCTGGCTGCGAGTCCGGTTCGTGTCAATGCCATCAGCGGGCCTCCCCCGTGTTCGAGGTGACGGTGTTCGAGGTGACGGTGTTTGAGACGACAGTGTTCGACGCGACGGTGCGCCGCTCGATCCGCTTCTCGAAGCCGGCGGCGAGCACCACTCGCTGCACGAAGATGCCGGGAGTCTGCACGCGCCCCGGGTCCAATTCCCCTGCGTCGACGATCTCTTCGACCTCCGCGATCGTGATCCGCCCGCACATCGCGGCGAGTGGATTGAAGTTCATCGCCGCTTCGCGGTAGATCAGATTGCCGTACCGGTCGCCCTGGGCAGCATGCACGAGCGCGAAGTCGGGACGCACGGATCGTTCGAGCACGTAGTCGACGCCGTCGAAGTTGCGCACCTCCCGCGGCGCAGACGCCTGCGCGATACCGCCCGCACCGTCATAGCGCTGCGGCAGGCCGCCCTCGCTGATCTGCGTCCCGACACCGGCCGGCGTATAGAATGCCGGAATCCCGGCGCCGCCCGCCCGCATCCGCTCCGCAAGGGTTCCCTGGGGCGTGAGTTCCACCTCGAGCTCCCCGGCCAGGAACTGCCTGGCGAATTCCTGATTCTCCCCGACGTACGAGCTCACGGTGCGACGGATGCGATGGTCGGACAGCAGGATGCCGAGCCCCCAGTCGTCGACGCCGCAGTTGTTGGTGATCGTCTCCAACTCGCGTGGGCCCGCCTCGTACAGCGCCGCGATCAGCGCGGACGGGATTCCGCACAGACCGAAACCGCCGACCGCGACGGATGCGCCGTCCGGTATGTCTGCGACGGCCTCCGCCGCGCTCACCACCACTTTGTCGATCATCTGCGACCTTCCCTGTCTGCTGTACCTGTGCCGGCGTGCGAGTCCGCCCGTCTCCGAGTCCGCCCTGCCTCCGAGTCTGCCTGGTCTGGGCGCGGATTCCCAGTGTTCTCGAATGGGCTGGAGCGTCACCGTCAGCCGGGGGTGTTCTCGGCCACCGCGATGGTGGCGATGAGCTGGTTCGCCTTCACCAGATCGCCGGTGCGGATGCCGATGCTCACGGTCCCGGCCACGGGTGAGATGAGGCGATGCTCCATCTTCATGGCCTCGATCGTGGCGACGCCTGCCCCGGCCTCGACGTGGTCACCGTTGGAGACGTCCACGGTCACCACGGTACCTGGCATGGGCGAGCGCACCTGCGGGTCGACTGGCCCATCGTCATGGTTCCGCGTGGCCAGGTGCTCGGCGAGCTCTGTAGCGCGATCGCGAATGTGCAGCGTCGTGCTGAATCCGTTGTCGGACAGCCACAGCACTCCGCCTGCGCGTGCGACCCAGAACGTGCGCATGATGCCGTCGAACTCCAGTCGAACCGCGCCGGGCGCGCGGACGAAGCCGGCCGGTTCGATTCCACGCACCAGCGCGGCGGGGCGCAGCGCTGTGGATGTGCCATCGGCGGCGCGCAGAACGCGCACGACGGCATCCGTCGGCGCACCCGCGACCTCGACCGACGCACGGGCGTCTGCCCCGAATCCGAACTCGTATCGAAGCGGGGCGGCATCGCCGACGCGCCACCCGGTCGGTCGCGACCACGACGCATCCGTCGCATTCGACCAGGCCGCCTCGTGCAGCACAAGAGCGGCGGCCACCAGGATGCCGTCGTCGATTGCGCGAAATGCGATCGTCGGCAGTGTGCGCTCGATCAGTCCGGTGTCCAGGTCTCCCGCCTGCACGGCCGGGTCGGCAAGCAGCGCCGCCAGATACTCCAGATTCGTGTGCACACCGAGGATGACGGTTTCGGCGAGCGCACGCTCGAGGCGGCCGATGGCCTGCGCCCGGTCCGACCCCCGAGCGATGACCTTGGCCAGCATCGGGTCGTAGCTCGGCGAGATCTCGAGACCTTCGGTCAGCGCGCTGTCCACCCGGATGCCGTGCTCGCCGCCGCCGGCAGCCGCGGCCTCGCGCAACGCGAGAATGCGACCGGTGGACGGCAGGAATTCGTTGCGCGGGTCCTCCGCGTAAACACGCGCTTCGATCGCATGACCGTTCAACACCACATCCTGCTGGCGCACTGTCAGCTGATCGCCTGCTGCGATGCGCACCTGCCATTCGACCAGGTCGATGCCGGTGACCGCCTCGGTGACCGGATGCTCGACCTGCAGCCTCGTGTTCATCTCCATGAAGAAGAACTCGTCCGGCGCCGCATCCGAGACGAGGAACTCGACCGTGCCCGCACCGACATAGTCGACGCTGCGGGCGACCGCACAGGCCGCCTCGCCGATCCGGGCACGGGTCTGGGGCGACAGCAGGGGCGACGGCGCCTCCTCGATGACCTTCTGATGCCGCCGTTGCAGTGAGCATTCGCGTTCGCCGAGATGGATCACATGACCGTGGCTGTCGGCCAGCAACTGCACTTCGATGTGTCGCGGCGTCGCAATCAGCCGCTCGAGAAACAGGGTGTCGTCTCCGAACGCGCTCGCAGCGACCCGCCGCGCCGCAGCCAGTGCGGCCGGGAGCTCCGCAGGCGTCTCGACCGCATACATGCCCTTGCCACCGCCGCCGGCCGAGGGCTTGATCAGGATCGGGAAGCCGATCTCGCCCGCGGCCGCGATCAGTGCCGCATCGTCGAGGCCGGGCTCAGCGACGCCCGGGGTCACCGGCACACCGTGCGAAGCGACCTGGTTTTTCGAACGGATCTTGTCGCCCATCGTCTCCAACGCGTTCTCGCCGGGCCCGATGAAGACAAGCCCTGCCGTCTTGCACGCACGTGCGAAGTCCGCGTTCTCGGAGAGGAAGCCGTACCCGGGATGCACCGCACCGGCGCCGGTGCTCCGCGCGGCTGCGATGATGGCATCGATGTTCAGGTAGCTCAGCCGTGGTTCGGCGGGGCCGATCAGGACGGCGGTGTCCGCCATCGTCACGTGCAGCGCGTTTCGGTCGGCTTCGCTGTACACGGCGACCGAGCGGATGCCCATGCGGCGCAGCGTGCGGATGATCCGGCAGGCGATCTCACCGCGGTTGGCGACGAGCACGGTGTTGAAAGCCGCGGTGTTAGAAGCCGCCGTGCCGGCTGGTGACGTGCTGGCTGGTGAGGCGCCGGCTGATGAGGCGGCGCAGCGCGCGCTGTCTGAGTTGTCTGGTAGCACGGCGATCACATCCTGAACAGGCCGAAGGCCGTGTCGGGCAGCGGTGCGTGCGAGCAGACATCGAGCGCGAGGCCGAGCACGGTGCGGGTGTCCGCCGGATCGATGATGCCGTCATCCCACAACCGGGCGGTCGAGTAGTACGGGCTGCCCTGCCGCTCGTATTGGTCGACGATGGGTGCTTTGAAGGCCGCCTCGTCGTCGGCCGGCCAGTCTTCACCGTGTGCCTCAAAACGCTCTCGCCGAATCGTGGCGAGCACGGAAGCCGCCTGCGGCCCACCCATGACCGAGATGCGAGCAGCCGGCCACATCCAGAGGAAGCGAGGCGAATAGGCGCGCCCGCACATCGAATAGTTGCCGGCACCGAACGACCCGCCGATCACCACCGTGAGCTTCGGCACCCGCGTCGTCGCGACAGCCGTGACCATTTTGGCGCCGTGCTTGGCGATGCCGCCGGCCTCGTAGTCGCGACCGACCATGAAGCCGGAAATGTTCTGCAGAAAGATGAGCGGAATACCGCGCTGATCGCACAGCTCGATGAAGTGCGCACCCTTCAGCGCAGACTCGCTGAACAGTACGCCATTGTTCGCAACGATGCCGACCGGATGCCCGTGCAGCCGGGCGAATCCGGCGACGAGCGTCGTTCCGTATTCCTGCTTGAATTCGTGGAACTCGCTGCCGTCGACCAGACGACCGATCACCTCGCGCACGTCGTAGTGGGCCTGCACGTCCACCGGCACAACGCCGTACAGTTCCGTCTCGTCGAGCACGGGCGGCCTCCCGGGCACGATATCCCACACCGGCGCAGCCTCGGCAGGCAGTGTCGAGACGATGTCGCGGACGATCGCCAGTGCGTGCTCGTCGCTTTCGGCCAGGTGGTCGGTCACACCTGAGACCCGAGAATGCAGGTCGCCGCCGCCGAGCTCCTCCGCCGTGACGATCTCGCCGATCGCCGCCTTGACCAGCGGCGGGCCGCCGAGGAAGATCGTGCCCTGATTGCGCACGATCACGGTCTCGTCGCTCATCGCCGGCACATACGCCCCTCCGGCCGTGCACGAGCCGAGCACGGCGGCGAGCTGCGGAATCTTCGCAGCAGACATCCGCGCCTGGTTGAAGAAGATGCGCCCGAAGTCGTCGCGGTCGGGAAACACCTCATCCTGCTTCGGCAGGAAGGCACCGCCTGAGTCGACCAGGTAGATGCACGGAAGGCGGTTTTCGAGCGCGATCTCTTGCGCCCGCAGATGCTTCTTGACGGTCAGCGGATAATACGTGCCGCCTTTGACTGTCGCATCGTTGCAGATGATCAGCACGTGTCGCCCGTGCACCAGGCCGATTCCGGCGATCAGGCCCGCACCTGGACTGTCGTCGTGGTAGAGGCCGTTGGCCGCCAGCGGCGCGATCTCCAGAAACGGGCTGCCACGATCCAGAAGTTCATCGATGCGTTGCCGCGGCAAGAGTTTGCCGCGTGCGATGTGGCGCTCGCGTGAGCGTTCAGGGCCGCCCAATGCCGTCACGGCGAGACGCTGGCGCAGTTCGGCGACGAGTCCGCGCTGCTGTGCGTCGTTCATGGAGAAGGTCGGATCCGCAGTATCCGAGGTCGATGTCAGTGTGTGCATGAGATTGTCTGCATGGGTGCGTCTTCGCCGTGTTCTTCGATGCCGTGTTCTTCGGGTAAGTTGCGCAGGACCGCACTGGCTCATCGAGCACGGCGCGGTCAATTTCGGTTAGGGGTTAATAACTCAAGCCACGTTAGTCTGTGTTAACTGAGTTGTCTATAGTGGAGGTCACGAGAGGAGTCGCGATGCCGGGGACAGTGAACGAGTTGCCCACCCAGCGCAGTCAGGCGAAGGCGGATCGCCGGAACGCACTGCTGGGCGCGGCAGCGACACTCTTCGCAGAACACGGCTTCAACGGCGTCTCCCTCGAAGACCTCGGCGCGGCCGCCGGCGTCAGCGGGCCGGCCGTTTACCGTCACTTTTCCGGCAAGCAAGCAGTGCTCGGCGCCATCCTGGTGGAAGTCAGCCAGAACCTGCTGTCCGGTGGCCAGACGGTGATCTCCACATCGAGCACGCCGGCCGATGCGTTGCGCGGGCTGGTACGATTCCACGTGGATTTCGCACTGGACAACCCAGACGTCATCCGGGTTCAGGATCGCGATCTGGCCAGCCTCGACGATACCGATCGGGTTGCGGTTCGCACTCTGCAGCGCACCTACGTCGAATTGTGGGTGGGCGTGCTGACGCGCCTGCACCCGCAAACGGATGCCTCGCAATTGCGGATCCGGGCCCACGCCGTCTTCGGCCTGATCAACTCCACCCCGCACAGCGCACACGCTCCCGGCTCCGGTGCCGCACAACTCTCCCCCGAATTGGTCGGGTCGATCCTCGAGCAATTGGCGCTGGCTGCGCTGACGGCACCCGCGTAGGACGCTCGGTCTCGATACGCTCGTTCCTCGCTACTCGACCAGCGGGAGTTGTACGCTCGTGCCTCGCTACTCGACCAGCGGCATGCCTAGACCATTGTCAGGGCGAAGCCCGGCTCGGCGAGAATCGAGCCGATATCGGCAAGGAATCGCGACCCCTGCTCGCCATCGACCATTCTGTGGTCGAACGACAGGCTGAGCGTCATCACCTGGCGCAGTGCGATCTCGCCTCGATATTCCCACGGCTGCGTGCGCACAGCGCCCAGCGCGAGGATCGCGGCCTCACCCGGATTCAGAATCGGTGTTCCCGCGTCGACGCCGAACACTCCGACATTCGTGATGGTGATCGTTCCGCCGATCAACTGAGCGGGACCGGTGTGTCCCGCCCGCGCCGTCGCCGTCAGCTCGCCGAGAGCGCCCGCGAGCTCGAGCAGAGTGAGCCGATCGGCGTCGGCGATGTTGGGCACCAGCAGCCCGCGCGGTGTTGCCGCCGCGATGCCGAGGTTGACGTAGCCGTACTGCACGATCTCTGCGGGCGCATCCGTCGTGGATTCCACCCAGTGTGCGTTGACTGCCGGCGTTCGATCGACCGCGATGCACAGTGCCTTCGCGACGATCGTGAGGATGTTGATGCGTACGTCACGAAATGCGGGCCGTGACTTCAACGAGTCGATCAGTTCCATCGTCGGCGTGACGTCGACGGTCAGGAACTCCGTGACGTGCGGCGCCGTGAACGCGCTTGCCACCATTGCCGCAGCCGTGTGCTTGCGCACGCCGCCGACCGTGATCCGCGTCTGGCGCGGGCGGTCGCCTCCATGCCGCGAGGCGGTGCCCGCAACGTCTCCGGAGAGAATCGGCTCCGTCGTCGAGACCGCGGTTGCGGATGCTGTGGCGAACGCCTCGACATCCGACCGAATGATCAGCCCGCCCTGGCCCGTTCCGGTGACACGAGTGAGATCGACACCCAGGTCGCGTGCGAGCGCACGCACCGGTGGCGTGGATCGCGGGCGTTCGCCCGCAGTCGACGGGGCGGATCCGGGGGCTGCAGCCTGTGCCGCGAACCCGGATGGAGTAGGCGCACCGGGTGCGACGCGGCCGCCACCGCGAGCCCGGCGCCGAGGCCGCTCCCCCGTCTCGATCGCCGGCCCATAACCGACAAGCACGGCCTGGCGCCCCGCAGCAGCACTCGGGGCGACGATCGTGGCGTCGGCCGCTGTATCCTGTCGCGCGTCGGCATCGGCGGGCCGGGGGGTGTCCGCATCCGCCAGCGAGCCGTCATCGATCTCGAACGCGACGATCGGCGCGCCGACCTGAACCGTCGCCCCCGGCTCCGCATACAACCGGCTGACCACGCCCGCGAACGGCGACGGCAACTCGACGAGCGCCTTGGCCGTCTCGACCTCTGCGATGATCTGATTCAGCTGCACGGTATCGCCGACGGCGACGTGCCAGGACACGATCTCCGACTCGGTCAGTCCCTCACCGAGGTCGGGCAAAGCGAATTCTTTCAATACGCTCATACGCCGTCGCTCCCGTCGCTGGGACTTCCGACACCGCGCTCGTCAGCACTGCGCTCGTCAGCACTGCGCTCGTCGACAGCGTGCCAGTCGCTCAGCGAGTTGGGTCTGCCGAGCACGCGATCGACCGCGTCGAGGATGCGGTCCAGGTTGGGCAGGTACTCGTCCTCGAGCTCTGCGGGTGGATACGGCACGTCGAACCCGGTCACGCGCACCGGCGCCGCCTCCAGATACTCGAAGCAGCGCTCCGTGATGCTCGCGGCGATCTCGGCGCCGACACCACCGAACTGCTGTGCCTCGTGCGTGATCACCAACCGGCCGGTCCTGCGAACGGATGCCTCCACCGTCGCGAAGTCCACCGGCGATAGCGAGCGCAGGTCGATGACCTCGACTGAGACGCCCTCGTCCGCGGCCGCGACCGCGGCATCCGTCGCCGTCATCACGAGCGGGCCGTACGCGACCAGCGTGACGTCGGCGCCCACCCTCACGACGCGCGCGACTTCGAAGCTGGGCGCATCCGCCGCCAGCACGGGTTCGACGGGTGCCTTGGTCCAGTAGCGACGCTTCGGCTCGAAGAACAGCACGGGGTCATCGGCCTGGATTGCCTGGCGGATCATCACGTACGCATCCTGCGGGTTCGAACAGCTGATCACGCGCAGACCGGATGTGTGCACGAAATACGCCTCGGGAGACTCAGAGTGATGCTCGACCGAGCGGATGCCGCCGCCGAACGGCACGCGGATCGTGATCGGCATGCGCACGGCGCCTGCGGTGCGGTAATGCATCTTCGCCACCTGGGTCACGATCTGATCGAAGCCCGGGAAGATGAAACCGTCGAATTGGATCTCACAGACCGGCCGGTAGCCGCGATATGCCAACCCGACCGCCGTGCCGATGATGCCCGACTCGGCCAGCGGGGTGTCGATCACGCGCCGCTTGCCGAACTCCTTCTGCAGGCCGTCCGTGACGCGAAAGACACCGCCGAGCATTCCGATGTCCTCACCGAGCAGCACCACCTTGTCGTCGCTGGCGAGCGCATCGTGCAATCCCATGGTGAGGGCTTTGGCGAGGGTCATCTCCGTTGCGGTCATGCGGGCTCACCGCCGAACTGGTCAAGATAGGCCGCGTACTGGCTCTTCTGCCGAGCCAGCCACGACGTCGGCTGCGTGAAGACGTTGTCGAACACGGTGAGCGGTTCCGGCTTGGTCAGCGCGAGGCATCCTGCCCGCATTTCGGCCGCGACCGCATCCGCTTTCGCGGTGACGCGTGCACGGAACTCGTCCGTCATCATGTCGAGGGACGTGAGGAGGGATCCGACCCGTTCGATCGGGTCTTTCTCGGCCCAGTCGGCGAGCTCCTCCTTGCTGCGATAGCGGGTCGGATCGTCTGAGGTGGTGTGCGGGCCCATGCGGTATGTCACCGCTTCGATGAAGGTGGGTCCGTCACCCTTGCGCGCGCGTTCCAACGCAAGACGGGTCGCGGCGAGCACCGCGAGCACGTCGTTGCCGTCGATGCGCATGCTCGGGATCCCGAACCCCGGAGCGCGGTCGGCGATCGGCGTGTGCGCTTGCAAGCCCACGGGCTCTGAGATCGCCCAGTGGTTGTTCTGGCAGAAGAAGACGACAGGCGCCTCGTAGGTCGCGGCGAAGATCATCGCCTCATTGGTGTCGCCCTCGCTCGTCGCGCCATCGCCGAAGTATGCGATCGCTGCGGAGTCGACACCGTCGAACTGGCAGCCCAGGGCGTAGCCGACCGCGTGCAGCGTTTGCGTACCGATGATGACCGACGGTGTCGCCATGCCGATGTCATACGGGTTCCAGCCGGAGAACACCGAACCGCGCCACACCCGCAGCAGGTCGGTGAGGTCGACGCCGCGCACGTAGGCGACGCCGTTCTCGCGATAGCTGGAGAAGACGAAGTCATCGCGGCGCAACGCGTGCGCCGAGCCGACCTGCGCCGCTTCCTGACCGAGCAGCGGTGCCCACAGCCCCAATTGCCCCTGCCGTTGCAACGCGGTGGCTTCCGCGTCGATGCGACGCACGACGACCATGTCCTCGTAGAGCGAGGCGAGCCGCTCACCAAACACGTCCGCAACCCACGGATCGTAGTCCGGATCGCTCAGTCGCACGCCTGACGGCGTCAGCAACTGGACCAAACTGTCTTTTCGAGCACTGGCTTCTCGAGTAAGGAGTTCTGCTCCTTGACGGGCACCCGGCATCATCGCACGCCACCTTTGTCTCGGTGTCGGACCGATCTGGCTTGTGGCCGACCGACCCGCTTCCGGCAACCTTGCCAGAATTACTTTCAGGCTACGTCCGAAGTGCAGTGCGCACAATCACCGGCGTGTCAACTGAGCAATGTGCACTATTCTGGCGCGAATCACCGTGGTAAGGTTTCGCATCATGCCCAACCCGGATGCGACCGACCTTCGGCTGCTCGCCGCCCTCACGGACGAGCCGCGCAGCACGGTCGTCGCACTCGCCGACACGCTCGGGCTCTCCCGCAACACCGTGCAAGCGCGAATGGCCGCCCTGGAACGCTCGAATGTGTTCCTGCCCTTCGATCGTCGCATCAATCCGGAGGCGCTGGGCTATCCCCTTGCCGCGTTCATCTGGGTGCACGTGCAGCAACAGAAGCTCGCCGCGATCGTACGGGAGTTGTCGCGCATCCCGGAGATCGTGCAGGCCAACGGCATCAGTGGGCCGTCTGACCTGATCGTGCGCGTCGTCTGCGCCGACACCGATGAGCTGTTCCGAATCAACGGCATGATTCTGGCGTGCGACGGGGTGGAACGCACCGAGACCTCGCTCGACATGGGCGAGTTGATCCCGTTCCGGGTGGGCGCACTCCTGGAACGCGGGCCGCGGCGCTGAGCACCGATAGCGTCCGTTCCGGCCGAAGGCGCCGCACCCGCCGGGCGTGTTCGTCCCACCTGGGCACTCCTCACGGGCAAACGGATGCCCGCCCGCAGAACGTGGGGCGGGCATCCGTTGTGGATCGCGATACGGCCGCAGATCGGCCTACCCTTGGAGAAGACCGGGGCCGACCTCCTCAGGACACCGCTGGGTCACCGCGGGATCATTCGGAGACCGAGACCTCCGCGACCGGAGCAGCAGCCTCGGCAGGCGCTTCTTCGGCGATCACAGGCTGCAAAGACAGCTTGCCGCGGTCGTCGATCTTGGTGATCTCCACCAGGATCTTCTGGCCGACGCCGAGTACGTCTTCGATGTTCTCGACGCGCTTGCCACCGGCGAGCTTGCGCACCTCGGAGATGTGCAGCAGGCCGTCCTTGCCCGGAAGCAAGGAGATGAACGCACCGAATGTGGCGATCTTGACAACCGTTCCGAGGAACTGCTCGCCGACCTCCGGGTTCGTCGGGTTCGCGATCGCGTTGACCTGGGCGCGGGCGGCCTCGGCCGACGGGCCGTCGACGGCGCCGATGTAGACGGTGCCATCCTCCTCGATCGAGATGTCGGCGCCGGTCTCGTCCTGGATCGCGTTGATCGTCTTGCCCTTCGGGCCGATCAGCTCACCGATCTTGTCGACCGGGATGTTGACCGAGATCACGCGGGGTGCGGTCGGGGCCATCTCATCGGGCCGGTCGATCGCAGCGTTCAGCACCGAGAGGATCGTGGTACGAGCATCCTTCGCCTGCTGCAGCGCGGCGGCCAGAACCGATGAGGGCAGACCGGCCAGCTTGGTGTCCAGCTGGATGGCCGTGACGAACTCGCTCGTGCCCGCCACCTTGAAGTCCATGTCGCCGAGGGCATCCTCAGCACCCAGGATGTCGGTCAGCGCCGCATAGCGCGTCTCACCGTCGATCGTGTCCGAGACCAGGCCCATGGCGATTCCGGCCACCGGGGCGCGCAACGGCACACCGGCGTTCAACAACGACAGGGTCGATGCACAGACGGAGCCCATCGACGTCGAACCGTTGGAGCCGAGAGCCTCGGACACCTGACGGATCGCATAGGGGAACTCCTCACGGCTCGGCAGCACCGGCACGAGGGCGCGCTCGGCGAGGAAGCCGTGCCCGATCTCGCGACGCTTCGGGCTGCCGACGCGGCCGGTCTCACCGGTCGAATACGGCGGGAAGTTGTAGTGGTGCAGGTAGCGCTTCTTCGTGATCGGGCTCAGCGAGTCGATCTGCTGCTCCATCTTGAGCATGTTCAGCGTGGTGACGCCCAGGATCTGGGTCTCGCCGCGCTGGAAGATGGCCGATCCGTGAACGCGCGGGATGACCTGCACCTCGGCGTCCAGCGGGCGGATGTCGGCAAGCCCACGACCGTCCATCCGGATGCCGTCGCGGAGCACGCGACCGCGCACGACCACCTTCGTGACCGACTTGTACGCAGCGGACAGCTGGGCGTTGGCACCTTCAGGCAATTCGCCTGCCGCGACCTTTCCTGCGATGAAGTCCTTGGTGCGGGTCTTCAGAGCGTCATCGGCGTCCTGACGAGCGATCTTCTCCGCGATCTGGTACACCTGCACCAGCTCGTCGTAGGCGAAGCCTGCGACGGCATCGTAGGTGGCCTGCTCGTACGGCGGGAACACCGGGAAGTCGAGGATCGCCTTCGAGGACTGAGCCGCCATCTGCGACTGTGCGTCGACCAGCTGCTTGAGGAACGGCTTCGCGGCCTCCAGGCCCTGGGCCACGACCTCTTCGCTCGGTTTGACGGCACCGGCCTTGATCAGGTTCCAGCTGTGCTCGGTCGCCTCGGCCTCGACCATCATGATCGCGACGTCTTCCCGGCCGTGCGCGTCCGTCACAAGGCGTCCGGCAACGGTGATGTCGAACACGGCTTCTTCGAGTTGCGAGGCCGTGGGGAAGGCGATCCACTGATCATCCCCGGCTCCGTAGCCGGGGATGAGCGCAAGGCGCACACCGGCGATCGGACCGGAGAACGGCAGACCGGAGATCTGCGTCGAAGCGGATGCGGCGTTGATCGCGAGCGCGTCGTAGAACTCGCCCGGCGCGATCGACAGGACGGTGATGACGATCTGCACCTCGTTGCGCAACCCTTCGACGAAGGACGGGCGCAGCGGACGGTCGATCAGACGGCAGACCAGGATGGCCTCCGTCGACGGGCGCCCCTCGCGGCGGAAGAACGATCCGGGGATCTTCCCTGCTGCGTAGGAGCGCTCTTCCACGTCGACCGTCAGCGGGAAGAAGTCGAAGCCGTCACGCGGATGCTTACCGGCGCTCGTCGCGCTCAGCAGCATCGTGTCTTCATCCAGGTACGCCGCGACGGCGCCCTGTGCCTGCTGCGCCAGGCGGCCGGTTTCGAACCGGACCGTGCGCGTGCCGAAGCGTCCGTTATCGAGAACGGCCTCGGCGTATTTGATCTCTGGACCTTCCATTGAGGTCTGACTCCTTAAGTGTTTTCCTCGCCATTCCGGCGAGCGAAACCCGTGCCGCCCGTGTGGCGGCCGAGTGCATACTCGTGGAGCAGGGAAGTAGGCAAAACTTGAACCGTTCGGCTCATGCTGGCCACCAGTAGAAGGACACGGACGCTCGCGCATTCCGGATACCACCACCGAGGACCAGCTTCCTGCCAGCCTGCTCCGCAAGGTTGTCCTGCGCACGCAGTGTCTGAGCGCACAATCAACCTCGTCAAGCTTAGCAGAGCGTGCTTTCTCGGCCTGGCGGGGCCAGGGTCTTTTCACAGTCATCGAACTGCATCATCCCGTTGGTCGCGTGGCCCGCGAGCGCAGCGAGCAGGCGTATCGAGACCCCGCAATGAGGTTTTGATACGGGTCTCGATACGGGTCTCGATACGGGTCTCGATACGCTCGTACCTCGCTACTCGACCACCGTCTTTACCTCGCTACTCGACCACCAAGTTGAACATCGCCGACTGTGAAAAAGCCCTGTGTCGAGGCGCCTCTGGCCGCTATTGCGACCCGCGCTCGTCGTTCGCTCGCAGAAACGCCGCTGAGGCGCTACCGAGGTCGAGTTCGACGCTGAACGGCCGGCGATCGCCGAACACGGTCGCCGGCACCAGCAGATAGCGGCCTTCGGCGCGCAGCGGCAGCAACAGTGCATGCCACTCGTCTCCGAGCGCGAGTGGCAGAAAGCCGGCGTGGAAGACACGCTGGTTCGCACCGGCGACCAGGTGCACGGCCACACGATAGCGCCTGCCGAGCCAGCGTGTCGCACGCGGTACCAGGACAGCCGTGAGCGTGCCTCCGCCGAACGCTGCGGCCGCGTCGATCGCGTTCTGATGCCGAGACGCGTCCGAGACGACGGTGCGTGCGGCGTCGGATGGCGGCGTCGGCACGAGGGTGAGGCCGGCCAGCGTCGTCAGGTTGCCATAGGCATCCGGGTTGCGACGCCCGCGTGCGCCCGCGCCGAACAACCCCGCCAGCACGATGAGCGCGACCGCGGCGGTCACTCCCAGGAAGACCCAGAAGGCGATGACGGGCCCGGTCACCTGCAGCGCACTCGTGACGAACAACAGCAGGAACAACAGGATGTAGCCAGCCGGCTCCCAGCGCCAGAGCGGTTTCCTACGCGGAGGTCTTCGTCGGGAGGACATGTGTTCACGCTAGCGCGGTGGAGCTCAGAGAATTGCATAGCGATTCCGCGACCCCAGCGCCGAGCGAGCCCGCGAACGAGGGTTAACGGTGGAGCTCAGAGAATCGCATAGCGATTCCGCGACCCTTGTCGCCCGCGAGCCTTCAACCCTTCGACCCTTCGAGCGAACGGTGACGGCGCGACACTGCTGTTTGTCACGCTGTCGAAGCCGGCACCGCGCCCGTCGTCAGCGGCTGCGCAGAGGCCGTCGCGGCGAGGATCGCCTTGTAGTCGCCGCGCTTCCAGGCATCCCAGTCCCAGCCCTGCAGAAAACGCGTGCCGCTGTTCAACCCGTTTCCGAACAGCTTCGCTTTGTCGGCCGCGGTCAGGTGGAAATCCGTGGCCGCGTAGCCGGTCGTGTCGACGAAGATCGTGCGCGACGCGAACGCGGGGTCATCGACATGCATCCGATCGTGTGCGTCCTGCATGGTGCCCAGCAGCGACTTTGCAAGCTGGAAGTTGTCGGCGTCCGGACTCCACGCGCCGGAGCTCACGCTGCTGCGCGCGGACAGCTTGACGCCGAGCGTCGGCCACCGCGCGGGCAGCCCGTCATCCCGATCGAAGATGTCGATCGGATAGTTCGACAGCATGCCGCCGTCCGTGCAGACGATGACGGAATGCTGCACGACGGACGGATCCGTCTTCATCCGGAACGGCCGGAAGAAGAACGGGATCGATGCCGACGCGCGCACCGCGTCGGCCACGGGTTGCCGATCCGGGTCGACCCCGAGCAGTTCCCAGTAGTCCCATGGCAGCCGGAGCATCAGGCCGCGCGACACATCGGAGACGACGACGACGAGTTTGTAACGCTGCTCGGGCGGCAGCGAACTGCCGGGATCGTCCTGCTTGAGATCTGCCCAGGTGCGGATGCCGCGGCCCTCGAGCGTCTGCGCGATCCACCGATGCAGGAAGTCCCCGACGAAGATGCCCTCATGGAAGATCAGTCCGAGTGCGCCGCCGATGTGCGGTATGCGAGCGAATTCCTTCGGCTCGTCTTCGAACTGGGCGAAGTCGAGGTCGTCCATGGTGGTCTTGATGTCCGCAGCACTCATGCCTGCCGCAACCAGTGATGCGACGATCGCCCCGGCCGAGGTTCCGGCGATGCGCTGAAATGTGTATGGATCTGCAGCGGCGGACAACGCGGTGATCGCTCCGACCAGGCCGGATCCTTTCACTCCCCCGCCCTCGAGAACGAGATCTGCCTGCGGCATGGCCGAACGCCTCCTCCCGCGCTGCGACGGCGCCGTTCGGACAGCCGGCTTGCGCGTCTGTGCTGAGCGTGCTCCGCGTGACGGGCGCTGTCAAGATGCAATCGTTGCAACAAAAATATATCTTGATATCAAGATACTTTACGACAGGATGGGAAGCGAGGCTGAGCAACTCTTCATGAACCGTGTTCGAGGTTCGACTTCCGACGGAACCGAGCGGGTCTTGACCGACAGTCGGCACACGGTCGTCGGCACACGGTCGTCAGTGCAGGAGTTCGGCCGCCAGAAGCTCGACGGCGCGCACCCGGGCCGGGGACGACGCCGTAGCGGCATCGTCGTGCGCCGAAGCCACCAGGTGAAGCATCACCTCGTCGACGCCGAATCGTGATGCAAGGGCGCGGATGCGGCGTGCCGCCTCCCCCGGTGCATCGATGATCCAGCGTGCCGCCATCCGCTCGATCAGTTCGGTTTGTGCGGGAGTCGGAGTCGTTCCGGCTGCTTGCTCGACCGACGGCAATCGTGTCAGCGGAGCACCGGTGCGCAGCTTCGCCATCTGCTGCATCTGCGGCAGTGCGAGGGCACGAGCCTCATCGGCGGTCTCCGCCACGGACACGTTCAGGGTGAGGAAGGTGGTCGGTCCGGCGACCGTTTCGGATGCCGCGAAATCGCGCCGATAGAGATCCAGTGCCTCGGTCGTGCTGTCGCCCGAAAAATGATTCGCGAAGACGTAGCGCATCCCTTCTCGCGCGGCGAGGCTCGCCGAGTAGCTGCTGGAACCCAACAACCACACCTCGGGGACGGAGCGAGCGGCCGGGGTTGCACTGAGCTCATAGCGTCGCCCGTTCTGCAGGCCGAGGACGGCGCCGCCGGGATTCACCAGCGCGCCGATGTCGGCGATGTTCTGGGGAAACGCATCGACGTCGCTGACCGCTCCGCTGGAACGCAGCAGCGCCGTGATGACGGGGTCACTGCCGGGGGCCCGGCCGAGGCCGAGATCGATGCGGCCGGGGAAGGCCGCCTCCAGTATCCCGAACTGCTCGGCGATGACCAGCGGCGAGTGGTTCGGCAGCATCACTCCCCCTGCGCCGACACGGATCCGCTGAGTCGCCCCGGCGATGATCCCGATCAGCACTGGCGGGTTGGTCGATGCAACCGACGGCATGTTGTGGTGCTCGGCCACCCAGTAACGCCGATAGCCGAGTTCGTCGGCGCGTCGCGCGAGTTCGATCGACGCCGCGACGGCATCCGCAGAGCTTTGGCCGACCCGCACCGGAATCAGGTCGAGCACCGAAAGGTTCAGCGGGGCGTCCTCGACCGCCGCGTCGTTGATCGCATTCGTCACAGTAGTCATCATGCCGTTGAACCGCCTGCCTCCTGCGTGTATTCCGCCCGGGCAGCCTGCGCACGTTTTGGCCTATAAGCCGCCGAAGACGCAAATCGGGCCGTCACGATGAAGTGACGGCCCGATTGCAAGAAGTTCGCGTTGTCAGCGAGACCCTGTTCTCACCAGGGACCGCAGTGCGTTGCTACAGCTGAGGCTATCGACGGAGGCCGAGGCGCTCGATCAACGAGCGGTAACGGCTGATGTCGATCTCCTGCAGGTAACCCAGCAGGCGGCGACGCTGGCCGACCAGCAGAAGCAGGCCACGACGTGAGTGGTGGTCGTGCTTGTGCTCCTTGAGATGCTCGGTGAGATCCTTGATCCGCTTGGTCAGGATTGCCACCTGAACTTCGGGGGATCCGGTATCACCGGGGTGGGTCGCGTACTCTTCGATGATCGCCTTCTTGACATCTGCATCAAGTGCCATAAATGTGATCCCCTTTTCTCTCATTGCGCGGTGCCCGGGGCGGGGTGCCTGGGCTCTCTTTATCCGCGGCCGCTCTACGGCAACCTCATGAGTCTAACAGAGCACGCCGACGGTCGCTGTCGCGGCCGACGGTTACCGTCGACTGCTCACGGACGGACGATCGAGCAGCGAATTCCCGGCACTGCGGCAAGCTTCGCGTCGACAGTCACCAGGGGCGCTGTCAGTTCCTCTGCAAGAGCTAGATAAGCTGCATCGTAGGTTGTGGCGTTGTCGGCGAACGATCGAATTCGCGGCAAGAGCGGGCGTGTTGGCCACACATCGAGCGACAAGTCGGCGAGCGCATCAAGCACATCGTCGAACTCGCGATTGCTGATATCGCCGCCCAGCCAGACGCCACGCACGCCGCCGGCAACCTCGAGCATGAAGTGTTCCGGCACGACCCAGTGCGTGTCGGTCAATGCACCGCGCAGGAACATGTCGTACCGCGTCGTGCCGACGAGAAGCTCAACAGCAGCAGACGCATCAAGGACGATCATCGGCGGTCGCGCAACGACGCTGCGGACGAACTGTGGTCCTTCCCTGGTGCGTCGCGCTCGCGCTCACTGCGAATCGCCGCCGTGGCGTCGACGGTAGCAGACCGCCCGTCTGAGCGCGGCCCGCGATATCGACGAAGAAAAGCCCCGTTGCGCGCATTGCTCGACTCCCGTTCCAGCACCGCCAACAGATATGCCTGCAGCGACTGCCCTCGCGTCTCGGCTTCGTCAGCAAGCGCGCGCCTCACCTGCTCCGGCACATCCCGAATCTGTATGGCAACCATGCATGCATAATATCATGCATATTCACATGCATGTGATCTCTCGATGCGTATCGCTGAGCCGTCTGTCTTGTGCCTGTGAGACAACGCGCCGCCCCCAGCGCGCTGAACCCGCGGCACACAGCTCGCGGCCCACGCGACTACCAGCGCCGGGCTATTCGACCGGCGCGGACGCGGCCGCGTCGCGAGCCCGCTCGATCAGGTGCACGTGCAGCGCAATAAAGCCGTAGGCGTAGGCAAGCAGCAGTGACACACCGACGAAGAACCACGGCCATGCGAGGCTGACCGGCTCGGACGCCGTCACCACGACTGCGGTCACGAACGTCACGGCAGCCAGCGCCCCAACGGCTCCACCAATCCATTTGCCGAGTTCGCCGCGCAACCCGACGACGGTTCCCCTGTCGAGCGCGGCGAGTCGGCGCTGGGTCCGAGACGCGACATACGCTGCCGCACTGCGGAAGACGCGGTAGACGAACGTGAAATACCCGATCGTCACAACAATGATCACGATCGTCAGGCCGGCCGCCCAGCCATACGGCGTCACAACACCCCGGCCAAGGCTCACCACTGCAGCGACGAACCACGCCGCAATCACCCCCACGAAACCATAGCCGAGTGCGGCCCATCGCATCGTGCGCCCCAGATCGGCGACGATCTCATCGTCACCGGCCAAGAGCGGATCGTTCTGCAACTGGGTTGGCGTGAACACGGTGCGAGACTACTCGAACGAGATTCGAATCGGCTCCGGCCGCGCCATTGTCCGCGAGGTTTTTGGCATGTGCGGCGTCATGCGGCGGTCGCCTCCGGGTCTTCTGCCTGGACGGCTGCCGGCGCACTGTCTGCTTCGGCCCCGGCGCCGTCCGCTTCCGCGCGGGCGCCCTCCGCCTCCGCCCCCGCCTCCCAGCTTGATGGCTGGAGCAGCGAGAACACGGCACCCTGCGGGTCGGCAACCGCGGCCCACGAGCCCACTCCGTCCGCTGACGAGACGTCCGCCAACACGGCACCACCCAGCTCGCGCACCTGTTCGACACACGCGGCAAGGTCCGCCACCTCGAAATACACGCGCCAGTGTGCCGGCAGGTCGGCGACATCCGACACGCCGACGCCCGCGATCGTCACCCCGCCGACCTCGAGCATCGGATACCCCGCGTCCTCGCCCGATTCCGCCGGGCCGACGGGGTCGCTGAGCTCCTCGAATCCCTCCGCACCCTCCGATTCGACCCGCGAAACGGATGCGCCGAGCACGCTCTCGTAGAACGGCAGCGACTCATCCGCATGCTCGGCCAGCAGCTCGAACCAGCTGACTGCGCCTTCCTCGTCGCGCAGCCATGACCCGAGATGCGCCGTACCCTGCCACAGACCGATGACGGCTCCGCCGGGATCCACCACGATCGACAACCGCACCCCGTTTCCGAGATCGCCCGGAGGAAGCAGCACCGTGCCGCCCGCTGCACCGACCGCTGCAGCCGCCGCATCCACGTCGTCGACGGCGAGATAGGTCGTCCACACGGGAACAGCGCCCTTCTCCACGAGCGCCTGAGGCAGCGAGCCGATCGCGCAGACCGGAATACCGCGCCGATACGCCGGTCGATAGCCTCCGGCCTGTGCCGGCTCGTCCACTTCCCAACCGAGCAGTGCCGAATAGAACTCCGCGGCGGCCGCGGAGTCGGTACTCTGCAGATCGACCCAGATGGGCGTCCCTTGCGGGAATCGGGTGACGATCGGCATCGCGGTTCCTCTCACGCTGTGGGCGTGCGACACGGCCCGGTCGGGTGTCACGCCTGCGACAACGCTACGCCGCGGGTTCATCACTTGCCACCACTGCGACGCCATTCCCACCGTGCGTCGAGGCTCAGGTCGTGACCACCACTGAACCGGCTGCTCTGCCGTGACCTCGCGAGTGGACTCGCGATCCCTACTGAAACGCGATGACCTCGTCGCCCCAGGCCAATCTGCGCTTCCGCCGCGGATCGCGCACGACCCGATCGACCTTGTTGATGACGAGCGTGTTGCGATGAACACCGTCGTAGCCCGGCCAACGCTGCATGGCACCGGGCACTCCGGGGTCGGCGACCGCACGCGCGTTCGTCGCACCCGCCGGATTCGGATCGAGAGTCCGAGCGAAACTCAGCCAGCGCGCCTGCATGCGAGCGGCCACCTCAGCGGCCGTTCTGGCACCGCCAAGCGGCACGGCTGCCAATGGCGATGCGATTGCGTTGCCCCAGACATAGGGCAGCTCGGAACCGTGCATCGCCCCGAAACCGATCGCCTTCAGCAAAGGGCGCACGTAGTCGAATTCGTACAGCCAGGTCGGCGCATGTCTGCTGTGCGCGGTCGCCGCCCAGATCGTGGGCATGCGGAAGGCGGCATCCGTCGAGATATGCAAAGCGCTCGCTCGGCTCGGATAGCCGTCATACTCCGGAGCGATCATCCACGCTTCGGCGATGCCGAGGTTGGCGATCATCGCCTCGATGTCCGCGACACTGGTCGGCAGAATGGGTGATCGCAGCAACTTGAACAGCAGCGCCTCGTTGCGGTTGGTTCCGATGATCAACGGGATCGGCAGCGCCCTGCCCGCCTCGAACGCCGTCAGTGGATACTCCGGCACCAACTCGCCATCGACGACCGGCGCCACGGCGATCGTTCCGGGGTCGACGCTGGGATTACTGCGCACCAGTCGCTCGCATGCGCGCGTCAGTTGCTCCACAGGCAGCAGGCGCAATCGGTCGATCTCGCGCTCAGGCACGTCGACGAGCTCCAGGAATCTGGATGCGAACCGGTGGGCGCGTTCTCGCGAATAAACGCTGCCGACCGGTGAGCTTTCTGCAATCGCCGCACGGAACAGCCCCGATGCGCTCGGCGTGGTCATGAGCGTGGTGATCGCTCCCGCGCCGGCGGACTCTCCGAAGACGGTCACCTGCGCCGGGTCGCCGCCGAACGCCTCGATATTGCGCTGCACCCACGTCAGGGCGGCCAGCTGATCGCGCTGCCCGAGGTTGCTGTCGAACGGCTCGCTCTCGCCGGTGAATCCGCTGAAATCGAGAAACCCGAGCGCGCCGAGGCGGTAGTTGAACGTGACAACGACCACGTTGCCGTGTCTGGCCAGGCCCGATCCATCGAACAGCGGGTCGGCCGATGACCCGATGTAGTACGCGCCGCCGTGGATCCACACCATCACCGGCAGCCTCGCGTCGCCGAGCGCAGGGCTGAATACGTTGACGGTAAGACAGTCCTCGCTCGCCGCCGGCAGATGATTGTTCAGCCCGGCCGGTGCCGGCTTCGGTGCGAACGGCAACCCCGGTTGTGGTGCAATGGCGCCGAACCGCGATGCATCCAACTCGCCGTCCCATGCTTCGGGCGGTCTGGGAGAGCGCCAGCGCAGCGGACCGATCGGAGCCGCCGCGTACGGGATGCCCTTGAAGGAGGAGACCTTCCGGTGCGCCACCCCGCGCACTCGCCCATATTCCGTCTGGACCACAGGTCCTTGGCCGGTGATCGCGACCGCGCCAGGCTCGCTCTTGCTCACCCGGCCAGCTTAGAACGCCAACGGCTGAGAGCGCCCGTTCGCGGGTATTGCGTCGATACGCTCTGAGGGAACCCATCCAGGCCGACGAGATCGCGCGAACGTCTGCCCACGGTAACCGGTCGCCGAGACCGTGCGAGAACGCCCGGTTCAGGCAGGTGTTTCGGCAACGCCGAGCAGATCGATGACGAAGATCAGGGTCTTTCCCTGCAGCGGGTGCCCCTTCGACGTCGTTTCGCCGTATGCGAGCTGTGGTGGAACGACCAGTTTGCGGCGGCCTCCGACCTTCATGCCGGGAATACCCTCACGCCATCCGCCGATCAATCCACGCAGCGGAAACGTCGACGGCGTACCGCGGTTCCAGGACGCATCGAACTCCTCGCCGGAGTCGTACTCCACCCCGACGTAGTGCACGGTCACCGTTCCGCCCGGGACCGCCTCACCCCCGTCGCCGACGACGATGTCGTCGATCTCGAGCAAACCGGATGCCGGAACCTCCGGCGCGTCGATCTCGGGCTTGGAGCTCAGGTCTACAGTCATGAGACCATCCAAGCGTGCCGAGCAGGCATACGTCAAAGCGCCTGCGGGCACGCGACCACCTGAACTGATTCTCACGTGCTCTTGCACTTTGCCGGCATCAGAGGCACTCTAGTAGTCAGATCAGGATCATCGATCAATGATCAGCTCGTCGTCCGGGAGAGTTGCAGGCATCGCCGCACCACCGGACGATGAGTCTGTTAACGATCGGGCTGCTAACGACCGGGCTGGGCTCCGACGGCGCGCAACGCGCACTCGGCGAACGTTGCCGAGCGTCAGTGCAACGCGATGATCTGGTTGCGGTCTGCGACGACCGCGGCAAGCAGCAGTCTCTCGTCGTTGATCGCACCGACCCGATCACGCCCGCTGACGATCCTCTGGCGGGTGTAGGCCAACCGCGTCGCATCCTGAATGAAGCGCTTCATCAGTGCGGACGCCGACGGTTGCCTCGATTTCGCCCATGCCCGCGCACCCCGGCGCCCGGTTGCGGTGCCCAACATGGTCACGTCGTGCCCGGTGAGCCAACCCGCATTCGCATATTCGAGCAGCCGCTGCCGAATCAGTCGCGCCTCCCGCCGCCGAAGCCACAGCACGAGCACGATCGCCAGGGCGAACAGCGGCATCTGCACGAGCACGTAATAGCCGATGAAATCCCCGGCCAGATAGGCCGCGCTGTTCCACAGAGCGTGCAGAAACGCTGCGGCGAGCAGCCCCAGCACGAGGGCCGCCCCCGCACGCAGAACGCCCGGCCGCCGCGCAGCGATCCCCAACGCCAAACCGGTGCATGAGGTGAACATCACATGTGCGAACGGCGACATCAGCCCACGCAAGAAGAACGTGCCCACCAGTTCTCCGCCACCGCCTTCCGCGAGCGCGGACCCGAAGTAGAGGATGTTCTCGACGAAGGCAAATCCTCCTGCCGTCAGCGCCGCGTACACGACACCGTCAACGGGACCGTTGAATGTGCGCCTCAACACGACGAACAGGATGAACACGCCGAGCCCCTTGGCGCTCTCCTCGACCAACGGCGCCTGCACGATGGACTGGAAGAGATCACTCGGCGGCGGTGATCCCTCCAGATAGTGCACCAGCTGAGAACCGAGGTCGACGAGCAACGCGATCGCCACCGCGGCCCCTGCGCCCCACAGCAGGGCGAACCACTGGGCCGCGCTCGGCTCCGGCTCCCACCGGTCGATCCACCGGGTCGTCAGCACGACGATCGCCAGCGGGATCAGCGCCAGGATGCCACAACCGATCACCGCCGGTGTGCCGAGTGCCACCGACAGGTATACCAGCACGACGAGCAGGACGAGCGCCAGCACGCTGATTCCAACGATGGTGAGCACGACGACGAGCACGCTCGGCGCGACGGGTTCCGGTTGCGCAGTCGGGCGCCACAGCGGCGCGGCCGGCTGCGCGGCGACAGGCGGCGCGGCGTGCGCCGGATGCACCCGCTGCCCGGGCTGATCGGGGCTCACGGGCCGCCCGGAGCTCTCGGGACGCCCGAGTGACGGATCCTCCGAACTGGAAGTCATGCACTCACGTTAGAGGACACGCGGTCAATCGCTGAACATGACTCCAGGGTTCAGGATTCCGGCCGGATCGAAGACGGCCTTCAGTTGACGTTGCAGCCGGTATGAGTCATCGCCCAGCTCGTCGCGCAGCCATCGCCGCTTCAACACGCCGACACCGTGTTCGCCGGTCAACGTGCCGCCGAGCCTCAGGGCCGCCGTGAACAGTTCGCCGGCAGCCTCCCACACGGACGGCGGCACCTGCTCGCCCTCGAACACGAAGTTGGGGTGCAGATTGCCGTCGCCGGCGTGCGCCACCGTGGGGATGGCGACCCCGTACCGGCCCGCTATCTCCTCGATCGCGCCGAACATCTCGGGCAGTCGCGATCGTGGAACGGCGACGTCTTCGATCAGAACCCGGCCCTGCGCCGCGAGCGACGGGTGAAAGGCGCGCCGAATCGCCAGCAGCCGCTCCCCGACGTCCGCATCCGTGGACGCCCGCGCTCGACCACCGGCCTGTTCGATGCAGCGCACGGCCTCAGCGCTGACCGTCTCGGTTGCGCCCGCGTCGAACTGTACCAGGAGATAGCTGCCGTCCCCAGTCGATCCGATGCTCTCGCGCATGACGTCCTCCCCGACGAACGTCTGGATCGCGGCGAGCGACGGCGCATCCAGCAGCTCCATCACGGCCGGGCGGAGCCGGGTCGCGGTGATCGCCGCGGACGCACGAGCGGCGGACGCGACATCCGGAAACACGGCGCCGATCGTGATGGTGTCGCCCCGTGGGATCGGCAGCGTGCGCACGATGGCCTCGACGATGACGCCGAGGGTGCCCTCCGACCCGACGAACAGCGAGTTCAGGTCGTACCCGGTGACACCCTTGACGGTGCGGTGCCCGGTGTGCAGGACACGGCCATCCGCCAGCACCACGGTCAGGCCGAGCACCGCCTCGCGGGTGACGCCGTACTTGGCGCAGAGCAGTCCGCCCGCGTTGGTGGCGATGTTGCCGCCGATCGATGAGATCGCGCGGCTTGCCGGATCGGGGGCGAACCAGAGACCGTATTCGGCCAGCGCATCGTTCAGGTCGCCGTTGAGCACGCCTGGCTGAACGACCGCGAGTTCGTCTTGCGGCACGATCGACAGAATCCGGTTCATCCGGGCCACACTGAGCACGACGGAGTTCTCAGAACTGTTCGCCCCGCCCGCCAACCCGGTGCCTGCCCCTCGGGTGACGACGGGCACCTCGAACTCGGTTGCGAGGCGCAGCGTCGTCTGCACATCGGCGGTGTCGCGCGCATTCACCAGTGCGACGGAACTGAACTCCGACCTCCAGCCGGACCGGTCGGTGCGCATCGTTTCGAGTGCGTCTGGGCGCACGTCGACCGCGTCGCCGAGTTCGGCGCGCAACCGCGTGAGGAACCCGGACACGGCTAGATGATGCCCTGAGCGAGCATGGCGTCGGCGACTCTGATGAATCCGGAGATGTTCGCGCCGAGGACGTAGTTGCCCGGCTCGCCGTATTCTTCTGCCGTCTCGGCGCAGCGTTCGTGGATGCCGCGCATGATGTCCGCGAGGCGGTCCTCGGTGTAGTCGAAACTCCACGAATCGCGTGACGCGTTCTGCTGCATCTCGAGAGCCGAGGTCGCCACACCGCCCGCATTGGCCGCCTTGCCCGGCGCGAACAGTACGCCGGCATCGGCGAACAGGTGCACGGCATCCGGGGTGCACGGCATGTTCGCGCCCTCCGCCACGGCGACAACCCCGCCGTCCACCAGCAGTTTCGCATCGTCGCCGTTCAATTCGTTCTGCGTCGCGCACGGCAACGCCACATCGATGCGCGTTTCGGATGCGATGCTCCAGATGTTCCCGCCCGCACGATACCCGGATGCGCTGCCCCGCTGGTTCGCATACTCGCTGAGCCGGCCACGATCGTCCTCCTTGACGTGCCGCAAGAGCTCGAAGTCGACTCCGTCCGCGTCATAGACGACACCCGAGGAATCGGAGACCGCCACAACCGTTCCGCCCAGCTGATGCACCTTCTCCACCGCATACAACGCCACGTTGCCCGACCCGGAGACGAGCACCCTCTTGCCCGCGAAGCCGTCACCTCGGCTGGCCAGCATCTCCTGGGTGAAGTACACGGTGCCGTAGCCGGTCGCCTCGGTGCGCACCAGCGAGCCGCCCCAGCCGATGCCCTTGCCGGTCAACACCCCCGACTCGTACTGGTTGGTGATCCGCTTGTACTGGCCGAACAGATAACCGATCTCACGCCCGCCGACACCGATATCCCCGGCGGGCACATCCCGGTACTCGCCGATATGACGATACAACTCCGTCATGAACGACTGGCAGAACCGCATCACCTCGGCATCGGACCTGCCCTTCGGATCGAAATCGCTGCCACCCTTGCCACCACCGATCGGCATCCCGGTCAACGCGTTCTTGAAGATCTGCTCGAAACCGAGGAACTTCACCGTGCCCAACCGCACCGACGGATGGAACCGCAAACCACCCTTGTACGGGCCCAACGCCGAACTGAACTGCACCCGGAACCCCCGATTGATATGCAACCGGCCGGCATCATCCACCCACGGAACACGGAAGATGATCTGCCGCTCCGGCTCGCACAACCGCTCCAGAATGGACGCCTCCGCGTACTGCGGATGCTTGACGATCACCCGACCGAGCGACTCGAACACCTCCCGCACGGCCTGATGGAATTCGACCTCACCAGCGTTCCGACGGAACACCTCCTCATAGATCGGCCGAATCGCGGAATCAAGCTCAGTCATATCTTGTTCTTTCTTATATGGGAGACCTCATCGAGCCTAGCGCGCCCGCCATCGCCGATTCGGGGCGAGGGCATCGCTGCGCGCAGAGGATCGAATGAGCGAGCGCGACCACGGATGCGGACCGCGCATCCGTTTCGCTGGGAGGGGTGCACGTTGACCTCGATCACCGTGGTGATTCCGGTTCTCAACGACAGCCCGATGTTGGAGAACGCCCTGACCTGCCTGGCCGCTCAGCTGCGACCCGCCGATGAGATCGTCGTCGTCGACAACGGCAGCACCGACGACTCCGCGAGCATCGCGTCTGCGGCCGGCGTGCGGGTGATCAGCCAGCCGACGACCGGGATCTGGCCGGCGGCCTCGGCCGGGTACGACGCGGCCCGTGGAGACATCATCGCGCGGATCGACGCCGACTCTCGGCCGCCGGTCGACTGGCTGATGCATATTGAGGCTGAGTTCACCGATTCCCCGGACGTCGGCGTGCTCACCGGACCCGGCGACTTCTATGACGGAAACGGGCTGGTGACCCTGCTCGGGCAGTACCTCTACATCGGCGGGTATTTCTGGGCGATATCGCTGTGGCTGGGCAACCCGCCGGTGTTCGGTTCGAATTTCGCGATGAAGCGGGAGGTCTGGTCGGAGGTGCGTAGCCGGGTGCACAGCACAATGCGCAGCATCCACGACGACCTCGACCTGAGCATGCACCTGCCCATGGATGCCGTCGTGCGGCTCGACGACACGCTGCGCGTCGGCATCTCCGCGCGCCCGTTCGCGTCGTGGAGCAGCCTCGGGCGCCGACTCGGTTGGGCCTACCTCACCCTGCGACTGCACTGGCCGGAGCAGACGCCCTGGCGCCGGCACATCGCCCGCCTGCGCCGTGCCGAGCAGGACGAGGGCCTCACCGGCGCGGCCTGAGCGAGCATCGCCGGGGCGGGCAGGATGCTCCTGCGCGTCGCCAACGGCGCGTTCCTGCGCGCACTCGCGCTCGACACGCTCAGTGCGCGGTCTCGAACAGTCGCAGCATGTCTGCCGCCAACTGATGCGGAGCGGTCTCGCACGGGCTGTGCCCTGTCTCGTAGACCGAGATGCGAGCGCCGATCTCAGCGGCGAAGCGCGTGTGCAGGTGTTCCGGCCACAGGTCGTGGTTGCCGACAGCGACCAGTAGCGGCACCCCGGCAGCGCGAACGGCGGCGCGCACGTCCGGGACGCGCATCATCAGCGAGATGATGTCGTTCACACTGGAACGTCTCGTCGACGCGAAGCGGGCACGCACGAAGGCGAGCCGGGACGGCCCCACCTTGTTCTTGTTCGTGAGGATTCCCCAGATCATCAGTCCGGCGGCTGTCCGCCCGGTCACGAAGCGGCTGAGCGGGCCGATCCAACGCACGCCGCGAAAGGACTCACCGGTCAGTGGCGGCGTCGTCAGAAGCGTCAGGCTGCGGATCGACCGCGGTCGCGAGACGAGGACCAATTCGGCAACCACCCCCGCGAAGGAGTAGCCCAGCAGGTGCGCGGGTGCACCTGCCTCGAGGAACTCGATCATATCGTCGACGAAGAGCGCATAATCGTAGCGTCCCTCACCGGGACGTGGACCGGCATCCGCCGACTCGTACTGGCCGGGCAGGTCGTAGCTCTGCACGAAGTACCCCGCCCCGGCAAGCAGCGGCGCAACCAGAACGAAGTCCTCCTTCGAGCCGGTCACGCCGGGCACGAGCACGACACGCGGGTTCACCGGGTCGCCCAGCGAAAATACGGCAAGGTCGCCGCTCGGGGCGGGAAAAGTGCTCCGGATGGAGCCATCGGGCAGACGGGACCAGTCGATGTCCTCGATCCGATCGTCCAGGTGCGCTGCGGCACGCGCGTCGACACGCCAGCGAGAATCACTCGCCGCGTCATCGGCATGCGCAGGTGCATCGGAGGACACCGTCCCAATCTATCCGCAGGCGCGCGGTGGCGTGTCGGACCCCGGCGCTGCTTTCGCACTAGAGGTCGCTATCAGCACAACGGCTAGCCTGTAGTGGTGAGATTCGCGCACCTCAGTGTCGATGGCGAGGCCCCGGTCCGACTCGCGAGCGTCATCGACGATCGCGCGATCTTCCTCGATGACGTGATGATGGATGCCCCGTGCGATCTCCAAGCCTTGCTCGACGGGGGTGCTGAAGCATTGGCCCGCGTCCGCGCGCGCGTGGACCGAGCCGTCGTGTCCGGGGCCCGGTCCGCCCCCGTCCACGAGTTGCGTCACGCATCAGCGGTGCGCCGACCGCCGCTGATCATCGCGATCGGCGCCAACTATGCCGCACATGCCTCTGAGCTCGCGCTGAAGGTGGAGAAGGCGCCGACGATCTTCGCACTGTGGCCGAGTTCACTGACAGGCCATGAGTCGACCATCACCTGGCGCGAAGACCTGACCAGTCAGGTGGACTACGAGGCGGAACTAGGTGTGATCATCGGCAAGCCGGCGAAGGACGTCAGCGAGCATCAGGCCCTCGACTACGTCTTCGGCTATACCGTCGTCAACGACGTGACCGCCCGCGATCTGCAGTTCTCGGAAGCGCAGTGGTCACGCTGCAAGTCGTTCGACGGTTTCACGCCCACCGGACCCGTCGTCGTCACCGCAGACGAGATCGGCGACCCTCAAGACCTCTGGCTCACCACGAACGTCGACGGTCGGGTGCTGCAGGACGCGACGACCGGCGAGATGGTGCGCACGGTCGCCCAATTGATCTCCTATCTGTCACGCACGGCAACGTTGCAGCCAGGAACCCTGATCTCGACAGGCAGTCCGGGCGGCGCCGGGTACTCCCGCACGCCCCCCGTGTTCCTGCGCGACCGCTCGGCGGTGACCGTCACAATCGAGAAGATCGGTTCGCTGACGACCTTCTGCCGCGTGATCTGATCAGACGGCGATCTGATCGCGCCGCGGCGGAGCCGACCGCGATGGGGCCGGCTGCGCCGGTCGTCAGGCGTCGGTGGTCTCGATGATCGGGATGGCCGTCGTGGTCGCTTCCAGTCCGCTCAGGCGGGCCGGCGAGAGCAGTCTGGTGACCTCTTCGCGGCTCATCAGTTTCGCCTCGACCACGAGATCCGCGACGTTCCTATTCGTCAGCAACGCCGTCTTCGCCAGCGCGGCAGCCGCGACATAGCCGATGTACGGGGTGAGCGCGGTGATGACGCCGACCGAGGAGCCGACCATGTTCTCCAGGCGCGCTTCGTTCGCCGTGATGCCGTCGATGCAGTTGATACGCAGCGTCATGAACGCCTGCGACATCCAGGTGATCGACTGCAGCAGCGAATGCGCGATCACCGGCTCGAACGCGTTCAACTGCAACTGCCCGGCCTCCGCCGCCATCGTCACGGTGACATCCGTGCCCGCGACCGAGAACGCCACCTGGTTGACCACCTCCGGGATCACCGGATTCACCTTGCCCGGCATGATGCTCGACCCCGCCTGCATCGCCGGCAGGTTGATCTCACCGAACCCGGCCTGCGGCCCACTGGACAGCAAACGCAGGTCGTTGCAGATCTTGGACAGTTTGATGGCGCTGCGTTTGAGCGCCCCGCTGAACGACATGAACGCCCCGGCATCACTGGTCGACTCGATCAGATCCGGTGCCGTCTCCAGGTTCAGGCCGGTGATCTCGTTCAACTGCTCGCACACCGTCGCCGCATAGTTCGGATCCGCCGTGATGCCGGTTCCGATCGCCGTGGCACCCAGATTGATCTCCGACAGCAGCCAGATCGTCTCCTTCAACCGGGCATGGTCCTCCGCCACGGTCGTCGCGAACCCGTGGAACTCCTGGCCCAGCGTCATCGGCACCGCGTCCTGCAACTGTGTGCGCCCGACCTTCAACACGTGCGCGAACTCGACCGACTTGCGCTGGAACGACTCATGCAACAACCACAACTGCTCCAGCATGCGGTTCAACGAGAACGCCAACGCGATCTTCAACGCCGTCGGATACGTGTCATTCGTGCTCTGACTGCGATTGACGTCGTCGATCGGATGCATGAACTGATACTCGCCCTTGGCATGCCCGCCGAGCTCCAGCGCCCGGTTGGCGATCACCTCGTTCGCATTCATGTTCGTCGACGTGCCCGCACCGCCTTGGATCACACCCACGACGAACTCGTCGTGCAGCCTGCCGTCGATGATCTCCTGGCACGCCCGATCGATCAGATCCGCCTTGTGCTGCTCCAACACCCCGATCTTCGCGTTCGCCCGTGCCGCTGCCTGCTTCACGCTCGCATACGCGACGATGAATTCCGGGTACACCGAGATCGGCCGCTTCGCGATCGGAAAGTTCTCGACGGCACGCGAGGTATGCACACCCCAATATGCCTCTGCCGGTATCTCTCGGGGGCCGAGAGAGTCCGTCTCAACTCGTACGGATTCTGCTGTTGCCGCATCCGGAATGACCGGGTTGGTCGTCATCGGAAGGACAGGATTAGGGGTATTCACTCAATGGCTCCGTTGCCTCGCGGGAAGGGCTTGTGGCTCTTTGTTGACGCTATCGACTCTACCCTCGCGCGGCTGGGGGCGCAGGCCATCGGTTCGTCCGAATGTGCGGATGCCGCACCACAGTCTGCCTGCCGGCGCCGCACTCAGCCGAGCTTGCGCAACAGGCCCCGCACGAAGCGGTCCTTCCTCCCGGTATACGGCGGATAGACCAGCCGCATCGTGTCCGGTGCCAGCGACTTGGACAGCACCGACTTCTCATGGCTGAACGTCGCCACAGTCCACTCGCCGTGATACGCGCCCATCCCGCTCGGGCCGACCCCGCCGAAGGGCAGACCGGGCACGATCAGATGCGCAGCCGGGATACCGAAACCGATCGCGCCGGAGCTGGTCTCGGTGATGAAACGTCTGCGCACGCGATCGGACGAGCTGAAGACATACAGCGACAACGGCTTGTCGCCCGCCCGAATATACGCCAGTGCGTCGTCGAGCCCACTCACCGTGATGATCGGCAGAATCGGACCGAAGATCTCCTGCCGCATGATGGCGGAGCCGCGCGGGACATCCGCCAACACCGTCGGGGCCAGATAGCGGGCGGCGGGATCGGATTCACCGCCGACGACCCGGCGGCCCTCGGCAAGCAAGGCGTCGAGGCGGCTGAACTGGGCGTCATTGACGATGCGCCCGTAATCGCTGCTCGAACGCGGATCGGCGCCGTACAGGTCTGAAATGGCGGCGGCGAGCAGTGGTTCGAGCCGGGCCGCGACATCCGCTGTCGCCAGCAGATAGTCCGGGGCGACGCAGGTCTGCCCCGCGTTCAGGTATTTTCCCCAGGCGATGCGCGCCGCGGCTGCGGCCAGATCGACGCTGTCGTCCACATACACCGGCGACTTGCCGCCGAGCTCGAGGGTGACCGGCGTGAGGTGCTGCGCTGCCGCCGTCATGACGATGCGTCCGACACGACCGTTCCCGGTGTAGAAGATATGGTCGAAGCGCTCCGCGAGCAGCAGCGTCGTCTCCTCGACTGCTCCCTCGATGACCGCGACCGCCGACGTGTCGAGATAGTCCGGGACCAGGCGCGCGATTGCGGCGGATGTCGCGGGTGCCAGCTCGCTCGGCTTGAGCACGACGGCATTGCCGGCCGCGAGCGCGCCCACCACCGGCGTGAGCAGCAGTTGCAGAGGATAGTTCCACGGGGCGATCACGAGGACCACCCCGAGCGGCTCGCGGATGATCGAAGCACGCGCCGGCAACACGGCACCGGGCACGCTCACCCGGCGCGGTCGCAACCAGCCTCGCAGGTGCTTCAGCGTGTGATCGAGTTCGCCGATCACGAACCCGATCTCCACGAGGAAGGATTCCGTCGGGTTCTTCCCGAGATCGGACGCGAGCGCGCTTTCGAACTCAGCGCCGTGCGCCCTCAGCATCGAGCGCATCGCCTTCAGCTGCCGGATCCGCCACGCGATGGGCTTGGTCGTGCCGGCGTCGAAGCATTCGCGGAGGCCGGCGACGATGCCGACGATCTCACCGTGGGTCATGGCTGTCATCCTAGGCCGCGACGCGTGCGGTCAGTGATGGAAGGCCGGGACGATCAGGTAGATGCCGAACAGCACCGCGGCAGCGCAGAGAATGAAACAGGTGTATGCGCCGATGAGTGCGAGCCGCTGCTGTGCCAGGCTCAGCGGATTGCGTTTGGCGGCTTTGCGGATGCGCTTGGCCTCCGCCGCGGCCTCGGCCGGCGTCACGATGGTGATGGCGTCCGTGAATTCAGCGGGAACCGCCAACGGCGTCCTGCCCGCCGTGCTCAACAGGCGCAGCCCGAGCGCATACAGCACCACGACGACACACGCGGAGAAGATGGCGGCGAACGCGACGATGAAGAAGGCGATCCAGTTGATCATGCCGCGTCCCTCTTGCCGGACCGCTTTGCCGCCGGATTCTTCGGCTTGACCTTCTTGATCCGTACCGCACGCGCGGACTGCGCCACCTCGTTGACGCCGCCGAGCGCGTTCTTGCTGTTCACCCGGTTCCGGCTGGCTATTGCGAAGATCACGATAATGACACCGATTCCGATGACGGCGTCGAACCCGACACCGAGCGGGCCGAGACGCGCGACGAACGCGGCGATCCCTCCGACGACGGCGGCGCACGGGAGGGTCATCAACCAACCCGTTCCGATCCGCCCCGCAGTACGCCAGCGCACGGACGACCCACGACGACCCAGCCCCGACCCGATCACAGAACCGGATGCCACCTGTGTGGTCGAGAGCGCAAATCCCAGATGTGACGACGCGAGAATGGTGGCGGCCGTGCTCGTTTCCGCAGCGAACCCCTGCGCCGGCTTGACATCCGTCAACCCCGTTCCCAATGTGCGAATGATGCGCCAGCCGCCCGTATACGTTCCCGCGGCGATCGCGACGGCACAGGCCAGGATCACCCAGAACTGCGGGTCGGTGGCCTGCGACTGGAGCCCGGCGGAGATCAGCACCAGGGTGATGACGCCCATGGTCTTCTGCGCGTCATTCGTGCCGTGTGCGAGCGCGACGAGCGACGATGAGAAGATCTGCGCATAGCGGAAACCGGAACGGCCATCCGGTCTGTTGTCGTAGCGGCGCGTGATCGCGTAGGCGAGCTTCGTGGCCAGGTAGGCGACGAAGCCAGCGATCAGCGGAGCGAACAGCGCAGGCAGGACCACCTTGTCGATCAACACCAGATAGTCGACGGAGCCGAAGCCTGCTCCGACGATCGCAGCCCCGATCAGCCCGCCGAACAACGCGTGCGAGGAGCTGGACGGGAGGCCGAACAGCCAGGTGACCATGTTCCAGATGATGGCGCCGACCAAGCCCGCGAAGATCATCTCCGGGGTGATGCTCACGCCGCCCGGCCCCTCGTTGATGATGCCGCCCGAGATCGTCTTCGCCACCTCGGTGGACAAGAACGCGCCGACCAGGTTCAGGCAGGCGGCCAGCGCGACAGCGACCTTCGGACGCATCGCACCGGTGGCGATCGGCGTCGCCATCGCGTTGGCCGTGTCATGGAATCCGTTGGTGAAATCGAAGAACAGTGCCAGCGCGACCACCAGCACCACGATCAGGGTGAGATCCACCGGCGTCTTTCTGTGTGGGAGCGCACAGTCCACCCCGCGCCCCTCGACACCGGCCCGGGTCGAATTTCATCGGGATTTCATGCAATTGAGGTGGCACCGCTTAGTACCCTTCTCGATACTCACACCTGGAACCCGCAAGGTCAACTTGATGAGGACAAGACGCGACCTGACGTAGTGTTGCCACGTGAGTAACACGACGCTCGGTGGTCGCGGCTTCAGAGCCTGGATACTCGACGGCTTGATCGACCCGAGCGGGACGCATCAGGGTCCGCACGCGCGGGCGCCCGAGAGGACGCACTCGTGGTGGCGGGTCATGTGTCTGACCGGGCTCGACTACTTCTCGACGCTCGGCTATCAGCCCGCGATCGCCGCTCTCGCCGCCGGATTGATCTCGCCGTTCGCCACGATCGTTCTCGTGGTGCTGACCCTCGGCGGTGCGCTGCCGGTGTATTTGCGCGTGTCGAAGGAGAGTTTCCGCGGCTCCGGCTCGATCGCCATGCTCGAACGACTGCTGCCCTGGTGGGCGGGCAAGCTCTTCGTGCTCGTCCTGCTCGGCTTCGCGGCGACCGACTTCATGATCACGATCACACTGTCCGCGGCGGATGCGACGGCGCACGCGATCGAGAATCCGTTCGCCCCGGCGTGGTTCCACGGCGCTCAGGTGCCGCTCACCCTGATTCTCATCACCCTGCTCGGCGCGGTCTTCCTCAAGGGCTTCAAGGAGGCCATCGGAATCGCGGTCATCCTGGTGGCGGTGTATCTCGTGCTCAACGTTGTCGTCGTCGCGGTTGCCTTCGGTCACGTGGCGCAGCACCCGGTCGTCATCACCGACTGGTGGAGCGCGCTGACCGCCCAGCACGGCAATCCGTTGCTGGTCGCGGGCATCGCGTTGATCGTCTTCCCGAAGCTGGCACTCGGACTGTCCGGCTTCGAAACCGGCGTCGCCGTGATGCCGCAGATCACGGGCGCTCCCGGCGACACCCAGGAAGCCCCGCACGGTCGCATCCGCGGCACCGGCCACCTGCTGGCAAGCGCCGCCATCATCATGAGCGCATTCCTGATCGCCTCGAGCATCGCGACCACGCTGCTGATCCCGCAGAAGGAATTCCAGCCGGGTGGTGCCGCAAACGGACGGGCGCTGGCATATCTCGCCCACGAATACCTCGGCCCCGCATTCGGGACCGTGTACGACTTGAGCACCATCTTCATTCTGTGGTTCGCGGGCGCGTCTGCGATGGCGGGGCTGCTCAACCTGGTCCCACGCTATCTGCCGCGCTACGGAATGGCCCCGCAGTGGGCACGGGCGGTGCGGCCGCTCGTAATCGTCTTCACCCTCGTCGCCTTCCTGATCACCGTGATCTTCCAAGCGAACGTGGATGCTCAAGGCGGCGCATACGCTACCGGCGTGCTGGTGCTGATCACGTCTGCAGCGGTCGCCGTCGCGCTCTCGGCCAGGCGCAAACGTCAGAAGTGGCGCACGATCCTGTTCGCCGTCATCGCCGTCGTCTTCGTGTACACGACGGTGGCCAACATCATCGAACGACCAGACGGTGTGCGCATCGGCGGCCTGTTCATCCTGGGAATCATGGCCGTTTCCCTGGTTTCCCGCGTGCGCCGGTCGTTCCAACTTCGGGCCACTTCCGTGACGATCGATGAGAACGCGGCAGGCTTCGTGCTCGCCGACGCCGAGGACAACAACGCCATCCGGATCGTCGCGCATGAGCCGGACAAGCGCAAGGACACGGCCAAGGAGTATCAGAACAAGAGCAGGGACGAGCGGCACTTCAGTCACATCCCGCAACGCTCCCCCATCATCTTCCTCGAGGTGCTGCCCTCGGACTCATCCGACTTCGAAGAGGACCTCGTCGTTCGCGGAGTCTCGCGTCATGGGTTCCGGGTGCTCGAGGTGCGCAGCGGCAACGTGCCGAACACGATCGCCGCGATCCTGCTCGAGATCAGAGACCTGACCGGGGTCGTTCCCGAGATCTACTTCGAATGGACGGAGGGCAACCCGTTGTCGAACATGTTGCGCTTTCTGGTGGCCGGGGCGGGCGAGGTCGCGCCGGTCACCCGCGAAGTGCTGCGAGAAGCGGAGAAGAACGCGAAGCGCCGGCCGTCCGTGCACGTCAGCTGACCCTCACGCCGCGGCGGACGCGGGCACAGCCGCGCTCGTCACGCTGCGTACGAACTGCTGCAGACGGCGGTAGACCTCCTGCGATTCCGGATACCGGTAGTTCTGCTGCCAGGTGTGCTCGGTGTTGCGCCGCGAACCATCGAACAGGAGGGTCTCCACGCGCACGCCGTGTCGGCGCAGCGCCTCGACGAAGTTCAGATTCGCCCGATAGAAGAAATCACGCTCACTCGTCGTGACCAGCACCGGGGCGAACGATTCGTCCAGCCAGTCGATCGGTGACAGCCAGCGCGCCGCACGCGAAAGAGTGAGCCCTCGGCCGTGGCCGGGCAGCAGCATCCGCACGAATCCAAGGCCCATGATGAAGCCGCGTTCGAACACCACCGAGAAGTCCAAGGCGCCGCAGTGCAACACGAGCCCGGTCAGACTGCCGCGGGCCAGCGCTGGAAGCAGTTCGTAGTGCTCGGCCAGCTCGGTCCGCGTCGACATCGCGGCGAGAAGAGCTGCGATCTGACCACCGGCTGAGTCGCCGGCCAGCACGAGGTTGTCCGGATCGCCGCCGAAATCCGTTATGTGATCTCGCACCCACGCGAGCGCGTCATTGCCATCGTGCAGCAGGTGTTTCATGTCGAAACGGCCGGCCATGCGATAGTTCACGTTGACCACGACCATGCCGCCTGCGGCCTGGCTGGCGCAGTACTTGGTCAGCGGCAGCTTGTCGCCGGCGATCCAGCCTCCGCCGTGAAAGTACACGTACACGGGCAGCACGGAGCGATCATCGTGCGGCCGGAGCACGTCCAGCCGATGCGCCCGGATGCCGTCCCCGACGTAGTCGATGTCCAGACGGTAGTCGACGACGTCGATCGGCTCGGTGTTGAAGTGCCGCACTTCGTAGCCGTGCGACTGTGTCATGAGAGCGCGCCACGCCCACACCGGAACGCGACTGAGCATCGGGCGGGAGTACGGCACACGCGTCACGATAGGCTCCGATTCCTCGCGAGCGCTGGGAATGAGAATGCCGTGATCTCCATAACGCGGATATCAGGCGAGCGGTGCGGTGGCACGGACGATGAGCGCGAGCAGCGCCAGCGCGTAGGCCTGTGCCGGGTCATCCGCGTCGAAAGCGGCCTGCCGGCCGTCATGCGCGGTCAGAACGCGGTAGCGGCCGTCCGCCGACCGCGTCAAGGAGGAGAACCCGGCACCGAGGCGCTCTCGAAGTTGGTCCTCGCGCGGCAACCACAGCGCACGTTCGATCGCGACGGAGTCCAGGGCCCACTCGGTCGTGCCGTTGAAGCCGAGAATGGTGCCGGTGTCGAACTCGTGCGCCTCGATGGTCATCTCGCTGACGGTGAACACATCAGATTCGAATTCGGCCGAGTCGATGCGGAACGCGTCACCGGAAGCCGGATGCCAGCGCAGCCCGGCATCGCGTAGCCTGCGAGCCAGCTCGGTCGAAATCATGCCCTCAATTATCCCGCCTCGGCGAATCGGCGGCGCGCTACTCGGTGACAAGCACGATCTTGCCGCGGACGTGGCCGGCCTCGAGCTTCTCATACGCCTCGCGTACACGTTCGAGCGGGTAGATCGAATCGATCGGCAACTCCAGGTCGCCGGCCGTGAGCAGCTCGGCGACGTGCGCCAGGTCGGCCGCCGTTGCGGCGGCTCCGCCGACGGTCAGCACACCGTCATACCCGTGCGCCGCGATCGTGTTGATCCTGCTCAGCGGAACGCCGAGCTCGATCGCCGCCTCGATCGTCTCCGGCCCGTGGTTGTCGAGCACGGCCGTGATTCCCTGCGGCGCGGCTTCGCGGATACGACCGGTCACGCCGTCGCCGTAGCGGACAGGCACCACACCGAGCGAGCGCAGGTAGTCGCGATTCGCGTCGCTCGCGGTGCCGATGACGGTCGCACCGGTCGCCCTCGCGAGCTGAGCGGCGAGCACGCCGACTCCTCCAGCCGCGGCGCTGACCAGAACGGTGTCGGCCGGGCCGAGCTTCAGTGCGCTGACGCTGGCCCACGCGGTCCGTCCCGCGACCGCGAGCGAACCCGCGACCTCGAACGACAACCCGGCGGGTTTGCGTGTCAGCGCGCCGGCGTCGACGATCACGAAATCCGCTGCTGCGAGATTCCGTGAGCCGCCCAACACCTCGTCTCCGAGACTCCATACGGTGACGCCCTCCCCGAGCTCGTCGATCACGCCGGAGAAATCATTGCCCACACCGGAGGGTGGGACCGCACCATACGCGGCGGCGGCCGGGCCTCCGTGGTAGATCTTGAAATCGACCGGATTCAAACCCGCGGCGAGCACGCGCACGCGCACCTGCCCTTCACCGGGATGCGGGGGCTCGACCTCGACGATCCCGAGCACCTCCGGGCCGCCGAATTGCTGATATTGCACAAATCTCGACACGGTCATCCTTTCGCGCGGCGACACGGCGCCACATCGTCTCCGTGTGCAGAACCATCCGGGGCTGCAGATGATTCCCAGCATCCGAGCATGCAGCCAGGCGTCGTTCGCGCGATCGTCTTCGGTGCAACCGCTGCCGGTACGGTTGATCCATGAAGCACTCGACCGCTCCCGTCGCACTGCGCATTCCGCACGAGCGCAGCCACCATGGCGACACCGTCATCGATCAGTACGAGTGGCTGCGGGAGAAGGACGATCCCCGGGTCGTCGCACACCTGACCGCAGAGAACACGTACGCCGCCGAACAGACCGCGCATCTGGAGGCCCTGCGCGAGAGCATCTTCGGCGAGATCAAGGCGCACACGCAAGAGACGGACCTGTCGGTTCCGACTCGCCGCGGTGCTTGGTGGTACTACTCGCGCTCGTTCGAAGGCAAACAATATGCGGCGCACGCACGCGCGCCGATCACCGATGACGCGGATTGGACGCCGCCGGTGATCGCGGGCGTGCCAGCAGACCAGCCTGCGTTGCCCGGCGAACAGATCGTGCTCGACGGCAACATCGAGGCACAGGGGCAGGACTTCTTCTCGCTCGGCAGTTTCGACGTCTCGGCGGACGGAACGCTGCTCGCTTATGCCACGGACACCATCGGCGACGAACGGTTCACACTGCGCATCCGTGACCTGCGCACGGGCTTGGATCTCACCGACGAAGTGCCCAACACCTCACACGGGGCCGTCTTCTCCCCCGACGGCCGTTTCGTGTTCTACACGACGGTCGACGACGCCTGGCGCCCAGACACCGTATGGCGCCACGAGGTCGGCGCCGCCGCAAGCGACGACATGGCGATGCTCACCGAGCCGGACGAGCGCTTCTGGGCGGGCGTGGGCTGCACCCGGAGCCGCCGCTATCTGATCGCCGAGCTCGGCTCGAACATCACGACGGAATACCGGTTGTTGGATGCCGAAACTCCGGCCGGCGAATTCCACGTGGTCTGGCCGCGCCGTGACGGCATCGAGTATTCCGTCGAGCACGCCGTCGTCGGAGGCGAGGACCGCCTGCTGATCCTGCACAACGACGAGGCACAGAACTTCGAACTGGTGGACGTCGCCGCGGACGACCCGACGGGCGAGCGCCGCGTCGTGCTCGCCCACGATCCGGCGATCCGGCTCGAGTCCGTCGACGCGTTCTCGGACCATCTGGTGATCGAATACCGGCGCGATGCGCTGTCCCGGCTCGGGATCATCCGGATCACGGCCGACGGCTACGGAGCGCTTGAGGAGTTGGCCTTCGACGAGCCCCTCTACACGGTCGGGACAGGAGGCAACCCGGAATGGACGCAACCGACGGTGCGCCTCGGCTACGGGTCGCTGGCGACGCCGTCGAGCGTGTACGACTACGACGTGGCGACCGGCGCGCGTCGGCTGCTCAAACGGCAGGCCGTGCTCGGCGACTATGATCCCACGCTGTATCTGCAGCAGCGTGAGTGGGCGATCGCGCCCGACGGCACCCACGTGCCGATCTCGCTCGTCTATCGCAGCGATCTGGTCACGCCGGGCGAGCCGGCGCCGCTGGAGTTGTATGGCTACGGCTCCTATGAGTCGAGCATCGATCCCGCGTTCTCGATCGCCCGCCTGTCGCTCCTGGATCGCGGCGTCGTCTATGCGATCGCCCACGTGCGGGGCGGCGGTGAACTGGGTCGTGCCTGGTATGAATCCGGCAAGACGTTGGCGAAGAAGAACACGTTCACCGATTTCATCGCGGCGGCGCAGCGGTTGATCTCGGCAGGTTGGACGACGAGCGACCGCATGGTCGCAGAGGGCCGCAGCGCTGGAGGGCTGTTGATGGGTGCCGTTGCGAATCTTGCACCGCAGTCGTTCGCGGGCATCCTCGCCGGAGTCCCGTTCGTCGACGCGCTCACCTCGATCCTCGACCCGTCTCTGCCGTTGACGGTGATCGAATGGGACGAGTGGGGCGACCCATTGCACGATCCCGATGTGTATGCATACATGAAGTCGTACTCGCCGTATGAGAACGTGCGCTCGGATGTGCACTATCCACATATCCTCGCCGTCACGAGTCTCAACGACACCCGTGTGCTCTACGTGGAGCCGGCGAAATGGGTGGCGCGGCTGCGTGAGGTCGACGCCGCCGTGCTGCTCAAGACGGAGATGAGCGCAGGCCATGGCGGCGTCAGCGGGCGTTATGCGGCCTGGCGGGAACGCGCGTGGGAACTGGCCTGGCTTCTTGACGTTCTCGGCCTCGGCGAGGCACCGGTTCGCTGACCGCACTCGTGCCGGCCGACCCGATCACCGGGAACGGAGGCGTTCAGCAGAACCCGCACAGCCGGCCGAACAGCAGCACTCAGCCGAACAGCAGCGCGGCCTCGTCGTAGCGGTGCTGCGGAACCGTGTTGAGTCCGCCGGTCGCATCGGCGATCGACACGGTGACGACATCGGTGCCCTTCAGTGAGACCATGGTTCCCCATTGCCCCTTGACGACCGCGTCGATCGCGGACATTCCCAGCCGGGTCGCCAGCACGCGGTCATATGCGCTCGGGACTCCGCCGCGTTGTATGTGCCCGATCACCGTGGCCCGCGACTCGATGCCTGTCCGCTCCTGGATCATCGGGGCGAGCATCTCGCCGATCCCGCCGAGTCGCGGGCGATTGAATGCGTCCAGGCCCTTGTGCGAGTGCGCCCCTTCCATCGTGTCGAGATGGAAGCCCTCCGACACGACGACTGTCGGCGCGCGCCCGCGATCGCGCACGTGCTCGACCCAGGCACAGATCTGCTCGATCGACTGCGGCTGCTCCGGAATCAGGATGGCGTGCGCCCCACCCGCCATGCCGGAGTGCAGCGCGATCCACCCGACGTGCCTGCCCATGACCTCGACGATCATGCAGCGCTGGTGCGACTCGGCCGTCGTGCGGAGCCGATCGATCGCCTCCGTGGCGATCTCCACCGCGGTGTCGAACCCGAACGAATAGTCGGTCGCCGCGAGGTCGTTGTCGATCGTCTTGGGCACCCCGACGATCTTGAGGCCGGCATCGGTCAGTCGGCGGGCCGCGGTCAGTGTTCCCTCGCCGCCGATCGCGATGACAGCGTCGATTCCGTTGTCATCGAGCATCCGCTGGATGCTCTCGGGGCCTGCATGCGCACCCTCGAACGGGTTGGTTCGGCTGGACCCGAGGATCGTGCCGCCCTGACGCGAGAGGCCGCGCACGCTGTGCCGATCCAACGGCATGATGTCACCGTTGACGACACCGCGCCAGCCGTATCGGAAACCAGAGAACTCCGCGCCGTAGACGCGGTCGCCCTTGAGCACCGCTCCCCGGATGACCGCGTTCAGTCCGGGACAGTCGCCGCCGCTGGTCAAGATTCCGATTTTCACCGATTTGCCTCCATAGTCAGTCCCGCATCGATCTTGCCCGAGGTGGCGGCTTCACAGCAAAAGCTGCATGATCCCTATGAAAGCGAGCCTACGAGGTCGCTTCATCGACACCGAGGGCACGAGCCAGCTTAGACGAACTGGGTGAGACGACCGCGCCGGAGGGCAGCAGGATCGCCTCGATCGCATCGAGCAGGGCCGTGCGCTTCGTGCGGGTGTCCGGCGCGGCGGCGAGCAACTCGACCTCCCACTCGCGCCATTCGCGAGTCGACGCGTCAATGAGATTCTCGGCGCGAACGTGGTCGTCGCTCAATTCGGCGACCGGGTAGCCTGCCGCGTCGAGCAGTCTGCGATTCTCGCGCCGATTGCTGATGCGGGCGACCGCACGAAGGGGATGCCCCGCCGTCAGCGCCTCGACCTCTGCCTGGACCTCAGCCGGCACGACGGCCGTCTGCGCGTTCACCTCGGCCGGACCGATCGGCCAGCGCAGCTCGGTGCGGCCTTCCGCCTCTGGCCGCTTGATCTTAATGTGCCAGCCCGCGTCTGCGCCGCCTTCCCGTCGTCGCAGGGCGACACGGTTCCTCGCCAGATGCAGCTCGTCGGTGTCGTAATAGATCGCATCCAGGTCGATGACCTCGACCGCCTCGACGACCGCGATGGTTCCTGCACCGATCAGATCGGGCACCCGAGTGGTTGCCGACACGTCATATTTGCGTTCGATCTCCACCTGGCTGCTGCGACTCATACCTCTTGTCTAGCGCAGGCGGCCAGATGTCGCGAATCTCACGCATGCCGACTCCGACCGGTCGGCGGGCCAAGCCGACTTTTGGTTGATGCAGGCCCGGTAAGGCGCTGGTTATGCTGACCAGGATGAACGATCCAGCCCCAATCCATTCGGCCGCAATTCATTCGGCCCCAATCCATTCAGCGCTGACGCCGGTCTTCACCGCCCTGCGCGTGGGGCTGCACGTCGTCTTCGTCGGGCTCACGCTCTTCGTCGTCCTGCACGCCATGCTCGCGGGCGCGGCGGACGATGGCACCTCGACCACCGACGCGGTCATCGTGCTCGGCATCGCACTGCTCGCCGTGTACGGCTCGGCAGCGTTCTTCCACCTGTCGACGTCGAAACTGCTCTGGCCGATCTGGCTCGCCGTGCTGATCGCGCTGTGCCTGGCGTTGATGGCGTTGACAGCCGATGCGGCATACCTGGTCTTCCCGCTCTTCTTCCTCGTGTTGCACCTGGTCCGTCAGCCATCGAACGTGATCGCCGTGGCCGCATTGACCGCGTGCGCGATCGTCGCACTCGCCTGGCACATCCGGCTCTCCGTCGGCGGCGTCGTCGGACCGATCATCGGCGCGATCATCGCCATCGCCATCGGTCTCGGCTACCAAGCGCTGTACCGCGAAGCCCGCGAACGCGAGGCTCTCATTCGCGATCTCATGTCCACTCGCGAGCAGCTGGCGGCGACCGAACGCGAGGCGGGCGTGCTCGCGGAACGTGCCCGCCTCGCACGCGAAATCCACGACACCGTCGCGCAGGGGTTGTCCAGTATCCAGCTGCTGCTGCACGCAGTCGAACGAGCCGACGAACAGCACCCCGCGATCGACCATGTGCGCCTGGCCCGGGAGACGGCGGCCACCAATCTGGCCGAGACGCGGCGGTTCATCCGCGAACTGACCCCGCCGGCACTCGAAGAGCACACGCTCGAAGGCGCGCTGCGCCGGCTGGCCGCCGGCACGACGGAGACCGATCTGCCCGTCCATGTCACCATCAGCGGTGACCCGACTCCTCTTCCGATGGGCATCGAGACCGCTCTCTTGCGGATCGCACAAGGGTCGCTCGCGAACGTCAGCCAACACGCCCGGGCCGGTCAGGTCGAACTCACGCTGAGTTACATGGACGACTCGGTCAGCCTCGACATCGTCGACGACGGCTGCGGATTCGACCCCGCGACGCTGCCTGCGCAGCCGACCGGCAGTCGTGAATCGTTCGGCCTGCGGGCAATCCGCGAACGCGCGGAACAACTGGGTGGGCAAGCCGTGATCGAATCCCGGCCCGGCGCGGGCACAGCTGTCGCCGTATCCTTGCCGTTGCCCGGCCGCGACAAGACGGCCCGGAGCCCGGAGAAGCCATGATCCGCCTGTTGCTCGCCGACGATCATCCGGTGGTGCGCGCCGGCCTGCGCGCCCTGTTCGGCCTCGAGCAGGACATGACGGTTGTCGGCGAAGCTGCCACGGCCCGCGACGCGGTGACGCTTGCCGGCATCGACCACCCCGATGTCGTGCTGATGGACCTGCAATTCGGTGGCGACCTGCAGGGCGCGGAGGCGACGCGTCTGATCCGCGCAGAGCCGGACCCGCCCCACGTGCTGATCCTGACCAACTACGACACCGATGCCGACATACTCGGCGCCGTGGAAGCCGGCGCCAGCGGTTACCTCCTCAAGGACGCGCCTCCCGACGAGCTCGTCGCGGCCGTACGCGCGACAGCCGCCGGAGCAAGCGCATTGGCACCCGCTATCCAGGACCGTCTGGTGATGCGGGTGCAGTCTCCGGAGGGCAGACTGAGCCCACGCGAGCGCGAGGTGCTCGCACTGGTCGCGGACGGGGCATCCAATCGTGAAATCGGCGAGCAGCTGTTCCTATCCGAGGCGACGGTGAAGTCGCATCTCGTGCACATCTTCACCAAGCTGGGCGCCGCCTCTCGCACGTCCGCGGTGGCCAAGGCCCGCGGGCTGGGGCTCATCCGCGGTTAGGCGCACCGCTCACGGGACGGCTTGGGCGGCAGCCGATGAGAATTCTCGACCGCGCGACGACGACGGCGTACCCTGGATTCATGAGTGATTCCGGAGTGGGGCGGGACCTTGGCGACGACTTCATCAGCGCCCAAAGCGGCGACTATGAGCCGGAGGACGACCCGTTCGAAGACGAAGACGAGCGCGCGATCGACGACGAATTCGACGACGATTTCGACGACGAGTTCCCGGACGACGAGCGGGTCGTCTACCTCGATGACGACGACCTCGAGGACGAGTAGCGCGACTACACGGACGTGCCGAGCGCCTCGGTCAGCAGGGCGATCAGGGCATCCAGTTGCACGGAGTCAGCGGACCCCGGCTCGACATCCGCACCGTCGAGAGCGCGCGCCGCGAGTCCCTGCTTCGCATCGATGAGTTCCGCGATCTTCGAGTCGATGGTCTGCGCTGCGATGATTCGCCAGGCAGTCACCGGCTCTTCCTGGCCGATCCGATGGACTCGGTCGATCGCCTGGGTCTGTTCCGCGGCGGTCCAACTCAGTTCCGCCAGCACGACGTTCGACGCGGCCTGCAGGTTGAGGCCGACCCCGGCCGCGGTGAGCGAGCAGACGGCCACCGCGACGGAGGGGTCGTTGTTGAAGGCGTCGATCTCCTTCTGCCGGGCGAGGGCGCCCTGGTCCCCGCGAATCGAGATCGACTGCAGGTCGCGGGCGGCGAACAACTCCTCCGCGGCATCCATGACGTCGATGTGCTTGGCGAAGAACACCACCTTGCCAACCGAACGCGCAAGCTGTGCGGCGTAGTCGGAGGCGAGCAGCGCCTTCGCCTGACCGATCTTGCGCACCATGGTGAACACGTTCTCGCCGCTGGTGGCGCCCTTCGACTCCTCCAGCTCGGCGTGAGCGACCATGCGGATGAGGTGAGCGCGGTGCGCGTCGGCGTCACCGTCGAACGCGCTGCCGATGCCTGCCGCGACCGCACGCCGGAACCGAGAGACCAGTCGCGTCGCCAGCTCACGCTCGGCCTCGCGAATCGAACGGCCGAGATCATCGTCGAGCTCCACCGGCAAATCGACGACGCGCCTGGACGGCAGATCCTTCGCCACATCGATCTTGCGACGGCGCACGATCCCCATGTCGATGACGGCCGCTCGCGCTTCCCGGTAGAACCCGGCGTCGGCCGGCGTCAGGCCGGTCTCTTCAAGCTTTTCCATCAGCGCGGCGGTCGGCTTGCTGCCGTCGATCCAGCCCAGGAACTGCCAGATCGCCCTGAAGTCGTCGATGTCGTTGATCAGCGGGGTTCCTGTCAGGGCCATCAGCAACGGGTCGCCCGCCGGCGCGCTGTGCCGGATCGCGTCGGCCAGACCGAGAACATACTTCGAGCGTTGCGAATGCAGGTTCTTGATGAAGTGCGCCTCGTCGACGACCATGCCCTTGAAACCGAGACGACTCAACCAGGACAGATGCCGATCGAGCACTTCGTAGTTGACGATGACGACGTCGGCGAAGGCATCGAGCCCTTGCCCGTCGCCGTGTATCACCGTGGCCCGACGCTGCGGCGTCCATAGCTCGACCTCACGGGCCCAGTTCATCTTCACGACGTTCGGTACGACCGCGAGCAGCGGATAGGTGCCGGCGACCGAGGCGGCGAGCACCGACTGAGCCGTCTTTCCGAGGCCGGGCTCATCCGCGAGCAGAAAACTCCGATGCCCGAGCCGCACGCTCTCGACCACGCGAGCCTGATGTTTCATCAGTTCCATGCCGTGCGGGGAATATCTATCGATCGCGGGCGCAGCAGGCAGCTCCATGCTCGCGGCCTGTCCGCCGGCCCCGCTTTCGAACGACTTGAACAACGGGCCGAGCAGTTCCCAGGAGTCCAGCCGCCGACGGGGATGCGCTGCCGTCTCAGAGGCGTGTGAGAAATCGGGCGCGAGGAAGGGGTTGGACATCACCCGGGCCCGCACGGACTGCGGCATCACCTGACGCTCGGCGAGTTCAGGCGGCACAACGCTCTCCTGCTTGACCTTCGGCGCCGCGGTCGTGATGATCAGATCGTCCGGGCTCAGCTCGGTGCCGGACTCGAGGAGCCAGTCCCGTCGCATCTTCTGCGCGCTCGCGCTTGGCGACGCGGTGCTTTCCAACAGCGCGATCAACGAGGTGTCCCGCGCAGCGGTCTTGGCCAGGATCGTGGCGATTCCGTCGAGCCGCTTGAGCTGTTCGAGGCGCGCCGCATCCGACAGCTCGTGGTCGGCCTTGGCGCGTGCGCGCTCTTCGCGCATGAGCAGCGCGATCACCTGGAACTTCGTGCGGTTGGTCGGGCCCAACTTCTTGCCGTCCACGGCCTTCGCCTCGACCTCACGCACTCGACGGGCGAGCACCGGGATCAGTCCGTCGTTATTGGCATGACGGGATCGGCCGGACGCCCGGGACTGGGTCTGCAAACTGCGATCGCCGGAGCGAGGCATGATCCTCCTGTGAGAGCGGGCAGAAGCGAAGCGCACCTGCGACGCGCGGCCCCGGGCTCGGGACTGTGCCCCAGCGATGGCCACGGACGGTGTCCACGGCGATGCTGTCGGCCGCATTCGCGGCTCATCAGGGCGGACCCCGTCAGCACGACGGGCTCGCGCGCAGTACTCAGTTTACGCAGGTGACAACCCGCGTGCTACACCACCTCGCCGAGATAGGCCAAGAGTGCCACCGCCTGATTGGCCTGCTGGTCGTGCGCGGAATACAGCAGTGTCACCATGTCATGTTCTGCACCCCAGGCACGCAGCGTCGCAACAGCTGGATTCTGATCGAGCTCCGCGGAATAGCGGGCGCGGAATTCGGGGTACTTCGCCGGCACGTGCCCGAACCACGTGCGCAACTCGTTGCTCGGCGCGATGTCTTTGAGCCATTCATCCAGTTGTGCCCGCTCCTTGCTGAGCCCGCGCGGCCACAGCCGGTCGACCAGAACTCGAAAGCCGTCGGAACCCGACGGGTTGTCGTACACGCGTTTCACCTGGAAGGACATAGCACCACTCTCCCACGCAACACAAGATGTCGGGTAGTACCGGCGATCAGCGGTCGGTCGGTTCGGGGACCTTGATCATCAACCCGGCGGCGACGAACACCGCCGCTCCGAGAATATGCAGCAGGCGCAGCAGGAGGTCTTCGAGTGTGATCGGCCAGACCGGATTCCAGATGACCGCGAGCGGGATCAGCCCGAGGTACCACCAGAACTGCTTGGCCTGCGCGGCGAACACGCAGATGATCAGCGCAATGATGCTCGTCGCATACAGCACGCCGATGTACCAGGCACCGCCGATCAATGCGAGCCCGGCGAGAAGGATGATGGCGCCGAGCAGCCCGGGAAGAAGGGCCATCCGGGTGTAAACGGGCGATGCAGGCGGTCGTGGCATGTCGCAGTCGAGTCTACGACGCCGTGTGCGCCGCCGCCGCGACCTGCGCGACAATGCGCTCCCGCGTTGGAATCGACGGCACCGCCCCGGCCCGCTGAACGGCAAGTGCCGCTGCTGCGCTCGCGAATGCGGCCGCGTCGATCAACTCGGCTCCGGTGTCGAGCTCTGCCACGAGGGCGCCGCAGAACGTGTCGCCGGCGCCCGTCGTGTCGATCGGCGTGACGACGACCGCAGGAACATGAGCCGCAGGCGCATCGCCCATCTCGCGTGTCAGCACGACGGCGCCGGCCGCGCCGAGCGTGACGACCACCGCAGGCACCGCGGTCAGCAGAATGGCGAGGATGTCCCTGGCTCCGTCGATCGTCAGGGAGCGTGGCAGCGTGCTCGCAGGCGCAAGCTGCGCGGCGCAGAGCAGCGCCTCGTGCTCGTTCACGATCAGGATGTCCACATTGTCGGTGAGCTCGGACGGCAGAGCCTGCATCGGAGCCGCGTTCAACACGACCGTCGTGCCGTGCTCGTGGGCAACGGCGGCGGCAGCGCAGACCGTGGTCATCGGGATCTCCAGCTGCATCAGCAGGTAGTCCGCAGCGGAGATCGCGGCACGCTCGGCCGGGGCCAGATCGACCAGACCCGCGTTGGCCCCTGGGTTGACCACGATGCTGTTCTCGCCCGCATCGTCAACGGTGATCAGCGCGGTTCCCGTAGGCTCCCCGATCCGCCGCACGAGCTGGTCGACATGCGCGGCGGTGAGCGTCGCCGCAAGCAGGTCGCCGTGGCTGTCGCCGCCGATCGCCGCAATGAAACGGGTGCCGGCCCCTGCTCGCGCCGCGGCGATCACCTGATTGTTGCCTTTGCCACCGGCATGCTCGGCGTACGAGCGGGCGAGCACGGTCTCGCCGCCGCCGGGGATCCGTTCGACCCGATAGACAAGATCCAGATTGGCACTTCCCACGACGGCGACGGTCACGCGTCTACGCTAGCAGTGTCCCTTCTGAAGCAGGAACGCCGACGACGCGGAGTCATCGCCGGCGACGATGGTGAGCACCGAATGCTCGGCGAACTCGGCGAAGGCGGTCGGATCGAAGCACTTCATCGTCACCCTGCGCAGTTCTGCGTCCGAGGCGATGCCGCGAATGGCGAACGCCACATCGGGTAGCTCGCCCCCCTCCTCAGCACTCGCGTCAAGGAAGACGATCGGAGACTCTTCTCCTTTGCCCAGCGGCATGATACTCAAAATGGCAATTGCAGTGGCCTCCATCGTCGCTTCGCCCACGTCGACGACGGCAGCATCCGAAGAGGAGTCGGAGTATTCGCGGCCGGCTAGGGTCAGCCACTCTCCGGGTTCCATCGAATCTATCATCGTCAAGAGCGCACCGGACAATAGAGGGTTTATGTTCTTCAGCAAAGTCGGGCCTTTCCTGGATACTGAACGTTACTCAACCCCAGCCAGAGCCTATCGCGGGCAATCCGACCCTTTCTAGCCCCCCAAAGGGGAGTAGCGGCGCACCGGCGATCCACTGGTATGCGGTTGCGCTCAGTCGACCCAGCCCCGCCGCGACAGGATCTCGGGCGGCAGCGGTATCGAGCTGCTCATCGGCGGATGGCTGCGCAACCGCTCCAGCCCCGGCCGCAATTCTGCGAGCCACGCATCATAACCGGCGTCCTCGAGGTGCAGGGCGTCTTCGGAGTATGCGGGGTTCAGCGAACCGTCTTCGAGGGCGAACACCGGCCAGAGGTCGAGATACTGCGCACGCAGGCTCGGCGCGAACTGCCGCAGATGGCGGTTGACGTCTTTGATGATCGCAGCATAGTCGCGCTCCCGGGGCAGCACGGACTGTATGAGCAGGTAGGCATCGGGCAGTCCCTGGCGCAATCGTGCCAGAATCGTCTCGATGTTGCGCACGATGTATTCGCTGGAACGCCGCCAGGCGAGATCGTTCGTGCCGATCATGATGACCACGCACGTCGGCGCCGCCGCGATGATCTCGGGAACACGATCGACCACATCGTCTGATGTGCTGCCCCCGACACCGAAGTTCAGCGTCGAATCGTCGGGGAACCAGTCTTCCCAACGCCCCCCTGCCGTGATGCTGTCACCGACGAATGCCAGCAGGTCTGCTCCGGGCATCTGATCGACCCTCCTGTCGCGGCGCTGAGTCAATCATCACCCCATCGGCGGACAGGCGCCAGCCCCGGGCACCGCTCGACGGACCTACCGCATGCTCTTGGGGTGCCACACCGTCTTGGTCTCGGTGAAGGCGACGATCCGATCGATCGATGCCGCAGCAGCATCCGGCCCGTGCTCGGGCGGGAGCACACGCTTGAGCGTGTCCGCCGCCTGGATCTGCAGGTCGACCCAGTCCAACTCACCCGCGCCGACGAGGTCGAGCGCGTTCACGTCGGCGTGCGACGCGAGCCATGGTGCGATCTCGGCGGCGGATCCGGTGAGGATGTTCACCACGCCGGCCGGCACATCGCTGGTGGCCAGCACTTCCGCCAGGCTGACGGCCGCCAACGGATGGCGCTCGCTGGCGATCGCGACCACGCTGTTCCCTGCGACCAGCGCAGGAGCGATCGTGGCCGCGAGGCCGAGCAGCGAAGGCGACTGCGGCGCCACAATGGCAACGACACCGGTCGGCTCCGGCACGGACAGGTTGAAGAACGGGCCGGCGACCGGGTTGCCGCTGCCGGCCACCTGAATGAACTTGTCGGCCCAGCCCGCATACCAGACCCAGCGGTCGATCGCTTCGTCGACCTGAGCGGCGGCGTCGCGCGTGCTCAGTCCCTCGGACTGGGCGACCTCGTCGATGAACTGCGCACGGCGCCCTTCAAGGAGCTCCGCGATCCGATAGAGCACCTGGCCCCGGTTGTATGCGGTCGCAGCCGACCAACCGGCGACGGCGTCGCGGGCGGCACGCACGGCATCCCTGACGTCCTTGCGGGACGCCTTCGCGGCATTGGCGAGGAAGTGGCCCTCCGCGCTGACGATCTCATAGGTGCGACCGGATTCACTGCGCGGGAAGGCGCCGCCGATGTACAGCTTGTAGGTCTTCGGAATGGCCAAGCGGCTCATTTCGCGGCCCCTTTCTTGGTGCGACTCGTTGATCGAGGAGCGCGCTCAGCGCGCATATCGAGATCCCCTGCGGTGCGGTTGGTCTCGATACGCTCGTTGGATCTGGGGGACTCTCGCTTCGCTCGATCCGTGCCATGCAGCGCGCTGGCGCCCGCTGCCACTCGACCAGCGGGTGCAGACGCACCCGGCTTCAGATAGGCGGTCAACCCCTGACGGCCGCCCTCGCGGCCGTAGCCGGACTCCTTGTAGCCGCCGAACGGGCTGGACGGGTCGAAGCGGTTGAACGTGTTCGCCCAGACCACGCCGGCGCGCAACCTGTCGGCAACGGCCAGAATGCGGCTGCCCTTGTCGCTCCAGATTCCTGCCGACAGCCCATAGGGGGTGTTGTTCGCCTTGGCGATCGCCTCAGCCGGTGTGCGGAAGGTCAGCACGGACAGCACCGGGCCGAAGATCTCCTCGCGAGCGATCCGGCTCGACGTCGAGACGTTGGTGAAGATCGTCGGCGCGAACCAGAATCCGGCGTCGGGAATGACGCAGTCAGAACTCCAGCGCTCCGCGCCCTCCTGCTCGCCGACGTCGGACAGCGCCCGGATGCGCTGCAACTGCGCCGCGGAGTTGATCGCACCGATGTCGGTGTTCTTGTCGAGCGGGTCTCCCAACCGCAGCGTCTGCAGCCGCGTCTTCAGCCGGTCGACGATCTCGTCGTGCACGTTCTCCTGCACCAGCAGCCGACTGCCGGCGCAGCAGACATGCCCCTGGTTGAAGAAGATGCCGTTGACGATGCCCTCGATGGCCTGGTCGATCGGGGCGTCGTCGAACACGATGTTCGCCGCCTTTCCGCCGAGCTCGAGCGTGACCTTCTTGTGCGTGCCTGCGACTGCCCGCGCGATCTGTCTGCCGACACCGGTCGATCCGGTGAACGCGACCTTGTCGACATCCGGATGCTCGACGAGCAGTTTGCCGGTGTCGCCGGCACCCGTCACGATGTTGACGACGCCGGCCGGGAGGTCCGCCTGCTGCAGGATCTCGGCGAACAGCAGCGCACTGAGCGATGTCGTCTCGGCCGGCTTCAGCACAACCGTGTTGCCCGCGGCCAATGCCGGTGCGATCTTCCAGGCGAGCATCATCAGCGGGAAGTTCCACGGGATCACCTGCGCGGCCACTCCGAGCGACCGCGGGGCGGGCCCGAGGCCTGCGTAGTCGAGCTTGTCCGCCCAGCCCGCGTAGTAGAAGAACCATGCGGCGACGAGCGGAACGTCGACATCGCGGCTCTCCTTGATCGGCTTGCCGTTGTCGAGGCTCTCCGCCACCGCGAGCTCACGGGCGCGCTCCTGCACGAGTCGGGCGATGCGGAACAGATACTTACCGCGATCCCGGCCCGACATGCGCGACCAGACACGATCGTAAGCGCCCCGTGCGGCGGCGACGGCAGTATCGACATCCGCCGCGTTCGCCGTCGAGATCGTGGCGAGGTGCTCCTCGGTTGCAGGCGAGATCGTCGAGAAGGGCGACCCGTTGCCCGGGACGAATTCGCCGCCGATGAACAGGCCGTATTCGTTGCGCAGGTTCAGTATCGCGCGCGACTCGGGGGCCGGCGCGTAGTCGAGAAAGCTCATGGGTCAGTCCACCGTCACATAGTCAGGGCCGGAATAGTGGCCGGTCTTGGTCTTCTGCCGCTGCAGCAGAACATCGTTCAGCAGGCTGGATGCCCCGAACCGGAACAGGTGAGGTTGCAGCCATTCCTCCCCCGCGGTCTCCGCGACCGTGACGAGATACTTGATCGCGTCCTTCGACGTGCGGATGCCGCCGGCCGGCTTCACGCCGATCTTCTCTCCGGTGAGCCTGTACCAGTCGCGCACGACCTCGAGCATGAGCAGCGTCACCGGGAGGGTCGCGGCCGGCGAGACTTTTCCGGTCGACGTCTTGATGAAATCCGCACCGGCCAGGATCGCCAGCCAGGATGCCCTGCGCACGTTGTCGTACGTGTTCAGCTCGCCGGTCTCCAGAATCACCTTGAGGTGCGCGTCGGTGCCGTTCGGACGCCGACAGGCGTCCTTCACCGCGACGATCTGATCGTAGACCTCGCCGTAACGGCCCGCCAGGAACGCGCCACGGTCGATCACCATGTCGATTTCATCCGCACCCGCCGTGACGGCATCCGCCGTATCGGCCAGCTTGACCGCCAGCGAGGCGCGCCCGCTCGGGAACGCGGTGGCGACGGCGGCGACGCTGATGCGCCCGTCTGCGCCGGTACCGTGCGCAGACCCGAGGGCGGCGATGGCGGTCGGCACCATGTCGCCGTAGACGCACACGGCGGCGACGCGCGGGCAGCTCTGGTCCGACGGGTCCGGCAGCATCGCCTTGGCCACGAGGGAGCGGACCTTGCCGGGCGTGTCGGCGCCTTCCAGCGTGGTCAGGTCAATCAGCCCGATGATCGTGTCGAGCGCCCACGCCTTCGAGGTGGTCTTGATCGAGCGGGTGCCCAACGCTGCGGCGCGCTGCTCGAGCCCGACGGCATCCACGCCGGCGACGCCGTGCAGGAAGCCGCGCAGGCTTGCTTCGGTCAGTTCACCGCCCACGACCTGTCTGGCCAGGGCGGGTCGGTCCGTTGTTCGTGCGAGATCCAGTGTCATCGCGTCTCATTCCTCATGTGTCGGGTCGTCGTGCGCTGTCGGTGCGTCCGGGGTGGTTTCGCCGGAGTCGGTTTCGCCGGAGTCGGTGGAGTCGGCGTCGCCGGAGTCGGCGTCGGTGGAGTCGGAGTTCGCGAGCAGGTAGGCCGCTGTGCGATCGTCGGTGATCAGGATGGTGCAGATGCCGCTGGTGACCAGGGCCCGAGTGACCGCGTGCTTGCCCTCGCCGGAGACGACGGCGATGCTGGTCTCGGCGTTGCGCAGGGACTCGATGTTCAGGCCGACGGTGCGCGCGTCCAGGTTGGCGTCGACGGGGTGACCGTCTGCGCCGATGAAACGCCCGACGACGTCGCCGACTGCGCCCTTGCCCACGAGCACGTCGACGTCCTCAGGGGCAAGATAGCCGCTGACGACCAGGGCGGAATTGTCTGTCGCCTCGCCTGCGCTGAACAGGTAGGCGGATGCGTGCGCAGCGCGATCCAGCACTCCGGCCACCGCACGATCCCGTTCGATGCCGTGCTTGGTCTCGACATGCTCGAGAATTGCGGGGATCGGCAGCACGTGCGCCGATCCTGCCGCTTTCTGCGCGATGGTCATTGCGGTCGCCGCAGCCGGACTGCCACTCGGCGTCAGACTCAGCCCGCCGTTGATCTGCACAACACCGACGCCACGAGCCCAGCCCACCGGCAGGCAGGCTGCCACATCGCTCATCGTGCGACCCCAGCTGACGCCGAGCGTCGGCGGGACGGGCCGCAAAGCGGTGAGGAAGTCGGCCGCGGCCTGTGCGACACGCCGCTGAAGTTCCGCATCACCCGCGACGCCGGCCGATGAGACGACGACGACGTCGCGCAGCCCGAATCGACGGCGCAGATCGCGCTCGACGAGCACCCGGCGAGCACGTGGGTGCACGATCTCGATACGCACGATGCCCTGTGCCCGCGCCTGAGCGAGCAGCCGGCCGACCTTCCAGCGCGTCAGATGCAGCGCCGTGCCGATCTCGTCCTGGGTGAGGTTCTCGTCGTAGTACATCTCGGCAGCGCGCACGGATAGCAGCTCGTCGGTGTCGATCACTGCCGTCCTCATTCCCGCCCTGTTCCTGCCTTCGGCTACTCCTCTCAGAATAAGCGCGAATCAGGCCGACAACCACATCCGTTGCATTCTTTGCTCATCTGAGCAGACCCACTCTCCGCCCTCGACAGCGGCCGGGCTGGTGTCAGCGGATGAGGGTGCGGCCCATGATGGCGGCGGCGAGCGCGTCGACGGGCTCCTTCGCGGCGAGCGGGTTGGACAGCAGGGTGAAGTCGACCTCGCCCACCTCGGGCAGGTCGAGCCGGTTGGTCACCTTGCGCAAGTCCTCCGGGATCAGCGTGCGCGGGAAGACGGCGACACCGAGGCCGGCTCGCACGGCGGCCAGCACCCCGTTGACCTCACGTGTGTTGCAGGTGATCTTCCAGGTGCGCCCGGCCCGTTCCAGCGCGTCGATCGCCATCTGCCTGCTGATGCTCGGGTCCTGATAGGCGATCAACGGCACCGGCTCCCCCGGGTCGATCTCCGTCTTCTCCAGCCCGATCCAGACCATGGTGTCCGTGCTCACCCGACTGCCCTCTGTCGACCCCGGTGTCTGCTTGATGAAGATCAGGTCGAGCTGGCCGGCCTTGAGCCGTCGATACAGCGGACCGCTCTGGCTCACCGTCAACTCCATATTGATGTTCGGATGCAGCTGGCGGAAGTCGCGCAGGATGCGCGGCAGCTGCGTGATCGCGAGGTCATCCGCCGCACCGAAGCGCAGCCTGCCGCGCATCGCGGACCCGGTGAAATAGCTTTCAGCGGCCGCATGGGCGGCCAGGATGCTGCGGGCGAAGCCGGCCATCGCATCCCCGTTATCGGTCAGGCGAACGTCGCGTGTGTCGCGCGCGATCAGCGTCCGGCCCGCGGCCTGCTCGAGCCTGCGCACGTGCTGACTGACGGTCGGCTGGCTCAGCTGCAGACGCGCGGCGGCCTTGGTGAAGCTGTGCGTCTCGGCGACGGCGAGAAATGTTGTGAGCAGGGCAGGGTCGAACATCCGCGCTCCTATTCGATATTCCAATAGTAGTTATAGGTCTAATTTAGTGCCGGAATAACCACGCTGCCGATAACGTCGTACCAGACGCATTCGAAAACCACACGACATCTGACGCTGGATTCCATACGTGACCTCCGCAACGCACGCCTATCTTCCGACCGAACCGATTCCGGTCACCACGAATCGCCCGCCATGGCGCGAGACGTTCTCATCGCTTCGCGTGCCCAACTTCCGGCTGTACGTCAGCGGCCAGGTGATCGCCACCACGGCGCTCGGCATGCAGCGGGTGACCCAGGACTGGCTCGTCCTGCAGCTGTCAGGGTCGGTGGCCGCCGTCGGAATCACGGTGGCGATGCAATTCGCCCCGATGCTGTTCTTCGGCTTGATGGGCGGTGTGATCGCCGACCGTCACTCGAAACGACGTCTGCTCGTGATCACCCAGAGCACCGCTGCGGCCATTGCGGCCGCGCTGGCCGTGCTCGTGCTGACCGGCGGAATCCAGGTCTGGCACATCTGGGCTCTCGCATTCTGCCTCGGCCTGGTCACCGTGATCGACAATCCGGCCCGTCAGGTCTTCGTCAATGAAATCGTCGGCCCAGGCAAGATCCGCAATGCGATCAGCGTCAATTCGTCCACGTTCCAGCTCGGCAGCCTGATCGGCCCGGCGCTCGGAGGCATTGCCATCACCGCCGTCGGCAGCGGCCCGGCGTTCGCGATCAACTCTGCCGCGTGCATCGTGGTGGTCGGCACCATCGTCGCGATGAATCCGGCACAGCTGCTGCGCATCCCTCCGATGCCGCGAAGCAGGGGGCAACTGGTCGAGGGGCTGCGCTACGCCGCGCGCAAGCCGGCCATCCTGTGGACCTTGATCACTCTGGGCTCTGTCACCATGTTCGCCTTCAACATGCCCGTGCTCTTGGCGGCGTACGCCGACAATGTCTTCCACGTCGGAGCCGGCGGCTACGGGCTGTTCAACGCGATGGTGGCGGCCGGGGCACTCGGCGGAGCGATGGCATCCGCCCGTCGCGTTCGGATCGGACTGCGCACGACGATTCTCGGCGCCGCCGCGCTCGGGCTGATCCAGGGGTCCGCGGGTTTCGTGCCGGCGATCGCCCCGTTCACGATCATGATCGTGGCGGCGGGCGCCTCCAGCCTCCTGTTCTTCACCGCAGCCAACACCCTCGTGCAGATCTCGTCCAACCTCAGCATCCGGGGGCGGGTGATGGCCCTGTTCATCCTCGTTCAGCTCGGCGGGCAGGCCATCGGCGGACCGATCATGGGCGGCCTCGTCGAAGCCTACGGCGCCAACGCCGGAATGGCGATCTCCGGAGCGGTCCCGTTGCTCGTCGCGTGCGTGGCCGGCGCGATCCTCGCACACAAGAAGCAGCTGACCGTCGGAATTCGAACCGCAAAGCGGATGCCGCGACTCGCGATCGTGCCGCGACGTGTCGCGCACCCGGATCGCCGAGACCAGACCGCGCGATGGGAATGACGCCGTGTCCGACACGGACGATTCGACAATCGAGCTGTTCGAGAATCCAAGCTATTCGAGAATCCAATAGCAGTTATAGGTTCGATTTGAGATCAAAATGCGCGGCAGGCGCCTAACCTCGAAGGGCACCATACGAAACTCGACTACGAATTCTGACACTGAGCGCGACACGTGACTTCCTCCTCCGACCCTCTGCTGCCGACCGCACCGCTCCCTGTCCTCAGCCGAGGTGATTCGCACGGCGAAATGTTCTCCTCGCTCAAGGTTCCCAATTTTCGCCTCTATGCCGGCAGCCAGGTGCTCTCGACGACCGCGCGGGGGATGCAACGCGTCGTGCAGGACTGGCTGGTTCTGGAGCTCACGGGCAGCGTGACGGCGGTGGGTGTGACCGTGGCGATGCAATTCGCGCCAACGCTGTTCTTCGGCCTCTACGGCGGCGTCATCGCGGACCGGTACCGCAAGCGGCCGCTGCTGATCGTGACCCAGAGCCTGGGGGCGGTCATCGCCGCGACTCTCGCGCTGCTGATCCTGACGGGCAGCATCCAGGTCTGGCAGATCTGGGCGCTCGCGTTCGTGCTCGGGCTGGACACCGTGATCGACAACCCTGCCAGGCAGGTGTTCGTCAACGAGATCGTCGGCCCGCGAAACCTCAGCAACGCGATCAGCTTGAACTCGTCCACATTTCAGCTCGGCAGCCTGATCGGACCGGCTCTCGCCGGCGTCGCCATCACCGCGGTGGGCAGCGGCTGGGCGTTCGTGTTCAATGCCGGCGCATACGCCGTGGTCGTGCTCGCACTGATCGCGATGAACCCGGCGGAACTGATCCGCGCGCCGAAGATCCCCCACAGCAAGGGCCAGCTGATCGAAGGGCTGCGCTATGCGGTCAAGAAACCGCCGATCCGGTACACCCTGATCGTGCTGGCAGCCGTGGCCACGTTCGCCTACAACATGCCGGTCATTCTCACGGCATTCGCGAACACCGTGTTCAAGGTCGGCGCCGGCGGTTACGGCATGTTCAACGCGCTGGTGGCGGCCGGCGCGCTGGCCGGAGCGCTGGCGTCGACCAGGCGCATCCATGTGGGGCTGCGCACCACGATCTTCGGCGCCATGGCCCTCGGTTCGATCCAGGCGTGCGCGGGTTTGATGCCGTCGATCGCCACATTCGCGCTCCTGATCATCGCCGCGGGCGCCTCGAGCATGCTGTTCCTCACGGCGGCGAACACGCTCATTCAAACGTCGTCGAGCCTCAGCATCCGTGGCCGAGTGATGGCTCTCTACGTTCTCGTGCAGTTGGGCGGCCAGGCCGTCGGCGGGCCGATCATGGGCTGGCTGATCGAGCAACTCGGTGCGGACTCCGGCATGGTGATCTCCGGGCTGGTCCCCCTGTTCGTCGCATCGACCACGGGAATCCTGATCGCCCGCAAACAGCGACTGACGGTCGCCCTCTGCTGGAGAACCCTGCGGCCCGGGCTTGCGATCGTGGCCAGACATCCGCCGCACAGCCACAACGCGCACAGTCGTCAGCGACACAGTCAGGCGCACAGTCGTCAGGTGCGCATCCAGGGGTGAGCGCGCCTACGGGCGCGCGTGCAACCGATCCTCGAGCATGTGCGGCCGCGCGACAACGGCACCCGCAACGGTGGCGGCGAGCGCGGTACAGAGCAGGAAGACGATCGAGAGGGTCCAGCCGCCGCTGAGTTCGTGGATCACTCCGAAGATCAGCGGGCCCATCGCGGCGATCACATAGCCGATCCCTTGCACGAATCCGCTCAGCGCCACGGAACCCTCGTGCGTACGCGTGCGCATGTTGATCAAGGCAAGCGCCAGCGGGAACGTCAGGGGCCCGAGCCCGGCCAGAGCCACCCACAGCCAGGTGCCTGTGGCCGGAATGAAGACCAGGCCGAGATAGCCCACCAGATAAAAGGCCACCGCCGAATACACCAGCAGTGCGACATTCTTCATACGGGTCGCCAGCATCGGCACGAAGAGCGCGGCGACCAGCCCCATGGCGGCATACAACGACAACAGGATGCCCGCTTCGGCCGAACTCGCCCCCACCGTCTGCGTCAGCACTTCCGGCAGCCAGGCGAATAGCGCATAGACATTGATCGACGAGGCGGCGAACACGATCATGACCGACCACGCGATGGAGGAACGCCACAATCCAGTGACCGCGGCGCCGGTCGGCAGTTCGACTGCCTCGACACCGTTCGCGCGCGCGATGCGCGCCAGCCGCCGCATGCCGGCGAACGGCACGAAGGCGATCACGACCACGAGTGCCCAGACTCCGACTGACACCCGCCAGCCCGCGGCATTCGCGATCGGTACCGCCACCAGCGGCGGAACCAGCGTGCTGATGGAGATCACCACGACATACAGCGAGGTCATCAGGCCGATCCGGTCGGGGAAATAGCGCTTCACCAACGGCGGCAGCAAAACATTGCCGACACCCATCCCGGCGAAAACGACGACGGATCCGGCGACGAGCAGAAGAAACGAACCGGCTGCGGCACGTGCCAGATCGCCGACCAGCATGGCGACGAGCGCGAGCACGGATGTCGCCTCGAGGCTCAGCCGCCCGGGCACGAACGGTGCGGCGAAGCCGAAGACTGCGAAGCAAATCGGCGGCAGCATCCCGAGCACGCCGACATCGACGCTGTTCAATGGGATGTCGACGCTGATCACACCGATGATCGGCGAGATCGCGGCAACCGCAGAACGCAGATTCAGTGCGACCAACAGGATGGCCAGGAGCGCGAGGGTTCGGCCGTGCCAGAGCGGCAGTCGTCCCGAATCCGGCATTACCCCATCGTATCGGCCGCGGGCGGGTCACCCGCCTTACGCGAGCGTGCGGCGGGCGTCTTCCACATCGGCGCGGATCTGCTCGATCAACGCGTCCACACCGGTGAAAGCGACCATGCCTCTGATCCGTTCCACGAACGACACCGAGATGACCCGATCGTAAAGGTCGAGTTCCCGATCGATCACATACGCTTCGACCTGCCGTTGCGGAACGCCCTCGAACGTGGGATTGTTGCCCACCGAGATCGCGGCAGCATACCGTTGACCGCCCGTCTCGAGCCAGCCGGCATAGATGCCGTCTGCCGGGATCAGCCCCTCAAGCTGAGGCGACAGATTCGCGGTCGGAAACCCCAGCTCCCGGCCTCGTTTCGCGCCGTGCACGACGATTCCGCGAACGGAATGCAGGTGACCGAGCAGCCGTGCGGCCTGCGCGACATCGCCGGCCGCCAGTGATTTGCGGATACCCGTCGACGACACCCGCTCACCCCCTGCCGGTCGCACATCGTCGATCAGATCGACCGAGAAACCATACCTGTCGCCGAGGTCGCGCAGAACCGCTACGTTACCGGCACCACCTGCTCCGAATCGGAAATCACTACCGACCATGACCGTTTCGGCACCCAGGCCGTCGACCAGGATGTCCTTCACGAACTGCGCTGCGCTGCGCTGGGACAGCGCGCGATCGAACGTCAACATCAGCGTCGCATCCAGGCCGCTGTCGGCCAGAAGGTCGAGTTTCTGCGGAACGCTCACCAACGATTCCGGACACTTCTCGGGCGCAAGCACCTCGAGCGGGTTGCGGTCGAACGTGACGACCGCGGATGCGAGGCCTTGCGCGGCCGCGACCCGCTCCAGTTCCGCGATCACGGCGCGATGCCCCGTGTGAACACCGTCGAACTTGCCGACCGTCACCGCGCTCGGCCCGAAACCGGCAGGCACTTCGGCGGGGGAGCGAAAAACCCTCATGTGGTCTGGATCCTCCGACGGTGCGTGGCCAGCCACGTGATTCCGAGGATCGGCAGCACGAGCGGAATGAACAGATAGCCCATGCCGAACACAGACCACACGGTCGAATCGCGGCCGAACGCATCCGCTGTTGCGGCGCCGAGCACGTCGGGTGCGAACACGCTGAGCGCGCCGACGATCAGCACGCCCACCAGCTCGAAGCTGATCGTCACCCAGGCGACCCGGTACCAGGCGCGCCCGGGCGTGATGAGCGCAATCGTCGCAACGATGTAGACGAGCGCCGACAGGCCGGACAGTGTGAACGCCACCGGCGCTTCGCCGAATCGGTCGATGATCTGGAAGACGCTTCGCCCGGTTGCCGCGAGCGCCAGCACCCCGTACACGAGCACGAGAACACGGCCCCAGCCGCTGATCCGTCGTATGGGACGTTTACCGTTGGAAAGGCGCTGTGTCAGTTGTTGAATCATGGCGCCTCAATTATCGCAGGCGGTGCGGCGCTCACATTCCCTGCACGAACCAGATCTGACCCATCCGGTACAGCATCACGGCGAGCGCGAGCCCGATCAGGCCGAGAATGACCGTGCTCCAGCGCGAGCGCTCGATCAGCGCCCAGAACCCACCGGCCACGGGCAGGATGATCGCCGAAATCAGGTAGACGTAGAACTCGGCGAGGTTGCCGCGCGGTTCGTTGCCGGCCAGCGGCGCGACGACCGTCACGACGAACTGCCCGATCAGCAGCACCGTCACCAGGGCGATCGATCCGAGACTGAGGTCGCTCGGCACCCGGCCGGCGAAACCCAGCCCCAGGCAGAGCAGCCCGGCCAGGAGTGCGACACCGACCTGCATCGCGGTGAACCACTCGATCACGCGTTGCCCTCCGGCTTGTCCCGGCCCGGTGTCGAAGCAGCGCCGTCCTGCGGAAAGTTCACGAGCGAACGACCGCCCGACCCGCGGAACTCCACCAAGCCTACTAATCGGCCATCCGGCGCGATCGCGGCCAGCGGCACGCCCTGGGGTTGCTCGGCTGCGGCGGTCAGCTTCTTGCCGTGCGCGAGATCGATCGCCTGTTGCGGCGTCAGAGCATAGCGGTCGAAAAGAGCCATCGCTGCGTCCGCCGGCGCGATCAGGTCGCGTGCCATATCGACACTCTCCAGAGCGGATGCCACGCCCACCGCGAACGGACCGACCCGCGTGCGGCGCAGTGCCGTCAGATGCCCGCCGACGCCGAGATCGGCACCCAGGTCACGCGCCAGCGCACGCACATAGGTGCCCGACGAGCACTTGATACGCACGGTGAGGTCCAGAGCGTCGGTGCCGTCGTCGGCGCGAGCCGCTACGCGATCCAGCAGCTCGAAGCTTGAAATCGTGACCGACCGCGCCTGCAGAACGACATCCTCTCCCCCGCGCACACGAGCATAGGCCCGCTTGCCATCCACTTTGATCGCACTGACAGAGCTCGGCACCTGCAGGATTTCCCCGGTGAGCCGCGCGATCGCCGCGCCGAGGGCATCCGCGCCGTGCGCATCCGCACAGGCCGCCTCGAGCGCACCCGTGGGTGCAACAGTGAGAACCTCGCCCTCCGCATCATCCGTCGTGGTCGACGCGCCGAGCCGGATCGTGGCCGTGTACTCCTTGTCCGCGCCGACCAGATAGGTCAGCAGTCGGGTCGACGCACCGATGCCGAGGACGAGCAGACCCGTCGCCATCGGGTCGAGCGTGCCGGCGTGTCCGACCTTGCGCGTGCCGGCGAGCCGGCGCACCCGGGCGACCACGTCGTGGCTCGTCCAGTCGTACGGTTTGTCGATGAGCAGGATGCCGCTGCGCACGCTGTTCGCGCCTCTCACGCCTGCTTCGCGCTCTCGGTTGCGACCCTGCTCTCGATGGCGACGATGCCCAGCACGAGATCGAGTTTGGTACGGAACGCGCATCCGACGAGTTCATCGACCCGGTCGTCCGCACCATAGGCATCCGTCATGCGCAGCGCGATCAGCGTGTTGAAGAGCATGCCGTGCGCCAGAAAGTCCACGGCGTGCTCGGCCGAGAGCCCGGCCTCGTCACGCATGATGCCGTAGATCGTCAGAAAGCCTTTGCGGGCGCACGCGCCGATCACCGGGTCGTGCCCCATGATGAAGCCCTGCATCAGCGACAGAAGGATTCCGCGATCAGAGATCAGGTCCGCGTAAGCCGCGCCGATCCGGGCACCCCTGGCCTCGACGTCTTCGCCGGCCGCCTTGCTGTCGGCGATCGCCGCGCGGAAAGCGACGACCAGGGTATCAAGGGCGCGCCCGAGCACCTCGACGAACAGATTCTCCTTGCTGCCGAACATCCGCACCACGTACGGCTGGCTGATGCCGGCCGCCTGGGCGACCTGGTCCGTCGTCGCCCCGGCGTAGCCGCGTTCGCCGAACACGCGGCTCGCGGCCGCGAGGATCTGCTCACGCCGCTCACCGGCCGGGATCCTCTCGGCGCTCGCCGGATTCTTCTCTGCGGGATTCTTCTCTGCGGGATCTTCCGTCACGGATGGTGAACTCACGCTTGACATGTTATCAGTCGATTACTAAAGTTCCCGTTGTAATCATTCGATTACCACATTGGTTTTATCCGTATTGACTTCGATTGGAATGAACATGCCCTCGTCTCGCCTCCGGCGCGTGCCGGTCTGGCTGGCCATCATGACCGCGTCCCTGCCGATGTTCATGGCCACTCTCGACAACCTCGTCGTGACCAACGCCCTCCCGGTGATCAGTCGTGATCTCTCGGCGAACATTCAAGAACTGCAGTGGGTGATCAACGCCTATGCCCTCAGCTTCGCCACCTTCATGCTCCTGGCGGTCGCGCTCGGCGACCGGTTCGGCCGACGCACCGCGTTCGTGATCGGAATCACGGTCTTCACCGGCGCATCCGCATTGAGCGCGCTCAGCACCGAACCGTGGATGCTCATCGCATCCCGCGCGATCCAAGGCGTTGGTGCCGCTGCGCTGATGCCTCTGTCGCTGACGCTGCTGGCCGGAACCGTCAGCGAGAAGCTGCGCCCGGCCGCGATCGGCATCTGGGGTGGGATCTCCGGCCTCGGTGTCGCGCTCGGCCCGCTGATCGGCGGTGCGGTCGTGCAGGGGTGGAACTGGCAGGCGATCTTCTGGTTGAATGTGCCGCTCGGCATCATCGCCGTTCCGCTGATCTTCCTGGTCTTGCCGAACAGCTTCGGCGAGCGTGTTCGGGCGGATGTCGTCGGCGTCGCGTTGGCCGGTATCGGCGTGTTCGGGTTGGTGTACGGCATCGTGCGCGGCAACGACGCGGGCTGGGACAGCCTCGAAGTGCTCGTCGCTCTGATCGGTGGCACGGCTCTGCTGCTGGCGTTCATCTGGTGGGAGAGCCGCGCTCCCTACGCGCTGCTGCCACTGCGGCTGTTCCGCGACCGCAGTTTCACGGTCGCGAACCTGGTAGGCATCGCGTTCAGCTTCGGCATCTTCGGCGCCGTGTTCATTCTGATCCAGTACCTGCAGATCGTGCAGGGCCACACCGCACTGGAGGCGGGCGTGATGACCATGCCGTGGACGATGGCGCCGATGGTCGTCGCACCGCTTGCCGGGTTGCTCGCCCCACGAATCGGCACCAGACTGCCGATCGTCGTCGGGCTCGTTCTGCTGGCCGGGGCCCTGGCGTGGATTGCCATGACCATGACCCGCACGACGCCATACGACGAGCTGTTCCCCGCCTTCGCTCTCGCCGGTGTCGGCATGGGACTCGTGTTCGCCCCGAGCGCGACCGCCGTGCTCGCCAACATGCCGGCAGAAGACCACGGCAAGGCGTCAGGAACGAACGCGACGCTGCGCGAGATCGGAACGGCACTCGGCGTTGCCGTGCTGACCGCCGTCTTCACCGGTGCCGGCGGTCGGCTGACGCCGAGCGGCTACGTGGATGCCGCCATCCCCGCCGTGTACGTGGGCGCCGGTGTGCTCGCCGCCGCCGCCGTCATCGCCCTCGCCTTGCCGCATGGCCGTCGCTCGCGCGGCGCGAAGCCTGAATCCATCGCGAAGACGGTCGAGGACGAGTTGGCGGCACTCGGCACCACTTCCTCGGTCGAGTAAACGAGAACAGGCCGAGGTGCGGCATCACGAGGAGCCGGTGCAGCTCAGCGCAGCCTGCTGCCGCATAGGCTGGGCTCATGCGAATCGGAGTGATCGGTGCCGGCGCCATTGGCGGCACGATCGCGGCACTGCTCGACCGGGCCGGCCACGACGTCGAGGTGACGGCGCGCGGGGCCGGGCTCGACGCCATCCGGTCGGGCGGGTTGCTGCTGACCGGCCGGTGGGGCGAGCATCGGGCCTCCATCGCCGCGAACGAGACGCTGGGCGCGATCCCGGAACTCGCGTTCGTCTGCACCAAGGCGCAGGATGCCGCGGTGGCGATCGATGCGAACGCGTCACCGCTGGCAGGCATCCCGGTCGTGATCGTGCAGAACGGCCTGGAAGGGCTGGAGACCGCCGCCGCCCGCCTGCCGGATTCGACCTGCATCGGCGCCCTCGCGCTCTACGCGGCGAATTACACCCGGCCGGGCAGGGTCTCGGTGACCGCGACCGGCAACACCTATCTCGGGGCGGGCAGCGCGGAGCCCACGGCCGCGATCCGGGAAGCGGCAGCCGTGCTCGACACGGCGATGCCGACTCGCGCTGCCGCGAATTTCGTCGGCTGCCAATGGACCAAACTCATCATCAACGAGGTCAACGCGATGCCGGCCATCACCGGACGGAGCGTGCAACAGACGATCGCCGATCGGCGCCTGTGCCGGATCATCACCGCCGCGATGCGCGAGGCGGTGCGACTCGGAATGGGCACCGGCATCCGCTTCGGCTCGTTGCAAGGGCTGAACAATGCAATGCTGCGCACCTTCGCGCGACTGCCGTTGCCCATCGGCCGTGCGCTGCCGACGCTGATGGCCCGGCGGATGGGCGCGACCCCCAACCTCGGCTCGACCCTGCAGAGTCTCAAACGCGGTCAGGCCACCGAGATCGACTACCTGAGCGGTGCCGTGGTCGCCGCGGCAGCAGCGCACGGCCGGCAGGCGCCGGTGAATGCTGCGCTGGTCGCGCTCGTGCACGAGGTCGAGCGCATCGGCCGCTTCGCATCCGTCGACGACGTGGTTGCCGCTGTCGGTCGCTGACCGCCAACGCGTCAGACGCAGGCGCAGCCGTTGTCGGGGAAGACACGACGCGGATGCGCCGGGTCGGTGTTGTCCACGACCGCCGCGGCCGCGAACCACGGGGCCGCCTCCGCGAGATACAGTTCCCGGCCGCCGACATAGCGCGCGTTGGCAGGTGAGGTCGGATCCGGGTCCCGGTTCTCGCGCTGAGCGAGGCGCTCGTATGCGACAGCCGGCGGCACATCGATTGCGATCGTGTAATTCCAGGTGCCGATCAGTTCGGGACGCAGGAGGAACACACCGTCGACGATCAAGATGCCGTCGGGGTCGGCGGTCTGCCAACTGGTCACGACGGGTGCGTCACGCCGCAGATCGAACGCCGACGTCTGAAAGCCGGTGCTCCCGGCCATCCGGAACGGATCGATCAGCACGCGGCGCAGGGTGCGGTAGTCATAGGAGTCGCGATAGTAGCCCTCCGGTGAGGTGCGGCCGGCCTGATAGCGCTCGGCACGCGGCCGGTGGAAGTCCTCCATCGACGCCCGAAAAGTCTCGCGCCCGGTCTCCGCATACACTCGGGCCAGTTCGTCGGCGAAGTCCCCGGCACCGGAACCGGCCACGCCGTCGACCGCAACGATCACCCGACCGTGGCCGTAGTTGTGGTCGATCTCCGTGCGCAGGCCGCGGAGAAAGTCGACGAGGGGTGTGGAAACCAGCTGGTGCATACTTCGAGCCTATTCCGCTTCGGCCGCACCTGCGCCGTCGCATCGGATGGAGGACGCCGCGCCGTCCCGGACCGCCTACGCTTGCTGTGTGCCTGTTGCGGAAACCGATCGTGATGCGGCGGGGGTTGCTCACACCGCCGCCGATCGCGCCGCTGCCGACCGCGCTCGCGCGACACCGACTGCGGCGCTGCCCGCCGCGATCATCGACTGGTTCCACAACAATGCGCGGGACCTGCCGTGGCGCCGCCCCGGATTCAGTGCCTGGGGCACGCTGGTCAGCGAGTTCATGCTGCAGCAGACACCGGTGGCTCGGGTGATCCCGCCTCTGACGGAGTGGCTCGAGCGCTGGCCGACCCCAGCCGACCTTGCCGCCGTGCCACCCGGCGAGGCCGTCCGCGCCTGGGCTTCGCTCGGCTACCCGCGCAGAGCGCTGTGGCTGCACGCCTGCGCGGTCGCGATCACCGAGCACCACGACGGTGTCGTGCCGAGCGAGGTCGACGCGCTGCTCGCGTTGCCGGGCGTCGGTGACTACACGGCGCGAGCGGTCGCCGTTTTCGCATACGGCAGGCGGCATCCGGTGGTCGACACCAACGTCCGCAGAGTGATCGCGCGTGCGGCGGAGGGGCAGGGCGAACCCGCGCCGCCGCATGCACGTCGCGACCTGGCGGCAATGCGCGCGCTGCTCCCCCGCGACGATGCGGATGCCCGCGCCTTCAACGCGGGCATGATGGAGCTCGGGGCGATCGTCTGCACTGCGCGTACCCCCCGCTGCGACGTATGCCCGCTGCGGAATGCCTGCGCCTGGCGCGCGGCCGGCTACCCGGAATACTTCGGGCCGCGCAAAGCCGTTCAAAAGAGATACGAGGGCAGCGACCGGCACGTGCGCGGCCTGATCATGCGCGAACTGCGTGCCGCACACCGGCCGGTCACCGACACCGAGATCGCATCGCTTTGGGCGGATGCGACGCAGCGCAACCGCGCTCTCGACGGGCTCCTCGCCGACGGGCTCGCCGTACCGGCTCAGGGCGGTTACGTTCTTCCTGGGTGATACGGATCATCCGCGTGGCAAGGGTCGCTCCTGTGGCAGCGGTCGCCCAGCCAACAGCAGAAGAGCCGAAGCAGCGCTGAGCATGCTCGCAGCGTCCAATCGCTATTCTCGAAGAACGACGACCATCGAACCGCGAGCTGAAAGCGATTGACTCGAATGCCCGAAAGCCCCCTCTCCGCCTCACCGTATGAGGTGCTGGGGGTCGCCGCATCCGTCAGCCAGGAGGAGCTCAAGCGCGCGTATCGCAGGGCGCTGCGGGCGACGCATCCGGATGCCGGAGGCACGGCCACGGCATTCCACGCCGTTCAGCTGGCCTGGCAGCGCGTCGGAACGACGCAGAGCCGGGCCGAATACGACCGCGGCCGCTCCTCCTCCGCAACATGGCAGACACCGTCCAACGAGGCGACGGCCCACGCCTGGGAGACGCCGGCCCGGCGGCCTGCGCGACACGATTCGCGCCCGCACGCCCGCACCTACGGCCACCCGGGCGGCTGGGGTCGCGAGCACTTTCTCAGCTTGATGCGTGAATGGGTCGGCCGCGGCGTTCCAATAGCGGACCCGTACGACCCGGCGCTCGTCCGCAGCGCACCGCGCGAGATCCGGCACGCGTTGGCAGATGCCCTCGCCGAAGAGGCGACGGCGCGGTCGCTGACGACGCTCGGCATCGGCTACACGGTGTGGCACGACGTCGCGGTGCCAGGCGGCCGACCCGGTCAGAAGATCGACCACGTCGTGCTCGGGCCGACCGGCCTGTTCGCCGTTCAATCCGAGGACTGGGGTGGCCGAGTGGCCGTTCGACGCGGCGAGCTGGCCGGCGACGGTGTCGACGGGCAGCCGTTGCGCTCGCTCGCGGCCGACGCACGCGCTCTCGGCAAGGCGACAGGGGTGCGCATCAGCGTCGCGGTCGTCGTCGTTCCGGATGAGGCCACAGACGACTCGTTCACGGTCGTCGGCAGGAGTCAGAAGGCCGGGCTGGTGCTCACCCGGCAGTCGTTCGTCGCCGCCCTCATGCGCATGGGGCTGCCGAAGACGCCGCGACCGGATGGGAACGAGCTGTTCGAGGTGCGCACCCGGCTGCAGAACGGCATCCGCTTCGTCTGACGGGGGCACGGCGCGCTTCGATTGCGCTCAACGGCCGAGGTCGTCGTCCTCATCGTCTTCGAACTCGCGCGGCTTCACGTATGGGTCCTCGTCGCCGGCATACTGCGCTGTGGCGGCGATGCCGGCCACCTCGCTGTCCCGATCGCGCGCCTGGCGCAGCAGGCCTTCGATGTGTGCGGCGTTCTCCGGGATCGCGTCGAGGAAGAACTCGAGGCTCGGCGTGAGCCGGGCCGTGATGTTCTTGCCGACCTCGCTGCGCAGCATGCCGGTCGCGGCCTTCAACGCCGCGGCGGTGTCGGTGCGCTCTTCCTCGGTGCCGTACACCGTGTAGAACACGCTGGCGTGCTGCAGGTCGCCGGTCACCTGCACATCCGTGATCGTGGCGAAGCCCATCCGTGGGTCGCGCAGCCCTCGCTCGAGGCGCTTCGCGATGATCACCTTGATTCTGTCGGCGAGTTTTCTCGCCCGTGCCGGATCTGCCATGGGTTCCTTCTCTCCTCGCAGGCGTGCGATCGAACATTCCGCGCCCTCGGATCGCCGAGGACGCGGAACAGGTTCGGTCAGGCGCGCGGCTTCTCTGCTGCCGCGCCCGAGACGGGCGCGGCGCGACAAGCGCAGGGACCAGAAATGGCCCCCGCCTTTTGCGTGCTACGCACGCGGCTTCCTTCTACCGCGCCCGAGACGGGCGCGGCGCGACAAGCGCGGGGACCAGAAATGGCCCCCGCCTTTTGCGTGCTACGCACGCGGCTTCTCGCGCATTTCGATCGTCTCGATCTCGTCGCCGACCTGGATGTCGTTGAACTTGCCGAGGCCGATGCCGGCTTCGAAGTCCGTGCGCACCTCGGTGACGTCGTCTTTGAACCGACGCAGCGACTCAATCGCCAGATTGTCGCCGACGACGACCCCCTCGCGGATGACGCGCGCCTTGGCGTTGCGCGTGATCGTTCCGCTGCGCACCACGACACCGGCGATATTGCCGAACTTGGAGGAGCGGAAGATCTCGCGGATCTCCGCGACACCAGACTGCACCTCTTCGAACTCCGGCTTGAGCATGCCCTTCAGCGAGTTCTCGATCTCGTCGATCGCGTTGTAGATGACCGAGTAGAAGCGGATGTCCACACCCTCGCGGGCAGCCCGCTCGCGCGCTTTCGTATCCGGTCGCACGTTGAACCCGACGATGATCGCGTTGTCGATCGTGGCGAGGTTGACGTCGGACTCGGTGATCGCGCCGACACCGCGGTGGATGATCCGCAGCTGAACGCTGTCGTCCACCTCGATCTTCATCAGCGACTCCTCCAGCGCCTCGACGGCACCGGAGACGTCACCCTTGATGATGAGGTTGAGCGACTCGACCTTGCCCTCTTCCAGAGCGCGTGTGAAGTCCTCGAGCGAGATGCGCTTGCGTGCCTTCGCCAGCTGTGCGTTGCGTTCGGCGGCTTCGCGCTTCTCGGCGATCTGCCGGGCGGTGCGGTCCTCATCCGTGACGAGGAACGTGTCGCCGGCCCGCGGAACACTGGACAGACCCTGCACCTGCACCGGACGGGACGGGGTTGCCGCCTCCACCGGGTCGCCGTTCTCGTCCATCATCGCGCGGACACGACCGTACGCCGTTCCGGCGACGATCGAGTCTCCGACGTGCAGCGTTCCGGACTGGATCAGCACGGTCGCAACCGCACCGCGGCCCTTGTCGAGCTTCGCCTCGATGGCGACGCCGCGGGCATCCTTGTTCGGGTTGGCACGCAGGTCGAGCCCTGCGTCCGCGGTGAGCAGCACGGCATCCAGCAGTTCGGTGATGCCGATGCTCTCCCGAGCAGACACGTCGACGAACATGACGTCGCCGCCGTACTCCTCGGCGACCAGGCCGAACTCGGTGAGCTGCTGACGCACCTTCGCCGGGTTCGCGTCCGGCTTGTCGATCTTGTTCACGGCCACAACGATCGGCACGGCCGCCGCCTGAGCGTGGTTCAGAGCCTCGATCGTCTGCGGCATGATGCCATCGTCGGCGGCGACCACGAGGATCGCGATGTCCGTCACCTGCGCACCGCGGGCACGCATGGCGGTGAACGCCTCATGACCGGGGGTGTCGATGAAGGTGATCGCGCGCTCGACGCCGTCGTGCTCCGCGACCACCTGATAGGCACCGATGTGCTGGGTGATGCCGCCGGCTTCGCCCGAGACCACATTGGCGTGCCGGATCGCGTCGAGCAGCCGCGTCTTGCCGTGATCGACGTGGCCCATGACGGTGACCACCGGCGGGCGGACCTCGAGGTCCTCGTCGGTTTCGTCTTCCAACTCCGCCTCGAGGTCGATGTCGAAGCCTTCGAGCAGCTCCTTGTCCTCGTCCTCCGGAGAGACGATCTGGATCTTGTAGCCCAGCTCCTCGCCGAGGATGCCGAATGTCGCCTCATCGAGGGACTCCGTCGCCGTCGCCATCTCGCCGAGGTGGAACAGCACGGTCACCAGGTTGCCTGGGCTCGCGTCGATCTTGTCGGCGAAGTCCGAGATGGATGCGCCGCGCCGCAACCGCACGATAGTGCTGCCATCGCCGCGGGGCACACTCACGCCGCCGAGCGACGGTGCCTCGCGCAGCTCGAACTCCTGCCGCTTCGTGCGCTTCGACTTGCGGGCACGGCTCTTGCCGCCGCCGCGGCCGAACGCGCCCGCTGTGCCACCGCCGGGACCACGACCGCGGCCGCCACCACCGGAAGGGCGCGGCCCGCCGAAGCCACCGCCTGGACGCTGGAAACCACCCGCAGCACCCGTACCGCCCGGACGCTGGAAACCGCCGCCGGTACGAGCACCGGCACCGCCCGAACGCGGAGCCCCCGTGCGTCCGCCGGCACCGCCCGGGCGGGGGGCACCGGGGCGAGGCGAACCAGGGCGCGGTGCTGCCGGACGCGGGATGTTACCCGGACTCGGGCGCTGACCCATGCCCTGCGAGCTTGCGAACGGGTTGTTGCCGGGTCGCGGGGCGCCCGCGGGGCGCTGACCCATGCCCTGCGAGCTTGCGAACGGGTTGTTGCCGGGTCGCGGGGCGCCCGGGTGAGCCGCAGCCGCGCCGGGGTGTCCCGTCGGCGCGACCTTGTGCTCCGCACCCGCCGCCGGTGCGGCGACCTGCCCGCCGGGCGCGGCTGCCGGCTTGGCACCGGGCTTCTCGGGCGCGCTGGCGGCGGGCGCCTCCGTGGCTCTCGCTGCCGGCTTGGCGCCGGGTGTCGGCGGCTTCGCAGCGGATGCCGATGCTGCGGGCGAGGCCTGCGCATCCGGAGCCGACGCAGTCGCCGATTTCGCGGGAGCGTTCGCCGGGGTTGCGGGCGCCGCGGTAGCCTTGCCCGCTGATGCCTGCACGCCATCGGCCGCGAGGGCAGCCCTCAGCTTTCGCGCAACCGGCGGCTCGATACTCGACGACGGGCCTTTGACGAACTCGCCCAATTCCTTGAGCTTCGCCAAAGCGACCTTGCTGTCGACACCGAACTCGCTTGCGACTTCGTGTACGCGTGGTTTTGCAGCCACAATTCTCCTCTTCCGGGTCCGACCCCGGAAAAGGGCAGACCGTTAGTTCTGGACGGGACTCATTTCGAGCCGCTCATTAGTTGTCACTCATTTGATGTCACTCATCTGATATCACTGTGCCGTTCAGCCTGTTCTCTAATGCTGCTGTTTCAAGCGCGGTCGTCTCGAGTGTGTCCGTTACTCGCAGTGCCCGCCCGAAGGCGTGGCGCCGCACAGCTTTTCTGTAGCACTCGATTCTCGGATGCAGCCACGCGCCTCGCCCAGGAAGGGTAGCGGATTCGTCCACCACGAGTTCTGAGCCCCGGGCTACAACCCTCAGAAGTGAGGACCGGGAGGCACGCGAACGGCACCCAATGCACGTTCTAACGGAGTCCATCTTACCCCCTCCCGGCGGCCGCGCCTGCCGCCCTCCTGTGCTGGGCCGCGTCGTCGGCGCCATCTCGTGCGTCATGCGCCAGCTGAAGCGGCGCCTGTCGCGGAAACCCGCACAGGATGCCGGCCGGCGGGCGCCGTCAGCCTTCGTCGAGCGCCGAGTCGGGCTGAATATCGATTTTCGCGCCGGTCAGCTTTGCGGCGAGGCGCGCGTTCTGCCCCTCCTTGCCGATCGCCAGCGACAACTGGTAGTCCGGAACCAGGGCACGCACGGCCTTGAGCGACTCGTCGATCACGAACGCCTTCGTCACCTTGGCGGGCGACAGCGCGTTGGCCACGAACGTCGCCAGATCGGGCGAGTAGTCGACGATGTCGATCTTCTCGTTGTTCAGCTCGGCCGTGACCGAACGCACGCGCTGTCCGAGTTCGCCGATGCACGCGCCCTTCGCGTTGATTCCCGGCTGCGTCGCGCGCACCGCGATCTTAGTGCGATGTCCTGCTTCGCGGGCCAGTGACACGATCTCGACCACGCCGCTGGCGATCTCCGGCACTTCGAGCGCGAACAGCTTGCGAACCAAGGCCGGATGCGTGCGCGACACGGTGATCTGCGGGCCTTTCAGCCCCTTCGCCACGCTGGTGACATAGACCCGGATGCGTGAGCCGTGTGCATAGCCTTCGCCGGGAACCTGCTCCTCCGGCGGCAGAATCGCCTCGACGCTGCCGAGATCCACATGGATCATCCGCGGGTTCGGCCCCTGCTGGATGATGCCGGCGACGATGTCGCCCTCTCGCCCGCGGAACTCGCCGAGCACGGCCTCGTCCTGAATGTCGCGCAACCGCTGGTTGATGACCTGTTTCGCCGCGAACGCCGCGATTCGGCCGAAGTCGCGAGGGTCTTCTTCGGCCTCGCCGATGATGGCGCCCTCGTCGTCGTACTCCGGGACGAAAACCGAGACGTGACCGGTCTTGCGATCGAGGTGCACGCGAGCCGGCGCCGGTTCGGCACCGTGGCCGTGGTGGTGTTCCGCCTGATCGGTGTGCTTCAGGTACGCGGTCAGAATGGCCTGCTCGATGATCTCGACGAGCTCGTCGAACGGGATCTCCCGCTCTCGCTCCATCAAACGCAAGACACTGAGGTCGATGTCCACAGCCGGCCTCCTCTATTCACATGATCGCCCGTTCACCTCCGTGACCGGTCAGTCTTCTACCGTACCCGACTGCGCGGCATTGCGTTACGCCGGGTTCCTCCGTTGGTCGAGTAGGCCGCCCGCGGCCGTATCGAGACCAGGTCACCGAGTCTGATACGGGTCTCGATACACTCGTACCTCGCTACTCGACCACCGTCGTACCTCGCTACTCGACCACCGGGCGGCGCGTCCTACGCCAGGCGCGTGGCGATGTCGGTGATCGGAACCTGTGTGCGCTCGCCGGAGCGCCGGTCCCACAGCTCGACCAGGCCGTCTGCCACACCACGGCCGGCGATGACGATGACGGGAACACCGAGCAGCTCCGCGTCGGCGAACTTCACGCCGGGCGACACCTTCGGTCGATCGTCGAACAGCACATCACGACCGCTGCGCTCGATCTCCGCGACGATCGATTCCGCGGCATCGTAGACGCCCGCATCCTTGCCTGTCGCGATCACGTGCACGTCGAACGGCGCGACGGACGCCGGCCAGATCAGGCCGCTGTCGTCGTTGTTCTCCTCCGCGATGATCGCGAGAATGCGCGTGACGCCGATGCCGTAGGAGCCCATCGTGACCGTGACGAGCTTGCCGTTCTCGTCGAGCACGTTGAGGCCGAGCGCCTCGGCATACTTGCGGCCGAGTTGGAAGACGTGGCCGATCTCCATGCCGCGAGCCAGGTCGACCGGTCCGGAGCCGTCCGGTGCGGGGTCGCCCGGCAGCACCTCGGCTGCCTCGACGAGGCCGTCTGCTGCGAAGTCTCGCCCGGCCACCAGGCCGAAGACGTGCTTGCCGTCGAGATTGGCCCCGGTGATCCAGCCGGAACCGTCGGAGACCCGTGGGTCCAGCAGGTAACGGATGCCGCTGCTCGACTTCTCGCCGAGCACAGCACCGTCCGCGGACCACGGCCCGATGTACCCCTTGACGAGCGATGGATGCCGTGCGAAGTCTTCGTCGGTGGCCGCTCCGACCTCGGCGGGGGCGAATGCGACCTCGGCGCGCTTCAGGTCGACCTCGCGGTTGCCGGGCAGGCCGATGACCACGAGTTCCCTGGTGCCGTCGAGGTTGGTGAGAGCGAGCACGACGTTCTTCAACGTGTCAGCCGCCATCCAGGCGCGACCGTCCGGCCGCGGATGCCTCTCGTTGGCGACCGCGACCAGCGATTCGATCGTCGCGCTCTCCGGTGTGTCCAGCACCTCGGCCGGGGTCAGCTTGTCGTATCCGCGAGCGGGAGGCGCGATCGTCGTGAACGCTTCGACGTTTGCCGCGTAGCCGCCCGCCGATCGCACGAACGTGTCCTCACCGACCGGCATGGGGTGCAGGAACTCTTCGCTGCGCGATCCGCCCATCGCGCCGGCATCCGCTTGCACAATCACATAGTCGAGGCCGAGCCGGGCGAAGATGCGCTCGTATGCGTCGCGCTGCTTCATGTACGCCGCGTCGAGACCGGCGTCCGTGTAGTCGAAGCTGTACGCATCCTTCATCGTGAATTCGCGTCCGCGAAGCAGACCCGCCCGGGGCCGAGTCTCATCGCGGTACTTGTCCTGAATCTGGTAGATCGTCAGCGGCAGGTCTTTGTAACTGGAGTACAGGTCTTTGACAAGGAGGGTGAATGCCTCCTCGTGTGTCGGCGCGAGCACGTAGCCGGCGTCCTTGCGGTCGGAGAGCCGGAACATCAACGGACCGTACTCGCTGTACCGGCCGGTCACCTCGTAGGGCTCCTTGGGCAGCATCGCAGGGAAGTGAACCTCGTGCGCACCCGCCGCCGTCATCTCTTCGCGGATGATCTGCTCGATCTTGGCCTTCACCCGCAAGCCGAGCGGCAGCCAGGCGAAGATTCCGGCGGCCTGCCTGCGGATGTATCCCGCGCGCACCAGCAGCTTGTGGCTGGTCACGTCGGCGTCAGCTGGATCTTCACGAAGGGTGCGGAGAAAGTAGTTCGTCAGGCGTGTGGGCACGCGTTCTACTTTAGCGGCGAGCGTCGGACGGCGTCGGCCGCGACCCCGCGCGGCTGCGGGCCGTCAGCGCCCAGACGACCGCGCCGACGAGGATCAGACTGAGCACATTGAGCACACCGTAGCCGGCCCAGGCGAGCACGACCCCGGCGACTGCGCCCCCGGCAGCACCACACAGGTTCATCAGCGAATCGGAGAAGCCCTGCACCGACGTTCGCTCCGTGACCGCCACCGACTCCGTCAGCAGGGCGGATGCCGCGATCGTGCTCGCAGACCAACCCAACCCGAGCAGGATGAGGGCGACCGCGACCGCGACCTGGTTGTAGCCGGCGACCCAGTTCGTCACCAACGACCCGACGAGCAGCGCCTGCCCGATGAGGATCACCCGACCCCGGCCGATCCTGTCGCTGAGCAGGCCGAACACCGGGGAGAGCGCGTACATGCCGGCCGTGTGCAAACTGATCGTCAAGCCGATGATCATGATGCTCGCGCCCCCGTGCGCCAGCTGCACGGGGGTCATCGCCATGATGGCTACCATCACCGCGTGGCTCAACGCGAGCGCGATCACCGCGACTGCGGCAGAACGGTTGCGCCGCAGGATGCTCACGGCCGCCCAACGGCCGCGTCGCTGCGACGGCGGTGAAACCGGTGAGGGCTGCGAGCCGGCCGCGTCGACGCGCGCCAGCCGCTGCGCCGTGAGCAGCGGGTCCGGCCGCAGCAGCACCAGGTACAGAGCAGCCGCGAACACTTGGCAGACGATCGTCAGCGCGAACGCGCCAGTCAGCGGCGGCAGCCCGAACGACTGGCCGATCGTGTCTCCCGGCGGCGCAAGGTTGGGGCCGACCACGACACCGACGGTCGTCGCCCAGATCACCAGGGAGAGGTCGCGACCCCGGGTGCGGTCGGCGGCGAGATCGACGGCCGCGAACCTGGTCTGCAGGTTGACCGCGCTGCCGGCGCCGACCGCGCCGAAACCGATCAGCAACAGCGGAAGGCTGCCGAGCACCGCGGCCGCGACCACCACGGCCGCGCCGATGGCTGCGACCAGCGTGCCGATGGCCAGTGCCGACCTGCGCCCCGCGATTCCGGCGAACCGGGCAAGCGGGATCGAGAACACGGCGGCGCCGAGGGTGGTCATGGTCGTGGCGAGTCCGGCGTAGGCATCCGCGTGTGTAATGGCGACGACCAGCAGCGAGCCCAAAGAAAGGGCGGCGCCCATGCCGACTCCGCCGAGTATCTGGCCGGCGGAGAGTGCGATCAGCACGCGCCGTTGCAGCCCCGGAGCCGAGGTCGATGCCGCTTGCCTCGCCGGAGTCGTCGCCGGTTTCGCGGCGGCGTTCGAGCCGGCGTTCGCGGCGGGCGAAGCTGGATTATCCGTGGGCTCGGCGGAGTGCGGCATGGCGTTCAGAATAGCGGCCCATTGCTGTCAGGTGGTGACCACCTGTGGACTGCCTGACACGCCGACCGGCAGCTCGGCGGCAAGCCGGTTGGCTTCTTCGATCAGCGTGGCGACGATCTCCGATTCCGGCACGGTCTTGATGACCTGGCCCTTGACGAAGATCTGGCCCTTGCCGTTGCCGGACGCAACACCCAGGTCCGCCTCGCGCGCCTCACCGGGCCCGTTGACGACGCAGCCCATCACGGCGACACGCAGCGGAACGCTCATGCCCTGCAGGCCGACCGTCACCTCGTCGGCCAGCGTGTAGACATCCACCTGGGCGCGTCCGCAACTCGGACACGAGACGATCTCGAGCTTGCGCTCGCGCAGATTGAGGGACTGCAGAATCTGCAGGCCGACCTTGACCTCTTCGACCGGCGGCGCCGACAGGGACACCCGGATCGTGTCTCCGATCCCCTCGGCCAGCAGGATTCCGAACGCCGTCGCGCTCTTGATGGTGCCCTGGAACGCCGGCCCGGCCTCGGTCACACCGAGGTGCAACGGCCAGTCACCGCGCTCTGCAAGCAGCCGGTAGGCCTTGACCATGACGATCGGGTCGTTGTGCTTGACCGAGATCTTGAAGTCGTGGAAGTCGTGTTCCTCGAACAGGCTCGCCTCCCAAACCGCACTCTCGACGAGGGCCTCCGGGGTCGCCTTGCCGTACTTCTGCAGAATGCTCGGCTCGAGCGACCCTGCATTCACCCCGATGCGGATGGAGACTCCCGCGGCTTTCGCCGCTGCGGCGATCTTGCCGACCTGGTCGTCGAATTTGCGGATGTTGCCGGGGTTCACCCGCACGCCGGCGCAGCCTGCGTCAATGGCGGCGAACACGTAGTTCGGCTGAAAGTGGATGTCGGCGATCACCGGAATCTGCGACTTCTTCGCGATGATCGGCAGCGCCTCGGCGTCGTCGCGGCTCGGCACGGCGACCCGCACGATGTCGCATCCGGATGCGGTCAGTTCGGCGATCTGCTGCAGTGTTGCGTTGATGTTCGGCGTCGGGGTCGTCGTCATCGACTGAACGCTGATCTGTGCCCCACCGCCGACCAGCACCTTGCCGACGCGGATCTGGCGGGATTTGCGCCGCGGGGCGAGAACGTCGGGAGTCTTCGGCATTCCCAGATTGATTGCTGCCACCGACTCAGTGTAGATCGCGCCGCTGAGCATCGAGCAGGATCCTCGATCCGCGAACCACCTCAGGGTGCACCGGAGATTCGGTGACAAACCGGAGGGATTGGCGCGGCCGTCCGACCGATCGTGCAAAGTCCGGTGCGGCGTCACAGCATGACACATACTGGGAAGATGGCTCAGGATCAGAAGTCGAGTGTTGCCGTACTCGCAACGATCGCGCTGTTCGGTGTGGTCGTGGTCAACGCGGGGGCTGTCACGATGCTCATGCTGGCGACCCGGAACATGACCGTTTTCGGTGTGGGCGCGATCGGGGCGGTGGCCGCCGCAGTGTTCGTCGACTTCCTCGCCGTGCGCTGGCTGGTGGGTCGCCGTCGCGAAAGCCGTTGACCGGGCCGGATCACTCTGCGACCGCTCCTCGGCAGGCCTGCCGCCACACCCACGCGTGACGCGTGCTCGCGAGATACTGGAGACAGAAGTGTTTCCGCGCGGCCTATCCGGTTGCCCGGTCGGTTGCATTCGCACAACGAGCGCACGAATGAGTTCTTTGAGGAGAAGGAGTCACCATGACAGACACCGACGTCGTCATCCTCGGCGGGGCACGAACCCCGCAGGGACGAGTCAACGGCCAATTCGCGACGCTCAGCGCCGTCGCGCTGGGCACGATCGCGGTACGCGGCGCCCTCAACGCTGCAGGGGTCAGCCCCGATCAGGTGGATGCGGTCTACCTGGGGCAGGTACTGCAGGCCGGCGCGGGCCAGAACCCCGCGCGGCAGAGCGCGATCGGCGCCGGGATCCCGTGGACAGTCAACTCGATGACGCTCAACAAGGTGTGCCTGTCCGGCCTGCAGGCCGTGGTGGACGCCGCCCGGCTGATCCGGCTTGGCGAGGCGGACGTCGTCGCCGCCGGCGGCCAGGAATCGATGACGCAGGCACCACACCTGCTCCCGGGTTCTCGCGGCGGCTGGGCTTACGGCAGCTTCACGGCGATCGATCACGCCGCGTACGACGGTCTTTCCGACGCGTTCGACGGCCTGTCGATGGGCGAATCGACGGAGCGGCGGAACACGACGCTCGGCATCGGACGGCGTGAGCAGGACGAGATCGCTGCAGCATCGCATCAGCGCGCGGCGGCTGCCGCCGCGGCCGGCATCTTCGAGCACGAGATCGTGTCCGTCGCCGTGCCGCAGCGCAAGGGCGACCCGCTGGTGATCACGGCAGACGAGGGCGTGCGCGGCGACAGTAGCGTCGACACGCTGGCAGGACTGCGACCGGCTTTCACGAAGGACGGCACGATAACGGCAGGCAACTCCTCACCGCTCAGCGATGGCGCGAGCGCCCTGGTGCTTGCGAGCAAGGCGTGGGCGGATGCGCGCGGGCTCGACTATCTCGCCGTGGTCGGGGTGTCCGGTTCCGTGGCCGGCCCGGACAACTCGCTGCACTCGCAGCCGTCGAACGCGATCAACGCCGCACTGAAACGGGCAGGGTGGAGCACGTCTGTGTTGGACTTCGTCGAGATCAACGAGGCGTTCGCGGCGGTGTCGCTGGTGTCTGCGCGCGACCTCGGTATTGACCAGGGGAAGGTGAACATCCACGGTGGTGCGATCGCGCTCGGCCACCCGATCGGCGCATCCGGGGCACGCCTGGCGTTGCACGCCGCCCTCGAGTTGTCGCGCCGCGGCTCCGGTCGCGCCGCCGTCGCCCTGTGCGGCGGCGGCGGCCAGGGAGACGCCCTCCTCCTGTCGCGATAGTTCGCTGGTCGAGTAGCCCGGTGGAGCTTGGGGGGGTCGCGAAGCGATCCGCCACCCTTGTCGCCAGCGAGCCTGCGAGCCTGCGAGCCTGCGAGCCTGCGAGCGAGGATCCGCTCCGCAGGCGTATCGAGACCTCACTCACCAGAGCATGCCACACCCGGGAGTCTCGATACACTCGCCGGCGCACGTTACTCGACCACCGGATCCTCTAGCCGAGGGTGATGGGCTTGACAATGTCAGCGTAGGCGAGCAGTACGCTCATCGCACCGAGCACGACGACAACGACGAACGTCACCGGCATCCAGCGGGCCATGTCGACCGGATGCGGCTCCCTGCGACGCAACACTTTCGCCCAGGCGCGCTTGATCCACTCCCACACGGCACCGAGTATGTGGCCACCGTCCAGCGGCAGCAACGGGATCATGTTCATCACGAACAGCGCGATGTTCAGCGATGCGAGCAGACTCAGCATCGTCTGCACCTTACCGACCACCGGGATGACATTGCTGCTGGCGATGTCGCCTGCAAGGCGGCCGACCCCAACGATGCCGACCGGGCTGTCTGCAGCGCGCTGCGCCGGACCGAAAGCGGCATTCCAGACCCCGACCATCCGCTGTGGCAGGTCGATCACGATTTTGGTGACGGCTGCGATGTTGTCGCCTGCAGCGGTGAACGCGGTGCCGATCGGCTGCTGCACGAGCTCCGTGCCCGGGCTGATGCCGACGACTCCGACGTCACGGGTGATCGTCTGGCCCGCCGCATTCTTCGTGACGTCGCCTTGACTGTCATACACATACTGGACGCTCGGCGTGGGCGTGACCTCCAGCGTGACCCGTTTGCCGTTTCGGTCGACCACCAGCACGCTCGTCTTCGACGGTGCAGCCTTGATCAGCGCACTCATCTGGCTCCAACTGGTGACGGGTGTGCCTCCGAAGGAGACGATGGTGTCACCGGTGCGGATGCCTGCCGCCGCGGCCGGCGATGGCGGATCGGATGCTTTACAGATGTGCCGCGCGCTGGTTGCCGGCAGCACGCACTGTGACACGGTCGAGACCGTCGTGCTGTACTGCTGCACGCCGATCCCGGTGACGATGACGCCGAACAGCACCACCGCGATCACGAGATTCATGAACGGCCCGGCGAACATGACGATGATGCGCTTCCACGGCGCCAACCGGTAGAAGGCGCGACCGTCCTCGCCGTCTGCGACGGTTTCGGCGCTTGCTGTGCGCGCATCCTGCACGATCTGGTTGTAGAAGCCCGTGCTGGCGTTGCGCGCCTTCTCCCCCGGATGTTTCGGAGGGAACATTCCGATCATCGCAATGTAGCCGCCGAGCGGGATCGCTTTCACGCCGTACTCGGTCTCACCGCGGCGGAACGAGAACAGCGTCTTGCCGAAGCCGATCATGTACTGCGTCACCTTGACGCCGAACAGCTTGGCGAAACTCAGATGACCGAGCTCGTGCAACGCGATCGAGACGGCGAGGCCGATCACGAAGATCACAACGCCGAGCACGAACAGCAGTACCGAATCCACAGGCCAAGGCTACAAGCCGCGTACTGCGAGGATGCCCAGAATCGGGCGGAGCGGCAAACGCAGGCCCATTGCGCGGTGTTCTCCCACCGAACCCATAGCAAGGGAACACATAAGATACCGGGGTAGCGTGCTTCCGGCATCGACTACGACGACGACTCGAGGAGTGCAACACCCCGTGGGAACTGGCAGAGGCGCAAACGGCCCGACCAAGAAGGAACGTCAGGCGCAGGCGCGCGAGCACGCACGCATCATGCGCGAGCAAGCACGCATCCGTGCTCGACGTCGCAAATGGTATCTGCAGGGTTCGATCGCGGCTATCGTGCTGGTCGGGCTCGCCGTGGCCGGATTCGTGGTCGTGAACGCGGTGCAGCCGGCCGGACCGGGGCCGAAGAACATGGTCAGCGACGGGATCGTGCTCACGAGCACGACGGCGGCGGCGACGACACCGGCACTCGCGGCGAACGAGAAGCCGGTGCCGACCACTCAGGATCTGAAGGACGGCAAGGCGCACATCACGGTGTACCTCGACTATCAATGCCCGTACTGCCAAGAGTTCGAAGCGGCGAATGCGAGTCAGATCGGCACCTGGCTGAACAGCGGCATCGCAACGCTGGAGATTCATCCGATAGCCATGCTCGATGCGTCTTCGAACGGCACCAAATACTCGTCTCGCGCTGCGAACGCCGCCGCGTGCGTCGCGAATTACAAGCCGAGCGTCTACTTCGCCCTGAACACTGCACTGTTCAAGGACCAGCCGAAGGAAGGTACCAGCGGCCTGCCGAATTCGAAGTTGATCTCGATTCTCAAGGGCGTGGGCGCAACCGGCTCGACGATCGAGAATTGTGTCAACAAAGACACCTTCTCGGCGTGGGTTTCCGCAGAGACCACGCGTGCCCTGACGAGACCGCTCGCGAACTCGACCGAGAAATCCGTGTCCGGAACGCCGACCGTCATCGTCAACGGCGTCAAGTACCCAGGATCGGTCAGCGATGCCACCGCGTTCGCGACGTTCGTCAACGGGATCATGACCAGCGGCACCAACAGCTCGACCTCGACCCCGGCACCCACGACGACCCCGACGCCGTAGGCGACGGTGACGGCCGAGTGGCACGAGCACGGGTCCCGATGCGCTCGCTGGTGCTCGTTGCTCGACCAGCGGAGGCATGACTGCTACTCGATCGCCGAGAGTCGGTCGGCGGTCTCCCGCGCCCAGCGTTCGGCCTCCGCCAGCGACGCCCGACTCAGCTCGTCCGACGGCTCGTGTGCGTCGACGACTCGCTCAACTATCGACACAATGTCCAGATAGCGGATGCGTCCGGCATGGAATGCAAGCACCGCCTGCTCGTTCGCGGCGTTGAACACCGCCGGATAGGTGCCACCCGCCTGCCCCACCTGCTTCGCCAGTTTCACAGCCGGGAACACATCATGGTTCAGAGGCTCGAACGTCCAATTCTGGGCAACCGTCCAGTCGAGCGGACGGCCAACCCCTGAGACCCTGTTCGGCCAGTCCAGGGCGAGCGAGATCGGCAGACGCATGTCTGGTGGGGACGCCTGAGCGATCGTCGACCCGTCGAAGAACTCGACCATCGAGTGCACGATCGACTGCGGATGCACGACCACGTCGATACGCTCATACGGCACGTCGAACAACAGGTGCGCCTCGATCACCTCGAGACCCTTGTTCACGAGCGTCGACGAATTGGTCGTGACCATCTGGCCCATTTTCCAGGTCGGATGCGCCAACGCCTCCTGCGGTGTCACCCGGGCGAGCGACTCGCGGCTGCGGCCCCGGAACGGACCACCGGATGCCGTCAGCACGAGCCGGCGCACCTCGCGCGGCTGCCCGGAACGCAGCGCCTGCGCAATCGCTGAATGCTCGGAGTCAACGGGCACGACCTGCCCGGGCTGCGCCAACGAGGTCACCAGGTCGCCGCCGACGATCAGCGACTCCTTGTTCGCGAGCGCAAGCGTGCGCCCGGCCTCAAGCGCGGCCAGGGTCGGGCCGAGGCCGATCGATCCTGTGATGCCGTTGAGCACGACATCCGCATCGACGTCACGCACGAGCTGCTCGGCTTCATCCGCTCCGAGCGCGGTGTCGTCGACGTGGAATTCGGCTGCCTGCGCCGCGAGCGCAACCCGATTGCCGCCGGCGCCGAGCCCGACGACGTCGAAGCGCTGCGGATGCGACCGGATGACATCGAGCGCCTGTGTGCCGATCGAACCGGTCGAGCCCAGGATGACTACTTTGCGCATGGGGCCATGCTAGTGAGCGCTAACGCGTGGCCTTCAGGATGTCGACGACGAAGACCAGCGTGTCCGTGCCCTTGATGCCGGCGCTGGGCTGGCCTGCCGTGCCGTAGCCGTCCGCGGGCGGGATCACGATGACGGTTTGCGAGCCGACAGTCTGCCCGACCAGGCCGGCGGCAAAACCCTTGATCACACCGGTGGTGGAGAAAGTGGCCGGCGCCTTGCCCCAGCTCTGGTCGAAGACCTTTCCGGTGCGCCAGATCGTGCCCTGATACTGCACGGTCACGGTGTCGCCGGCCTTCACCGTGTCGCCGGAGCCCTTCTTGAGCACCTCGACCTTGGTCTCGGTCGGCGCGGCCGCCTTCGGGATCGTGACGGTCGGTTTGCCGGACGCGTTCAGCTTCACGGTCGGGAACCCTGCCTGAGGCGCCTGGTCCTTGCCGTTGGCTTTGGCCGGCATCATGTCGATGATGTCCGCGACGAACACGATCGTGTCCGTCGACGCGAGGCCGAGGCTCGACGGATCGGCAGAGCCGAACGCCGTCTTGACCGGCGAGGCCGCTACGACACGCGATCCGACCGGAGCGCAGTCGACGACCTGACTCAGCACCGGAATCAGTGTTGCGTCGCCGACCGTGATCGGGATCTTCGCGCTCGTGCCATAACCGTTCGTGGTCAGCTCCTTGCCCGTCGTGCCGTTGTAGGCCACCAGGGCCACGTCCACGGTCGTCGACTTGGTCGCTTCCGCGCCATGGCCCGTCGTGATGAAGGTGCGTTCCGTCTTCTTGGCGGCAAGGGGCTCCTTGAAGCTGACCTTCGGCTCCGTTCCGAGCTTGCCGGAGACCTTGACGGAATCGGAGACGGAACCGGATGCGACGCCCTTGCAGCCGGCAGACGCCGAGTTGCCGGCCGCAGTGCATCCGCTGAGCAGAAGCGCGGACGCGGCCAGAACGACAAGGGGAAGTGATTTACGCACGAAGGTCGCTTTCTCTGGGGGCAAGGACACCCAGTCTGCCCGATCAGAATCTGTCCCTGCTGGGAGAGCACCGACAAGCGCGTCACAACGTGGAATCGTGCGAGCCTAACATGGTCGTCATGCCTCGTGATTTCTCCGTGCCCCAAAGCCGTGCTCTCATCACCGACCTGCCTGGACCGCGCTCGGCCGCGCTCCAGGAACGTCGAGTCGCCAGTGTCTCCCGCGGCGCGGGAACGCTCGCCAATATCTACATGGATCACGCCGCGGGCGCCATCCTGGTCGATGTCGACGGCAACCGCCTGATCGACCTGGGCTCAGGCATCGGTGTGACCACCATCGGCCACGCCCACCCCGCAATCGCGGCGGCAGCAGCCGAGCAGGCCGGCAAACTCACCCACACGCTGTTCACCGTGACGCCTTATGAGAACTACGTGCGCGTCGCCGAGAAGCTCGCCGCAATCACGCCCGGCGACTTCCAGAAGCATTCGATCCTGGTGAACTCCGGATCCGAAGCCGTGGAGAACGCGGTCAAGATCACCCGCAAGTACACCGGGCGCCGGGTGATCCTCAGCCTCGACCATGCCTTCCACGGTCGCACCACCTTGACGATGGCGATGACCTACCGGCCGTGGCCGGAGCGCAGCGGCATGGGTCCGTTGCCCGGAGACCTGTACAGTGTGCCGGTCAGCTACCCGTTCCGCGACGGCCTGTCCGGTGCGGACGCGGCCGAACGCACCATCGACTACATCACGACGCACATCGGCGCTGAGGATGTCGCGGCATTCTTCGCCGAACCGATCCAGGGCGACGGCGGCATCAACATCCCTGCCGACGGCTACTTCAGCCGAATGCGCGAGTTCTGCACCGAAAACGGCATCGTCTTCGTCGCCGACGAGATTCAGGCCGGCATGGGCCGAACCGGGCGCTGGTACTCGATCGAGCACGTCGGCGTCATCCCCGACATCGTGCTCACGGCCAAGGGCATCGCCGGCGGCTTTCCGCTTGCCGCCGTCACCGGCCGCGCCGAGATCATGGATGCCGTGCAGCCCGGCGGCATCGGCGGCACGTTCGGCGGCAACCCCGTCTCCACCGCAGCGGCGCTCGCCGTTTTCGACGTGTTCGAGAACGAGAACCTGCTCGAGGAGGCGCAGCGCGTCGAACGTGCGCTGAACGCTCGGATCGGCGGCTGGGCACAGCGGTTCGGCGTCGTCGGCGAGGTTCGCGGCAAGGGTGCGATGTTCGGCGTCGAGCTTGTGCATCCGGGCACGAGGAAGCCGAACCCGGCGGCGCTGACCGCGGTGATCGCCCACGCGACCGGCAACGGCGTGATCGTGCTCGACTCTGGCAGCTGGGACAGCGTACTGCGGCTGCTGCCCTCCGTCGTCATCAGCGATGAGCTCATCGACGACGCAGCGACGGTCATCGAAGAGGCCCTGGCGCTGCTTGGCTGACGAGCCGACGGGGCGCTGACGGCGGGACGGCACCTGTGATGCCGGTCGGCGCATGACACGCGGGCCAGGCGCATCCCGTCCCCGGCCGATACCGCTCGATTGCCACTCAGGCGGCCAGGGCAGCACGCGATGGTCGACGACGACCACCCGCTCCAACGCGCTCCTCGGTCACCCCGGCTAGGCTCGACGGATGCCGCTGCCAACCTCGCCTGTCGTTCTCCGCGCCCGCAGCAGATACCGAGGGCGCCCGGCAGGCATCGTCCGTCGCGCAGCGTGCGGAACCGCTCTGGTGCTTCTCGCCGCAGTCCTGACTCCGATCGGGCCCGTCTCAGCATCGGCCGCCCCCGTGTCGGCGGCATCCGCCCGCGCAACGCAGCCCTTCGACCCCGGCTACATCATCAGCGACGAGAATTTCTACGACCCGAACTCGATGACCCGGCAGCAGATCCAGTCGTTCTTGCGCGCGCGCACCTGCATTCCCAAGGATGATGTGCCGTGCCTCGCCGACTACCGCCAGACGACCGCGAGCCAGCCCGCCGAGTTCGCACACTGCGCCGCGTATGTCGGGGCGAGATCGGAACGCGCGAGTGCGATCATCGCCAAGGTCGCGACCGCGTGCGGCATCAGTCCGCGCGTGCTGCTTGTGCTGCTGCAGAAAGAGCAGTCTTTGGTGACCCGGCCGAGCACGTACGGTTATCAACGCGCCACCGGCTACGCCTGCCCGGACACATCGGCCTGCGACAGGCAGTACTTCGGGTTCTTCAACCAGGTCTACAACGCGGCTTGGCAGTTCCGCGAGTACAGCGCGGCGCCGGGCTGGCGCTATCACATCGGTCGGGTGCGCGTGCAGTTCAGCCCGGACGCGAAGTGCGGTTCCACGATCGTGACCATTCGCAACCAGGCGACCGCAGACCTGTACAACTACACGCCGTACCAGCCCAACGCGGGAACCGTCGCAGCCCCGAGCGCACCGCCGACCGCGTGTTCGGCCTACGGCAACCTGAACTTCTCCCGTATCTACGCGCAGTGGTTCGGTGATCCGACAGCCTGGAGTCTGCCCGACTGGTGGGGCACCTGTCTGCTCTACCTTGGCGGTCGTGACTGCCCGACCGACCCGACGGCCGTCTCCGTTCCTTGAACCGCGCATATCCGTGAACCGCTCGTGCCGACGATGCATTCCTGCTCGAGAATATGACCGCGTTTATCCTGGAGACAATGCATGCGAAGGATCAGGGTGCCACCGCTTCGTCCCGTGCTTCCGATTCCGGAAGCGACGCACCCGTTCGTCGACCGGGGTTTCTGTACCTGTTCGGTCGCGTCGTCCTCTCGACGATCGCACGCGTGCTGTATCGACCACACGTGATCGGTCGCAAGAACATCCCCAAGCACGGGTCTGTGATCCTCGCCAGCAATCACCTGTCGTTCATGGACAGCATCGTCATCCCGATCACCGCGCCGCGCCGCGTGCAGTTTCTCGCCAAGTCGCACTACTTCGAGGGCACCGGGCTCGCCGGACGAGTCCAGCGAGCGTTCTTCACCGCGATCGGAGCCGTCGGCGTGCGCCGAGGGGCGGGCCAGGCCGCGCAGGACGCACTGGAGCAGAGCAGACACATCATCGAGACCGGCAGCGCCTTCGCGCTGTATCCGGAGGGCACACGTTCACAGGACGGCCGGTTGTACAAGGGTCGCACCGGGGTGGCCTGGCTGGCCCTGTCCACCGGCGCACCCGTCGTTCCGGTGGGTCTGATCGGCACCGACCGATTGCAGCCGCCCGGAACGACCATCCCGCGGCTGCGCAGGGTCACCGTCGTGTTCGGGGAGCCGATCGACGTCAGCAGGTTCGGGGCGGCCACCTCCGGCAGGGCCAGACGGCTTGCCACGGATGAGATCATGAACGCGATCCAGAAGTGCAGCGGGCAGGAGTTCGCCGGCGTCTACAACGAGGTGCCTGCATCCGGAACGGTCGAGCGCATCAAGCGAGCGGTTCTCAACCCCGAACGCCGCTGACGGGAGCTCGCCTCGCAGCGCGGCGATCGCCGTCGCGGCGGTCACACGGCCGGGTGGGTCTCCGGTTCGTGCGTGACCGGAAAATTGACGGATGCCGCAATGAAGCACTTCTGCGCGGCCTCGGCGTGCAGGCTCTGCGCCAATTCGAGTTGTGCGGGATCGGCGATCGTCACCCGCGGATGCAGGACGGCGATCGTGAAACGGCCGCCGTCCGAGGCATCCTGTTGCAGCGTGCCGGTGGCGGCATCCGAATACGCCAGAACGCGCACGCCGTGCCGCACCGCGACGTGCAGGTAACTGAGCATGTGGCATTGGCTGAGCGCCGCCAGCAACAGTTCCTCGGGGTTCCACCGATCCGCGTCGCCGAAGAACACCCGATCGCTCGAGCCCACGATGTCCGGCTTGCCGTCCGCGCGCAAAACGTGATCCCGGCCGTACTCGCGGTACCCGCTCGTGCCGGTACCCCGATTGCCGGTCCACAGCGTCGCGACGGCGTAGTGATGCTCCAGATTCATGCGTGACCCTTCAGATTCCGATCATTCGATCCCGATTCTCTCAAGAAACCGCCGAACGCGGGTCGGTAAACTGGAGCCACCATGACCGATACACTCACTGCGCCCGCGTCCACCGAAACCGCCACCACGACATCCACAACCACGACGTCTTCCGGAGCCGACGTCGCACAGGAGCGACGTATCGTGACCGCCGTGCCGGGTCCGGCATCCGTGGCGCTGCACGCCAGACGCGCGGCTGTCGTGCCGACCGGCGTGTCCTCGGCGCTTCCGGTCTATATCGCCCGCGCGCACGGTGCGATCCTCGTCGACGTCGACGGCAACCAGTTCATCGACATGGGTGCCGGCATCGGCGTGACGACGGTCGGCCACACCGACGGCGCTGTCGTCGCCGCAGCGACCGAACAGCTGCACAACCTCACCCACACTCTGTTCACCGTCACCCCGTACGAGTCATACGTGCGTGTCGCCGAACTGCTCGCGCAGCACACGCCCGGTGATCACGCGAAGAAGACCGTGCTCGTCAACGCCGGCGCCGAGGCCGTCGAGAACGGCGTGAAGATCGCCCGCAAGTACACCGGGCGGCGTGCTGTCGCGGTGCTCGACCATGCCTATCACGGCCGCACGAACCTGACCATGGCCATGAACTACAAGGCCTCCCCCTACGCCACCGGCTTCGGCCCGTTCGCCGGCGATGTTTACCACGCGCCGAACTCCTACCCCTATCACGACGGTCTCTCCGGTGCGGATGCGGCGACCCGCACGATCGCGTATCTCGAGAAGGTCATCGGCGCATCCGATCTCGCCTGCGTCGTCGCCGAGCCGATCCAGGGCGAGGGCGGCTTCATCGTGCCGGCCGACGGGTATCTGGTCGCGCTGCAGGAGTGGTGCACGGCGAATGGCGTCGTGTTCATCGCGGACGAGATCCAGAGCGGCATGGCCCGCACCGGCGCCTACCTCGCCAGCGAGCACTTCGGCCTCGTGCCCGATCTGGTGCTCAGCGCCAAGGGCATCGCCGGCGGCCTGCCACTGGCCGCGGTGACCGGGCGGGCAGAGATCATGGATGCCGCGCAACCCGGCGGTCTCGGCGGAACGTTCGGCGGCAACCCCGTCTCGGCCGCTGCGGCGGTCGCGGTGTTCGGTCAGATCGAAGATCGCGGCCTGCTCGCAGAAGCTGCACGCATCGAGTCGACACTGAAGGCGGCCCTGCTCGAGTTGCAGACGCGCTACGACATCATCGGCGACGTGCGCGGCATCGGCGCCATGCTGGCGATCGAACTCGTTCAACCGGGCACCAGGGACACCACGAAGGTGCCGAACGCCGACGCGGTCAGTGCGGTCGTCGCCGCGGCCGCGCAGCAGGGCGTTCTGCTGCTGAACGCGGGCACCTACGGCAACGTGCTGCGGTTCCTGCCAAGTCTGGCCGTCACCGACACGCTGATCGCCGAGGTGGTCGCGGTGATCGACGCGGCACTTGCCGCGCTGTGACTACGCAACCGGTGATATCACGACCCGTGAGTGAGACGTTCGCATTTGCGGACGCCGTCGAGCTCGCCGTCGTCGAACGCGGCGGATTCGTCGAGTCGCGGCATGGCGGTTCCGCCGTCGTGCTGGGGCCGGATGGCACCGTCTCGCGTTCACTCGGCGATCCCGCTGGAGTCATCTTTCCCCGCTCGTCGCTGAAACCGTTCCAAGCCGTCGCCGTGCTCGCCAGCGGGGTCGCACTCGATGGCGCTGCCGCCGTCCTGGCCACGGCGAGCCATGCGGGCACCCCGGAGCACATCGCCGTCGTTCGCAACATGCTCGCGCAGGCGGGTCTGCCGGAATCCGCACTCCACTGCACGGCCGACTGGCCGTTGGACCGGGACGCCAGGGACGGGCTTGTCCGCGCAGGGATCGGCGCGGCCCCGCTGTACATGAACTGCTCAGGCAAGCATGCGTCGATGCTGCTGGCGTGCGTGCAGAACGGCTGGCCGCTGGAAGGCTATCTCGATCCGCGGCATCCGGTTCAAGTGCAGATCCGCGATGTCGTCGAGCGGTTGACCGGCGAGAAGATCGCCGCGAGCGCTGTCGACGGATGCGGCGCGCCGATCCATGCGATCTCCCTCGCCGGGCTCGCACGCGGCATCCAGCGCATAGCGACGGCCTCCGCGAATTCGCCGTTCGCGCTCTACCGCAGTGCGGCACTGCTCACGAGGGCCGTGCTCGACAATGGCTGGGCTATCGACGGCCCCGGCCGGGCCAACACCGTCGTCATCGACAGGCTCGGCCTGTTCGCCAAGGGTGGTGCAGAGGGCGTCATGATCATGGCGGCGCCGGATGGCACTACCGTCGCGCTGAAGATGCTCGACGGTTCGGCACGGGCGGCGACGATCGTCGCGCTCACCCTGCTCGCGCAGAGTGGTGCGATCGACGCATCCGCCCCGGACGATCTTGCGGCCGAGCTGGGGCTGGACGTCCTCGGCGGCGGCAAACCGGTCGGACGCATTCGCGCCACGATCTGACGATCCGGCCGCGCGGGCGGCCACAGCAAGGGAGCAGCGATCTCCGGTATGTGGAAACAGAACAGGTTCACCCGACTGACGGGCATCGAATTGCCGATCGTGCTCGGCGCGTTCGGCGGTGCGTCCTCGACCGCGCTCGTCGCTGCGGTCAGCAACGCGGGCGGACTCGGATCGTTCGGCCTGTATGGCATGGGGCCGGACGCGATCGCACAGACCGCAGCAGACATCCGAGCGCAGACCGCGGCACCGTTCCTGTTCAATCTGTGGCTCCCGCACCAGGAGACGGCACCGGGAGCGGATGCCGTGAGCGACGCCGACGCGTATGCTCATGCCCTCGAACCCCTGGCGCCCTACTTCGCCGAGCTCGGCCTTCCCCTGCCCCTGCGGCCGGACCGCTACCTGATACCGTTCGAGGAGCAGATCGACGCGACGATCGCGGCGCAGCCGAGCGCCCTGAGCCTCGTCTACGGCGTTCCGGATGTCGCGCTCGTCGAGCGCTGCCACACCGCGGGCATCCGCATCGTCGGCACCGCGACAACGGTTGCCGAGGCGGTGGCTCTCGACGCCGTCGGGGTCGACGCGATCATCGCAACCGGTTTCGAGGCGGCCGGCCACCGCGTGTCCTTCCTCGAGCGGGCGGAGGATTCCCTCGTCGGGACTATCGCGCTCGTTCCGAGGGTCGTCGACGCGGTGCGGGTGCCGGTGATCGCGGCCGGCGGCATCTCAGACGGACGCGGGGTGGCCGCGGCCCTCGCCCTCGGCGCATCGGCTGCACAGCTGGGCACGGCGTTCCTCGCCTGCGACGAGTCGGCAGCGAACCCGCCGCATCGCGCGGCACTGTGGGAACAGGCACAGCGGGAACAGGCACAGCGGGAACGGCCTCAGGCCGCGTCGGCGCACGCGGTCGACGAGACGGCGCTCACCCGAGTGTTCAGCGGCCGGCTTGCCCGCGGCATCCCGAATCGCATGAGTCGAGAACTGAGCCTCGGCAGCGTGGGACCGTTCCCGGTGCAGGGCTGGCTCACCGGCCACCTGAAGCGTGCGGCGGCCGCCGCCGGGAATCGCGACTTCACCTCGCTGTGGGCAGGCCAGGCTGCGCCCCTGATCCGCCACCGCACAGCCGCAGCCCTGGTCGGGGCCATCACGCGCGACGTCGACGCGATACTGCGCTGAGTCGAGCTGGACCAAGCGGAATCCGACAACAGAATCGCCTCCGAAACGCAGAAAACGGCGATCTGGACACAGGATATTCACGAAATCCGTGGAAATACGCACAAAAAACAGTCGATATCCACAGTCTGACGAGCTACGCTTACACCGAGCCGCTCAGAGCGGTGCGCTATTGCTCAACACAGTTTGCTCGAAGGAGAGTCATGAGGATTGCGGTCCCCACCGAAATCAAAGACAACGAGTTCCGGGTCGCGATCACACCCTCCGGTGTGCACGATCTGGTCGCACACGGACATGATGTCTGTGTTCAAGCGGGAGCGGGCGTGGGGTCGTCGATTTCCGATGACGCATACGCGGATGCGGGCGCAACGATTCTGCCGGACGCAGCGAGCACCTGGGCTGCGGCGGATCTGCTGCTCAAGGTGAAGGAGCCGATCGCTTCCGAATACGGCTATTTCCGTGACAACCTGCTCTTGTTCACCTACTTGCACCTGGCGGCCGAGCTCGAGCTGACCCATGCTCTGATCGACGCGCGGATGACCGCCATCGCCTACGAGACCGTGCAGCTGCCGAACCGCGCCCTGCCGCTGCTTGCACCGATGAGTGAGGTCGCGGGGCGACTCGCACCGATCGTCGGCGCGCACACGATGCTCAAACCGAGCGGCGGCCCCGGCCTGCTCGTGCCGGGCGTGCCCGGCACCCACCCGGCACGGATCATGATCCTCGGTGGAGGCGTCGCCGGCTCGAACGCCATCGGTGTCTCGGTGGGCCTCGGTGCCGAGGTGACGGTTCTGGACACGAACATCGACCGGTTGCGCGAACTCGACGCGCTCTACGCCGGACGCATCAAGACCATCGCGTCGAACGGATTCGAGATCGAGAAGGCGGCGCTCGAATCGGACCTGGTGATCGGCTCCGTGCTCGTTCCCGGCGCCAAGGCGCCCAAGCTGGTCAGCAACGAACTGGTGTCCAGGATGAAACCCGGCAGTGTGCTCGTCGACATCGCGGTCGACCAGGGCGGCTGCTTCGCAGACTCGCACCCCACGACCCACACGGATCCGACGTTCACCGTGCACGGTTCGCTGTTCTACTGCGTCGCGAACATGCCCGGCGCTGTGCCGCACACCTCGACGTACGCGCTGACCAATGCGACGTTGCCCTACGTGCGCGCGGTCGCGAACAACGGCTGGCGCGACGCACTACGCGCAAACGCAGCACTGGCCCGCGGCCTCAACACCTACGACGGTGCGGTCGTCAACCGTGCCGTCGCGACCGCACACGGTCTCGCCGCGCAGGAGCTGCCTGACGTCTTGGGAGCGGCCGCCGCGTAACTCGGTCACGATTCGTCGTGCGCCCAGCGCGCACGACGAATCGTCCCGTCGGGAGTGCGGACCCACACGCGATCCGGTCCCGCGACGAGAGACGGGACTTCCCGCGTCTGGAGTAGCTCACGCAGCTGCGCCACACTGCAGCCGTCGAACACGACAGTGCACCGGCCGCGCAACGCGGTGAACAGACCCCAGCGAGCTTGCCATCCCGCGATGCTGCCGACGAGAACACTCCGCGTCGACCGCTGCGAGCCATCGAGGACGCGCAGGTCTCCGCTCTTGCCCGCATCGCTCAGGCCTGCACCACTCTCCTCCGCGCAATCGGCCGCGGACTCGACGTCGAGCACTTCGATCCCTGCTCCACGCGACCCTGCTCCACGCGACCCTGCCCCGCGCGACCCTGCCCCGTGGCCGCGCAGCGATCGGAGGCGCGCCGCCGGCGATCGGGTCACCACGACGGTCGTGCCATCGACCCAGCGCACTGCCGGTGGTCGCTGCCGACCGTCAGGGTCGACCGGGGCAGCCCGGCGTCCGGAATGCGCATTCGCCGCACGGGACTCCTGCCGCCGGGCGAGCTGGATTCGATTGCCGCGCCATACGCCGGAACCGGGTCGGGCAGCTTCGTCGTACAGTTCGGCGGGCGCACCCGCCAGGACATGATCCTGTCGGCTCGGTTGCCGCAGCAGCACGGTATCTGGAAAGAGTCCGGCGGCGCAGCGCAGCGCCGCCGTGACCGTCTGGACCGCCGCGACGATGCAGACGCCGAAGGCGGGGCCGTCGCGGAGAACGCGCACGAGGCGCTCGAGCGCGAGATCCTGGTACTCCTGCGACATCCGGCCGAGCAGCGCGTCAAGATCGTCGACCAGCAGCATGGCTGCGTGCTGTTCCGAGGTCGGCTCGGTTGGCTCCCTGCCGGTCGGCGCACACCGATGGTCGGCCCATTCGAGCGCGTCCCAGAGCGCTTCGGTGCCCGCCTGCGCGCTGCGGACTTCGCCGGGCCACTGCCCGGCGATCGAGCGCAGCGTGGTGCTCTTCCCCGCGCCGTGAACTCCGGACACCAGCAGGTGACTTCCGGTCAACTGCACCGCCACCGTCGATTGCCGTTGCTCCAGCGGAACGTCTTCGACGCCGAGAACGACGGTGCCGGCCGGCCCGCGGTCCAGTGTGTCCAAGGGAATCACACCCGGCAGGGGGTCCAGCCACGGCCGACGGAGGGTCTCCGAACCGCTTGGCAGGCCTCGCACGATCCGGTCGACATCCGCGACGGATGTCCGGGCCACCTGCACCTGCTCGGTCGCCCCGTCCCGCGCGACGATGCAGCGGCCCAGTTGCGCTGCGGAGAGCCGCGACGCCGCATCCGTACCGACCACGGCCACACTGTCGAGCGCGTTGTTGACGCGCAGCGAGATGCGCAAGGCACAGTTCGCCAGGAGCGAGTCCCGCACGACTCCAGCGGGTCGCTGAGTGCACAGGATCGCGTGTACGCCGAGGGAGCGACCGCGCGCCGCGATGTCGACGAATACCGCATGCAATTCCGGGAACATCTCCAGCATTGCGGCAAACTCGTCGACGACGATCACCAGCCTGCCGAGCTCGCCCGCCGCCTCACCGATATCGCGGGCGCCCAGCCGGGCCAACACCCGTTCGCGATGCCGCAGTTCGGCTTGCAGGCTCTTCAGCGCCCGCTCCGCTTCGCCATGGCCGAGGTCGGTGATCATCCCGACGCAGTGCGGCAGCCGGGACAGGCAGCCGAAGGCGCTGCCGCCTTTGAAGTCGACCAGGAGAAACCCGACCGCCCGGGGCGTGTGCTGTGCCGCCATCGCCGCCACCCAGGTAGTGAGGAACTCGCTCTTCCCGCTGCCGGTGGTTCCGCCGACCACGGCGTGCGGGCCGTCTGCGACAAGATCGAGCGTCAGCGCACCACCGCAGCCCCGCCCGACGACGGCGGCGAGCGAAGCACCCGTTGCGTGTGCGGCTGGCCGGTCGAGGTCGCTGAACGCCACAGCAGAGGGCAGTTCTCGATGCAGCCGGGCGAGGCCTGTCACCGCGGCATGCTCGGCCAGCCGGCGCGCATAGCCGGCGGCGTGCGCTTCCGCGATCAGTTCGGGGACGATCGCGTTCAGCGGCAGCTCCTCCGGATTGCGCAGAACACGAGCAGAACACGGTCCGGTGACTTCGACGACGACCGCGCACGGAGTCGGCAGCTCGTCGATCGAGCGAGCCGACGCGATGACGGCATCACGGCCACGACGCGGGCCGGCAGCGACATCCCGGGCCGTCGCATCCGGGGCACCGCGTACGACAGCGTCGCGATCGACAGTGTCGCGATCGACAGCGTCGTGTATGGCTGCGTCGCGTGTGACGGCATCCTGCACGAAGATCCGGGTGTCGACGTCGGAGCCGTCGACGCTCCGGTGCGGCAGCCCGGCCGCCCACCCCCAGCCGGCGGGCGGCAACTGGGCGATCTGCAGGACCCGCGGTGAGAACGCGTGCACCAGCTGAATGAGGTACCCCCGAGCGACCGCCCGAACAAGGGTCGGTGGACCGACCAGGCCGATCCCGAGCGTCGCATCGGCGATCACCGGCGCCTCGTGAAGCGTCGCTGACCGGGTCAGAAACTGCTGCTCGCCCTCCGTGCCCGGCTCGCCGCCCAGCCGCAGTGTACTGAGCACGTCTCCTGTCCCGATCGTCACGAAGGCGAACCGGTCGGGGTCCGTGTTCCAGCGCCCGACGCGTCCGGTCGCATGCATCGCCTGGCGTGCGGGCGGCGTACGGGCGAATCGTGCCGCCCGTTCGCACTCGTGCCGCTGACGCACATCTGCCTCCAGCCGCGCCCACGCCAGGGCCTGTGCGGCATGTGTCCGCCGGCGCGCCGCACGAGCGTGCCGGCGGCCGTCGACGACGGCCGCGACGGCGATCACGGGACTCAGTGCGGCGAACACCAGCGCGAACGGCGACCGTGTGATCGCCCAGATCAGGGCGCATGCCACGAGCGGCGCGATGCTCGCCGCCAACGGGAAGGGCGGAGTTCGCTGCTGTGGCACAGGGGGCGGCAGTGTGAGCGGCCGATCATCGAATCCAGGGGTTATCGCAGCCACGGTCACAGCCCATCACATCGCCGTGTCAGCCTGGCACGATCGAGCGTGATTCGAGGAACCGGCCGAATTGTTGCGCATGTTGGGGCGCAGCGCAGCCAGCAGCCCGACCGGCGGCACGGGGAGGGCGCGACGGTGACGGAGCCGCCGTGATCAGTCGACGTCGAGGTACTGGTCGCCGATGTCCACCCGCGCACCGCGTTGTACGCGGTACCGTCGACCCGGTTCGCAGATCCGCGGAACACCGCCCGGCAGACGGATCACGGTGCCGTTGGCGGAATAACGATCGCACACCCACAGCTCGCCGGTGTCGATGCCGAACTCCAGGTGCGTCTTCGACACCGACCGCTGCGTATCCGCGATCGACACCAGCTGGGCAAAGGCCTCTCCCGGTTGCGCCATCGGCCGACGCCCGAGCAGTCCGGGACCCGTCACCACAATGCGTTCGCCTGTGCTCGCGGTGAGCGTGAACGCACTCTGCGCGGCATCTGGCGCCCGCGCTGCAGACTCTGCCGGTGCACCTGCTGCCGGTGCACCTGCCGCCGGGGCAGACGGCACGTCCGTCGCCGGCCCGGAAAGGGCGCCTTCGGGCGGCGCTATGGGATCCTGCTCGATGGGCGTCGGGATCGAGATCGAGCGGATGGTCGAGCGGGGGCCGGACACGGCTGGCCCAGGAAGCGGTTCGATGATCGTGGTGTCAGACGGACGGGGATCTTCTGCGGCGCTGCGAAGCAGCGGCGTCGCGGTCACTGAACTGCCGCATTCCCCGCAGAACAACGCGCCGTCTGGCAGCTCGCTGCCACACACTCGGCAGTTCATCTCCTCGACGCTCCCTTCCTGTCTCTTCCACGGTACCCACCGAACGAGGCCAAAGAGACGGCAGCGCGGACACGCTGCCATCGTGTCGTGTCGTGATCGAGCGAGGCGCGCAGCTCGTCGACAGCGCGCCACACCCGCTCGGCCTCCTCCGGCGTGGGCTCGCTCGGGGCGAACACGGCGCGATCGGCGACCGAAGCAAGCACGAGCGGACGCACACCGCCGACCGCCTGCGCGACCTCGCTTCGCGTTGCCGACGGCGGAGGACGGAAACCATGGTCGAGCGCGCTGTCCGCGAACTCACGCCATCCGCCGGCGATCTTCCCCGCTGAGGTCTGCGCGTTTTTGCGTCGATGTCGGCGGCGTGACTTCGCCACGAGCACGGTCGCGAACGGCGCCAGCAGGATTGCGGCGACCAGGATGGTCCATCCCACGACCTGTGCGGCCAAAAGGAGCGCCGTCAGCAACTGGTTCGGCGTGGGGCTGTTGTCGGGGGCGACACGCGAGGGCTGCGACGGTGGAGCCGCGCGCTCTGCGGTGTCCTGGGGGGGCGGCACGACCGATTGCGGACGCGAGATCTGCTTCGGGTCCCGCGGTTGCTGCTGCGGAATGGGCCGCACCGCCGGATTCGGATCCACGGTGACCCATCCGCTCTGACGCGTCTGCACTTCTATCCAGGCAGACACGTCGGCACCGGTCAGCGTGATGGTGCCGGTCGAGGCCGTGTCGCTCGGCACCAGAAAACCGAAGACGACGCGCGCCGGAAAGCCCAGCTGCCGTGCCATCAAAGCGGCCGCGACGGCGTACTGCTCCTGGTCACCGATCATGGGCACGTCCGTCAGCAGTTGCGTGATCCGGTCGGCGCCGTGACCCGACCTGCTGATCGGTTCCGCGGCTCCGATTCCGTGGCTGATGTAGCCCGCGTCGACCAGGTGGGTGAGCGCCGCCGACAGTTTCGCACCGGGTTGCTGCAGCGATCCGGCGCTGAGCTGGATGGTCTGGTCGACCCCGTCCGGAACCACGCCGACCTTCGGCAGGCTCGCGTTTCCGGGAGTCTGGGTCGCCAATTGCGCGATCGACCGATCGGGGGCGACAGAGGTCCGCAGGCGATAGCGATCGTTGGCTGCCACCCCGCTGGACACGGCGATCGTGCCGGTCACGCCGTTGAAGTAGACGGAATCCTGTAACTTCTGCGCATCCGCACCGCTGAACTGCACGCTGTGCATCATCCCGGTGCCGGGCAACCAGACACCGTGGTAGTCGTCGATCGTGACGTCGATGGTCCGTTCCGAACCGGATGCCGTCGGCTCGCCCACCTGGCCCGGCACCCTCACGAACATGCCCGACGCACTCGAGACCGCAGCACTGCCGACCGCATAAACGACCCCGTCATAGGTGTCCATCGTGGCGATGCGGATGCGCCGCTCACCGTCCAGTCCAGAAACGGCCAGCATCGGCCGCTTCGCCTGCGCCGGCTCCAGGTAGGACCGGAATCCGGTCAGGGGGCTCGGATAGTCGCGCGGGTCGAACGGCTGATTCAGTGCATTGCGTGCGACGTCACGATCGCCCGCCGGCGGCACGAGAATCGCCGCCGCCGTGCCGACACCGCTCGCGAGCAGCACGACGAGACCGCCTGCCGCGACCGAGCGGGCACTCGCACGCCGCCGATCCGAGCGCCGCTGCGGTCCTGCTGAACGCTCACGCAGCGCGCGCAGTGCCGACGAATAGCGCGCGCGTCGGAACCAGGCCAACCAGAGCAGCAACGTCACCGTGAGGACCAGCGCCGAAGCGACCGGTGCGTCGACGTCCTGTGGACCGAGCACGATCCCGACCGTGAACAGCACGATCGGCACGATCAGCGCCCATTCGCCGCGCTTCGCACGCAATGCGACGGTGACCGATGTGACACTCGCGAACAGGGTCAGCAGGAAAGCCGGCACGAGCAGCGCCTGATACGCGCCGACGGGCGTCGAGATCGTCACCAGCTGCTTCCAGCCGAGTGCGGCACCGGAAATCAGATCGAGCAGGCCCGACCAGGAGGGAACCACTCGGTCGACCGCCTCACCCGGGACGGCCAACGCGACGCCGAACACCAGATATGCGCCAACGGTGAGCAGCGTGACCACGGCGCTGGACAGGCGGAACACCGCACCGCCGACAGCGATGCAACAACCGATTGTGATCGTCGCCACCACCATGACGACGAACTCCGCACTGCGATAGATCGGCCACAGCGTGAGCGAAGCAGCGGCGACAGCGACAGCGGAGAAGAATGTCATCGTCGCAATGCGTCTCGCCTCCCTCGTGCGCGCGCTCATGCTGCCTTCGATCGGGCAAGACTCTTCCGCAGATCGTCGAGGTAGCCGACGGTCAGCACGCTGAGCTCGCCGACCCGTTTGAGACTCGGCACGGCGTTCGGGTCGCAGACGACCGCCACGACTTCCACGCCGGCCGGGAAGTGCGCCGATGCGCTGCGCAATCGGGCTGGCCCGCACACAGACCCGCAGACGAGGAAAGCGACGGAGATGCCTGCTGCGCTTTCCGCCGCCACGCGCGCCAACTCCCGCAGCCGCAGATGCGCGCTCGTGGTCTCGACTCCCGCGAGGTCGTCGAGCAACCGTGTCGGGCTGACCGTGCTGAATCGTCTGGCCGCGACCACGACACGCTTTGCGAAGTCCGGGGTGCGCTCGCTGGCCACGACCGAGACGGTCCTGCCGTCTCTGATGGCGCGAACACCGAGGGACCCGGTCACGCTGACCGCCAACTCGAATTCGTCGTCTGTCGCGTAATCGGCCGCAGCCAGGCTGAGCGCGACCATCAGGTGACTGCGTCGAGTCTCCTCGAACTGGCGCACCATGAAACTGCCCGTCTTGGCCGAACTCCTCCAGTGAATGGTGCGCGGTTCGTCGCCGGGAGCGTACTCGCGCAGCGCATGAAAAGCGATATCGCTCGCCGTGAGGTCGCGGGTCGGGTTGCCTTCCAAGTCGCGGACGAAGCCCGTGCTCATGCTCGGAATCGCGATGGTGCGCGGATGCACATACAACCTCGCCGAGCTTTCCCACACCACTTCGCGCCGCATCATTCCGAGCGGGTCCCCGCGGACGGTGCGCGGGGGACCGATCTGGACGATTCCGCGACGCACCGTCGGCACCAGGAAAACATCGTGGAAGGACCCGTCGCGGGTCAGCGCAGGAAGGGCGAATCCGGCCAGCCCCTCACCGACCGGCAATTCGATGCTGCCGCTGGGCATGCGCCGACGCGAGCGATTGTGCACGTACACGTCGCCGGCCGCCGTCTCGCCGGCGACGACCCTGCTGGTGGGCATCGCCACCAGCACGTCGGACACGTTGCCGCCCAGAACGAAGAACGCGGCACATCCGAGCACCGCTGCCAGTGCCCAGCCGATCACGACCGCCTCGCTCCAACCGAGCAGGTATCCGCCGAGGAAGGCGCCGATCGCCAGAAGCGCCGCCGCCCAGCCGATCGGGGTCACGATGCGGCCCAGCCGCGCCCACAGCACCATCGCGGTCGCGCGCGCGGTGCGCGCGAAACGGACGACGGCGACGAGCGTGTCCGCAAGAACACCGTCACGTGTGCCGACGATCCGCGTCCGGGCGTTCGTCAGCTCGGGCCACGTGCCATGACCGGTGTCTGTCACATCGGGTTCCGCTCGCTCGGCGGTGGCGTCTCGAGCAGGAGCTGGCCGATCACACGCTCCGCTGTGACACCGTCGAACTCTGCTTCAGGGTCGAGCACCAGACGATGAGCCAGCACCGGCTCCGCCAGGGTCTTGACATCGTCGGGTACGACGTAATGCCTGCCGTCGGCTGCCGCTGCCGTCTTTGCGGCCCGGATCAGCGCGAGCGCGGCGCGCACGCTGCCACCGAGGCGCACCTCGCTGGCCGATCGGCTCGCATCGACCAGTCTCGAGACGTAGTCGTTGATGGTCGGGTCGACGAACACCGTGCGCGCCAGCTTCGACATCATGACGATCGTCTCGCCGGGCACGACACTGTGCAGCACTCGCTCGTGGGCCTTCAGGTCGGCGCCTTCGAGAATGCGCACCGTCGCGGAATGATCCGGGTAACCGATTGACGCCTTCATCAGAAAGCGGTCGAGTTGCGCCTCCGGCAGACGGTAGGTCCCCGCCTGCTCGATCGGATTCTGTGTGGCGATCACCATGAACGGCGCGCCGACCGGATGCCGGACGCCGTCGATGGTCACCTGCCCTTCCTCCATCACCTCGAGCAGGGCGGACTGCGTCTTCGGGCTCGCCCGGTTGATCTCATCGGCCAGCACGATGTTCGCGAAGACCGGGCCGGGATGGAACTCGAACGCCGCACTGCGCTGATCGTAGATGTTCACCCCCGTGATGTCGCCGGGCAGAAGGTCCGGAGTGAACTGCACCCTGTTGCTCGCTCCTCCGACGCTTTCGGCGATCGCGCGAGCGAGCGATGTCTTGCCGGTGCCCGGCACGTCTTCCAGCAGCAGGTGGCCGTCGCTCAGCAACGCCGTGAACGACAGCCGGATGACGTGCGTCTTGCCGAGCAGCACCTGCTCCACGTTGCCCACGAGCCGATCGAAGATCTCGGCGAACCACTGCGCCTGCTCGGCAGTCATCGTCATCGCTGCTTCTCTGGTCAATTCGTCCTGCATCTCAGCCCCTGTAGATCTTCGTGTATGTCTGGTCATTCGCGGTGACGGCAACGGTCAGTGCCGGGAAGCTCCCGGATGGCGTGCAACTTCCGGTCTGGGCCATCGGTGCGGCCACTGCCTGCCCGGAGCACTGATAGCTGACGGATGCGTACCCGGGCCCGCTCGGCGCGCTCGTCCAGGTGAACACACCGTTCAGAAGCGCGACGTTCGCGTTGAGGTCGACCGCGACTCCGGCGGGCACATCAGCGGACCATGCGCCTGCCAAAACGGTACCGCCGCCGTAATCGGCGAGTGCGCGGAACTGCACCGTGGCGGTTTTTCCGTAGTTCTGCGCACCGACATCGATCGTGCCGCCGGGGGCGATCGCCTGCGGGTCGGACGTGAAGGCGCCGACGAACCGATACTGATAGGAGATGCTCGCGCCGCCCGTGCCGGCCGGGGGCCGGATCGTGGTCAGCGATGCCAGGAAGGTGACCCCGGTGCTGTCTGTGGGCTGCTGCCTTGACGGCGGTGCGACCGAAATCGACGTCGGAGCGCCGGGGGGCGTCAGCGGGGTCGCGGTCACGGTCGGCGATGCCGTGCAGCCCTGGCCGTTGAAGGCGAAGAGTACGAACGAGGAAGCCTGGCCGCTCGGCACTGTGAACGTCGTCGACGTCGGCAGCGATGACAGCGGCGGCGACGACCACATGGTGGACTGCGCGCCTCCTGAAACGTTGCCGGAGCCGGCATCGCACATCGGCGCGCTCGACCCCTGATAGGTCACCGCGGTCAGCCTCGTCACATCCGCCCCGTTCCCGGAGACCAGGCCGGACCAATTCAGTGCGACTCGACCGCTTCCGTCGGTCGCGGCGGCGGCCACCGGCCCGCCGGACCACAGCGGTGGCCCGGCGGGTGTGACCGAGGCCGAGGCCGTGTTCCACGTCGGCTGCTGCCCGTAATACGAATTGATCGACGCAACGCTCGCCGTCACCGGCGTGCCGTTGGCGATGCTCGGGTCGGTCACGTCCGCCGTGAACGTATTCGACATATTCGACGCATTCGACGAGACGGTGATGACGACGGCGCCGATGCTGACGCGGTAGCTGGTCACCGCGCTCGCGCCCGTCGGGGCGTCCGGGGCGCTCCAACTGACCCGCGCCCCGTGGTCGAGCGGCACGGCGGTCACCGCGCGCGGAGCGGGCGGCACGATGTTCGACCAGACGGCGGCGCCGTAACCGACCGCGTCGGACACCCCGATCGCGTTGCGCGCGGTCACGCTGACCTGCACGGCGTTGTTCGGTCCGTTGCCTCCGGTCGGCACGGTGCAGGTCGTCGCCGGACAGCTGGTGGTGCCCACCGGTTGACCGTTGTCGTTTCTGCTGACGGTCACCTGGTAGTCGATGATCGCCGAGTTGTTGAATGCGCCGGCGGCCCAGGCCAGTGTGAGGCTGCGGTCGCCGACTCCGGTGACTTGGAGGTTCGCTACGGGTTCGGGCCGGTCTTGCACCGAGATCCGCACGGTCCCCCAGGCATACCTGCTCGGGTCTCCCGTCGCATCCGCCACCTCGTACTGCAGATCGGTGTCCGTCGGTTGCGCTGTGGGCGCCACACTGACGGTCAGTCGGGACTTGTCCGCACTGGGGCTGACAGACACGCCCGCCGGCAGCGATCCGCTCTCGAGCCCGCGCACCGCGATCACGCGCAATGGTGTGTTCGGGAACGGGTTCGTCGCATTGTCATTGGCGAGCACGTCGACGCTGGTCGTCTGTCCGCGCCGTGCGATCACGCTGTCCGGAGCCGGAACGGCCAGCGGCCGGGTCGATGGCACGACCGTCAGGTTGATCCTGCCCGCCTGACCGTCGTTGAGCGAGTCGCGCACACCGACGAGCACGGTCGCGGTCGTGCCCTTCGGGGTCTTCTCACCGGCGGAGATGACCAGGGTGGTACCGGAGAGGCTCAGGCCGAATCCGTCGGGGCGCGGGTCGAGGAGCCGGTAGGCGAGCTCCTTCTGGTCCTTCGCGTACGGGTAGCGTGTGAGCCTTGTCAGGTCGATGGTCTTCTGCTGCCCCGGCTCGAAGTCGATCTGCCCGCCGGTGAACACCGGCGGCTGATTCTGCCGTGGCGTCACGGTGATCGGCAGCACCAGCGTCGCGACGCGCCCCTGCGGATCGGACGCGGATGAGCCGTCCGTCACCTCGAACGACAGCGATGCCGGTCCGAAATACCGAGTTGCGCTGGTGAACACGAGGGTGCTGTCGTCCTGGACAAGAGCAGCGCCGTTGCTGTGGGTCGCGTGCACCGTTGACGCATCGGTCAGCCGAACCTGCTTGCCGCCGACGGCGATCACATAGTCGTTCAAGTGGATCGTGAGCGTTTTCTCGCTCGGAACCGTCAAGTTCGGCGCGTCGCGTTTGAGCTGCGGCAGCGCGTCGTCGGTCCCGGGAACCCAGATGAAACCGTATGAGACGATGGATGCGTCGTCTGGGTGGCTCACCGAGAACGGGATGATCTGCGAGGTGGCCGTGATCTTCACGCGGACGCGTTTGTCCGCCGTCACCTGCGCGTGATCGCTGTAGCCCGGCAGCACGCGTACGCGAAGGCTGCCGACCGGACCGTCTGCGAAGAACACATTGGCGAGTACGTCGACGCTCACACTCTGCTTGCCGAGGATGTCGGAGAGCGTCAACACCGTGTCGTTGACCTGCGGCCGGGCCAACGGCGCATCCTTGCGCACCACCATGGTGAGGAAGTTGGAGCTCGTGCCGCCGGTCGCATTCTGGATCTCGTAGATGAACCCGTAGCGACCCTCGGCTCGCGGTGCGGTCACCTGGACGAGGTCACCGGCGATTTTCGCCTTCGCACCGAGGCCTGTCGTCGGCGTCACCTTGATGATGGTCAACGGCGAGTTGTCCGGGTCCGAGTCGTTGGCCAGCACCTGCACGGAAACCGTCCGGCCGGGTCGCACCGTCACTTCGTCCTCGACGGCGACCGGATTGCGAGCGCCGCTCGGGATCGCGGCGATCCCGATTCGCACGGTTCCGCTCGCGTGGGCGCCCAGCGCGTCCACGACGCCGTAACTGAACGTGTCGAGGCCGGTCGAGTAGTCGCCGGCCGTGTAATCGATCCAATCCGGCCCGATCGCGGTCACCGCGCCCTTGGCCGGGTTCGACTCCTGGCCGACGAGCTTGACCGAGTCGCCATCCGGGTCGATGCCGTTCAGCGGGATCGGGATCCGCACCGATTCTCCGGCGAGCACCCGTGCGGTGACCGTTTTCGGCACGGGAGGGTTGTTCGACGCGGCGTCGAGCTCGCGGACCGCGATCGTGACCTGCGCGCTGGCCCACTGCCCGTCAGGGGCGTCGACGCGGTACGCGGCGGTGTAGTTGCCCGGCTTGTCAGGCGCCAGATATCGCAGCACGGAGCCCGATGCGAACAACAGCCCGGCGCCCGGTGGCAACGGGGTCGCCAGGGTCGGATCCAGCGTCAGTTCCTCGCCATCCGGTTGGGAATCGTTGGCCAGCACCGGAATGTCGATCGCATCGCCGACACGTACCGACGCAGAGTCCGGGTTCGCAACCGGCGGTTGCCGCACCGCCGGTGGTGGGATCTGCACCACGGTGACCGCGCCGTCGGCATCCGCCAGGCCATTGGTCACGTGATAGTTGAACGTGATCGGCGCGTCGAGCGGCCGAGTCAGCGTGACACGCAGCAGCTGATGCTGCAGAACCTCGACGCGCAACCCGCTGGTGGGCGGCACATTCGTGACCCCCGTGATCAGAAGCACCCCGCCGGTCGGATCGATGTCCGTCGCCAGCACGTCGACCTCGTGGGTGCTCTGCTCCTGGATGAACACCGTGTGCGGCACCGTGATCGGCTGCGTCTTGCTGTCGGGCGGCGCTTTCACCTCGATCCGCGCGACGCCGTTCACGGTCGTGATCCCGTCGGTCACCGCGAAGTCGACCAAGTGCGTGCCGACGGTGCCACTGGTGAATCGGAATGTTCCTGCGTCGAAATCCGGTGTGATCACCGCGTCGGCGATGGCCGGTACAGCACTGAGTCGGAGGGTGCCGGACCCGCCGGTCGCATGGGTCAACGGTGCAACGGTGATCTCGTCCCCGGCCGTTGCCGTCCGTACGAACGGTTCAGCGGTGATCGGCACGTTCAACGGGCTCGCGACGGTCACGAGCATCCGCCCGGTGCCGGTCGCCCTGCCATCGGATGCCGTCAACGCCACCGTCTTCTGCGTGCCGCCTTGCCCGCGATCCGAGTACACGACCGTGCCCTGCGGTGTGTAGGTCACGCTGTCCGGGCCGTCGATGCTCGCGCTGCTCAGATAGAACGGATCGCCGTCCGGGTCGTACCAATCGCCCAGCACCTGTGTGGTGATCCGCCCGCCGGCACCGACAGTCACTCGGGTCGTGCGCACCTGCACGGGCGGCGAGTTCTCCTCGGGAGTTCGCACCTGCACCGTCACGGCCGCCGTGGCGCTGCCGCCATGCCCGTCCGTGATCGTGTAGTGGAACCTGAACGAGCCGGCCGCGTTCGCAGGCAAGGCCAGTTGCAATTGCTGATCGTTCGCCACGATGTCGACGGTGCCGAGCGCGGCGGGCGGCGGGTCGACGGAGGAGATGACCAGCACGTCGCCGTTGGGATCGTAGTCGTTGAGCAGCACGGGCAGGGTCGAGACCTTGCCGGGGCGGCCGCCGAACACGTCGTCGACCGCGACGGGGGGTTCCTGCTGTTTTGCGACCGTCGGCGGGATGTCCGGGTTGTTCTGCTCGACCCGCTGCCGATTGGTGTTCGCGTGAGCGAAGTCCGACCAGTTGTCGATGAGCGCATTCCCGTGCTGCACCGCCCACGATCGACCGCTGTCCGTGTCGTTCAGCACGACCTCGTGCTGATTGACGCGAAAAGACAGCGCGGCGTTCGAGGTCGGCATGGGCAGAGTGCCCCGAATCCCCGCAGAGCCCTCGCAACGCGTGAAGGTGGTTCCGCCCGCCCAGGCCGCGTAGACGCAACCGTCGACGACGACGGGGGTGGCCGGCTTGCCGAGCACGCCGCGCAGCACGGTGCGGACCGCACCGCCCCCGAGCGGCACCGTGACGAGACCTGAATTCGAAGCCAGATAGACGACGTCGTCTGTGCTGCTGGCCTGCTGAGGCACGACGCCCAAACCGAGCCACGAGGGAAGGCTCACGCGCCCTGACGCGGTTTCCAGCACACTGTCCGTGCTGTCGAGCACGGCCCAGCGCCCCGCTGCCGCGGTGATCGCGACCGTGTGACTCTTGTCGACCGCCCGCGCATGATCGGTTTCGGCGATCACGTCGTCTGTGGCCGCGTCGATGCGGTAAACGGCGCCCGTCCCCGGCACGTAGGCGAAGAACCGGCCGGCCGGGTCGACTGCCGACACCATGCGGCCGCCGAGGTCGAGGGTCGGGGCGGCCTGCGCGTCGAATTGGCTGAGTGCATCCGGATTCATCAGCCAGAGCTGGCCGGTCGCCGCGGAGTCGATGGCCACGCGCGAGCCGACCAGATTCACCACCGGGTCACGCGAAGGCAGTGCGACGGCCTTGCCGACAGAGGCAGTGGCAGGATCGACCTTCTCCACGGTGTTACTGCCGTGATCGACCAGCAGCACCGTGCCGCCGGACTGAACGACGTCGGTGGAGGAACTGGCCGCCGTCACGACCGAGTTCAACTGGCGGACCTGGGTATTGGCACGTCCGAGCAGTTGCTTGCTCTGGTTGGTCACCCACACCGCGGCGTCGCCCAGTTGCATCCGCTGTGCGGTGTAGCCGCTCGAGGTGAACGCGATCGTGGCGAGGACCGCGATGATCGTCGTGCCGCTCAACACGGTGACCGCCAACGACTTATGTGCGGCGATCCAGGTCTTGATCACGATCCGTTGCCCGGTTCAACGCATTTCTGCGCGCTCGGTTCACCGGCCTTGCCGTCACGATTGACGCTGATGGTGATGCACACCCGCTGCGTTCCGGTCGAATCGACACGGAACTCCTGCGCTCGCTGCACGCTCGGCGCAGCATCGTCGACGCGCACCTGGTACACGTCGTTCGGCTGAAGCCCGGGATCATCCCAGGAGAAGACGATGGTGCTTCCCGCCGCGTGTCCACTGATGTCACGCACGACCGGAATCTGGTCGACGCCGGCGGCGCGGACCAGAACGATGGTCGCGAACACGCCGAGCACGAGGACGAGACTGGCGCAGGCGACCATCAGCCACACGGTCGTACGGGTCATCTTGCCTGCGGACTGCTGCGGCGGCGTGCTGAAGCTGCCGGACTCGCGTGCCGCCGTACGCAGTGATGCCGACCGCGTGGCCTGCCGCGGAACACGCCTGCGCTTGCGATCAGACGGGTCGACGGCGATCACGCCCTTGACGCGGGTGCGATCGTCCGGGTCGGAAGCCGTCGCGACGGCCCAGTCGTCCATCGCCACCTCGAGCTGAGTCTGGGTGAGCGAAAGCTCGGCCTCCACCGATTGCAGATCTCTGATGAATTCGAGCACGCTGCCCTGGCGTGCCGCTGGTCGTTTCGACATGGCCTTGTCCAGCACCGCCTCGAGTCGCGGCGGCACATCCGCGCGTCCGATCGGACCGGGTTTCGCCCGCTGGATTCGTGCAATCAATTCGGCCGACGAGTTGTCCTTGCCGTCGACTTCGAATGGTGACCTTCCGGCCAGCAACGAGTACACGGTTGCGCCGAGCGACCAGACCTCGCTGGCGACAGATCCGGGGGTCTCGTCCAGCAACACCTCGGGCGCCGACCACGGGATCGACAACCCGACGGCATCGGTCAACTCGGCCTCGCCCAGCGTCGAGGCGATGCCGAAGTCGCTCAGCACGGGATGCCCATATGCCGTCATCAGAATATTCGACGGCTTCACATCACGATGCAGCACACCTGCGCGGTGAGCCGTTTCGACGGCGCTGGAGATCTTCACTCCGATGCGCAACACCTCAGGCACGGGAACAGGATCGACGCGATAGCGCTGGTTCAACGCCGGCGAGCACAGTTCCATCACCAGGTACGGCCTGCCGTCGGAGGAGACACTGGCCTGATAGACGGTCAAGACCGACGGGTGCGCGCTCAGCTGCGCCATCACGTTGGCCTCGGCCTGGAACATGTGCCGCACCTCTGGCGTCACGACTTCGGACAGCAAGACCTTCACCGCGACCTGCCGCCGTGGCATGTTCTGTTCGTAGAGGAAGACATCTGCGAAACCGCCGGAGCCCAAAACACGCAGATACGAGAATCCGGGAAGATTCGGCGGCTGCGAGGGCAACCGTCTGGCCATGATGCCCCTTCCGCCCGCCGGCATTCGGTGTGGCCGCGGTCAACCGACCCGCTGGTCGGCAGGGGTCGTACGACAAACGTCCACCTATTGTAAGCGGGTCCGCCTGGGTTCTCAGCGGTTCTGCGCGGCCTAGCCGGCGAACGGAACCCCCAACTCGGGGGGTCAGTGCCTGTGGCCGCCGTGCCCGCCTTCCCGAGCGGCGCTCTCGGGCGTTTGCAGCACGTCGACCACGACGACGCTCACATTGTCACGCCCGCCATTGCCGAGCGCGGCGTCCATCAACGCACCGGCGGCGTCGAGCGCCGACTCGCCCTCGGTCAGAAAATGCCGGATGCCGTGTTCCGTGAGCTCTTTTGTCAGGCCGTCCGAACATGCAAGCAGTCGGGCGCCTGCGACGACCGGGATGTACGAATAGTCCGGAACCGGGTCTTCGTTGAAGCCGACGGCGCGCGTGATGACGTTGCTGTGCGGGTGCACCTCGGCCTCCGCTGGGGTGATCGCTCCTGCATCCAGAAGCTCCTGCACGATCGAGTGATCGAGTGTCAACTGGGTCAGAACACCGTCCAGCAGCTGGTAGGTCCTCGAGTCGCCGATGTTGAAGACCAGCCAGCACACGGCACCGTCCACCCAGGCGAGCCCGACGCCCGTGACCGTCGTGCCCGTGCCGAGGTCGGTCTTGCCGACACCTTTTCCGATGTCGTCGACTGCCGCGCGCAGCGCCTCGTTCACCTGCTCCGTTCCGACGAAATCCTCGCCGACCTGCTCGGCCAATCGCGTGACGACCGCAGCACTCGCGAAGTCGCCCGCCGTGTGACCGCCCATGCCGTCTGCGACGGCGAACAGCGGAGACCGCGCGATCAGACTGTCCTCATTGGCGGCACGACGGTAGCCCTTGTCACTCAGGGCGGCCCAACTGAGCACCACCTCGCCGCCATCCGTGCCCGGCACGCGCACCGTGTGCCGCCTGCTGCTGCGCCCGATCTGCGTCACGCGTGCCTTCCCCTAACGGGACCGTCGGTGGTTCCCGATTGGTCAGCAGAGTCCGGAGGCATGATTTCGATGATATTACCGTCACCGATGTCGATTGTCGTGCCCGCGAGCACGACGACGGCTTCGCCGGGGTGCAGCCGCCTCGCGACGCCACCTGGCGGGCGCACGGCTGTGCCGTTACGCGAGTGCAGATCCGTCACCACGACCGAGCCGCCCTGCTGCTCGATGCGCAGATGCACGGCGGACACCGCCGCATCCGGAGACTCGACGGCGATCAGCTGCGCGCCGGTGCCGCCGGCGGGCATCCGTGGTGCGACCGGGCGGCGGCCGAACACGGCCGGCTCGGTCAGCGGTCGCGGTGCGGAATCGGCGAGCCGGAATCGGTGCGGCACGATGACCGAAACGGCCGGCCGCGTCCCACCCTGCGCTGCCGGCGCCGCCCTGCTGTCAGATCGCGGCACCAGCACGGTGTCATCGGGATCGGTCCGGACACGGACCCGCCTCGGCGAGAGGATCGTCTGGTCGAACTGCGTTGCGGCGACGGCTCCGGCGCCGCCATCTCGAATCGTCTCGCCGTCGCGCACTTCCTCGACATCACGCGCGTCCTGGACATCGCGCACTTCCTGGACATCGCGCGCGTCGGCGGCGACGCTGCCGGAGGCCGCACCGGCCGTGTCGCCGAACTCGGCGGACTCGAACGTGAGCGGTCGCTGACTCCAGAGCAACTGCTGCCCGCGGACGACGCCGACGCCGACGGGCAACGCGGTGCTGCCGAGCATGGCGACGGGGCGTGCCGGCTGGCCGTCACCGCCGAGGATCACGCTGGTCACGGAACGGAAGTCCGCCAGCATCCATGGCTGAACCGCTCCGGATGCGAATCGGCGTGACCCGCCGACGGAGAAGATGTCGACGACGGCGCTGCCGCGCACCACCGCGGTGACCGTGCGCTCGGCAGCACCGGACGCCGGCTGAGCGCCGAAGCTCACGATCGCGAACGACCGCACGCCGTCGTGCTTGCCGAGCGGGATGGCGCCGACGATGTCCTCCACGGTTCGGGCGGGCTCATCGGCATGACGCCACAGGCTCTCGACGACGGCACGTGCCGAGCAGCCGTCCGCCATGCCCAGGGCCGCGAGGAACGACTCGCCGACGACGAACAGCCAGTCGGCAGACCCGATCGCGGGGGTGTGCATCGCGGGGGTGTGCCAGAGACAGCCGGGCCTCACGCGCATGTCCTCCTCGCTGAGCGACGAACGGGCCGACGCTACCCCGCAGCACGTGCCATGGGTCTACCTGCCGATATACGACATCACGTGCTTGATCCGAGTGTAATCGTCGAAGCCATAGCCGGAGAGATCCTTGCCGTAGCCGGAATGCTTGAACCCGCCATGCGGCATCTCGGCGACGATCGGGATATGGGTGTTGATCCAGACACACCCGAAATCCAATCCCTTCGCGCACCGCATCGCCCGACCGTGATCGCTCGTCCAGACGGATGACGCAAGACCGTACTGCACGTCATTCGCCCATGACAGGGCCTGTGCTTCGTCGCGGAAAGTCTGCACGGTGATGACGGGGCCGAAGATCTCGGTCTGCACGGCCTCGTCGTCCTGGCGCAGGTTCGACACGATCGTCGCCTCGTAGAAGTAACCCTTGTCGCCCTGCCGGTGACCGCCGACACGCAGGTCGGCGTGATCGGGCAACCGGTCGACGAATCCGCTGACGCGGCTCAGTTGGTTGGCGTTGTTCAGCGGCCCGAACAGGATGTCGTCGCGCTCGGGTGAACCGGTCGCCGCATGCGCCCGCGCGTATTCGGTCAGAGCGGCCACGAACTCGTCATGCACACCTTCTTGCACGAGCAGTCGTGTCGCGGCCGTGCAGTCCTGCCCTGCGTTGAAGAAGCCCGCCGCCACGATGCCCTGCACTGCCCGCTCGATGTTCGCATCGTCGAAGACGATCACCGGCGCCTTGCCGCCGAGTTCCAGGTGCACCCGCTTGAGGTCACGCGCCGCGGCCGTCGCCACCGCCATTCCCGCCCGCACCGAGCCCGTGATCGACACCAGTTGCGGGGTCGGGTGGTCGATCATCGCCGCGCCGGTCGAACGGTCGCCCGTGATCACGTTGAGCACGCCCGGTGGCAGGAACTCTGCAGCGACCTCTGCCAGCAGCAGCGTCGACGCGGGCGTCGTGTCCGACGGCTTCAGCACCGTGGTGTTGCCTGCGGCGAGCGCGGGTGCGAACTTCCATACGGCCATGTTCAACGGGTAGTTCCACGGCGTCACCTGGCCGACGACGCCGATCGGCTCACGGCGGATGAACGATGTGTGGTCCTTCATGTACTCGCCTGCTGACTTGCCTTCGAGGTTGCGAGCGGCACCGGCGAAGAATCGGATCTGGTCGACCGACAGCATGATCTCGTCCTCGACCAGGTTGGCTCGCGGTTTGCCGGTGTCCTTCGACTCGACATCGGCGAATTCGTCGGCGCGGGCCTGCATGGCGTCGGCGATGCGGAACAGGGCGAGTTGACGTTCTGCGGGAGTGGTCTGGCCCCAGGTCTCGAATGCCGCTGCGGCGGCGGCGTATGCGTCGGCGACATCCTCTGCAGCGGAGATCGGAGTGGTCGCGTACACCTCCTCCGTGGCGGGATCGACGATGTTCAGGCGCTCATCCGAACGCGAGTCCGCGTGGTCACCATTGACGAAATTACGGAAATCATGGGCAGTCATGCTGAAAGTCTACTGATTTCGTTAGCAAATTGGACCGAAATGTACGGATTCCCTTGCCTACCGTCGCGCTGACTGTCAGAATCAGCCTATGACAGCTACGACAGCTCCAACCCGTCAGACTCCGAACAGGCCTGTTCAGTTGGACACTGTCTCCAAGTCGATCGTCGAGCAGCTCCAAGAGGACGGCCGGCGTTCGTACGCAGAGATCGGCAAGGCGGTCGGGCTCAGCGAAGCGGCTGTCCGACAGCGGGTGCAGAAGCTGACGGAATCCGGTGTGATGCAGATCGTCGCGGTCACCGATCCGATGCAACTCGGCTTCTACCGCCAAGCGATGATCGGCGTCCGCGTCAACGGGGATACCCGTTCCGTCGCGGATGCACTGGCGGCGCTTCCCGCCGTCGACTACGTCGTGCTCACCGCGGGCGCCTTCGACATCCTCGTCGAGGTCGTCTGCGAGAACGACGACGATCTCATCACCCTGCTGAACTCAGAGATTCGCGGTATTCCGGGCGTGCTCACGACCGAGACATTCGTCTATCTCAAACTCCACAAACAGCTCTATAACTGGGGAACACGATAACCATGAGCAACACATCAACCCTCGACAGCACCACGGCACACTACGACAACGCGGACCTGCAGCGCAAGGCCAAGGATCACCTCTGGATGCACTTCGCACGCCAGTCGGTGATGGAGTCGGGCCAGGGCGTGCCGATCATCACCCGCGGCGAAGGCCACCACATCTGGGACAGCAACGGCAAGCAGTACATCGACGGGCTCTCCGGGCTGTTCGTGGTGAACGCCGGCCACGGCCGCAAGCGTCTGGCCGAAGCAGCGCGGAAGCAGGCGGAGGAACTCGCCTTCTTCCCGATCTGGTCGTATGCGCATCCGAACGCCATCGAGCTTGCCGATCGCCTCGCCGATTACGCACCGGGCGATCTGAACCGGGTGTTCTTCTCCACCGGTGGAGGCGAAGCCGTCGAGACGGCGTTCAAACTCGCCAAGTACTACTGGAAGCTGCAGGGTCGTCCGACCAAGCACAAGGTCATCTCCCGGGCGATCGCCTACCATGGCACCACGCAGGGAGCCCTGGCCATCACGGGAATCCCGGACATGAAGGCGATGTTCGAACCGGTCACGCCGGGCGGGTTCCGCGTGCCGAACACGAACTTCTACCGCGCCGACGAGGTCGGTGCACCGTCGGACAGCCTCGTGGACTTCGGCCTGTGGGCCGCGAACCGGATTGAAGAGATGATCCAGTTCGAGGGGCCGGAGACCGTCGCCGCCGTGTTCGTCGAGCCCGTGCAGAACTCCGGCGGATGTTTCCCGCCGCCCCCCGGATATTTTCAGCGGGTTCGCGAGATCTGCGACAAGTACGACGTGCTGCTGGTCAGCGATGAAGTCATCTGCGCATTCGGCCGGATCGGCAGCATGTTCGCGTGCGACGACTACGGCTACGTCCCCGACATGATCACCTGTGCGAAGGCGATGACGAGCGGCTACTCGCCGATCGGCGCGACCATCGTCAGCGACAAGATCTACGAGCCGTTCAAGCACGGCGAGACCTCGTTCTATCACGGTTACACGTTCGGTGGACATCCGGTCTCGGCCGCGGTCGCGATGGAGAACCTGGACATCTACGAAGAAGAGGGACTGAATCAGCGCGTGAAGGAGAACTCGCCGCTGTTCCGTGCCGAGCTGGAGACGCTGCTGGACCTGCCGATCGTCGGCGACGTGCGCGGTGACGGCTACTTCTTCGGCATCGAGCTCGTCAAGGACAAGGCCACGAAGTTGACCTTCGACGACGACGAGTCCGAGCGGCTGTTGCGCGGCTTCCTCTCGAAGGCGCTCTTCGACGCAGGCCTGTACTGCCGCGCAGACGATCGCGGAGACCCGGTGATCCAGCTGGCGCCGCCGCTGACGATCGGACCGGCGGAATTCGCCGAGATCCGCGGCATCCTGCAGGGTGTGCTCTCCGAAGCCTGGACGCGCATCTGACCAGCGGCACGATCGTGGCAACAGAGAACTATCGTCCAGTCAGTTTCTGGTTCGATTCCCTTGCCGAACGCGGCGATGACCGGTTGAGCCCGCGCGCAGCGCTCGCGACAGACACCACGGCGGACGTGTGCATCGTCGGGGCGGGGCTGACCGGATTGTGGACCGCCTACTATCTGGCGCGTGCACATCCGGAGCGCTCCATCGTCGTCCTCGATAAGGAGATCGCCGGGTTCGGGGCGTCCGGGCGTAACGGCGGATGGTCTTCAGCGTTGTTTCCGGTATCCACGGCAGGCTTGGCCAGGTTGCACGGCCTCGATGCCGCCGTGCGCATGCGGCAGGCGATGATCGACACCGTCGACGAGATCGGGCGCGTGGTGTCGAGTGAGCAGATCGACTGCGACTTCGAGAAGGGCGGCACCATCGCGTTCGTGCGCAATCGGCCCGGACTCGTCGCCGCACGCGACGAGGTCGCCGAGGCACAACGGTTCGGCGTTGACCGGGTCACCCTCTGGGGCTCGGATGCGTTGCGCCAGCGGGCGCCGTCTCTGACCGCATCCGCAACGGCAGCCACGTTCACACCCGATTGTGCCCGCATTCAGCCGGCCGCGCTGGTCAGAGGGCTCGCCCGCACCGTCGAGAGCCTGGGCGTGAGAATCTACGAGCACACCAGAGTCGTCGGCATCGGCCCCGGCCGCGTCGATGCCGTCGGAGAGCACCCCGCCACGGTGCGTGCCGGCGCGATCGTGAACGCGACGGAGGCGTATGGCAGCGCCCTGCCCGGTGTCGGACGGTCCGTGATGCCGCTTTATTCGCTCATGATCGCGACAGAGCCGTTGCCCGACTCGTTCTGGCAGGCAATCGGCATCGAGCACGGGCAGACGTTCACGGATTATCGCCACCTCCTGGTCTACGGGCAGCGCACGGCGGACAATCGCTTCGCGTTCGGCGGCCGTGGCGCGCGGTATCACTGGGGCAGCGCCATCCGCCCCGAATACGATACGGCGACGAATGTCGCCCATCACCTGCGTTCCGCCCTGGTCGAGCTCTTCCCGGAGGCAGCCGACGCGCGCATCACCCATCGCTGGGGAGGACCGCTCGGGGTACCCCGCGACTGGCACGCGTCCGTCGGATTCGCGCAGGACACCCGCATCGGTTGGGCCGGCGGCTACGTCGGCGACGGGGTGAGCACCACGAACCTGGCCGGTCGCACGCTGGCCGATCTGATCACCGGCACCGACTCGGCCGTGACGCGTCTGCCCTGGGTCAATCATCGTTCGCCACGCTGGGAGCCGGAACCGTTGCGCTTCCTGGGCGCAAACGCGGGACTTCTCGGCATGCGCACCGCTGACGCCGAAGAGCGCCTCACCAGACGTCCTTCGGTTGTCGCGCGGCTGATGGCACCGCTCATCGGCCACTGACTCGGTCATGAGCTCGGTCGCGAGCTCGGTCGCGAGCTCATGACAGGTCGCCGGCACGGGTCGACCCGCTCGAAGGACCACTCCGGAAGCATGCCGTTCTGCAGCGTCGAGTCGAGCAGTTCGGCGAGCCCGTAGCGCGAGTCGATCGCCCGAGCCTGCGCGATGAACAGGGCGGCCGTCGAGCCTGATCCCAAGGCCCAGTGCAGCCAGGCGAGCATGGTCAACAGGGGTGCGCGCATCGACTTCGGCGCGCACGCCGTGAGATGCCGGAGCAGCTCGATCGCCGTCCCCAAGCGGTCGGGATCCGGTCGCGGCATGCCGATTCCCGCGAGCCCGAGCGCTCCGTCCTCGTCAGCAGTGATGAGTTCGCCGCGAGTGTGCCTCTGGTTCAGCCGACAGGCGCGCAAGCCGATGTCACGGCCCCACGCCCAGTCGAACAGCAGCACGTCCCGCAGACTCGGAAGCTCGGCTGTCAGGATGATCTGCGCGGCGAGTTCGGACGAGATCGTCGCACCGTCGAGCCTCAGGGCGACCTCGGCGAATGCGACGAACCCCTCCCACGGCTCGAACAGGGAATCCACGTCCGCGACGCTCCCGGTTGCTCCCGCATCGGTTGAGCACATTGCCGCCGCAACGTCGGCGACGTACGCTCCCCTCCCCGTCGACCCGGTTCGCAATCTGGCCACGGCGCGCCCGATCCGTTCTCGCCGCGCAAGATCCACCGACGGCAGCTTCGCCCGCTCGCGCGGCGAGAGCAAGGCGGCCCGCTCGCCATCCGGAACGGCCGCGTGTGCTGAGGACTCGTCGATCATGGCCAGTCTGCGCGGCTGGGCGGCGGCATCCGTATCGTCGAAGTACGAGCCCCAGCCATCCGCGGCGACGCACAGGGCGTCCTTCACGGCAAACCCCGCTGTGCGCGCCCGGCCGAGCACGATCATCGCGAACGTCTCTCGCGGAATGCCGCCGCACTCGTCGAAGCGGTCATCGGTGTAGATCACGAGGATCACTCCGTCGGCCTCGCGGACCTTGCAGAGCATGCCGATCAGCGTCGTGGCCATCCGTCGATAGCTGGAGTCGGACGCCGGGTCTGGAAGATCGACTCGATACGCGCCGCACGTGCGCTTGCCGTTGAACGCGATGAGGACAAGGCTGTTCTGCGGACGGAATCCGACCAGCTGCGGCACCAGCGCGAGCAGGTCGTGCGGCTGATCGGTTGTGACGATGGTCTGCATGCGAACAGACTGCCGCGTGCACAGACCTGAGCGGACCCGTTTCGGCGCATCTGTGCACTACTCGCTGATCGACGCTCCTGTGCGCAACTCACCCAGCACGCGTTTCGCCGAGGCCGGGTCAGACCTCATCGACGGCTGCGCCCGCGAACTGTGCGTTGTAGAGGGTGTAGTACGCGCCGCCGGCGGCCAGCAGCTCGGAGTGCGTGCCCTGTTCCACGATCCGCCCGGCCTCCATCACCAGGATCAGGTCGGCGTCTCGAATGGTCGACAGGCGGTGCGCGATCACGAAACTCGTGCGGTCCTTTCGCAATGCGCTCATCGCCTTCTGCACCAGCAGCTCCGTGCGCGTGTCGACCGAACTCGTCGCCTCATCCAGGATGAGCACACTCGGCCGCGCCAGGAATGCGCGCGCGATGGTCAGCAACTGCTTCTCCCCCGCGCTCACATTCCCACCCTCGTCGTCGAGTTTCGTGTCGTAGCCGTCCGGCAGCGAACGCACGAACCGGTCGACGTATGTGGCTTTGGCCGCCTCCACGATCTCCTCCTCCGTCGCGTCGGGCCTGCCGTACGCGATGTTGTCCCGGATGCTGCCCTCGAACAGCCAGGTGTCCTGCAGCACCATGCCCATCCGCGAGCGAAGGTCGTACCGCGTCATCCGGGCGATATCCTCGCCGTCGAGCGTGATCCTGCCCCTGTCGAGCTCGTAGAAACGCATCATCAGGTTCACCAGAGTCGTCTTGCCTGCGCCGGTCGGTCCCACGATCGCGACGGTCTGCCCCGGTTGCGCAACCAGCGACAGGTCGGCGATCAACGGCTTGTCCTCCGAATAGCTGAACGATACGTTCTCGAACGCCAGGAGTCCCCGCGTGCCCTTCGGGCTCACCGGGTTCTCCGGGTCGTCACTCTGCTCGTCGGCGTCCAGAAGCTCGAACACGCGCTCGGCGGATGCGACGCCGGACTGCAACAGGTTGGCCATCGACCCGAGCTGACTCAGCGGCTGCGTGAACTGACGCGAGTACTGGATGAACGCCTGAACGTCACCGATCTGCATACTGCCGGAGACGACCAGCAGCCCGCCGACGGCCGCGATCGCCACGTACACCAGGTTTCCGACGAACATCATGGCCGGCATGATGATCCCCGAGATGAACTGCGCCCCGAAGCTCGCCTGGTAGAGCTCCTCGTTCTTCTGGCGGAACACCTCTTCGACCTCACGATGGCGGCCGAAGACCTTGACGAGCGCGTGCCCCGTGAACGCCTCTTCGATCTGCGCGTTGAGCGTGCCGGTGTGAGTCCACTGTGCGACGAACAGCTTCTGTGAGCGTTTGGCGATGATCGTCGTGATCAACAGCGTGACCGGGATCGTCACGAGTGCGATCAGCGCGAGGATCGGTGACAGCAGAAACATCATCAGTAGAACGCCGACGACCGTCAGCAGTGAGGTCAGCATCTGACTCATCGTCTGCTGCAGGCTCTGGGAGATGTTGTCGATGTCGTTCGTCACCCGGCTGAGCAGCTCACCGCGCTGCATCGTGTCGAAGTATCTCAATGGCAGACGGTGGATCTTCTCCTCGACGTCTTCGCGCAACCGGTATACCGTCCGCTGGGTCACCCCGTTCAGCACGAACGCCTGTAACCACGAGAACACGGATGCCATGATGTACAGCACAAGCACCCAGAACAGGACACTCGACAGGGCGGCGAAGTCGATGCCGCTGCCCGGAGTCAGGTGCATGCCGCTGAGCATGTCGGCCAGTTGCCCCTGCCCATTCGCGCGCATGCCCGCGATCACCTGCTGCTGCGAGACCCCGGCCGGCAGGCTCTTCGAGACGAAGCCCGCAACGATCAGGTTGGTTCCATTGCCGAGCAGCCTCGGCCCGAGCACCGAGAATCCGACGCTCAAGACGGTCAAGACAGTCACGAGCACGATCGGCCACGTCTCGGGGCGCAGTCGCCCGAGGAGTCGTTTGGCGCTCGGCCCGAAGTTCATCGACTTCTCGGTCGGCATCCCCATGCCGCCGAACGGTCCCCCGCCGCCCGGGCCACGCCGGATCGGCGGCCTCGCCTCGTTTCGCGTTGATGAGGTGGTGCTCATGCTGCCTCCTCCGCTGTCAGCTGGGACGAGACGATCTCCGCATAGGTGAGCGAGGTAGCCAGCAACTCGTCGTGGGTGCCGCTGGCCACGATGCGGCCGTCCTCGACGACGAGGATCTGGTCGGCTTCGACGATCGTCGACACGCGCTGGGCGACGATCACGAATGTCGCATCCTTCTCACCCTCTCGCAGAGCACGCCGTAGCCGGGCATCCGTCGCGAGGTCGAGCGCGGAGAACGAGTCGTCGAACACGTACAACTCCGGGCGCTTGACCAGGGCACGCGCTATTGCCAGCCGCTGCCGCTGCCCGCCTGAGACGTTCGTGCCGCCCTGCGCGATCTCGGCATCCAAGCCGCCCTCCATCGCGAGGACGAAGTCCTTTGCCTGCGCGATTTCGAGCGCGCGCCAGAGTTCTTCGTCGCTCGCGTCCGTCTTGCCGTAGCGCAGGTTGGTCGCGACCGTACCGGCGAACAGGTACGGTTTCTGCGGCACCAGGCCGATCCGCGACCACAGCAGGTCAGGGTCGAGTTCTGCAACGTCCACGCCGTCGACCAACACCGATCCGCTGGTCGCATCGAAAAGTCGCGGCAGCAGGTTGATCAACGTCGTCTTGCCGCTGCCTGTGCTGCCGATGATGGCCGTTGTCGTTCCGGGTTCGACCCTGAAATTGATCTCGCTGAGCACGGGCGCTTCGGCACCGGGGTAGGCGAAACCGACTTCGAAGAACTCGATAGAACCGTGCTCGGACAGCGTCTGAACAGGCTTGGCGGGCGGACGGACCGTGGACTCGGTGTTCAGAACCTCGCCGATCCGGTCTGCACACACCGCGGCACGCGGAACCAGCACGAACATGAAGGTCGCCATCATCACGGCCATCAGGATCTGCATCAAATAGCTGAGGAACGCCGTGAGCGTGCCCACCTGCATAGAACCGTCCTGGATCCGGAACGCTCCGAACCAGATCACGGCGACGCTCGAGATGTTGAGCACGAGCATCACGGTCGGGAACATCAGGGCGAACAGGCGGCCCGCCTTCAGCGCGGTCTCGGTGACATCCGCGTTGGCCTGCTTGAATCGCTTCGTCTCGATATTTTCACGGACGAATGCACGAATGACTCGGATGCCCGTGAGCTGCTCGCGCAACACCCGGTTCACCGCGTCGATGCGCCTCTGCATTCGCCGGAACTGCGGCACCATGCGCCAGATGATCAGGATGACGGCGATCAGCAGCACGGGCACGCTCACGGCGATCAACCAGGACAGTTCGAGGTCCTGGTTCATGGCCATGATGATGCCGCCGATGCACAGAATCGGTGCGGAGACCAACAGCGTGCAGGTCATCAGCACGAGCATCTGCACCTGCTGCACATCGTTGGTGTTGCGGGTGATCAGAGACGGGGCGCCGAAATGCGTCACCTCCCGCTCGGAGAACTCGCCGACCCGATTGAACACCGCGCCGCGCAGGTCACGGCCGACGCCCATCGCGGCCTTCGCGCCGAAATACACGGCCGCGATCGCACAGGCGACCTGAGCGAGCGTGATCAGCAACATCAGCGCACCGACGCGCAGGATGTAACCGGTGTCCCCCTTGATCACGCCGTTGTCGATGATGTCGGCATTCAGGGTCGGAAGATACAGCGACGCGATGGATTGCGCCAACTGGAAGATCACCACCGCCAGCAGGAGCGCCCAGTGCGGCCGGAGATAGCGGCCGAGAAGCTTCAGCAGCATGTGTCGTCCTTGTCTTCCTTGCCCGTGGTCTGCGGCTGCGCCTGCGCCTGCGGGTGCGTGTGCGGGTGCGGATTGCCGACGATGCCGTACAGAACGATGTCGGTGAGCTCATCGACGGTGAACCCGACCGACTCGTTGAACTGCGGAATCGAGGTGGCGAACGCGACGAGTCGCAACAGCGACGCAATGCGATCCGCCGGCAGGTTCAGGCGCTCCAGTTCCGGCTCCAGCAATTGTGCGACGATTCCGGAGTACTCGAGCCGTGAGGGGTCCCGACCGAACCGGGGCCGCTCCTTGTGGCCGAGCGCCGACATCATCGCGAGCACACCGCTGAAGCGTGTCTGCAGGATGCCGATGCACGCTTTGATCTTGTCTCTGAGCGGGTCCTGTTGCGGGATCTGGGCGAGTTGCGCCCGCATCGGCTGCGGATCGAAGTATTTCTCGACTGCGGCCCGGATCAGGGTCTCTTTGTCGCCGAATGCACGGAAGACCGTTCCCTCGGCGACGCCGGTCTCCTCTGCGATCTGCCGCGACGTGATGTTCGCCCCGTGCTCCAGCAACAGGGGGATGACCGCATCGACGATCATCGATTGACGGTCCTCGACCGACATCGGGCTGGCGCGACGCGTTGCGGCTTCCATACCGAGATACTAAGTGAGTGTGCGCTCACTCCGCAAGTGTGATTCAGGCGGCTTTGGCGCAGACCCAACCCGCCGGCAACTGCCCGTCGTCCAGGAATGCGCTCAATTCGGCGCTCGCCGATTGCGAGAGCAGGGTGTCGGCCTTCGTGTAGATGATCGGCTCTTCCTTCGAGTTGTGCGCGTCAAGCTGCGCCAGCAGCCCGTGACAGGCCGCCAGCACCGTCTCGGAGTCGGTGTCTGCGGCCAGAAGCGCGTCCACACGGTCCATCGTGGTCCAGAGTTCGCCGTGTTCCCTGAGCATGACGAATATCGGCATCACCATGCCGGCCTCGCGCAGCGGCGGGAACAAGAACTCTTCCTCGAGGTAGATGTGCCGACGCAGGCCGGTCATCGCCCGGGTCAACGGTTCTGTGTCGGTGCCGCCTGCGGCAAGCCCCGCCGTGAACGCTTCGATTCCACCGTCGATGTCGCGATGCTCGCGCTCCAACGCACTGCCCAGTGTCGCCTCTGCCATGTGGCCTTCCTTCTCTTCGATCCGTGAATACATTCGCACGCACCCGGTGCAGACCCCGTGCGCACCGAGTGAGCGCTCAGCGCGTGTCATCGTCGCCGATGGCCTCGACACCGTGCCGCGGGCAGCGATAGGCGACGTGCGTGCGCCCATCGACGTCGAACGGTTCGGCTTCGAGTGCTCGGCCGCACTTCGGGCAACGCGGTGTCTCGTCCTGCTCCGCACCGTCTCGTCGGCTCATACTTTGAGGCTACGCCGGTCTCATTCGGCAAGCATGGTCACGTCGAAGGTCTTCGGCTCGGTGGCACCATCTTCGCGCCACATCACGCGCACGCGAGGGGGCGGTCCGCCGCGTGTCGTCTGCACGCGGAACTGCAGATGATCGCCCGGCGGCACGGCTCGGGGAATCACCTCGTCAGGGCGTACGAACTTCGGCGGCTGGGTCGCGTCGGTCAGCAGTGCCGAACGCGCGGTGGACGATCCGGTGTTGCGCACCAGCCAGATCATGGGCTTGACCTGTTCCAGCTTCCAGGCAACGGGATCCACAGGAGCGGATGCTTCGACCGATTCGCCGGCGGATGTCGAGCCCACGGCGCCCACTGAGCCGATCGAGCGCCGCACCGTGTCCAGCGCACCGGTCGCCGTTTCTGCGTCGAGCCGGGCGCGCTCCGCATCCGCCCGGGCCTGCTCGGCGTCCTGATGAGCCGCCGCCGCGTTCGCTTGCGCCTGTACGACCCCTTGCCGGGCTCTCGTTGCCTGATCAAGCGCGGTGGCCGCGTCCCCGCGGGCCGCGCCGGCCCGTTCGATCGCCTGCGCAGCATCCTCCGCCGCCGATTCGGCACGCTCCCTCGCGTGAGCCGCCGCCATAGCCGCAGCCCCCGCCTTGTCTTCGGCCGATCGTGCGCGCACGACGGCGACGACGCCGAATCCGATGGCGACGACGGCGACGACAAGCGCAACGACGTCCAACATGCTCATAACGGCATTTTATGGCCGATGACCGGCTTTCTTCCGCCACCGCTGCCGACCCCGAACTCGGGCCACGCACTCAGGCCACGCACTCAGGCCGCGAACAGCGCGGAGATCTCGGCGACCTCGGCGGTCGTCGGATGCCACGACGTGGCCGCCTGGGCGTTCTGCACGATCTGCTCGGGCCTGGTCGCGCCCGCGATCACGCTCGTGAGTCCTGGCCGGGCGAGCAACCACGCGAACGTGGCTGCCAGCATGCTGACGCCGCGCTCTCGGCAGAACTGTTCGTAGCGTTCGATCGTGTCCCACGGAGCATTGTCTGCGAGATGTTTCCGAGTCATCATGATCCGGCTGTCGGAAGGCCCGCCCGACCGGGAGAACTTGCCGGTGAACAACCCGTTGTAGAGCGGGAAGAACGGCAGAAAGCCGAGTCCGTACCGGTTCACCGCCGGCAGCACCTCGCGCTCGGCATCGCGCACGAGCAGGCTGTATTCGTTCTGGGCCGAAATGAATCGCGGATGCCCGCCCAGGCGCGCCAGGAACTCGGCCTCTGCGATCTGCCACCCGGTGAGATTGGAATGACCGATGTAACGAACCTTGCCCTCGCGGATCAGATCGTCCAGGGTGGCGATCGTCTCTTCGATCGGTGTGCTCGGGTCGGGCTGATGCAATTGGTAGAGATCGATCCAGTCGGTCTGCAGCCGGCGCAGCGACGCTTCCACCGCACGTCGGATGTAGCGCCGCGAACCCCGAGCGCCCCAGTCCGGCCCGTTGGCACCCTGCATGTCCATGCCGAATTTCGTGGCGAGCACGATTCGCTCGCGCTTGCCCTTCAGCGCATTGCCCATCAGGGTCTCGGACAGCCCACGCTCTGCACCGTAGATGTCGGCCGTGTCGAACAGCGTCACCCCCGCGTCGATCGCCGCGTCGACGACCGCGTTCGTGCCCTCCTGCGTTTCGGATGCCGTGCCGGCGCGGCCGAAACTATTGCAGCCGATCCCGATCGTTGAAACGATCAGACCGGATGCGCCCAGGTTTCGGTATTCGACTTCTGCCATGATTCGAGGGTATCGGTCGCGGGACGCCGCACGGGCAATCGCGTACACCGGCGGAGCGGCATCCCGACGAAACGATGGCTGCGCAAGCACGAGGCAATCGGCTGCCTCACCGTCCGAACGGAGGGGGTCGGACCGGCGGTCGCTCACCTGGCGATCGCGCCGACGCTCGTGTGACAATGTCCATTGCACGTGCCCGACCGCAGGCAATGGACGACAGAAGTCACGCAATCAGACGACCGCACTCAGCTGCATAGGGGATGCGCGCTGGGAATACGGGCACGCCGGTCCGACAAATGCGGGGCACTGACGCGTGATCTCTACAGGTCACGCCGGCCCCGTTTCAGTTCGGGATTCCTCCGCTCAGCTCACCCGACGAATAACTGCTCAGTCTCGATCGAACAGTCTCGATCAAACAGTCTCGATCGAACTAATGCTGAGCTTAGCTCAGTTTCTCACGAAGTGCTCCCCGCGTAAACCGTGTCATGCGATATGTCCCCGCAACTGGGGGGCAACTGGGGGCGAATGCGGTCAGACGATCAGTTCCAGTTCATCGAGGTCGCCCGGGCCGCGGCCGGCGCCTCGTTCGAGCCGGAAACCGTGTCGTGCCGCGCCCGCGATGAGTGCGTCGACGGAGTCGAATTCGAGCCCGGACTGCGCGAGCGCACGCACCAGCGCACCCTTGGCGTGCTTATTGAAATGGTTGAGCGCACGCTGCTTGCCGGTGCCATCCGTTGAGACGACGCGCAGGAACACGGAAGCCGCACGGCGGGGCGCGTGCCCGAGCCGCGCATACGCTTCGCTCCTGGCATCGAGGATCAAGCCGGGCTCTGCCGCCAACACGGCCGCGACGGGAGCGGCCCAGTGCGTTTTCAGCCGTATGCCGGGCAATCGCGAGCCGTGCGACATCCGATAGGCGGGAATCGCATCGAGCGCGCCGACCGGGCCGAGCAACGCCGAGTGCACGACGACGTTGCGCCCGAGATACGCGCGCGCCTCGGTCGACAGGGTCCGTGTATCGAGCGCATCGAAGAGCACGCCGGTGTAACGATCGACGGCGGGCATGGTAGGTGATCGGCCGACCACTCGATTGTGGGCGACCTCCCCGTGCTGAGTCGGGCCGAGCGCCAAGGCCGTGACCGTCGCCTCGCGATCTCGCGCAAGCTCCCGCAGCGCCCGCACCGTCGCGCGGCGCAGTCCGTTGAGTTGGCTGTAGCGCAGTTGCCGATAATCGAGCTTGGAGCCCTCTGTTCCCCCGTCTCGCTTGGTCTCGGATGGCGGGAGCAGGATCAGCACCCGGTCACACTCATCCCGGTCACACTCATCCCCGGCAGGCTCGTCCCCGGCGCGCTAACGGTCGAGAAAGGCGAGCGCAGCGGCAACATTTTGACCGAGCGGAGCGACGGTGTCGAGCGTGATGCGCGGCAAGGACGCGGCCGCACCTTTCCACTCCTGGTAGTCTTCGAGGCTTTGTTCGACCGCGCGCCGTGACTTCTCCTGCAGGTGCGGCAGATGCTGGATGCGTTTCTCCAGCCGCCGACGATGCAATCCTTCGTCAGAGCAGACGACCTCGATCACGCGGAGGGCGACATCGGCGCGCGCCGCGAGCTCCCGCCACTGCAGTCGCGCAGGTTCCACCGCATTGACCGCGTCGACGACCACGGTGCGCCCGGACATCAAGACCTGCTCGGCGAGCGTTCCCGCTACCAGGTAGGCGGCCAGTCCCGTCGGCTGATCCGGTGCGATGCCGGCCTGCAGAATACTCGACTCGATCGGGTCAACGGACACGATCGTGGCATTCAGCCGGGCACCGATCACCTCGGCGATGGTCGTCTTTCCCGTGGCGGGCAGACCGGCCATCGCCACCAGAATCGGGATGCTGACGTCCCCGAACTGACGCTCCATCGCCGCCGCCTGCGCCATCGCTCTAAACCAGTTCCGCTCGACCAGCGACGACGGTCACAGAATCGTTTTCGACAGACAGGAAGCCATCGGCCGCGTCGGCTGTGATCTTCTCACCGCCGGGCAGGGTGACGCGCACCTCGCCATGCGCGAGAATCGCAAGCAGCGGCTCGTGACCGGCCAGAATGCCGATCTCGCCCTCGACGGTCTTGGCGATGACCATGATCGCCTCGCCCGACCACACCTCATGGTCGGCCGAGACGACACTCACGTTCAGCGGCGAAGCCATGCCTAGCCGTTCTCCTTCTGGATCTGCGCCCACTTCTCTTCGACGTCGGAGATGGCGCCGACGTTGAAGAAGGCCTGCTCGGAGACGTGGTCGAACTCGCCGCGGGCGATCGCGTCGAACGATTCGACGGTGTCCTTCAGCGGAACGGTCGAACCTTCGACACCGGTGAACTTCTTCGCCATGTAGGTGTTCTGCGACAGGAACTGCTGGATGCGCCGGGCGCGCTGCACAGTGATCTTGTCTTCCTCGGACAACTCGTCCACGCCGAGGATCGCGATGATCTCCTGCAGCTCCTTGTTCTTCTGCAGGATCTGCTTCACGGTCGTCGCCACGCGGTAGTGGTCGGCACCGAGGTAGCGAGGGTCGAGGATGCGGCTGGTCGAGGTCAGCGGGTCGACGGCCGGGTACAGACCCTGCGATGCGATCTCACGCGACAACTCCGTGGTCGCGTCCAGGTGGGCGAACGTCGTCGCCGGGGCCGGGTCCGTATAGTCGTCGGCCGGCACGTAGATCGCCTGCAGCGAGGTGATCGAGTGGCCGCGGGTCGACGTGATGCGCTCCTGCAGGACACCCATCTCATCCGCGAGGTTGGGCTGGTAACCCACGGCGGAAGGCATGCGGCCGAGCAGGGTCGAGACCTCGGAACCGGCCTGCGTGAACCGGAAGATGTTGTCGATGAACAACAGCACGTCCTGATTCTGCACATCGCGGAAGTACTCGGCCATCGTCAGGGCGCTGAGGGCGACGCGCAGACGCGTTCCCGGCGGCTCGTCCATCTGGCCGAACACCAGGGCCGTCTTGTCGAAGACCCCCGCCTCTTCCATCTCGTGGATGAGGTCGTTGCCCTCACGGGTGCGCTCACCGACGCCGGCGAACACCGACACGCCACCGTGGTTCTGGGCGACGCGCTGGATCATCTCCTGGATGAGCACGGTCTTGCCGACACCGGCACCGCCGAAAAGGCCGATCTTTCCACCCTGCACGTAGGGCGTCAGCAGATCGATGACCTTGATGCCGGTCTCGAACAACTGGGTCTTCGACTCGAGCTGATCGAATGCCGGCGGCTTGCGGTGGATCGGCCAACGCTCCGTGATCTCGACCGTCTCACCGGGCTGTGAATTCAGGATCTCGCCCGTGACGTTGAAGACCTTGCCCTTGGTGACGTCGCCAACCGGCACGGTGATCGGACTGCCGGTGTCGCGCACCTCTTGGCCGCGGACGAGACCATCGGTCGGCTTCAGCGCGATGGCGCGCACCAGGTCGTCGCCGAGGTGCTGTGCGACCTCGAGTGTGATCTCGTGCGCCTCTTCCTCGTCGCCGGTGAAGTCGATGGTGGTCTTCAGCGCATTGTAGATTCCGGGGATCGCATCGTGCGGGAACTCGATGTCGACGACGGGGCCCGTCACGCGGGCGATCCGGCCGACCGAGCCGCCGGCCTGCTCGGTCGCACCCTCGGCCGGGTTGGTTGCGGTCGGGGCGGTTGCGGTCGGTGTCATGTCTTGTTCTCTCTCTGCATACCTGAACACTCTGCTTGCCTGAACAGAGCGCGTGTCTAATAAGAAACGTTACTTTGTGGAGGACGCCAGCGCGTCGGCTCCACCGACGATCTCGGAGATCTGCTGCGTGATCTCGGACTGACGGGCGTTGTTCGCCAGACGCGTGTAGTTGATGATGAGTTTGTCCGCGTTGTCGCTGGCGGACTTCATCGCCTTCTGCGTTGCGGCGTGCTTGGCCGCAGCGGATTGCAGCATCGCATTGAAGATGCGGCTCTCGATGTAGACCGGAAGCAGTGCGTCGAGCACCGTCTCGGTCTCCGGCTCGAACTCGTAAAGCGGCAGCGCGGCGCCCGCCTCGGGCTCCTCGACGCCTTCGACCACCTCGAGCGGTAGCAGACGCACGACCTCGGGCGTCTGGGTCAGCATACTGATGAAGCGGTTGTAGACGATATGGATCTCATCCACACCGCCTTCAGCGGTCGGCTGCAGGAAGCGATCGACGATCTCGGCGCCGATCTCCTGGGCGATCTCGAACTGCGGCTTGTCGGTGCCGCCGACCCATGAGCGTTCGATCTGCCGCTTGCGGAAGTTGTAATACGCCACGGCCTTGCGGCCGACCAGATAGTGCACGACGTCTTTGCCCTGGGCGTGCAACCGCGCGGTCAGCTCACCGGCCTCACGCAACACGTTCGTGTTGAACGCTCCGGCCAAACCGCGGTCAGAGGCGAAGATCACCACGGCCGCGCGATCGATCGTCTCCGGCTCCGTGGTGAGAACATGGTCGATGTTGGAATATGTCGCCACCGCCGAGACCGCTCGGGTGACGGCGCGCGCGTACGGCGTCGACGCGGCGACGCGGGCCTGCGCCTTCTGGATCCGGGACGCGGAGATCAGCTCCATGGCACGAGTGATCTTCTTGGTCGTCTGGGCAGACTTGATTTTCTGCCGGTAGATGCGAAGTTGCGCTCCCATGTCTCTCCTGTCTGTCTACTGGTGGCCGGTCAGCGCTTCTGGCGCACGATCTGCTCCTGAGCGATGTCCTCCGGTGCGATCTCGTCGAAGTGCTCGGAGCCGGGCGCGATCAACGGCTTGCCCTCACCGGTCTGGAACCCGAGCTTGAACGCGTCGACCTCCTTGTCCAATTCGGCGACGGTGTCGTTGTCGAGCACGTTCGTGTCGCGCAACGTGTCGAGAATCTTCGTGCTGCGACGCAGGTGGTCGAGCAGTTCGCTCTCGAAGCGCAGAATGTCTTCGACCGGCACCTCGTCGAGCTTGCCGTTCGTGCCGGCCCAGATCGAGACGACCTGGTCCTCGACCGGGTATGGGCTGTACTGCGGTTGCTTGAGCAGCTCGGTGAGGCGGGCTCCGCGTGCCAGCTGCCGGCGGCTGGCCGGGTCGAGGTCCGATGCGAACATCGCGAAGGCCTCGAGGGCCCGGTACTGGGCGAGCTCGAGCTTGAGCGTTCCGGACACCTTCTTGATGCTCTTGACCTGGGCGTCGCCACCGACACGGGACACGGAGATGCCCACGTCGACGGCGGGACGCTGGTTGGCGTTGAACAGGTCGGACTGCAGGAAGATCTGACCGTCCGTGATCGAGATGACGTTGGTCGGAATGTACGCGGAAACGTCGTTCGCCTTGGTCTCGATGATCGGCAAACCGGTCATCGATCCGGCACCGAGCTCGTCGGACAACTTCGCACAACGCTCCAGCAGACGAGAGTGCAGGTAGAAGACGTCGCCCGGGTATGCTTCACGTCCCGGCGGACGGCGCAGTAGCAGCGAGACGGCCCGGTAGGCCTCCGCCTGCTTCGACAGGTCGTCGAAGACGATGAGCACGTGCTTTCCGCCGTACATCCAATGCTGACCGATGGCGCTGCCGGTGTACGGAGCGAGGTACTTGAAGCCGGCCGGGTCTGAAGCAGGAGCGGCGACGATCGTGGTGTACTCCATCGCGCCGGCATCTTCGAGCGCGCCCTTGACCGAGGCGATCGTCGAACCCTTCTGACCGATCGCGACGTAGATGCAGCGCACCTGCTTGTCCGCGTCACCGGATTCCCAGTTGGCCTTCTGGTTGATGATCGTGTCGATCGCCAGCGCGGTCTTGCCGGTCTGACGGTCGCCGATGATCAGCTGGCGTTGACCGCGGCCGACGGGAATCATCGCGTCGATCGCCTTCACACCGGTCTGCAGCGGCTCATGCACGCTCTTGCGTTGCATGACGCCCGGTGCCTGCAGCTCCAAGGCGCGACGACCTTCCGATGCGATCTCGCCCAGGCCGTCGATCGGCGCACCGAGCGGGTCGACGACACGACCAAGGAAGGCATCACCGACCGAGACCGAGAGCACCTCGCCCGTGCGGGTGACTTCCATGCCCTCCACGATGCCGGTGAACTCGCCGAGCACGATCACGCCGATCTCGTTCTCGTCCAGGTTCTGGGCCAGGCCGAGCGTCCCATCCGCGAACTTGATCAGCTCGTTGGCCATCACGCCGGGCAGACCCTCGACGTGCGCGATGCCGTCTGCGGCGTCGATGACGTGGCCGACTTCGGTCGCTGTCGCCTTGTTCGGCTCGTACGACGTGACGAATTCCTTCAGCGCATCCCGGATCTCATCGGGGCTGATGGTTAGTTCTGCCATGTTTGTTCCCTATTCTTGGCGGGACGGTGTCGTCCCGAACGTCTCAAAAGAAACTGCGAGCGTCCCGGGTTAGCCCGCGAGCCGAAGCCTCACATCGTTGATGCGGGTCGCGATGCTGCTGTCGATCACGTCGTGCCCGATCTGCACGCGTAGCCCGCCGATCAGCGCCGGGTCGATGATCGTGTTGATGCGCAACTGGCGCCCGTACTGCCCGGAGAGTCCTGCGATCAGCCGGTCTTGCTGCGCTGCGCTGAGCGGTCGTGCACTGGTGACCGTCGCGATCGACAGTCCGGACTGATCGGAGATGATCGCCGCGCTCTGTCGCAGAGCCACCCGGATGCTGCGTCCCCGCGGCTGCGACACGAGCTGCCGAACAAGTTCGACCGTCTGCCCCGACGCCTTGCCCTGCAGCAAACGCTGAACCAGCTCGGCCTTCGACTCCGGCGACGCAAGCCTGCTGCGAAGGGCGAGCTCCAACTCGGCGTTGCCGCTGACGGCACTGCCGAATGCGAACAGCTCGTCGGCCAACGGGACGCTCGCAGGCGTGGAGAGCGCGATCGCCCGGATCCCGATCTCCTCTATGCCGGCGAGCAGGTCGATCTGGCTCGACCAGCGATGCGTCACGATCGCGGTGAGCAGCGTCATGGTCTGCGCGGAAAGACGTCCGCCGAAGACGCGCCCGAGGACATCCGCTTTCGCAGTGGCATCGGTCGACGGGTCCGCGAGGGAGGCGAGCATGTGCGCGGACTCGCCGAGCACTCGCCCCGCAGCGAAGAGTTCACGCGCGGTTGCGAGATCGGCCTTGCCGCCGATGCCGTCGAGGACCTGACGCGAGGCCGCCAACGCTTGGACTGTGGCGCTTCCCATCAGGCGGTCGATCCTGCCTTATGCGCGCCGTCCGCCTCGAGCTCTGCGAGGAATCGGTCGACGATCCCCGCGGCCTTCTTGTCGTCGTCCAGGCTCTCGCCGATGACGCCGGACGCGAGATCCAGCGCGATCGAGCCGACCTCGTTGCGCAGCGAGATGGCGGCGGCGTGTCGCTCGGCTTCGATCTGAGCGTGCGCGGAAGCGGTGATGCGGGCGGCTTCGGCCGAGGCCTGGTCCTTGTGTTCCGCGAGAATCCGTTTGCCGTCTTCGCGCGCTTGGTCGCGGATGCCCGCTGCCTCGCTCCGTGCGTCCGCCAGCTGGGCCGTGTACTGCTCGAGCAGCACCTCGGCTTCGTGCTGAGCTGCGCCGGCCTTCTCGATGTTGCCTTCGATCGCCGCAGAACGCTCATCGAGCATCTTCTGCATCCGCGGAAGCACGAGCCGCCAGAAGAAAACGAGAATGATGACGAAGCAGACGGACGACCAGATCAGGTCGGATCCCGCCGGCACCAGCGGGTTGGGAGACGCTTCGGCCACCACAACGAGCCCCGTGTGAAGCATCATGCCTCCTTGATCGCTAGGTTGTGAGAACTACTTGGCCGTCATGAAGAAGTACGTCGCGATACCGATGAACGCCAGCGCCTCGGTGAAGGCGATACCGATGTACATCAGGACCTGCAGGCGGCCGGCCAGTTCAGGCTGTCGGGCGACGGACTCGACGGTCTTGCCGACCACGATGCCGATGCCGATGCCGGGGCCGATCGCGGCAAGGCCGTAACCGACCGTACCGATGTTTCCACTGATCGCAGCGATGACGCTGGTGTCCACGTTGGTTTCCTTCCGTGATGGTGAATCGGGCGGATGCCCGATCCGCTTTAGTGCTCTTCAGCCAGCGCGAGCTGGATGTAGACGGTGGTGAGCAGAGCGAAGATATACGCCTGCAGCAGGATGATCAACAACTCGAAAACCGTGAAGGCGAACCCGAACGCGAACGTTCCGATCGCGAACAGTTTGAAGATCCCGGGCGACTCCAACAGGAACCACGTGGTTCCGGTGAAGAACAGCACCAGCAGGAGGTGGCCGACGATCATGTTCATCATGAGTCGCAGCGTCAGAGTGAACGGGCGCACGATGAACGTGGAGATGAACTCGATCGGAGTGATCAGCAGGTACAGCGGCTTGGGCACACCGGCCGGGAACAGCGCGTTGCGGAAGAAGTTGCCCGGGCTCTTCTTGACGCCGGCGTAGATGAAGGCGACATAGGCGATGACGGCGAGCAGCCCCGGCACGCCGATCACGGAGGTTCCTGCCACATTGAGGCCCGGGATGATCCCGGTCACGTTCATCGCGAACACCATGAAGAACACCGCGCTGATCAGCGGCAGGAAGCGGCGGCCGTCCTTCTTGCCGAGCAGATCTTCAGCGATGCTGACCCGAACGAAGTCGAGTGCCATCTCGATCAGGTTCTGTCCACGGCCGGGAACGAGCATGAGTCGACGTGTGCCCAACCAGAAGACCACGATGAGCGCGGCGACCGCGATGAAACGGACCAGGATGATCCTGTTGATCTCGAACGCCGTCCCTGGGAAGAGGAAGACCGGCGGGAAAAACTCGTCGATGGAGGGCCCCACGAAGGGCGGGACGTCAGTGGCAGTCTGAACAAGCAGGTGCACAGCGTTAGCTAACAGCGCTATCTCCTGATTTCGATGCGAGCAGTGGAGCCCGGCAGAGGAACATGAAACACCTCGCGGGCCCACGAAAAATCGCGGCACAAGGCGGTTTACCTATGCTCCACCCTACTAGAAAACCGGTCTCACCACGAATCGAGATCGCCTAGGATTCGCGCTCAGGAGCGGTCGTCTCCGCTCGAATCCGGGGCCTGCTCCGGCAGCTCCACATCACTCGCATAGGGCACCCTGCTGCGCGCCACAACGACCAGATCGACGATCAGGGAGCCGATCACCCCGGCAACGATGCTGATGAACAGGATCAGCGGATTGAGCCAGGGTTGCCCTTTGAGCGCGAGCGACAACACGATGAACACGACGAATTTGACCAACCAGGAGCCGAGCACGATCCCGAAGAATGCGCCAACGAACAAGTCCGAGCCGGTGAAACGGTTGGCGAGCAAGATGCTGACCGCGGTGATGCCGGTGAACACGAGCGCCATGGCGGTGCCGATCAACGCCCCGGCGACGCCGGGACCGCCGGCGACGATGCCGCCGATGACGCCCACCACGACCGCGATCGCCAGAGCGAGTATGGCGCCGTACCTCAGGGCGCGCTTGAGCACGGGATTGGCGGTCGGCACCGGCCGCGCGGGGGTGGGACCGGTCATCGGGCGTCCTTGTTCAGTGACTGGCGGTTCAGCGGGTGGTGGAGGGGCCGCTTGCTCGGGCTGGAGACGTCCAGCGTGGGCGCCTGCGCAATGGCGGGCGCGGCGGCCGGTGTCGGCTTCTTGCGTCCGAGCGGCGCAAGGGTGATCGCCGCGCACACGATCACACCGACGGCCAAGAACCCGATCGGGATCCAGATCTGCCGAGCAACGAAGAACAGCAGACAGCCGATCGAGATGACCGCCGTCCAGCCGTAGAAGATCAGCACGGCCTGGAGGTGCGAGTGCCCCATGTCGAGCAGCCGATGGTGCAGGTGTTTCCGATCAGCGCTGAACGGCGACTTTCCTGCCTGCAACCGACGCACCACCGCGAGCGCGAAGTCGAGCAGCGGGATCACCAGGATGGCGAACGGCAGGATGATCGGGATGAAGGTGGGCAAGAGGTTCGAGCGCCCCAACCCTTCGATCGTCGCGGTGTTGAGCTGCCCTGTCACGGCGATGGCGCTGGTCGCCATCAGCAGGCCGACGAGCATCGCACCGGTGTCCCCCATGAACATCCTCGCCGGATGCCAGTTCAGCGGCAGGAATCCTGCGCACGCTCCGACCAGGATGACGGCGATGATCGACGCGAGACTGAAATAGTTCGACGGGCTCGTGCGTACCGTCAGCAGATAGCTGTACAGGAAGAACACCCCGTTGGCGATCAGTGCGACACCGGCGACCAGGCCGTCCAGCCCGTCGATGAAGTTGATGGCGTTCATCACCAGGACGATGGCGATCACCGTCATCGCGACGCTCATCCAGGGCGACCCGACGGTCATGCCGCCGATCGGCAGGGAGTAGATCTGCACGCCGAGCCAGGCGACCAGGCCCGCCGCAACGAACTGACCGGCGAGCTTGGTCATCCAGTCGAGGTCCCAGAGGTCGTCGGCGATGCCGACGAGCACGATCAGCAACGCGGCCCCGAGGATGGCGAAAACGGGCGCAGGGTCGGCGAACACGACGCCGACGACGGCGATACGCGACGAGGCGAGGAACGCGATGCCGAACGCGACGACGATGCCGAGGAACATCGCGACACCGCCGAGCCGCGGCGTCGGGCGAGTGTGCACGTCGCGCGAGCGGATCACCGGATACAGCTTGAACCGAAGCGCCAGCTTGTAGACCGCCAGCGAGAACCCGAAGGTGACGATGGCGGTTGCCAGTGCGAGCAGGACAAGGAAGGTCACGTGCCGGACGGACTCTCGTCTTCGAACGCGTCGCCGACGATCTCACGCAACTGTGCGTCTGAGATCACACCATGGCGGAGGACGCGCAGTCCGCCCGTGCCGGCGGCCAACCGGGTCGCGTCGACGATAGTAGACGCCTCGCGCGCGACATCGCCGTCCGCATCGACGTTTCCGACGGTGCCGCCGTCGAGATAGACGGAAACCGAATCGCCGAGCATGCGTCGGGCATCCTGCGCGGTGTGCGCGGCCGGTTCGCCGGTGAGATTCGCCGACGAGACGGCCAACGGGCCGGTCTCGGCAAGCAGTTCGAGCGCGATCGTGCTGCTCGGCATCCGCAACGCGACCGTTCCGTGAGTCTCACCGAGATCCCACGCAAGCGAGGGCTGCGCGGGCAACACCACGGTCAGGCCGCCGGGCCAGAAGGCGCCGACCAGAGTGCGCACCGCGTCCGGAATCTGCGCGGCCAGCGCATCCAGTGTCGGAAGACCCGGAATGAGGACGGGAGGTGGCGACTGCCGAGAACGGCCCTTGGCCTTCAGGAGCCGGGCGACCGCGGCCGCGGTGAAGGCATCGGCGGCCAGGCCGTATACCGTGTCGGTCGGAATGACGACGAGTTCGCCCCTTCCGATGGCGGCGCGCGCCAGCCTGGTGCCGGTGAGAAGTTCTGAGTCGACGGAACAGTCGTAAAGTGTTGGCATGTCGGCACAATGATAGTTGAGGCCGCTCAGGCGATACTGGACGCGATGGACCTCTTCTTCTTCGATTGCGACGACACACTCTACGACTACGACTTTCGCAAACGCCTTCCTGCACTCGCCGAGTTCACCGGGGCCAGCCAGTATCACCTTGCATCGACGTGGTGGGCCGGCGGGCATGAACGAGCCGCAGAGGCGGGTGAATATGGCACCTCTGAGGAATATCTCGAAGCGTTTCACCTGGTGACGGGCGTAAAACTCAGTCTCGACCAGTGGCAGCGCGCGCGGGCGAGCGCCATGACCGTCATCCCGGGCAGTATCGCTGCGCTGCGTTGGGCGGCCGGTCATGGGACGACATCACTGTTGTCCAACAATCCGATCCCGTTCCACGATCGCCTGGCCGAGCTCGCCCCCGAGGCGCACGCACTGCTGCAGGGTAACGATCTGGTCTCGGCGATCCTCGGCGCGCGGAAGCCGGAGCGTCGCATCTACACACGCGCACTCGGTCGCTTCGGCGTCGATGCTGCCGATGCCATCCTGATCGACGACTCCGCCGAGAACGTTCGGGGCGCCATCGACGCGGGCATGCACGGCTACCGACTGCGCCATACCGCCGACGGCTACGACACCATCGGCCTGCAGGCCGCTCTCGAGGCGTTCGCGGCGCGCTGACCGCCCGCGCCCGCTCACCACCCGCGCCCGCAGGATGCAGCAGTCATTTCGGAGTCGCGCTCGCCGGCGACCGCCGGTGCGACGGCTCAACGCAGCGCCGTCGTCACCCGATCGCGCGTCGTGAGGTCCGGGTGCGTGGCCGCAGCACGCCATCCGTCCGCGCTGAGCAGCGCGCGGATCGCCGCGCCCTGCAGCTCGCCGTGCTCGATCACCAGGCTGCCTCCCGCATGAAGAAGCCGCAGTGCGGCCTGCGAGACATCGTGCACGACATCCAGTCCGTCGGCTCCGCCGTACAGGGCGTGCGCGGGGTCGAACAATCGCACCTCGGGGTCGCGAGGGACCGCATCCGTCGGCACATACGGCGGATTGGAGATGACGACCGACACCCGCCCGTCGAGCTCGGGCAGGGCATCCGCAAGGTCGGCGAACACGGCGGTCGCGTTTCCGGGGCCCAACGCCTCGAAATTGCGCGTGGTCCACTCGAATGCCTCGGGGGAGTTCTCGACACCGTAAACGCGGGCGTGCGGCACCTCAACGGCCAGCGCCAGCGCGATCGCGCCGCTGCCCGTGCCCAGGTCGACGGCGATCGGCTCGGCACCGGCGGTCGCCCGGAGCGCGTCGATGGCGAATTGCGCCACCAGCTCGGTCTCCGGCCGGGGAACGAACACGCCGGGGCCGACGGCCAGCTCGATCGAGCGGAAAGCCGCGCGACCCGTGATGTGCTGCAGCGGCTCGCGCGCCGCGCGACGCGCGACCAGCGCGAGAACGGATGCCGCGTGCGCGGCCGGCAACACCGCATCCGTCATCGCGAGTGCCTGAACACGGCCGCGACTGACATCCAGCACGTGCCCGATCAGGAGCTCGGCATCGACCGTCGGGTCGGGCACGCCGGCCAGCTCCAGGACGGCTGCGGCTCGTGTCAGAGCCGCGCCGACGGTGGACGGCAGGTCGTCGAGGTCGGTCATGGGTCTGGACTCCTCCTGTCGGGTGGGAACGCTGTCCGGGCGGGAACACTGTCCGGGCGGGAACACTGTCGGGCGGGATCGCCGTCCGGACAAGATGGTGCGGAAGCCGGCCCGGGATCGATCGGCACCGAGGAATGCCCACCGGCGGCGCGTAACACGACACCGGATGCCGCCTGTCAAGAATAAGCTGAAGATTCAGTCCTCCCGCACGCTGCACCGTGCGCGTCGCCCAGCGAAAGGCTCCCTATGGTTGCACACGTCTACTCGAACATCACCGAGACGGTCGGGCACACCCCCTTGGTGCGGTTGAACCGGGTGACCGGCGGCGCCGATGCGACGGTGCTCGCCAAACTCGAGTTCTACAATCCTGCCGCAAGCGTCAAAGACCGCATCGGCGTCGCGATCGTCGACGCGGCTGAAGAGTCCGGTGCTCTGAAGCCGGGAGGAACGATCGTCGAGTCGACCAGCGGCAACACGGGAATCGCTCTGGCGCTGACGGCGGCTGCACGCGGATACAAGGCGATCCTCACCATGCCGTCGTCGGCCAGCGTCGAGCGACGTGCCGTGCTGCGCGCGTTCGGTGCCGAGCTGGTTTTGACGCCGCCGGAGGGCGGGATGGTCGTCGCGATCGAGAAGGCGAAGGAGATCGTGGCGAACACCGAGAACGCGGTCTGGGCACGACAGTTCGCGAACCCCGCGAACCCGGACATCCACTATGCCACCACCGGCCCCGAGATCTGGGAGGACACCGACGGGGCCGTCGACATCTTCGTCGCGGGAGTCGGAACAGGAGGCACGGTCACCGGTTCGGGGCGTCTGCTCAAGGAGCGTAATCCGAACGTGCAGGTCGTCGCGGTCGAGCCGAGCACCTCACGCGTTCTGGCCGGCGAGCCCGCCGGTCCGAACAAGATCCAGGGCATCGGGGCGAGCTTCATCCCCGAGGTGATGGACCTGTCGCTCGTCGACGAGATCTACGACGTCAGCTTCGAGGATGCGATCGCCATGGCTCGCGCGCTCGCGACAGACGAGGGCATTCTCGCCGGCATGTCGGCTGGTGCGGCCGTGCACGCGGCCGTGCAGATCGCGAAGAGGCCAGAGAACGTCGGCAAGACGGTCGTCGTGATCGTTCCTGACTTCGGCGAACGCTACCTGTCGACCTCGTTGTACGAGAACACGGTCGATTGAGCGGATGCCGTGAGCATCCTGTCGCGACTGCGCGAAGACATCGCCAATGCCCGCACCCATGATCCTGCCGCACGCAACGGTTCGGAGGTGTTCCTCGGCTACTCGGGTCTGCATGCCATCTGGGCCCACCGCGTGGCCCACCGCTGGTGGCTCTCCCCCGGACTCCGACTGCCCGCACGCCTGCTGTCGCAGGTCGCACGGTTCCTGACGGGGGTCGAGATCCATCCGGGCGCGCGAATCGGTCGGCGATTCTTCATCGACCACGGCATGGGCGTGGTCGTCGGCGAGACGGCGATAGTCGGCGACGATGTGATGCTGTATCACGGTGTGACACTGGGTGGAAAGTCGCACGGCGGCGGCAAACGGCATCCGACTCTGGAGGACGGGGTCATGGTGGGCGCAGGCGCGCAGGTGCTCGGCGACATCCGCATCGGGGCGCGCAGCGTCATCGGCGCGAATTCGGTGGTCGTGCACGACGCGCCGCCGGACTCCGTCATCGTCGGCATTCCCGGTGTCGCCCGCCCGCGCTCGACCGCGCAGACTCCCGCGCAACGCGTCGCCTCCCGGGACGAGGCCTGGCTCGACCCCGCGATCTACATCTGACGGGCAGCAGTTCTCCAAGAGCCCTCGCGGGCTAGTTATCCACAACTGTGCCTAACCTGAACATGTACTTTGCATGTATCGTGAGAATATGCCTGTCATGCTGCAAGTACGAAATCTTCCGGATGACGTCCACGCCAAGCTGAAGCAGCGCGCGAAGGACGCGGGCATGTCCCTGTCCGAATACGTTGCCGGTCAGCTAGCCGAACTTGTGCGTTACCGCACCAACGCCGAGATTCTGGCGGATGCTCGCGCGCGCATCGGCCGGACCGGCATGTCGACCGATGATGCCGTCCGATTGGTCCACGAGGGGAGAGCGGAGCGTGATGAGGAACTCTTCGGAGCCGATGGAGTCTTCGGGCCGAACGGGCCGTTTGCTGATCATTGACAACTCGGCGATCTATGCCGACATGATCAAGGCAACATACATCCCCGAACTTCGAACACATCGCCTGCACGCGCCCAGCCTGATTGACTATGAATTTCTCCAGGCTGCCCGACGCGGTGCGCGCAACCCGCAGCTGGGCGCGAATCGGGCGCGTGAGGCAATCGAATCCTTCCTCGAACTGCACATCGAACGGCATCCGGCGCGCCCCCTATTGCGTGCGATGTGGCGGCATCGGCACGACATCTCGGCATACGACGCGAGCTACGTTGCCCTGGCCCAATCGCTCGGTGCGCCACTGCTGACCTGTGACAGACGCCTCGCGCGCGCTGCCGAGCGCTTCTGTGACGTCATCGTGCCCGACTGACTTCGCGCGGTCGAACGATGCTCAGGACTGGTCGCCGATGTCGGCGAGCCGCGCCTCTTCGTCGGCGCGGATCGCGGATTCGATCACCGGGTCGAGTGCGCCGTTCAGCACCTGGTCGAGGTTGTACGCCTTGTAACCGGTGCGGTGGTCCGCGATGCGGTTCTCGGGAAAGTTGTAGGTGCGGATGCGCTCCGAGCGATCCATGGTGCGGATCTGACTGTGGCGAGCGTCGGATGCCGCGGCCGCCTGTTCCTCCTGCTGCCGCGCCAGGATGCGTGCCCGCAACACCCGCATGCCGGCTTCGCGATTCTGCAGCTGGCTCTTCTCGTTCTGCATCGAGACGACGATGCCGGTCGGAAGGTGTGTGATCCGCACGGCGGAGTCCGTCGTGTTGACCGACTGCCCACCGGGGCCGCTCGACCGATAGACGTCGATCTTGAGATCGTTCTGATTGATCTCGACCTCTTCCGGCTCGTCCACCTCGGGGAAGACGAGAACGCCGGTCGTCGACGTGTGGATGCGCCCCTGTGACTCGGTCACCGGCACGCGCTGCACGCGGTGCACGCCTCCCTCGTACTTGAGGTGCGCCCAGACGCCCTGTGACGGGTCGGTCGCAGTGGACTTGATCGCGACCTGCACGTCTTTGTACCCGCCGAGATCGCTCTCGGTGCGCTCGAGCAGCTCCGTCTTCCAGCCCTTCGACTCCGCGTAGTGCAGATACATCCGCAGCAGGTCGGCGGCGAACAGGGCGCTTTCCGCGCCGCCTTCGCCGCCCTTGATCTCCATGATCACATCCCGCCCGTCATCCGGATCGCGCGGGATCAGCAGGCGGCGCAACTTCTCCTGCGCGGCCGCGTACTGCTCTTCCAGCCCGGGGATCTCCTCGGCGAACGCGTCGTCTTCCCGCGCAAGCTCGCGGGCCGCCGCCAGGTCGTCGCCGAGAGCGTTCCAGCCCTCGTAGGCGGCCTTGATCTGACTGAGTTGCGCATACCGGCGGTTGATCTTCTTCGCGCGCGCGGCGTCCGCATGAACGGCGGGGTCGGACAGCTGAAGCTGCAACTGCTCGTGCTCCTCGAGCAGAACACTGACGGATTCGAACATCTCTGGGGATCTCCACACTCATCGCACGGACGATGGAAACTCGGGCGAACGATATTGCCACGACGCCACCACTCGTCCGAAGGAGTATCGCCGGCGACGGGCGGGTTGCCCTCACTCGCAGGCGCGCTCGGCGCTGACGTCGCGGGATTGCCTTGCAATCCTTTGAGCTCCAGTGCGCTATCGGTGGTCGTTGTCGTGACCGTGCGAGTGCGCCGTTCCGTTGACATGCGCGTTCGTCTGCGGCATCGACTTCTGCACCTGCATCAGGAACTCCACGTTCGAGGAGGTCTCCTTCAGCCGGTTCAGCACGATCTCCAGAGCCTGCTGTTGGTCGAGCCCGGCAAGGGCGCGGCGCAGCTTCCAGGTGATCTTGACCTCGTCTGCGCTCATCAGCATCTCTTCGCGACGCGTGCCGGATGCGTTCACGTCGACCGCGGGGAAGATCCGCTTGTCAGCGAGCTGCCGCGACAGACGCAATTCGCTGTTGCCGGTGCCCTTGAACTCCTCGAAGATGACGTCGTCCATCTTGGACCCGGTCTCGACGAGGGCCGAGGCGAGGATCGTGAGCGATCCGCCGTGCTCGATGTTGCGGGCAGCACCGAAGAACCGCTTCGGCGGGTACAGCGCGGACGCGTCGACGCCGCCGGACAGGATGCGGCCGGATGCCGGCGCCGCCAGGTTGTACGCCCGGCCGAGGCGGGTGATCGAATCCAGTAGCACGACCACGTCGTGCCCGAGCTCGACCAGGCGCTTGGCGCGCTCGATGGCGAGTTCCGCAACCATGGTGTGGTCTTCTGCCGGACGGTCGAAGGTGGAGGCGATGACCTCACCCTTGACGGTGCGCTGCATGTCGGTGACCTCTTCCGGTCGCTCGTCCACGAGCACGACCATGAGGTGGACCTCGGGGTTGTTCGTCGTGATCGCATTCGCGATCTGCTGCATCACGATCGTCTTGCCTGCCTTCGGCGGAGCGACGATGAGCCCGCGCTGACCCTTGCCGATCGGTGCGACGAGGTCGATGATGCGCTGCGTCAGTTTGCCGGGCTCCGTCTCCAAACGCAGACGCTCCTGCGGGTAGAGCGGCGTCAGCTTGCTGAACTCGACACGGTTGGCGGCCTCGTCGATCGCCTGACCGTTGATCGAGTCGATCTTGACGATCGCGTTGTACTTCTGCCGGCCGGTGTTCTCACCCTCGCGCGGCTGACGGATCGCACCGACGACGGCGTCACCCTTGCGCAGGTGGTACTTCTTGACCTGGCCCAGTGAGACGTAGACGTCGCTCGCGCCGGGCAGATAGCCCGTCGTGCGTACGAATGCGTAATTGTCCAGAACATCGAGGATTCCCGCGACCGGGATGAGCACATCGTCCTCGGTGATCTCCGGCTCGAGTTCGTCGGCACCTGAGTTGCCGCGGCGCTTGCGGTCACGGTAGCGGTTGCGTCCGCCGCGATCGCCGTCGCGTTCGGTCTGGGTCTCGTTGCGGTCGTTCTGCTGGGTCGGCCGATTGCCTTGCTGGTTGCGGTCCGACTGCTGGTCACCCTGCTGGCCCGAGCGGTCACCCCGGCCGCGGTTGCCCTTCTGGCCGTGCTGGTTGCCGTTCTGCTGTCCACTCCGGTCGGCGTCCGACTGCTCGGCTGCGGCCTGTTCCGGCTGAGCGCTCTGGTCCCGGTTCGCACCCTTGTTGCGATTGCGGTTGCGGTTACGACCCTGACGAGGCTGGTCTGCCTGCTGATCGCCCTGTTGCGCCTCCTCGGCGATCTCCTCGGATGCGCCTTCCTGAACCGGCACAGCGGATTCCTCGGGTGCAGCGGATGCCTCGGGTGCAGCGGATGCCTCGGGTACAGTCGCCTGCGCCTGCTCGGCGCCGGCCGGCGCAACGCCGGTCTCGCGGGCATTGACGTGGCCGACGGCGGGAACAGCGCCGACGACGGGGGCCACATCTGCGCTCGTGGCACGGCGGGATCCACGACGACGGCCCGTGGTGGTCGGCGCCTCCTGGAGGGCCGCGACCAGCGGTCGCTCGGTGGCGCGCAGGTCTACCGACGTGCGGGCATCCGCTCCGGCATGAGACGCGACAGGCGAAGCCCCGCGCTCTGCCGCTTGCATGTCTGCGGCGAGCAGGTCGGCCACGATCGCCGACGCACCGGACGCCACCGGCGCCGCTTCTGCCGGAGCGCCAGCACCGCGTGCGGCGGTGATGGCGTCGACGAGTTCGCCCTTGCGCAGCTTTGCGACACCGGACACGCCGAGTCGGGTGGCCAGTGCCTGCAGCTCCGCCACACGCAGGGTCGACAGGTTGGTATTCGGGTCCACACCAGCGGTATGGAGATTGACGTTGGTCACTGAGAGGATTCCTTCCCTCCGGCGAGCGCATGAAAGCTTCGCCTGGAGTGCGTACCGCAGGAAACTGTTTGCCGACGCATGAATCTTGATTCACACACGACGGCTGCCAGCGAGAGACGCGGGCGCACAAACAGGTGCGGCACAAACAAGTTTCTAGAGATTCACCCGGAAAGCAGATTCTCGCGTTTGGCGGTTTCCACCGGGTGCGTTGTCAGTCTAACACCATCCTTTGCCCGGCTTGCTCACACACCGACGGGCGTGCCGGGCGCGTCCGCGGGCACGGCGGTGACCGTTGCGCCCTTGAAATCAACGGCCAGCATCAGAGCCTGCCAATGCGTCACCGCCTGTTCCGTCACGAGTTCAGCGGCGGCGAGCCGTTGCGCGGGGTCGTTGCACAACACCAGGATCGACGGGCCGGCACCGGAGACGACCGCGGCGAACCCCGATGCCCGAAGCAGCGTGATCAGCCGATCGGTCTCGGGCATCGCGGAGGCACGGTAGCTCTGGTGGAGCTTGTCCTCCGTCGCCGCCAACAGCAGTTCCGGACTCTGGATGAGGGCGGCGATCAGCAGGGCGGAGCGCGACACGTTGAACACCGCGTCTTCGTGCGGAACGGATTGCGGCTGCAGGCTGCGAGCGAGGGCCGTCGACATCTCGGTCTCCGGCACGAACACCAGCGGGGACACCCCACGATGTGCCATCAGCTTCTTCGCCTGCGGGCCGTTCTCGTCGACCCACGCGATCGTCAGGCCGCCGAAGAGCGCGGGGGCGACATTGTCGGGGTGTCCCTCGAGTTCGGTGGCGAGTGTCAAGAGCTCGTGCGAGCTCATCGAAACGATGCCGTTCAACAGTCCCCGGGCGGCCATGATGCCGGAGACGATCGCAGCCCCGGATGAGCCGAGGCCCCGCCCGTGCGGGATCACGTTGGATGCGACCAGCTCGAGGCCGGGCAGGTCGAGGCCGTAGTGCGCGAACGCGTGCGCGATCGCCCGCGCGACGAGGTTGGTCTCATTCGTCGGCACGTGCCCCTCACCGATGCCGTGCACCTCGACGTGCACCCCCGGCTCAGCGCGAACCCGCACCTCGAGTTCGTCGTAGAGCGAAAGCGCGAGCCCGAGCGTGTCGAAGCCCGGCCCGAGGTTGGCCGTCGTCGCAGGCACCTTGACGGCGACCCGCCGGCCGATCAGCGCGCTCGCATCGTACTCGCCCACGCCGGGCGCGCCCACGCCGTGCCCGTCCGCGCCGAGCGCAGAGTCCTGAGCTACGGTCATGCTTCGTCCTCGCCGACGCGCGATATCGGGTCGAGTCCGACAACCGCGGCCACAGCCGCCGTGTCTGCGGCGACGACCGTCGGCTGCACATCGCTGCCGTCGGCGCGGCGCAGCGCCCACTGCGGGTCTTTGAGGCCGTGGCCGGTGACCGTGAGAACAACCGTCGAATCTGCCGGGATCGCTCCGGCTGCGCTACGCTCGAGCAGCCCTGCGACGCTGATCGCGCTGGCCGGCTCGACGAAGATGCCCACCTCGGAGGCAAGCAGGTGGTACGCCTCGAGAATCCTCGCGTCGTCGATCGCGCCGAAGTATCCGCCGGTCTGGTCACGTGCCGCGAGGGCGAGCTCCCACGAGGCCGGGTTGCCGATTCGGATCGCGCTGGCGATCGTCTCCGGGTTCTTGACCGGCGCTCCGAGCACGATCGGAGCGCTGCCTGCGGCCTGGAACCCGAACATCCTCGGCAGTCTCGTGGTTGCGCCTCGGTCGAGTTCCTCGGAGTAGCCGCGCGAATACGCGGTGTAGTTGCCGGCGTTGCCGACCGGAACGATATGGAAGTCAGGAGCATCCCCGAGCACCTCGACGATCTCGAACGCCGCAGTCTTCTGGCCCTCGATCCGGTCCGGGTTCACCGAGTTCACCAGGTGCACCCGGTAGTGCGCCGCCAGCTCGCGGGCGATGTCCAGGCAATCGTCGAAGTTCCCCTGAATTTGAATCAGTTCACCGTCGTGTGCGATGGCCTGGCTGAGCTTGCCCAGAGCGATCTTGCCCTCCGGCACGAGCACGACCGCCTTGATGCCCGCGTGTGCCGCGTAGGCAGCCGCAGAGGCGGACGTGTTGCCGGTCGACGCGCAGATGACGGCCTGGGCACCGTGCTCGATCGCCTTGGAGATCGCCATCGTCATGCCGCGGTCTTTGAATGAACCCGTCGGGTTCATCCCCTCGTATTTGATGTGAACGTTCGCGCCCGTACGCCGCGACAGCGCCGGCGCCGGAATGAGCGGCGTCCCGCCCTCGCCCAACGTCACGATGGGCGTTGCGTCGGAGATGTCCAGACGGTCCGCATACTCGCGCAGGACGCCCTTCCACTGTCTGTTCACGATCTTGTCCGACAAACTCAGGCTCCTTCGACTCGGAGAACGGATGCGATGGCGCTCACCGCATTGTTTTCGCGCAGGGCATCGACGGTCGCGGCGAGCGCGGCCTCCGATGCCTGGTGGGTTCCGATTACCAGGGTAGCGGTGGCGGCGCCCCCGGTTTCACCTGCCGGCGGCCGATCGACGGCTGCGGACTGCACCAACGTTTCGACGGAGACCCCGTGATCGCTGAAGACCTGTGCGATCCTGGCGAGCACGCCGGGTTCATCCGCAACGTGCAGGGTGATCTGATAACGCGTCGTGATGCTGGAGATCGGCAGGATCGGCAGGTTCGCGTGGGTCGACTCGGCCACACCCGGCCCGCCGGCCACGTGGCGGCGGGCGGCCGATACCACGTCGCCGAGCACCGCGGACGCCGTCTGCAGTCCGCCGGCACCCGCTCCGTAGAACATCAGATCGCCCGCGGCTGCCGCCTGGACGAACACGGCGTTGTTGCCCCCGTGCACGGCCGCCAGCGGATGGTCGCGCGGTACCAGCGCCGGATACACCCGTGCGGACACGCCCGGCTCACCGGTGGCGGCATCCCTCAACCGCTCGCAGATCGCCAGCAGCTTCACGACATAGCCGGCGCGGCGCGCTTCGTCCACCTGCTCGCGCGTGATGCCGGTGATGCCTTCACGGTGCACGGACTCCAGCGGCACGGTGGTGTGGAACGCAAGACTGGCCAGGATCGCCGCCTTTTGCGCAGCGTCGTAGCCGCCGATATCGGCCGTCGGGTCGGCCTCGGCGAAACCGAGTTCCGTGGCACGCGCAAGTGCGCTCTCCAGGCTGTCGCCCGACATGTCCATGCGGTCGAGGATGAAGTTCGTCGTGCCATTGACGATGCCGAGGATGCGTGTGACCTGGTCTCCGGCGAGGCTGTCGCGCAACGGTCGGATGATCGGGATCGCGCCGCCGACCGCAGCCTCGTAGTACAACTGCGCACCGACCTGTTCTGCTGCTTCAAACAGTTCCGGTCCGTGTGTCGCCAGCAGCGCCTTGTTGCCGGTGATCACGTCTGCACCGGAGTTCAGCGCCTGCAGCACGTGACTTCGAGCGGGTTCGATGCCGCCCATCAGTTCGACGACGATGTCGGCGCCGAGAATGAGGGACGAGGCATCCGTCGTCAACAGTTCGCGTGGCAGTTCGACGTCGCGCACGGCCGCCAGGTCGCGCACCGCGACTCCGACGAGCTCGAGGGGCGCGCCGACCCGCGACGCGAGCTCCTCGCGCTGGCTGAGGAGCAGTCGTGCCACCTGGGAGCCGACGGAACCGGCGCCGAGCAAGGCCACTTTCAGGCCTCGGTATGCGATCACGGATGCTCCTTGGTTGTCGACGATGATTCGGTTGCGGCCGGCGGCACGCCGACGTCGCGAATGAGCAGGTCGCCCTCCGTCTCGCCGCGCACGATCACGCGCGCGTCGCCGTCCAGGACGGCCACGACGGCCGGTCGGGGCAGATAGTTGTAATTGCTCGACAGCGCCCAGCAATATGCGCCCGTTGCCGGGACCGCGAGCAGATCGCCGGGGGCGACGTCGCTCGGCAGATAGTCCGCATCGACGACGATGTCACCGGATTCGCAGTGCTTGCCGACGATGCGCACCAGTGCGGGCGCAGCATCCGAGACGCGGTCTGCGATCCGAGCAGAGTAGTCGGCGCCGTAGAGCACGTAGCGGGCGTTGTCGCTCATGCCGCCGTCTACGCTCACGTAGAGCCGGTCGGCGCATCCACCGTCGATCGCCACGCCGACCGGCTTGGTCGTGCCCACGGTGTACAGCGTCAGGCCGGCGGGCCCGACGATCGCCCGGCCCGGTTCGAACGCGACGGTCGGCACCGCGATGCCGAGCCGCGCGCAGGAGGCCGCGACGGCGGTGGCGATCTCGATGGCGAGCTCTCGCAACGGCATCGGCTCATCGGCGCTCGTGTAGGCGATGCCGAATCCGCCGCCCAGATTCAGTTCGGGCACAGGGCCGTCGGCCAGCAGCCGAGTATGCACGTCCAAGACGCGGGCGGCCGACTCCGCGAAACCGTCCGACCCGAAGATCTGCGACCCGATGTGGCAGTGCAGTCCGAGGAATGCCAGGCCGCGCTCGGCACGGATTGCTGCGACGAGTCGTTCGGCCTGATCCAGCGGCACACCGAATTTCTGGTCCTCGTGTGCCGTGGCGAGGAACTCGTGCGTGTGCGCGTGCACGCCGCTGTTCACTCGCAACCGCACGCGCTGCACGACACCGTGTCTCTGCGCCGCAGCTGCGACCTGGACGATCTCCTGTTCGCTGTCGATCACGACGGTGCCGACGCCGACGGACACGGCACGATCGATCTCGGCGAGCGACTTGTTGTTTCCGTGGAATCCGAGGCGGTCGGGGGCGATGCCGGCGGCGAGTGCGACGGCCAGCTCTCCCCCGCTGCAGACATCCAGGTTCAGGCCGGCCTCGGCGACCCAGCGCGCCAGCTGCGTGCTGAGGAACGCCTTGCCCGCGTAGTACACCTTCGCGGATGCGCCGACCCGGCCGAACGCATCCGTGAAAGCCGCGAGCGCCTCGACGGCACGCGCACGGACATCCGCTTCGTCGATGACGTACAGCGGCGTGCCGAACCGTTCCGACAACTCACGAACGCCCACCCCAGCGATGGTCAGCTCGCCATCGTCGTTCCTGGCGCTGCCGGCCGGCCACAACCCGGGCGCAAGCACGTTGGCGTCGAGGGGTTCGTGCAACCAGAGTGGGGCGAGCGGGTTGGCGACCACGGATGAGACCTCGCAGGGCAGATCAGACGACACGACGTACGGGGGGACGGCGAGCGGACCCGGATTGGCCCCTGAAGCCGTCGGTCGCTCAGGCGGGGAGCCGACCGCGAACGTGTCGAAGTCTACCGAGAATGCCGGCCGGTCGATAATTCGTTACGAACAGTGCGCGCGGGTGTCGAAGGTGTTCTTGTCGAGCACGATGTTCGTCGCGGACACCGTGAGGACTGCGGTCTTCGCTGACACGACGACGTCTGTCACCGTGGCGCCCTTCGGCAGGTATTGAGCCACGCAGACCGGGAACGGCTTGTTCCCGATCAGCTGGGTCACGACGGCGCCGAGGTCCAGTCGGGCCGGCCCTCCGGTGATGTTCACCGTTTTCGGTGTCAGCAGAATGTCCAGCCCGTCGGCTTCGGGCGTCGCGGTCGCATCGAACGAGATCGGGAAGCCGAACACCTTCGCCGAGCCACTGTAACCGATCGTGCCGTTGCCGAACACGAGTTGCGAGGTCGCCCCAGGAATGGTGATCAGCTTGTTGGCGGCGGCTTCGGAGATCGTCAGGGTGCTGGTGATCGACCGCGTCGGCTTGGTCAGATCGGTGGGGATGCCGTGAGCGACGATCCGGGCCTGCACCGGCACGCCGCCGATGCTGACCTGCTTCGCGGTGAGCGTCACTTCGTCGAACGATCCGGCCAGATACTGCCCGATGATCGAGAACCCGCCGATCTGCACCGTCAGGTCCTTTACGGCAACATCCGACGGCAGCTCCGAGTTGATCTGCTCAGCGACGCCCGTCTCGGCAGTCGACCGAATGATCGCATCCGCGACGAAGAAGAAGGCGGCGAGCACGACCAGGCCGGCGAAGATCGCCGCGGCGAGCACCAACCAACGCGGGCGGCGCGGTGCGGCCTGCGGAAGCGGTGGAAACTCTTCCGTCGACACGGAATCGCCCATGGTCTCTCTCGTCGTCAACACGTCCTCTTATTTGTCGATGAACACGTCCGGACTGCTCATTCTTACATTCGTTCCGGAGCAGACACCCCGAGCAGGCCGAGCCCATTGCGGATGACCTGGCCTGCCGCGTCGTTCAGCCACAACCGCGTGCGATGCACATCGCCGACGGGCTCGTCGCCGAGCGGGATAACCCGGCAGTTGTCATACCAACGGTGGTACAGCCCGGCGAGCTCCTCGATGAACCGGGCGATGCGGTGCGGCTCGCGCAGTTCGGCTGCAAGGGCGACGATCCGCGAGTATTCCTGCAGCGCGCCGAGCAGCGCCGACTCCGTCTCGTGAGTCAGCAGCTCGGGGGCGAACACGCTGCGGTCGACAGCGGAGGCGGCGGCGTTGCGGGCTACCGAGCGTGTGCGAGCGTGTGCGTATTGCACATAGAAGACAGGGTTCTCGTTGGTGTGCTTGCCGAGCAGGTCGAGGTCGATCTCCAGCGGCGAGTCGCTGGAGGAGCGAACGAGCGCATAGCGACCGGCGTCCACACCGACCGCGTCGACCAGGTCGTCGAGCGTGACGATGGTGCCCGCGCGCTTCGACATCTTGACCGGCTCGCCGTCGCGCAGCAGGCTGACCATCTGGCCGATCAGGATCTGCAGGCTCACGCCGGGCACGTCCCCGAACGCCTGCGCCATCGCCATCATCCGCCCGATATAGCCATGGTGGTCCGCGCCGAGCATGATCAGATTCTGGTCGAAGCCGCGCTCGCGCTTGTTCAGGTAGTAGCCGAGGTCACCGGAGATGTACGCCGGCTCACCGTTGCTGCGGATGACGACCCGGTCGCGGTCATCTCCGAAGGTGGTCGTGCGCAACCAGACCGCACCGTCTTCCTCGAAGACGTGCCCGAGTTCGCGCAGACGAGCGATCGCACGGTCGACCGCACCGGACTCGTGCAGGGAATCCTCGTGGAAGTAGACGTCGAAATCGACGCCGAACCCGTGCAGCTTCGATTTGATCTCGGCGAACATCAGCTCAGTGCCGATCGAGCGGAACACTTCCTGCTGTTCCTCGCGCGACAACGCCGCAAGGTCGCCGTCGTAGCGGGCGACGACCTGACTGGCGATATCGGCGATGTATGCGCCGCCGTAACCGTCTTCCGGTGTCGGCTGGCCGAGATACGCGGCGAGGAGACTGCGCGCGAACCGATCGATCTGCGACCCGTGATCGTTGAAGTAGTACTCGCGGGTGACGGATGCGCCCTCCGCGGCGAGCACGCGGGCGAGGCTGTCGCCGACCGCCGCCCAGCGCACGCCGCCCATGTGGATCGGCCCGGTCGGGTTCGCAGACACGAATTCGAGGTTGATCCTGATCCCGTCGTACAGGTGGCCTGTGCCGAAGGCCTCCCCCGCATCGACGATCGTCTTGGCGAGCTGCCCGGCGGCCGCAGCATCCAGGCGGAAATTGATGAAGCCGGGTCCGGCCACCTCGGCGGATGCGACGCCGTCGATTCCGGATGCGGCGTCCGCGATCTCTGCGGCGAGTTCGCGTGGGTTCGCGCCGAGCGGGCCCGCCAACCGCATTGCGACGTTCGTCGCCCAATCGCCGTGTTCACGATTCTTCGGGCGCTCCAGCGCGACCGAACCCTGCCCGAACGCCGCATCGGAGCCGCTCGCCGCACGGCGTCGTTCGACGATCGGCAGAACGATGTCGTACAGGGTTGCGGCAAGCTGTTCGGGAGTCACGAGCATCGATTCTACCGGGCGGCGGCTGAGCGGCGGATCCGCGCGGTTCCGCAGATTTCGGCGATCGGAGGCCGAAATCGGCGTGCAAACCGCACCACATATGCGCAGAACGCTCATGCCTGACTTGATAGGGTTCGTGGACACGCATCCCTGCGTCGCGTCAGCGACCCACCGCCGGGCCGCCCACTTCGTTCTCGCGTCACAAAGGTCGTCACATGCTCGAGTACTCACGCCATCGGCGCACAGCAGGCACCGTCTTCGCCCTGATCGTCGGGCTCACGATCGCCGGGATGCTCGCTGCATGCACGGGTACCCCGTCGTCGCCCATGACGACGACAGCGACCGGCGCGGCCGCTGCGCCGACTTCCACGGCGACGGTCACACCGACTCCGACGCCCACCGATCCGCCGACCCCGGTCACCATGACCTGCGATCAGGTGCTCACCGCACAGCAGCTCTACGACTTCAACGCGAACTATGGGACGGACCCCGGCTACAACCCGGCAGCGAACACGAATCCGGCTGCCGCCGTCGCGATGAAGGGCGTCTCGTGCGGCTATCTGAACCAGACGAGCAATGCCGTCATCGAGGTCGCGATCGCGAAGCCGGCCGCGTCCGCGCTGCCGGGAATCAAGGACTCGGCTGCCGCGAACAGTCATGTCGTGCCGACCTATGGCGTTCCGCCGAGCGTCGAAGGTTACTTCACGGTGGCCGGCGGGGTCGGCGAGGTGCAGGCGTTCGCGAACGGCTACTGGGTCATCCTGCGCTCGGCGGACTTCGCGGAACCCGGTGATCCGCAACCGCTGGTGGCGGCCGTTCTGGGCAACCTGCCGAAGAGCTGAGGACGCATCCGCTGGGAGTCGGGTTCCGAAGTCGTGTTGCGGGGTCGGATGCCGGGGTTCGCGGCCGGTGACGACGCTGGAGTCGGCCAGCGTGTGCACCGGGTGTGCACCGGGTGTGCACCGGGCTCCGCTCGGCGGATGCTAATCTTGACGAGCACTCCCTGGCCCCCATAGCTCAGGGGATAGAGCGTCTGCCTCCGGAGCAGAAGGCCGTAGGTTCAAATCCTACTGGGGGCACCGAATACACCGGGAAATAAAGGAAGTCCGGCTCCGAGAATTTGATTCATCGGACCAGTTATCGGAGTAACTGGCCCGGCTGCGGGGTGTTCCCGATCCGCAGCTGTTGTTTCACCGGCAGTTCGGCCCCGATTGCGGGCACTTTGACGTCCGGTGTTCCGTCCGCCGCCGCAGCGCCAGAGTTTGAAGGAGAAAGTCAACACATGAGGAGGTTTCCGCGCAAGATCACCTCGCAACTCGACTATCTCCTTCAAAACGCGCGTGAGCGCAGAAGGTGTCGCGGCGATCTAAGGTCAGTGGCAACACACACGAGCGGTGGACCGTTCCGTGCCATGATGACGCCGTGATCGACGTCGTTTTCATCAACGGGACAGTGGGGGCCGGCAAGACATCGACGGGCGAGGCGCTGAGTGCTCTGGTGACCCAAGCCGGTTGCCCTCACGCTTTCATCGACACGGATGCCGTGCGGCGCCTGTCACCGAAACCTCCCGGCGACCGCTTCCAACACGAATTACAACTAAGGAACCTGCGCGACCTGGCCGCGAATTATCGCGATGCCGGCGCCGAACGGCTAATACTCGCCGGCGTCATCGAAGACCGACACGAGATTCCGCGATACACCGAAACGCTCAAGGCCACAGGACTGTTCCTCTGCCGACTCGTAGCAGACCCCACAGTGATCGACCAACGACTATCAGCACGCCACCACGACGACCCGGCCGAGTTGGACTGGCATCTGCGCCGCAACAGGGAGCTTGCCGAAATTCTCGAGGCCGTCGCGCTCGACGACCTCATAATCGACGCGACTTCGGACACACCCTGCGACATCGCGATGGCGATCAAAGCCGCAGTGAATTGGTGACCATAGTGGCTGGATACTCGCGCCGTGATTCACGGCCCTCGCCACATCGGCACGAATTCAGCTGGATCCACTGGTAGCGACGATCAGTTCGCTCAACTGATCCATCGACGTGAAAACGGTCGCTCCCTCCTCCTCGAGCCACGACTCCGGCGTGAGCCCTCCGGAGTAACCGAGCACGGTCATCCCTGCTGCACGTGCCGCTTGCACGCCATATCTGCTGTCTTCTACAACGAGACAATCTGCTGGGGACACCCCCATACACTCGGCGGTGAACAGGTAAAGATCAGGCGCCGGCTTGGGCCGTCGCACATCTTGCGCACTGAAGATCCGTCCGTCGAATCGGTTGAACAGTCCTGTCAACTCCAGCGACCTGCGTATGCGCGTGTGGTTGCTGTTGGAGGCCACGCAATACGGCACGGTCAGCGCGTCGATCGCGTGCTCGATGCCGGGAATCGCCTGCAACTCGCGTTCAAACGCCTCCTGGTACCACGGTGCGTATTGCCGATGCCAATCTGCGGGCAGCGAATGGCCGAGCTCTTCCTCGATCTGCGAGTCGAAGTGTTCCTTCGACCCGCCGACGAATCGCCCGATGATCTCGTCGCTGGTGAGCACCCAGCCGACATCCGCCAGTACTCGTTTCATCACGGCGACACTGACGACTTCGCTATCGACGAGCACCCCATCGCAATCAAAGATCAGCAAACCGATCTCGCTCATTCGAGCCAGCCCGACCGTGTCACTTCCCGATGCCTTCGGCCAGACCGCGCACGAAGAACCGTTGTCCGACGAAGAAGAAGACGATCATCGGCAGTGCCGATATCGTCATCCCCGCGAACACCATCGGATAGTCGGTGGACAATCTCGATGTCAGGTTCGCCAACCCGACAGGAAGCGTCATCGTCGATGTGCTGCTGATGAAGATGAACGCGAAAAGATACTCGTTCCACGCGAACAGGCACTGCAGGATCACGCTCGACACGATGATCGGGGTCGACATGGGGAAGGCGAGGCGCCAAAACTGTTGCGCACGCGAACAACCGTCCAGCCGGGCGGCCTCGTCCACCTCGTGAGGAAGGTCGACCATGTACGACCGGATGAGGAATGTGATAAACGGAATCCGGAACGCCGTGTAGAGCACGATCAAGCCGAGAAGAGAATTGTAGATTCCGAGATTCTGCAGCAGGCGCAACAGTGGGATCAGCGCCACGGTCGGCGCGAGCATCAGTCCGCCGACGATCAAGAAAAGTACGGTGCGCGAAAACGGCATCGTGAGTTTGGTCAATCCGAATGCGGCCCAAGCGCTAATCAGAGTCGTGGTCACGACCGATACAAGCGTGACGATCACGCTGTTGAGCAAATATTGCCCGATGCCGAGATTCCACGCGTCGACGTAGTTGTTCAGATTGATCGAGGTCGGCAATCCGAACGGATCAGACAGGAATTGCTGATTCACCTTGAGGCTGCTCAGTACCATCCAGATCAGCGGCACGATGACGATCAGCGCCAGCGTCAGCAAGATGCCCCACACCAGCAGTCGCAGCAGGATGCCGGCGAAGCCCAGGCGCGTCACGAGGCGGCCGCGCCTTTGTTCGAATTGCATCACCATTCGACTCTCCTCCGCCTTGACGCACCCAGCTGAACGACTGCCAGCCCGAAGGTGATCACAAAAATGACGGTGGCGATGGCCGCGGCGTAACCGAACTGGTTGTTGATGAATCCGCTGTTGTACAGCCATGTCGCCAGCACCTGACTGGAATTGTTCGGCCCGCCCGCCGTCATCACCATGACCTCGTTGAAAACCTGGAACGCCCCGCTGATGGTGACGATGACCAACAGCGTCGACATTTCACGCACCAGTGGAGTTGTGATCTCCACGATTCGCCGGATCGGGCCGATCCCGTCGATGTCCGCAGCATCGTAGAGTTCACGAGGAATGCGCTGCATGGCCACGGAGTACAGCAATGTCGTATAGCCGAAGCTCTGCCACTGGCTCATCACGATAATGCCCCAGATGGCTGTGGACCCCTGGCCGAGCCAAGCCTGCGTCCACCCACCGAGCCCGATCACCCGCAGCATTTCATTGAGCAGCCCCGTGTTGGGTTGATAGATGAAGTAGAACAGCAGGCCCGCGACGGTGATCGACACTGCGGAGGGGATGAAGTAGATCGCTCGGAGGATTCCACGGCCGCGCTTGCGCACGAACTCCTCCACGAGCGCGGCCAGCACGAGCGCTCCGAGAACCTGGAAGATCAGTGAGATCACCGCATAGGCGGCATTGTTGAACAGCGACCGCCAAAAGACCGAGTCGCCGATCATCTGCAGATAGTTCGCGATTCCGACGAACGCGGGTACCGGTTTGAACACCGACCAGTCGAAGAAGCTCAGGTAGATGTTCTGGACAAGCGGAAAATAGACGAACACGCCGACCAGTGCGAGTCCGGGCACGATCCAGATGACGGAGCGCCAGCCTCCCAGGGACAGAGTCGAGCGGCGGTGCCGCTTCGGGGCTCCGCCGTGGACGCGACCAGACGTCTCGTCGTGAATCGCGTCCACGGTGGGTGCTCTCATGATTGCCATGGCTCCATGCCTAGTGCGAACTCGCAGCGGCCTTCTGCACGGACTGCATCACCTGGGCGGGAGTGCTTGTCCCCGACACCAGCGCCTCACCGCCCGCAAGATATGCCGAAGCAACGGCAGGCGGTGTGACGGTGTCCAGCCAGATTGCAAGGTTGGAGGCCTTGTTGACGGCATCGAGTGCCTCGATGGACTGCGGGCTCGAGTTGGCGGGCGTCATCGAGCCGTTGACCGGGCTGGGGTAGCCGACCATAAGCGTCTGCATCTCCGCCGCGTTCTTCTTGCTCACAACGAACTTCATGAACGCGACCGCCAGTGCCGGGTTCTTCGATTTTGGATTGATCAGGAACTCATCCGGAGCACCCTCGAGTGTTGTGGTCGAACCGGCTGCATCGGATGCCGCGGGGAGTTGGAAGAAGCTCCAGCCGTCCTTGGCAAGTTGTGTGTTGTCTAGCAACCCGAACTCCACCCACTCGAGATACATCATCGCGGACTTGTCGGCGGCGAAGCCGACCTGTGCATCGGTGTGGTTGATGCCGTTGGATGCGGTCGGAGTAGGCGTGCACTGCGTGAGCAGTTCCTTGAACTGGGTGAGCGCCTTTACGTAACCGGGATCCGTGAACTTGCCCTGCGCTGAGGTGTAATCGGAGTTCAGCGTCGTAGCCGGGACGTCATAGGCATTCAGCTGTGTGACATAGTGCAGCGCCGGCCATCCGTCGACGTTGCCGAAGTTGATCGGCGTGATCCCCTTGTTCTTCAGTGTCTGGCAGGTGGACAGCAACTCTTCGAAAGTCTTCGGAACCGTGATTCCGTTGTCCGCGAAGATCTTCTTGTTGTAGACCATGAATTTCGCGTCGAGGTCGATCGGGATGCCGTAGTTCTTGCCGTTGTATACACCGGCCTTCACCGCCGAGGGAGCCAGCGTCTTATTCCATGCAGTACCGGGCCCGATCTGCGACGTGAGGTTCATCGCGAACCCGGCGTCGACGTACTGCTTGGCATACGACCCAGCCCAGACGAAGTAGATGTCAGGGATGCTATTGGAGGAGGCGAGAACCTTGATCTTGTCTTTGTAGCCCTGGTCCGACTCCTGCTGGATATTCACTTTGACGCCGGGGTGGAGTTTCTCGAACGCGGCAGCCATCGCGGGAAAATACTTCGAAGTCGACGGGTCCGAGTATTTATTCACCATCGTGATCGTTCCGTTGTAGTCGACCTTGCTCAGATCGGCGGAACCCGATCCACCGGTGCCCGTCTGCGCCGAGCAACCACTGAGCAGCAGCAGAGCGCCCACAATTCCGGCAGTGACTTTGGTGATTCGTTTCCTGCTCATTGGTCCCACCTTTACCTCTCTGTAATGTGAACCGCTGGCTGCGGGTAGGGGCAGTCTAAGCAACAATTGATACCGGTGTCAATCTTTTCTCAATCACAGGTTCGTATCGAAAAAGCAAGGCTTGACAGATCGTCATCTGACTGCCAAAGCTATCATCAGACAATTTATTGATTCATTCGACATCTTGCACTGAGCGAGGTGTCGAGGAGACCAGGCAGAGGGACTATTACTATGCTCAATTTCGACGAAGACCGCTTTCTGGCGATCCTGAACGGGGCACTCGAAGTGTCAGCCGGCCTGCACAGCGTTGTCGGCCGCCTCATCGACGAAGGCGCCTCGAACCTGTTCTTTCTCGGGGCCGGTGGTGCCGGGGTTCTCATGCAACCGGCCGCACAGCTACTTCAACGTCGGACAAGTTTTGCGGTCTACCTCGAAAACGCAGCTGAGACCACGGCGATCGGCAATTCCAACCTCGGCCCGAGATCGATTGTCGTGATCCCGTCGCTATCCGGCACTACCAAAGAAGCCATTGCGATGGCGGACTTCGCTCGCGATCGAGGGGCGTTCGTCATCACTCTCACCGGGCAGGCCGATTCTCCTGTCGCCACGCGCGCCGACGCCAACTTCACCGTCCGCGCCGCGGACGACACCTCTTCGGAGTCCTTCTACCTGCAATCACTGGTAATCGCACTCGCGTTGCTCGACAAGCTCGGCGCATACCCTGACTATGACCGAACAATCGCCGAGTTGAAGACTCTCCCCCGGCTGCTCCTCGAGGTCAAGCGCGCCTGTGAACAGACCGCGGCGACGGTGGCGCACGCCATCGCCGGCGACGACTACCACATCCTGTCCGGAGCCGGTTCCACGTGGACGGAAGCATGGTATTACGCCACCTGTATCTTGGAGGAAATGCAGTGGATCCGAACACGCCCGATCCATGCTTCAGACTTCTTCCACGGAACCCTTGAACTGCTCACCGCGGAGGTGAGTCTTATCCTGTTCAAGGGCGAGGATGCGACGCGGCCGCTGGTTCAGCGAATCGAAGACTGGGCGCCGTCGATCACCGATCGCATCACGATCATTGATGCGGCACAATTCGAACTACCGGGGATCTCCCCCGATGTGCGAGCGTTGATCTCGCACGTGCTGATCGCCACCGTGCTGGAACGAGTGAGTGCACACCTGGAAGTGCTCCGCGATCATCCACTCACGACGCGTCGCTACTACCGCCGTGCGGAGTACTGAGGGGGTGTGGCGATGCTGATCGGCCGGAACGATCTCGTGCGCACGTTGCGCGCAGCGGTCGTCGGTGACAACACGATCGATCGCTATCTCGGCACGTCGAGCACACAATACGTTGGTGGAAATGCGGTCAATGTCGCCGTGCAGTTGAGTAGCCGCGCGGGCGGGATCGGGTACTTCGGGGCGATCGGGGCCGACCCGGATGGCGATACGATCCGGCGTGTGCTCACTCGAACCACGCTGGACCTCGGTGGACTCGTCACGGCGGACGGAGCGTCGGCTGTGACCGAGATTCGTCTGACCTCGAGCGGTGATCGAGTCTTCGAGCGTGAGCACTTCGGCGTGACCGCACAATACTATCCGGATGCGGTTGCGATCGAACGCATGGCCTCCGCACGCTGGGTGCACATCGGAATGCTGCCGCGGTCCGCCGAACTGATCGAAGAACTCGCCGAACGCAATCCGATGCTGCCGATCAGCCAGGACTGTTCGGTGAGCACCGGGCACAGGGCACTGCAAGTGGCATTCGACTCAGCGGGCGAGGATCCCGCACGTGCAGCGCAGCTGGCCCAGAACGCGCTCGCAAACGGGGCGGCGCTAGCCGTCGTGACGCTCGGTTCGCTTGGCGCGATCGCATCCGATGCCTCCACCCGATGGCAGCAGGATGCGCACCCGGCACACGTCATCGACACGACAGGCGCAGGTGACAGCTTCGCCGCCGGTTTCATCGATGCCCGCCTGAATGGCAGGTCGGTGCAGGATGCACTGGCCGCTGGATCGCGCTGGGCTGCCCAGGCCTGCGAACATCTGGCAGGATTTGCCCAGTGAGACCACATGAGACCGGCACCGCCCAACTGCACGCGAAGATTACACGCCTGATTGCAGACACGCACCTCATGCCCGGTGACCGTCTGCCGACCGAACCGTGGCTGGCGGAGAAGTTCGGCGTCGCCCGATCGACCGTGCGCGAGGCGCTCAAGCAACTCGAGCAAGAAGGACTCGTCGACGCCGTGCAGGGCAGAGGCCGGTTCCTGTCGGGAATCGGCTCGCTGGCGATCGAACGCCCGATCACTCGGTATGAGGGTATCGCCGACATGCTCGGAAACCTCGGTTATCGCGTGAGCACCATGGTGCTCTCTGCGGACGAGATCGAGATGTCTGCCGAGGAGGCGAACGCCCTTGACACGGAGGAGGGCCACCCTGCGATCCGTCTGAGGCGAATCCGGTTCGGCGACGACCAGCCGTTGGTGTACAGCACGGATGTGATCCTTAGAGAAGCACTCCCCGGACCCATCACCCACCGGGATTGGTCCGCGCCGGTGACGGCCGCGCTCGCAGCTCAGGGGCACGAGATCACCTCCTCTGCAGCGCATATCAGCGCGGTCGACCTTCCTCCGGATGTGGAAAAGCGTCACAATCTCGGCGGTCTTGGACCGTGGCTCCTCGTGACAGAGACCTGCATCACGCGGTCAGGAACCCGTGTCCTGGCTGCCAACGACTATCACCGCGGCGACGTGATCGGATTCAACGTCTTGCGCAGGCGCTGAACACCTAATCACGCATGAGCTGGGACACAGAGCCGCGGGCGATGAATCGTGCCGGAATAGTGTCGATCGTCGTCGGCTGCTCGTCGCCGTCGATCAGCGCGAACAATCGCTGAGCGGCGTATTCACCAAGTTCCAGCATCGGCTGCGCGATCATCGAAAGCGGCGGGTCCATAACCTTCGCCCATGAGCTGTCATCGAACCCGATGAGCGAGATATCACCCGGATAGGTCAGTTCTCGTTCACGGATGGCGCGGAGTGCGCCGACCATGGCATCCGTTTCCGTCGTCAGCAATGCGGTCGGACGATCATGCAGTTCGAGCATTTCCGCTGCCGCGACGACCGCGTCGGTTTCGTTGTGGGCGCAGTGACTAATCAGCCGGCCGTCGAAGGCGATGCCCGCCTCGTCGAGAGAGTCGAGATAGCCGCGCAAGCGCTCCGCTTCGCTCCACAGCGATCGGTCCACCGCGACCATAAGCTGCTGCCGGGTCATCAGCGGCTCGTCCGTCTGTGGGCCCCATACGAATCCGATGCGCCTGTGCCCATTCTCTATGAAGCATCGCACGGCATTACGAGCCGACTCACGGTTGTCGATGACGACGGCGTTGAGGTCTAGGCCTTTGACTGTTCGGTCAAGCAGCACAACAGGTATCCCCCGATTGACTGCCTCCGTGACGTGCACGACCTGATCGGGCTGCAGAGCCGCCGAAGCGATGATGATCCCGTCCACCTGTTTGTCCATCATCACCCCCATGGCGGAACGCTCGGCGGCCAACTTCTCATCGGTGCTGAGCACGATCGCCGTATAGTCTGTCGCATCGCAGGCATCTGCGATGCCTCGCATCACCCCGGCGAAGAACGGGTTGCTGATGTCCGCAAGGATCACGCCGACGGTCTGCGTGATGCCCGTCGTCATGCTCCGTGCCAAGCTGTTCGGGCGGTAGCGGAGCGCTTCGGCTGCGGCCAAGACGCGCGCTCGCGCCGCCGGGCTGACCGAGCCGTAGTTGCCGAGAGTACGAGCGGCAGTCGCTTTGCCCACGCCTGCAGCAGCAGCGACCTCCGCAACGGTCGGCGACAGTCCGGTTCTCACTCGATCCGATGAGGTAGAAGAATTCTTCGGTCGCCCTGACATGACGCCAACCTTACGGACCACACTGCTTGAGGGCTAGCGGCGCACCGCAGCTATGCCGTGTTTCTGCTGCGCCACCGAATACGGACGCCCATGCCCAAACGCCCCGTGGATGTAACACTGCGCAGCAGAATGGGCGGCCCCTGCGGCCAACGCGACCGGAATGGCGTCTGCGACAGCCGGCGAGCGCTTGCGCCAACCTGACGTGAGCAGTGACACGACGAAGGCCGCCAAAAACGCATCACCGCAGCCCATGGTGTCCGCAACCTCACGCTGCTGGTCGAGAGGGGAGGCGGGCGTACGGTACAGCTGCCTTCCGTCGTACAGCACCGCACCCTCCTCGCCCCGAGTGCAGAGCACCATGCCAGCGCCCCGTTCGACAACGCCGTGCAGCAGCGACTCTGTCTGGGCCTCGGAAAGCTCGGAGCAGGAGAAGAGCGCCAGGTCGACGAACGGCGCGATCCGCTCAAGATACGGGCTGGACCGATAGCCGGCCTCACCGGAGAAATCGTAGGAAACGAGAACATCCATGCCGGCAAGCTTAGGAATTTCATTCTCGGCGCTTGAGTAGACGCTGGAGTGGATCAGGTCGAATTCCGCGACATAATCGAGTTCATCCTCACCGAGAACGACCGGCTCGCGCACGGTGACGCCGCCGTGATTTCCACCCCGGAACATCCGTTCACCGCCGACGACCTCGACCTCGGCCATTCCGCTTTCGCCGTCACGAATCACGGACCGTGACACGTCGATGCCGAGTCCGACCAGTTCAGTGCGAATGAACTCGCCGTGCTCATCTGATCCGAATGTTCCCAGATAGCCGGCCGGCACCGACAATTGGCTGGCGAACACCGCGAAATTGACACAGTTGCCGCCCGGGTAGTCGATTCGTCGATCGATGAACCGATCGATGACGTTGTCTCCATAACCGAGAACCTTCACGAGCGGCAACTCCTCCCCTAGCACGATTCCATCACCGAGCGATGCGCACGACCTAGTATTCGACCACCCGGTAATAGCGACGAAGCGTGAGGTCGTGGTCGCGAACTTTCTCCAGGTGCTTGCTGATGCGGGCAGCAACGGTGCCGATCACAAGCGGCGAAAGCAGTGCACGATAACGGTCGTCGATTCCCGGCAGCGCGTAGTCCGCTGTGTCGAAGACGGACACGTCGTCAGAGTACTTCGTGGCGAACTTCTTGACACGATCCATCAACGACCGAGTCTCGTCTTCGCCGACGAACAACACGACGCTCGTGTCCTTCTCGACCAGTTCAAGCGAGCCGTGGAAGAACTCGGCGGCGTGCACGCGAGTGGTGTGCAGCCACTGACACTCCTCCAGCACGCACATCGAATACAGGTAGGTGTAACCCCAGACATTCCCCGATCCGACCAGGAAATGGTAATCGGTGTCCTTGTGCTTGTTCGCGAACGCCTCGGCGGCGGGTTCGGCATCCTTCGCGACGTCGACGAGCAAACCCGGCAGAAGGGCCAGCTGGTCCGCGAACGTGTCGTAATCATCGAACTCTCCTCGTTCGGAGAGCAGTTTGCCGAGCAGAAGGAGCATCTGCACGTCGTAGGAGTGCGCGCTGGAGAGGAAGACATGATCGAGCGCCTTCGCGAACGGGCTGTCCGCCTCCCCTGTGAAGCCCACTGTGTACGCACCGTGTTCTTTTGCAAATTCGATGACCCTGTTCACATCGTCGGTGGTGCCGGTGGCGGACCCGAAGATCGCCAGCGACCCTTCACCGAACGTCGCGTCGGGAACCAGTGCGAATTCCGGGCCGATCGCTGACCGCGCGGGCAGCGTCGAGCGGCTGCGCATCAGATATTCGTACGGGAGCAGGTCGGCGTACGAGCCGCCTGAACCGATGAAGTAAACGTTCTTCACGCCGCGATCAAGGCGCTCCGCGACCACTGACTCGATCTCGCTCCGCAGCCGCGCCGCGCTTGCGATCTGTTCGAAAAATTCTTCTTCATTGAAATTGAGCATGATGTGCCCGTTCCTTCGCTATTGCCGTTATCGGCGGACCAGAACTTACAATGATACCGGTATCAATTTGGCAATCCTGACACACACCCATAACGCTCGTCAAGTCGTCGGTCCGGCATGACCACGTTCGCGTCCAGTTGGCGGCTCGTCACGACGGCGCGTCGATCCTGTGCCATCCGGCGTGCGTGGTTGTAAGTTTGCATTGTGATAATTAAGTGCGTTCTGACGGACTGGAGCCAGGTTTGAGCCCAGCCGTGGGCCCGGCTCGGCAGGAGCCCAAGCGGCGCGGCGCGACGACGCGCGCGCTCGCACAGGTCAACAGCACCTCGATCACCGAGCTGCTCAGGCGATCAGGCGCGCTCTCACGGCGGGAGATCCAGCTGCGCACCGGGCTCAGCCCCGCCACGATCAACCGGCTGACGGCGGCACTGATCGCCTCAGGTGTCCTCGTCGTCGCCGGCCACGAGCCATCCAGCGGTGGACGCCCTTCCATTCTGTTGCGCTACGCGGGCGACGCACGCCTGGTCGCCGCCATCCAGTTGCATGCCGAGCGAGCCGCAGGAGTTCTGGTCGATTTGGACGGGCAGATCGTGTTGCGCCGCGACGTCGCGCTGCCCGGCGCGCTCACCCCGGGCGCATCCGACGAGGTGATCGCAAAGGAACAGGCGGTGCAGCTGAAGCTGGTGATGCAGCTGCTCGACCTCCTCATCGCGGCAGCAGACGGGCTCGGCGCGCCGTGCGTCTCCGTTGGCGTGGCCGTGCCGGGCACGGTTGCGCCGCCGGATGATTCCGTCGCACGGATGCCCGAGATCGGCTGGGACGAGGTCCCGCTCGGCCGCATCCTGCGTGAGCGATTCGACCTCCCGATCATCGTCGAGAACGACGCGAATGCGCTCGCATTCGGCGAACTCAATCGCGGTGCCGGCCGGGGAACCTCCAGTCTGGTGTCACTCCTGCTTGCACGCGGGCTGGGTGCCGGGATCATTTCCAACGGAGAACTTCACCGGGGTGCCAGCGCCAAGGCCGGTGAGGTCGGCTACCTGCTGATGGACCGCACAGCCTTCGCGCGCTCATACGACGAACACGGCGACCTCGAAGACCGCATCGGTTCGCACGCGCTGACCAGGCAGGCTCGAGAACGCGGGATCGCGGTGCCCGCCGGCGAGTTGATCACCGCAGAGGACGTGTTCCAGCTGGCCGTCGAGGGCAACAGCGCCGCAGGCGAGATAGCCGCTGAGATCCTGGACCTGCTCTCGCTGACCATCGCAGCACTCGTGACCGTTCTCGACCCGGAACTCGTTGTGGTCGCCAGCAACTTCGGCAATGCCGAACGGCTGGTTCCTGAGATCCAGAAGCGACTCACCGGCAGAATCATCGAGGTGCCGCGTCTGGTGCCCGCGACCTTCCGCGAGGATGCCGTGCTCATCGGCGTCGCGGAGCTCGCGGCCGCCGCCGTGAACCAATTCACGTATCTGTCATAGGGCTCGCGGCCCGCAGGCCCGCTCAGTGGCTGGTCGAGCGGCTGCCGAGCACGCGGCGCGACCGGTGACAACCACGCGACTCGGCGCATCCGGATGCATCAAGCGCAGCGCTTGACACCGCTGTGACACGGCCATAAGCTACAGATACTTTCTTATTAGATTGATACGAAAGTTCGCAAAGCGGCGAGGAGCCCAGTGATAGTCGGAATCGATCTCGGTGGTACGAAGACACACGTGATTGCCGAGGACAACGGCTCGATCGTGCTCGACGTTGCCGTGCCGACCCCCGAGTGGCAGACCGGCGCGCTGCTGGAGGACGAGTCGAATCCGCATCGCCTCCTGACGTTCGTCGGCGCCCTGATCGGCTCGAGTGCATCGGTGATCGCCATCGGTGCACGCGACCTCGACAGCGAGCAGCAGGTGCAGTCCTTCAGCACCCGAGTCCAAGCCGAACACGACGGTGAGATCCTGGTCGTCAACGATGTCGAACTCCTCGCACCCGCAGCAGGACTCGACGACGCGATTGCGGTCATCGTCGGCACCGGCTCGAAGATCGTCGGACATGACGCCGGCGGCGATGTCATCTCCGCAGGCGGACACGGCTTCCTGATCGACGACGAAGGCAGCGCGCCGTGGATCGCCCGCGAAGCCATGCGTGCGGTGCTCGACGCGGACGACCGGGGTGAGCAACCCGACATGCTCGCACAGATGCTCATGCAATACTTCGGTGTCGAGGGTGTCGTCGAGGCGGGCCATGCTTTCGCCTCGATGGTCGGCTTGAACAGCTGGGCCCGGTTGTGCCCCCTCGTTTTCCAGGCAGCCGACCGTGGAAGCCAGCTCGCTGCGTCCGTTGTCACAGATGCCGCAGCCGCGCTGGCACAGGACGTCGCGCTCGTTCACCGTCGTGGAGCAGTCGGCACCAACGTGCTCTGCGCCGGCGGTGTCATCACGCATCAGCCCCGCCTCTACCAGGAGTTGGTTCGCAGCATCGAGGGCGTCGGGATCGGCCTCACGGTGAGGCTGCTCACAGTTCCACCCGTGATGGGTGCACTCGCTCTGGCGAGGAAGTTGCGCAACAAAACCACAGCAAAGTGACCAATGGAGGATCACATGAAACTCAGAAGCAGACGCACGCACAGGCTTGCAAGCGGAATCGGACTGGCGGTCGCGGTGACGCTGCTTGCCTCGGGCTGCAGCGTGACAGGCGCCGGTAACGTCTCAGGTGCAGAAGGCGGGCAGAGCGGCACGATCAACGCCCTGTTCATGAAGCAGGCCGGATACTCGGAGACGCAGATCAATGCCATGATCTCCTCGTTCGAGAAGAAGTATCCGAAGATCAAGGTCAACCCGACCTACGTGGCATACGAGGCGCTGCACGACAAGATCGTCACCTCCGCACCGGCGGGCACCTACGACGTCGTGCTGACCGACGTGATCTGGCCAGCCGAGTTCGCCTCGAAGGGCCTGATCACCAACCTGACAGCGAAGATCCCAGCGAGCTGGAAGACCGATATGCTCGGCGGTGCACTCTCGACCGCCGAGTACCAGGGCAAGTACTACGGTGTGCCGTGGGGTCCGTCGTCCAAGATGTTCTACTACAACAAGGCCATGCTGGCCAAGGTCGGCGCCACCGCAGATGACATCAAGACCTGGGCTGGAGTGCTTGCCGTGGCCAAGAAGCTCAAGGACGCGGGCATCGTGAAGTACCCGCTGTCATGGAGCTGGTCGCAGGCCGAGGCGCTCATCTGCGACTACGCCCAGATCCTCGGTGCGTTCGGAGGCTCGTTCACGGACGCCAACGGCAAACTCGACGTCAACAACGCCCAGGGTGTTGAAGCGCTCACCTGGATGCGCCAGACGATCACGGACGGCTTGACCGATCCCGCATCACTGACGTTCCTCGAGGACGACACCGACAAGTCGATGGCAGCGGGCAAGACCGCGATGGAGCTCAACTGGGAGTCGACACTGGCCGACCTGAACAACCCGAAGATCTCCTCGATCGTCGGCGACGCGGCAGTCGCGGTGACACCATCCGGCCCGACAGGACTGCACCCTGGAGTCAACGGCTCGATGGCGCTGTCGATTCCGACCGGTTCGAAGCATCAGGCGGTGGCCTGGACCTTCATCAAGTACGTCACCAGCCAGGCGGAGCAAGACAAGTACACCACCGGATGGCTGCCGAACTGGAAGGCCAGCTACACCGACACCGCACTCACCCAGAAGAACCCTCAGATCTTCGCAGTGGGCGCGCAGGAGTACGACTCGATGATCAACCGCCCCGAGGTGACCGATTACAACACGGTGTCGCAGATTCTGCAGGTGCAACTGCAGAAGGCACTCCTGGGCACAGTGACGCCGCAGCAGGCCATGGACGCGGCAGTGTCGCAGGCGCAATCCGCGAAGGGTTGAGAAAGTGACGGTTGTCAGCGCGAAGAAAGCGCCGGTGTCCCCCCGGGCAACGGGTGTGAGACGGCGCAGGCACCGCGATGGGCAGGGGCGCCTGGCTTTCTGGTTGCTCCTGCCAGCGGCGGTCGCCGTGTTCGGGGTGATTCTCTACCCGATCTACCGCACCGTGCTGGTGTCTCTGTTCCAGGTGAACTCCGCGCTGGCAACCAACACTCCCTTCGTGGGTCTGGGTAATTACGCCCAGGTGCTCTCCGAGTCCCAGTTTTGGGATTCGCTGGGCCGCACCCTGTACTTCACGGTGGTCTCCACGGCGTTGGAGCTGGTCATCGGGCTGGGAGTCGCGCTGCTGTTGAACGCGAAGATCCGCGCTCGGTGGCTGTTTCGCACGATCGTGGTGATCCCCTGGGCGATCCCGACCATCGTCAACGCCGCGATGTGGAAGGGCATCTACAACGCGCAGTACGGAGCGCTGAACGCCCTGCTGACACAGCTGGGAATCATCGACAGCTACAAAGCATGGCTCGGTGAGCCGTTCACCGCGCTGAACGCGGTGATCATCGCCGACGCGTGGAAGACCATTCCACTTGTGGCGTTCTTCCTCCTCGCCGGACTGACCGCCATCCCGACTGAGCTTTACGAGGCGGCACGCGTCGACCGGGCTGGCCCCTGGCGCATCTTCCGTTCCATCATGCTTCCACTGCTCGTGCCGTCGATCTCGATCGTGCTTGTGCTGCGCACCGTCGAAGCGTTCAAAGTTTTCGACATCATCTATGCGATGACCGGCGGCGGCCCCGTCAACGGCACCTCAACGATCGCGTTCTTCGCCTACGTGCGGGCCTTCTCCGACCAGAACTTCGGTGTCGGTTCCGCACTAGCCGTGATCATCGTCGTCGTGATCCTCGTCTTGACTGCGATCTACCTGCGCATGCTGCGCAAGTCGGAGATGAGCCTGATATGAACCACGCCAAACGCAACTCCGTCCTCATCCACATCGCGGCCGTGGTGGTGGCCGTGTTCTGTCTTGCCCCGATCTCCTACATGGCGCTGGCCAGCATCACACCGCAGCGTACCCTGATCACGACGCCGCTGCAGTGGATTCCGCAACACCTGGACTTCAGTCGCTACACCACGATCTTCGGAGGCGGTGCCGACAGCGTCGGCACCGCTTTCCGCTCGGCGCTGCTGAACTCGTCGGTCGTCGCCGTCTGCACGGTGCTCGTCTCAATGCTGGTCGGCATCCTCGGCGCCTACGCCTTCGCGCGGTTGCGCTTCCGGTTCCGCCGCGCCGTATTGCTGCTATTTCTCGGCACGTACATGCTGCCGCAGATCGCGCTGCTCATCCCGCTGTACCTGATCCTGAACTCGCTCGGGTTGCTCAACACCAGGACTGGACTGGTGATCGTCGACTGCTCACTGGTCATCCCGTTCGTTCTCTGGATTCTCAGCAACTACTTCATGACGATTCCGGAGGAACTCGAGGATGCCGCCCGTATCGACGGCACATCCCGGCTCGGCGCCCTGTTCTACATCGTGCTGCCTGCGGCGCGGCCTGGGATCTTCGCCGCTCTCATGTTCGCATTTCTGCTCGCCTGGGACGAATTCATGTACGCGCTCATCTTCACCTCCAGCGACGCTGCCAAGACCCTGCCCGTTGCGATCAGCGAATTCGCGGGCCGCTATACGACGGACTTCGGCTTGGTGGCCGCAGGAGGGCTGGTGGCCGCCATTCCACCGTTGATCATCGCCTTGATCTTCCAGCGCTACATCGTCAGTGGGATGTCCGCTGGATCCATCAAGGGCTAGAAGCGGAAGAGGCATCGGACATGACCACAAAAATCGACTTCGAATCCGCCGTCCGCTCGCAACCGGAACAACTGCGTCGGGTGCGCGACGCGCTCCGCGAGCAGCTTGCCTGCGCGCCGTTGCCGAGGTGGGCATCCGGCGACACGGTGGGGGTGGTCGCAATGGGAGCCTCCCACAACTCCGGGCACGCGTTCGTCGCCGCACTCGCGGAGCAGGGTCGGCGGGCAGTCAATCTGACGGCGTCGGATGTCGTGGCCTCGGTTTCAGGCTCTGCTCCGGCCGTGACCTCGGTTTCGGCCTATCAGCCGGCCGACGAGTACCTCGTCGTGTCGGAATCGGGACGCAGCCCCGAACCGATCGACGCCGCACGCTTTCTCACGCCGGGTCACCGCATCGGAATCTGCAACCGGGCGGATGCGCCGCTCTGCTCGGTCGTGGACCGCACCGTGACTTTGGATGGGGTGGATGACTCCGCGATCTACACCGTCGGTTACCTCGGCACGCTGCTCGCGTACGGGCTGATCGCCGAGCACGCCGGCGCGCTGCCGCACGACCCGATGCTCGACACCGTTCCCGACCGCGTCGCCGAAGCACTGAGGCAGTTCACGGAGGTCGCTGCCGTGACCGGCCGGCTGCTCGCCGCGGCCACGACGGTCGACGTGATCGGGCGCGGTGTCTCCTACTCGAGCGCGGCGGAGTTCGCCCTGGTGCTACGAGAGGGCCTGCGTATGCCGACCGGCTGCTACGAGACGTTCGAGTACACGCACGGCCCCGTGGAGGCGGCAACGCCGCGCAGTGTCGTCGTGATGTTCGGCGATGACCGTGAGCGCGACCTGGTTGAGCCGCTGATCGCGGCCGGCGTTCCCGTCGTTCTGGTCACCACGATCGCCCCAGCCGCGACTCGTGCGATCCAGAGCCCGTTGCTGACTCTCGTGCAGTTGGACACCGCGGTCACCGGGCTGACGCGCGCGATCGTCGAGACCGTGTTCGCGCAGTTGGTTCTGCACTCGGCGGCCGAGCACCGCGCCGTGCGCCTGGGCGAATTCAGCTATCGAGGCCTGGGCACCAAGATCCCCGACTGAGACCATCCGAACTCACGCGCGCTGTTCGGGTGCGAGCCGCGCCTCGATAGAACGCGATCGCCGCGTCCACGTCGTCGATGATGTGGCGGACGCTCACTGAACTCCACATCGAGGCTCAGGGAAAGTGTGACCACCGGCAAGACATTCCTGCGCCCGCGAGTCTTTGATCCATACCGGTCGCAGGGCCGGTTGCAGCCGTCAGCTCGAGTGATTGCGTGACCGTGCCGGTCAGGTCGGTTCTCGAAGCAACGCCGAGATCGCAATGGCCAGGATCGGAGCCACCGCCGGCACCACGAAGGTGCCCTGTGGTCCGTGATATTCGGCAACTTATCCGAGCAGCGTTCCGAGGGCGCCGCCGAGCAATTCCAGAGTCAATGTCAGTCCCCCGAGACCACTCGTGGCGCCCAGATGCCGGATCCAGTAGAGCGCGACGAATGTTTTGATGCCGAATGAGATCGTCGAATCGAGACCTCGTTGCGGGGTCTCGATACGCCTGCTCGCTGCGCTCGCGGGCTACTCGACCAACGGGATGATGCAATTCGATGACTGTGAAAAGACCCTGGAAGTAAGGAGCTGCGGCAGGCACCAGGCCCTGGTAGAAGTCGTCGATCGGCGCTGGCATGATGAGCACCAGTGATCTATGTCAGTACCCTGTGACTATCTGAAGAGTCAGGGTGACAGCACGACCTGCGCGAACATCCACTGAGGCACTTGCGGGGGTGGGCGGCACTCGCGCCCACCCCCGTCAGTGGTCCGCGAAGGGACAGCCATCCTCAGTTGCGGGCGTCGCCTGCCGTGTCGATGCCGGAAACGTAGTGGAACCGCACACGCGTTCCGAGCCACACCGTTCGCGACGTTTCCAGGAGTGTGTCATCGGCGAGCCGGCTGATCGACCAGTCGACGAAGAGCGGGGCGTCGAGGCTCGTCTGCAGGAGTTCGGCCTCGAGCGAGTCCACGGCGCCGACCTCCAGGTGGTGGTCGATGCGGGATGCCGACAGGTTGTGCAGAGCGAGCGTTTTCGACAGCGATCCATCGATGAGCTCGGTCTTGGCGTCCAGCGGGGCAGCCGTGGTCACCCACGAGTCCGTGAGTCCGATCGGGCGATCATTGACGAGGTGCAGCCGCTTGAAATGGATGCGCGGAACATCACGTTCGCCGTCGGGCAGGTTGTGGGCGAGCTCGTAAGGTTCGGCATCCTCCCCGCTATCGCGTAATTGAACGGATTCGGCGCGTTGGCCCGCGGCCTGGAACCGATCGCGCCACGGCTCCGTCAGGCCGAAATCGTGCTGAATCAATTGGGGGCGATCCGCTACGAACGTACCCGTCCCCTGCCGGCGTTCGACATAACCCTGGTCGGACAGATTCGACAGCGCCTGTCTGACGGTGATCCGGCTGACCCCGTAGATGGAGGCGAGCTCGTTTTCGGGCGGGAGCTGAGAGCCGATCTCCAAGCCTTGGTCGATGAGTGACCGCATGTCGCGCTCGATCTGGGCCCATGCGGGTAGCGGGGATTTGCGGTCGACGGGTTTTGCGGCCGATGCGATCTCACTGACGCCCGTATCGAATACCATGTGCCGCCCTTCCGACTGCGCAGTTGACTGTATCATCATAACAATATGACAACCGCGAGTCGCAGTGGAGGGCGGCGATTCTTTCAGGAAACAGGCTGCTCGTCCAACTTGATGTGTCGCGCATCCATGTTCACGGCACCGCCGCGGAAAGGCCGACGACCCCACCGTCTGCCCGCGCCCGCGGCGAGGAAAGCGCCGACGATCGCAGCCCCGAGATCCATGATCACGTCGGGCCCGCCCTGGCTCGGCTGCGCGAATGTTCCGACTGAGATGCTTTGCATGGTCTGACCGGTGGACGCCAGCGCCTCAGCGAGGCGAGTGTGTCGCGCCAAACCGGCCGTGCCGATCAGGTTGATCGTCAGGTGCTCCTGCGGGCCGAGGAAGTAGTCGACGTGACCGCTTTCCTCGAGCGCGACGCTACGCACGGGCAACCCCGTCGCTTCGATCAGCTTGAGACTCCAGAAGTCTCCCGCGCTGCGCAGGTCGGGCAGCGTCAGAATGGAGATCCCGCTCGGAGCACGGCTCGGCAAGGCATCGACGGCGTCGGTGATGAGCTGCTGGTTCTGATCCAGGATTCTGGCCAAGGCACGGCCGGCTCCCGCCGTGGATGCGCCGGACAGTGCGCCGACCCCGAGACCCAGCATGAGGTGCCCGGCAACCGGAACTGTTTCGGTGACGTTCAAGGTCGGAACCTGCTGAACGAGGTCGGCGGCCTCCGCCAACGGGGACGCGGGGTTCGAGGTGACGGCGATGGTGCGGACACCGGCCGCACCGGCGAGGCGGAGCGCCCGGACGGTGGCGCCGGAGGTCCCGGAGTGCGAGATGCCGACGAGAGTCTCGCAGGCGGCGGGGAGCGCGTCCATCCAGGTGATGTCGCCGGAAGACATCGAACGATGGCCGAACCGGTTGGCGAGCATCCCCGAGGACAGCGAGTCGCCGGATCCGACAAAGACCGCGTTGGCCAGGGGTGCGGCATCTGCATGCGGGACGACGTCGGTGACGTGGTTGAGTGCGTGGATGAGGGCGGACAGTGTCTGCTGTTCGGTCATGAGTGGAGTTCCTTTGTTGCGGTGATCCCATTGAATGGTCTGGTCAGCGGGTCGGCGGCGGACAGCGCGGCGTGGCCCCAGTCGGCGACGGCGAGTCGTGCGATGCTCGCGCCGAACATGGCCGCCGTTACCAGGTCTGCGCCCGTGGTGAGCGCGGCGACGATCGCGGCGGCGGAGGAGTCGCCGGCTCCCGTGGTCTCGCAGACGTCGACGTTCTCGTCGCGAACGATCCACTGGCCGTCGGCCGCGACGACATACATCCCGTCGCTGTCAAGACGGGCGACGACGGGGTTGCCGAGCGTGGCGACGATCCTGCGTGCCGCCGCTCTCGCGTCCTCGTCGATGAGGGTCAGTTGTACACGGCTGGGAAGGATGACTGCGCCATCTGGAGTGACGTCGCGCAGGTGATCGAGTCCGGCGGAGAGCACCCGGAGCTGGTGTGGGTCGATGCCGACGATCGTCGCGTTGGCCGTCGGCGGCCGCCGTTCCGGGGATGACTCGAGCAGCCCGTCCAACCCGTCGTAGAACGCGTCGGGGACCTCGATCGCCGCAGCCGTTTCGGACGCGATCGTCGCCGTCTCGAGTTCCACGGTGCCTGTGGTGGACGTGGAGACGATCCGCCGCCCGTCCGGCGAGTTGAGAATCCAGACCCGTGGGATCGAATCGGCATGCGCACAGGTTGCCGTGTCGATCCGCAACCGGTCGAACAGTTGGGCGAATCGTACGTCATCCCGTGGCAGGTCCGCGTGCAGTCGCACGTCGGCGCCGTCGACCAGCCGGGCGCCGAGAGCCGCATACAGCCCCGGACCGCCGAGCTGGTTGAAACGGGCGCCGTACGGAGCCGACGCGAGATGGTCGACCGACAGGCCCCCTCTGATGCCGACGGTGTGCGGCATCAGAACGACTGGACGGCGAACTGGACGGTTCGGTCTCGCGGGCCATCGAGTTCGAGCAGGTAGATGCCTTGGCTGTGACCGATTCCGAGCTCGCCGGCGACGATCGGCAATTGCAATGACTGCACCCCGAAAACGAGGCGCACATGTGCGGCCGCGTCTTGCGGACCGTCGTGCAGGTGCACGAACGGACGGTCCACAGCAACCTGTTGCTCGATGAACAGCCGGATGTCCTGCAAAGTCGTGCCGTCGACACCGGAGTTGAAGATGATCGTGCAGGTCGTGTGCGGGATGAAGACATGAAGCACTCCGTCTCCGGTGCCGGCGGGAATGCGCTCCCGAAGCTGCCGCGTCACATCGACGTAGTGCACCGGGCTCGCAAATCCTTCGGTCGGCTTCGTGTTGACCGCGAAGCTGTCCCATTTGCCAGAGGCGTTTATCACTGCGTTGCCTTTCGTTTGTTTGTTTCCGTGTTCCCGTCCGGGCCCCGAACGGCCCGAGCCGTGAAGCCGTCCGCAGTCAGGGTTCCACGTTCGACGATGAAGCCGGCCCCGCCGCCCTTGATATGGTCTGTCGTCGCGTCGGCGATGACGACGCCGTCGACCGTCACGCTCACGCGGTTGCCGACGCAGGCCGCGACCACGTCATACGACCTGTCGAGTTCATAGCGGAACGCCACCTCGGCGAGGATGGTGCGACTGCCATCGAACTGGCTGATGAGTTGAATGGCGCCACCCCTGGTGAAAACGGCAGCCAGGAACCGCCGATGGCCTCGCGCCCGCAGCACGATGCCGCCGACATCGTGCAGCGAGAACAGCAGCGTGGATTGCACTTCGTAGTCGCCCCAGTCGCGGGTGCCGGTCGTGACGACTCCCAGCGCCTCTGGGTGCGACACGGCGAAGGTCGTTGCGAAGTCGGCCTCGAAGTTCTTGGCCGAACTGACCCACACGGCGAGGTCTTTCGGTCGGGTGTCCCAGATGGAGCTCAGCAGGATTCCGTGCTGCTGGAAGTTGCGCGGGGCCCCCGCCCAGTCGACCGAGTGCACCCGGAGCTCGATCGCAGCTTCGGGCAACGCGACCACTTCGAAACCGACGCGGAACGGGACGCCGTTGCCGTGCGTCGGGACCTCCCAGCCCGTCTCCTTCTTCGTGGAATCGACGATGACCTGCTCGCTTCGCTCGACGTGCGTACCGTCGCCATCCGCGTACAAGGCGAAGAACCGAACCGCCGCAGCCGTTGAGGCGCTCAGATTCGCGACGACGATGTTCGTCGGGTAGAGGCTCGGGCTTGCCACCGTCGAGAAGTTCGTCATCTCGTCGAGTGGGTCGAGGAAGGTGGGCGAGGAGAATCCGACCGTGCCATGAACGCTCGCGGGAACATGCAGCGTGAGTGCGTTCGTATGATGGTCGGTGTTGAGATTACGCGCCCACGCGCTGCCGTCGGTACCGAGGTACGGGCACACGGCGAACCCGTGAACAGCCCCGGGGAGAGCGAAATCGAAGCGAGGCCGGCGCTGCGTATCTGAATCCCCGGCCAGATGGCGGGCCGAATCCACGATGCGATATGCCTCGCGCGCCGCGTCGGTGACGCATTCGCCGCCGTCCGCACTGATCACGAGGGCGCGGTCCGCGACCGGCTCGCGCAGGTCGGGGGCGGCTGCTATCGCCTGGATTCCGAGCCGGATGCCGTTGATACAGCCGACGGTGCCGGCGTTGCTGTCCGTGTCGAAACCAACGGATGCGGCGATCATGACCGCTCGCCGGAAGTCGTCGCCGCCGACTCGCAGCGCGGCCAACGTCATCGCCGTGTTGGCGAGGGCGTGGCAGGGTCCGGTGTACTGCCCGTAGCCGTAGTGGGCATCCACCCAGTCGCGTACCTGCCGCCAGTCGCTCGCCGCGTCCGAGTTCTCACCGATCTCGTCGATCAGGCCCGCCAGGCGCCGGTCTGTGACGTAGGCCCGGGCTGCATCGATGAGCCGGTCCAGCTCCCGCTCCTCGAACGCACCGGCCCGCATCGCCGCCAGGAAGCCGGCGCAGTCGAGGGCGACCCCGTCATGGCTGACGCTGGCGGCCGCCCTGGTCAGTGCGACGGCGCGTTCCGGGTCGCCCGGATGCATCATCGCGAAGGCGTCGGAGAAGATCTGGGCGCCGATCTGTTCGGCGAGAGTCTGTCCGTTGCGTTGGATCGAGCCGCTGGCCGGCGCTTGAATGCCGCTCTTCAGGTTGAGGAACGCTGTGTGCTCCGTGGACCGGCCGAACCCGCCCCACCAGAGAATCGTGCGGTCCTCGATGATGTAGTTCAGCCAGGTGTCACCGACGTCAGCCGGCCGGATGTCGCATCCGGCGAAAGAATCTTCGACGACCCGGCCGAAGGTGAGCGTGCCGGAGATGTCGTCATCCGCAACAACCAGTGGAATCCCCAGTCGATCGTTGACGTAGCTGTCGAGCTGCCCGACGTGTTCCCGGATCATCGCATAGGGCCATCCTTCGACCGGACGCCCGAGGTAGACCCCGATGAGTTTGCCGAGCACCCCTGCATAGACTTGCGCGGCATAGTCGGCGCTCCGGATGTCGATGGCGCTCATCCCTTGACCGCCCCGCTGGCCATGCCGTCGACGACGAACCGCTGGAGAGCGATGAAGACGGCGAGGATCGGCACGATCAGGATGAGCGCGCCGGCCATCATCGTGCCCAGCTGCGTGCTGAAGGTGCCGTTCATAGTGAGGAACCCGAGCGTGAGCGTCTGGTCGGATGGGTTCTGCAGGAAGGTGGACGAGATGAGGAATTCGTTCCAGGCGTTCAAGCCGACGATCACGCCGACCGTGATCAACCCGGGACGCACGATCGGTATCAGAACGCGCCACACCAGTTGGTAGGTGTTGACGCCGTCGACCACTGCGGCCTCTTCGAGTTCCGCAGGCACGTTCATGAAAAAAGTTCGCATGAGGAACGTGGCGAACGGCATGTTGATCGCCGCGAGGATGACTCCGACGACAAAGACGTTGTCGGTGAGATTCAATGACGCGACGACCGAATAGAGCGGGAAGATGAACAACTGGATCGGGACTGTCATCGCCATGGTGAGGTAGACCATGATGAGCGGCCAGGTGCGTATCTTTTGACCGGCGAGCACCCAACCGGCCAACGACGAGCAGATCAGCACGACGATCACGGTGGTCCCGGTCAGCAGGACGCTGTTGATGAAGCCCTGGCCGAATTTCCCATATGTCCATGCCGTCAGGAAGTTGTCGACGTTGAACTCGGTCGGCAGGGTGAACGGACTCTGCAGGATCTGCGCGTTCGACTTGAAGCTGTTGACCAGAACGAGGAGCAGCGGAATCAGCGCGATCACGGCGAAGAATGCCAGCACGATCTGCCCGCTCACGCTCTTCAGGGTGCGAATCATCGGGTCAGCTCCCTTCTGCTCAACCAGGTGTAGAGGCAGGAGGCGATGAGCCCGAAGAAGCTCATGATGAGCCCCACCGCGGCCGCCTTGCCGAATTCGAACGACGAGAACGCGAACGCGTATGCATAGGTGCTCATCACCTCGCTCGTGTGGGCAGGACCACCCTGGGTCAGCAAGTAGACGTAGTCGAAAGCAAGGAACGAGAAGATGACCGTCATCACACCCATGAGAAGCAGCGTCGGCCGAATGCTGGGCAAGTAGACATGTCGAAAGACCTTCCACCCGTTCGCCCCATCGACGATGGCTGCTTCAACCTGGTCGATCGGCGTCTGCCTCATTGCGCCGAGATAGATCACCGTCAGGAATCCCCAGTAGTGCCACATGTCGACTGCTGCCGCCGCATAGAGCGCCCCGCCACTCGTGTCGCCGAGCGGTGACGGGATGCCCAGTACCCCGACCACTCCGCCGTTCGGGTTGTAGATGATATTCATCCAGATCAGCGCGTTCACGATCGGAGCCAGAACATACGGCATCAGATAGATCACCTGATAAAAGGTGCGCATCCTCTTCCTGCGTAGCAGCAATGACGCTGTCAGCAATCCGATGATCGCGGGAAGGGTGAGAAACAGAACGACCCATTTCACATTGTTGGTGAGAGATGTGGCGAAGACCGGGTCGGCAAGGATGTCCCGAAAGTTCTGCACACCGATGAACGTGATGTTCAGGCCGATTCCGCTCCAGTCCGTGAAGGACAGCAGCAGAGTGAGGATACCGGGAACGACGACGATCACGACCGACAGCACGAGTGCGGGCGCTACCAGCAGATAGTTGATGGTGGTGCGGCGACGAACGAACCGTGCGTGCCGCTGTGCGGGGGCACTCGGACGCACCTCCTGACTCACGGTCGTGGTCAGCATCTGTTCTCCTCTGTATGGGGTGAGTGCGGGTCGCGACTTTCGCGACCCGCACTCACCCACGGAATCTCCGGCTAGTTCTTCGGCTCTGGCAGAGGCGGTACGAGACCCTTGGCTTGTTCCGTCTTGAAGGTCTTTTCAATACCCTCGAGGAACTGAGTGGCAGTCTGCTTGCCCAGCCAGACCGAGTCGACATCGGTCGTCGCGGCTGCCGTCGCCGGCGGGAAGAAGGTGCCGGTGAAGAAGCCGTAGTTGCCGTCGTTGACGTTCTGGATCGTGTCCTTGATCGCGGCGACGAACGGCTTGGACAGCCCGCTGTAGTCGTCGGCGTTGAGGTCGAAGTTCTTCAGCGGAACCGCCCAGTATCCCGGCCACGTCTTGTTCATGTCCTTCGTGAACGAGTCGCTCATCATGTAGTCGATGACCTCGGCCGCGCCGTCCTTGTTCGGCGAGCTTGCGTTGATGGACAGCGATGCCGTCGTTCCCAAGGTGGAATACGGCGAGGGCAGGCCCGGATTGATGGTCGGGAAAGGCATGTACCCGAGGTCAGCCGTGTTGCCGGCTTTGTCGTTGAAGTAGTTCGACGCGAACTGGAAGACGAGAGTCGGGCCGATGAAGAACGGCGACTTGCCTTGGCTCAGCAGCTGGACGGACTGGTCGAAGTTCAGCGTCGAGTAGTCCTTGCCGCCCAGGTAGCCCTTCTGGTAGAAGGCGGCGGAGTCCTCGATCGACTTGACGATGCTCGGATCGGTCCATGGGATCTTGCCCTGCAACGCGCTGTAGATGGTCTTGCCGCCGGCGATCTGCGCCATGAACAGCGACACGTAGTTCTGATTGACCGGTTTCCAGCCCTGGTTGCCGGTGACCGATGGGTATAGTCCCGCGGCCGCGGCCGCGTCCATGGCTGAGGTGAGTTCGGCATAGGTCTTCGGCACAGGGATTCCGAGCTTCTCGAGGACCTTCTTGTTGTAGAAGACCCCGATGTCCTCGAGCGAGTTGGGCAGGGAGTAGAGCTTCCCGTCGACCGTGCCGGACTCATACATCGGGGCGAGGATGCGGTCTTGCCAACCGTATTTCTTCGCGTACGGGGTCATGTCGGCGAGCTTGCCTTGTGCCGCATATGCCGCCGAGAACGAGGGGCCGGAGCCGTAAACGACGTCCGGACCCTTGCCGGCGCTCAACGCGACCTGGATGTTCTTGTCCACGGCATTGTTGAACGTCACCTGCAGGGTGTATTTGCTCTGCGACGTGTTGAATCCATCGACGAGTACTTTCTGCATGGTCTGTTGCTGCTGTGGTGGAGCACCCCAAAACCAGAGTTGCAGGGTCTTGCGCCCGCCGTCTCCGCCGGACCCGGCAGAGCAGCCGCTCAATATCAGGGCCGCGGTCGCCGCAATGGCGACGGTGACGAGCTTCAGCCTCTTTCGATTCATGGACGAACTCCTTTGTCGTGTGCCAGGTCTTCGGAATCATGACGAACCACAATTGGTTCAGTTGTATTGACCCTATAACCTTAGGACATCTGTGTCAATCGTTGACTGGGACCCCGTGATCGCCTTGCGAGTCGACGGTTTCCGCGTCCATCCGCGCAAGTTCCAGGAGGCCCTCCAGGGCGATCTCGATTCCGTTGTGGTGGCCGGCTCCAGCCATGAAGGTCCGGTCGGCGATCACGTTGTCGGCGACGGAACACACGGAGCCACCACGTCTTCCGAAGAGCTGGGCGAGCGTCACGATCGCCGCGGATTCGCGGTCGCCGTTCAACACCCCCGCGCGCGCCCAGGTGTCGAGGATGTCCAGGTGCCACGGCTGGAAGTACCCGCCGACCGATGGGCGCCCCACCCCACAGAAGTCGCTGTCGCTCGAACGGGTGATGCCCAGATGATGGCTGTGGCCGAGTTTTCGGGCGGCCTGTCTCATGGCAACGACGACCTCGTACGATGACACCGCCGGATAGGACTCCGGAACGTACGCGCGGGTCATGCCCTCATCCCTGACGACTCCGGTCGAGATCACGACGTCTCCGGGTTTCACCTTCGGATGGATTCCGCCTGAGCCGCCCACGCGAAGGAAGGTGTCCGCAGGCGTGAACTCCAGCAGTTCGTGCATGATCAATTCGGCTTCCGGTGACCCGCTGCCGCCGGAGATCACCGTGACAGCGACCCCCCGATAGCGCCCCGTCCACGAGGTGAACATCCCCGACTTGCCGATCGACTCCGCGTCCTCCAGCATCGTGGCGATCTGGGATGCCGGGTCGTCGTCATATGCGCACAACGGATCCCGAACGGTGACGAGCACGTATCGCGCCACCTGGTCCACATCCAGTTGGGAAAGGGCGGGTCTCCCGTCTACCAATAAGCCGCGACGTGGAACGTTGGCTGCGTATCGATAGCTGTCATACAACGCGGCGGGGTCCCAATCGCGTGTCATCTGCAGACCTCCTGGTCTCGTCGTGGATTGACTGAAATGCTTCGGGCGATGCCGGCGACCTGCGTGCGGAGCGTGGAGTCGATGGGGGGCGCGCCATGGTGCGAGATGACGATCGCGGCGGCAGCGGCCGCCATCCGGGCGGACCAGACGGGGTCTCCCGTTGCGGCATAGGCGGCCAGGAAGGCCCCGCTGTAGCTGTTGCCGCCACCGGTCGGGTCGATGGCGTCAACGCGCGAGACCCCGACCTCGGTCACTCGCCCGCCGTCGATGAGGATCGAACCATCGGCCCCGCAGCGCAGAATTGTGACGGCCCCTGCGATACGCAGCGAATCGATGGCCGTGTCCAGCTCACCGGTGTCGAACAGCTCGAGTGCTTCCGATCGGTTGATGGAGAACAGATCCACCAGCTCCATCGACTCGCGAACGGCCGGCCACATCCCGAGGCGGCAGGCGGTGGCGGAGATCTCCCAGAGGATGGGACCGTGAACGTTCGCACGAAAGCGCTGTATGCTCTGCCAGTACTCGGTGTCGAGATCGTGAAAAAGGTAGGCTCCTGCGAGGCCCGTCGCGAAGTGCGGGATGTGCTCGGGTAGGGGGGTATGGGCATTGAAGTGCTCAAGGCCGAACACCGGCGTTTCGATTCGTTCGCCGTCAGCGAAGTAGTGGATGCGCGTTCGAGGGCTGTGGCTCCCGACCACGAACAATCCCCTGGAGTCGATCTCGCGCTCGGCGAACCATTCCGTCAGCGCCGCCCGGTCTTCGGTGCCGACTCCGGAAACGATGGCGGTGGCGTTCGGGCCGCCGGCGAGGCTGGCCCCCACCGCGGCGTATGCGCCCGCACCACCGATTTCCCGAATCGCGTGATCGGCTTCTGCTCCGATGATCTCATCCAGGACGACGTGGGAAAGAACTGCGATCATGCCTGCCAAGCCGCCTCCCGACAATGGAATCCTTCACTGAGTCATCTTATTGTTATGCTTACCATACCGGTCTGAGACGATCCCCTAAGGCCAATCCTTCAGAGACCGCCAATCCTTCAGAGACCGGTGACCAGCCGAGAGGAAGTACGCACTGTGATGAACGTGCTGATCGACACCGACCCGGGGATGGACGATGCTCTGGCCATTGCCCTCGCGTTCAAGGCCGACGAGCTGAATGTTCGGGCCATCACGGCTGTGACCGGAAACCTGCCGTCGGACCGCACCGTCGGGAACGTGCTGAAACTGCTCGACCTGCTCGGTCAGACCGACATCCCGGTCGCACAGGGTGGCCTCCTTCCCCGCGGCGGGAACTACCCTTCCGACCCGTTCTCGCATGGCTCAGACGGACTCGCCGAATCACACTTCCCCGAGTCCGAGCGACCGATCGATCCGCGCCCCGCCGCGCAGCTCATCGTCGACACCGTCAACGCCCACGCGGGCGACATCTCGATCTGCTGCCTCGGCCCGCTCACCAACATCGCTGCAGCGCTCGAACTCGACCCGACGCTGCCGACGAAGGTCGATCGGCTCATTGCCATCGGCGGCTCGTTCGGCATCACACCATACGCATGGACGCAGGCCACCGGTGACAATCCGGTCAGCGAATGGAACATCTTCGTCGACCCCGAATCCGCCCATCTGGTGTTCCACGCCGGATTCCCGCTCGTCGCGGTGGGGTTGGACGTCGCCACCCACCCGTCCATCAACTTCCGCCCTCAAGACCGGCAGACGCTGCGCGCCTCGGCACGCCCAGAGGCGCGACTTGCGACCCGGGTCGTCGATTTCGTCGAATCGCGAGGCTACCAGTCGTACTGCTCCCTGATCGACAGCTCCGCCGTCGCCGCACTCATCGATCCCTCTCTGATCACGGTCGAGGCTGTGCGCTGCGACATCGAAGTCGCAGGTGAGCTGACCCGCGGAATGACGGTCGTCGACCGTCGGATGCACCACTTGTGGGCCGACATGCCCCAGATCGAGATCGTGTCCTCGATCGACTACGATCGGTTCCTCGATCTCGTCACCGAACGGCTGTCGGCATGACCGACACCGCGATCCGGACACTGACTCTGCTTCGCGAGCATCCGCTGCCCTTCTGCGAATTGCATGTTCACATCGAAGGAACGCTGGAGCCGGCCACGATCTTCGATCTGGCCGCCCGGAATCGACTCACCCTTCCGTACCGGGACATCGAAGACCTGTCCCGTCGATACGAATTCACCGACCTGCAGTCGTTCCTTGACCTGTACTACGACAACATGTCCGTCCTCCGGCAAGAGCGCGACTACTACGATCTGACGTTGCAGTACCTCACCCGCGCCGACCTGGCAGGTGTGCGCCACGTCGAGCTGTTCGTCGACCCGCAGGCGCACAGCATCCGCGGCATATCAACGCAGACGGTGCTCGGCGGGGTGAGCAAGGGCATCGCTTCGGCGGTAGAACTCCACGGGTTGACCGCGGAGCTCATCGTGTGCGTCCTCCGCGACCAACCGGTGGCCTCCGCCCATGAGATGCTCGAATCCGTCCTCGCCAGCGGTATCCGCGTCGCCGGCATCGGACTCGATTCCGCTGAGTTGGGCTACCCGCCGTCACTGTTCCGGTCCGTCTTCGAGGAGGCGCACGCCAACGGGCTGCGCCGGGTGGCACACGCCGGCGAGGAGGGACCCGCCGAGTATGTGTGGCAGGCCCTCGACGATCTGGGCGCAGAACGGATCGATCACGGAATCCGGTGCCTCGACGACGACGCGCTCGTTGCACGGTTGGTTCGCGACCGCATCCCCCTCACCGTCTGTCCCCTTTCGAACGTGCGCCTCGGCGTGGCCGAAGAGCTCGGCAGACTCCCCCTTCGCCGCATGCTCGACCGGGGACTGGTCGTCACGCTCAACTCGGACGACCCGGCGTATTTCGGTGGCTACCTCGATCAGAACGTTGAGGCCTGCGTCACCGCATTCGGTCTGGACTACGCCGAGCTCACTGCACTGGCCGCGAACTCGATCGAAGCCGCATTCGTGTCGGACACGCGCCGGGCACAGCTCACCGGTGAACTGCCTGCGACAGCGCGATGACACGGTGTTCGACGTGGTCGTGCTACCGTCCGACAGCCCTCACCCGATAGCCCTCACCCGGAAGCCGTCAGCGAGGAAGGCGCCGCGATGGACGACGAAACCGGCTCCACCGGCGGTGAATTCCCGGTCGGTCGCGGTAAGAAGCAGGTCACCATCCCAGCGGGCGCTGAGCAACTCCCCGACCACCGTGAACTCCAGGTCATGCCTTTCGTCGACCGTGTGGACGACGTCGACCGAGGCGAGCTCGGTCTGCTGCGCCCCGTCGACTTTCACCAGGACGAGCCGCGAACCGCGCAGTTCCGCCGAGTAGTAACGACGGTGCCCACGCGAGCGGGCGACAAGACCGGCTCCGTCCTGCTGATTGAACTCGATACGGGATGCCACCGAGTAATCGGCCCAGTCCTCGGTGCCCGTCGTGACCACGCCGCCACGTTCCGGGTGCGAGACACAGAAGGTGGTGGTGTAGTCCGGGGCGAGGTTCGCGGCGGACGAGACAAAAGTCCGAAGCCATGCCGTATCCGTCGTCCACGGCGTCAGCTCGGGGCTCATCTCGTACGATTTGCCGAGAATGTACGATGCGGGCGCGCCCGACCAGTCGAGATCGCGAATCCGGAGGGCGCCGTCGACCGTGGTGTCGGACGTCACCTCTATTCCGAGCCGATAGACCGGTCGCCCATTGGTGTCGGGAACCATGAACCGGATCTCTGTGATGCCCGATCCGAGTCGCTCGGGGATGCCGTAGCTGGTCTGTTCGACTCCATCGTCGTCGTACGCATCGACGAAGAACCGGACGGTCGGCGCGTCACCTTCCAGGAGCTCCAGGTGCGCGATCACTTCTTGCGTCGGGTAGAGCGACGGGCTGCCGATGACTTCGAAGTAACTGGTCCCCGCCACCCCCCGAGGCGTGGGTTCGACGGCCGTGACGACCGATGCCGCCACCCGGGTTCCGACTGCGAGTCGACGGTACGACAGCCGCAGCCCGCGGCCGTCCGGATTGCTCAACTCGGCGGCTGCGTTCGGCAACTCGCCTGCGTCGTGGCAGGTGAAGCCCTGCATCGAGCCGGGATACTCGAAGGCGAAACGCGTCGATGGGGTGCGCACCACCTGGCCGCGGGCGGCAGCGGCGGCCTTCAGGATCTTCCGGGTCTCCCGGACCGCGTCCGTGATCGATTCGCCGCCATCGGCGCTCACCGCGAACATCCGATCGGCAACGGGGGTGCGGAAGTCGGCACCGGCATCCAGGCCGGCGAGTCCCAAGCGAATGCCGTTGAGACAGCCGACATTGCCGGTGTTCGAGTCGGTGTCCCAGCCTGCGGTCGTGCAAATCGCGACACTCTTCTGCCAGCTGTCTCCGCCCATCAGCAAAGACATGATGAGGGCGGCATGGTTGGTCTGGATCGGCGAGTTGCTCGGATACCGCTCATATCCGTGGTTGTGCTCGATCCAGGTCCGCACCTCCCGCCAATCCGACGCCGCTCGGCAAACCCCGCGGACCTCCGTGACGAGTCTCTCCAAACGGGCGGATGCGACAAGTCGTAGACCTTCTTCGATCAGAACGTCGAGATCGCTCTCGACGAACGCCATCGCCTCCATGCCGGCGACGAACGCCGCGGCCTCGACGGCCAGCCCGTCGTGGCTGACGGACGCGGCGGCTCGCGCCATGGCGATCGCTCTCTCCGGGTCGCCCGGGTTTGACAGGCCCCACGAGTCGATGAAGATCTGCGCCCCGATCTGCTCGGCCATCGAACGACCGTTGAGTTCGATCGATCCGCTCTCGGGGGCGGTGATCCCCGACTTCAGCCGGAGGAAGACGGTGTGTTCGGTCGACCGGCTGAGGCCGCCCCACCACAGCACGGTCTTGTTTTCGACAATGTAGTTGAGCCACGTCTCGGCGACGTGACTCGAGGTCAGCGGCAGGTCGTGAATGTTGTCCTGAAGTGCGCGCCCGAACACGAAGGTCCCGGAGATGTCGTCGTCCGGGACGATCAGCGGCACGCCAAGGCGATTTGCGACGAAATAATCGATCGTGCCAAACCGCTTCTGGATGTCATCGTACGTCCAGCCTTCAACCGGCCTGCCGAGGTAGACGCCCAATATCTTGCCCAGTGTTCCGGCGTAGATGCGGTCTGAGTATGCGAGTACGTCGCAGCGGTTGTCGATCATTGACGGTGTGACCTCTCGTTCTCATTCATCGAGGCGCGTTCGCGCATTCCGACGACGTGTTGACAGTTGCGCTGTGCCGGTGACCGCAGCATGGGTACGGTAAGACCGCCCGCCTAAGGTTTTGTCATCATTACAACCGTATGTCTGTCCGAGACTAGCACTCTCTCTTCCCGGATTGCGTCAGACGGATAGCCATCGACAAGACCGGCTGACTGTGATCGGCATGGGCGCGAGGAGTCGGACAGGTCGAAGGCCCAAGAATGGCTTGCCATCTCACCGTGCGCGACATCATCGGCTCCCTTTCTGCGCCAGGTCCCGATAGTGTGGGATGAGTTCCACCCACCGGTCGTGCCACACGCCGGTGTCGCGTCCGTCGAGATAGCCTGTCAAGTCCTCGATGTGCGCTTGCCAGCCGGCACCGTGATCCGCATATTCCTCCAACGGCAATCCGCGTTCCTCGATCACCAGCCGGGTTCTGCCATTGTCGTGGACGAGCGTCGCCTCGATCACCGTCTCATCATCGGCACCGGGACTCATCGTAGCCATCAGGTGGCGCGGCGCCTCACACACGTCGACCCGCCCGAGGCCCTCCCAACTACTGGTGAAGCGAGCCTGAAACAGCCCTCCGAGCCTCAGCTCACCCGTGACGTCGGCAATCCAGCGCGCGAGCCGGTCGGGTTCGGTCAACGCCGACCACAGGTCGACGATGGTCGTGTCGTACACGTCCTCCATTCGCACCGTTCCCCTGCCATTCTCGACGCGCAAGCTGCCCTCGACGTGGCCGATAACTGATGTCATGATGTCCTCCTCTGATCGTCGTTTCCGTGTTCGTCGTGACTTTCGTCGTACTGCTTCTGGTTGTGCCTTCTCCGGTCGCGTTTACCTCGAGCGATTTCGGTGTGCAATGCGTCCAGGCGTTGCTCCCACGCCATTCGGTACTGGCCCAGCCATGCGTCGAGCTCGGCGAGCGGCTCCGGTCGAAGCGAGTAGACCCTCCACTGCGCCTCGTAGTGCGCCTCGACCAGCCCCGCGTCGCGCAGTACGCGCAGGTGCCGGGATACGCCAGGCCTGGCGATCGGCAAACGTTCCGCCAGGTGCCCGACCGTGGCTGGTCCGAGCCGCAACGTGTCCAACATCGAGCGACGGCTGGCGTCGCTCAACGCGTGCAATACAGCATCCATGACGTTAATGTACCCAACTGGGTACATACGCGTCAAGCGGTACTCTTGACCGATGAGCGATCGACGTCGAGGCAACCTGGTGGAGCTTGCGGCCTTACAGCAGCACGTCGCACACGCGTTGGCGACCCCGATCGGCCGGCTGACGATGATTGTGAAATCCGCCCACGTCTATGCGGCGGAATTCGACTACATGGCGTCGGTGTGCGTGCGGCGATCACCTCACTGAGTTCGGCCACCTGTGCCGGCGCGCGTGCCGTCGCCGAGAGACGATACGAGAATGTTGCGCACGCTCTCGAAGTTACTCGCCCAGACCAGCAGATCAGCAAGCTGAATCGGCTCGTCGCCATGCTGAAGACTGACGGCACGGTGGAAGGTCAGTTCAGGCGAGGTCACCCGCAGCGTCTCCAGAAGCGAGGCAAGGTTCGTTCTGCGTGCGGCCACCTCCTCGCGGATGGCGTTGGCCACCCAGTGCTGCACGCTCGCCGCCACGAATCGAGCGTCTTCGACCGCGACACCATCGGCTGGTTTCATCGGCTTGCCCCACTGCCCGAACATGTCGGGGCGGTCCACCAGATCACGTGGCCGCGCTTCTCTGGAATCGGCAGCGGGTTCCGATAGCGGGCCTACGATGAACGTACCCACAACATCCTGCCTTTCGCGTGGCGAAGCCGAGCCGCACGGGATGGCACCGGTACTTGATTCTCAGCAGGATCGAGGGCCGAGGTCAAATTGAGCGGACATCTCGCGCGGGTCGGCCCGGCGCACCTCCTACCGGGCAGCCGATCGACGCACGAGGAGGATCGGTACGGCGCTGATCGCCAGCAGCGGCAGCACCCATAGCGCTGCGATCGCATACCCGTGTTCGTCCGGAAACACCGTGCCGGCAGCTGGTCGCGCGCGACGCTCATCAGCAGCGCGACGACGCCGAGTCCGAGGCCTTGACACCCGCGTCCGACCAGCAGGACAGCGAAGGTGAGCGGTGCGGTGGTCAGCACCCCACCCAACACGACGAATGCGAGAGTGATGAGGATCGTGGTGCGCCAAAACTGCCGATCACCGCGCCGGGCAGCGCGACCGTCACAAGCGACCGTCCAAGGCGTCGTGCGGCTGTCGGCTCGGTGCGGCCGGTCGAGATCGCGATCACAACGGATTCGCGCCGAGCTTCGCTTCCGGAATCGTCGGCTCGAACAGCTCGACAGGGTTGCCCGACGGGTCGTCGACGATGATCTGCCGCCCACCGATGCCATCGACGATGTCGTTGCGAAATGTGCAGCCATGCGCGCGCAGCGTGCCAACCGTCGCATCCAAATCATCGACCTCGATCGAGAAGCGATTCCAGCCGCCAGGCTGCGGAAGCGTGCCATCCGGCATCGCCTGCCCACCGCCCGCTCCCCCGCCGGGCGCACTGAGTACCAGTCGGAGCGGCCCACGCGACATCATGGCGAACGGCGGTGCCGGATGCAGGACCACCTCGAAGCCGAGCTCGTCTCGATAGAACGCGATCGCGGCATCCACATCGTTGACGATGTAGCGGATGCTGACACTCTGCCCGGATGCCACCCCGCCATTGTGCGCCTGGCCGCAGGTCCGCGCAATCCGCCCGCGCAATCCGCCTTGGCAATCCGTGCTCCCCGGCCGCGAGCGCGGCTAGCCGGCCGTGACGAAGTCGATCAACTGCTCGACCCGGCCGAGCAGCGCCGGCTCCAGGTCGGCGTAGGTCGACACACGCGACAGGATACGTTTCCAGGCGTGAGCCGTGTCGGCCTGCGTCTCGTGCGGCCAGCCGAGCGCAGCGCAGATGCCCTTCTTCCACTCGACCGAGCGCGGAACCTTCGGCCACTGCTTCAGTCCGACGCGTTCCGACTTCACCGCAGCCCAGATGTCGATGAACGGATGCCCCACCACCAGCACCTGCGCTCCGTGCGGCCCGCGCACCACGGCCTCGGCGATGCGCGACTCCTTCGAACCCGGCACCAGGTGGTCGACGAGCACGCCGACGCGCCGGCCCGCGCTCGGTGCGAACTCGCGCACGACGGCATCCAGACGGTCGACGCCTTCCAGATACTCGACGACGATCCCCTCGAGCCGCAGATCGTCACCCCACACCTTCTCGACGAGTTCCGCGTCGTGCCTGCCCTCGACGAAGATGCGGCTGGCTCGCGCGACGCGAGCAGGCGCATCCGCAACGCTGAACGAACCGGACGCGGTGCGACCGCGACCGGTCGCCGCCGCGACGGGCGCGATGAGCACGACCGGCTTGCCATCGATCAAGAAACCGTTGCCGAGCGGGAACACCCGCACGCGACCGTGCCGGTCTTCGAGGTGCACGAGCTTGTTCTCGATCCGCGTGACGGCACCGCAGAAGCCGGTCCGGGCCTCCTCGACGACGAGATCGCGTTCGGCGGGCACCGTCTGCACGGCCGGCAGCCCGCGGCGGCGCCAGTTCGCGGCCAGCACATCGGATCCATACCGGTCGTCGAAGGTCACCGTTCGACGCTACCCGCTCCCCCCTCCACACGCTGCCAGCCACGCCCGCACCCGCCCACTCCCCCTCTTCGCCCCTTCTTCATCTACCGAGCGCACCGATACGGTCGTTCTGGGCGCTTCCGACCGTGCCAATTGGACGCACTGGGCTGCGGATGCGCGGGGCGGGAGATGAGAGGATCGGAGTGTGAGCCAGAAAAGCATCCTCTTCCTCGGCGGCACCGGCGTCATCAGCTCGGCCTGCGTGGCGCGCGCGGTCGCGCTCGGGCACGACGTGACGGTCCTCAACAGGGGGCGCAGCAGCATCCGCCCGCTGCCGGATGCCGTCCGGTCGCTCCACGCGGACGTGCGGGATGCCGCTGCGGTGCGCGACGCGCTCGGCGACCACGAGTTCGACGTCGTTGCCGAGTTCCTCGCCTTCACACCTGAGCATGTCGCCCGGGACATCGCACAGTTCGCCGGGCGCACCGGGCAGTACGTGTTCATCAGCTCGGCGTCGGCATATCAGACACCGCCGTCGCGGCTTCCGGTCACGGAGTCGACGCCGCTGCGCAACCCGTTCTGGCAGTATTCGCGAGACAAGATCGCCTGCGAGGATCTGCTCCTGCACGCCTACCGCGACAGCGGGTTCCCGGCGACGATCGTGCGCCCGTCGCACACCTATGACCGCACCTCGCTGCCCACGATGGGCGGTTGGACCGATATCGCCCGCATGCGTGCCGGCAAGCCGGCGGTGGTGCACGGCGACGGCACCAGCCTGTGGACCATCACCCACAACAGCGACTTCGCCGTCGCGTTCGTCGGGCTGCTCGGCCGGCCAGAAGCCGTCGGCGACAACTTCCAGATCACCGGCGACCACGCCCCGACCTGGGATCAGATCTATTCGGCCCTGGCCGGTGCGGCCGGCGTCGAGCCGAACCTGGCGCACGTCGCATCCGAGACCATCGCAGCGATCTACCCCGGCCTCGGGCCCGGCCTGCTCGGCGACAAGGCACACTCGATGGTCTTCGACAACAGCAAGGTGAAGGCGCTTGTGCCCGAGTTCCGCACGACCGTGACATTTGCGGATGCGGCAGGAGACATCATCCACTGGTTCGACGCGCATCCCGATCAGCAGGTCGTCGACACGAGGCTGGACGCGGCCTTCGACCGCATGGTCGCCACCATCCCCTCCTGACGCGCGCCGCGTTACTCGCTCTCGAGCGCGCCGGGGCGCCGGCGGACACGCTGGTGCGAGCGGCGGCGGTGCTGCACGACGCCGTCGGGGCGGCCTGACGCCGGGTGCGGCCGCCGGGCTACGCTGGACGCGCTCCGACCCGTCACCCTAAACTCGGCTCAAGAAGGGGCGGGAAGGCGGCCAATGCGAACACGGCGAACCTGGTGGGCGGCACTGGTCGCGGTGGCGATCGTACTTGCGGGCGGAACTGCGGCATCCGCCACCGATCCGGTCGACGTCGATACGGCTCACGTCGTCGACCCGGTCGGGGTGCTCGGAGGCAAGACCGGCACCGTGACGAAGGCCATCGACACGCTGTACTCGAACACGGGGATCGACCTGTACGTGGTCTACGTGGACACCTTCACGAACCCGTCAACTGCCCAGGAATGGGCGAACAGCACAGCCGAAAAGAACGATCTCGGCCCGAACGACTATCTGTTGGCGGTCGCGGTACAGGGGCGCTCGTTCTACTTGTCTGCGGACCCAACCGGTCCGCTGAGCGCAAGCCAGGTCGGCCAGATCGAGCAGAAGAACATCGAGCCCGCCCTGCACAACGGCGATTGGGCCGGCGCCGCCATTGCTGCCGCCACGGGAATCGGCGCCGCAGCGGGCGGAGGCGGTGCCAACGGATGGGGGTTCTTCTGGTTCGTGATCATCGGCCTTGTCGTCGTCGCGATCATCCTGTTCTTCGTGCTGCGTGCGCGCAAGAAGGCGACCAGGCAGCCCGCCGCCGAAGCATTCGATCAGTTGCGCGATCAGGGTGAGAACGCCGCTGGACGGTGAACGCACGGGAATAGGACTGAGGTTGACGGAGTTCTCACAGGCATGACAACAATCGGGCTCATCGGTGCAGGACATATCGGCAGTCAACTCGCGCGCCTGGCGGTTGCGCACGGCTACGACGTCGTGGTGAGCAATTCACGCGGCCCTGAGACGCTCACCGAGCTCGTTGCAGAACTCGGCTCGAATGCCCGGGCCGCAACCGCAACGGATGCCGCCGCGGCGGCCGATATCGCCGTCGTCACGATGCCGCTGAAGAACATCGGACGGGTGCCGGTGTCGCCGCTCACGGGCAAGGTCGTGATCGATACCAACAACTACTATCCGCAGCGCGACGGCAACATTCCGCGTCTCGACGACGAGAGTGCAACGGTTTCGGAGCTGTTGCAGGAGCACCTGCCTGCATCGAAGGTCGTCAAAGCGTTCAATCACATCAATTTCGGAGACCTCACCACCGATGGTTCACCGGCGGGCACCGAGAACCGCCGCGCCCTGATGGTGGCCGGGGACGATGCATCCGCCAAGCAGGTCGTCACCGGCCTGATCGGCTCGTTCGGCTTCGACGTGGTCGACGCCGGCGCGCTCGCAGAAGGCTGGCGCATCCAGCGCGACACTCCCGGATACGGCATCCGCATGAACGCCGACGAGCTTCGCACAGCGTTGGCGAGCGCCAAGCGCTACCGCGACATGTAGCGTGTGCGGCTCGCGGGTAGGGTGAATGCCGTGTCGACTCACTTTCTCGTGGTGCCGCAGTGGCAGGGGTCCGGTTCATCGCGTGCCATGCGGTTGATCGACGGCGCGAATGCGATCGTGGGCGACCTCCCGTCGGCCGCGACGACCGTCGTCGAGGTCCCGACCGAGGCGGGTGAGTCGTTGGGCACCAACGTGCATCGCTACTCCGCGCTCCTGTCCATCCGGGCGAAGGTCGAGGCCGAGCTGCGCAAACTCGACGACACCGTCATTCTGATCGGTGGAGACTGCGCCGCCGGCGCAGCAGGCGTGCACCGAGCCGTGTCGAGCGTGGATCCTGGCAGTGTCGCCCTGTTGTGGCTGGATGCGCACGGCGACCTGAACACTCCGGAGTCCTCGCCGACCGGCGCATTCAGCGGCATGGCACTGCGTGCACTGCTCGGGGACGGTCCGGATGGGCTGGCGTCTCCTGCGGCCACGCGGCTGCGTCCCGGTCAGGTCGTGCTGGCAGGAGCGCGGTCGCTTGACGATGCCGAGATCGCATACATCGACGAGACCGGCATCCGTGTGATCGGTGTCGACGAACTGACGAGCACGGATGCCATCATCGAGGCTCTTCAGGCAACCGGTGCGACCTCCGTGTATGTGCACGTCGACCTCGACGTCCTGGATCCCGCGGCGATTGCCGGCGTCGGCTATCCCGAACCGTTCGGCCTGGCTCCGGAGGTGCTGGCGGACACCATTCGCGCCGTGAGAGGACGATTCGCGCTGTCCGGCGGATGCGTGGCCGGATTCGCTCCGTCCTCGCCGGATGCCGCCAGCTCCGACCTGTCCGTCATCCTGCGCACGCTCGCCGCGCTCACAGCGCCCCTGTCGTAGCTCCTGCGCGATGGCGGGGCATCCCGGTTCGACGGGCACCAGCAGCGCGACATCGTCGGGGTAGCCTCGATGCATGAGCGAGTCTTCCGCAGAGTCCCAGCCGCGCATCCTGACCGAACGACGCGGACATGTCCTTCTGATCGGCTTCAACCGTCCCGAGAAGCGCAATGCCGCCGACTTCCGCATGCTGCAAGAGCTGAGCTTGGCCTACGGGGAACTCGAACGCGACCCCGAACTGCGGGTCGGCCTGGTCCATGCCGTCGGCGACCACTTCACGGCCGGCCTCGACCTCGCGGATGTCGCTCCCCGGATCAGCGCAACCGGCATCGACCTGGTGCCGGCCGGCGGAATCAACCCATGGCAGGTCGACGGCCGCCGGCTGAGCAAGCCGGTCGTGATCGCGGTGCAGGGCACCTGCCTGACCCTGGGGATCGAACTGATCCTCGCCAGCGATGTCGCAGTCGCGGGCGCATCGACACGCTTCGGACAGGTCGAGGTGAGCCGCGGCATCCTGCCATTCGGCGGGGCGACGCTGCGATTCCCGCGCGCGGTCGGCTGGGGCAACGCCATGCGTTGGATTCTCACCGGCGAACTGTTCGACACGACGGAGGCGCATCGCATCGGGCTCGTTCAGGAGGTTGTGCCGGACGGCGATCAATTCGACGCGGCGCTGGCGATCGCCGAGCGGATCGCCGCTCAGGCACCGCTGGCGGTGCAGGCCGCGCTCGCGAACGCGAAGCGCGCCGTTCGAGACGGCGACGCCGCCGCCGAGGCCGAACTGCAACCCGCGCTGGCGCGACTCGCCACCAGCGAGGATGCCGCAATCGGCATGCGGGCGTTTCTCACCCGCAGCACGCCCGAGTTCGTGGGCCGCTGACGGCATCACAGCGGCTGCCACCTCATCGAGTCGGGGCAAGGTGTCGTCATTGCTCAGGCGGGTTCAAGCGGTACTTTGGCCCGACTCGATGGATCGGAACAAAGGCGCGAGCGGGCGATCCGAGGCATAGGCTTTCGGCATGGTCGACAGCGAGTACGACGTCATCGTGATCGGGGCCGGTGCGATCGGCGAGAACGTCGCCGACCGGGCGGTCCAAGGCGGAATGAAGACGCTCATCGTCGAGGCGGAACTCGTCGGCGGCGAGTGCTCGTACTGGGCATGCATGCCGTCGAAGACACTCCTGCGCAGTGCAACGCTGTTGCGTGCAGCGCGCAAAGTCGGTGGTGTGCGCGAGGCCATGACCGGTGACCTCGACGTTCAATCCGTCCTGCAACGGCGCAACGCGATGGTCGGCAATTGGAAGGACGATGGCCAGGTCGCCTGGCTGACCGGCGCCGGCATCGAACTTCTCCGCGGGCACGCGCGCATCACCGCGCCACGCGAAGTGACCGTCGGCAGCGCGGGCGCTGGTTCCGGCATTGCCGTGTCGACCACGGTCGTGCGCGCGCGCCACGCCGTCGCGGTGTGCACCGGCTCCATGCCCATGCTGCCCGACACACCGGGACTGGCGGATGTCGGCCCCTGGACCAGCCGGGACGCGACGAGCGCGCAGGCGGCTCCGGCATCGCTCGCGATCATCGGCGGCGGAGTCGTCGCGGTCGAAATGGCGACAGCGTATGCAGGGTTCGGCACCCGGGTCGAACTGATCTCACGGAGCGGACTCCTCGTCAGAGAGGAGCCATTTGCCGGTGAGCTCGTTCGCACGTCATTGGAAGACCTGGGCGTCACGCTGCACCCGAACGAGACTGTGACGCAGGCGCGGAGAACGGCTTCGGGACGTGACACCTCCGGCGGCGGCACCGGTGCAAGCGCCCGCGCGAGCACAAGTGGGCGCACGGGCACGGTCGAGTTGACGCTGAGCAGCGGCCGGACCCTCTCGGTCGAACACGTCCTCGTGGCGACCGGTCGCGTCCCCGCAACCCTCGACCTGGGCGTGGAGACGATCGGCCTGACACCGGGCGATTGGTTGCCGGTCGACGACACGATGCTCGTCACCCACGATGACAACGACGCGCTCAGCGGCGATTGGCTCTACGCCGCCGGCGATGTCAACCATCGAGCGCTGCTGACACATCAGGGCAAATACCAGGCCCGCATCGCCGGCGACGCGATCGCCGCGCGTGCGAAAGGCAAGACGCTGCCCACCGCAGCGTGGAGCACCTACGTCGCAACGGCCGATCACGCCGCCGTACCCCAGGTGACGTTCACGGACCCGGAGGTGGCATCCGTCGGACTCACCGCCGCGAGTGCGCAGAGGGCGGGCTATCGCATCCGTGTCGTGGATCATCCGATCAGTGGAGTTGCCGGGGCGAGCATCAACACCGATGCCTACGTCGGCCAGGCGCGCATGATCATCGACGAGGATCGCGGAGTGCTGCTCGGAGCGACCTTCGTCGGAGCGGATGTCGGTGAGCTGCTTCACTCTGCAACGGTCGCGGTCGTCGGGGAGGTCCCGCTCGCGCGGCTCTGGCACGCCGTACCCTCCTATCCCACGCTGAGCGAGGTATGGTTGCGGCTCTTGGAAACCTATGGAAGGCCGACCGGATAACGTGCGTGGCATCACAGCGCTCCTCTTCGACTCTCCGCTCAGCGCGGCGGGGTACGCCTATGCGACGACGGTCGGCCTGGTCTGGGGCTTCGTCTGGAGCACCGGGCGGATCGAGCGCCGCGCCGGCCTGTTCGTCTTCCGGGGAATGCCGAGATGGACCTTCGGCCGCGGAGGTTCCTGTGTCGGCGGCTGTTATCTGACTCGCGAGAACGTGACGGACGAGGTCCTCGAGCACGAAGCCGTGCACAGACAGCAATGGCGGCGCTACGGCATGCTGATGCCGGTGCTGTATCTCATCGCCGGTCGTGACCCGCTGAAGAACCGGTTCGAGATCGAGGCAGGACTGCAGAAAGGCGGCTACCTATGAGCGAGCTCACGCAGACGATCGTACTGACGGGCGCCAGCTCGGGAATCGGAGCTGTTGCGGCCGTCGCCCTGGCCGACCAGGGCGCCCAGCTGGCCGTCGTCGGCCGCAACGCCGAGCGCACCGAAGCGATCGCGGCGCGGGTCGGCGGGGATGCATACCTCGCGGACTTCGATCATCTGGACGACGTGCGCGCCCTGGCCGACGCGCTGCTCACGCGCTATGACCGCATCGACGTGCTGGCGAACAACGCCGGCAGCCTGGTCTCCAAACGCGCGATGACCGTCGACGGCCATGAGCGCACGATCCAATCGAACCACCTCGCTCCGTTCCTGCTGACGAATCTGCTGCTGCCGCGGCTGATCGAATCGGCAATGGATGCTCCGGTTCGGGTGGTGTCGACGGCGAGCATGGCCAATCTGTTCGCAGGATTGCGACTGGACGACCTCGATTGGCAAAAGCGCCCATGGCTGGGCGGTTGGCGCGCATACGGCACGTCGAAGCTCGCCGACATCCTGTTCATCAGAGAACTGGCCGAGCGCACGACCGGCACCGGCATCCGCGCGTACTCATTCCATCCCGGCACGGTCGTCACCGGCTTCGGCGCCACGTCACCGCTCGTCAAGTTGGGACATGCCGTGACGCGAAGCCATTATGGACTCAGCGCCGCACAGGGTGCTGTGCCACTGATCGCGCTGACCGGCAACGCACCGATCGGTGCCCCAAGCGGCACATATTTCGACAGATTGGTTCCCGGCGGTCGTGTGAACCGGCAGGCACGGAATCCGCAGCTCGCCCGCGATCTGTGGGACGCATCCGCGCGCCTGGTGGGGCTCAGCCCAGGCCGATGAGGTGCGTGCGCCGCCGTCGACGGCTTGCAGTGCGGGCCGGCAGGCTTCAGCGCGGGCCGCAGGGTTCAGCGCGGACCGGAAAGCCGGAACATGCTCGGCGTCGCAATCGAGGAGACAGGCATGGCGACATCCTCGACGAGGTGCTCGTAGATGCCGGCGACGGCACGATAGTCGCCGGTCAAGATCGCCGTGGTCGAGCCGGGGCCGTCGCACAACATCTCGGCGGTCCAAGCCGTGACGGCGCGGCGAACAGCCTCCCCGGGTGCGCAGCGGGTTGCGGTGCCAGGGCGGCCGGTCCGGGTGGAGCGCGGAAGCCAGGTCACGGTCATCCGCAGCGGCACATCGAGGACGAACTCGTCCTCCGGCGCAGCGACCTCGATGAAAACGCGACCGCGAGCGCACAGCGGCAACAGGGCGAGCTCGCTCCGCAGCTGGGTCAGCGACGTCTCATCGGCGACGACGAGATACTGCGCGCGATCATCGCGATGCACCGTGCGGCTCGTGTGCGTAGCGTGGTCCGGTTGAATCATTTCGCTTCCAGTATAGGCATGCCTTACCTAATGTCCGCTCCTCGCACGCCACCCGCCAGTCCCTCGCCGAGGTACGGACTCCGGTCGCTATTTCCCGGGCGGAGTGACCGAAGTCCGCACCTCAGCGGAAGTGCGTGGGTGGGTATGGGTGGGTGGAGGTTCACCAGGATGCGGGGTGGCGCTCGTGCCAGCGGATGCGCCGCTCCAGCTGCGTGCCGAGCGCAAGCAGCGGCGCCTCGCCGCCGGGGCGGCCGATCAGCTGCACCCCCATCGGCAGACCGTTCGCGGTCTGATGCACGGGAAGCACGATCGCCGGCAAGCCGGTCACATTCACCATCGAGGTGAACGGCGTGTACTGCACCTGCTGTTCGAAGTTGTGCTCGGCGTCTTCGCCGTCGTACCAGCCGATCGCCCGCGGCGTCATCGCGAGTGCCGGCGTCAGTACAGCGTCGAAGCTCGCCAGCTGTGCGATGAACGAGCGCTCGTAGGCGGCGAGTGTCGCCAGGGCAGAGCTGAGCGCGCGAGCGCTCAGGCTCCGACCCTGCCGCACCAGCCAGCGAGTAAGCGGTTCGAGCAGCTCCTCGGCCTCCCCCTCGGCCGGAATCCGGGCCGCGCCAGCCTGCCAGATCGTGCGGAACGCATCCGCGTAGGTGTCTTCGGCGGCCAACGCGGTCTCCTCGATGCCGTGGCCCAGTGCGGTGAACTCGGCAACCGCGATGTCCAGCGCCGCCCGCGCCTCCGGGTCGATCGTGATCTCGTATGCGCTGTCCCACGCCGAGGTCGTCATCACGCCGAGCTGGAACCGTCCCTCGCCGCGCACCGCACTGGCCAGGTATGGCTCATCGCCGCCCGGTGCGCGCAGCGTGAAGTGGTGATCGATGCGACCGTGCGTGCGGGCGATCATGCCGTCGAGCAGGAGCGCGGCATCCGCCACCGTGCGTGCGAGCGGGCCATCGACGACGAGACCCGCGAGTGAGTCGATGCCGCTGCCGGCCGGCACCAGCCCACGCGACGGCTTCACGCCGACGAGACCGCATGCCGCTGCGGGAATACGAACGGAGCCGCCCCCATCCGAGCCGGGTGCGAATGGCAGCATGCCACTGGACACGGCGACGGCGGCACCGCCGCTGGAGCCTCCGGCGCCGAGCGCGGGATTCCACGGGTTGCGTGCGGGCGGCGCCGCGAGCGACTCGGTGTACGACGGCAGCCCGAACTCCGGCGCGTTCGTCTTGCCGAGGCTGATCACACCGGCGGCGTCGAGTGTCTGCACGATCTCGTCCGTCGTGTCCGGCACGTAGCCTGCCATCAGCCGTGAGCCGAATCCGGCCGGAACGCCGGCGCGCAGCCAGAGGTCTTTGTCGCCGGACGGCAGGCCCCACAACGGAGCGGAGGTGGGAACGGATGCCGCGACCTGCGCGGCGCGCGCTCGCGCGGCATCCGCCGTCACCGTCACGAATGCGCCGAGTTCGGGATTCAGCCGTTCGATGCGCGCCAGATAGTGTTCGGTCAGCTCGATCGGGGAGAGCGTGCCCTTCTGCAGTTCCTGCCACTGCTCGAGCGCGGTGAGATCATGCAGTTCGGCCATGTGTCGAGCCTACGCGGCCCGGCACCACCGCTCGGGTGAAGCTGTGACGACGCCGCAGCCAGCACACTCCGCGCAGCGCCCCGAACTCCTCGGATTTCGGCGCGCACGCCTGCGCGGGACCAGCGTGCTCGCGGTGATCGGGCACAGCGTGCTCAATGTCACGCTCTAGACCGTCCGTGCCGGGCTGACCCGCCGCCGCTGGGTAGTACGGGCCACTGACAGCGTGCTTCAGGCGCCGCTGACCGCCGTGAACCGGGGCCGGCGTGCGCGTCGCGGCGCAGCCTTGCCCGGCGCCGATGGCTCCGGCACGAGGGTGCCCTCCGGCCCGATGTGGCGGAACATCTGCTCGATCACCGTGAGGATGTGCGGGTCGTCGACCCGGTACAACTGCCGTCTGCCCTCCCGTCTGGCCGCGACGATCCCTGCCGCCCGGAGCTTTGCCAGCTGCTGACTGGTCGCGGGAATCGCCTGCCCGCTCAGCCTCGCCAGCGTGCTGACGTCGGATTCGCCGGCGGCGAGGATGACGACGAGGCGCAGCCGCGGAGCGACCGAGAGCAGGTCGAACGTGGCGGCGGCGACCTCGAGTTGGGCATCCGTGACGGACAGCGGGAAGACGTCCATGATCAGACCAGGCTGGCACAGTCGGTTCACTTGCGCAACTGGTTGACTATTGCGGCCGATCGACTTATAGTTGGCGAGGCCCCCGCGCTCCGCCGGGCTCGAACACGCGAAATACCGGAGGTGAGACGCATGAAATCCGACAGTCATAGTCCGTGCATCCCACCCCGACCCCAGCCATAGGCCACCGCCCGACAGCACCCGGCCCCTGGCGCCTCGCCCGTGTCCCTGGAGGCCGTCATGACCCTGCTGCGCCCGTTCTCCCACGAGGTCGGCATCCTGCGCTCCCCCGGGCGCCTCGCCGCGGATGCCATCGTCTTGATGGCGGTGGTCGTCTCCTTCTACGTGATCATCTCGCTGTCGCACGGCATCCTCTCGCCGTTCACGGCGCAGACCGCGCCGACGACCGTGTCGACGAACCCGTGGGATCTTCCCTACTATGCCGCACGTTCGCTGCTGCGGATGTTCGTGGCGCTCGCGGTGTCCGTGGTCTTCAGCCTCGTCTACGCGACGGCGGCGGCCCGGTCGCGACGTGCGGGCGCCGTGCTGATCCCGATCCTCGACATCCTGCAGTCCGTGCCGGTGCTCGGGTTCCTTTCGGTGACTCTGACGGTCTGGCTGACGCTGTTCCCGAACAACATGCTCGGACTGGAATGCGCGTCGATCTTCGCCATCTTCACATCGCAGGCCTGGAACATGACCTTCGCCTTCTACCAGTCCCTCGTCACCCAACCACGCGACCTGGACGAGGCGGCCCGGCTGCTGCGATTGACCAAGTGGCAGCGCTTCTGGAACCTCGATGTTCCCGGCGGCATGATCCCGCTGGTCTGGAACGGCATGATGAGCTTCGGCGGCGGATGGTTCTTCCTCGTCGCCAGCGAGGTGATCAGCGTCAACAACAAGACCTACGCGCTGCCTGGAATCGGCAGCTACGTCGCCACAGCCGCCGACGACGGCGATATCGGCAAGATCGTCCTGGCCAGCGTCGTCATGGTGATCATGGTCATCGCCGTCAACTTCTTCTTCTGGCGACCGTTGACCGCGTGGGCCGAGCGCTTCCGCAACGAGGATTCGGAGGGCGGCGCCGGCCCGCGCAGCATCGTCTTCGACATCCTCCGCCGGTCGCGGCTGCCGCACCTGGCCGGCCTGGCCCTGCGGCCGATCAGCCGCCTTCTGGATGCCGCCACCCGGCCGTTCGGGATCGCTGACGTGCGAATGGGCGCGAATCTCGCGCGGCGACGCGCCGGCGACATCGTGTTCTGGTCGGTCGTCGGTGCCGTCGTGCTCTGGGGCGCAGTCGAAATGCTGAGCTGGACCGGCAGCGCCGTGGGCCTGGCCGAGTGGGGCCACGCCTTCCTTCTGGGCTTGGCGACGTTCGCGCGCGTCGTGGTGCTGCTGGTGTTCGCCACGGCGATCTGGGTGCCGATCGGAGTCTGGATCGGCATGAACCCCCGCGTCAGCCGGCTGGCGCAGCCGATCGTGCAGATATTCGCGAGCTTTCCGGCGAACTTCCTCTTCCCGATCGTGACGGCGGCACTGGTCGCCACCGGCGTCAGCCTCAACTGGGGCGGCATCCTGCTCATGGCCCTCGGAGCCCAGTGGTACATCCTGTTCAACGTGATCGCCGGGGCCAGCGCGATCCCGAACGACCTGCGCGAAGCATCCGCCAATCTGCGGCTGAGCCGCAGACTGCGCTGGCGCACACTAATCCTGCCCGCGATCTTCTCCGCCTATGTCACCGGCGGCATCACCGCGGCCGGCGGGGCATGGAACGCGTCGATCGTCGCCGAGGTCGTCAGCTATCACGGAACAACGCTCACGGCGACCGGGCTCGGCGCATACATCACAGAGGCGACCATGCACGGTGACGCCGCTCGGACCCTGATCGGAGTCGCGATCATGAGCCTGTTCGTCGTCGGCATCAACCGGCTGTTCTGGCGGCGCCTGTATCGGCTGGCCGAAACCCGATTCTCATACTGAAGCGGTCCCTCAGACGCACACGAAGGAGCATCATGACCATCATCACCCGCGGCCCTGCAACCGCCACCGCTCCGATCATCGCTGTCGAGCATGTGTCGAAGACCTTCACAAGCGCGGCAGGAACGAAGCTCTCGGTACTCGATGACATCTCGCTCGAGCTGCACGCCGGAGAGATCGTAGCGCTGTTAGGGAAGTCCGGCTCGGGCAAGTCCACCCTGCTGCGCACGATCGCCGGGCTGATCGAACCGACCGATGGAATCGTGCGCGCCAACGGCGTGCAGTTGACCGGGGCGAACGCATCCGTCGGCATGGTCTTCCAGTCGTTCGCGCTCATGCCGTGGCTGACCATTCAGGCCAACGTCGAGTTGGGCCTGGAGGCGCGCGGGGTGCCACGGGCGCAGCGTCGCCAGCGCGCGCTGGACGCCATCGATCTGATCGGCCTCGATGGGTTCGAGACGGCCTATCCGAAGGAGCTCTCCGGCGGCATGCGGCAGCGGGTGGGCTTCGCCCGCGCGCTCGTGCTCCAGCCGGACGCGCTGCTGATGGACGAGCCGTTCAGCGCACTGGACGTGTTGACGGCCGAGAACCTGCGGTCCGAGCTGATGGCGCTCTGGGCGCGTGAGGACTTTCCGACCAAGAGCATCTGCATCGTCACGCACAATATCGAAGAAGCGATCATGCTCGCCGACCGGGTGCTGGTGCTCGGAGCGAACCCCGGGCATCTCAAGGCCGAGGTCCCCGTGCGGCTGGGTCGGCCGCGGGACAAGCGCGGACTCGCATTCGAAGCACTCGTGGATCAGCTCTACACACTGTTGGCGACGGACGAGCCGGTCTTGCCTCACCCGCACGCACAGCCGCAGAAGGACACCCCGCTGACCGCACTGCTGCCCGAGGCGACCGCCGGCTCGCTGGCCGGACTCGTCGGCATCGTGTATGCCCACAACGGGCAGACCGACCTTCCGGATCTCGCGTCGGAGCTGCTGTTCGAGGTCGACGACCTGCTTCCGCTGGTCGATGCGGCGTCGATGCTCGGGCTGCTCGAGCTCGACGGCGTCGACGCGTTCCTGACCGAGACCGGGCGCCGCTGGCACACCGCAGACATTCAGGGCAGCAAACAGCTGTTCGCCGCCCTGGTCGTCGAGCACGCCCCCCTGGTGCGGACGATCTGCCGAACGCTGGAGAACACGGATGACGGCTCAATCCACGACGACTTCTTCCTCGACCTGCTGCGGCGAGGTCTATCCGATGCGAACGCCAAGCGGCAGCTGGAGATCGCGATCGACTGGGGACGCTACGCCGAGCTGTTCGACTACGACGCTGACAGCGGCGAGCTCGTGCTGACCGAGGTCTTCGCGGCGCTTCAGGAGGATGGCAGCATCCCCGAGGCCTAGTCCGGCAGACCGCACCCGCCGTGCGCGCTGCCGTCCCGACCGTGCACACCGGTCGCCCACGGGTCGCGCACATGGACAGGGCCTGCAACTCCCGCGAGAGCATGCAGGCCCCGATTGGTTCATCACCCCACCTCGGCCGCCTCATTCGAGTCGACCGTCGATGACGGTGAAGCCAATCTACGACGACCCCGCACAGAAGGCCAGCAAAAGTAACAAATTGATAACGTGCGATCAGCGAATACCCAGAAAGCCGGTCTCGACGACTCGCGCTTCCGGCGCCCGCGCCCGGCGCCCCGCGCCGGCGGCAACGCTATTTGAGGCTCTTCTGCATCAGGATCGTGCCGAGCCAGCGGTCGAACTTGAAGCCGACCCGGCCCATCCGGCCGATCTCGATGAAGCCGAAGCCTTCGTGCAGCCGGATCGACGCGTCCGCCCCTTTGTCGGCGACGACCGCGATCATCTCCTTGAGTCCCGCCGCCTTCGAACGCTCGATCAAGTCCGCGAGCAATGCGCGCCCGAGTCCTTTGCCGGTGGATGCCGCACCCAGATAGATCGAGTTCTCGACCGTGAACCGGTAGGCCCTCTTCTGCTTCCACGGGGTGACCAGGGCATAGCCGAGTATCTGACCGTGCGGTGACACCGCGACGATGAACGGCATCCCCAGTCGTTGCAGATATGCGAATTTCGACCGCCACTCGCGCAGCGTCATCGCATCCTCATCGAATGTCACCGTGCTGTTGGCGACGTAGTGGTTGTAGATCTCGCGCACATCGGGCAGATCGCCGTCGTGTGCCTCGCGGATGGCGAATTCGAACGGCGCATCCGGCGGCGGTGTCTTGCGCAGGTGCGCGGGCAGCCGCCGGCGGGTCTCGTATTCCTCTTCCAGCACGGGCTCCAGCGTAATCGCCGCGCATGTCCGGCGTGTTACGCGACCGGCGACCGGTCGTCACGCGGGCAGCGACCAGTCAACAGGCCGGGCGCCCTGTGCCATCAACAGCGCGTTGGCCCGGCTGAACGGTTTCGACCCGAAGAATCCGCGGTCGGCTGACATCGGGCTCGGGTGTGCCGACGCGATGATCGGCGTGTCCGCCAGCAGCGGCCGCAGGGTGCCGGCGTCCCTCCCCCACAGGATTGCGACCAATGGGGCCCGGCGGGCGACGAGGGTCGCGATCGCGTGCTCTGTGACCTGTTCCCAGCCCTTGCCGCGATGGGAACCCGGGCTCCCCGGCTGCACGGTGAGCACGCGGTTCAGCAGCATCACACCGCCGGCCGCCCACGCGGTCAGATCGCCGTGCGCCGGCAGTGCGACGCCGAGGTCTGCACGCAATTCCCGGTAGATGTTCTGCAGGCTGCGCGGAATCGGTCGCACCTGACGGTCGACCGCGAACGACAATCCGATCGGATGCCCCGGCGTCGGATACGGATCCTGCCCCACGATCAACACCCGCACCTCGCTGAGCGGGTACCGGAACGAGCGCAACACGTTCGCGCCGCTCGGCAGATAACCGCGTCCGGCCGCGTTCTCGGCCCGGAGGAACTGCCCCATTGCGGCGATCCGACCGGCGACGGGTTCGAGCGTGCGCGCCCAACCTGCGTCCATCGATCCGTCGGCCGCCAGCTCGGCGAGACTTTTGGCGCCCGTCATGCTCCGACGGTCACCGGGGGGAGGGCGGACCACGGAAACGTGATCCAGTGCTCCGTCTTGTGCCACACGTAGTCGGGCTCACGCACAGTGCGCGGCTTGCTGTACAGGCACACGGTCTGCACCGCCGCGTCGTACTTCTCCAGCAGCGTGACGACCAGGTCGAGCGTTCTGCCCGAATCGGACACATCGTCGACCAGCAGCACGCGCTTGCCGGCGATCGCCTCGTTGTCCAGCATCGGCGGCAGCAGAACCGGCTCCGGCAGCCGCTCGTCGACGCCCGTATAGAACTCCACGTTGAGGGCTCCGCACGCCTTGGTGTCGAGCGCATAGGCGATCGCGCCCGCCAGCAAGAGCCCGCCTCGCGCGATCGCGATCACGAAGTCCGGCTCGAACCCGCCCTCCACCACGGCGGTCGCGAGTTCCCGAGAGGCGTCGCCGAACTCGAGCCAGCCCAGCACCTCGCGCTCCCCGGTGGATTCGAACACAGAGGGTTCCGTCACAGTCGCTCTCCCGTCGTTGGTGCCACGACGAATACGTTACCGCGCGCAACCCCCCGCGTTCAGTCGACTTCTGCCACGTGCAGCGGACCCTTATGGAAACGCGTCGGCGCCGCTTGGGCGACAGGCTTGATCACGATCAGGTCGAGATCGACGTGGGCGGGGCGCTGTACGGCATTCACGATCGTCTCGGCCACGTCGCCGGCCGTCAGCGGGCCGGGCACGTTCGCATAGACGGCATCCGCTCTCGCCTGATCGCCGCCGAAACGCACGAGCGCGAATTCCTCGGTGTGCACCATCCCGGGGGCCACCTCGATCACGCGGATCGGCTCGCCGTTGAGCTCGAGGCGCAGCACTTCCGTCAGCGCATGCTGGGCGAACTTCGCCGCGTTGTAGCCCCCGCCGCCGAGATATGCGGTGTGCCCGGCGATCGAGGTCACCGTCACGATGTCCGCGTGGCCATCGGAGGCCGCTGTCCGGCGCAGCAGCGGAAGCAGCGCGCTCACCATGCGCTTCGTGCCGAGCACATTGACATCGAACATCTCCTGCCAGTCGTCTGTCGCGGACTTTTCGACGCTGTCCAGCCCGAGCGCGCCGCCGGCGTTGTTGATCAGCGCGTGCATCCCGCCGCTTGCCTCCAATTCGGCGCGCAACCGATCGACCTGTGTCTGATCGGTGACGTCTGCGACGACGAACCGCGCGCCGGTCTCGGCAGCAAGGGCCTCCAACCGGTCGCGGCGCCGGGCTACGGCGACCACCTCCCACTCGTGCTGACGAAACAGCCGAACAGTGGCCGCCCCGATCCCCGAACTCGCACCCGTCACCACAACTCGTCGAACCGTCATGCCCCTATTTTCGTGGCTCGAGCCGTTCAACCGTGAATCAGCCGCGGGCAGCCATGATTACGCTGCATTGCAGCAGCTTTTGATCTTCGGCACGTCAGTGCATAATCTCAGCAGAACAATTAGAGGGCGCGGCATGCCTCGCCTACCCGAAGACCGATTCGCTCGAGGAGACATCATGACCGACGCCGCGCAGTGGCAGTTCGAGACCAAACAGATCCACGCGGGCGCCGCGCCCGATCCGGCCACGAATTCGCGTGCGACGCCGATCTATCAGACGACGTCGTACGTGTTCAACAGCGCCGAGCACGCACAGAACTTGTTCGCGCTCGCCGAATTCGGCAACATCTACACGCGCATCCAGAACCCGACCACGGCGGTGGTGGAGGAGCGCGTGGCTGCACTCGAGGGCGGCACGGGCGGCCTCGTCCTGTCCTCCGGCATGTCCGCGACGACGTTCTCGGTGTTGAACATCGCGCAGTCGGGCGACCACATCGTCTCCTCGGCCGCGGTGTACGGCGGAACCTACAACCTGTTCAAGTACACGCTGGCCAAGCTCGGCATCGAGGCGACGTTCGTCGAAGACCAGGATGACCTGGACGAATGGCGCCGCGCCATCCGCCCGAACACCAAGCTGTTCTTCGCCGAGACGATCGGCAACCCGAAGATCAATGTGCTCGACATCGAGTCGGTCGCCGAGCTCGCGCACAGCAACGGAATCCCCCTGATCGTGGACAACACGATCGCCACACCGTACCTGCTGCGTCCGCTCGAGCACGGTGCGGACATCGTCGTGCACGCTGCGACGAAGTTCCTCGGCGGCCACGGCACCGTCATCGCCGGGGTCATCGTCGACGGCGGCCATTTCGAGTGGTCGAAGAACGTCGACAAGTTCCCGGGCCTCACGCTGCCCGACGAGTCGTACCACGGCGTCAGCTACACCGGCGCGGTCGGCGATGGCCTGGCCTACATCATCAAGGCCCGTGTGCAGTTGTTGCGCGACCTCGGCTCGGCGATCGCCCCGGCCAGCTCGTGGCAGCTCATCCAGGGCATCGAAACCCTGTCGTTGCGTATGGAGCGGCACGTGCAGAACGCCCAGGAGATCGCGGAGTGGCTGGAGAACCACGACGACGTCGCATCCGTTGCGTACGCCGGCCTGCCGTCAAGCCCCTGGTATGCGCTCGCCAACAAGTACACCCCCAAGGGTGTCGGCGCCGTGCTCTCGTTCGAGCTGAAGGGCGGGGTGGATGCCGGCCGCGCGCTGGTCGACAACCTCACCCTGTTCAGCCACCTCGCCAACATCGGCGACGTGCGTTCGCTCGTGATCCACCCGGCCTCGACCACGCACTCGCAGCTGTCCCCCGAGCAGCAGTTGACCGCGGGTGTGACGCCGGGTCTGGTTCGTCTGTCCGTCGGGCTTGAGAACATCGACGACATCAAGGCCGACCTCGAGGTGGGTCTGGCGGCCGCACGAGCGGTGGCACAGTCGCACACGTCCGCGTAACACGGCACACCGCGCGAAGGGCCGGGCAGCGGATCATCCGTCGCCCGGCCCTCCGCCGTCCCGGCGCGGCCCGGATCGGGGCCGCTGCGCCGCGCGCGCGTAACATGGCGCGGACAGCGCCCGCGGCCAGGCACAATTAGGCCATATGGAGTGGCAGACATCGGCGGACACGGTGCCGTCGCGGTTCATCACCGATACGGATGCGCGCGCACTGCTCGGCAAACCGCCCGCGAGCGGCGCGTGGCGAGAGAGCGACCCTGAGGACGGGCGCCGGTTCGCCGGGCTCGGCGCGTTCCAATTCGAAGGTGGCGGCTCGCTGCCCTACATTCGCGTCGCCTATGAGACCTGGGGGCGATTGAACGCCGCGCAGGACAACGCCGTGCTCGTGCTGCACGCTCTCACCGGGGACAGCCATGTGATCGGGGAACCGTCGTCCGGGCATCCGACACCGGGCTGGTGGGGTGGGGTCGTCGGACCGGGGTTGGCGATCGACACCGATCGCTGGTTCGTGGTCGCGCCGAACATGCTCGGCGGCTGCCAGGGCACGACCGGGCCCGCGTCGCTGGCTCCTGACGGCTACGAGTGGGGGCCGCGATTCCCGTTCACCACCATCCGCGACCAGGTCGCCGCACAGGCCGGACTCGCCGACGCCATCGGCATCTCTCGGTGGGCGGCCGTGATCGGCGGTTCGATGGGCGGCATGCAGGCACTCGAGTGGGCGATCGAATACCCGGAGCGTGTCGAAAACCTCGCCGTGATCGCTGCGCCACCGTATTCGACCGCCGACCAACTCGCCCTGAACTCGGTGCAGGTCGAGGCGATCCAGACCGACCCGCTCTTTCGGGGCGGCCACTACTACGAGGCGGCCGACGGCGACGGGCCGCATCGCGGGCTCGCCCTGGCCCGCCGGATGGCTTTGCTCAACTACCGCAGCGCAAGCGAACTGAACGCTCGCTTCCTTCGCACCTGGCAGAGCGAGCTCAATCCGCTCGGGCAGGGCGGCCGCTTCGCGGTCGAGTCCTACCTGGACTTCCATGGAAACAAGTTCACCAGGCGCTTCGACGCGAACAGCTACATCACCCTGGTCGAGGCGATGAATTCTCACGACATCGGTCGTGGTCGCGGGGGCATCGCGCGCGCCCTCGAACGCGTGACAGCGCGCACGCTCGTCGTCGGCATCGACAGCGACCGGCTGTTTCCCGTCGAGGGGCAGGCTACGATCGCCGCGGATATCTCGGGGAACATCGACGGCGATTCGGCCGCACTGATCAGCTCACCGTTCGGGCACGATGCCTTCCTGATCGAGAACGACGCGATCGGAACGCAGCTGAGGCGGCTGCTCGGCGACTAAGGTGAGATCCAGGCGCGCACCGGTGGGGTGCATGAGGGGATGTCGGAGCGGCTATGCCACGCAGTCGCAGTGAGAGCAGTCGGTTGCTGTCCGAGACGGGCCGTTGCATGTGTTTGGCCACGACTGCTGCGGCGCTCGCCTGCGTCAGTCTTCCCGGCGCCTTGCCCGGCACGCCGCTGTATCTCGCCGTCGCCGCGTGCCTGGTGCTGATCGGGCTCGCGTCCCTGCGCACGCCACGCTCGCGATCCGGCGCTGAACCGTTCGCGATCGTCGTGGCCGCGCTCGCGGCGATCCTGTTGATCGGTTTGGTCGGCGGGCTTGCCGACCCCGCCACCTCGAGTGCGCTGGTGCTGCTCGCCGGCGGCAGCATCGCATCCGTCACGATCTCGGTGGGCATCACCAGGCGCAACGTCGTGTTGTTGGCCGTCTGCTTCCTCGTCACGTTCGCCACCCTCAGCGTCGCCATCGCCGTCTCGAGCGGCCCCGCCCCGCGCGCACTCGCACTCACGCTCATCGGCTGGATGTTCTGCGTCGTTCTGGCGGTGTGGCTCGGCCGGATGGCACCGCAGACCGTGCGCCGAATCACCAGCATGAGCAGGGCGTACAGCGCGGAGCGGGCGGCGAGCGAGATGGAGGCCCGCCGCCGGCAGGATGCCCGTCTTCTGCATGACACCGTACTGGCCACGCTGACGCTGCTGGCGCACTCGGGCGTCGGCGTCAGTGAGCGCGCCCTGCGCGAACAGGCGGCGGAGGACGCAGCGCTGCTGCGGCAGCTGCGGATGGGTCTGGCGCCTGAGCCGGTCGCGTCCGGTGATTACAATCTCAAACCCGTCTACGAATCGACACTCGGGAACACCCTTGAATCCGTCAAGCAGCGTTTCCGGCGCATCGGCCTCGAAGTCAACTGGCATGGAACCGGGCATGTGCTGCTTCCCAGCGAGACGTTGGACGCATTCCTGCTGGCCCTCGCGGAATGCCTGGAGAATGTGCGCAGACACTCGGGCGTCGACGAGGCGCATGTGACGATCACAGACGATGAGGCGACGGTGCGCGCCATGGTGACGGATGCCGGTGTCGGCTTCGATCTGGACGCAATCGCCCCCGGGCGGCTTGGTTTCGCCGAATCGATCGTCGCCCGGCTCAGAGACGTGGGCGGCAATGCGCGGCTGTTCTCCTCGCCCGGTTCCGGCACGACCGTCGTGTTGGAGGTGCCGAAATGAGCCTCGGCTCCGAATTGCGCCGGGAGCAGTCGGCCCTCGCGCTCGGGCGGCTCGGTCGTGGGCTGAACCTGTCCGCCTGCGCCCTGATCGTCGTGCAGTTCATCTCCCTGGCCCTCAATGCCCACCGGTACCCGCACTTGGGCGCCTCGATCGCCGCCTGGATGCTGCTGGCGACCGCGATGGCGTTTCTGATGGTGCCGTGGCGGGCCAGTGCCCTCGAGGAATGGGTGTTCCCGATCGTGCTCATCGTCGGGGCCGTCATCGTGGTCCTCGACGTGATCGGCAGCTGGACCGGCGCGATCGATGGCCCATACCCTGCCGCTGCGACCGCGACGTCCGCGCTGCTGGTGGCGTGCGCGAACACGCAGCGGCTGCGCTGGGTGCTGGCCGCGGCGGCCGCCCTGTGCACCGCCCTCGCCATCGTCTACCTCAGCGCATCGCTGGCCGATCCGCTCTCGCTCGGGCCGCGAATCGTCGTCATCGTGCTCGCGGGACTGCCTGCGGTGCTCGGGATCAGTGTCGTCCGCTCGTTCCGGTCGCTTGTGCGCGTCGAATCCGATCGCGCGCAAGCACGGGCCGCGGCGTCCGTTCCCGGCAACGCGCTGGGCCTCATGGCATCGCAGGAGCTGGTCCGGTTGGACCTGGACGCGGAGCGGCTGCTCCAGTCCGTCGCGACCGGTCAGGCCGCACTGCCTCTGGATGCGGCAGCCTCGACGGCGGCGGCCAACATCGCCACGGAGCTGCGCCTGCACTTGATCGCAGGACGCGGCAAGACCTGGTTGCACCACGCCGTGTCCGAGTCCGCGGTGCTGGGACCGCTGGTCACCGTGACCGATCCGCTCGGCCTTGCCGCACGGTTGTCTCGACCGCAGCGCGACGCACTGCTGTCCGCCATCTGGCTGTTCGTGGGCGATCTCACCCGCGGCACGCAGTCGTTGCGCGTCGACCTGCATCGACCGGAACCCGATGTCGCGATCACGAACGCGATCGCGATCGGGTTCGATGCTTTCGGAGTGCCGCGAAAACAGGTAGACGCCGCGGTGTGGCAAGCTATCGGTAAGGTTGGACGCTACGCCGAGTCCAGCCGGGGAACCGCACTTCGTATCGATGTTGATTGTCTGATCGAGAGTCAACCAGACCCCTGAGCGGCGCTTGATCCGCGCGCAAGAGCGGATGAGGGGCGGCGAGCGTTCTGGGGGTAGAACAACGCACACCTGCGTGGATAGTAGGGACCAGCTGTGACAGCCACACGTCAACCAATCCGGATAGCCATTGTCGACGATCACAAGATGTTGCTCGGAGCGCTGACCGAATGGATCCGCAGCACCGCGGACGACATCAGCATGGTGGCGGCCGTCACCACCTGGCCCGAGTTGCTCACCCACCCGCAATTCCCGGTGGACGTCGTCCTGCTCGACCTGGATCTGAAGGACAACATCCCCGTCTCGCTGAAGCTGTCGACGCTGAAGACCACCGGAGTGAAGACAGTGTTGATGAGCACCTATTCAGACCCGAACGTCGTGCGCGAAGCTCTCGCGGCCGGCGCGCTCGGCTATCTCGTCAAGAGTGAAGGCGCGGAGATGATCGTCGAGGCGATCCGTGCGGCACGGATCGGCGATTCATACATTTCCGCCGAACTGGACCTCGCACTCAGTCAGGTCGAGAACGGCGGCACCCCCAAGCTCAGCGCGCAAGAGCGCCGCGTGATGGCCTTGTACGGCGCCGGGGAGCCGGTGAAGGCGGTCGCATTCCAACTCGGCATCTCGGACGAGACGGCCAAGAGCTACCTGAAGCGGATCCGGGAGAAGTACCGGGTCGCCGGCTACGACGTCGGCACGAAGGTCGCGCTGCGCAAACAAGCGATCCTCGACGGGATCCTTCTGCAAGGCGATTGATCGCATATTCTGCGCCGCCCAACCAACCGCTACACCGCCGCGACAGGCACGGTCGGGACAGCACCGGTCGAAGGCGGCGGGGCCCAGCCGCGCCGGGCTCGAGAACGATCGATCGTGAAGGTCGCGAGCGCGAACGCGTCGCCGGCCCGTCAGGTTGAGCGGACATGGATACATCGTAGAGGGCTGCCCCGGCACTTTCGAATCGATTCGACCGCGGGCGTGTCAATTGCCGCCGCGGGCGGCCAGCGCAGCCTCGAGCCGATCGATCTTCCCGGTCAGCTCGCCGGTGCGACCGGGCCGGATGTCCGCCTTCAGCACAAGGGAGACCCGGCTGCCGAATGCCCCGACAGCCTCCGTCGCCCGTCTGACCACATCGAAGACCTCGTCCCACTCCCCCTCGAGCTCGGTGAACATCGAACTGGTTCTATTCGGCAGCCCGGATGCCCGCACGATCTCGACCGCCGCGGCCACCGCGTCGTGCACGGATCCGTCAGCGCTCCCATCGCCGCCCGGCGACACCGAGAATGCAACAATCATCGTTCAGTCCTTTCGTCTAGGGATTTCGTCTCGGGAAGCCGTCTCGGGAAGCAGGGAACGGCCAAGTCGTCGCCCCCGGCGTGGAGGCGTCGTCGCCGGCTTCCTCGCCGGCTTCCTCGCCGAAGTGCTCGACGGAGTCATCGTCGAAGTCATCGCCACCCGAGGCGGTCGTCCGGCTGATCGTGCGTGCGCTGCGGTACAGCGCCCACAGGCTCCAGCCGAGAATGGCGAACAGCATCAGGTTGCGTGCCGAAAGGACCGCGACCATGAGCACGTTCGCATTGAGCAACCCGACGTACAGATACGGGTAGACGACCTGCGTGAGCGCCGCCGTGATCGCGACCAGGATCGCAGGCGTGCGGAACTGCCGCCCTCCGCAGACGATTCCAAGAATGACGGGCGCCGCGAACCAGGTGATGTACTGCGGCGATCCGACCTTGTTGAACGCGATCAACGTCGCGACCAGTCCCAGCATCAACGGCGGCAGCACGGCCAGGGCCGGCACGCCCCGATACGTGGCCCAGGCTCCGATCAGCAGCACGAGCACGGCCGCTGCGGCCAGCAACGGGGTCATCAGGGCGATGGCGAAGCCGATGTTCGGGCCGGCCACCTGGAACGTCAGCAGCGCATGGTCGTAGTAGACGAACGACCCCGGACTGTGCAACGCGGCCGCCCACATCCACGGCGCACTGACCGGCGCTTCGATCTGCAGGCCGCGCCCGGTCTGCTGGGTCACGAAGCTGAACACGTTCATGCCGTTGCCGAAGGTGAGGCCGAGGATCACGATCACGACACTCGTCGAGGCGACCGCCAGCAACATCCGCCACCGGTCCCGGCTGACCACGAAGACGGCTGCGATCGCGGCAACCGGCCACACCTTGATCCAGGTGGCCACGGCGAGCAGCACGGCGGCAACCCGTGGCATCGAACGAAGCCAGAGCAGCGCCACGATCACGATCGCGACGGATACGGTGTCCAGCCGGGCCACCGCGATCGGGCCGAGCAGCAACAGGAACGCCAACCACCACCAGGCCGCGCAGGCCGCGCAGGCCACGCGGCGCCCTCCGCGCGCGGTCAACACTGCGAACCCCACCGCGTCCAGAATCAGCACCAGCGCCAACCAGCCGGTCGCGTACTGGTCCTGCCCGATCAAGAGCGGCAGCAGGATCGGGATCAGCGCCAGCGGCGGGTACACCCACGGCACATCCAGTCCGACGATCGCCATGCCGGACTGCGCTTGCAGCGCCCATGGTTTGTACACGAGGGTGACATCGCCCAGCGGCAGGCCAGGGGCGTTCAGACACAGATAGCCGAGCCAGACATGCACGAGAAGGAACGCGATCCACAGTGCGACCGGATGCCGTATCGCGGCTCCGACACGGTGCTCCCGCCGCCTGCGTGCTCCGTGTTCGCCGTGCTCCGGCCGGTGCGAACGCGCGGCGCTGGTAACGGGGCCGGACGCCATGCTCACCATGCTAGTGGAGTGCGTCGGGGGCGGCGCACGGCGCCGTCCGGCCGCGGAAGACGATCGCACTCGGCGTCTGACCTGCCGGTTGCTGTCGGTTCCGGTCGGTTCCGGTCAGCCGCTCACTCGGCGAGCAGTGCCGCGATCGTCGCGGGTACGGCGTCCGCGATGTCAAGCGCAGCGATCGGACCGCCGCCGGATGCGCGAGCCGCCGCGCGCGTGTGCACCAGCGCGGCCGTGGCCCCGAGCCGCAGCAGTGCGCGGTGCGGGTCATCCTCCAGTCGCCCGGTGTGCGTCGCGACCAGCGCGCCCAGGATGCCGCCGAGCACGTCGCCGCTGCCGGCGGTCGCCAGCCAGCTGGGTGCGCCGGAGACGGCGAGCAACTCGCCATCAGGCGCAGCGACGTAGGTCGTCGTCCCCTTCAGCAGCACGGTCACGGCAAGCTGCCGGGCAGCGCGCCGCGCCCAGGCCGGCGGATCTGCCGCGATCAGCGCAGCGGAACAATCGGTGCCGCGCGCCGCAAGCACGCCGGCGAGCTCCCGAAAGTGCGGCGTGATGATGACCGGGCCGGCCGCTGCGGTCGCAAGGTCCAGCGCCCCGGCGTCGAGCACCACCGGCACAGCCTCGCCGAGCGCCTGCGCCATCCGGGCCGCAGTGGCGGAATCGCGCGTCGCAGCATCCTGCCCGGAACCGAGCAGCCACGCCTGCACGCGTCCCGACGCCGTCACGACCTCGGGCCGCCTGTGCAGCACCAGGTCGGCCGCGTGCGCGTCGCCGAGATAACGCACCATTCCGACGCCCGAGCGCATCGCGGCATCCGCCCCGAGCACGGCGGCGCCCGGGTACCGCGCCGAGCCGGTGATCATTCCGAGCACACCGCGCGAATACTTGTCATCGGATGCCGTCGGCACCGCGATCCAGCCGCACGCGTCCCCGCGGGTCCATTCACGCGCTTCGGCGTCGGGCGAGCCATCGGCGGGGCCACTGGCGGCGGTCGGGTGCGCTTGGGTCAGATTCATATCCTCACGATAGGTCGATTCCGGACAGAAGGAGCACACCCGTCCCGACCCCCGATCTCGTTCATGTCCTCATCGCCCGGTTCGTCCCCTATCCCATGCGAGTGCCCGCACCGAGCACAAACCGGGAGGTCAACGGTTTCCAGGCCCGCGACGCGTCGCGTCCTGCACTTCGCCGACGAGCTCCTCGATGATGTCCTCCAGGAAGAGCACCCCGGTCGTCGCGCCCGACGCGTCGAAGGTCCGTGCCAGGTGCACGCCGGAGCGGCGCATCGTCGCCAGCGCGTCCTCCGCATCCGTGCCCGCGAAGATCGAGATCAGCTGTCGCACTCGTTTCGCCGGCACCGGCAGGTTGAACCCCGCCGTCTCCAGGTCGAGCACATCCTTCAGATGCAGGTAGCCCGTCGGCTCGCCCCGGGCGTCCTGAATCACATACCGTGAGAACCCGTGCCGGGCGACAGCCCGTTCGATCTCATTCGGTGTGACGGTCGGCGGCAGGCCGATCAGACCGTGCAGCGGCAAAGCGATCTCACTGGCCTTCTTCTCGGTGAACTCGAACGCGGCGGTCAGTGCACCCGTGCGGTCGGTGAGCACGCCCTCACGCGTCGACTGGTCGACGATGCTGGCCACCTCATCCAGCGTGAACGTGCTTGCCGCCTCTGACCGCGGCGTGATCCCGAACAGTCGCACGACGCCGTTCGCGCTCGCATTCAGCGTCGCGACGATCGGCCGGAACACCCGGGCAATGCCCACGAGCGGCGGTGCGAAGATCAACACGGCCCGGTCCGGCACCGAGAACGACAGATTCTTCGGCACCATCTCACCGAACACCACGTGCAAGAATGACACGATCACCAGCGTGACGACGAACGCGATCACGCCGATCGCATCCGCAGACAACGCGGTCAGCCCGAGCGGTGCCTCCAGCAGGTGATGGATGGCCGGCTCGGACACGTTCAGGATGAGCAGCGAGCAGACCGTGATGCCGAGCTGCGTCGTCGCGAGCATCGAAGTCGCGTGTTCCATCGCCCACAGTGCGGTCCTGGCCGAGCGTTTCCCACGTTCTGCGGCCGGCTCGATCTGTGAGCGCCGGGCCGAGATCACGGCGAATTCGGACGCGACGAAGAATGCGTTGGCAAGCAGCAGCACGAACAGCCAGGCGATACCCGCCCAGTCAGCCACGATCGGCCTCCCCCGCGCGGTGGTCGGTGTTCTCGCCCGGGCCGTTGCCAAGGCCTTCGCCCGGGTTTTCACCCTGGTCGTCCGGTGCGGGCGTGTACCGCAGCCGGTCGATCCGACGGCCGTCGAGTCGTTCGACGCGCAGTATGCCACCGGTCAGCCGCACCTCGTCGCCGACGACGGGGAGCCGGCCGAGAGCATCCATCACGAAACCGGCGACCGTCTCGTACGGACCATCCTCCGGCACGCGCACGCCGGTGCGCTCAAGCAGTTCGTCCGGTCGCAACATGCCGGGGAAGGTCAGTGAGTCCGTGCCGCGCACGACGTCGACACGGGCCTTGTCGTGTTCGTCGGCGACCTCTCCGACGAGTTCTTCGACCAGGTCTTCCAGGGTCGTGACCCCGGCCGTTCCGCCGTACTCGTCGACGACGACCGCCAGCTGATAGCCGCGTCCGCGCAGCTCGCCGAGCAGGGTGTCCAGGCTCATCGTCTCGGGTACGCGGAGCGCGTCGCTCTGCAGTGCGGAGACCGGCACGACCGTACGGCGCTCGCGCGGAACGGCCACCGCCTGCTTGACGTGCACGACGCCGACGACATCGTCGGCGTCTTCGTCGTAGACGGGAAACCGCGAGTAGCCCGTGTTGCGCGCCAGATCGATCACGGCCTGCGCCGGCTCGTTGCGCTGAACGCTCGCGACGCGCAGCCGCGGCGTCATCACGTCCGCCGCGGTGTGCCCGCCGAACTGCAGTGTACGGTTGAGCAGCGTCGCCGTATCGGATTCGAGCACGCCGGCGCTCGCGGAGCGGCGCACCAACGCGGACAGTTCTTCGGCCGTGCGCGCACCCGAGAGCTCTTCCTTCGGCTCGACCCCGAGCATCCTCAGGATGCCATTGGCGCTGCCGTTCAGAACCGCGACGGCGGGCCGGAAAACTGCCGTGAACACCGTTTGGAACGGGATCACGATTTTCGCGGTCGCCCGCGGCAGCGCAAGCGCCATGTTCTTCGGCACCAGTTCACCGATGATCATCGACACCAGTGTCGCGACGACGATCGCGACGGTCGCCGCAACAACAGGCACGGCAACGGATGTGACGCCCCACGCCGCCAGCGACGGCGACAGCAGCGTCGAGATCGCCGGTTCCATCGTGTACCCGGTGAGCAGCGTCGTCAGGGTGATGCCCAGTTGCGCGCTCGACAGGTGCGTCGAGGTGATCTTCAACGCGGCGATGGTCATGCCGAGGCGGGACTCCCCGCGATCGCGGCGTGCCTCGAGGTCGTGCCTGTCGAGGTTGACCAAGGCGAACTCACTGGCGACGAAGAAGCCCGTTCCGACGGTCAGGACGATGCCGACGACGAGCAGAATCCACTCGTACACGGCAATCACCAACCCCCGGTCACGGGCGAGGGTCTATGCGTGGGCGAAGAGGCAGGAGGAGGGTCGTCCATTGTCCTGCCGATTATACCGGCGCCCACCGCACGTCCTCCGAAGCGGTGCATCGACACCACGGTTCGACGGAGACCGTCGGGTTTGAAGGACGGCATGGACAAATCGGTCCTTCAAACCCGACTATCTCCTTCTCCTTGTGGGCGACCGGGGTGTGGGCGACCGGGCTTGCGGGCGACGGCCGCGGCGACTACCAGCTGACCGGCAGCGCCTTGCCCTCTTCGTAACCGGCGGCAGACTGGATTCCCACCAGCGCCCGGTCGTGGAACTCCACGACGGAACGTGCCCCCGCGTAGGTGAACGAACTGCGCAGCCCGGTCGTGATCATGTCGAGCAGGTCCTCGACAGACGGGCGCAACGGGTCCAAATAGATCTTCGACGACGAGATCCCCTCCGCGAACAGCTCCTTGCGGGCGAGGTCGTATGCGTCCAACCGTTCGAAACGCTCGTGCACGGCCTTGGTCGATGCCATCCCCCAGCTCTCCTTGTACAGATCGCCGTCCTCGTCGGCACGCAGATCACCGGGCGCCTCGATCGTGCCGGCGAACCAGGAACCGATCATCACCGACGACCCGCCCGCCGCGAGCGCCAGCGCGACGTCGCGGGGGTAGCGCACACCGCCGTCCGCCCAGACATGCGCACCGAGCTCGCGTGCGACATCCGCCGTCTCCACGACGGCAGAGAACTGCGGCCGGCCGACGGCCGTCATCATGCGGGTGGTGCACATGGCGCCCGGGCCGACCCCGACCTTCAGGATGTCCGCCCCCGCTTCGACGAGCTCGCGCACGGCCCGTCCGGTGACGACATTGCCCGCAACGATCGGCAGACCGAGGTCCAGCGACTTGACGGCGGCGATCGCCGTTCGCATGCCGCCCTGATCGCCGTGCGCCGTATCGATGACCAACACGTCGACCCCGGCGGATGCCAGTGCCCTCGCCTTGCCGGCGACGTCCCCGTTGATTCCGACCGCCGCGGCGACCCGCAACCGACCATGTGCATCCACGGCGGGCGTGTAGATCGTCGAGCGCAGCGCGCTCGTGCGGCCCAGTGTGCCGATCACCCGACCGTGCTGCAGAACAGGTGCGAAGTCGATCCCGGCCTCGCTCATCAGGTCGAATGCGGCGCGACCGTCGGGAACGTCGTCGGCATCGAGTGCGGTGACCGCGCCATGCAGGAGATCGCCGAGCGGGGCATCCGGGAGCGCCACTGCGAGATCCTCCGCCAGGACACAGCCGAGATACGCGCCGGCGTCGTCGAAGAGCACCACGCCGTGGGCCGCGACGGCCGGAACCCGCAAGAGTGCGGCTTCGACGGTGTCTTTCGGGTTCATCACCAGTGGGGTGTCGTACGCGACCGGCTGGCCTTTGACCCAACGGATCGCTGCGTCGAGCTCCTGCAGGTGCATGTCCTGCGGCAATACGCCGAGCCCTCCGCGCCGCGCGAGCGTCGCGGCCAGGCGCGGCCCGGTGACCGAATTCATGTTCGCGGAGACGATCGGAATGGTCGCACCGGTGCCGTCACCCGGAGCCAACGAGACGTCGAGCCGGCTGGTCACGTCGGACCGGCTCGGCACGAGAAACACGTCGGAATATGTCAGATCATGCGTCGGGGTCGTCCCATAGAACTCCATGCATCAACGGTATCGTCCCAGCAGCCTGGCAGCGAGGTCGACGCAATGGGATTAGGCTTGAACACCGAAGAGAAGCGCGGGGTCACGAGCCCGTCGCTGCACCAGAGAATTGCATCAACAGAGCATCAATGGAGAGTGGGCGAACGACTGTGTCGAGCCAGTTGACCGGAGTAGGTGCCGACCAAGGGGCCTCGAGTGAGTTCGGAGCCAACGAATGGCTCGTGGATGAGCTCTACGAGCAGTATCGAACGGACAAGAATTCGGTCGACAAGTCCTGGTGGCCCATCCTTGAGAACTACCAGCCCGGCAGCGCCGCGACCCCCGCTGAGCCGAACGTCGGCGGCACGACGCACCCGGCGGGAACGCCGCTGCCACCGGTCGCCGAACTGGTCGACGCGCTAGCTGCGGAGCCGGCGACGCCGGCAGCGCCCGCCGTGCCCGCACCCGGTCGGGCTGAGACCGAGACGCCGGCCGCCGAGGCGTCTAAGGAGCCCGGCGAGACGTCGGCGGAGTCTGGCGAGGCGTCGGCGGAGGTCTCGGCGGAGACGCATCCGATCACCGCACCGATCGCCGTGATCGGCACGCAGCCGATCGCGAGGACGACGTCGATCGCCCCGCGTCCACAGCCGGTTCCCGCCGACGCACCGGTCACCGCCCCGCAGCAGATCGTCGCAGCCGACGAGCCGGCCGGCGAAGCCGCGCAAGACGTGGTCCTGCCGTTGCGCGGAATCGCCAAGTCTCTCGCCACGAACATGGATGCCAGCCTGACGGTGCCGACCGCGACGAGTGTTCGCACGATTCCGGCGAAGCTGATGATCGACAATCGCATCGTCATCAACAACCATCTGAAGCGCGCACGCGGCGGCAAGGTGAGTTTCACCCACCTGATCGGCTGGGCGCTGATCCGCGCGCTGAAAGAATTCCCCAGCCAGAATGTTCACTACGACATCGTGGACGACAAGCCCTCCGTCGTCTCGCCCGCCCATGTCGGCCTCGGCATCGCGATCGACCTGCCGAAACCGGACGGCAGCCGTGCCCTGTTGGTGCCCGCGATCAAGCGCGCGGACCTGATGACATTCGGCGAATACCTCACGGCATACGAGGACCTCGTGCGGCGTGCTCGAGCCAACAAGTTGACGGCGGACGATTTCGCGGGAGCCACTGTTTCGCTGACCAACCCGGGCGGCATCGGCACCGAGCACTCCGTACCCCGATTGATGAAGGGCCAGGGCTGCATCATCGGCGCCGGTGCCCTCGAGTACCCGGCCGAGTTCCAAGGGTCGAGCCTGAAGACCCTGACCACCCTCGGCATCGGCAAGACCATCACACTGACCAGCACCTACGATCACCGGGTCATCCAGGGCGCAGGCAGCGGTGAGTTCCTGAAGATCGTGCACGAGATGCTGATCGGCAAGCGCGACTTCTACGAAGAGATCTTCGCGGCACTGCGCATCCCCTACGACCCGATCCATTGGGCGCCGGACATCAGCGTCGACCTCGCCAGCGCCATCGACAAGACGGCACGCGTGCAGGAACTCATCAACTCGTTCCGCGTGCGCGGTCACCTGATGGCGGATGTCGATCCACTCGAATACAAGCAGCGTTTCCACCCCGACCTGGACATCGCCACGCACGGGCTGACGTTCTGGGATCTCGACCGCGAATTCGTGACCGGACAGTTCGGCGCCGACCGTCGGCAGATGCTGCTGCGCGACATCCTCGGCGTGTTGCGCGACTCGTACTGCCGCACCATCGGCATCGAGTACATGCACATCCAGGATCCGGCTCAGCGCAAGTGGATTCAGGACAAGGTCGAGCGCCCGTATGCGAAGCCGACGCACGACGAGCAGTTGCGCATCCTCGGCAAGCTGAACGAAGCAGAGGCTTTCGAGACGTTCCTGCAGACGAAGTACGTTGGCCAGAAACGCTTCAGCCTCGAGGGCGGCGAGTCGACGATCGCGCTGCTGGACACCATCCTGCAGGGGGCCGCGGAGGCCGGCCTGGACGAGGTCGCGATCGGCATGGCCCACCGCGGTCGGCTGAACGTGCTGACCAACATCGCCGGTAAGACATACGGGCAGATCTTCCGCGAGTTCGAGGGCACGCAGGATCCGCGCACGATCGGCGGATCCGGCGATGTCAAATACCACCTCGGAACAGAGGGCACCTTCAAGGGACGAGACGGCGAGGAGATCCCGGTCTACCTGGCCGCGAACCCGTCCCATCTCGAAGCCGTCGACGGCGTGCTCGAAGGCATCGTGCGCGCGAAGCAGGATCGCCGCCCAGCCGGCACCTATCTGACGCTGCCGATCCTGATCCACGGCGATGCCGCCATGGCCGGCCAGGGCATCGTGATGGAGACGATGCAGATGTCGCAACTGCGCGCCTTCAAGATCGGCGGCACCATCCACGTCAACATCAACAACCAGGTCGGCTTCACGACGCCCCCGGAGGAGGGCCGCACGTCGGTCTATTCGACCGATGTCGCGAAGACGATTCAGGCTCCGATCTTTCACGTCAACGGGGATGACCCTGAGGCGGTCGTGCGCGTCGCCGAACTCGCATTCGAGTTCCGTCAGGAGTTCAAGAAGGATGTCGTGATCGACCTCGTCTGCTACCGACGGCGCGGTCACAACGAGGGTGACGATCCCTCGATGACGCAGCCGCTGATGTACAACCTGATCGAGGCGAAGCGCAGCGTGCGCCGCCTGTACACCGAGGCGCTCGTCGGGCGCGGCGACATCACCGAGGAAGAGTACGACCAGGCGCACCGCGACTTCCAAGAGCGTCTGGAGCGCGCGTTCCTGGAGACCCACGCGGCGCAGACCGGTGCCATCCCGGTCATCGCGGACGACAATCACCCGGTTGCCGACCTCGAGCGTCCGGACGCGCAGCAGGACGACGGCTCGGGCGAACCGGAGACGACCGGGGTCGGCGACGCCGTCGTGCAGCTGATCGGCGACGCGTTCAACAACCCGCCGGCCGGCTTCACGGTGCACCCGAAACTCCAGCAGTTGATGGCCAAGCGTCGCGAGATGAGCCGGAATGGCAACATCGATTGGGCGATGGGTGAGCTTCTCGCCCTCGGATCGCTGCTGATCGAAGGCACGCCGGTGCGCATGGCCGGCCAGGACACCCGTCGCGGCACGTTCGTGCAGCGTCACGCGGTGCTCCACGACCGCGTCAACGGGCAGGAGTGGCTCCCGCTGGCGAACCTGAGCGACAACCAGGGCAGGTTCTGGATCTACGATTCGCTGCTCAGCGAATACGCGGCAATGGGCTTCGAATACGGCTACTCGGTCGAGCGACCGGATGCCCTCGTGCTCTGGGAGGCACAGTTCGGCGACTTCGCCAACGGCGCGCAGACCATCGTCGACGAATTCGTGTCATCCGCCGAGCAGAAGTGGGGGCAGCGGTCATCGCTGGTGCTGCTGCTGCCGCACGGCTACGAGGGGCAGGGGCCGGACCACTCGTCCGCCCGCATCGAGCGCTTCCTCCAGCTCTGCGCCGAGAACAACATGACCGTCGCACGGCCGTCGACACCGGCCTCGTATTTTCACCTGTTGCGGCGCCAGGCCTACGCTCGCCCGCGCAAGCCGCTGGTCGTGTTCACGCCGAAGGCGATGCTGCGACTGCGTGGTGCGTCCTCGCCGGTCGAGGACTTCACGACTGGCCGGTTCGAACCGGTGATCGACGACCCACGGATCACGGACAAGACGGGCGTCAAGCGAGTGCTGTTCATGTCGGGCAAGATCTACCACGATCTCAAGAACGAACTGGACAAGAATCCGAACCCTGCCATCGCCCTCGTGCGGCTCGAACAGTACTATCCGCTGCCGGCGGCCGAACTCAAGGCGGTCGCCGCGTCGTATCCGGATGCCGACCTGTTCTGGGTGCAGGACGAACCGGAGAATCAGGGCGCCTGGCCGTTCATGATCCTGGAGACCTCGAAGCTGGGCCCGCGTGCTCTGGGAGTGATCTCCCGCGCGGCGTCGGCCTCGCCGGCGGCCGGTTCGGCCAAACGCCACGCCGCCGAGCAGAGCGACCTGATCCGCAGGGCACTCACGCTGTAGCACGCGAGACGGTCAATCGTGTCGCCTGTGCGCGACTTGGGCCGCGGGTGCTACTCGACTACCGAGCGCGATAGGGCGCCTGGCCACCAGATCGCCCGGCCGATGTCATGGCTGAGCGCAGGAACCAGCAGCGATCGCACGATCAACGTGTCGATCAATACCCCGAGTGCGACGATGAATGAGATCTGCACCAGAAACAGCACGGGTAGGACACCCAGCGCAGCGAACGTAGCCGCAAGCACGATCCCCGCCGAGGTGATCACTCCTCCGGTCGCCACCAGACCGCGCAGGACACCCCGCTGGGTACCATGCACGATCGACTCCTCCCGCACCCGTGTCATCAGGAAGATGTTGTAGTCGATCCCGAGTGCGACGAGGAAGACGAAACCGAACATCGGCACGCTCGGGTCCGCCCCCGGAAGCCTGAGGATCGAGTCGAACACGACCGAGGACAAGCCCAGTGACGCGGCATACGAGAGCACGACCGTCATGATCAACAGCACCGGGGCGAGGATCGAACGCAGCAGGAGCATGAGAATGACCAGGATCACGCCGAGCACCAGTGGAATGATCAGGTTGCGGTCATGCACGGCGGCGTCGTTGGTGTCGATCGCGGTCGCAGCGACACCGCCGATCAGCACCCCCGTGCCCGCGTGCGCGAAGCTGCTGCGCAATTGCCTGACGGTGTTCTCGGCCGCCGTCGAGTCGCTGGCGCCGTCCAGTGTCGCCTGTAGCATCACGCGCCCGTCTACGACGGTCGGTTCGGCGCCGGACGACGCAACACCGGGCGCGCCGGGCGCGTTCTGCACGCCGTCGGCGGTGACCGGCAGCGTCCCACTCGGTGAATCCTTCGAGATCACGTTGAGCGAGGAGACACCACGCTGATTCAGGATCGCGTTCGCCATCGCGTTCAGGTCGTCCTTCGGCCCGATGACGATCGCGGGCGTGCCGGCGCCGCCCGCGAAGTGCTTCACCAGAACGGCTTGGCCGTCGCGCGCCTGTGAGTGGCCGATGACGAAATCCATCTGAGACACACCGTCTGCCTTCAGCCCGAGCAGACCGAACGCGGCGACGGCCAGCACGACCGTGCACGCCACCCAGATCAGCCGGGCACGGCGAGAGATCAACCGCGCCACCCGCGGCCACAGGCCGCGGGTGCCGGCGACGCTCTGATGCTGCGATCCGAGCGCCGGACGCACCGGCCAGAATGCCGTTCGGCCGGCCCAGAACAGGAGTGCCGGCAAGAGCGTCATGGCCGCAAGGTACGCGAAACCGATGCCGATCGCGGCAACGGGGCCGAGCGCAATGTTCGAGTTCAGTTCGCTGAACATCAGGCACAGCAATCCGACCACGACCGTGCCGGCTGAGGCGAGGATCGCCTGCCAGGAACCACGCAGCGCCGCCCACGTCGCATCCCATTTGCGTTCGTTGTCGCGCAGGGCCTCACGGAATCGAGAGACGTACAGCAGCGAGTAGTCGGTCGCCGCACCGATGACGAGAATCATCAGGATGCCCTCGGTTTGACCCGACAGCGCGACGACGCCGGCCTTGGCGAGTGCCACCACCGTGAACATCGCGGCGGTCAGGGCGACCAGGCTCGTGCCGAGCACGATCAGCGGCAGCAGGGGTGAACGATAGACGATGATCAGAATGAGCAACACAGCGGCCAAGGCCACGATGAGCAGCATGCCATCGAGGCCGCCGAATGCCCCGACGATGTCGGCGGAGAGGCCGGCCGGCCCTGTCACGGAGACGGACAGCCCGCGCGGCGTGCTTTCAGCAAGCAGAGCACGCATCGCCGCGACGGTGTCCGCAGGCTTGATGCTCGTCTCGAGGGGCACGATCACCTGGGCTGCTGCCCCGTCCTTTGACACGATCGCCGGGGACACCGCGGCTTGCGCGACACCGTCCAGTGACCGGATCTTCGTCAGTTGTGCCTCGATCGCGGTGCGGTCGGCGGCAGTCACACCGCCTGTTCGCTGATACACCACAACGGCCGGGATGACGTCGTCGCCGCGGAACGCCGCCTGCAGCTTCTGCACCTGCGTCGCATCCGCGCTCGCCGGAAGGTGCTCGATCTGGTCGTTTTGCGCGACGCTGTTCACCTCACCGAACGACGAACCGCCGACCGAGAACACGGCGAACCACACCAGTATGAGCAGGAGCGGGATCAGCACGCGCAGCCAACGCGGAACGCCCGCCTTCAAGGGCGCGGGATCGTTCGGGGAAGTCGATCTCTTGTTGTCGGTTGTCTCGTTGTCGGTGATCGTCACACTTCAACGCTATGGATGCCGCCCGGCGGGCACGACATCCGAAAGTTTGAACTTGGTGGTCGAGTCTGGGCCTCGATACACCCGCTTGCTGCGCTCGCGGGCTACTCGACCACCGAAGTCGGTGGTCGAGTAGCGCATGAGCGCTGCGAATTCGCGTATCGAGACCGCGCGGTACTCGACCAGCCGGCGCTCAGTGCGCGGCCTGGATGGTCCTGATCCGCAGCAGCACCTGGGTGCGCAGATCTTCCGGCGCGGTCTCGGAGCAGGCGCGCTGCACCACCTCGGTCAACAGCTGCCCGAGTTCGTGCTCCTTGTTGCAGTCGGCGCAGTTCTCCAGATGCTCACGGATGTCCGCCGCGTCCTCCTTGCACAACTCGTTGTGCAGATATTCCTCAAGGTCGTTCTTGGCCTTCTGGCAACCACAGTCGGTCATGTCGTGCTCCTGGGTGATTGCGCTGCGGAAAGTCCCCGCTCGCGCGCGTAATCCGTCAAAAGGTCCCGCAGCATCCGCCTGCCACGATGCAGTCGGCTCATCACGGTTCCGATCGGGGTCTTCATGATGTCGGCGATCTCCTGATAGGAGAATCCTTCGACGTCGGCGAAGTAGACGGCCATCCGGAAATCCTCCGGGATGGCCTGCAGCGCGTCCTTGACCGCGCTGTCGGGCAGGTGATCGATCGCCTCGGCCTCGGCCGATCGGCTTGCGCGTGCCGTCGTCGACACCGCACCGCCGAGCTGCCAGTCCTCGAGCTCGTCGATGGCACCCTGATACGGCTCGCGTTGCTTCTTGCGATAGCTGTTGATGAACGTGTTCGTCAGGATGCGATACAGCCACGCCTTCAGATTCGTGCCCTGTTCGAACTGTTTGAAGGCGGCGAACGCCTTCACGAACGTCTCCTGCACCAGATCCTGCGCATCGGCCGGATTCCGAGTCATGCGCAAGGCCGCCGCATACAACTGGTCCATGTACGGCAGCGCTTGGCTCTCGAACAGCGGTCCGAGGTCTTCCATTACAGTCGTCATCACGGGCAAGTCTACGTCGCCGAAGAACGCAAGCGAGGGCGCCTCACGAACCGCGGTTGCCGCCACAGACTTTCCCTCTCGCTCGTTCAAACGTCGATATCCTGTAACGGATGCTCACGACCAAATATTCCAAGCCGGAGTTCGACCCGTACGGCGACAACACGCTCATCGAATCGAACGGACTCTGGGCCGCGCCTGCTGCGCACGGACCGGTCAACGCGGTGCTCTCCCTGCCCGGGTCCAAGTCGCTGACGAACCGGGAACTCGTGCTGGCCGCGCTTGCGGACTCCCCTTCGCTGCTGCGCCGTCCTCTGCGCTCGCGCGACACCGATGGAATGGTCGAGGCCTTGAAATCCCTCGGCGTCGTCATCACGGAACAGCCCGGAAACGGGTCGTTCGGGCCGGACTGGCTGGTCACCCCGCCCGACGAATTGCTGGGAAGCACCACCATCGACTGCGGGCAGGCCGGCACGATCATGCGTTTCGTCCCGGCGATCGCAGGCCTCGCGCTCGGCCCGACCACGTTCGACGCCGACGACACGGCACGCGCCCGCCCGATGAAGGCGATCATCGCCGCTCTGCGGGCTGCGGGCGTCGACATCAACGACGACGGCCGCGGCGGCATGCCGTTCACTGTCCACGGCTCGGGACATGTCACCGGCGGTGCTGTGACGATCGATGCCTCGGCGTCCAGCCAATTCGTCTCCGGACTGCTGCTGTCTGCTCCCCGGTTCGAGAACGGGTTGCACTTGACGCACTCCGGCGAGCAGCTGCCCAGCCTACCTCACATCGAGATGACGATCGTGACGCTGGCCGACCGCGGCGTGAGCGTCGCCTCGCCCGCCGTCGGCGAGTGGGTCGTCGAGCCGGGCACGATCGAAGGCCGCGACGTCGACATCGAACCGGACCTGTCGAATGCCGCTCCGTTCCTGGCTGCCGCGCTCGTGACCGGCGGCAGCGTGACCGTCACCGGCTGGCCTCGGCAGACCACGCAGGTGGGTGCGGAACTGGCCGACCTGCTCGCCCGGTTCGGCGCGCGCGTCACACACAGTGCCGATGCGATCACCGTCGCCGCAGACGGCCCGATCCTCGGCGTCACACTGGACCTCAGCGGCGCGGGAGAACTGGCCCCGACCCTGGTGGCACTGGCCGCGTTGGCCGACGGGCCGAGCGAAATCACCGGCATCGGCCACCTGCGCGGCCACGAAACCGATCGGCTCGCCGCCCTGACCGCCGAACTCAACGGCCTCGGCGGTCAGGTCACAGAACTCGACGACGGCCTCCGAATCGAACCCAAGCCGCTGACCGGCGGCGTCTGGCGCAGTTACCACGATCACCGGATGGCGACGACCGGGGCGCTGATCGGCCTCGTCGTGGCCGGAGTCGAGATCGAGAACATCGCAACGACGGCGAAGACGCTGCCGCAGTTCGTGGAACTGTGGCGGGACATCCTGCAGCAGAATCGGGCCGGGCTGCAGCAAACAGGGCCTGAATGAGCTGGCTGAGCGACGACGACGACGCGTACGGCGAGGCGTACGGCGAGTATGACGAGTCGTCGGCTCGAGTGCGGCCGAACCCGAAGGGAAACCGGCCGCGCACGAAGACCCGCCCCGGCCACGAAGACGCACAGATCGCTCGAGTGCTCGCGGTCGACCGCGGCCGCTACACGCTCATGCTCGGCGAGGGCACCAAGGCAGAACGGCTGTTGACCGCCGCCCGGGCGAGCGAGCTGCGCAAACACGCCGTGGTCACCGGTGATCGCGTCGACGTGGTCGGCGATCTGACCGGCGCCGACGGCTCCCTCGCCCGGATCGTGCGCATCCGCGAGCGCAAGACACTGTTGCGCCGAAGCGCAGACGACACGGACGAGGTCGAGCGGGTGATCGTCGCGAACGCCGATCAGCTGCTCATCGTCGTGGCGGCGGCCAATCCGGAGCCGCGCACCCGCCTGGTCGACCGCTACCTGGTCGCAGCCTACGACGCGGGGATCAACCCGCTGTTGTGCGTGACCAAGACCGACCTCGCCGACCCGGCCTCGTTCCTGGACAATTTCGGCGGCCTCGATCTTCCCATCTTCACCAGCTCGGAACAGCGGATGCCTCTCGGCGAGCTCAGGCAGGCGCTGGCCGGTCACGACACGGTCGCGGTCGGCCATTCCGGGGTCGGGAAGTCGACGCTGGTGAACGCTCTCGTACCGGGGGCCGACCGCGCCATCGGCCGCGTCAACGCGGTCACCGGCCGCGGCCGTCACACCTCGTCGTCGACGGTGTCGCTGCGTCTGAACACGGGTGCCGGCAGCAGCTGGATCATCGACACGCCCGGCGTGCGATCCTTCGGGCTCGGCCACATCGACACGGCGAACATCCTGCGCGCCTTCACCGATCTGGACGCCATCGCCGCGGACTGCCCACGCGGTTGCACGCATCTGCCGGATGCACCGGACTGCGCGATCAACGAGGCCGTCGCGGCGGGCGAGCTGGGCGAGCGCGGGCGGGCCAGGCTCGACTCTCTGCAACGCCTGCTCCTCACCTTCACGCCCGGCCGCGCACATCCGTCGGCGGACTGAGCGACGCGACACGCTCAGCGTGCGCGACACGACCGGTAGCGTTGAAGCATGACCGACTCCACGCGCCTGGCTGCAGGCGACCCCGCCCCGGACTTCACCCTGCCTGACCAGGACGGGGCATCCGTTTCGCTGCACGATTCGCTGCATGATTCCTCCGGCGCCGAGGTGATCGTGTATTTCTACCCGGCTGCGCTGACGCCGGGCTGCACGAAGGAGGCCTGCGACTTCCGGGACAACCTGAACTCGCTCGCATCGGCCGGCTACCGGGTGCTCGGCATCTCCAAGGACGCACCCGCGAAGCTCAAGCGGTTCCAGGAGCAGGAGCGGCTGAACTTCCCGCTGCTGTCCGACACGGAGTTGACCGTGCACCAGGCCTATGGGGCATACGGCGAGAAGTCGCTGTACGGCAAGGTCGTCACGGGCGTGCTGCGATCAACCGTTGTCGTCGATTCGAACGGCTCCGTGCGGTTCGCCCTCTACAACGTCAAGGCGACCGGGCACGTCGCGCGACTGCGCAGGCTGCTCGGCGTCGATTCGTAATGGGGTCAGGCCGCGGCATCCGCCTGCGATACCGGCTCCGCACTCGGCGTTCAGCGTTCGGCGTTCGGCGTTCAGCGGAGCGTGGCAGGCGACGGTCTGAGGCGCCGGCATCCGCCGGCTGGGTCAGTCCTGGAGGTCGGTTGTCTCGGCGTCGACTCGGGCCTCGCGGCGTGTGGCACGGGTGACGGCCGGCGACACGACCAGCGCAACGCAGACGAGTGCCGGAATCAGTAGCGCCCAGCCGAGGGCCGGCTCGGCATACAGGCCCTGAAAGCATCCGATCGCGACGGCCGCCTGCACCAGCTGCCAGCTGACGGCCGCACCGCGCATCCAGGATCTTCGCCGCGCCGCGCCGAAGCCGGCCAATAGCACCCACAGAGCGCCGATCACTGCCAACACCAGGATGGCCACGCCACTGGCGATGGACCGGGGCCCGGCGCTCACCAGCTGCAGCAGAAGCCACGCGACAACGACGATCATCAGCGCCGCTTCAGCGAACAACAGCACAGCGAGCGCGATCAGCAGAGCGGGTCGCCGCGCGGCACCGTCGGGGGCCGCCACACTATCACGCTCGTGTTTCCGACTCGTGTTCACAGGGTTATCCCATACAAAACTATTGATATTGGCACTACCAGTATGGGACCATGTTTGAGGTCGAGTTGACGCTCACAGGGTCGTGGGCAGGTTTCAAGCGACGAAAATCCGAAGCCTACGAAGTCATTCATCCTGCAACTCGAACATACCTGCATTTCTTGGTCGTTCGACCATGCCTGGCAACAAAGGAGCACCCCCATGGACTGGCGCGATAAGGCTGCCTGCCTCACCGCTGACCCCGAGCTTTTCTTCCCCGTGGGGAACACCGGACCGGCCGTCGACCAGATCGACAAGGCGAAAGCCGTGTGCGCTCGGTGCCCCGTCACCGAGATCTGCCTGCAGTACGCGCTGGAGACGGGTCAGGACTCCGGCGTATGGGGAGGCCTGTCCGAAGACGAGCGCCGCGCGCTCAAGCGCCGCGCCGCCCGCGCCCGCCGCGCCTCCTGACACGCCTTATCACTCCCGCCTCGCCACCTCATCTCGCCACCCTCGCTCCGACCTCGTACCGACCAAAACGACGGAGAAAGTCCGTGACACGCCGACGTTCTGCGCGCGACGGCGGCGCGTCGCGCAAAAAGTCCGTCGTTTTGGAGGCCCGCTAGGCGGCTGGTGCGGTCAGGTAGCGCAACGGCACCTCGATTGTCACCTCGGTACCCTGTCCCATCATCGTGTGCCAGTCGATGGTGCCACTGAGCTCACCCTGAATGAGCGTGCGCACGATCTGAGTACCGAGTCCCGCTCCGACCTTGCCTTCCGGCAGTCCGGAGCCATTGTCCACGACCTTGACGGTCAAGGAGTCCTCCGATCGGTCGGAGATGATTTCGACCCGGCCCTCCCGCCCGGCGAGGCCGTGTTCGACCGCGTTCGTCACCAGTTCGGTCAGCGCAAGCGCCAGCGGCGTGGCATACTCGCTTGGAAGCACCCCGAAGCTGCCCGATGACACCGGATGGACGGTCGTGTTGTGACTGGACGCCACCTCGGCGATCAGCTTGAGCACCCGATCGAAGACGGTGTCGAAGTCGACGCTCTGTGAGAGGCCCTCCGATAACGTGTCGTGGACGACCGCGATCGCCGAGACCCGACGCATCGCCTGGGCGAGCGCGTCGCGCGCCTCGTCGGAGTGGGTGCGGCGCGCCTGAATGCGCAGCAGCGAAGCGACGGTCTGCAGGTTGTTCTTGACGCGGTGGTGGATCTCGCGAATCGTCGCATCCTTCGTGATCAGTTCGCGTTCCTGGTGCCGCAGCTCCGTGACGTCCCTGCTGAGAACGATCGCGCCGATCCGTTCCCCGCGGCTGCGCAGTGGAATCGCCCGCAGCGACACCGTCACCCCGCGCGCCTCGATGTCCGTGCGCCACGGCGCCCGGCCGGTCACGACCAGCGGCAGCGACTCATCGACGGTGATCTGACCGCTGAGCAGACTTGTCGTCACCGCGGCCAGAGACTCGCCCTCGAGCTCATCGGGGAAGCCCATGCGGTTGAACGCGGAGAGCGCGTTCGGGCTGGCGAACGTGGTCACACCGTCCACATCGAGGCGGATCAGACCATCGGATGCGCGCGGCGCGCCGCGGCGCGGTCCCGTCGGCGCCCCCAGATCCGGAAAATCGCCGGTTGCGATCATGCCGAACAGATCGTTGGCGCACCGGTTGAAAGTGAGCTCCTGCCGGCTCGGCGTACGCGCCTCACTCAGGTTGCTGTGCCGGGTGATGACGGCGATCGGCGCCGCAGTGGTCTCCGGACTGTGCGAGGACAATCGGCGCACGACCGGGATCGCCAGCACGCGGGTGGGCATCTCCTCATACCAGTCCGGCATCGAGGAGTCGACCAGCAGGCTGGTCTCGAACGCCTCGGTGACCTGGGCGCGCCATTCCGGCCGAATCGACTGCCCGACGAAATCGCGATAGAACAGGGTGGCAGCGCTCGATGGCCGGGAGTGCGAGACGGCGGCGAAGTCGTTGTCCTGGGTCGGCACCCACAGCACGATGTCGGCGAATGCGAGGTCGGCGAGCAACTGGCAATCGCCGACGAGCTTGTGCAGCCAGTCCACGTCGGCCTGAGTGGACCGGCCGTGGGCGATAACCAATTCGTTGAGCGTTGACACGCCCCTCAGTCTAAGTTGTGGCGGTCTGAGCGCTCTTGTGACGGGACACTCGCGCTCGCACGGAGCGGCGCGTCTGCGCCGGGGCCCGGGCGGGCGGCAACTCTGTTTCAATCAGACGGGTGAGCGCTGCACGCACGGGCGACTTGGCTGCCGCATCGCGCAGAGTGCACCCGGTGAGCACCGCGGCGTCGAGGCCGAGCCGGTCCTCAGGCAGCAACGCGTCCGCTTCGAGGCCAGCGAAACGGCCGAGCGTCGATGCCACCTGTCCCCTCGGATTCAGCCCGACGGCGCTGGCCCTCACACGATTCATGACGATGCTGATCGGCGTGTCCGGCACGACCTCGAGCAGTTCGATGTGACTGCGTAGAAAGCGCGCCAACCCGACCGGATCGGCGAGTCCCACCGCGACCACCCGATCGGCTGCACGCAGGGCCGCAAGAGTGGCGGCATTGCGGCGTGGAGCGAACAGGTCGCTCGAGATCTCCTCGTCGCTCTCCAGGCTGAACCCGGTGTCGACGACGACGTAGTCGACCCAGCTGGTGCACGCGGCGATCGTGGCACTGACCCGCTCCGCCGACAGTTCGCTCCAGCGTGACGGCCGGCCGATTCCGGTGAGCACCCAGAATGCGCCCTGCGGCGAGTTGTAGCGGGTCGCGATGCGCTCCAACTCCTGCCGGTTCAGGCTGTCGGTGCCCGCCAACCGGCATGCCGCCGCGAAGCCGGGGGCCTCATCGAGCATGCCGAGCGCCGGAGCGACGGTGCCGCCGTAGCTGTCGGCATCCGCCAGCGCCACCGTGTGCCCGTGCGCCGCGATCTCGGCGGCGAGATTGATCGCGAGCGTCGTTCTGCCCGGAGCTCCGGCCGGCCCCCACACCGCGATCGTCGCACCGGCCGCCCGCGACACCGTCGGAGGCGAACCAACCCGAAGCGGCAGTTCCGCGTGCACCTGGATGAATCGTTCGATCTCCACGAACGGCGCGTTCCCCTCGACCACCTCGAACAGGCCAAGGGTGGCCGTATGCCTGCGTTCGAGTTCGCCGGAGGTCAGCGCCACCAGCCGCACGCCGTGCGCATCGCACGCCGCCAACACCCGCTCGGTGAGCCGACGACGGGATGCCGAGACCAGCGCGACGTCCGCCTCGCCGCGCGCCACGGCATCCGTCAGCTCACCGGCGCTCTGCACGCGCGCGACCACGGTGTGACCGGCCGCAAGCAATTCCGGCATGATGCGGTCCTCGACAGCCGCATCCAGCGCGAGAATGAGCGCGCTCACCGGCCGGCCCCGCTGGACGCTGTCGCCGGAACGAGTGAGATCACATCGTTGTTCGCGATCGCCTGCAGGACGGCTGCCACAGAGCCTGCAGGCACCCGCACCTCGACCGATCGCCCGTCGCGCCCGGTCACCAGCCCATCGCTCTGAATCAGGCGCACGACCGTCGCAGCGCCGACCAAGACCGTCGGCGGTGCGTGCTCTGCGCGGTCCTTGGTGGCCGCGGACCACACGTCGACGCTCGATCCAGGCCCGACGGATGCCGCCAGGTCGCCCTGTGCACGCAGCACGACGCTCGTCTGCGATCCGGTGCTCTCATCGCCGATCGCAGAGATCGGCACGAGTTCGCCTGCCGCGAGACTGCGCGTGAGCACGGCACCGTGCTCCGAGAGGTCAGCTCGGGTCAGATACAGGTGCTCGGCCGTGCCGAGCCGAACCGGCGTGACCGTGAGATCCGCAGTGTCGACGCGGTCGCCCGCGACCAGTGGCCCGCGCGCGGCGTACACGTCCGTGCTGCGATCTGCTGCGGCGACGATCGCGTACACGCCGACGACGGAGGCGACGACCAGCAGCAGTCCGATCGTGAAGCGCGGGTCGAACCAGAACGGCCGACGCGTGCTGCCCTGTCGTGCTGGTGTGGTCATCGTGGCTCCTCACACATGGGTCTCGAACAAGCCCGCTGCAGTGGGCCCACTCCTATCGTGCCGATTCTGAGCAAGCCGTGGGAAAGTTATCCACAGGTCGGTTGCGGGTGGGCGCCACGGGCGATAATCAAGTCATGAGCGCTGACAACCCCGATGCCGTCGGCCGCTTCCTGACGGTCGCAGACGCGGCGGAGATTCTCAACGTCGAAGCGGCGGACGTGATGGCACTGGTGCGTTCCGGCGAACTCCCGGCGATCCGCGTCGGCACCGCCGGGCAATGGCGGGTCGAGCGCGCTGTGCTCGAAACCTACATCGAGGCCATGTACGAGGAGGCCCGCCGCCGGTCCCTCTGGGAACAGTCGGATTTCGCGAACATCCCCGAGCTGTCCGGCGGGCGCATCATTCGACCGGAGCACTGAGCCTGCCGCAGCAGGCTCCCGGCTGCTAAAGCCGCACGAACACGATCCGCTCGAGCGGAATCATCCGGATGTCTGTCACGTTGCTCGCATGTCGGGTGCTGCCCCGCTCATGGACGGCAAGATCGAGATGATCGCGACCGACACGGTCGATGGTTCCAGGCACAGCCCCTGCCGCGGTGACGAGTTCGAGATTCTTGCGACGTCGGCAGAGGTCTCGCAGGACGAACGGCAGCCCGATCCTGTCGACAAGTCGGCCCGCGCGGCCGGCCGCCACCGATTCCAGGCTGGTGCGCAGTTGCGGCGCGCTCAACGAGACCGAGGCGATGGCGTGCAGCGGAAGCACGCACTGTGCGCGCGGCCCGAAATCGATCAGGTCGGCGGCCAGCCAGTCCTTGCCGAAGGTCGTCGGCCCCAGAACGAGCGTCGCCTCGGTGACCAGCTGGATGCGCAGGCTCGGGCTCGTCGTCTGCCCGTTCACCGTGCTCATCGACAGGATGCGGTCGCGCAGTGACAGCCGGCCGAGCCGCAGCCGCTCCTCCTCCGCGAGCAGGTCGAGTTGCTCGGCATCCCGCTCCTGGTCGAGTTGGCTCTCGAGATCGTCGAAGAGGTTGTCCCAGCGCATGAACAGACCGTAGCCGGTCCTCGCACGTGCGCGCAGATCTTATCCACAGGGCACGAACGCAGTGGACAGCTCGTGCGCACGGCTGCTTGAGTGGCTCTCCAAGCACGCTCCCCCCACTCGGGGGGCATGCAGACGCCTGTCTGCCCGTGCGATGAGCAGTCCGCTCCGATCACACGGGAGAATCAGATGAGCAAGACGAGCACGGGGTTCGCGGCCGCATTGGACGAGCCGGCGGATGCCCCGAGCAGGTCGCGGCAAGCATCGGCACGCGGTCTGAGTCGCAGCGCCGCAAGCAGCGATGCGCCGAGCGGCAGCGCACTGGCCGACGCTGCGCTGGCCAGCAGCACACTGACCAGCAGCACACTCGCCAGCAGTGCACTGACCGGCAGTGCACTGGCCGACATGGAGCCGGCGGAGGCCGACGAGTACTTCGGCGTCCAACCCACGCGCGCGGCGCACCTGCCCGACCCCGAACCCCTGCTCGCCAACCTGACCCGATCCGTTCTCGAGGTGCTCGCGGGTGCCCGCGAGTTGGACCAGCTCATCCGCTGGGTCACTCAGGAGGTCTACGAGACGCTCCTCAAGCGAGTGGTGCTTGCCGCCCGTGCACGCGCCGCGACCGGTCGGCCGGTGCATCGCCCGCGCCTCACCGTGCTGCGCACCCTCGTCTCCGAGCCGGTCGACGGCGTCGTCGAGGCGGTCGTCATCGTCCAGACGCCGGTGCGGGTGCGTTCCATCGCCATCCGGTTGGAAGGGTTGGACAGCCGCTGGCGGGCAAGCGCGATCAGCGTGCTGTAGCGATCCCGACCGGCGACCGAGGTCAGTGCCGCTTACGCTCCTGTGCGCGCCGTTGCGCCCGATTGACCGGCGCATCCTGTTGCACATCCGTTCGCTGACCGAAAGCACCACGGGCGCTTGGCTGCTGCCCCTGTTGCGGTTGGCCCTGCGCCTGCTGCGAGGCGGCGGCCTCTCGAACACGCGCGCGCTCGGCGCGATCCGTCGCACCGCGCTCGATCTGGCCGCGCGCATTGCGCACCTCGACGCCGCCGGCGTCGCTCGGGGCCGTGTAGCTCAGTTGCGGCTGATTGGATTCCCCGGGTGTCAGGCCCTTCGCCTCGACACCGGTCACCTCGCCGGAGGCCTGCGTCACCTCGACCTCCAGGTTGAACAGGAAGCCGACCGTCTCCTCGCGAATCGCGCCCATCATCTGCTGGAACATCGAGTAGCCCTCGCGCTGATACTCGACGAGCGGGTCGCGTTGCGCCATGGCACGCAGGCCGATGCCGTCCTTGAGATAGTCCATCTCATACAGGTGATCACGCCACCGGCGGTCGATCACCGACAGGACGACGCGCCGCTCGAGTTCGCGCATGGCAGGCGAGCCGAGCTGCTCCTCGCGACGCTGATAGGCGATGTGCGCATCCGACAGGATCTCGCGGCGCATGAAGTCGCGATTGATGCGCCCGCGGGCGCCCGCCTCGGAGACGACCTCGTCGATGGTCAGCCCGATCGGATATAGCGTCTTCAGCTCGCTCCACAGCGCGTCGAAATCCCAGTCCTCCGCGGTTCCCTCCCCGGTGTGCCCCTCGAGGATGTCGTCGATCACATCATCGAGGAAGCGCTGCGTGCGCTCGTGCAGATCGTCGCCCTCGAGCACCCTTCTGCGGTCGTCATAGATCGCCTCGCGCTGCCGGTTGAGCACGTCGTCGTACTTGAGCACGTTCTTGCGGATCTCGGCGTTGCGCGCCTCGACCTGCGACTGGGCGCTGCGGATGGCGCGGCTGACGACCTTGGACTCGATCGCCAGGTCATCGGGCACGTTGCTGCGACTCATCAGGCTCTGCGCGGCACCCGCGTTGAACAGGCGCATCAGATCATCGGTCAGCGACAGATAGAAGCGGCTCTCCCCCGGGTCGCCCTGCCGGCCGGAACGACCGCGCAGCTGATTGTCGATGCGGCGTGATTCGTGGCGTTCGGTGCCGAGCACGTAGAGCCCGCCCGCTTCGATGACCTTGTCCGCCTCCTCGCTCACGCGGGCTTTGACCCGATCGAAGACCGCGTCCCACTCGGCCTCGTACTCGTCGGGGGTTTCGATCGGGCTCAGGCCCTTGGCGTTCAGTTCGGCGACGGCGAGGAATTCGGCGTTGCCGCCGAGCATGATGTCCGTGCCGCGACCGGCCATGTTGGTGGCAACGGTGACCGAGCCGAGTCGACCGGCCTGAGCGACGATCGCCGCTTCGCGCGCATGGTTCTTCGCGTTCAGCACCTCGTGCCGCACGCCCTTCTTCGCAAGCAGGCGTGAGAGATATTCGCTCTTCTCGACACTCGTCGTTCCGACCAGCACCGGCTGACCCTTCTCGTGCCGGGCGACGATGTCCTCGACCACCTGACCGAACTTCGCCTCTTCGTTCTTGTAGACGAGGTCGGGCTGGTCGATGCGGATCATCGGCATGTTCGTCGGGATCGGCACGACACCGATCTTGTACGTCGACATGAACTCCGCGGCTTCGGTCTCGGCGGTACCGGTCATACCGGCCAGCTTCTTGTAGAGGCGAAAATAGTTCTGCAAGGTCACCGTGGCGAGGGTCTGGTTCTCGGCCTTGACGGCAACACCCTCCTTGGCCTCGATGGCCTGGTGGATGCCCTCGTTGTAGCGTCGGCCCATCAGGATGCGGCCGGTGTGCTCATCGACGATGAGCACCTCGCCGTTCATCACGACGTAGTCTTTGTCTTTCTTGAAGAGTGCGTTGGCCTTGATCGCGTTGTTCAGGAACGAGATCAGCGGGGTGTTCGCCGACTCGTACAGGTTGTCGATGCCGAGGTAGTCTTCGACCTTCTCGATTCCGGGCTCGAGCACGCCGACGGTGCGCTTCTTCTCGTCGACCTCGTAGTCGACTTCAGGAACCAGCCGCGTGGCCAGACTGGCGAACTCGTTGAACCACCGGTTGGCCTCACCGCTGGAGGGACCGGAGATGATCAACGGGGTGCGAGCCTCGTCGATCAGGATGGAGTCGACCTCGTCGACGATCGCGAAGAAGTGGCCCCGTTGGACCATGTCGGACGCCTGCCAGGCCATGTTGTCGCGCAGGTAGTCGAAGCCGAACTCGTTGTTGGTGCCGTAAGTGATGTCTGCCGCGTACTGTTCGCGCCGCTCCTCGGGCGTCTGCCCGGCGAGGATCACCCCGGTCGACATGCCGAGCGCGCGGAACACACGGCCCATCAGCTCGCTCTGGTAGTTGGCGAGGTAGTCGTTGACGGTCACGATGTGCACGCCGCGCGCGGCGATCGCGTTGAGGTAGGCGGCCGTCGTCGCGACGAGCGTCTTGCCCTCTCCGGTCTTCATCTCGGCGATGTCGCCGAGATGAAGAGCGGCACCCCCCATGATCTGCACGTCGAAGTGGCGCATTCCCAGCGTGCGCACGGCCGCCTCGCGCACGGCCGCAAATGCCTCGGGCAGCAGGTCGTCGAGCGATTCCCCGCTGGCGTACCGCTCCCGCAATTCGACTGTCTCATCGCGCAGGTCGTCGTCGGAGAGCTGCTTGAAGTCGTCCTCGAGCGCGTTGACCGCCTTCGCGTAGGCCTGTAGACGACGCAGCGTACGGCCTTCACCGACACGAAGAACCTTTTCGAGAACTGAGGCCACGGATGCACTCCACTATTCACTCGGACGCCGTCTGGCGCCTCACGTCCGGTCGGACGCGCGAGCACCGACCGCAGCCGGCAACTATAGCAATGTTACTGGTGAGCGGCCCTCGTGTCGGAGGCGATGAATCCATCGGTGGTCGAGTAACGAGCACAGCGAGCGTATCGAGACCGGTGAGGTGGCACGGGAAGTCTCGATATGCCTGCTCGCTACGCTCGCGGGCTACTCGACACCACTCTCGATGGTCGAGTAGCGCGGTGGAACTCAAGGCATCGCGCAGCGATCCGCGACCCCAGCGCCGAGCGAGCCTGCGGGCCTGCAAGCGAGGGTTGGCATCAGCGCAGCGAAAACGCGTATCGATACCCCGCCCCCGAGCTACGGGGCAAGTTTGCGACTCGCCGTCGCCACTTCCTGCAGTTCGTCTGCCTCGTCGTCCAAGGCGATGACGCCGTAATCCCAGCCCTTGCGCCGATACACGACGCTGGGCCGTCCCGACTCCTGGTCGATGAACAGGTAGAAGTCGTGCCCGACGAGTTCCATGTAGTAGAGCGCGTCGTCGACCGTCATCGGCACGGACGCGAACACCTTCTTACGGATCACGACGGGACTATAGTCCTCGTTCTCTTCGACCGCCTCGATACTCGACTCCTGCACGGGAACGGCGCCCGTACGAATCTGCTCGAGCACCGCAACAGGTGCCGGCGTGATGTGCACGGCAGAGAATCCGCCTGTCGACGCCTCTCTCAGCGAGGTCGGTCGATGCTGCCCGCGATGCACCTTTCGTCGATCCTTCGCTCGACGCACCCGTTCGAGCAGTCGTCCGACTGCGACATCGAACGCCGCATACTTGTCCGCGCCGGTCGCCTCGGCACGCACCACCGGACCCGGCCCGAACAAGGTCAACTCCACCCGGTCCTCGCCGGCCTGGCCGGTCGATTTCTCGTTGTGGCGACTCACCTTGATCTCGAGGGCAAGGGCACGATCTGCCAGATGAGAGACCTTTTCAGCCTTCTCGTTCGCGTAGTCGCGAAAGCGATCCGTGATCCCCAGGTTGCGTCCGATGATGTTGATTTCCATGACGTCCTCCCAGATCCGACGTGAGACCCGCCCGGCCGATCAGGGCGAATCTTCCACGCCTTTTCACCAACCGTAGTGCCGTGGTCCGGATAAGTCACCAGGCAAGGCTGCGCGTTCAGCGCACGCTCAGCGGGTGCCGTGCCGCCGCTCGGTATTCGCCACCACCGCGGCGGCGAGCACGACTCCGCCCGCAGCCTCGATCGCCCTCCTGGCCTCGCACAGCGTCGCCCCTGTGGTGAGAATGTCGTCGACCAGGATGTACATCCGGCCGGTCAGTGTGTGCCTGGCCTGAAGCGAGCCCTGCCGATTGGCGCTGCGCGCGTCGACGCCCAGCGCGGCCTGATCCCGCGTCTGTCGAGTGGTCCGCAGCGGATGCGACGCCCGCAGTCCCGCCTGAGCCAGGATCAGCTCGGTCGGGTGATAGCCGCGGGCTCGGAAGGCCGCCCGAGTCGACGGGATCGTCGCCAGGCGGATGCTGCCCCCAGCGACGGTCGACGCCGACGTGCCTGCGTCGGCTCCGTCAGCCGGAGCGGCGAGCCGCCGGCACGTTCGAAGCGCGCCTGTCACGGCGGCGCGAGCGGCCGCGGCCAACGCGGGCGTCGCATCCGTTCGACCGCTCTCCTTGACGGCCAGCAGCACGCGCCGCACGACGCCCTCATAGCGCAGGCCGCAGTGCACCGGCAGCGGTCGTCCGCTGTCGACGGTCACCATGGTCACGGCCGGCTGCAACGCCGCCACGCAGGAGCCGCACAGCGCGCGGTCGTCGAGGCCGCATCCGCTGCACGCTGTCGGGGCCAGCACGGCGAGCGCGTCCAACGCCGCACCGCGCACGCATGCCGGGTCGAGCAAGGCCATGCCGCCACGGTGCCAGAGCGGATGCGCCGACTCGCGCGGTTCCACCGCAACCGTGCACAAGTCGTGCTGCCGTGCCACTGTTGGGGCGGAGCTTGCGCTACGTGCACCTCGCACCCGTGCGCGCCACGGTTTGAAGGAACTCGCCGAGTTCGAAGGACGATCTCGGCAAAACGATCCTTGCAAGCCACCGACCTCCTGCCAACCTGCGGCGCCGGGCGTGACCGGACAACTCAGGACGGCACAGGGCAGCATGTGCAGGACGGGAGTGGGTCGCGGTCAGGAAGGCCGACCCAGTTGGGTGGCCAGCAGGGCGATCCCGCTGCTTTTCTGCTGCCACCCGGTTCCACGGGGCCCTTCCAGCGACTGGCCCGGCGCCAGCACCCAGTAGGGCGGCGCACTGTTGCCGCCGGCCAGCACACTGCCGGCCGTCGGCCCGGAGCTGACCGATTGATCGCCGCCGATCACCTGGGTCACGATCGTCGTCTCCCCGTTGCCGTCCGTCGCCAGAGAAGCGACGGACAGCTCGTCGAGCCAGGTCAGCGAGCGAGCGTTCTTACCCGCGACCGCACCGAAGTCGACGGGGTCCGTGAGATGATCCGGCCGACCGGCGTCGCCACGCACGATGCCTGCGACCATCACATGTTGCTCGTTGCCGGTCTGCACGAGTGCGGCGATACGGGTGCCGTCGCGGGAGACCGAGATCGATCGGACCGCCGTCACGTCCGGCCAGCCGGGATCGATGACGCTCGCTGTTCCATCCGGTGCCGTCACGTGCAGAGCGCTCGGGTTGTTGCCCGGCACGGACCAGACGAAGCCGAGGTTGTCCAGCGACGGAGCGATCAAGCCGGGGCGCGCATCCACGAGCTTCGGCGTGTCGACGCTGGCGCGCACCTCGTAGACACCGTGCGCGGTCAACACGGCGGCCGTGTCGCGCAGGGCCGAGAGTGTCACAGCGCTCGGTTGCAGCGCAACGATCTTGTCGGAGATGTTCGCGATCGGCGTGACGGTGCTGCCCGAAAGGAAACCGAACGCACCACCCTTGAGCACGAGCGGGTTCGCGTCGACGACCGGGTCCTGGAGCGGCGCTGAGCTGCCGAGGTCTGCGATGGAGCGTTGGACACCGGCGATGCTGATGGTGACCCCTGTGACGCCGGCCACGTTCGTCAGAGACTGCGTGAGCTGCAGCTTCATCCGGCCCAGGGTCAGGGCACTCGCGTTCCCCGACCCGTTCGCGGCGCTGTTGAGCGGCACCTCGGCCTGACCGTCCGCGCTGATGCTGACCGAATCGACGGCCAGTTTCGTGCCCTGCGGGAACGCGGTGACGACCGCGCCCGCCAGCCACTTCGCCGGCCCGGAGACCAGGGCCTTCACCACCCTGGTCTGGGTCGAGGCGCGGGACGGGAACCAGCGCTCATCCGGCACCAGATAGCGGAAGTCCGGGCTGAAGAAGTAGAGGGTGTGAGCGCTGAACACGTTCGGGAACCGTGTTGCGTCGATGACCACGCCGTCCGGCGCCTTGGAAATGCGCCACTGCCCCGATACCTTCTCGAACGAATACGCCTGGGTGAGTGCGGTGGACGATTCCGAGCGCCGATAATTGCCGTCTGCGTCGACGAACGCCGTCGGCGTCACGCTGAGCTGCAGGTGCGTCTTGTCAATGACGGATTCCGTGCGGCCCGTTCCCGTGTCCACGGTCACCGAGGCGTCCGGATTCCAGCTGGACGCGAACTTCGCCGTCAGGAACTCTTGCGCGACCGCGTACCCGTTCTGCGGGCTGACCGCCGCATCGACGAAACCGCGCAGAATGTCTTTCTGCGATGCGCCGTTTGCGGGACCGGATGGCAGATAGTCGACCGGTCCGAACCCGGCATCCTGTCCCTGCACCGGGAGGCCCTGTTCGACGGGGCCGGACGTCGGAATCGTCGCACAGCCGGTCAGCGCGATCGCGAGCAGCGCGGTCAGCACGGCGAGCATCCGTCTGGTCTTCATGCGGTTACCTCCGTCTCGAGCGGCGCGTCGCGTGGCGGCAGCGGCAGCGGGGAGGCCTCGATCGGCGACCCGGGCACGCGGGGAAGCGTCAGGCGGAAGCACGAACCGGCACCGGGTCGCGACCACACCTCGATCACGCCACCGTGCACGGTGGCATCCTCGAGCGAGATCGCGAGCCCGAGCCCGGTACCTCCGATGGTGCGGCGCCGAGACGGGTCGGCCCGCCAGAAACGGTCGAACACTCGGGAGAGGTCCTGCTCCGTCATGCCGAGACCGTAGTCGCGCACCGAGATCGCCACAGCGGTCTCGTTGCTGTCCACGGTGAGCACGATCGGCTTGCCTTCGCCGTGCTCGATGGCGTTGCCGAGCAGATTCCAGACGACCCGGCGGATGCGACGCGCGTCGATCTCGACATCGAAGTACCCGCCGGGCGCATCGACCCGCAGTTCCGATCCGCCGTCCGCCACCAGCGTCTTCATGCCGTCAGCGGCCTCCTCGACCAGGCGCACCAGGTTCGTCGGCTCCAACTCCAGCGCAACGGAGCCGGCGTCGTAGCGGCTGATCTCCAGCAGGTCGGAGAGCAGTCGATCGAAGCGTTCGACCTGCGTGTGCAGGAGCTCCGCGGTGCGAGCGGTCGCCGACGGGAACGCCTCGCGCTGATCGTAGATGACATCGCCGGCCAACCGGATGGTGGTCAGCGGCGTTCGCAACTCGTGCGAGACATCCGACACGAACCGCTGCTGCAGCTGCGACAGCGTCGCCAACTGCGTGATCTGCCGCTGCAGGCTGTCCGCCATGCCGTTGAACGACCGCGCAAGCGTGGCCAGCACGTCCTCCCCGCGCTCGGGAATGCGCACCTCGAGATCGCCGCCGGCCAGCCGCTGGCTCGTCTCAGCCGCCAACCGGATCGGTGCGACCACGAACCGCACGACGACCCAGGTCACCGCCCCGATCAGCAGGATCAGCGCGAGGCCGGCCAGCAGCAGGGTGCGCTGCACGAACAGCAGTGTCTGCTCGGAGTCGCTCAGGTCATAACCGATGTACAGCTCGTACCGCCCGGCGCTCGGCAGCACGATCTCGGTGCCCACCACAATGCCGGGGTCTGTGCTGTCGCCCGCGTTCGGCAGAGCGACGGACTGCGCATACAGCCGGCCCGAGGCCTTCTGCACCTGCTTGCGCAACTCCGGTGTGATCAGCTTCGAGGGCAGCCCCGTTGTGGCGAAATCGGTGGGTGCGAACGGGTCGCTGGCCTGGCCGGGCTCCCGGAACGCGGCCACCAGCCGGGTCGACGTCGCCGTCTGGATGCCACTGCGCGCGGATGCCCACAGGTCCTGAACCGCGGCCGGGTCCGTCGCATCCGCCGCGTCGAGCGTGGCCTGGGCACTGGTGCGCGCCCGTCCGGAGTCCCGGAACGCCTGATCCAGGCGAGACTGGAACAGGTCGTTGCCGACGCTGTAGGAGACGACCAGGCCGGTCACGAGGATCGCAACGCCCGCGAGAACGACCGTGATGAACGACGTGCGGAACTGCAGCGACCCGCGCCACAATCGGGCAACCGTCGTGACGGGGTCACGCCAGCCCCGCCAGTGGCGCAGGGCGTTCCAGGTGTGCCGGCCACGCGGACCAGCGCTCGCCCAGCCGGATCCGTTCTGCGTCATGATCCGCTAGGCGACTGCGCCGGCGCGGTAGCCGACGCCGCGCACCGTCATCACGATCCTGGGATTGTCCGGATCGTCCTCGACCTTCGCCCGCAGCCGTTGCACGTGCACGTTCACCAGTCGCGTGTCGGCCTTGTAGTGGTAGCCCCAAACCTGCTCCAGCAGCATCTCGCGGGTGAATACCTGCTGCGGCTTCGAGGCCAAGGCGAGCAGCAGATCGAACTCGAGCGGGGTCAGGTTGATCGCGGTGGGACCTCGACGCACCTCGTGTGCGGCGATGTCGACCTCCAGATCCCCGATCTGCAGCTGTTCGGATGCCGGACCCGTCGGCGCCGGACGCAGTCGCGTGCGAATGCGCGCGACGAGTTCCTTGGGGTTGAACGGTTTGACCATGTAGTCGTCCGCACCCGATTCGAGACCCTTGACCACGTCGGCGGTGTCGGACTTCGCCGTCAGCATGATCACCGGCGTGCCGGATTCCGCACGGATGCGCGTGCACACCTCGATACCATCGAGCCCCGGCAACATCAGATCAAGCAGCACGAGATCAGGCTTCGACGTGTGGAAGGCGTCGACGGCGAGTGCACCGTCCGCACAGAAATGCGGCTCGAAACCTTCTGTGCGCAGCACGATGCCGATCATCTCGGCAAGGGCGGTGTCATCGTCGACAACCAGAATGCGAGCGGTCATAGTCCCAACTTCGTGGCAGGGCTCATGCAACTCGGGTATGCACGAACCATCGAACTTCTGGCATAAGAGTAGTCGAGACTGTCCATAAGGCGCCCGAAGGAGCCCAACAGTGGCCACGATATGCCAGCATGGACCTGACGCCGCGTGTGCCAGGCATCCCGCGGAGAGAGGGCTGAGGTGATCGACGACCAGAGCTGGCAGCCCCCGGACGATCCATCGAACAGGCCGCAGTTCGGCGAGAACCCACCGCCGCCGAGCGCACCTCCACCCGGTGGATATCCGCCCGGGTACGGCCCGCCGCCCGGGTATGCACCGCCGCCTCCGCCCTGGTACGGGGCGCCTGTGGGCGGGTACGGGCCGGGTGCCTATGGCGCGCCGGGCGGGTGGACTCCCCCGCCGAAGCCCGGACTGATCCCGTTGCGGCCGCTCGGTTTCGGCACGCTGATGGGCGCGCCGTTCCACGTCTTGCGTCGCAATCCGAAACCGACCTTCGGCAGCGCGTTGCTGATTCAGGCCGTGATCGTGGTTGCGTCGCTGCTCGTCGTCGGAGCCGCCGTCGCGCTGGCGATCGGTCGCATCGACATGGCGAGCCCGACTGATCGCAATGCGGTCGCTGCCGGTTCCATCGTGTCCATCATGCTGTCCGCACTGGTGCCCGCCGTGTTGAGTCTGATCGGCTCGGCGCTGTTGCAGGGCGTGATCGTCAACGAGGTCGCCCGAGGCACGGTCGGCGAGAAGCTGTCGCTGCGCGGGCTGTGGCGCGGCATCGTCGGCCGCCGGTGGGCACTGGTCGCCTGGGTGCTGTTGATCACCGGCGCTGTTGTCGTCGCCGTCGCCGTCTTGGGCGGAATCGTTGCCGCCCTCGTGCTGCTCGGCCCGGCCGGCATCGCGGCGGGCGTCATCGTCGGCATCATCGCGGCGCTGGGGTTGGGCGTGCTCGGAGTGTGGATCGGCACGAAGGTCTCGCTCGTGCCCAGCGTGATCGTCCTCGAACGGGTGCCTCTCCGGGCGGCGATCGCGCGATCCTGGTCGCTGACACACGGCTACTTCTGGCGCACGTTCGGCGTGCAGGCGCTGATCGCGATCATCTTGGCCGCGGCAAGCCAACTGGCCTCGACGGCGATCTCGATCATCTTCTCGCTGATTCTCGTCGTCGTCGCCCCGACCGGTGTCAGCTCCGACGGTGGGATGGCGGCGTCGATCGTGCTCGTCGCCGTGTCCTACCTGGTCACCTTCCTGATCGCCCTGGTGATCGGCTCGATCACCTCGATCGTGCAGTCAGCGGTCGGTGCCCTGATCTACGTCGATCTGCGCATGCGCAAAGAAGGCCTCGACCTGACGCTCCAACGTTTCGTCGAGAACCGTCAAGCTGGCACCGTCGGCGCACAGAACCCGTTCGCCGTACCGACCGCAGCCGGGTCGCGGAGTCCGTCCGGCAACCACGGCCCAGCGACGCCACCATTCCCATGACGGTGCCGGCCTTCGTGTACACGCTCGCGGGGTTGCGGCAGGGCATTCCTGTCGACCCGGATGCCCCGCACGCGCACGACCTGCTCGTCAAGGAACTGAGCAACCCGGCCTACCAGGCCGCGAAGCCGACCTGGATCGATCTTGCCGCGCAGGCCGTACAACGTTGGCTCACGTCTCTGTTCTCGGCGGGATCCGGCATCACGGGCACGTTCGCCGTCATCGGCACCGTGGTCGTGGTCTGCCTGCTGGTGGGTGCTCTGATCGTCTTCGGCGTGCCGCGGCTGAACCGGTCTCGCGCGCAGAAACAGGCCGTTCTCGATGCCGACGACGCGCGCACCGCCGCGGAACTGCGCCGTACCGCGGCGGCGGCGGCCCGGGCCGGACAGTGGAGCGCAGCCGTGGTGGACCTCTTCCGGGCGCTCACTCGGGGGCTCGCAGAACGCACCATCGTCGCCGTGCAGCCGGGAACGACAGCGCATGAGGTCACGGCTCGTGCCGCTGAGGCCTTCCCCGCCCTGCGGCGGCCACTGACGGGCGCCGCCGCGATCTTCGACGGCGTGCGCTACCTCGGTCGGCCGGGCACGGCAGACGACTACGAACACCTGCGTGACCTCGATGCGCGGCTGAACGCGGCGCACCCGCTTCGCCATTCGCGGCCGGAACGCGCCGAGGTCGGCGGATGAGCACGCCGACCGCCGCGTCGGCGCAGGCACGCCGCGATGACTCCGACGACACCCGCCCAGCCGGCACACGTTCTGCCGACACCCGCCCGGCCGGCACAGCGCTGTCGCCGCGCGGGCAGTCGCGACGCGCACGATTCTGGATCGTGCTCGCGGTGATCGGACTGGCGACGGCGATCGGCGCCTTCCTGCTCAGCGGCAGCGCACGCTCCGCCGGGCCCGTGCTGGGCTCCGACAACCCGGCGCCAGTGGGCGCGATGGCAGTGGCGAACGTGCTCGCAGGGCAGGGCGTCCACGTGGTGAAGGCGAACACGCTCGCCCAGGCGACGGCGGCGGTGCGCGCGGCGGCGGACAGCACGTTGCTCATCTACGATCCGAATGGCTATCTCAACGCACACAAGCTGCACACGCTGGACGATCTGGCCACGACGACAGTGCTCGTGCAGCCCGGATTCACCGCACTGCAAACCCTCTCGCCCGCGATCGCGGCTGCCGGGCCGCCGAAATCCGGCATGACGGCACCGCGTGCACGGTGCGCGCTTCCGGCCGCGCTCAAGGCAGGCAGAATCTCACCCCCGCAGAGCGTGTATCGGCTGTCGAACAGTGCATACACGGGCTGCTTTCCCACCTCGCCCGGCGAATATGCGCTGGCAGGCCTCGACGGCGGTGAACACGCCCAGTGGGTCATCGGCTCCACGAGCGTGTTCGACAACGAGAACGTGGTGCGCGAGGGGAACGCAGCCCTCGCGCTGAATCTGCTCGGTTCGCACAGCACCCTGGTCTGGTACCTGCCGACGCTCGCGGACGTCGACGTGACCGGCCCCCCGAGCCTGGGCGAGCTGACACCGGGCTGGGTCACACCGGCCGTGTTGCTGCTGGTCGCCGCCGCGATTGCCGCAGCCGTCTGGCGCGGACGCCGGTTCGGCCCACTCGTGATCGAGAACCTGCCCGTCGTCGTGCGCGCCGAGGAGACGATGGAGGGTCGCGCCCGCCTGTATCAGCGCTCCTCCGCGCGCCTGCGCGCGATCGATGCACTGCGCATCGGCGTGGCAGGCCGCATCGGCGCGCGCTGCGGCCTGCCGCACACCGCGACGATCACCGAGATCGCGGATGCCGCCGCCTCGATAACGCGCACGGATCCGTTGCAGGCACGGCGCATCCTGTTGGAGGCCCTGCCGCAGTCCGACGGCGAGCTCATGCGCCTGTCCGACCGACTCGCACAACTCGAGCACGCGGTCGTCGCGGCAACCGGCGGCTCGGATGCGCCGCGCGCGACCACCCCGGACGCGGCAGGCGCGACCGGGCATCCGTCGCCCGACAACCGACCTGATCGACCGAGCACGGGAGAATGAATCCATGACCGACACCACCCCGACGCAAGCACCCGCCCCGACGCAGGCACCCACCCCGACGCAAGCACCCGGCCAAGCGCAAGCGCCTGCCGCCCCGAACCCGCTGCGCACCGCGCTGGCGCAGGTGCGTACCGAGGTCGGCAAGGCAGTCGTCGGCCAGGACGGCACCGTGACGGGTCTGATCATCGCGCTGCTGGCGCGCGGACACGTGCTGTTGGAGGGCGTTCCCGGCGTGGCGAAGACCCTTCTGGTGCGCTCCCTCAGCCACGCTCTGAGCCTGGAGACCAAAAGGCTGCAGTTCACCCCCGACCTGATGCCCGGCGACGTCACCGGCTCGCTCGTCTACGACGCGAAGGCCGGCGAGTTCGAGTTCCGCGAGGGTCCGGTGTTCACGAACATCCTGCTGGCGGACGAGATCAACCGCACACCGCCGAAGACACAGTCAGCACTGCTCGAGGCCATGGAGGAACGGCAGGTCAGCGCCGACGGCGTCACCCGTCCGCTGCCGCAGCCGTTCATCGTCGCTGCGACCCAGAACCCGATCGAGTACGAGGGCACCTACACGCTGCCCGAGGCGCAGCTCGACCGATTCCTGCTGAAGCTCACATTGGACCTGCCGGAGCGCGACACCGAGTTCGAGATCCTGCGCCGGCATGCGACCGGATTCAACCCGCGTGACCTCGCGGGCGCAGGCGTGACTCCGGTGCTCGGCGCGGCAGAGCTTGCGGCGGCGCAGGATGCTGCGGCATCCGTCGGCGCCGGATCGGACGTGCTCGCCTACATCGTCGACCTGGCTCGTGCGACCCGGCACAGCCCGTCCGTGCGGCTCGGCATCAGTCCGCGCGGAACCACCGCGTTGCTGGCGAGCGCCAAGGCGTGGGCCTGGCTGAGCGGTTACGACTGGATCACCCCGGACCATGTGCAGGCCATGGTGCTCCCGGTCTGGCGGCACCGGATGCAGCTGCGGCCGGAGGCAGAGCTCGAGGGCGTCTCGGCCGACACCATCCTGCGATCGATTGTGCAGCAGGTGCAGGTACCGCTGTGAGCGCTCTTCCGGCGTGGGGCGGGCGTGGGGCGGGCGCCCCATGACGATCGGCGGCCGCTTCGTCGCACTGGTCTGCCTCGGCATCGTGCCCGTCGTCGCGTTCGGTTCGGATGCCGGCACCTCCGCGCTCGTGCTCCTCGGCTGGTTGGTGCTGGTCTGCACCCTCGGCGCGATCGACCTGATCGTCGCCGCGTCGCCGAGCGCGGTCGCGTTCGACCGCGACCTTCCCGCCCGCGTGCGATTGGGGGAGAGCGTGACGAGCAGGCTCTATCTGACGAACGTCGGTCCGCGGGTGCTGCGCGCCCGCATCCGGGATGCCTGGCAGCCGTCCGCGGGGGCACCGGCGACGCGCGTGCCCGTGCGGATTCCGCCGGGTGAGCGCAGAGTGATCTCGTTGACGTTGACGCCGGTGCGTCGCGGCGAACGCCGTGTCGCACACGTGACCGTCCGGTCGGCCGGGCCGCTTCGGCTGTGGTCACGACAGGCGACGTTGGTGGCGCCGGGGCACATCAGGGTGCTGCCGCCGTTCCTCTCCCGCAAGCACCTGCCGTCCCGGCTCGCCCGGCTGCGCGAACTCGATGGCCGCACGAGCGTGATGATCCGCGGACAGGGAACCGAGTTCGACTCGCTGCGCGAGTATGTGCGCGGCGACGACGTGCGCTCGATCGACTGGCGTGCGACGGCGCGACGCACCGACCCGAACTCCGCTGCCGACTCGAAGCTGATGGTGCGCACATGGCGCCCGGAACGCGATCGCCGGGTCGTCATCCTGATCGACACGAGTCGGACCTCGGCGGCACGGATCGACAACGAGCCCCGCATCGACACGGCGTTCGAGGCGGCTCTGCTGCTGGCGGCGCTCGCGTCACGGGCCGGTGACCGCGTCGATCTGCTTGCCTATGACCGTCGGGTGCGCGGGCGGGTGCAGGGCGCAACGGGTGCCGCGCTGCTGTCGCGCATGGTCGACAGCATGGCCGGAATCGATCCGGAACTGATCGAGATGGACTGGACCGCCGTGCCCGCCCTGGTGCGCGAGGTGACCAGTCATCGTGCCCTCGTCGTGCTGCTGACCTCCGCACAGTCGCCCGGCGCGAGTCAGGGGCTGCTGTCGGTGCTGCCGCAACTGACCAGAAGACACACCGTGCTGGTCGCATCCGTCACCGACCCCGGAGTGCGGAACGCGACATCCGAGCGGGGCGACCGCGAACAGGTCTACCGGGCCGCGGCGGCCGAACGAGCGCTGCTGGACGCTGCGCGCGTCAGTGCCGCCATCGTGCAACTCGGTGCCGAGATCGTCACCGGCACACCGGCAGACCTGCCGCCCGCCGTCGCCGACCGGTACCTCGCCTTGAAGGCCGCCGGCCGGCTCTGAGCGCGCGACGCATCGCGGATGCGCCACCGCGGATGCGCAGCTGCCGCCTGTGCCATCACGCAGAACTCGCCCTGAATGCGATCGGGGTGCAGCGTGTCGTATTGCGACATACGGGGCGATTGCCTGCACACGGAGGCCCGAATCCAATAGCGTCGTTCTCATACCGCATACCCGCGGCGCACTCACTTCTCGCATCTACGAAAGAAGAGCTCATGGCCGACGCACCCACCGCTGCTGCCCCTCCACTCACCCCGACCTTCGGTTCTCGACTGGCCGCGGAAGCCGTCGGAACCTTCATTCTGGTCTTCGGCGTCGTCGGCACCGTGCTCTTCGCGGCCGGATTCAACAAGGGCGTCGGCGGGCTGAACGTCGGCTTCGTCGGCGTGTCCCTGGCGCTGGGCCTCACGGTCGTCGTGGGCGCATACGGGCTCGGTCACATCTCCGGCGCGCACTTCAACCCGGCTGTGACGATCGGGCTCGCCGTCGCCGGCCGCTTCTCCTGGAAGGATGTCGGCGGCTACATCATCGCTCAGATCATCGGCGGCATCGTCGCGTCGAGCCTGCTGCTGGCGATCCTCGCCGGCGGCACGGACCTCGACCTGACGAAGCAGTTCGCCGGCGCCTCGACCGGGTTCGACAACATCTCCCCCGGGCACTACAGCCTGATCGCCGTCCTGTTGATCGAGATCATCACGACTGCCATCTTCGTCTGGGTGATCGTCGGAGTGACCAGCGACGGCGCGCCGAAGGGATTCGCGCCGCTCGCGATCGGCCTCACGCTGACCCTGCTCGCACTGATCGCGATCCCGGTGTCCAATGCCTCGTTCAACCCGGCACGCGCAATCGCCACGGCGATCTACGGCGGTTCGGATGCGTTCGCCCAGGTCTGGGCGACCGTCGTCGCACCGATCGTCGGTGCGATCATCGCCGGCGCAACCTTCAAAACGTGGTTCGGTCGCACCAAGAAAGCGTGACCGCCCACGGCTAAGCCGCCCCGCGGCCACGGAAAACCAAAAAGACGGAGATTCTGCAAGACATGCCGAGGAGCGGCATCCGCTACCGGCGTGTCCGACAGAATCTCCGTCGTTTTGTCAGACGACGCCGGGTCGTTGCGCCGGGCGGGCACGGGCCTGTCAGCCGGCGACGATGCGGCGAGCACCGGCCTCGAATTCATCGAGGTCGCCGGTCTCGCCGGCCTGGAACGCGCGCCCTCCGACGAACAGCATGTAGAACAGGAACCCGGCCAGCGCGAGCGCGCCGATCCCGATCTTGATCGGCCACGGCAGCGGTGACGGGGTCACGAAACTCTCGATGATCCCCGAGACGAACAGGGAGACCACCAGCCCGATCGCCACGGTGAACAAGGCTCGGCCGTCCTCGGCGAGGGCCTGCCCGCGCGTCCTCGCGCCCGGCGCGATCCATGCCCAGAAGATCCGGATGCCCGCCGCCGCGGCCACGAAGATCGACGTGAGTTCGAGCATCCCGTGCGGTGCGATGTACTGGAAGAACACGTCGCCCTTGTCGTACGCGAACATGACGGCGCCGGTCACACCGACGTTCTCGGCGTTATGCAGCACCACCACCGGCACATACACGCCGAGGATGCCGAACGCGATGCACTGCGCCGCGATCCACGCGTTGTTCGTCCACACCTGGCCGGCGAACGACGCAGCCGGGTTTTCGGAGTAGTAATCGACGAATTGATGGTTGACGAGTTGCCTGAGTTGGGCATCCGACCCGAAATTAGCCAGAACACTGGGATTGCTCAGCACCCACCAGGCGTACAGCCCTGCGACGATCGCCGTGGCGACGGCGACGGCGAGCGTGAGCCAGCGCAGCCGGTACAGTGCCGCGGGCAGTTGCCGCAGGAAGAACCGCGGCAGCTGCGCGAGCACGTTGCTGTGCGTGCCGGTGAACCGCTGCCGCGCCTGCGAGAGGGCGATCGACAGCCTGTCGCCCTGCGCGGTCGACCCCGCCGAGGTCTTCAGCACGGATAACTGGGTCGCCCCGGACTGGTAGCGGTCGATGAGCTCATCCGCCGCCACGCCGGAATACGACCGCTGCCGTACGAGCGCGTCCAACCGATCCCAGTCATCACGGTGCGCGGCCGTGTACGCGTCGACATCCATCTGCTTAGATGATAGCCATGATGGCCCGCAGCTCCAGAGCGGCCGCACCGTGGGGTGTTGTCGGCGTCGGCGGTGCCGTGGACGGCGGTGCCGTGGACGACACTGCGGACGCCGAGTTGATGACCGGCGAGGCCGTGGCGCTTGACGTGCGGCCGGCCAGTTTCGTGTTGCGCGGGGCCGGCGCGGCAATCGACTGGATCGCCTACGTCGGATTGTTCGTCGGTCTGCTCCTGCTGATCCAACTGGTGGCGGATGCGTCCGCCGATCAGTCGCTGACCAGCGCCCTGGTGATCGCCAGCCTGGTGATTTCGATCGTGCTCGCACCGATGAGCGTTGAGATTCTGACCCGTGGGCGCTCGCTCGGCAAACTGGCGGTCGGGGCGCGCATCGTTCGCGATGACGGCGGTGCGGCGCAAACCCGGCACGCGTTCGTCCGCGCCTTGACCGGGGTGCTCGAACTGTACCTGACCTTCGGTGGCATCGCAGCCCTGGTCGCGCTGCTCAGCCCGCGCTCGAAGCGCCTCGGCGACCTGCTCGCCGGCACGTACAGCCAGTACGAGCGTGTCCCGCACGTCGTGCAAGCCGTCTACGGCGTGCCGTCGTCGCTGACCGACTGGGCACGCACGGCGGATGTCGCCAAACTGCCCGATCGACTCTCCCGCCGGATCGCCACCTTTCTGCGTCAAGCCGCCGCGATGACCCCGACCGCCCGGATCGGAATCTCCGCGGAGCTCGCGCAGGAAGCCGCGGCGTTCGTGTCACCGCTGCCCGCGACCTCCCCCGAACTCTTCCTCGCTGCCGTCAGCGCGCTGCGACGGGATCGCGACTTCAACGCGCTCGCACTCGAACGACGCCGACTCGAGGGCGTCAACGCAGCGCTGACCGGCCTGCCGCACGCCTTCCCGGACCGCTGATCGGGCCCTGATCAGGCCCTGACCGGTCCGCGGCGCATCAGTACCGGTACTGATCAACCTTGTACGGCCCCTCCACGCTCACGCCGATATACGCGGCCTGCTGCGGGGTGAGCGTCGTCAACTCGACGCCGAGCGCGTCCAGATGCAGGCGGGCGACCTTCTCGTCCAGAATCTTCGGCAGCACATACACGCCGACCGGGTAGTTCTCCGGGTGGCACCACAGCTCCATCTGCGCGAGCACCTGGTTGGAGAACGAATTGCTCATCACGAAGGACGGATGCCCCGTGGCGTTCCCGAGATTCATCAGGCGCCCCTCGCTGAGCACGAGCACACTGCGGCCGTTGGGCAGCCGCCACTCATGCACCTGCGGCTTGATCTCCACCTTCGTCGCGCCGGCGAGTCTCTCGAGCCCGGCCATGTCGATCTCATTGTCGAAGTGTCCGACGTTCGCGACGATCGCCTGATGCTTCATCGCCAGGATGTGTTCGACCGTGATCACATTCAGGTTGCCTGTGCATGACACGAAGATGTCCGCCTCGCTCACCGCCGACTCGATCCGTGCCACCTGGAAGCCGTCCATCGCCGCCTGCAGCGCATTGATCGGGTCGATCTCGCTGACGATCACCCGCGCACCCTGTCCGCGCAGAGCCTCAGCGGCACCCTTGCCCACATCGCCGTAGCCGACGACGAACGCCACCTTGCCGCCGATCAACACGTCCGTGGCCCGGTTCAGGCCGTCCGGAAGCGAGTGGCGGATGCCGTACTTGTTGTCGAACTTCGATTTCGTCACGGAGTCGTTCACATTGATCGCCGGGAAGAGCAGCCTGCCGTCGCGTGCCAACTCGTACAGCCGGTGCACGCCGGTCGTCGTCTCCTCCGTCGCACCCCGGATGCCGGCGGCGATCCGCGCCCACCGGCTCGCGTCGGCTGCGAGCGACGCGCGCAGTGCCTCGAGCACGACGCGATATTCGTGACTGTCGGCATCCGTCGCGTCCGGAACGGCGCCGGCCGTCTCGAAGTCGCGGCCGAGATGCACGAGCATCGTCGCATCTCCGCCGTCGTCGAGGATCATGTTCGGACCGTCCCAGTCCGCACCGGAGACGTGCGCCTCCGCCCGCCAGTCGAAGATCTGCTGGGTGCACCACCAGTACTCGTCGAGACTCTCGCCCTTCCAGGCGAACACCGGCACGCCGGCGGGCCGCTCCGGGGTGCCGGTCGGCCCGACGGCGACGGCCGCGGCGGCGTCATCCTGGGTGGAGAAGATGTTGCAGCTGGCCCAGCGCACCTGCGCGCCGAGTGCGACGAGCGTTTCGATCAGCACGGCGGTCTGCACGGTCATGTGCAGAGAACCGGCGATGCGCGCGCCGGCCAGCGGCCTCGACTCGCCGAACTCGGCGCGCAAGGCCATCAGCCCCGGCATCTCGTTCTCTGCCAGCCGCAGCTGGTGCCTTCCCGCCACGGCCAGCGACAGGTCGGCGACTTTATACGGCAACGCGGTCGAGCCGGTGGCGGACGCGCCAGTGGTCAGATCAGTGGTCAACTCAGGCTGCAAGGATGTCATGCCCCCATTCTGGCAGCCCCCGTTCCGCCGTGTCTTCCAACACGAGCGGATGCTGTCGGCCCCTCCACGCATCAGGAACCCGAGTCGCAGAGAAGTGAGGCTCGTCAGCAGAGTTCGCCGAACACGGCGTGCCTGATGATCTGCCAGCCTTTCGGCGCAGACAGGCGCTCCGCGTGGGCTGCACACAGATCGTAGCTGTGCGGTTCCGCCGCGATGCTGAGCGGGCCGAGCACGGCCATCGAGTCCGCATAGACATACGTCAGGGTGGCCACTGCATCTTCAGTACAGGCCACACGTGAACACGATCGTCTCGGCATCGACGTCCAGACTATCTCGCGGTGCCCGTCGTAGGATTGCGACATGCCTCGTTCCCGTGCCTCTCATGTCGAGACGCCTGTTCCTCAGGCGGTCGCCCGCAACCGGCATGGACGTGGCGCGCGCGGTCCGATCACCGGCCCGCACCTGCCGATGCTGCACAACCGCATCGATTTCTTCGATATGACGGTCGCATCGACCGCCGACTATTTGAAGGGATTGTGGCCACGGGAACTCGACGACGTGCGCTTCGAGGTCGCTGCGGCACCGGCCACAGCGCTCGGCGACGATGAGGTCGAGCGCTGGCGGGTCGACCCGGCCGCACGCACCGTGCTGTTGTTCCGGGTGCCGATCCAGCGCTTGAGCAAACTGCACCGCAACGACGAGCTGCACCGCCGCCTGCTGGTCGAGAGCTGCGTGTTCCGGGCCGTCGCCGAGCTCCTCGGCAAAGACCCGTGGGACCTCGCGCCCGAGCGTTTCCGGCACTACTGAGCGTTGCCGGCACTACTGATCCGACGCATTCCGACAAAGTGGGTCCCCTCAGATACTCTTCAGTGCGCTCGACCGCAAGCAGGTGTGGTTCTACCGCCTTCAAGCCTGTACGCTGTGTGGTTCTGCATGCCGGAGAGTGCCAAGATGGAGACCCATCTCCGACAATTTGCGCTCAACGCGTGTCCGTTTTACTCAGCTGTCCGCTGCACCGACCGCCGCTGACACCCGTGCCCCGAGTTCATGGCGCGCAAAGTGCTCTGCCGATCGCGCGTTAAAGACACTTTGCGCGCCATGAGTGGCTGGGTGGCCGCAACGGCCCACGCGAACTCACCGCACAACCAGCCCTCGACCCTGGGGCCGGCTTCGCTACTTCGGGTACACGGCGATCGGCGACGCGAGCGCCCTGGGCGGCTCGACCGGGAACGCCGACGAGAGACCGCTGCCCTGATAGCTGACCGAAGCATACAGCCCGGCCACACCCGTGATTGTGTACGTGAGTCCTGCGCGCACCGATACTGCCACCGCGGAATTCGCGGCGACCGTGACCGTGTGCTCGGCGGCTCCTGCGGCGCTGCGTAGCGACACCGTCGCACCCGTCGCGGTCGGATTCGTCAGATGCACCGTCGCACTCGGGCCCGGCGCCACCGCGATCATCGTGTCGCCGACGAGCGCATCGGATGCCGCATACCACGCGAAATCGGCGCCGGCGGCGCCCGAGGTGGAGACCCGTGCGGCCACGACGACCGGCCGATCGGAGTCGACGGTGACGGTGAACGAGCCGTCGACGAGGTGATCGAGCGGCAGCTCCTGCACCGTCTTCGGCTGCAGCGTCGCCTGGGTCGAGGTGCCGCCCGCCGTGCCCTTCTCCGGGACGACCCCCACTCGCACGGTCGCCGGCTTGTCACCGGGAACGAGCACGCGCAACGCCGGCATCGTGTCCGAGTAGCCGTCGACCGCGCCGACCTGTGCCGCAAGATCGGCGACGGTCAGGCCCGAGATGACCTGATGCGTTGCCGGGGCGTGCGTCGGGGCAGCCAACTCGACCCCGCCGGGCGTCAGCCCGCGCACGACGCTCTGCTGCAGGGTGGCCAGCACGCTGCCACCGGTCGACTGAACGTGCACGACGGGTGCCTTCACGTTCGGTGCGATCCCGGCAAGCGCGACAACGCGCTGACTCCCGGCGTCGACCAGGATGCCCTGCGCCCCCGGCGCCTGAATCTCACCAGACTCCGCGTACACGCTCAGATCGACGGATGCCTGCACCGCCGTCGGATTGCTCAGCAGGACGAGGCTGGTCTGACCCAGATCCGTGGCGCCGGCGACCAGCCAGCTGCTGCGACTCGGCTCCCCGCAGGCGGCCGCGGCGAAACCGGAGAGATCCTCCTGCACGGCCGTCTGCGACTGCGCCCCTGCGATCAGCGGGGCCGCGCTCTCGCCGGGCTGTGCCGCAACGGACACGACGGTCGGCGCACCGTAACGCCCGCCCGAGCGGTCATCGGGAACCTTCAACCGTGAGCTCTGCGGCACGCCGGGGCTCGCGTCGAAAACTGTGGCCGGGGTTGCGAACGCGCTGGAGCCGGTCGCATCGGTCGAATCGGCCGCCAACTGCAGCAGCGGGCCTGGGCACGCTCTCTGTTGATCTGCAGGCACCGGCGTGACCGTCTGCGAAGGGATCGCGGCCGTCACAACCGGCAGCGGCAGCCACGTGGCAGCGATCACCGCGGCCGCCGCGACAGCGATGCCGATCAACCCGGCCGCCGCACGCACGCTGCCATGCACAACCGCTCGCCTACTGGGCATCTGCGCCTCCGTCGTGCCTTTGCGCGCCCGGACCGGATGCCGACCCGGGCTCGGGCCCAGGCCCAGGCCTAGGCCCAGGCTCAGGCCCAGAACCAGGCTCAGGCTCAGGCTCAGGCTCAGGCTCAGGCTCAGAACCAGGTTCAGGCGCAGACTCAGACTCAGACTCAGACTCATACCCGGTTTCTGGCTCAGGCCCGGGATCAGACCCGGGTTCAAGCTCAGGCTCAGACTCAGACCCGGCCTCTGGCTCTGGCTCTAGGTCTGGCTCGGGCTCCGGCTGTCGCTCGGGCGCAGGCTCGGCGCGGGTGGTGACCGCGCCGATCTCGGCGGCGGACGGGCGGCGGAGCACGCCGCGTTCGGCCCGCCCGGTCGGAATCGACAGCAATAGAGCGGCGCCGAACACGACACCGAGCACCGTGAAGTACAGCGGACGCAGCCAGCCGCCCGCGTCGACGGGAATCGCGGCAGCCTCCGACGATTGCGAGGCCGTGACGCTCCACAGCTGACCGAACTCGGTCGTCCCGACGGATGCGAGCAGCGGGTTCCCGTCCAGAGCCGTGGCGGCGCGTGCCGTCGTGACCGCCGTGGATGCCAGCGGCGACTCATGCGGCGCGGCCTGCGCCGGCGCGAGCAGCACGAAGTCGATACCGAAGCGCCCCAGCGCGGGCGCGACATCCATGCCGCTGGATGAGGCCAGGTTGCCTGCAACGCTCGCCAGTGTGCGTTCCTCGCCGCTCAGCGTCGTGCGCGTGCTGCTCAAGGTGCTTTGCTCATCGAGCGTCTCACCGGTGCCGTGCACGACTTGCGCGGCTAGACCGCCGCCGGGTTGCGGCGTCAGGCGCAGCGTGCCGATCCGCGGATGCTGAGCCGCTTCCGCCGTGACGTATGCCGGCAGCGTGCTCGTGCCCGCGGCCGACACCGCCGCCGTGCCGAGCGGCACGGCGGCGGCCATCGGCGCAACAGCGATGACGAACGCCACCACCGCGACCCAGGCCGGCGCAGCGGTGAAGCGGCCCAGTGCGGAAAGCCCCAACACGGCGGCGGCGCTCATCCCCAGCCAGTACAGGCTGAGGCCGACCCCCGGCCAGACGGCGACCTGCTGCGATCCGGCCGAGGCGATGACCAGCTGCCCGGCCATCACAGCGGTCGCAAATCCCAGGAGCGCGACGATCAGGCTCAGCGTCGCCCGAATCGTTCCGCGCAGAAACAGGGCGAGCAACGCGAGCACGACGATCGGGGCCAGCAGGACGGCGACGATGATCGCCGGCGCCTGCCCGGCAAGCCCAACGGATGCCGCCACGGACGCCCATCCGCCGAGTGCGGCATCCGCCCCGCCCAACACGAGCTGCCATCCCGCCGAATGGCTCGAAGCAAGGGGTGCGCCCGGATCCGCCAGCACGGTCGTCCAGTTGCCGCGCATCACCTGCTCGATCACGAGCGGTGCGAACAAGACGAGCGTCGGCAGCGGCACGGTGATGACCCTCATGAACCGACGCCCGCTCGTGGCCAACCAGATCAGCCAGATCACGGCGAGTGCCGGTGCCAGTGACGGGGCACACGCCAGCACGGCGGCGGCGAGCAGGGCGGTCGTCGCGGAAGCCGTCCACGAGCGTCGTGCGGCATAGCCGGCGAAGAAAAGCCACGGCAGCAACAACTGTGCGAGCACGGCAGCAGGACGGCCGGATTGCAACGCAGCCAGCAGCGTCGGGGACAACGCCCACAGGATCGCGAACAGCGCACGCAGGCCGGGGCGTGCCGTGATGCGCGTTGCGCAGAACCAGGCACCCAACGCGGCCAGAGGCAGCGCGGCCAGCCACAGAAGCACGAGCACGAACGACGGCTGCCAGAAGGTCACGGAGCCGAGAATCGCAAGCACGAAGCTGAACGGGTCCGCCGTCCCCACGAACCCGAGGCCGATGTCGCGCCAGCCGTAACCGGTGTTCTGCCACAGTGCCGCAACCCCATCGCCCAGCGGCAGAAGCGCTCCACCGGTGATGCGCGAGCTGCCCAGCAGCGGCGCGAACAGGCCGATGCCGCCCACGAGCAGGCCGATCACGGTCCATGCCCCGCCGCCGGAGAAGAAGTTCAGTTCCTCGCGTTCACCACGGGTGCGCATGAGCTCGGACTCACGGCGCAACGCCCTGGCTCGTCGCACCTCCGCCAATGGGATGCGCAGCGGCGCGATCGCACCCCAGCCGGCCACTTTGACCCGCGCCAGCTCCCGGCGTGCGTCACCCACCCTGCTCGCGCCGAATGCGACCGCGAAGGCCGCCGCCAATTCACCGCCGATGGCGCCCGGCTGCTTGCCGAGAAGCCAGCCGATCGACCGGATCAGCGCCAGCGGCACGAGGCTCAACCAGTGCAGCAGCAACATCGCCGCGGGCGCGTAGACCATGCGGCGATGCAGTTGCGCGGCTCTCCGTTCCCGGTACAGCCTGCGGCGGTTGGACCACCGATTGGACCGGCTCGGGCCGGCGATCCCATCCCCCGCGCTGGCCACGGACGCGTCGGGGACGAGCACGACCCGGTGGCCGGCCAGTCGCGCCCGCACGCAGAAGTCCAGTCCGTCGTCGACGGGAAGCCCCCGGTCGAATCCGCCGAGTGCGTCCCACGCCGTGTGGCGCACGATCATTCCGGCCGGAACGACGGCGAGAACGTCGCTGAGTCCATCGTGCTGGGCCTGGTCGAGCTCGTCCTGCACCAGGGCGACGGATGCGCCGGAACGCGTCATCGACTCGCCCAACTCGCGAATCAGGGCATCATCATCCCAGTCGACGACCTTCGGCCCGGCCACCGCGACCGACGGCGACACCTCCACGGTGCCGAGAAGGAGGCGCAACGCATCCGGTTCGGGGGCGGTGTCCTGAGCGAGCAGCCACAGCCATTCGTGGTCCGTCGTCGGTGCCGGCGCCAATCGGAGCGCCGCCGCGACGGCAGCCCCGTAGGCGAGCTTCTCCGCGGACACCACGAAGTGGCTGGGTGCGGCGTCGGCGACGACTCGCGCGACAGCATCCGATGATCCGTCGGCGATGACGATCACCGTGTCGGGGGGTCGCGTCTGCGCCGTCACTGCCTCGAGGGTTCGGGTGAGGTGCTCAGCCCCCGTGCGGGCGACAACGATTGCGGTGACTGTCGGATCCATCGCCAGCCAGCCTAGATGTCGACCGGCACTTCCCCACCGACGCGCCAGGGCGAGCCCGGAATTAGACGGCTAAACCGCTCGTTTTCGCAGTTTGCGCCGCTCGCGTTCGGACAATCCACCCCAGATGCCGAACCGCTCGTCATTGGCAAGCGCATACTCGAGGCACTGTGCCCGAACCTCGCACGACGCGCAGATCTTCTTCGCGTCGCGTGTGGACCCGCCCTTTTCCGGGAAGAAAGCCTCCGGATCGGTTTGTGCACACAACGCGTCTGACTGCCATGCCAGAGGATTGTCTTCTTCGCTCGTCGAGCGAACCCCGGGCACCCCCAACCGGACAGGATCAACGAACCAGTCATCGGGTACCCCAGAGCGATATTCAGGTATTGCCATATCGATCTCCCCACCCCTCAATATTGCCGGCGCATTTTTCAATGCGTCGCACTAATTACATCGGTGTAGTTCGATTGAGTCAAGTCGCAAATGGTAAAGCCTCAACTCCGTATGGAGACTTCGCGACGCGCCGAAGAGCCGCAACGATTCCGCTACATGCGAACGTTCTACCCCCATCAGCCTGCTGTGGCACCGTGCGGCCTGCGGCAACCGCAGCCGATTCAGGATGCCGCGCGGCGCGCAGCCCAGGCGCTCGCGACCATCTCGCTGAGCGAGTACCGCATCCGCCAGTCCAGATCTCGCGCGGCGAGCTCACCGGACGCGACAATTCGGGCGGGATCGCCCGCACGCCGCGGGCCCACCTCGGGTACGAAGGGAATGCCGGTCACCTCGGCGACGGCGGCCATGATCTCGCCGACCGAAACACCCTCACCGCTGCCGAGGTTGTACACGGGCTCGATGCTGTCGTGAGCATCCAGTCGTTTGGCGGCCGCAACGTGCGAAAGCGCCAGATCGGCGACATGGATGTAGTCGCGCACGCACGTGCCATCCGGCGTCGGGTAGTCGTCGCCGTTGATGCGCGGCGTCTTGCCCGCCAGCAACGCGTCGAACACGAGCGGGAAGAGGTTGTGCGGGCTCGTGTCGAACAGATCATCCGCTCCGGAACCGACCACGTTGAAGTAGCGCAGACTGACGTGACGCAGCCCGGCGGCGACCGCCTGATCGTGCAGCAGCCACTCGCCGATCAGTTTGGACTCGCCGTAGGGCGACTCGGGCGCCCTCGCGGTCGCCTCGGTCACGAGAGCGGTGTTCGGCGTGCCATACACCGCGGCGCTGGACGAGAACACCAGTGCATCCACCTCCGCCTGCTGCATGGCTGCCAGCAGCGTGGCGGTGCCCGTCACATTCTGCTCGTATGTGTGCAGCGGCCGTTGCACGGAGACGCCGGCGTACTTGAAACCGGCCACGTGCACGACTCCGGCGATCTCATGCTGACGGAAGATCTCCTGCAACAGCACGCCGTCAAGGACCGAGCCCCGGTAGAACGGAACCGCCGACGGCACAAAACCCGCGTGACCGCTGGAGAGGTCATCGACGACGATCGTCTCGATGCCCTCGTGCTGGAACGCGCGCACGACGTGCGAACCGATATACCCGGCTCCCCCGGTGACCAGCCATGCCATCGCCCGACCTCCACAACCCCGCGCCCGTCGCGGCCACCGCTACTGTATCGGCTCATGTCGACTCGACCTCACTCCGATAATCCGCGAGCACTGGTCTGCAGTTGTTCTAACGAAGTTTGTCTCACCGTCTTTCGCCACATGTGGCCCGGAGACCTTGACGCGAACGGATGGTAAGTGATAGCTTACCGTTCGTGGGCACTTACGAAGTCGACACCTACCGAATCAGTGACGGATGGGACGCGCTAGGCGATCGCACCCGACGCAGCATTATCGAGTGCTTGGCCGAGCGGCCCAGAGCGGTCGGCGAACTCGCCGCTGAATTGCCGGTCAGTCGGCCCGCCGTATCCCAGCACTTGAAGGTGCTGAAGCAGGCGGGGCTGGTCATCGAACACGTGGCCGGTACCCGCCGGATCTATCGGCTCAACCCGGCCGGGGTGGGCGCACTACGCGACCAGCTCGACACGTTCTGGAACCGAGCACTGACCGCATACAAGAGTGTCGTCGAACAACCAACCGTCGATCAACCAACCAAGGAGAGACCATGACCAAGACAACGACCGCGGTCGTCCGCCGGGAGATTATCGTTGAGGCGCCCATCGAGCGCGCATTCACCGTGTTTACCGAACGATTCGGCGACTTCAAGCCTCCGGAGCACAACCTACTCAGCGTTCCCATCGCAGAGACCGTATTCGACCCGAAAGTCGGCGGCCACATCTACGATCGTGGTGTCGACGGCAGTGAGTGCCGATGGGCGCGCGTCCTCGCGTATGAGCCACCTGACCGTGTCGTGTTCAGCTGGGATATCGGCACCCAGTGGCAGCTCGAATCCGACCCAGAGAACACCAGTGAGGTCGAAGTTCGATTTATCGTGGAAGCCCCGCAGCGCACACGTGTTGAACTAGAACACCGCAACATCGATCGGCACGGCCCCGGTTGGGAAGCGCTCAGCGAAGGCGTCGCCAACGACGCCGGATGGCCACTGTACCTCGCACGCTATGCTGCACTGATCAAAGCGGGCAGCTAAGGACTTGCGAGTTACCAACACGCTGCTATCCGGGGGCTGGGTCGACGCTGGAAGAGTCCGTTCTTTTGTGACGAGCCGTTTGTGATAGCGGGCGCCTACTCGTTGCTGGTTGCGACGAAGACCGTGCCGTCGCCGACGACCGTGACGGATGCCTCATCGGGCGTCACATAGGCCGCCTCACCCTGCCGCAGGGTGACCTCGCCACGCAAACCGCGCAGGCGCACGCCACCATCGGTGCAGAGCGCGATCGCGGGCCCCGACAGCTCGACCCGAGCGTCCGTCGAGTCCAGATCGTCGGCATCCGTGCCCAACGCGACGCGTACCAGCCGGAAATCGGGCACGTCGGGCCGGAAGACCTCCACATTGTCCCCGTGCAGATCCGGCCGCAGATACGGCACCGGTTTCGGTGTGAAGTGCAGCACGTGCAGCAGCTCGGGCACGTCGATGTGCTTGGGGGTCAGCCCACCGCGCAACACGTTGTCCGATGCCGACATCAACTCGATGCCGAGGCCGTGCAGATACGCATGGATGTTCCCCGCGGGCAAATACAACGCCTCGCCCCGCTTCAGGCTCACCCGATTCAGCAGCAGCGACAGCACGATTCCGGGATCCCCCGGATATGCGGATGCGAGCACACCCACCGTCGTGAACGGCAACAGGTCGTCCGTCACGGCAGCGGTTACCGCACTCTCGGCACTCGCGACGACACGCGCGGCAGCGTCGACCACCTCCGCCACCACTGCACGGACAGCATCGGCACCATCCCCACCCGACTCCAGCAGCCACGCGACAGTGCCGCGCAGGATCTGGGGCGCATCGGTCTGCACCGCGAGCCGCGCGCGGAACGCGGTGAGCGCATCCGTCGGTTGCATCGCGTCAGCGGCGGCCGCAATCAGCCGATCCAGGACCACAATCGTGCCCGCTAGTGGACGGAACCCGCACAACGCCTCGAACCGCTCGCTCAGGGCGAAGACCAACTCCGGCTTGTGGAACGGATCCTTGTAGTTGCGGTCCGGCGAATCCAGCGGCACGCCGGCGGCATTCTCACGCTCGTAACCCTCAGCCGCCTGCACCGACGACGGATGCGCCTGCAATGACAGCGGTGCGGCCGCCGCCAGCACCTTCAGCAGAAACGTCAGGTGCGGTGCACGCCGCATCGCGGCGCCGCGGCGGGCTCCTGCACCACTCGCCGACCCGCCGGCGGCATCCGCGGACCCGGTGGCATTCGGAGTCCCAGCACCAGGCGCGGGACCACCGGCATCCGTCGAGCCGAGGGCCGTCCGAGGGTCGCGGGCGATCCACTCGGCGAGGTTCGTTGCACCGCCGGTCAGCGCCGGCTCCGCGATCCGACTCGGCGATCCCGGATGCGCCCCGAACCACAGTTCCGCCTCCGGCCTTCCCGAGGTCGGCCGTCCGAGCAGCCGTGCGATGGCGGTCGTGGAACCCCACGCATAGTCGCGCGGTGCGTTGTCGATGCGCACAAACATCCCGTGACGTCCCTTCGAGTTCGTTAGACCAAACTACCAATCGTGTTGGTGCGTGGCGCGCGCCTCCGTAGGCTGATGCCGTTATCCATCCGACCCGTCCGCCGGTCCAGCCCATCCGTCCCGTCCCGTCCGCCGGACCGGTCCGCCCGACCCATCCACCAGGCCCGTGCACCGCGACCGCCCAACCGTCCACTCGCGTCCCACCACCCGCCTCCCACCATTCAATGGAGCAGACATGGCATTCACGCCTCTCGCCGGCGACTTCTACGGCTACGAGAACGAACTCACCGACCAGGAGAAGGATGCGCTGACCACGCTTCGCTCCTACCTCGAAACCGAGGTCAAGCCGATCGTGAACGAGTTCTGGCAGCGAGCGGAGTTCCCGATGCAGGTCATCAAACCGTTGCACGAGCTCGGTGTCGCGTCCTATGCCTGGGAGGAGACAGCGCCGTTCGCGAATTCGACGGTGTTCCGGGGCTTCGTCGCGCTCGAGCTGGCGCGCGTAGACGCATCCGTCGCCACCTATGTCGGAGTGCAGAACGGGCTGGCTGCCGGTGCCGTGCACGCCTGCGGCTCGGATGAGCAGAAGGCACAGTGGCTGCCGCCGCTCGCCAGCGGCGAGGTGATCGGCGCGTTCGGCCTGACCGAGCCACTGTCCGGTTCCGACTCAGCACAAGGCTTGCGAACGACGGCGAAGCGCGACGGCGACAACTGGGTGCTGAATGGGTCCAAGCGCTGGATCGGCAATGCCACCTTCAGCGATATCACCGTTATCTGGGCGAAGGACGCCGACGACGGACAGGTCAAGGGCTTCATCGTGCCGACGACCACCCCCGGCTACATGGCAACCCGCATCGAGGGCAAACAGTCGCTGCGCATCGTGCAGAACGCCGACATCACCCTCGAGAACGTCGTCGTTCCCGAGCGCCTGCGGCTGGCGAACGCGAACTCGTTCAAAGACACCGCGCGCGTGCTGCGCTCCACCCGCGCCGAGGTCGCCTGGGCGGCCGTCGGCAATTCGATCGGTGCCTACGATGCGGCGGTCGCGTACGCGAAGGGGCGCATCCAGTTCGGCAAACCGATCGGCGCGCATCAGCTGATGCAGGATCTGCTCGTGAGATGCCTCGGAAACATCACGGCGTCGATCGGCATGGTCGTTCAGGTGTCGAAGATGCTCGACGCCGGCACGCAGCGCGACGAGCACTCCGCGCTCGCAAAGTCCTTCACCACGACGCGGATGCGCGAGACCGTCGCGTGGTGCCGCGAACTCCTCGGCGGCAACGGCATCGTCATCGACTACGACGTGGCGCGCCACTTCATGGATGCCGAGGCGCTCTACTCCTACGAGGGCACCCGTGAGATGAACACCCTGATCGTCGGCCGTTCGATCACCGGCCACGCCGCCTTCGTCTAACCCCTGCCTGCAGCGCTGGAAGGGTGCTCACCCCCGGCCGCGCTGTTCACAACACGACAGAGATTGTGCCGAACGCGCCGCGTCCAGAGTTGGTTCAACGGCGTGTTGGCACGTAACTCCGTCGTTTTGGAAATCGAGCGGATGCCACGGGGGTGCCGCGCACCACGCCGCGACGCCCGCGCGGCGGCGACCCGCGCGACCCCATATTCTGATCACATGGCATCCGACGACACGACGAGCGCCGGCGGGCGGCGCGCCGTCGGAAGCCGCCGCGCAACCGCTGGCGGGCACGACCGCACCAACACCGCTCTCGGCCTGTTCGCCGCGTTCGCTCTTTTCACCCTGTTCGCGGGTGACTTCTGGCGCAACCTGATCGGCTGGGGCGGGTATCTGACGCTTGCCGCACTCGTGACGATCGGCAGCGTCGTCTGGTTGATCATGCTGCGCCCGAAACAACAGTCGCCCACCCAGCAGTCGCGCACCCGGCAATCGCCCACCCCGCCATGGCGGACGCTGCCGTTCCGCAAAGTCCCGAAGACGTTGGCGCTGTTCCTGCTGCTGGCGACGGTGTCGATCGCGTGGTCGTTCTATCCCGGAGCGAGCGCGCTCGGCGTCGCCGCGCAGTGGTGCACGACGGCCGCCGGCGTGTTTCTGGCACTGTGTCTGACCTGGGAGCAGCTGCTGCGCGCCCTCGGCACCTCGCTGCGCTGGGTCGTCGGCCTGTCGTTGCTGTTCGAGTTGATCGTGGCCTTATTCGTACGGCATCCGATTCTGCCGTTCTGGGTGCACTACGACCAGCCGAAGCTTCCACAGGCGTTCTACTGGAGTCGCGGCCTGCTGTTCCACGGCGGTCAGATCCAGGGCATCCAGGGCAACAGCAATCTGCTCGCGATGTCGGCCCTGATCGCGTTGATCGTGTTCGGTGTGCAACTGGCCGACCGCACGGTCAAGCGCGGCACAGCCCTCACCTGGCTGATCGTTGCCGCGGCCGCGTTCGTGCTGACCCGCTCCTCCACGGTGATCATTGCCGCTGTGCTGTCGGCGCTGGTGCTGCTCCTGGCGTTGTGGACACGCCGCCGCGACCCCAGGAAGCGCGGCGCGGTCTACGCGACCGCGTTCGGCGTGATCGTGGTGGGAGTCGCATCCGCCGTGGTGCTGTGGGGTCCGATCCTCAAGCTGCTCGGCAAGAGCGAGGACCTGACCGGCCGCCTCGTCATCTGGAAGGCGGTGACGGATCTGGCGCTGCAGCGCCCCATGTTCGGCTGGGGGTGGATCAGCTATTGGGCACCCTGGGTCGAGCCGTTCAAGACACTCGCGGTGCGCAAAGGCGTCACCTATCTACAAGCGCACAACGCCTATCTGGATGTCTGGATGCAGTTGGGCATCCTCGGTCTGATCATCTTCGTCCTGCTCGTGGGCTCCACACTCGGGCGCAGCTGGTTCGCCGCCGTGGATCGCCCGCGCACCGGACTGGACGACACCGTGCGCTACACGGCAACCGCGCTCTTGCCGCTGCTGCTGATCGCCGCGCTGATCGCGCAGAGTGCCGCTGAAAGCCGGATGCTCAGCGAAGGCGGGTGGGCCCTGCTCGTTCTGCTCGCGGTCAAGACCAAAGCCGATCGGCCATAGACGTCGACCACAGCCATCGACCATAGGATGAAGCCATGGCTGCAGTATCCGTCGGGTTCGCACGGGGCGCGATCACACGCGAACGCGGAACGACCAGGCGCGGGCCGGTCGCAATCAAACGTCGGCCGGGCACGACCATGCCCGAGCGCGGCGCCGTGAGGTGCGAGCCCGCGACCAGGCCCGAGCACGCCACGAGCAGGCGCGGGCGCGCCGCGGCGAGACGCGAGCACCGTGGCGGGTAATCCGACGCACTGGCACATCCCGGCGCAGGTTCGCACCCTTTTCGAGTCTGCACAGTTCGCGTCGGCGCTGTCGGTGGCGATCGTCGGCACCGCGTTCGGAACATATGCCATCAGAAGCATGATCGGCTGGCCGGGGCTGCTCGGCATCCTGGCGGCTCTCACGCTCCTGGCGATCGGATCGTTCATCGCTCATCGAGGGGCGATCGAGTGGCAGGGGCTGCTTCCGATCTCCATCCTCGCGTTCGTCGGCTGGTGCGGGCTGTCGATCATCTGGAGCGGTTATCAGTGGGCGACGCTGGCAGCGATCATCTACCAGGTGACGTTCGCATTCCTGGCCGTTTATCTGGCGCTCGTACGGGATGCGATCCAGATCGTGCGCACCGTCGGCGACGTGCTGCGCGTGCTGCTCACGCTGTCGCTGGCGCTCGAGGTGCTCAGCGGGCTCCTGATCAATCTGCCGATCACCTTCCTGGGTATCCAGGGCAACATAGCGGAAGGCGGCCCGCTGCAGGGCATCTTCGGCACGCGCAATCAGTTCGGGCTCGTCGCCCTGATCGGGCTGGTGACCTTCCTGGTGGAATTGCGCACTCGGTCCGTGCAGCGCGGGCGGGCCATCTTCTCGATCGCGTTGGCCGCCGCCTGCACCCTGCTGAGCAACTCCCCCGTCACGGCCGCCGTGGCGGTGCTGGTGCTGGTCGCCACGCTTGCACTCTATGGACTGCGCAAGGTGAAGGCGGCGCACCGCACTTATTGGCAGCTGGGGCTGGGCGTGTTCGCGGTCGCTGCCGTGGTCGTGGGTTACCTCATCCGGGCCCGGATCATCGAGCTGCTCAGCGCAGGCAGCCTGTTGAACGTGCGGTACAACGTGTGGATTCAGATGTGGGACCTGATCCCGACCTACCCGTTGCAGGGCTGGGGTTGGATCGGGTTCTGGCGCCACATCCCGCCCTACGTGATCATCGATGCGAACACCGGTGCCCGGCACGCAAACGGCCTGAACGCCTATCTGGACCTGTACCTGCAGGTCGGCCTGATCGGCCTGGCTTTGTTCGTCGCGCTGGTGGTGCTGGCGTTCGCCCGGTCCTGGGTGCTTGCGTCGAACAAGCGCAGCGTGATCTACGTGTGGCCGCCGCTCGTGCTCGTCGCCATGCTCGCGACCGCGTTCGCCGAGAGTTCCTTGCTGATCGAGTACGGCTGGCTGCTGCTGGTGATCTGCGCGGTCAAGGGAGCCCAGGGCATGAGCTGGCGCAGCGCGCTGCCGCATCCGTCGCACACCGGCCTGTCGCCCGCGCCGCGGCGCCCGTAGACCAGCAGGCGCCCGCGAGAGCAAATCTCAAAAATCGCTTGACATTGCAGAGCGGAACATGCTCGATGATCTCAAACAGTGGGCATCTGCATGAGCAAATAATTAGCTTCTGCGCGCAAGGCGTAGCAGTGGGCGTCTCAGATTAGTACCGATACGTCGAACGGCTGGCCCCGGCGCGCTTCAGGTCCTGTCAGTCCCGCGAAGGATTCCATGTGGATGGATTCATCGGCCCATCCTTGTTCGGCTGCGACGGCCTGGACCGCGTTTTCGAGCTGTTTGGTCCGCAGACGTAGACGTGGGTCCGCTCTTGCGGCATGTCCAGGATGGATCGGATGTCGAGGTGTTTCCCCTCGGCGGACAGGTATGTGTGGAAGCTCTCGCCCAGGCTCCGGCGCAACTGCGCTATGAACGCTGCTGCGTCCCGCGATTTTGCCGCATGGTGGAGTTCGTCGCCGACGCGGATGCTCTCGTGGATCGCCAGAGATCCGCCGCGCCCGTCGTCTTCGCGGAGGACGGCGATCTGATAGGTTGACAGGTCGCGCGGGTCGCCGCAGAGGGAGAACCTGCGTAGCATCCCGTTTGCCAGGCGCAGCCGGACATGATCGCCTGCCTGGTAGGGCGGCATCGTGGCGCGGTAAAGCGGGCTGAGGCGGAACAGCTTTATGCGAGCGGCGACGTCGTCTATCTCTGTCACCTTCACCCGAATGAGGAGCCGTTTCGCCATGCCTAGTCCCCTGACGGGGTGATCGCGTCTCCTTGCCGCATGCGACCTCCGGTCAGGATGCGGCAGTTGAGTCCGGAGCGGTGGGCCAGGAGGTTGAACACGGGTTTGTTGATCAGTTGCTCAAGGTACATGCACGGGGTGTTCAGGTGACCGCCGTACAGGACGGTCTCGCCGACGCTGAACGGTTTCCCGACCAGGTGGGATAGGGGGACGCCAGTGGTGACCAGGTTGCGCCGGCTTTCTTCCGGCAGCAACTGGACCCCGTGGTCTCTGAGGAGGGCGTCGAGCGTCTCCTGCTCGATGATCGTCACCTGGCGGTCGACATGGGGGCGGCCCGAATAGTGCCCGGTCCCCAGGAAATACCTGTCGCCTTTGATGCCGCGCCCCTCGACGAGCACCGCCTCTTCGAGTTCATGCATCTCTTCGCCCGCCATGGCGCAGATGAAGATCCGCTCAAGAGATCCGGACCATTGCGGCTGTCCGCCGCACTTGTGTGTGGTCCCTCGGCTGATATGTGAGGGTTTTTGTCAAGTGGGCAGGGTGAAGTGCCGCCGGGCTGGCCTGTCCGGCGACACTTCGTCGTTCGTCTGGGCGTGCGTGGGGCTGCGGCGTGTCTGGTGACGCGTGGTCAGTCTGATATGCGCGGGTTGATTACCGCATGACCCTGTTTCGGTGAGAGCGGTC
>SCRE01000004.1 GCA_004297935.1 Microbacteriaceae bacterium | reverse complement strand
GAGACCACGATCAGGTGGGGCCAAATCAAACCGTCACAACCACCCCGGCAAGTCGCAAGTGGGGCCAGATGTGGCCGTCACAGTGGGGCCACTTCAGGTTGACATAGCCATCACCGTCTACGAACGAGTCACCGGCGACAGCAACAGAGGGCCCGGCCCGCTCCAGGTCTTCCCGATGAGCGGCGCCGAATTCATCCGGCACACCCTGTATGCCAGCGGGAAAGCTCCCGCCATCGTGCGCCTACCCGACCTGAACGGCAACCGGCGCCTGGCGATCTCCTACCCGGCAGAAAGCGCCGTCGACGAACTGACCATCGCCCCGGACGGGAAGATCCTCAGCGAAACACTCACCGCCAGCGACCTCGTCAGCAAAACCGTCGTCTACCCCGAAGCAGCCACAAAAGGCTGAAAACCGCCAGGCCAATGCCCGCCTTGAGCAGTCGAGAACGACGGAATCGCATCGTGCTGTGGGGAATCTGCCGGACGGGGTGCGATCAGGAACCACCAATTACTAAGCTGGATAGTATATGAAGGTAATGGGCCTTGACGCCGTTCAGCATTCTCATCGCCGCGTTTGGCCTGCTCAACCCGATCATCGCCGGTGGCGCCATGGCCTTCAGCTCCGTGTTAGTTGTGGGCAATTCGCTGCGCCTGAGGAGATTCGGCAGAGAAGATTCGGCAGAGAAGATTCGGCAAGTAGGCGCCTGAGACGTCGCCATCGGTCGCAAGCGGCCCCGGCATCACAAAACGTCACAAAACGGCTGCCACCGCAAGATGCGCCTATCGTTCTTTTCATGACTCTCCTCGACACCCCTTCCATATCTGATGTCAGTGACGGTGAACGTGCCGAACGGCTCACCGCCGCCGGGACCGCGTGGGCCGAACGCATCACCGCGGACCCCGCTACCGCGCAGCTGACCTACCGGGTGAAGGCGGCCGGCGAGGGCTCCGTCGCCAGCCGCATCACCGCCGGCCGACACAGCTTCGTCATCGACGAACCCGCAGCCCTTGCCGGCGACGACCTCGCAGCAAGCCCCGTGGAGTACGCGCTGGGAGCGCTCCTCTCCTGCCAGATCGTCGTCTACCGGCTGTACGCCCACGCACTCGGCATCCAGGTCGAGGAGATCGACATCGCCGCCGAAGGAGATCTGGATGCTCGGCGCCTGTTCGGCCTGAACGAGGACGTGCGCCCCGGATTCACCGATGTTCGACTTGCCATCACGATCACCGGCCCGGAAACCGAGGACCGCTATCAGCAACTGCGCGCAGCCGTCGACGCGCACTGCCCCGTGCTGGACCTGTTCTCCAATGCAACCCCCGTCTCGGTCAGCGTTCGCAAGGGCTGATATTCAGCCGCCAGTTTGACAGATGTCGTGAGACGCGGATGGCTGGCCTCAGTTCGTTGCCCTCACAATCCCATCCGCGTGGCAACCTCCGGCACCGCCCTGCTGAGCACATAGCGCACCGTGTTCCAGTCATGCGAGGACTTCGGCGATTGGATCAGGTCCGTCGTCATGCCCGCCGCCGTTGCCGCACGCTGCGCAGCATGGATGATCGGTTCGTACTTCGCATCCTGTTTGCCCACACCGAAGATCGCAAGCGTGTCTTGATACGGGGCATGCCGGGCAAGCAGGGTGAGCGGCTTGACGGCGTTGTATGCCGCTGCCGAACCACCGAACGCCTTCTTCGCCGTGTCGCGTCCGATGGTCGGTGCGATTTCTCCTGAGATGTCGATGATCGAGCGATACAGGTCCGGGTGGCCCGCCCCGAACTGGAGCGCGCAGGTGCCGCCTTGCGAATAACCGCCGACAGCCCACTGCTGCGGACCGCCGGCCACGTTGAGGTGCGAGGTGATCCAGTGCGGCACATCGACCGTCAGGTAGCTGGCCGATTGCCCCAGTGACGAGTCGACGCACATCGGGTTCGACAACGGATTGCCGAGTTGGTCTGGGGCTACGACGATCGGCGCCAGCCCGTGATGCGTCGCGGCGTAGGCGTCGAGGATCCCCTGCAAGTGCCCGGAGGTGAACAGATCCGCGGGTGTGCCGGGTTGACCCGAGAACATCACCATGACCGGCAGCTTCGGAGCCGACGAGACCAGCGCGGCCGGCGGCAGATAGACGGATGCGGCGCGCGCGTTGAACCCGGATGTCGTCGCAGGAATATCGACCGTCCCGAGCTTGCCCTTCGACGGCATCCCGGCGGGTGGGTGCCAGGTCTGCGCCAGGGTCGGATCCACCGGTCCGACCTGTCCGTTCAGATACCTGCTCGCGAGCGGGGGATACGGAGTGATTCCGAAAGCGTCCTTGAGATTGCGGTATGCCCCGAAATCGATGTTGATGGCCGCGGCGGCAGCGGTCAGGAAGACGATGATCGACAGGACGGCGAGTAGCTTGCGCCACCACCGCGTGCGGATCAGGTTCACGACCGCGAGGAAGACCCCCGCGAACGTCATAACGACCCAGGCACGTACGACTGTGGTCAGCGGCAGGCCGAAGACGTCCCACACGTCACTGACCAACCAGGTCACCAGCCAACCGATCGCGACACCCAGTGCGACCGCGGTGACCGCGGTGATCACCCAGCCACGATGGGGCCGTCTCGCCAGCAGATAGACGAACAACAGCGCAGCCAGCACGTCCGCGGGGGCCAGAAACGTGCTCTTGTCGATTCGAACGTTCAACAGCCAATCAAGCACGCCATAGGCTCTCATAGACCCACTCTCACGTACACACCCGGATTGCTCACGGCGTGCGCTGCATGAGGTAGACGACATCGTGGTTCTCGGGGATGGTGCTCGTGATGCCATAGCCCAGGGTCTCGAGCTGCGTGAGCTGAGCGGGATGAGCGGGCGTGCCCGTCCCGCGATGCAACACGAGCCAGACACGCCCATTGCCGTCCGCGAGGCGATCGGCAGCCCGCGATACGGGCTCGGTACGATCCCAGATGCCTGTGGTTTGAGCATACGGCGTCACCAATGTCACGTCATCGAGGCCCTGGAACGCCTGTGGATAGAGATACTTCGCGCTGCGCGGATTCTGGGAAGGGCTGCCGCCCTCGGTGAAGACGATCGCGTCGCCGGGCCGGGCGTTGCTCGAGATCGTCGCCGCCACCTCGGACCAGTCGCTGCCGCCGGGCATGCCGAATGGACCACGCTGATGCAGATAGCTCGGCGCGGCCAGCGCGACGAGTGCGCAGACGGCGACCGCGACCATCCAGCGTCGCATCAGCAGGCACAGGCCGGCAGCGATCAGCATGGCGACGGCGGGCGTCACGAACGACAGGTAGCGCGCGGCGTACACGGCATGCACCACGTTGACGCTGACCAGCAGCGCGGGCGGGATCACGGACCATGCAACGGCGACCCCGGCGAACGACGGTGATCGAGGGCTTAGTCCGTGTGCGCGCCGATGCCGCCGATCGTGAACCCAGCGCCGTGCAAACGCGCCCAGGGCGCCGGCGATGCAGAGCCATGCCACGATCGCGAACGGCACGGTCCAGAACCACTGGCCCACGAAGAAGCCCATGAAGTCGACGGTCACGCGGTCGGCGAGGAAGGAGATCTGTCCGCTCTCGGAGAGGTCGAAGTAAATTGCGGGGCCGGCCAGAAGGACAGCCAGCACGGTGGCGAGCAGCCAGCGCCGAAGCATCCGGCGCTCGCGTGTCACCGACAGCAGAACGGCAGCGTGCACGAGCACCATCATCGCCAGGTAGAGGAAGACATAGACGGATGCGGCCAGTGCCAGGCCGTAGCCGAGCCAGGGGAGCCGGCTGCGGCTCTGCGTGCGCACCAGCTGGACCAGCAGGACGGTCAGCCAGACCGCACACGTCGCGGTGAAGGCGTATTCGCGCGCTTCAATGCCCATGTAGGTCACGCGCGGAATGACCATGTAGACGAGGCCACTCACGGCGGCGAGGCGCGCGCCGCCCAGACGATGCGCGAGAACGACCAGGCCCGCGGTGGCAAGCCCTGTCGCGATCGCGCTCGGCAGGCGCACCGAGAACGCCGACGCTCCGAACAGGTCGATCCACACATGAAGAAACACGTAGTACGCGCCATGCACGGAGTCGATGTGTCCGAGCATGGCGAACAGCGACGACCACGGGCGCTCCGCGGACATGATGCTCGCCGCTTCGTCCCCCCACAGAGAGGGAATCCAGGATCCGGTCACAGCGACGGCGAAGCCGAGCAGCCCCAGGATCAGCGCGAGTGGTCCGGACCGCGTGAATCGCCGGTACCCGGTGCCCGACGGCCCGACTCCGGAGCCCTGAGAGCCGTCTCGCAGCGCGTCCCGCGCCGGCGCGCCGGTGTGCGGCAGGACGATCTCCGAGAGCATGCTCCCATTACGCCGGACGAGACTGAACGATCAGTGCTGAACGGCGCGCTTGTTCGTGAGAGTCCTCTCAGCGTCTGCTATGCACTCCGTTATCGCATCCGCTGCCCGAACCAGCGCGAGGTGGGACAACGCCTGCGGCGTGTTGCCCGCCTGACGACCGCTCTCGACGTCGTATTCCTCGCTGAGCAGACCCAGGTCGTTGGCGAAGCCGACCAGCCGATCCATCAGTGTTCGCGCGTCATCCAGCCTGCCCGATCGGGCGTACTGCTCTGCGAGCCAGAACGAGCAGGCCAAGAACGGATGCTCGCCGCCCGGCAAGCCGTCCACGCCCTTCTCCGTGCGGTAGCGCAACGGCAGCCCATCGCGGAGCAGATCATCCTCGATGGCAGCGACCGTGCGCAGCATCCGCGGGTCGTCCGGAGCGCAGAAGCCCACCTGCGGAAGCTGAAGCAGCGCGGCATCCACCTCCGTGCCGCCGAAATATTGCGTGAAGCAGCCGCGAACGGGGTCGACCCCCCGCTCGTCGATTTCTGCGCGCACCTCGTCACGAAGTCGTGCCCAGCGTTTCGACGGCCCGGGCAGCCCATACTCCTCGACGGCGCGCACCGCGCAGTCGAAGCCGGCCCAGACCATGACGCGCGAGTGCGTGAACTCGCGCGGCTCCCCGCGAATCTCCCAGATGCCCTGATCCGGCAGGTGCCATACCTTTTCCAGGTGGCTGACCAGCGCGCGCTGCACAGACCACGAGTTGGGACTCTCTGCGACGCCTGCCACGCGGGCCCTGTGCAGGGCGAGCATCGTCTCGCCGATCACATCGGCCTGGAATTGCTCTGCTGCGCCATTGCCGACACGCACCGGCGACGAGCCCTGGTAACCGGGCAGGCTCGGCACCGTGTGCTCGGGGAGATACCGTTCGCCGGCGAGCCCGTACATGATCTGCACATCGGCAGGGTCACCGGCCACGGCACGCAGCAGCCACTTGCGCCAATGGTCCACCTCGTCGTCGAAGCCGTGCGACAGCAGCACGCTGAGGGTCAGCGAAGCATCGCGCAGCCAGACGTAGCGGTAGTCCCAGTTGCGTTCGCCGCCGAAGCTCTCGGGCAGTGACGTCGTGGCCGCGGCGACGATGCCGCCGGTCTGATCGTGCGTCAGAGCACGCAGGACGAGGAGCGAACGGATGACTTCGTCGTAATAGGGCCCTTCGTGACTGCAGGTCGCCGACCACTGCGTCCAGAATTCGCGGGTGTGCTCGATCCGTTCTGCCACGTCCGGAGGGTCCGGCGGTTCTTTGTGGGATTGATACCAGGTGAGCGTGATGTCGACGATCTCGCCTGCGGCTACCGGGAAACTACCCTGATGGCTGTGGTTTTTGGGCCGCAGCGATGGTCCGCGGAGGATCACCGCATCCGGTCCTGCGGCGGCGATCAGGGCCGGGCGTTCCTCATTCTGCAATTGGCGCACCCACGGAATCGCACTCGCATAACCGAAGCGCAGCCGAAGGTCCTGCGTCATGGTGACGGTTCCGCTGATGCCGCGCACCCGCCTGATCACATCGGCTCGGTGATCGCCGTGCGGCATCAGGTCTGTCACCTCGACGACGCCGGTATCCGTTGTCCAGGTGGTGATCAATATGAAGCAGCGCCCGTCATACCGACGTGTACTCGTCGCGTTGACATCGGCTGGAGCCAACAGCCAGCGCCCGTGATCCTCTGTGCCGAGCAGTGCACCGAAAATCGACGCCGAGTCGTAGCGCGGCAGGCAGAGCCAGTCGAGGCTGCCGTCCTTGCCGATCAGGCCGGCCGTATAGCAGTCACTGATCAGCGCGTAATCCTCGATGTTCTGGGGCATGCCCCCATCCTTGCAGGTACTGTGAAGTTCATGACACAGGTCGTGAAGACTCTTCTCATTCTCGGCGGCAGCGGCGATCTTTCCGCTCGACTGCTGCTCCCGGCGCTCGGGCAGTTGCTGACCAGCCAGTCGGACCGGCGGCTGAAACTGGTCGGTGCGGGCAGTGAGGAGTGGACTGATCGCGTCTGGCGGGCACGGGTTCGCGAGTCGTTCAAGACGGTGAAGGCATCCGGTGACGGCGTGCGGGAGCTGCTGAAGTCGACGACCTACGAAACGGCGGATGTCACCAGACCGGAAGACCTGAAGCGCCTGATCGACGCGTGCGACGGAACGCCGGCCATCTACTTCGCCCTGCCGCCCGCGATCGCGGCCCTCGCCTGCAAGGCCCTGCGCAGCGTCGAACTGCCCCCCGGGACACTGTTGGCTCTTGAGAAGCCGTTCGGCACGGATCGGCGCAGTGCAGCTGCCCTGAACAAGCTCGTTCTCACGCTGGTGCCGGAAGACCAGATCCATCGGATCGACCACTTCCTCGGCCGGTCGATGGTCTTCAACATGCTCGGTCTGCGGTTCGCGAATCGAATCTGGGAACCGGTCTGGAGCGCGGAGCACATCGAGCGGGTGGACATCGTCTACGACGAGCAACTCGGGTTGGAAGACCGCGCGCGATATTACGACAAGGCCGGTGCTCTGGTCGACATGATTCAAAGCCATCTGCTGCAGGTGATGTCCGTTGTCGCAATGGACCCTCCTGCGACCCTGAGCGCCCGAGACGTGCGCGACGCGAAAGGCATCATCCTGCGCGCGACGAAGGTGTGGGGCGACGATGCCGTGGCATCGAGCAGACGGGGGCGCTACACGGCAGGAACGGTGCTCGAGCACAAACTGCCCTCCTACGTCGATGAGGAGGGTGTGGACGCCGCACGTGGCACGGAGACCTTGGCTGAGGTGACGTTCGAGATCGACACCTGGCGGTGGAGTGGCGTGCCGTTCACCCTGCGCTCGGGCAAGGCTCTCGGCGAGCATCGCCGGGAGATCGTGATCACGTTCAAACAGGCCCAGCACCTTCCTCACGGCCTGCGCGGCGTTGAGCGCCCGACCAAGCTGCGGATGCGGCTCGGACCAGACAGCATGTCGCTGGAGTTGAACGTCAACGGCCCGGGCGACCCACGCGTGCTGGGCACCGCTCTGCTGCAGGCCGACTTCGGGCCAGGACAATTGCTGGCATACGGCGAAGTGCTCGACGGGCTACTGGACGGCGATCCGGCACTGTCGGTGCGTGGAGACGCCGCAGAGGAATGCTGGCGGATCGTCGGACCGGTGTTGACGGCCTGGTCGAGCGACGCTGTGCCGCTGGAGAACTACCGCGCGGGATCAACGGGGCCGACCGGGTGGCCTGTCATCGACTGATGCCTGACGGCGACGTGATGGGCGACGCCGGCCCCGCTATGCGACGAGCTCGTGTTCGTCGATGTGGGCGATCGGGCCTGTGACGGGCCTCTTGAGGTCGGTCCACACGGTGATCGGGGCCGGCCGCCAGCCGAATGCGGCCGGTTCTTCGATGATGTCATTCGCTGCAGGCGCGGCGTTCGCAACGTGATCGCCCGCGCGCTCGGTCTCGAGAAGGGCCGGGCGGACGACAGCGAGATTCTCTCGCGCGATGCGCAGAGCCTCCACCACGTGGGTGGTGACCGAGTGCGCAATGACGCCGTAGAACAGGCCGTCGGTGTCGGTGGCCTCTCGTCGGGTGAGGGTCCACTCGCCGTGCTCGCCGATCGCCGCGGCAATCTGGGCGTGAACGATGTCGAAGATGACATCCTCGGTGAGTTGGGGTGCCGGCGCCACAACTGCGGGTGCGACGTGCCGCCTTCGACCGAACATGACGGATTCCCTTCCCGGGTGTGACACCCTTTGCCATACAGTGTGATCCACACGATCGTCGGATCGTGGGGGGACACGCCGCGCGACGGCTACTTTGCGCCGAGTCGGGCGCGGTCATCGGCTTCCCGGGACTTTTCGCGCACCGTTTCGATTGCAACGGCAAGCGATAGCGCCCAGCTGAGCCACACCAGCAGCAATAGTCGGTTGCGGGGTCCGCGACGAGTCGACTGGATCACGGACCAGGCGCCGAAGACCGCTCCGAGAACGCTGCCGTTCAGCAGGTACTTGCGCATGACCCAACCTCTTCCGCCGCAATCAACTACCAGTGTGCCGCACCGCGGCGACGCGTGGGTACTGGCAACCTCCTGAGAATCTGACCGATCGTGCAGGATCTGACCGATCGGTCAAGTAATCTGGCCGGCATGGCCCCTTCGACCCCGATCCCTCCTGCCGCGCCGCCTCGACAGAACCCGAGCGAGGAACTGCTCGCGGTCGCCATCGAACAATTCGCGAGCGCAGGCTTCGCCGGAACATCGCTGCAGCAGATCGCAGACGCCGCCGGATACTCGAAGTCGAGCGTGCTCTACCACTTCGCGTCGAAGGAAGCCGTGCTCGAAGCGGCGCTGAGCCCCGCGATCGACCGTCTCGAGCAGGTGCTTGCCGGCGTTCAGGACCTCCGCAGCGGCCCGGCGAAGTTGCGCGAGTTCGTCGAGCAGTTCATCGACTTCCTGTTCGAGTACCGCCTCGAGGTGCACACGTTCATCAACCAGGGGCAGTCGCTCGTCGGCATACCGGTGATCGATCGGGCGAATGCGACCGTGCGAAAACTCGCCGAGACCTGTGCCACGGACTTCGACAGCGTCGAAGAGCAGGTGCGCTTCGGTGTCGCACTCGGCGGCGCAGCCTACGCGCTGGTCGCCGGCGCGAATTTCGGCGAAAACAGCATGCAGCAGCCGGAGGTGCGCCGTGCGCTGATCACCATCGTGGCCGGCCTGCTCGACCCGGCCCCATCGCACTCCAGCAACGAAACCAACGGATAGGACGCCACCGATGGCAACACTTCTCTACCGCATCGGTCACTTCGCCTATCGCAAGGCGTGGATCGTCATCGGCGTCTGGGTCGCCCTGCTCGTCACCTTCCTCGGCGGCGGACTCGCCCTGGGCGGCCAGACCCAGGAATCCTTCGCGATACCCGGCACGGAATCGCAGCAGGCGATCGACCACCTCGACGCGGTATTCCCCGCGGCTGCGGGAGCAAGCGCACAGGTGGTCTACGAGGCTCCGGCTGGCCACAAGATCTCCGAGGCCAGATACGCGACCGCGATCGACACGATGGGGTCCGACCTCGGCAGGATCGACGGCGTTGCGAATGTGCTCACGCCGTTCTCCGCGTATTCGACGAACGCGGTCTCCGCAGACGGCCGGATGGGGATCACGACCGTGCAGTTCGACAAGCAGTCGTCCCAGGTGACAGGCGCGCAGAAATCCGCGGTCGAGGCGACGGCATCCGCCGCCCGCCAGACCGGGCTCACCGTAGCGTTCGGCGGCCAGGTGTTCCAGGACACGACCTTCGGCATCACCGTCACGGAAGTGTTCGGCGTCATCTTCGCCGCAGTGGTGCTGGTCATCACGTTCGGCTCGCTGCTCGCAGCCGGGATGCCGCTGCTGACCGCTCTGCTCGGCGTCGGCATCACAATGGGCGGGGTGATCGCCGTGTCGGCTTTCACCACGGTCTCCAGCGCCTCGCCCATGCTGGCTCTGATGCTCGGGTTGGCTGTCGGGATCGACTATGCGCTGTTCATCCTGTCGCGACACCGATCCCAGCTCGCCCGGGGAATGGATCCGGAGGAGTCGGCCGCCACGGCGGTGGCGACCGCCGGCAGTGCCGTCGTGTTCGCGGGCGCGACCGTCATCATCGCCCTGCTCGGCTTGTTGGTGGTCGGCATCCCGTTCCTCAGCGTGATGGGTCTGGCCGCCGCCTTCGCCGTGCTCGTCGCCATCCTCGTCGCCACGACACTCGTGCCGGCGTTGCTCGGTCTTGCGGGAAAACGGCTGATTCCGAAGGAAGGCTCCCGTGCCTACAGGCGTGCGCACGCCATGGTGTCCGGAAAACGCACCGTGGGGCTGCGGTGGGTCAACGTTGTCATGGAGGCTCCGTTGGCCTGGCTCATCGCGGTCGTCGTCATACTCGGAACAGTGGCCATTCCGGCGCTGAGCCTCGACGTGAACCTGCCGAGCGGCGGCACGGAGCCGGTGGGTTCGACGCAGCGGCAGGCCTACGACATGATCGCGGAGGGCTTCGGCGCCGGCTCCAACGGCCCGCTCATCGTCACGGTCGACATCACGCAGACCACGAACGTCGTGAACGACCTGAGCGCGGTGAGCGCGCGCCTGGCCGACGTGCCCGGCGTCGCATCCGTCGGTCGGGGGATCCCGAATCCGACCGTGGACACCGCGATCATCCAAGTGATCCCGACCAGCGCGCCCGATTCGGACAAGACCAAGCAGCTGGTGCAGCGCATTCGCGATCTCGAGCCGTCGATCGCCAAGGAGTTCGGCACGCCGATCGCGGTGACCGGCTCGACCGCCGTCGCCGTCGACATCTCCAATCGGCTGGCCGGTGCACTGATCCCGTTCGGACTGGTCGTGGTCGGGCTGTCGATTCTGCTGCTGATGACCGTCTTCCGGTCCATCTTCGTGCCGCTCAAGGCCGCGCTGGGTTTCCTGCTGTCGATCACGGCGTCGATCGGAGTCGTCGTGGCCGTGTTCCAGTGGGGTTGGTTCGCGAATCTCATCAACGTCGACACGCCGGGGCCGATCTTGAGCTTCCTGCCGATCATCATGATGGCCCTGTTGTTCGGCCTTGCGATGGACTACGAAGTCTTCCTGGTGTCCGGCATGCGCGAGGAGTTCGTGAAATCGGGCAAGCCGAAGGAGGCGATCCGCACGGGCTTCTCGAACGCCGCTCGGGTGGTGACCGCCGCAGCGCTGATCATGTTCTTCGTCTTCTTCGCATTCGTCCCAGAAGGCTCCGGCGTGATCAAGGGCATCGCGCTCGGCTTGGCGATCGGCATCTTCTTCGACGCGTTCCTCGTGCGCATGACACTCGTGCCCGCCGCGATGGCGCTCGCGGGCAAAGCCGCGTGGTGGTTGCCGAAGTGGCTTGAGCGTGTCCTCCCCAACGTCGACATCGAGGGTGAGGGTCTTCGTCGGCATGTGTCCGACCGGGCTTGGGCGAGCACCCAGAATGCCGCAATCACAGCGGATGCCCTCTCTCTCGGCGTCGAGGGCAACGAAGTCGGTCCGCTGGAACTGTCCGTTCCTCGAGGCGGCGTGCTCTGGCTGCGCGGAGAGCCCGCCGAACGGCGCGTCGTCGCAGCGACCCTCGCCGGTCGGCTGGATGCGCGCGCCGGGCGGCTTCAAGTGCTGGGTTCGGTGCTTCCGTCGGAGCGTTCACGGGCAATGCGCCAGGTCGCCCTGTGCGATGTCGGCGCCGTTGACACGCTCGACGGCGACACCACTGCAGGCGAGCTGATCGCCCAGCGCAACGAGCTGAGCGGACCGTGGTGGCGCCTCACCTCCTCCCGTCGACAAGTCGCCGGCACCGTCGCGCGGCTGGCCGATGCGCTGGAGGCCCACGAGGTGAGGGGAACTCCGCTCGTCGCCGACACGACGCTCGTCTCGCTCGGGGCCGTCCAGCGAGCCAGCCTGCTCGTCGCGGCTGCGCTGGCGGAGCGTCCCGGCATCATCTTCGTCGACCTCGGCGACCGGCTCGGGGACCGCGCACGGCGTGACACGTTCATCGCCGTCGTCGAGAAGCTCACACCCGCAGGAACGAGCATCGTCTTCGGCTCGCCATCAGCCCTGGTGCCACCGGACGATGCCATCGCAGGCAACACCGCGGTCAGCCGCCCGCTGACCGTCATCGATCTTGACACCCTCACCAGAACGGGCGTGCTCCTGTGACTGCAAAGGCAGTGAAAGCACAGACGGTGAAAGCACAGAACCGATTCGACCGGCTGTTCAGTCGCACGGCCGGTCAACGGCGATGGATCTTCGGCATCGTCATCGCCGGCGTGATCGTGGTGCCGCTGACCATCGCAGGCCTGTTCGCCGGGTCGCTGGGCTCTGCGACCAGCCGGGTCGACACGATCCCCGCAATCGTCGTGAACAATGACACGATGGTGACCACGACCGCGGCAGACGGTTCGAAGCAAATGGTGCTTGCAGGCCGGCAACTCGTGACGGAGCTGACCGGATCGTCCTCGTCCGGTCTGAAGTGGACCACCTCGAACTCGAAGGACGCAAGCGCGGCACTCGCCTCCGGCGATGCGTTCGCCGTCGTGACGATCCCGAAGGACTTCTCCCAATCGATCCTGAGCATTTCGGGCGCGGACCCCGCTCAAGCGAAGTTGGCTATTCGAACGGATGACGCGCACAGCTATCTGGCTGGCACCGTCGCGCAGAGCGTCGGCGCTGCGATGACCAGCAGTCTCGGCAAGCAGATCACCATGCAATACCTGGACGGGCTCTACGGCAACCTCGCCCGTATGGATGCGGGGCTTCAGAAGTCCGCAGACGGTGCAGCATCGCTCGCGACGGGGGCGACGGGCCTGACCATCGGACTGACACAGCTGTCGTCGGGAGTGGCATCGACCGCATCAGGGTCAGCAACGCTCTCCAACGGGATCGATGGCTACACCACGGGTGTCGACGACCTCAGCTCGGGGGCCACTCGACTCTCACAACAGACAGCGTCGCTGGGCGGGCTTGGAAGTTCCATGGCCGCGTACGCCGACGGAACAGCACAGCTGGCAAGCGCGATCGCATCGGCGAACACCATGGTGCAGTCAGCCGACCCGGCACTCGCTGCACAGGGCAGGGCGATGATGGCCGCGCTCGTGCCGAAGTTGACGGCTGCGACCTCCCACGCGGGGGAGTTGGCGGCAGGCGCGGCTCGGCTCGGCGCCGCGCACGACGGAATCGCCGAAGTCGCCGCAGGCATGGCCACGCTGTCCAGCGGGTCGGCTCAGCTGCGGTCGGGAGCGAGTGGGCTCTCCGACGGCATGGCTCAACTGGCGTCTGGCGCGTCGAGCACTGCCTCCGGGGCGACGCAATTGCAATCCGGCGCCGAGCAGCTCGCGGCCGGGATGAAAACCGGTGCGGAGCAGGCAGCCGGCATGAGGAATCTGGACGTGAAGGCGACCGCCAAGGTGGTCGCCGACCCGGTGGGCTTCTCCGTCACGAGGGCGAACCCGATCGGTTCGGTCGGCTCCGTGATCGGCATGATCTTCGTGCCGATCGGATTGTGGATCGGTGCCATCGCCGTCTTCCTGCTGCTGAGGCCGCTGACGGCGACGGCACTGGCGTCGACGGCCTCGACCGGCCGGCTGCTCGTCCGCGGACTCGGTCGCGCCGGTGGCCTTGCGCTGGCTCAGGCGATCGCTCTGACCGGGTTGCTGCACCTCGCACTCGGAGTGTCCTGGCCGATGATTCCAGCCACACTAGCGTTCTCGATGCTCATCGCACTGGTGTTCACCGCGATCCACTACCTGCTGATGGTCGCGTTCGGCCGCGTCGGCATCGTGCTGTCGCTCGTGCTGCTCGCCTTGCAATTGGCGGCCGTCAGCGGGCTGGTGCCGCTGCAGGTCGTCTCCGCACCGTTCCAGGTGCTGAGCCCGCTGCTTCCGATGACCTACGCGGTCCAGGGCATGCAGGGCATCGTCTCGGGCCTCGGCGGCGGTGCGATTGCGGGCCCCGCGATAGCGTTGCTGCTGTTCGCCGGCATCAGCGTGCTCGCATCGCTGTGGGTCGTCGCGCGCAAACGCGGCGCGCGGGCATTCGGCTTCGCTCTCGCCCGCGGCGCACTCTGACAAGCGCACTCTGACAACATGCCCTGCTGATAATCTGGCACCGAGCGGAGGCTCCTGCTCCTGCTCCTGCTCGGTGGGAGGCACGCCATTTCAGCACACAATGAAGAGACGACCTCGGCGGATGCCACGACAGCCGACCTCGTGATCGTCTCGAACCGCCTGCCCGTCGACCATGTCTCCGGCGAGGGCGCCGACGCCGTATGGCGACCGTCGCCCGGCGGTTTGGTGGCTGCCCTCGAGCCGGTGATGAAGACGCAGGAGGGCGTCTGGATCGGCTGGGTCGGGATCGCCGACGCGCACTTCGACCCGTTCGTCTCCGACGGCATCGACATCGTGCCGATCACGCTGAGCGAGCAGGACATCGAGTACTACTACGAGGGCTTCTCCAACGACACGCTCTGGCCGCTGTATCACGACGTGATCGCCCCACCGCGCTTCCACCGTGAGTGGTGGGACGCCTACGTCGCCGTCAACCGCCGGTTCGCGGCTGCCGCTATCGCCGCTGCCGCTCACGGCGCCGTGGTCTGGGTGCACGACTACCAGCTTCAACTGGTTCCGAAGATGATCCGCGACGAACGTCCCGACGTCGTGATCGGCTTCTTCAATCACATTCCGTTTCCCGCATACGGCATCTATTCGCAGTTGCCGTGGCGCCGGCAGATCGTGGAGGGGCTGCTCGGCGCCGATGTGATCGGGTTCCAGCGTCTGGCGGATGCCGCCAACTTCGCCCGGGCTGCTCGTCGCCTCAAGGGGTTCGACACGCGCGGCTCAGTCATCGAGGTTCCGATCGAGGCGGACGATCCGGATGCCGGGTCGCATCGGCATGTCACACGCAACCGTCGAGGGCAGCTCGTCCGCACCGTGCTGGTGCGGCAGTTCCCGATCTCCATCGACGCTCAGCTCTACCAGGATCTGGCTCTGCGTCCGGAGATCCAGGCGCGAGCACGCCAGATCCGCGAAGAGCTGGGCAACCCGAAGACCGTCATGCTCGGCGTGGACCGACTGGATTACACCAAGGGCATCGGCCACCGGCTCAAGGCGTACGGTGAGCTGCTACGAGACGGCTCGGTATCCGTCGAAGACGTTTCGCTCGTCCAGGTGGCCAGCCCCAGTCGCGAGCGCGTCGAAACCTACAAGCAACTGCGCGACGAGATCGAGCTGACGGTCGGCCGGATCAACGGGGACTACAGCTCGATCAGCCACACGGCCATCAGCTATCTCCATCAGGGCTACCCGCGGGAGGAGATGGTCGCGCTGTACCTCGCCGCCGACGTCATGCTCGTGACGGCATTGCGCGACGGTATGAACCTGGTCGCCAAAGAGTACGTGGCCTCGCGTGTGGACGAAGACGGCGTGCTCGTCCTCAGCGAGTTCGCCGGGGCATCCGATGAGTTGCGGCAAGCACTGCTGATCAACCCGCACGACATCGAGGGAATGAAAGACGCGATGCTGCGCGCGATCTCCATGTCGGCGCGCGATCGCACCCGGCGAATGCGCGCCCTCCGACGACGCGTTCTCACGTTCGACGTTCAGCGTTGGTCCTCGACCTTCCTCGAGGCTCTGACGCGCAACGATCATGACGACTACCCGGCCGAACAACCGGCCGGACACCGATCGAGGGAACGCTAGATGACCGAGCACGTTTCGACGCAGGCCCGTGTCTTCGCGGTCGCGCTGGCCGAACTGGCTCGGGCAGATCGGCTGCTCATCGCACTGGACTTCGACGGCACGCTGAGCCCGCTCGTCGACAGTGTGTCTCAGGCTCGCGTCCTGCCCGAATCCGCCGCTGCGCTGGACGCGTTGAAGAAGCTGCCGAACACCTGGGTGGCCTATGTGTCCGGCCGGCCGCTGGAGAGTCTCGTGCGCATCGCGATGGCGGACGACGACGTGCTGCTGATCGGCTCGCACGGCGACGAGGTGCGCCTCGACGCCGGGGTGGAGGAACTCGGGCTTGCCGACGACGAACGCCGTCGGTTGAGCGCGTTGGATGCGGCGCTGACCGCGCTGATCGATGCCACGCCGCATTCGATGCTCGAGCGCAAGCCGGTCGGTCTCGGCGTGCACACCCGGCTGGTCGACCCGACCGCGGTGCCGGCACTGCACGAGGCTGTTCGGGCCGCGGCCGACGAGATCGGCGGCTTCGTCGTGCGCGAGGGCAAGGACATCCTCGAGTTCACGGTGCGTGACGCGACCAAGGGAGAAGGTGTCGAGCGACTGCGGTCCCATGTCGGCGCATCCGCTGTGCTCTATGCAGGCGATGACGTGACGGACGAAGACGCGTTCGCGGTGCTGGGTGAGAACGATCTCGGTGTGAAAGTCGGTGACGGCGACACGGCGGCGCAGTACCGCGTTGCGGGCCCGCACGCGGTCGCCGTCATGCTGACCCTGCTCGCCGGCGCCCGGTCTCGGGCGTTGGCCCAACGGTCATAGACTCGGAGCATGCCTGAATTGCCAGAATCCGAGTTGCCAGAATCCGAGTTGCTCGAGTCCGAGTTGGCGCAGCCCGAGTCGGCACAACCCGGGATCGACATCAAACCGCGCAGTCGCACCGTCACCGACGGAATCGAGGCCACGACGAGCCGCGGAATGCTGCGCGCCGTCGGCATGGGCGACGAGGATTGGGACAAGCCGCAGATCGGCATCGCCAGCTCCTGGAACGAGATCACCCCGTGCAATCTCAGCCTCGACCGACTCGCGCAGGCGGCAAAGGAGGGGGTGCATGGCGGCGGTGGCTACCCGCTGCAGTTCGGCACCGTCTCCGTCTCCGACGGCATCTCGATGGGCCACGAGGGCATGCACTTCTCACTGGTGTCGCGTGAGGTGATCGCCGACTCGGTCGAGACGGTGATGATGGCCGAGCGTCTCGACGGCTCGGTGCTGCTGGCGGGCTGTGACAAGTCCATCCCCGGCATGCTCATGGCGGCCGCTCGGCTCGGGTTGGCATCCGTCTTCCTCTATGCGGGGTCGACGATGCCCGGTTGGGTGCAGCTCTCCAACGGTGTCGAGAAGGAGGTCACGATCATCGACTCGTTCGAGGCCGTCGGCTCCTGTCTCGCCGGCACCATGAGTCGCGAAGATCTGCACGCGATCGAGTGTGCGATCGTTCCGGGGGAGGGTGCCTGTGGCGGTATGTACACCGCCAACACGATGGCCTCCGTCGCCGAAGCGCTCGGCCTCAGCATGCCGGGCTCGGCAGCGCCACCCGCTGCGGACCGCCGTCGGGACTACTTTGCGCACCGCAGCGGTGAGGCGGTCGTCAACATGTTGCGCCTCGGAATCACGACCAGGGACATCCTCACGAAGAAGGCGTTCGAGAACGCGATCACCGTGGCGATGGCCCTCGGCGGCTCGACGAACGTCGTGTTGCACCTGCTGGCGATCGCACGCGAAGCGGACGTCGAGCTGACCCTCGACGACTTCAACCGCATCGGCGACAGGGTGCCGCACATCGGCGACCTGAAACCGTTCGGACAATACGTGATGAACGACGTCGATCATCACGGCGGCATCCCCGTCGTGATGAAGGCACTGCTCGACGCCGGGCTGCTGCACGGCGACGCGCTGACCGTCACCGGCAAGACGGTCGCCGAGAACTTGGCGGTGCTCAACCCGAAGCCGCTGGACGGCCAGGTGTTGCGCACCCTCGACAATCCGATCCACCCGACCGGTGGGCTGACCATTCTCAAGGGTTCCTTCGCCCCGGACGGAGCCGTCGTGAAGACGGCCGGTTTCGACGCGGACGTCTTCGAAGGCCCTGCGCGTGTTTTCGAGCGCGAGCGTGCTGCGATGGACGCGCTGACGGCGGGAGCGATCGACAAGGGCGACGTCATCGTCATCCGTTACGAAGGCCCGAAGGGCGGCCCCGGAATGCGCGAGATGCTCGCGATCACCGCAGCCATCAAGGGAGCGGGGCTGGGAAAGGATGTATTACTATTGACGGACGGTCGATTCTCAGGCGGCACAACCGGTCTGTGCATCGGCCACATAGCACCCGAAGCAGTGGACGCAGGTCCGATTGCATTCGTGCGCGATGGTGATCTGATACGGGTCAATATCGCGGCTCGCTCACTTGACCTACTGGTCGACGAGTCCGAGCTGGCAGCCCGCCGTGAAGGTTGGGAACCGCTTTCCCCGCGCTATACCCGTGGCGTTCTCGCAAAGTACTCGAGGCTCGTGCATTCCGCTGCGGAAGGCGCGATCACCGGGTAGTACGCGCACTCATCATCCGTTTCGTACGAAGTCAAGGAAACACTTCACCCATGTCCACGGAACCACGAATCGTGCCGTCCCCGACGGCCCCACAGCACGATCCAGAGACGCAACGCACCCCTGAAACCCTGACCGGCGCCGAGGCGGTCGTGCGCACGCTCGAACTGCTCGGCGTCACCGACGTGTTCGGATTGCCCGGCGGTGCGATCCTGCCGCTGTACGACCCGCTGATGGATGCCTCGAAGATCCGGCACATTCTGGTGCGCCACGAGCAGGGAGCCGGCCATGCGGCCGAAGGCTATGCGTCCTCGAGCGGCAGGGTCGGCGTGTGCATCGCCACGAGCGGCCCGGGCGCGACGAACCTGGTCACCGCTATCATGGATGCGCACATGGACTCCGTTCCGCTGCTCGCGATCACCGGCCAGGTCTTCTCGACGCTGATGGGGACGGACGCCTTCCAAGAGGCGGACATCGTGGGCATCACGATGCCGATCACGAAGCATTCCTTCCTGGTGCGGCGTGCGGAAGATGTCGCCTCGACGATCGCTGCGGCCTATCTGATCGCCTCGACCGGCCGCCCCGGCCCGGTGCTCGTCGACATCACCAAGGATGCCCAGCAGGGCAGTGCGCCGTTCATCTGGCCGCCGAAGATCGAACTGCCCGGTTACCGCCCGGTCACTAAGGCACATGGCAAGCAGATCCACGCGGCTGCCCAGCTGCTTGTCGAGTCGAAGAAGCCGGTGCTCTACGTCGGCGGCGGCGTGATCCGGTCCCGCGCGCACAAGGAACTGCTCGCGCTGGCGGAGGTCACGGGCGCTCCCGTGGTGACGACCCTGATGGCGCGTGGCGCGTTCCCCGACTCGCACAAGCAGCACCTGGGCATGCCGGGCATGCACGGGACCGTTCCTGCGGTGCTCGCGCTGCAGGAAGCGGATCTGATCGTGGCGCTCGGAGCACGATTCGACGACCGGGTGACCGGTAAGACCGCGCTGTTCGCACAGAATGCGAAGATCGTACATGTTGACGTGGACCCTGCGGAGATCTCGAAGATCCGCACGGCCGACGTCCCGATCGTCGGCGATGCCAAGGACGTCATCGTCGACCTCACCTCGGCCTTCCGGGACCTGACCGCGGAAGGCACGCCCGACCTGGGCGAGTGGTGGACATACCTGGATGGGCTTCGTGAGGAGTTCCCGCTCGGCTATTCGCCCACGACGGACGGGCTGCTCTCGCCGCAATTCGTGATCAAGCGGATCGGGGAGCTGACCGGGCCGGAGGCCGTCTATGCGGCCGGTGTCGGACAGCATCAGATGTGGGCGGCGCAGTTCATCAAGTACGAACGTCCGAACGCCTGGCTCAACTCCGGAGGCGCCGGCACTATGGGCTATTCCGTGCCGGCGGCGATGGGCGCAAAGGTCGCGCAGCCCGATCGGGTGGTCTGGTCGATCGATGGCGACGGATGCTTCCAGATGACCAATCAGGAGCTCGCCACCTGCACGATCAACAACATCCCGATCAAGGTCGCGATCATCAACAACTCGTCGCTCGGCATGGTGCGGCAGTGGCAGACGCTCTTCTACGACGGCCGCTACTCGAACACCGATCTCGACACGGGGCACGGCACGATGCACGTCCCCGACTTCGTGAAAATGGCGGAGGCCTACGGAGCGCTCGGCATCCGGGTCACGAAGGAAGAAGAGGTCGACGCCGCAATCAAGCTGGCCCTGGAGACCAACGATCGCCCCGTCGTGATCGACTTCGTCGTCAGCAGGGACGCGATGGTCTGGCCGATGGTGCCGCAGGGTGTGAGCAACAGCTACGTGCAATATGCCAAGGAACACAGCCCGCAGTTCGAAGAGGAGGCGTAACCATGAGCGCACACGTTCTGTCTCTCCTCGTCGAGGACAAGCCCGGTCTGCTGACACGCGTCGCCGGCCTGTTCGCGCGTCGCGGGTTCAACATCGAGTCCCTCGCGGTCGGCTCGAGCGAGATCGATGGCCTGTCCCGGATCACCGTCGTGGTGGATGTCGAAGAGCTGCCGCTCGAGCAGGTCACCAAGCAGCTGAACAAGCTCGTCAACGTGATCAAGATCGTCGAGCTCGATCCGACCCAATCGGTGCAGCGCGAGCACCTTCTGATCAAGGTGCGGGTCGACAACCAGACTCGTTCTCAGGTGCTCGAGGCGGTCAACCTGTTCCGTGCTCGCGTCGTGGACGTCGTGATGGATGCCCTCGTCATCGAGGTGACCGGCGACAGTGGCAAGACACAGGCATTCCTCCGCGTGCTCGAGCCATACGGCATCAGGGAGCTGGCGCAGTCGGGCCTGCTCGCGATCGGCCGAGGTTCGAAGTCGATCACGGAACGCGTTTTCAAAAACTAACCCCAACCACCCCGGCACGCCTGGGGATGAAACGACATATAAACGACACACAAGGAGAAACAGAACAGTGGCTGAGATCTTTTACGACAATGACGCGGACCTGTCCATCATCCAGGGCAAGAAGGTCGCCGTCATCGGCTATGGCTCGCAGGGCCACGCGCACGCGCAGAACCTGCGCGACTCCGGGGTCGAGGTCGTCGTCGGCCTCAAGGAAGGCTCCAAGTCCAAGCAGAAGGCCGAGGAAGTGGGCTTCCGTGTGTTGAGCGCGGCAGACGCCGCCGAATGGGCCGACGTCATCGTCATCCTCGCACCGGACCAGGTGCAGCGCCACCTGTACGCAGACGACATCGCCCCGCATCTCGCCCCCGGAAACGCACTCGTCTTCGGGCACGGCTTCAACATCCGCTTCGAATACATCCAGGCGCCGGACGGCGTCGACGTGATCATGGTGGCGCCGAAGGGGCCCGGGCACACCGTTCGTCGTGAGTTCGAGGCCGGCCGTGGCGTCCCCGTCGCCGTCGCCGTCGAGAAGGATGCGACCGGCAACGCCTGGCCGCTCGTGCTCAGCTATGCGAAGGGCATCGGCGGCCTGCGCGCAGGCGGCATCAAGACCACGTTCACCGAGGAGACGGAGACCGACCTGTTCGGCGAGCAGTCCGTGCTCTGCGGCGGTGTGTCGCAACTGATCCAGTACGGCTTCGAGACGCTGACCGAAGCCGGCTACCAGCCTGAGATCGCCTACTTCGAGGTTCTGCACGAGATGAAGCTCATCGTCGACCTGATCTGGGAGGGCGGCATCGCCAAGCAGCGCTGGAGCGTGTCGGACACGGCTGAGTACGGCGACTACATTTCCGGCCCGCGCGTGATCGACCCCCGGGTCAAGGAGAACATGAAGGCCGTGCTTGCGGACATCCAGGACGGCACCTTCGCGGCGCGCTTCATCGCGGATCAGGACGCGGGGGCGCCGGAGTTCCTCGCGCTGCGCGCGAAGGGCGAGCAGCACCCGATCGAGGCTACAGGCCGCGAGCTGCGCAAGCTCTTCGCGTGGAATTCGTCGAACGACGACGACTACGTCGACGGCGAGGTCGCGCGCTGATCGCCGTCCGCTGCCGAGAACAGCTCACCGCTGCCGAGAACAGCCCATCACTGCCGAGAACAGAAGGAACCGTTACGTGTCAAAACCGGTCGTGCTGATCGCTGAAGTCCTTTCGCCCGCCACCGTCGAGGCACTCGGCCCCGACTTCGAGGTCCGCACCGTCGACGGAACGGATCGGCCGGCACTGCTGTCGGCACTCGCGGATGCGGATGCCGTGCTGGTGCGTTCCGCGACCAAGGTCGACGCCGAGGCGATCGCATCGGCGCCCAAGCTGCGGGTCATCGCCCGAGCGGGCGTCGGCCTCGACAACGTCGACATCAAAGCGGCGACCACGGCCGGCGTCATGGTCGTCAACGCGCCGACGTCGAACATCATCTCGGCGGCCGAGTTGACGATCGGCCACATTCTGAGCCTAGCCAGGCACATTCCGGCCGGGCATGCATCCTTGGCAGACGGGCAGTGGAGGCGCTCGAAGTACACCGGTGTCGAACTCTACGAGAAGACGATCGGAATCATCGGCTTGGGCCGGATCGGCGCACTGATCACCGCGCGGCTGCAGGCGTTCGGCACGTCGATCATCGCGTACGACCCGTATGTCACCAGCGCGCGCGCCCAGCAGCTCGGCGTTCAACTCGTCGGCCTCGAGGAGCTGCTCGCCTCGTCCGACTTCATCACCATCCACATGCCGAGAACTCCAGAGACCGTCGGCATGATCAGCGACGCACAACTCGCGCTGATGAAGCCGTCGGCGTTCATCGTCAACGTGGCCCGCGGCGGCCTCATCGACGAGGATGCTCTCTTCCGCGCGCTGTCGGCCGGCGCCATCGCGGGTGCCGGGCTCGACGTGTTCGTCAGCGAGCCGCCTGCGGATTCGCCCTTGCTCTCCCTGGACAACGTGGTCGTCACCCCGCACTTGGGCGCCTCCACCGACGAAGCCCAGGAGAAGGCGGGCGTCTCCGTCGCGAAGTCGGTGCGCCTCGCGCTGGCCGGCGAGCTGGTTCCGGATGCCGTCAACGTCGCCGGCGGAATCATCGACGAATACGTGCGCCCCGGCATCCCCCTGGTGGAGAAGCTCGGCCAGGTCTTCAGCGGACTTGCCAGCGACTCGATCACCAGCATCGATGTCGAGGTGCGCGGCGAGCTGGTCGACTATGACGTGAAGGTGCTCAAGCTCGCCGCGCTGAAGGGCATCTTCTCCAACATCGTCAGCGACACGGTCTCCTACGTGAACGCGCCGCTGCTCGCTGAACAGCGCGGCATCGAGGTGCGCCTGATCACCGATGCCGTCAGCGAGGAATACCGCAACCTGATCACGATCAAGGGTGCGCTCAGCGACGGGTCGCAGATCTCCGTCGCGGGCACGCTGACGGGCCCGAAGCAGATCGAGAAGATCGTGGGCATCAACGGCTACGACGTCGAGGTGCCGATCGCGGAGCATCTGATCGTGATGATGTACGACGATCGCCCGGGCATCGTCGCCATTTACGGGCAGCAGTTCGGTGACGCCGGCATCAACATCGCCGCCATGCAGATCGCGCGAACGGCTGCCGGTGGAAAGGCCCTGAGCGTGTTGACCGTCGACTCGCCGGTGCCCGATGGGCTGCTTGCGACGGTGCGCGAGGCGATCGCCGCCGACGTGATGCACGAGATCGACATCACCGTCTAGCGACACTGCTCTGCCAAGCGACACCGCTCCGGTATTGGCCGACGGATACGGAGTCAACACGCGAGTAATCTGGCTGTAGTCCCGTTGGTTCTATCCCTGGAGTCGTATGTCTCGCACCATCAAGCTCGCCGTCATCCCTGGAGACGGCATCGGTCCAGAGGTCATCGACGAAGCGGTCAAGGTGCTCGACGCCGTGTGCAGCCCGGACGAGGCCGTGTTCGAGAAGACGCCGTTCAAGCTCGGCGCCGAACGGTACCTGGCCACCGGCGACGTGTTGACCGATGAGGACCTTGCGTCGATCCGCGAGCACGACGCGATTCTGCTCGGTGCGGTGGGCGGGCGACCAGGCGACCCGCGACTGAAGGACGCGAACATCGAGCGCGGGTTGCTGCTCAAACTGCGCTTCAGCCTCGACCAGTACGTCAACCTGCGCCCGACGACGATCTTCCCCGGGGTGTCCAGCCCCCTGGCAAGCCCGGGCGAGGTGGACTTCGTCGTGGTGCGCGAGGGCACCGAGGGGCCGTATGTGGGCAACGGCGGTGCCATCCGCGTCGGAACGCCGCAGGAGATCGCCAACGAGGTCTCCGTCAACACGGCGTTCGGTGTTGAACGCGTCGTGCGCTACGCGTTCAGCCAGGCGGCTGCTCGGCAGAACAAGCTGACCCTCGTGCACAAGACCAACGTGCTCGTCAACGCCGGCAAGCTCTGGAAGCGCGTCGTCGACGCCGTGGCCGCCGAGTTCCCGCAGGTCACCGTCGACTACCTGCACGTCGATGCCGCGACGATCTTCTTCGTGACGAATCCTGCTAGATTTGACGTCATCGTCACGGACAATCTCTTCGGCGACATTCTCACCGATCTCGCTGCCGCGATCAGCGGCGGCATCGGACTGGCAGCCTCGGGCAATATCAATCCGGATGGCGTCTTCCCCAGCATGTTCGAGCCGGTTCACGGATCAGCCCCGGACATCGCCGGTCAACAGAAGGCCGACCCCACTGCGGCGATCCTTTCCGTTGCGCTCCTGCTCAGCCACTTCGGGCTGACGGATGCCGCAGCGCGGGTGAACCAAGCGGTGCTCGGCGATCTCGCGAGCCGCGACTCCACGCCGCGCACGACGTCTGCGATCGGGGATGCGATCGTGGAGCAACTCACCTCTTCAAGAAGGATCTGACATGACTACAGCGGACACCGGCACGGCGGATGTCAACACGGCGGACATCAACACGGCGACAGCGACGTTCGCCCTCGCCTTCGCTCGGACTCCGTCCACGTCGACGCGCGCAGAGGCCGAGCGTGAAGCCATCCTGGCCAACCCCGGATTCGGGCAGCATTTCACGGATCACATGGTCGCCATCGATTGGACGGTCGACGGCGGGTGGGCGGATGCGCGCGTCGTGCCCTACGGACCGTTGCAGCTCGACCCTTCCTCTGCCGTGCTTCACTACGCGCAGGAGATCTTCGAGGGGCTCAAGGCCTACCGGCATGCCGATGATTCGATCTGGACCTTCCGTCCCGAGCGGAACGCACTGCGGATGCGGCGCTCGGCACAGCGGCTCGCGCTGCCGCAGTTGTCCGTTGAAGACTTCATCGAGTCTCTCAAGCAGTTGATCGCGCTCGACAAGGCGTGGGTGCCGGGCGCTGCGGAGACGAGCCTGTACCTGCGCCCGTTCATGATCGCGAACGAGAGCTTCCTCGGGGTTCGGCCGGCGCAGCGGGTCGCCTACTATGTGATCGCCAGCCCTGCGGGATCATACTTCGCCAACGGGGTCGCCCCGGTGTCGATCTGGCTGTCGACCGACTACTCGCGGGCGGGCCGCGGCGGTACCGGCTCGGCGAAGTTCGGCGGCAACTACGCGGCGTCGCTGCTACCGCAGGCCATCGCGTATGAGAACGGCTGCGCCCAGGTGCTCTTCCTCGACGGCGAGACCGGTACGCACATCGATGAGCTCGGGGGCATGAACATCGTCTTCGTGCACAAAGACGGCACGCTGGTCACGCCGCGGCTGAGCGGCAGCATTCTCGACGGTGTCACGCGCGACAGCCTGCTGCAGCTGGCCCGCGATCGCGGGCACGCCGTCGAGGAGCGCGACGTCACGGTCGACGAGTGGCGCGAGGGAATCGCATCCGGCGAGATCACCGAGGTGTTCGCCTGCGGAACGGCCGCCGTCGTCACGCCGATCGCCCAGCTCAAGTCGAAGGACTTCACGATCGGCTCCGCGGACGCCCCGGCCGGCGAACTCGCGATGTCGCTGCGGCAGGAGCTGACCGACATCCAGTACGGCAGGATCCCGGACCGGCACGGCTGGCTCGTGCGCTTGGATGTGTAAGCGGCACCGCTGTGTGGGCGGCACCGCTGTGTAGGCGGCGCTAGGCTCGACGGGTGAAGATCGCGCGATTCAGTTACAACGGAGCATTGGCCTACGGGATCCTGGACGACGACGAGTTGGTGATGCTCGACGGCGATCCGATGTTCTCCGGGTTCGACACGACGGGCGAGCGGGTTCCGCTGTCGGCCGCCACCCTGCTTGCACCCGTGATTCCGCGGTCGAAAGTCGTGGCGGTCGGTAAGAACTATCGCGCGCATGCGGCAGAGATGGGTGGGGAGGCACCGGCGGCACCGCTGCTCTTCCTCAAGCCGAACACCGCGGTGGTCGGCCCCAACGACGCGATCATGCTGCCCGTGCAGTCCAAGCAGGTCGAGCACGAGGGCGAGTTGGCTGTCGTGATCGGTCGGATCGCGAAGAACATCGCCGTCGAGGACTATGCCGACTACGTGTTCGGCTACACCGCGGCGAATGACGTGACCGCCCGGGACCTGCAGAGGGCCGACGGACAGTGGGCGCGAGCGAAGGGGTTCGACACGTTCTGCCCGCTCGGACCGGTGATCGAGACCGAGTTCGACATCGCATCTGCGACATTACGCACGCGCGTGAACGGCGAACTGCGTCAAGACGGTCAGGTCAGTGACCTCGTGCACGACATTCCTGCGATCGTCGAATACGCGTCGAGTGTGTGGACGTTGCTCCCCGGCGACGTGATCCTCACCGGCACCCCAGCCGGTGTCGGACCGCTGCACGCGGGCGACGTCGTCGAGGTCGAGATCTCCGGGATCGGCACACTGCGCAATCCGGTACGCGCCCGCAGCTGAGCGTGGTGGTCGAGTAGCGCGCGAGGCACCCGCTCAACGTCTGAGCGACGACGGGACGCGGAACGGGCAGATTGGCGTAGGCATGGTGGATCGAGCACGCTAGAACGGTGGCGGGTCGCTTTCGCGCTCGAAGCCGGTGGGTGTTCGCCATACGGTCCGGCCCTGTGCGGTGCGCGTGACCGTGATCTTGGTCCTGTGTTTGAGGGTGTGATGGCCGCGACTGAGCGGCACAAGGTTGTTCTCATTCGTGAGGCCATCGAATTGCCAGTCGGTGATGTGGTCCAGATCGGATGCGTCGATTCGGATCGAGCAGGTCGGGCATCCGCAGTCAGGATTTCGGCGACGTAACCACTCGCGTTGCGCGGCGGTCGGACGATAGGTGCTGCGATCCATGTTCAGGTCGACGCCGGTGATCGGATCGGTGAACACGCGCCTGAAGCTGGGGCATCCGCAGTCAGAAGGCGCGCCGTCGCGTCGTCTATCGGCCCGAAGCCCTCCAATGCTGCCCGCTCGGTGTGCGCCTTGGCAAGCAGGTCGGGGTGGTCGAGCAGTGCGGTGACGGGCACGCTGAGGTGCACGTGCGCCTTCACCTCGAATGGTGTTCCGCGCCCGGTGAGGATGTCGCCGGCGGCATCCGCCCGCAACTGCGCCAGTGTGCGCTGCTCACCCTGCACGCGGCGCTGCTTCAGTGCGGTGGCGTTGATGCGTGCATCGATCTTCATGATCGTGGCGGCATCCGTGAAGAGTGAAAAAATCGCCATCCCATCGTTGCCAGGCGAGACTTCCGTGTGCCGATCGGTTCGGGCCTCCCGGTGCCGTTCGGTTGGGTCCTTCGGGTGGATCCACTCTCGTGCGGCGCGGGCGGCCTTGCGAAATTGCGGTGGCGTCAGTCGCGCAGCTTTCTCCAGGAGCGCCTCGTCGAGCGCGCTGAACGTGCTCGGATTGTCACGCGGAAGGGTCCAGGCGATCGATGCGGCTTCGCGTGCGTTCTGATACCCGATGTTCCCGGAACAGAATTGCGCCCACATCCGGGGGAGCCGCTCCATCAGGGCGCCCGCCTCATGGAATTGGGCCCAGATTGTGTTTTCAGGGAGCGACAACCGGAGGGACAACTCCAACACGACGGCTCGGGCGGCGAGACTCACTGCCTCACTGCGAGGAGACGATTCGGGGACATAAACTCCAGGGTTGCGACGAGCCGTAACGATTGCTTCGCGGACAGCGGCCAACTGCGCAGCCTGCGATACGGCGACCGACTGTGCGAATAGGCCCGCTGAATCGAGCAAGGCTGTCACAAGCCCCAGCGGTCCAGCCTTGACGCCAGAACCGTCGGTCGTTGGGTCGGGTTGGTCGGCCGCGCTGCTCATGATATGAGTATAGTAGATATCAACCAATATTGCTAGAACAATGAGGTATAAAAATAGAATAAAGATGCGATGTATATCGCACGCAAGGAGCACGTGTTCGCAGCCCCACGCCAGCGACCGACGCAAGACGACCGACGCAAGAAGAAACTAAGATCGTCTGTGTATGTCTGAGACAATCGCACACCCGTTCACCACCGCCACCGGCAGCGACATTCGCGTTCGCTTCTGCCCCTCGCCGACGGGCACGCCGCATGTCGGGCTGATCCGCACGGCGCTGTTCAACTGGGCGTATGCGCGACACAACGGCGGCAAGCTCGTCTTCCGCATCGAAGACACGGATGCCTCGCGCGACAGCGAGGAAAGCTACGCACAGATCATCGAGGGTCTGCGCTGGCTGCACTTGGACTGGGACGAGGGCGAGGGGGTCGGAGGACCGGACGGTCCGTACCGGCAGTCGCAGCGTTACGACATCTACCGCGACGTGATTGCCCGGCTCACGGCATCCGGTCACGTGTATGAGAGTTTTTCGAACACGGAGGAGATCGACGCCCGCAATGAGGCGGCCGGCCGGCCGAAGCAGTTCGGCTACGACAACTTCGATCGCTACCTGACGGATGAGCAGAAGGCCGCCTTCCGTGCCGCCGGCCGTGAGCCCGCGCTGCGGTTGCGGGTGCCTGACACCGATCTCAGCTTCGACGACCTGGTCCGCGGGGAGATCACGTTCCGTGCGGGTTCGTTCAGCGACTTCGTCGTGGTGCGCCCGAACGGGCATCCGCTCTACCCGTTCGTCAACCCGGTCGACGATGCGCTGATGGGCGTCACGCACGTCTTGCGCGGTGAGGATCTGCTGCCGTCCACGCCGCGCCAGATCGCGCTGTATCACGCGCTGATCGACATCGGCGTGACCACGTTCGTGCCACGCTTCGGCCACATGCCCTATGTGATGGGCGATGGCAACAAGAAGCTGTCGAAGCGCGATCCGTCGTCGAACCTGTTCCATCACCGCGATCGCGGGTTCATTCCGGAGGGGCTCGTCAACTATCTGGCGCTGCTCGGCTGGGGCCTGGCCGCGGACCGCGACGTGTTCAGTCTGGACGAGATGGTCGCAGCGTTCGACATCGTCGACGTCAACCCGAATCCGGCACGCTTCGACCTGAAGAAGGCCGAGTCGATCAATGGCGATCACATTCGGCAGCTCGAGGTTGCCGACCTGGCCTCCCGCATCGTGCCGTACCTGATCGCGGCCGGGGCTGTCACGGAGCCGTTGACGGATGCGCAGCGTGCCATCCTGCTGCGGGCAACCCCCCTCGTGCAGGAGCGGATGCAACTGCTCGGCGAGGCCCCGGCCCTGCTCGCGTTCCTGTTCACGGATGCCGCATCGCTCGTCTACGAGGACGACGGACTCGCCACGTTGCCGGCCAACGCGGCCGACGTGCTCAGCGCGTCTCTGCCTGTGCTGGCGGCGATCGAGGACGATGCCTGGACGCACGACGCCGTCGAAGCCGCGCTGCGGTCTGCTCTGATCGATGAGCTGGAGCTCAAGCCGCGCATCGCGTTCGGGCCACTGCGTGTTGCCGTCTCGGGTCGCCGGATCTCGCCGCCGTTGTTCGAATCGCTCGAGATCCTCGGCAAGGCACAGACGCTTGCGCGGGTTGACATGCTGGGCGCCCATTTGGCCGCGGCCGCCCGACTCGGCTGATGGACGTGCAGCCGGAGCCGTCGGGGCTCTTGCGCGACGTGATCGTCGTCGGTGCCGGCCCCGCGGGCCTCTCGGCCGCACTCAACCTGGTGCGCGCGCGCCGCAGCACACTCGTGTTCGACGCCAATCGGCCGCGCAATGCGGCGACGCTGCACTCGCACGGCTTCCTCACCCGGGACGGCATGTCGCCGCTCGAGCTGCGCAAGCTCGGGCGTGACGAGGTTGAGCGGTACCCCGCCGCGGAGGTTGCGCTCGCGCGGGTGGAGTCGATCGTGCGCGAGACGGATGGCGTGTTCATGGTGACCGCGCAGGGCATCCGTGGGGAGGGCGGCCGCGTCGATCGCGCACGCGCCGTGCTGATCGCGACCGGCCTGAGCGAGGCGATGCCGGCGGTGCCGAGCATCCGTGGGTATTACGGCACGCACCTGCACAGTTGTCTGGAATGCGACGGATTCGAGAAGTCCGATGAACAGCTCGTTCTGATCGGCGAGACGAACGATCTCGCCCGGCGCGCGTTCGAGCTGAGCCAGTGGTCGCACAGGCTCGTCGTGCTCACCAACGGCGTCGGCGCCGTGACGGGGGCGGAGGAGCGGGATCTGGCGACCCTCGGCATCCGTGTCGATCGTCGAAGGATCGACGACATCGAAGGGGAGCGCGCCACGATGACGGGCGTGCGATTCATCGACGGGGGAGTCGTCAGCTGTACAGGAGGCTTCGTGCGGCCGGTGTGGTCGGCGACGCTCGAGTACGCGGCCGGGCTCGGCCTGGCCCGCGACGAATCCGGATTGGTGCACGTGGATGCGCGCGGGCGGACATCGGTGCCGGGGGTCTATGCGGCCGGCGATTCGACCGCTCCTGGGCCGCAACAGCTCATCGTGGCGGCCGGCGAGGGTGCGCACACGGCGGCCGCGATCAACCGCGATCTGCTCGGCACGCTGGCGGATGCCGCTGCCGCGGCGCGGTCGCTGGGTGGGTAGCGGTGCGCGCGGGTTGGTATGGGCGGTGCGGTCGGGTTGGTGCGGGCGGTGTGTCAGGGGCAACGCGCCCGGCGGTGCATGGTCGCCGCGCCCGGCAGCAGGACCGTTTTGGTCGGGTGTGACTGGGTAGGCTAAAGTTGACAGTCGGCCCGGGCTTCGGTGCGGACCGGTGGGGTATGGTGTAATTGGCAACACGGCTGATTCTGGTTCAGTTGTTCTTGGTTCGAGTCCAGGTACCCCAGCTCTCAACTCCTCTGATTCCGCGGGAATCGGAGGAGTTTTATGGTTCCGGATTTCCTGCAATGTGAGTATGGGGTCCTAAACGGGGTCCTAAACCCCGTTCTGAGGGCGCTCGCTCGGGTCGCCTACTGGCTGGCCCGGGTTGCGCGCATCTGGTCCCATCGGCTGCGGGTGCGGGCTGCGCACCTACCGGGTATGGATACCCAGGTTGAGCCGCTGATCATGACGGGCGAGCAGGTCGCCGAGTTGCTCCAGGTCTCGCCGCGGACGGTTGAGGAGTGGCGCCAGACACATGCGGGACCGCCGTTCCGACGTGCGGGCCGGCATGTGCGCTACCTGCGCCCGGAGGTGCTGGCCTGGTTCCAGGAGTTGGCGCGTCATGGCTAGGCCGAGGCTGCAGCCGGGCGAGGTCGGCGCGATCCAGATCCGGCTGCTGGCGAGCGGGCGGGTGCAGGTGACGGCGAAGATGCGCGACGAGGTCGGGGAGTTGCGTCGCCTCAAGGCCGCGGGTGACGCCGAAGCGGATGCGCGTGCGGCGCTGGCGAAGCAGGCCGAGGATATCCGCTACCGCACCGTCGGTCCGGTGCTCGGGCGGAAGGCGACCATCGCGGAGGCGTGCGAGGTGTTCCTGTACGAGAAGGAGCAGTCTCAAACCGTTGAAGACACCACGATGGAGTCCTACCGCTCCACGATCACCCACGTTGTGAGGCCGGCATGCGGAAACCTGCCACTGCGGGAGTTGAGCGTGCTGCGCTGCAACCGCATCTTCCAGGCCATCCGCGAGAAAAAGTCGCTGTCGGCTGCCAGGCGGGCGAGGAGCGTGCTCTCGCAGGTGTGCCAGACCGGGATCGAGCACGAGGTGCTCACGGCGAACCCCATTCGTGACGCGCGGCGGTTGCCGCTGCCGGAGAAGAAGGAATCGGTGCTGAGCCCGGAGCAGGTCATACTCGTGCGGCAGCTCATCCGCGCTTGGCGCGTCGATGGCGACTCTTTCGGGCCGCGTCCGAACGTGGCAGTACTCGAGAACGTGATGTGGATCATGATCGGCACCAGCGCACGCATCGGCGAAGTGCTCGGGCTGCGCCGCTGCGACGTGGACGTGACTTCGCGGCCGGCGACGGTGCTGATCGCGGGGACGATCAAGCAGAGCAAGGCGAAGGGGCTGTACCGGAAGAACACCCCGAAACGGTCGCGGCAGAAGCGGCGGATCGCGCTGCCGAGCTTCGCCGCCGCGGCGATCCGCAGCCAGCTCGCCCATGCTGTTCGCGACCCCGAGGCGTTCCTGTTCACGACCAAGACCGGCCGCGCATTGAGCGTCAGCAACTACGAGCGCCTGCTGCGCACCTTCGTGGACGACAACAAGCAGGCGCTTCGGGCCGCGGGGATCAACGCAGGCGAGTTCTCGACGCACATCTTCCGCCGCACCACCGCGACCATCATCGACGCCGCAGCCGGCATCACCCTCGCCTCACGTCTGCTCGGCCACGCGAATGAGCAGGTCACCCGCGCCAGCTACGTCGTCACCGCCGAACTGGTCGACCCCGTGACCGCCGACATCATGGAGCACGCGTTTATCGAGATCCTCGACGCGAGCGAGGAACTGAACGGCGGGCTTCCATGAACAGATAGGCGAAGTTGCGACTCGTGCAGCACTACATCCGCCGACACGAGGTGGTCGACCCGGTGACGGCCAGATCCACGGCCCGATAAACCACAACATCTAGTAGTCAATAGGCGCATGAGCTACTATATGTGCATGCCAGGCGACCTTGGTGTTCTGCGCGACCAAGGTACCGCCGTATCGCCTGACGAATGACCGGGGGTGCCGATTCGGCACCCCCGGCGGATCCCGGCCCGAATGCGGGTCCGCCGAATCGACGGCCACGCAGCCCACGCGACACGGGCGGCGGATCTGTTGACAGCGCTCAGCGGTATGATCGCGGAAAGACGGCGGGAGGACGGCAATTGAGCGTGACAGCGCCGACAACGGTTCCGGCTTCCTCTCTGCCTGCCTGGTACGACGAGCACCTCGTCGACGACGCGGCGTTGTACGACATCACGGCGCAGACCGCGACCAGCCTGGGGGCGCTGCTGATCCAGCAGCGTCGCATCGCTTCCCGAGAATTGGAGCGGGAGCACTGGAGTGCCCGACTGCGGCTGGTCAAGCAGCAGCAGGCCGCACTGGACCCGGATGACCGGGTTGGCCTGATCGCCCAGCAGCAGGCGTGGCTGGACGAAGCGAATGCGCTGCGCGCCGGGGCGAGGGCGCCGCTGCCGACGTGAGCGATCCTGACGCCGCCTTTCAGGAATGGTTACGGCGTGCCTTCGACACCGAGGTTCGCGACGACATCTTCGCTGGGCACGCCCCAGCCGCAGTCACGCCGGTGCTGGTCCTGCTCGGCGGACAGCCGGCCGCGGGTAAGACCCGCGCCCAGGACGCCATCCTGGCCGAGCTTCCCGAACTGGTCCCGGTCACCGGGGATGATCTGCGCCAGTACGACCCGGAGTACCTGCGCCTTGTCGCCGAGGATCCGTTGGGAATGCCGCAGGCCACCGCCCCGGTCTCTGCCGGCCTGATCCGCCTGGCCCTGGACCACGCGGTCCAGGACCGTTTCTCGGTGCTCCTGGAGGGCACCTTCCGCGATGAGGCCATGGTCACCGGAACCGCCGCCCGCTTCGCCGCGGCGGGATATCGGGTGGAGGTCATTGCGGTGGCCACCCCGGCGCCACTGTCGCGGCTGGGTGCTGAGCAGCGCTTCCTCGCCGCGCCCGACGCGCTGTCGGCACGGTGGACACCGCCGGAAGCGCACGAGACCACGCTGGCCGCCTCGCCCAGTGTCGTCGCCGCGCTGGAGGCATCCGAAGCCGTCTCCCGCGTACGCATCTACTCCCGGCGCAGGCTCCTCTACGACAACGCCCGCACCCTGGACGGCGGCGGCAAGCGCCAGCCCGCCGCCGCCGAGATACTCCGCGGCGAGCAGACGCGCCAACTCAGCCCGGCGGAGGCAGCCGTCTGGCTGGCCCGATACCAGGCCGTCTTCGACCTCGCCCGCGGGCGGACCGGATTCATCAACCGCACCACGGCACCTGCCTACCAGCACCTCCAGGACGACGCAGCCCGACTCATCACGATCGCCGCCACCGATCCCGCCATCGGCATCGCAGGGCTACGCCGACAGCAACGTCAGAGAAGCATCACCTTGCGCATGCTCGCGGTGCACTCGGCCGGTGACATGGCGGCCCGACTGCGTGAACGCAAATGGCAGTTCGACGCGCAACCCCGCGCTCAGGATTGGACTGGGCCCCTCGACCCGCCTCGCAACGACCCGCCTCGCAACGACCCGCCAACCCTCGGTCGGTAATCCGCCCATCGGATACGACACGAGCAAGCCGGCCACCACGCCGGCGGCTGGTGAAATCTACCCGAGCTCGGGCGGGGCCCGGCCGCCGAGCGGGACGTGGCCGATGCCTTCACGGCGCACCCCGTCCTCGCCCATACCGATGCAGGAGAGGATGCGGGAGTCATACTGCTGATGCGTGATCCGGCCGGAATCGACCTCGACCACGCGATGCTCCTCGTCCCGGGACGGCCTCGACTTCGCCCTGCCTCCTTCCAGAACTGCACGCGATCCGCCAGAGCACCACAATGCTGAGCACCACAACGCTGAGCACCCGCGCCGCGGCCTCCACCGTGCTCGCTCTTACCCGCCACTCATCACAAATCAATGGACGCATGCTACGCGGGTGCGTGGTGCGCACCTATCTCATGAGACGACTCGTGAGGGAGGCCGGCGTGAAGGGCGGGGTGACACTGTTCCGCGGTGCCGGCACGGCCGCGCGCCGGTACCTGGAGTCCGACCGCTCGACCGCGGACGACTATTACCTGGAGGCCGGAACCGCGATCGCTTCGTTCACCGTCACAGACGCCCACGGGGATCTGGTCGAGGCGCGCACCCTATCGGCGGACGAGTATGCGGCGTGGGTGGACTGGATCGACCCGACAACTGGCACGTCGATGGGCATCCCGCGGCTGCCGGGCAAAGACAAGCACGGCTCGCCCCGGTTCGCCGAGATGGTCGTCAACGCACCCAAGTCGTTGTCGATCGCCGCAGCCCTGCACCCCGAGGTTTCCGACGCGCTCGATGCCGCGCAGGCCGATGCGGCGGCGGAGATCCGCCGCTGGCTCGCCCAGCACTCCGTCACTCGGGTCGGACCGCGAGGTGCGCAGGAAGTCGTCCCGGCCGAGCAGTTGCAGACGGTCGCCGTCGTGCATCGCACCTCGCGGGCCGGCGATCCGCACCGGCACATCCACTTCCAGATCGGCACCCGCGTCCGGGCCGCAGGCGCCTGGCGGGCACTCGACACAGCGGCGCTGTTCAAACAGCAAGGCGCGATCCGCGCCCTCGGCACGGCGGTCATCGCCGCTCACCCACAACTCGCGGCCGCGCTTGACGCGCGCGGTCTCACCCTCGACCCCGCAACCGGCGAGGTGATGGAGTTGGAGCAATACAACGCGCTCATGTCCAAGCGCGGCGCGCAGGTGGAGCGCAATCTGGCCCGGATCCAGGCGGAATGGGAGCAGTCGCATCCGGGCGAGGAGCCGGGGCCGGTGGTGGGTGCCCGGATGCTCGCGCAGGCGTGGGCGTTCCAGCGGCCGAACAAAAAGCCGGCCACGCTCACCGACGAGGAGGGTTGGCGAGCGGAGTTGCGTGAGTCCGGCTACGACGCTTCAACCCTCACCCGTGCAACAGCTCCGGCCGTTGTGTCGGTGGATGACTTGTTCATACAGGAGGTTGCGGGCCGGGCGTTGGACCGTTGCGCTGCAATCTCCTCGACGTGGACGGTGCACACGATCCAGGAGCAGGTCACCCGCATGACCACCGGATACGGTGTGCGTGCAACACCGCAGGAACTGTGCGACTTCGTACGGTTGGCCACGCAACTCGCCGCGGGGGATTGCATCTCGGTGCTGCCGCCGGGCGCACCGGCACCAGAGCACGTCGCGCACCTGACCAGCCTGCGCGTGGTCGCCGCTGAGGCCCAGTTGCGCGAGCTACTCGCTGCGGGCGTTCCGGTCCCGGCGCCCAGACACCTGGACGTGAGCGAGCTTGCCCGGGCGCGTGGCCTGGATGCAGATCAAGAGGCTGCTGCCGCCGCGGTCGCCTCCACCGACCCGCTGGTGATCGTGGAAGGAGCGGCCGGGTCGGGCAAGACCGCCATGCTGGCCGTCGCCATCATCGCAAGCAAGCGGGAGGGACGCGTCTCGCATGTGGTGGCGCCCACGCGTAAGGCCGCCGACACCGCAAAGCAGGAACTCGGCGTGCCCGCCCACTCCGTGGCTGCGCTCGTGTACGCGCACGGGTGGCGGTGGAACGAGGACGGCGTCTGGACCCGCCTGGCACCCGGCGACATCGACCCCGACACCGAGGCGCGCTACGACGGTCCGACGGAAGCGGCACGGCTGAGGCCGGGTGACAGGGTGATCGTGGACGAGGCCGGCATGCTCGACCAAGACACCGCCTTAGCGCTGTTGACCGTGACCGCGGAAGCACGTGCAACGGTCGCGCTCGTCGGCGACCGAGCCCAGCTGCCCGCGATCGGTCGCGGCGGCGTCCTCGACATTGCCGCACGGCTGCGCGGGCGCACCTTCAACATGACGGGCCTGCACCGCTTCACCGACCCTGCTTATGCTGCCCTCACCCTCCGGTTGCGCGACGGGAGTGACCCCGGTGCGATATTCGACAAGTTGCAGGCCCTCGGCCTGATCCGTCTGCATGCCGACGAGGACATGGTAGGCGAGAACATCGCCGCACACCGGGCCGAGGGCGCGGCGATCACAGTGGCCACCAATGACGACGCGCGATCCCTGAACGAGCGCATCCGCGAGCAGCGCGTACAGCACGGCGAGGTCGACGACGCCCGCACCGTGGCCGGCCGTGACGGGCTTTCCATTGGTGCCGGCGACGTGATCCAGACCCGCCGCAATGACAGCCGGCTCGGGGTGGCGAACCGACAAACCTTCACCGTGCAGCACATCGGCCGGGACAGCACCGTGTTCGCCGTCGAGAACACCACCGGCCGCAAACGGCAGCGCACCGTGACCTTGCCGGCCGACTACGTGGCGGAGCACGCGCACCTGGCCTACGCGTCCACCGCACACGGTATCCAAGGCACCACCACCACCGAGGCGCACACGGTCCTGTCCGATGCACTCGACGCGGCCGGGGTATACGTTGGCATGACCCGCGGCCGGGAAGCGAACGTGCTGCACCTCGTCGCAGAGGACCTGACGGATGCCCGGGTGCAGTTCATCGAGGCGATGCAACGCGACCGCGCCGACCGGGGGCTGGACGAGGCTACCAAACGTGCCCGCGAGGCGGTCCGCGGGCTCGTCGCACAAGGTCCGGCGAAGCTCGTCATCGAGGAACTGGCCCGCCTTGAGCTCAAAGCTGAGCGAGCCGAGCGCGCAGCCGCCGCGTGGGGGCGGGCGGCCACCCGGCTCGACCAGCAGACCGCGGAACATACAGCTGAGGCCGACGAGAGCGACACCGCCCTCCAAACCGCCCGCGCACGCGCGGACCTCCTGCGCGCCCAGGTCGCCACGTCGCTGACCGTCGCGGCGGAAGCCGACGGCCGCGACTACCTCGACGCCATCGACAGCGAGGCCCAGGCACGCGAACGCGTGGCAAGAGCGGGCCGGCTTGGGCGCCGCCGCGCAGACCGCGACCACCGCACAGCACAATCCCGCTCCGCTGCAGTCCGAGGCCGATTACTCGAGGAATGGGGCAGCACTCCGAGGCGCTGCAGCGACAACCTCCCGGAGTGGGCGGCGCGGACCGCCGCACGACGCGCCGAAAGCGTACCCGACGTGATCGAGGCAGCCAAAGCCGTCGCCGCTGTGCAGGCCGACCGCGAGAACATCACCGAACGGCAGCAGCGCGAACGCCTGCGACTCCTTGCCGACCTGTACGGTACGGAACAGGTGCGCCGCGACCCGGCCGGCTACCAACTCCTCAAACCCGCGGCCCAGGCCGCAAAAGCTCGCACGATCGCGCAGCAGACACGAACTGAAGCGGCCCAGCTCCGTGCGCTCTCGCCCGCGGAAGCCGCCCGGCAGATCACCAGGCAACGCGCCGCGGTGGAGGCCGCGCGGCGGGCCGCCGCCGAGCACGCCCGGCCGTTCCACATTCCGGCCAACGAACCGGACTACGCACACCGCCCAGACCGCAATGGGCAAACACTTGGACTCTAAGCGCGGCCAAGTGCTCGCTACGGTCCCGTAGCTTCCGTGCATTCAGAAGGGAATAGTGGGTGAAAGTGGCAGCAATAGCGAGTGCCGGTGGGGCTGGGGATCTGTATGAGGGTCGGGTCGGGTCGGGTCGGGTCAGGTCTTGGAAGCTTTCCTCGCCTGGGCGCCAGACCATCCAAGCTCGATCGTGGAATCCCCTGAGTTCGGCGACCTCGACGTAGACGTCTTCTTTAGCAGGATGAATCACTACGGCACCCGTGTCCAGTTCAATGCGGATGCCTGCACCTGTGTCTTCGCTAGTCGACGTCACGGTGCCGGGAGTCAATCGGCGTAGCGCATCTGCGTAGCCAAGGTCCCGCTCATGCCACAGACGATCTATTGTCTGAACGACGGGCCCTACGTAGCAGTTCAGTACAACGGGCCCGTCGTCCGACGCTCCATCGAATCGCAACTGCACATAGTCGTTGAGTACGAACTCGACCGAATACATCCGGTCACCAACCCGCCGCGATAGTAGCTCGTTTGGAACGTAAGGCTCTTTCCCCATGCCTATTTGGCCCTCTCGTCGTTCCAACTATGGCGTAAAACGGACCTCCTGCGACGCCGATGCAGCCACGGATCGCAACGACGCCGACTTGCGGCGGAGTGTGTCACAGGTGAACGGTCAGCGGGTCAATTCGCGGTCTTGATAGTAACGGAACAGGATTGAACGCTAAGCCCGCTCCATTGCTACTTAGACCCCGGGGCGGCGTCACACGTCAGGCGCGTCCTCGCGAGGTAGAAACCTAGCGGGCGCCCACACGGACGTCTTCTCCGGCAAGAGCGACAGCGCTAGATCGGATTGCTTGACGTATGTGACCCACTTGCTCGATATGCGGATTCGGACACGGCGAGCACCACTCGGCCCTACCGGCGCAGCCCGCAGACTTGGTCGCTTGAACTTCGGAGCATCGCTCGGATTCTTTGGCGGGCCATCCATCAGCTTGCCGCCGTAGGCGAGCGGCATCCACTCAGTCCACATGAATCGCTTATCCTCGACAGAGCGATAGACAAACAGCGCCCATGCAGCCGCCAGATCATCAGCTTCGAGCAACACTTCTACCTGCTCACCCGAGCCAAGAGTCGCCCGAGGGCGGTACTCGTCGGTCAAACGCCATGTCGCATTCACCAGGACCACCTGCTGAATCAGCGCGATACCTGAACCCGAGTTTCCAATCTCCGCGAGGTGACCGACCGGGACATTGTTCTCAGACCTGGACCCGAAGACGTCAAAGCGCAAGAACACCGGTCGCATACGTCGTCGCCTGTCGGACAGCTGCCACCACACCGCCACAAGCGTGAGCAAGGAGAGGCATCCCGCAAGCGTCCCGACTATCGCCCAGCCATCGCTCATCCCGCCATCATCCCGCAAAGAATCCCCAGGACGCGAGCAATGCGGGAGCCGTCTCGATCAGAAAGCAAGTCACACCCTAGTTCTCATCCTTGAACAGTTGGGGATTCTTAGCCCGCAGATCCCCGAGGTATTCTTCTTTGGTCCGGTACTTGCCACCAGTCAGAACCAGGTTCGCTTGTTCTTCCAGCTTCTTGCTCTCAGCCCAGTCGTCAGCATGAAGAACGTCGAACTGGTCACTGACCCACTTGCAGAAGGCATGCATTCGAATCCTGTAGTCACGCACAACCTCGCTCAGATGGATGTCTCCAGTCGCTTCTGTCAGATACTTCTTCGGTCCAGGTTTCCAGTTGTATTCACTCAGGAGAGCGTCACGCTCCAGAAGGATTGCGTTCTCGGCTCCTGTGTCGTTGGTAGTTGTCGTCGTTCGAATCGGAACGTGTCCCACGTGCAGAATGTAGTTGCGCAGATCGTCCAAGAACAACGCGGAAGGGACGACCTGCAGCTCCTTGTTGCGCCTCGTGAATTCCCGTTCGAAATCACTGTCGGGGTATTTGCGCACCAGCGTGCGAGTGTGCTCAACCAGTGAGCGAGCAGAGGCCACTAAGTTCTGCAGGCGTTGGTCTAGCTCAGCGAAGAAGTTCTCGCGCACCGTGGAAACACGAGTGTTCTGGAGTAGCTCTGTAATGAGATCTCCATCGTGTTCGCCGCGACCTAGCAATATCTGTAACTCATCGGAGTTGCGAGACCACACAGACACCGAACGATCAAATGTGCTCCATCTCTGGCGTGCTCCCCACCCCGCCGACTGCGCCAATTTCTCACGTGCGGCGGCGACCTCTGCCCGAAATGCGTTTCCGGCTGCGATGCTCTCTGGCGACCTCGGATCATCCATAAGTGAATCTTTGCAGGCGCGGCCGACTTGTCCGCTAAACCCTCGATAAGCGGCGTCGCGCAACGATCGCGCCGTGTGGTCGGTAGCTCGTCCCTATCCTCGTATGGGTCTTGATCACCTCGAAGCCAGCGGCGTCGAACTCTCGGCTCAGTTGAGCTACCGGCCACTTGTAAGCAGCGATCACGGCGTGGTCGAACTTCTCGACCGCGGAGGCCTCGAAGAACCCAAGTAGAAGCCCGCCGCCCGGGCCGAATACCCGCGCAAACTCGTCAAGGGGGACAGACTTACGGCGCAGTAGCGATCTTCCTGTAGCGGACCCCCGAACGGGACGGCTCGCTTCCCCAGATGGCACCGCCGCGGAGCGGATCACATAGGATGAGCTAGATCACCGGCCCGCCCTGCTTGGCTGCGTAGTAGATCAACCCGCCGACTGCCAACAGCACCACAGCGCCGATAAGGAATTGCTCGGGCGTGAGGCGCAGCTGGGCATCTATACGTAGGTTCAAGCTAAACACCGGTGTCTGTACTGCGTCGGGCGTCGGGCCGGGATTCCTCAGTCTGAGTCCAATGTTCCGCAGGCCCGTCGCGATCGCCGCCGTCGATGCTGCAAGGTCGTTGCGGTCGAATCGGACTTGCTCCACATCAGTGAACATGCCCATCGGCAGAGCGGCGAGGCCCTTCTCAACGAGAGCGATAGCGAGCTTGCCGCTCATCGCCGCGTAGCCGGCCTCCTGTTGTACGTACGGGGAGGCATAGCCATCCTCGGTCAGCAACACGATGTAGGCGTCTGAGTCGCGAAGGTGCTGTTTGACCTTGTCGGTCAGGTGCGCTCCGGGCTGATAGTCCCACTCGACCACCCAGGCGTCGTGCCCGGCTGCTTCGACTTGGTCCTTGAGCCATCGGGCCAGCGTCTCATCGTTGGTGTCGTGGCTGATGAAGACCGTCGCGCGGGCTGACGATGGTGGCTGCTGGACGCCGCTTATGTTCATCTCACAGGTTTACCACGTGGGTGTGACCGACCGAGCAAGCATCCCCTTCCGGACATGTAGTGGCCGTGCGGAGGGTATCGAATCCGCCAGAAGTTGGTCGCTGAAGGCGTCCCTGCTTGCGAAGCGTTCCGTGCCGTTAGCCCCGGACGCTCCCGCGACTGCGTCCACTCGTCGGTGAGCATGCTCCTGTTCACGACCACGGACCATGCTCGATGCAATTGCTGCACCGCGGCGAGGCAACAAGGTCCGGACGCTGGCCTCCTGTAGCGGGGATCTCCTCACCGTTTCCGAGGCGCGACCATGCCGCCGGAGCCTCAAGCGTGGCCCACAGAGCGAAGTCGTCATCGTCGTCACCCTTATGCGGACACCCGGCGAAGTGAGCCATGCCGCGGGGCGAGATCAGCAGCGTCGCCGACGAGGCGCGCTCCTTCTGCGTGGCCTGGAGGCCATGCTCGCACCAGTCGAGCTCGAGGTCGCACTGCGGACAGATCGGCATGGCATCATCCTGCCTCACCGGGTACCCCTCGACAACTGTCCGACCGCACACACGTCGTCGCCCTCTTGACCCCTCCGCCCGTTAGGCGGATGATCACCGGGCGGCATTGCACCGTGCTTCCCGGGACGGATTCGAGAGTGTTTACCGCTTCGCGGGGTGCCCGCAAGCCGAACGCTGAGCGCGATAGGTTCGGCTTTCAGTAGGGATCCCTACGGGCGACGCTCATCGAGAAGCTGTCGCGTGCTCTGAGCACGCCACCCGCGGTGGGCAATGAGGAGCTCCGCTCCAGTTTCGTGATCTGGCGCACAGATGGCGCCGCTCGCGGGTGCCGAGTCGACTGTAGAGGAGTCGGACGTCGACGCAGCTTAGCGCGCCGCCTCGACCGCAGGTGCCTCCTCGAAGTGCTCGCGCGCAAGCTCACACGTCCAGAGTAGGTCGCGGTTCTCATGGAGCGCGCGAAGCATCCGGTCCCGAGAGATCCCGAGCTCGCCGAGGAGATTCATGGTCACGACTGCGGCTGTGACTTTGACGATCGCGTGAAGCTCGTCGTAGCGAGAGTGGCCGGCCGTGCCGAAGTGGGCGACGCCATCGCGCGACCGCGCGGCCGCCTTAGCCCAGGCATCGGGATTCGGGACGAGGTCCTTCATGAACGGGCCGGGGCGGCGAGCGAGGTCGATCAGGCGTTCCCTCAGAGTGGGTTGGTTATACCGCGTCCGATCGTGCAGCCACTGCCCGTACTGGTCGGGCACGGCGGCGAATAGCACGCCTCGGAGGCTGGAGTGCTCCGCGTCGGTTAGGGGCGGCGGCGTGTTGAGAGCGCGATGGAAGGCTTCGGCCGCCGAGACCGCGCTCACCACTCGGGTCTGCAAATATCCGCCCGTTAGGTACGTGAGTCCAAGCACCATGTCGAGGGCGGGCTTGAACATCGCGCGGAGTTCGCACCACCGCGGGATCAAATCCTCGAACGGTTTGTCTTCGCGACTCATGATGAAGTCGATCCAGACAGCTGCACTGGCTTCTGGCTCCGGCGTCAGCGTCCGGTACTGATAGACGTCAACCTTGTGCGGGGCGGTCGCGAGGACATGCTCCTCGGGATATCGGCCCGAAATAGGAGGAGTGTAGAGACGCACAGTGATGTCGGCGCAGGGCGCGAGCGTCGACAGCGTCATGAGGTCGCTCACGCTTCCCATCGGCTCAAAGAAGTCATCCATCGGACGAGGCTTGTCCGACTTGTACTCCATCGCCGCCTGTTCCCAGTGCTGAATGTGGTAGCCGTCCCGTTTCCGACTCCATGATTGGTGCGACGAAAGCGTGTGGAGTCGAACCGTCAGGTCGCCTGCCGTCGCCTCCAAAGGCTCGAGCCTTTCAGCCTTCAGCCCGGCTGTTTGGTCATTGCGGAAACCAGTTCGTCGGGTCCACTCGCTGAGGTTCTCGGTCGTCACCCAGCCAGAGATGAATGCCGGATCGGCCTCCGCATCGAGGTGGAGATCAACGAGGAGTGTCATCGCGCCGATGCTGAGCCCGTCCGGCCGGTCATCGCCTCCGCCCCGCGCTTCAGTCACCCAGGCGTCTATGAGCGTCAGCGGCGTCTCGCCCGTTCGGCCGTGGATGATCGGCCAGCGGAGGTATTCACCTCGGCCGACGCGGACTCCCGGGAACGGTTCGACCGGTTCGGTGTACCGCCACCCGCCAATCAGACGGAGGCTCAATTCCTTCCCGGGCTCGTATCTAAGGACGCCGCCGAAGGTCTGTTCGGGGGCGTCCGGGAGCCACCATTCGCCGCTCCATTCACGGCGCTGATCAAGGCGCGGATCTTCCATTGGGCCATTATCTCGGAGCGGGCCGACGTGCTCAGGAATGACGGCGTGCCACGGCGCGTCGCTGTCGTGGGGCGGTTCAGGTCAAACCGGTACCAATCCGCTCAGCGGTCCCTTCATCAGTCCCGACGCCGCCTGAGTTGTGTTCCAGGACCAGTCACACGATCGCGATGTCGCTACCGTCCTTCAAGGACCCTCGAACGCGACGGCTAAGTGATCCGATCAGGGCTCCGTAGACGACCGCCGTTGCCGAAGGCGCCCAATGGACGCTAGGCCGTTCCACCTCGCCTTCGCGTCAGTGGCACTCGGCTCCTTCATGAGGCGATGTTACGGTTGTCCATCTTCGAGCGGCTAGATTCAATACATGGTCGACGAGGTATCCGATGACCTCGATCCGCGAGCACGAATTCATCACGCTGATGGAACCGAGGAACTGGTCCGACGACAAGATATTCGCGGGCTCGACGAATGGGTCAAGAACTGGGCCCAGAATCCTCTGCTGCCGTCCACAATGTCGTTTTCTGCGTGGCAGATGGCGGACGCCGATCACCCGGTCACGGGAGGCGCTGCTGGCTACCGCATCGTCTACAAGACGATCCGCACCATCTTCGCGCCAGCGCTCCAGATGGACGCCGGGAACCTGCTCGTTCGATGCGGCAACGACGAGATCACCTGGGGAGCGACCCGATATCCCAACGCCCTCGCTCACCGTCGCGAAGGCGAGTGGTTGGTGCCTCAGTGGGGCAAGGTCACCTGGCACGGTGATCAAGGCTCGTACGAGGCTGATCCGGACCGGCAGGTAGTTTTCGACGCGCACGAGGAGACCACTCCCGCTGGGAACTTTGTCGAGCTCATCTACCGGCTTCCTGAAGGGGAGGCTCTCGATTGGGCAGAGAAGCTCGCGCTCGGACGAAGCCGCATCGCCCCTCTCACCGCAGCAATGGACCTCCTATGGGGTGAACGAGTCCTCGGACCCATCATCACCGAGGAGGTTGGTACCGTCTTCGACGACTGGCACTGGAACCGACTACTCGGTGGCCCCACCGTCGCATGGGAGGGTCAAGCGCGGATCGCTGTCACCAGCGCGAGCGAGCTCCGCGACGCCCTCGATGTTGCCTTGACCGTTAATCGCGAACACACCGAAGATGAACGTGACCGTCTTCGTGTCGCCGCCCAGTGGTACTGGCGAGCCGACCGCGAACAAGACCGCGTCATGAAGTTCTTGAGCTACTGGCTCTGCGTGGAGGCCGTCGCCCTCGAGAAGGGCGCTTACAAGATAGGTCCAGTCAAGACGATGGTCGCGGCCATCTTGGACACGAAGGAGAACGCCATCGCGGACGGTATCGGCCGGATCTACTATGTCCGTGGCGAGATCGCGCACGGACATTCCAGAGCCGTGACCAGCGAAGCGCTCGCCGGCGTAAAGGTGATCGCAGAGGCTGTTCTCTCACGACGGTTGCTCGGCCGCGTCTCTCTCCAATGTGTCGCCGCCCTACGCGATTGTGCAATTCGGGCCTAGCCGGCACACGGCCGCGAGGCAGTTCCGTATGACGGCGTGGCCAGCTGGCCAGTCAACAAAGTTCCGCGGCTGGAGGTCAGCGATCATTGCCGTCAGCCTTCCTGCCGTGAGTGCTCGCCACCGCCTGGACCTCGCTGAACCCAGCCCTCAATTCACGCCCGTAAGCCGGTCCTTCAGCGGCATTTAACGGTAGTGGGGACCCCTCGGGCGAGTCCGTGCTTCGTCGCATACGGACACCGCCGGCAGAGTGTGTCGTTGGGGGGCTTCTTCCCGGACGGTGAGCCAGGACGGTGGGCAGTTGACTTGCTGTCGACCGCCACGAGCGCTCAGCGGGAGGGAATGAAGAGCCCGCAGGCCTCAGCCAACTGATCGGGCCAGAACACGGGCTGAAGCGGCGATGGCTTCCACCCAGTCGCTTCCTGGATGAATCCGCCCTTGTCGCTGCGACCGTCGCGCCACAACTTGTCGTCGACGGGCAGCCGAGTCCACTCGATCGGTTCGCCCGTCTCGTCGTCGATCGGCATCGTGAAATGGTCGAGGAACGTCTCAGATTCGTAGTCGCTGACGTTCATCGTGTGCGGCGCGCCCTCGAAGACGTCGCCGTTGATGTACCACGAGATGTGCACAGAGCCCCGGCCCCAGCGCGCTTCAGCCTGCTCGTCGACCGGGTAGCGCTCGCGCCAAATGCGCCACAGTTGGCGCGCGGACGCATCATCGCTGTCGTAATCGTCGCTCACCGGGTCGCAGTTGGCCTCCCAGTACAGCGAGAGGTCGCCTGAACGCTCGACGTCGTGGCGTCGAGTCTTCCATGAGTACATCGGGGCTCGCTCTCGGGTCGCATGCGGTCAGATCAGTGTTGGCGCATCGGGCAACGGTTCGATCGAGCGTAGCGTGTACACCTGTCGGCGGCGCGGATTCGCACCCTTGCCAACGATCGTTACGACGTCAAACTCTGCGCGCACACGCTGATTCGCGGCGTCGTGCTGCACGGCCTGCTCCATCAGTTCCGGGCTGGGCACTGCGGCTTCGATCGCCGCTGCGCCGTCAGGTGTAAACCAGAGCGCGCCGATCGAACGACGTGTGCCGTCGATCGCGCCCGACAGATTTGCGTTCGTGCTGCTCTCCTGACGCTCGTCGAGCACTCGCAGCAGGGCCTTCGCGCCGTCTGGCCCGACGTGCACGGGCTGGAAGCCGTGTTGCGAACGCAACTCGCCCGTGATGTCCCAATCCTGTGCGTCGATCGCCTTCGCGGCACGTCTGAGCCCGGCGTGCGCTTTCTGCGGCAGATTGGCGGCGAGTCCCGAGAGGACGTCGTCGGTAACATTCGCGCCTTCCTGCTGAGCTCGGGAGAGCAGCACAGCGACCGCGTCGAGCGACGTCGAGTCAACAGACGGCGTGCGCGTGCTCTGCGCGGTGCGCCCGGTCGACTCCTCGGGTGTCGCGGCCTTCAGCACGACCCGGACAGAGCCGGGGCTAGGCGCGAGGATGCGCAACGTCGACGTGCGGCGCTGACGCCCAAGCATGTGCTTCGCGACTTCCTTCGTCGCGTCAGTGATCCCTCGAACCAACTCCGCGAACGACTCGGCGTTCGCCTCGTGGTGATGCACCGTCTCACCGACGAGATGCAGATCGAGTTCCGACTGCGCGCGGTTGACGAGTTCAAAGAGTACGGGGCGCAGAGCGTCGTTCTCGGCGGCGAGCGCTTCCAGCGACTGACGCTGTAGGCGGCTGGCGAAATCGTCTCCCTCAGCGGCGTGCCACGCGTAGCGGAACTCTTCGAATGCTTGATCTGTCAACGTCATGGCTTCACCTCCACGAACCCCTTGCGGTTGCCCTCGATCTTTGCGCGGCTCTCGTCGAGCACCGTAGACCAATGCTCGCGCCAGTACAGCGTCTTGTCTACGTCACCGCGTAGGCAGACGAACGCGTCGACCAGACCCGACATCGGCTGCTGGCGTGGTGGCCCGTTCTTCGTGAACATCGGGTCGAGCCGCGCCTGCTCTTGTGGGGTGAGATTGTTGAGATCGTCTGGCCTGACCATGACCGTAACATCGACGTCGGACGGTGCCGCCCAGGGCTTGTGGGTGACGAATCCACCGTCGACCCAGAACCGGGCGTCAGGAAGGATGCCCGTGACGATCCCGTGCCAGAGCCGGAACGCGTCGAACACCACCCGTCGACGATCGCTGAACGGCCCATCGTCGACGAAGCGCTCTTCGATCTCGTCGAACGTCGCCGCGTGCAGCCCATGCGGGAGATACCAGGCCCCATCCTCGAAGACCGGGATCACGCGTTGTTCCCCATGCGCGCGAGTCTATCCAAACCACGCGGTTCAACCATGCACGGCGGACGCGAGCGAAGTCCGCTTCGTGCAGCCGCCCTACTGCTCGCTCGGCGCGGGCGTGTTCAGCGTCTGCCCTGTGGGCGATGCGAGGAAGGCATCGCCGCGACCACGCTTGTCGATGTTGAAACCGCGACGAGACCGGCGCTGCCGCCCGTCGCCGAGAGCAACCGCACCCCGGAACCGGTGTCGTTTCTCGCGACGAACGAACGCCTCGACCTCGCCGATCATGTATTCGCGCGACGTACTCGAACCGGGGTCCAGCCGCTGTGGCAGGGGCGGATCGTCGACCATCGTCCACGAGATGTTCCTATTCTCGGACGCCCTGCCCACCGTGAAGTAGAACCGCTCGATGTCCACGGGTGCCCGTCCTCTGTTCCGAGCGACGACGGTCGCGAACACGATCGAGTAGTCGACGTGACGCGGCGGAATCGACGCGACCGGCCACCTCAGGCGCCCACGCCTGCCCGTCCACGATGCGTTGCGTCCGGGGTTGCGCACGACAACCTCGACCTCGACGACGACGCGATGGCCTGAGCGCACCCAGGCGACGATGTTCCAGATCAATGCGCTCGCGCCCACCAGAGCAGCGACGATCGAGATCACGAATGCGGGCAGCACGAGAAGATCGCCGATCTGCGCGGAGTTTGGCCCGAGTGTAGGCATGATACTGAGGCTAGCGCCATGGGAGGACGCGGCACGTGCGGCGAGACGCTGCTCGACGCGAGAACGGCAGGACACTCACGGCGCGGACACGTGATGTACTGTCGGCTGCTGCGTCCGCCCGTCACGCTCGGGTTAGCCCAGCGAACGGAACGTCCCGACTGCCTGCAGGCCGGTCCGCCAGCGCGACGGGAAGCCGGGCTGGATAGTATGGCTCATGCCCTGTTCGGACTCGTCAGTCGTCTGCCAGCTGCGCGCCATCGTCGCCGCGCTTCAGCCGGGCCGGGACTGGAACTCCTTCTAGGCGACGCTCATCGCAACTGTCGCGGGCATTGTGGTCTCCGGCCTACTTGCATATTGGCCCTCAGATGGCAGCTTCACGATCAATACAAGGCTCGCCTCGATGACGCGCTCGTCAAGGTCTTGTACGCAGTGAACGAGACCTTTCGGGAGCTTGAGACGCTAAACACACCGAAGGGGGACGAGATCGACCAAACGGATCTCGGATCAAACCCGCACGGTCTCCTCACTGCCCTGTTCGCAACCCGCTTGCTCGCGCGACACAAGGATCGCGACTTAGTGATCGAGTTGCAATCGATGCTGCACAACTATCACCGCATGCGAGTATCCTCCCGGATGGTCACAGGACAGAGCCTTGTTGGCACCATCGCAGAGTGGCGGTCGGGTGCGCTGACTCCGCAGCAGGCCATTACGGAGGCTAGGCGTGCAGCCACGGCGATGAATCAACTTCTTGCGGAAGGCAAGGTGTAGGCAACACGTCTGTCAAGCAAGGCGTAGGCAACGCCTCTGTCAGCCATTACACGCCAACGGCACCGTTCCGACGTGACCCCGTTTGTGACAAGCCGCAAGCGGGACCACTACCGAACACTCGCCCGCGAACACACGCCCCCACAGCATTGCGACGCCGGGGCTGTGCATATAGGCCGCCCGACTTTAAGCCCGCGTGCGTCAAATTCACGAGGTGGCGGTGCAGGAAGCTACGCTGCGGCCGAAAGGGTGACCGAAAATCTGACCAATATCACAGCGAGTTTGTAGCCTCATGCCAGAAGCGCTGCAAGTTTCATGTGCTACCGGCCCTGTAGGTCCGTGAATCCTGATGGTTTTGCCCACAGGCCAATCGGTCGAGATCGTTGGTTTCATGCGCCAAAATGAGCCTCCGGGATGCTACGCGCTCTCGTGCACTGGACAGTTCAAGTCCCACGCTGCAGGCAGCGTCCACCACCATCAAGCGGCGGCGCTTGGTATTCCGCGGAGCAGGTGGATTCGGACGCGACGGACTTTGTTCATTTGTGGTGCTCTTGGGGTCCTAAACGGGGTCCCAAACCCCGTCGCGGGGTCCGAATGGGGTCGTATTAACCCGGAGCAACCCGTAGACTATCGACGTAAGAACCGCGTAAATCCGCGGATCGAGCGAGTTGCACGGAATAACCCGGAGTGCCAAGTCCCTTCAGTTGTTCTTGGCTCGAGTTGGCCGCACGGTCAGGCATCCGTGCAATTCGGGCAGTTTGTCGTTGAGTTCGAGCGTTGGGGGAGACGCATAAGTCCCTCCAGCGGCTCCGCCCCCAAACGGGCCCGGGCGTGCGAGATCGCCCCCTTGCCCGCCAGCCGCACCGACCCCTCGTCCCGCCACGCCCACGCCAGCCCATCGCTGATCAGCGCGAGCACGTCCTCATACGACCCATTGGCGTGCAACGCCATCCCGATCGCGAAATACGCCACCGTCCGCGCCGGCAACGACCGATGACGCCGTTCGGTGCGCCCGCGCTGCGCGATCACCTCATCAACGACCCCCGGCGGGAACACGCGCGTGAGCACTCCCACCGACACCGCATCCGACAACCGGGAATCCGACTCAGGCTTCCGCCACGCAGAACGAGGCATACCCCCAGCGTAAACGCCACAACCTTAATTCAACGGTATTGGAGTTAGGCCAGGTCGAGTGTGATGCGGCCGTCCGAACCCGTGAGCGTGCAACTCATGCGGCGCCGTGGAGTACGAGGGCAAGCGTGTCCCGCTCGCCCCAACGAATCGCGGACACGCCACGTTGCGCGATCACGGCCTCGAACTGCTGTCTCATGTTCATCCCATTGAATACGGTGATTACGGGTCTTCCGTGAGACTCGCTAGAACAAGCGTGCAGCGCTGACCTGGGCCGGCTCCTCGAGTTCCAGCAGGGCCTGCTTCCGCTTGAGGCCGCCGGCGTAGCCCGTGAGGTTGCCGTTCGCACCGATCACGCGATGGCAGGGGACGAAGATGCATAGCGGGTTCGCGCCGACTGCCTGGCCGACCCGGTACGCGAGCGACTTGTCGCCCAGCCGGTCCGCGATCTGACCGTACGCGGTCGTCTCTCCGAACGGGATCTCGGCGGCGATGCTCCATACGGCGTGCTGGAAGGGCTCGCCTGCCGCGTCGAACGGAAGATTGAACTCGCGTCGACGGCCGCCGAGGTAGTCGTTCAGCTGGGCTGCGGCATCGGCGAGGAGGGTGTCGTCGGTCGTGCTGAGCTCGGGACCGAAGGTGCCCGGCACGGGCCGGCGGATGTGGTGACGGAAGTAGAGTCCGGTCACCGCCTCACCGGACGCGACGATCGTGAGCTGTCCGAGGGTGGTCTCCACCGTGGTGTGTCGCGTGTTCATCGCGGCTCCTTTCCGTCTGACCTGTAGACGCCCCGATCGGGCGAAACGTGAGATGCGACTGCATCGCGCGGTCTTACCGGCGACTCAGACACGGGGGATCAGTGCCACTGGGGATCAGTGACGCAGGGGATCAGTGACGCAGGGGATCAGTCCCATCGCCTGCAGAACGGCCGCACCGTTGGGGATCTCGACGTCTTCGAACACGGGCGGGCACCGCGCGAGCAATGGCTCAACGAGCGCTGGCACGGAAGCGACAGCGCGATCGGCGGTCGAGAACTGACATCGTCATCGAGGTCTCCGGTCGGCCCCGGTGCCCGGACACATCCCGGTGCCCGGACACATCCCGGTTGGACGGCAAGATCGTGATGTGGGAGCTGCCGTCGTTCGACGGCTCCAAGGCGCGCTACATCGCGTTGCGTCCTCGGCTTGCCCGGTTAGAACTTGTCGGGAGAGTCGATTGATTCACCGACGGTGATCTCCGGGGCGCTGTTCGGGTCAGCGCCGACAGGCCCGATGAATTCCGTCAGTTGCGGGTCGCTGAAGAACTTCTCGAATGCTCCGGCAGACTCCCACTCGTCGACCACCAGAACGTACCCGTCTCCGACAGCAAACTGATGGTGGATGGCGCCCGCCTCTCGACCGCGCCCTGCAATTTCGCGGAACTCGTCCCCGCGTTCCTTGAGTGATTTGGTGAAGACGTTCGTGTCTCCGGAAATCTTGACCGTGACGTTGACGGACATGGCGACTACCTCCGATTGGCTCAAGACACCGGACATGTTAATCGCCCCTGCGAGGGCCCGCAATGGGTCGCGTGAAATTATTGAAATAAACTCACTGATCCGTTGAAGACGTGACCGACCCGAGCTGATCCTGACGTCACAGGGGCATCTGCATCACAGAACTCAGGCAATGCGCTGGTATCTGGAGAGATAACGGGTATCCGGAGAGATAATTTGTGTTATGGGCGTTTGGCATCTGCCCGACGCCAAGGAGATGAATTCTCATGGTTGTCTTCAGTGTCATCCTGGTGATCGTTCTTATTGTGGCGGTCATACTTCTTGCCCGTTCGATTCGGGTCGTCAAACAGTACGAGCGCGGCGTGATATTGCGGTTCGGCCGGTTGATCGGCACGAGAGACCCCGGGCTCCGGTTCATCATTCCCGCCGTCGACGTGCTTCATCGGGTGTCGTTGCGGATCGTCACCTTGCCCATCCAATCGCAAGGCATCATCACGCGTGACAACGTCAGCGTGGGAGTGTCGGCGGTCGCGTACTTCCGCGTCGTGGACCCGGTGAAGTCCGTCATCGCGATTGAGAACGTGCACGCCGCGATCGACCAAATTGCCCAGACGACACTGCGCAAGGTCGTCGGCCAGCACAGCTTGGACGAAACCCTTGCCGAAACGGATGCCCTCAATCTGAACATCCGCGAGATACTCGACGTGCTGACCGTCGAATGGGGTGTTGAGGTCACACTGGTCGAGCTCAAGGACATCCTGTTGCCGGAAACGATGAAACGCGCGATGGCCAAGCAGGCCGAAGCGGAGCGCGAGAAGCGGGCGAAGATCATCGCCGCCGAGGGCGAGTCGCTGGCGGCAGCTGCGCTGGGCGCGGCTTCCGACACGATGATGGCACACCCCTTGGCACTGCAGCTGAGAAACCTGCAGTCGCTCGTGGAGATCGGCGTCGACAAGAACACCCTCGTGGTCTTCCCGGCGCCGCTCATGAGCACGATCGGTGAGCTCGGAACCTTCCTCGCGAGGGAATCCGCCGCCAGCCTGCGCGGCAGCCACGGCGATACGGTGCCGGCGTCGCCGCCACCCGCGCCACGTTCGGTACCGAACGCAGCCTGACCCTGCGGGCGAGCAGTCGCCCCCGCTCAAGCGTGCTTGCGTGCCCGCGGGCCTCCGATGAGCCGCTCGACGGGGCCGACGAGCCACTGGTTCCAGATGGCGAGGAACGCGGTCATCGCCGCACCGGTGTACAGAATCGAGCCGAGGACATCCGTCGGGTAGTGTGCCCCGATGTATAAGCGCGACCAGGCGACGAACAGCACGCAGACTGCGCCGACGATGATCGCCCACTTCTGCCCGCGGCGCTGACGATAAAGGAAAACGAAGCCGAGTGCGAGCGCCATCGCCAAGCAGGTGTGCCCGCTCGGGAAGCTGTCGAGAGTGGCCTCGGTCGACAGTGGATGAGCGAGCAGGTGGAAGTCGGGGCGCGGCCGGTGCACGATCATCTTCACCAGCTCAGAGCTGAGCCATCCGCCCGCCACGACCAGCAGAAACGTCAGGCCGACCATCCGATCGCGCGTTCGCCAGAGCACGCCGAGCGAGACCAGCACGACGATCACGAGCCCCATCGTGGGTGAGAGCACCCACTGCACTGCGAGGGTCACCGCATCCCAGAATGGAACGTGAGCGCGACTGAGCCACTGATCGACCCCGATTTCGGTGTGCGCCCACGACGCAGACCCGGCCATGACCTTCGCCACGGCGACCACGACCAACACAACCAGCACGGAGACGATCAGGGTCGCCCAGAATCGCCGGAACGGTGCGAGCATTCCGCGGAAGCGCGCGCGCCGCCCTGAACGGGTGAGAATCTCTGACGACATCGAGGCCCTTGTCTGTGTGTGGCTGTCTGTATTTGACTGACTGTGTGGCTGCGTACGTGTGGCGGTTGCTCCCAGCGTGTGCGGCGGGCTCTAAGATCTCTCGAAGGCGCCCGGCGGCTCAACGCGCGTTTCAGCGAAGCGGATCGAATCTACGGTACACGTCGGGCACGGATCTGCCGGTCATCGAATCGGCCAAGAGCTTGCCGGTGAGCGGGCCGAGAGTGACGCCCCACATGCCGTGCCCGCCGGCCACATGCACCCGCGGAGACTTCGTGGCGCCGATCAGGGGCAGCCCGTCCGGGGTGCACGGCCGCGAGCCGACCCACTCCTCGCGCCGGTCGTTCCAGTCGATGCCGGTGAACATCGGCTTCGCCGCGTTCACGACCGCGTTGATTCTGCGCGGATCCAACGGCGCCTCGGCCGAGCGGAACTCCATCATTCCGCTGATCCGAAAGCGATCCCCCAGCGGCGTGCAGGCGACGCGCGCCGCTGGGAAGTAGATCGGCCGAGCCGGCATCACCTCCGGCACGACGGTGAAGCTGTACCCGCGACCGGCCTGCACCAGCTCGCGCACCCCGAAGCGGCGAGCGAGCGCGCCCAACCAGGCGCCGGATGCGAGCACCACCGCATCCGCAGACAGTGTCTCGCCGGAAACGGGGACGAGCCGGACTCCGGATGCGCCGAGGTCGCGCACCTCACGCACGTCGCAGCCGGTGACGATCTCGGCCCCCCGCGCGCGGACCGCGTCCGCCAACGCGGCAACGAACCTCGGCGGATTGATGAAGTGCTGGCCGTGCAGCTTTACGCCGTATTTCACGCCGTCGCCGAGCGTGGGCTCCAGCGTCCGGAGCTCGTCGCCGTCGGCCAGCTCGTAGTCGACCTCCCCGCCTGCTGCGACGATGCCACGGAACTCGTCGAGCAGGCCCTCGCGCTGCTTCTCCGTGGCGAAACCGGCGAGGAACGGCTCGGCCAGCTTCGTCGGCTCGGCGACGGCGCCATCGGTCAGCTCATCGAAGGCCCCCATCGCCATGCCGGCGACCTCGGCGTACACGGCCATCGAGGAACGCCAGAACGCCGGCGTGCAGTGTCGCGCGAATCCCAGCAGGAAACGCAGCAACCTCGGGTTCAGCGTGAACGGAATGTACAGCGGTGCCGACGGTCGCATCATGGCGCCGATGCCGTAGGCCAGCACAGCGGGCTCCGGCAACGGGATGGTGAGCGCTGGCGCGATCCAGCCCGCATTGCCCCATGACGAGCCCGCGTTGACGGCGGTGCGCTCCGCGATCGTGACCCGGACCCCGTGCTCTTGCAGGAAATACGCGGTCGACAAGCCGACCATCCCTGCTCCTACGATGACGACGTGATTCGGTGCGGCCACTGGCGCTCCCTCCGTTGGGTACTTCCCATCCTGGCATTGCGGATGCCGCACACGGCGTGCGCCGGGTGGCGGAGAATGGGACCGACCCGTTTGGTCGTTGCACCGTGTGGTCGCCCGAGCGGCCGGAAGGAGCGTTTCACGATGAAAGCTGTCGAATACCGCAACACCGGGACTCCGGAGGTTCTGCAGCTCGTGGAGAGGGAGCGTCCGGCGGTCTCCGCCGGCGAGGTCAGGGTGCGGATCGCGGTGGCGGGCGTGAACCCGACGGACTGGAAGTCACGGGTCGGTGCAGGAGACGGCACGCTGCTGACGCAGCCGAAGGTGCCGGGGCAAGACGGTGCCGGCTTCGTCGATGCCGTCGGCGCAGGGGTCATCGGAGTCGCCCCGGGCGATCGGGTCTGGGTGTGGGACGCCGCACTGCGCGCCGGCGGCGGCACCGCTCAGGAGTATGTGACACTGCCGTCGCGGCAAGTCGTTGCGCTTCCTGGAGCGGCCTCATTCGATCTGGGTGCGACGCTCGGCATCCCCGCGCTGACGGCCCATCGTGCCCTCACGGCGTTCGAGCATGCCTCGCCTCAGTTGGCGGCCGGCAGCCTTGATGGTCGGACCGTGCTGGTCGCGGGCGGGGCCGGCGCCGTCGGCCACGCCGCCATCGAGTTGGCCCGCTGGGCCGGCGCGACGGTGGTCGCCACGGTGAGCAGCGCGGAGAAGGCACAGCTCGCCGCGCGCGCCGGTGCGCAGCACGTGGTCAACTATCGTGAGGCGGATGTCGAAGCCGCGATCCGCGGCATCCGCCCCGACGGTGTCGACATCATCGTCGAGGTGAATCCGCTCGCGAACCTCGAGCTGGATCAGAGCGTGATCGCCCCGAATGGCACGATCGCGCTGTATGCCGCAGATGCCGGCACCGTGCTTCCGCTGCCGGTGCGCGCGAACATGACAAAGAACGTGCGATACCAGTTCATCCTCACCTACACGACGACGCTCGCCGAGAAGGACACAGCCGTGGCAGCGGTGAGGGACGCTGTGGCGGCTGGCGCGCTGCACGTCGGTGAGGCGGCCGGACTGCCGATCATCCGATTTGCTCTCGAGCGCACCGCCGATGCGCATCGCGCGGTCGAGGCGGGCGCAGTCGGCAAGGTGCTGATCGACGTGGGCGCATGATGCCGGCATCCTTCACGCCGGCGCAGCCGCTGTCCGACCCGAAACCCGGCTTCTCGCTCCAGCTCCATCGCGGTGAGACGCTCCTCATCGCCATTGTGGGGATCATCGTCGGCATCATGGCGTTGATCTGGCAGGACGCGACGCTCGTGCTGGTCGGAGTGCTCTTCGGCGTCTACCTGATGGTTTCCGGGGTTGTTCGTCTTGCTGCAGCGATTGTGTCGAGGCACGTCGGCGCGGGCCACCGCTGGCTGATCGGCCTGCTCGGCGTGGTCATTTTCGCGGTGGGGGTCCTGTGCGTCATCGACCCGTTGCAATCGATCGTCTTGCTCGCCGTCGTGATCGGCGTCGGCTGGATCGTCGGCGGTGCCATCGATCTCATCGGAGCGGCGGCCGGCACGATCTTTCCGCGCTGGTTCGGTGTCATCAGCGGGCTGTTCGCGCTGTTCGCCGGCCTTCTGGCGCTGACCCTGCCCGTGCTGACGTTGCAGGCCTTCATCATCGTCGGGGCGACCCTGCTGATCGCGGTGAGCCTGATGTCGATGCTGACCGTGCCGAGACGAGCGACGACCGCGGCGTGGTGACTGCTCGCGAGCAGCTCCCGAAACGCGCGCGGGCCGGCCGGGGCGGCATAATGGCCAGATGCGACAGACATCGACCGTACCGGGCTCTCGGATCGCCGGCCTCGGCCATTACCAGCCGGAGCGCGTGCTGACGAATGACGAGCTCGCCGCCATGGTCGACACGACGGACGAGTGGATTCAGACGCGCACCGGCATCCGCACCCGTCATATCGCCCGTGACGACGAATCGGTGCCGGAGCTCGCAACGAATGCGGCCCGGCACGCGTTGACGGACGCTGCGCTCGAGATCGCCGACGTCGACATGATCATCGTCGCCAGCACCTCGATGCTCGATCACAGCCCCAATGCCGCCGGACGGGTCGCGGCCGCACTCGGCGCGCGCTCGCCGGTGATCGTCGACGTGAATGTCGCGTGCTCCGGGTTCGAGCACGCGATGGCGCTCGCCGACAACGCGATACGGGCGGGCTCGGTGCGCACCGTGCTGGTGATCGGAGCGGAGAAGCTCTCCGGCATCACCGACTGGACCGACCGCGCGACCTGCGTGCTGACCGCCGACGGTGCCGGCGCCTTCCTGCTCGCTGCGACGGACGACCCGCGGGTGGGCCCGGTGGCGTGGGGTTCCGAGCCGACACTGTCGCATGCCATCGAGGTCGAGATGCCGGACAACCACTTCACCCAGGACGGCCGGGCGATCTTCCGATGGGCGATCACGGAGGCTGCGGCGCACGCCCGATCGGCGGTGGAGCAGGCCGGGCTGACGCTCGAGGAGATCGAGGTGTTCGTTCCGCACCAGGCCAACCTGCGCATCATCGAACCCCTCGCCAAACAGCTCGGGCTCGACTCGAAGATCGTGGTGACGGATGTCATCGAATCGGGCAACACGTCGGCGGCGAGCATTCCGCTCGGGCTGTCGAAGTGGTGGCACGCGGGCAGGATTCCGGCCGATGTCCCCGCGCTTCTGTTCGGGTTCGGCGGCGGCTTCGCGTACGCCGGACAGGTTGTCATGACCCCGCAGAGGTAGCGAAGATGTCGTTTCCGCTGACCATCGGCTATGCCGCGATGCTGGAGCAGTTCGCGCCTGCGCAGGCGCTTGAATTGAGTGCGTACGCGGAAGCACACGGATTCTCGGGTGTCATGGCGTCTGACCATTTTCAGCCGTGGGTCCCCGCCCAGGGGCAGGCTTCGTTCGTGTGGAGCGTGCTCGCAGCGATCGGCGAGCGCACGAGCGGCGACTTCGGTTCCGGGGTGACCACGCCGAGCTTCCGGTGGCATCCGGCGATGGTGGCACAGGCATCCGCCACGCTCGGGGCGATGTATCCTGGCCGGCACTGGCTCGGCATCGGATCGGGGGAGGCCCTGAACGAGCACATCGCCGCCGGGTACTGGCCGGAGGCACCCGAACGCATCAACCGCATGTTCGAAGCGATCGAGGTCATCTCGAAGCTGTTCTCCGGCTCGCTTTCCGGCAACGACGTGAAGCACGCCGGTCCGCATTTCAAGCTGGAGTCGACGCGGTTGTGGACGATGCCCGAGAGGGCCCCGGACATCCTGGTGGCGACTGCCGGCCCGGTGACGGCAAAGCGGGCCGGTCGGCATGCAGACGGGCTGATCACGGTCGGTGCGCCGTTGGAGAAGGTCGGCGGGTTGTTGGCGCGCTTCGACGCCGGAGTGCGCGAGGCCGGCAAGGACCCGTCGAGAGCACCGAAAGTGTTGCAGCTGCACCTGAGCTGGGCGGAGACCGACGAGCTTGCGCTCGCGAACGCACTGCGCGAATGGCCCAACGGCGGCATGAGGTTTCCGAAGGCGGACATCCGCTCTCCGTTCGAGTTCGAGCAACTCGCCAAGCACGTGCGACCGGAGGACTTCGAGGGCCGGATGGTGATCTCGTCGGACCCCGACGTGCACCGGGCGGCGATCCAGCGCTTCGTCGACGTCGGCTTCGACCGCATCTACCTGCACAATGTCGGCCGCAATCAGCGCGAGTGGATCGACGTGTTCGGCCGTGACGTGCTGCCGAAGCTCGCGCGATGACGGGCACCGCCGACATCGCCAGCGCCGCGGCGCTGACCACCTGGGCGCTGGATGGCATCCCCGAGGTGCAGTCCGGCGATGACCTCGCGCGGCTGATCGGTGACGCCGTCGATGCGTCGGCCGCGCACGAGCCGGTGCGCACTCTCGCCGACGGCGACATCGTCAGCGTGACGAGCAAGATCGTCTCGAAGGCCGAAGGGCGCATCGTCGCTGCGGCGGATCGTGAGGATGCGATCACGGCCGAGACGGTGCGCGTCGTCGCTACCCGTGAGCATCCGAACGGCGTGACCCGCATCGTCGAGAACAGGCTCGGCATCGTCGCCGCGGCGGCGGGCGTCGACGCGAGCAACACCGCGCTCGGCACCGTTCTGCTGCTGCCCGTGGACCCGGATGCGTCGGCGCGCGCCCTCCGCGCAGCACTCATGTCACGCTTCGGCGTGCGACTCGGGGTCGTGATCACGGACACGCTGGGGCGCCCCTGGCGCGTCGGTCAGACGGATGTCGCCATCGGTGCGGCGGGGATCGTCGTCGTCGAGGACCTTCGCGGGGTTCTGGACGGCGCAGGGCGCGTGCTGACGGTCACAGCCCCCGCTGTCGCCGACGAGCTCGCCGGGATGACCGACCTGGTCAAGGGAAAAGCCGGCGGGCATCCCGTCGCGGTCGTGCGTGGTGCGGCGCGGCTGGTGACCGATGACGACGGGCCGGGCGCGCGTTCCATCGTGCGCAGCGGCGAGTCCGACATGTTCCGGCTCGGCAGTGCGGAGGCCTATGCGGAGGGCTATGCGGCGGGGCTCGCCGCGGCCAATGCGCCGGATTCAGGCGACCGGGAGTCCGGCGCGGCGCCTTCCATCGCATAGACGACGAGCGGCCGACCGTGCCGAGGATGCGGGATGACGTCGCACTGCGCACCATAGACGTGCTCGATGGTCTCCGCCGTGATGACCTCCTGGGGGCTGCCGGCCGCGACGAGCGTGCCGCCCTGCAACAGGAGCACCCGGTCGCAATAGGCCGCCGCAAGATTCAGGTCGTGGATGGCCACCACGCTGGTGAGGCCGAGCCGACGCACCTGCGCGAGCAGCGCCAGCTGCGCGGCCACATCGAGGTGGTTGGTCGGTTCGTCCAACAGCAGAAGTGACGGCTCCTGCGTCAGCGCCCGGGCGATCTGCACCCGCTGGCGCTCGCCGCCGCTGAGGCCGTGCCAGGTGCGTTCCGCCAGGTCGATCGCGTCGACCGAGCCAAGCGCTGCGAGGGCGATGGCGCGATCATCCGGGCCGTCGAAGCCGCCGAACATGCCGGTGCGGTGCGGAATCCGACCGAGCAGCACGACATCGAGCACGGGCAGGTCGGTCTCCAGCTGTGCGCTCTGCTCGAGCAGTGCGATGCGCCTGGCGGCATCTCGCCGTCGCAATTCCTGCACGACGGCGCCGTCCAGAATCACACGGCCGGCCGTCGGCGCGTCGATTCCGGCGATCAGTCGCAGCAGTGTCGACTTGCCTGCACCGTTCGGCCCGAGGACCCCGGTGACCGTGCCGGACGGCACCTCGGCGCAGACGTCATCGAGGATGCGTCTGCCGTCGATCTCGCGGGTCACGCCGTCCAGGATGATACTCATCTCGCAACCCTCCTGCTGCGGATCAGCACGATGAAGACGGGAACGCCGATGATCGCCGTGACGATGCCGACCGGCAGTTCGCGCGGATCGAACACGGTGCGGGCGAGCGTGTCGGCGATGACGAGGAAGCCGCCGCCGGCCAAGGCCGCGGCCGGGATCAACTGGCGGTGGCTCGGCCCGGCCAGCCCGCGCACCATGTGCGGCAGGATGAGCCCGATGAAGCCGATCGCGCCGCTGACGGCGACCATCGCCCCGGTCAGCAGTGCGACGCCGCCGAGGAACATCCAGCGGGTCGCGTCGACGTTGACGCCGAGCGAGGCGGCCGATGTGTCGCCGAATGCGAAGGCATCCAGCCGTGGCGCCGCCGCGACGATCAGCATGCCGATGACGATGAGCGCGGACCACGAGATCAGCGTCGAGACCCACGTGGCTCCGGCCAGCGAACCGAGAAGCCAGTTCAGGATGTCGCGATAGGAGTCCCCCTTCGCGGACCAGAAGATGACGAAGGCGGTACCTGCAGCACACAATTGAGCGATCGCGAGACCGGCCAGCACCAAGCGGCCGGTGGACAGCGATCCGCCGGACTTGGCGATGGCGAGCGTCGCGATCAGCGCGGCGAACGCTCCGACGAACGCGGCAGCGGGCAGTGCGAACGTGACACCGAGAACGAGCACCGCGACGGCGCCGAGACTCGCGCCGGAGGATACCCCGAGCAGGTACGGGTCCGCCAACGGGTTGCGGGTGATGCTCTGCATGACCGCCCCGCTGACAGCCAGACCGGCGCCGACCGCCGCCGCCGTCAGCACACGAGGCAGGCGCAACTGCCAGACGATCGAATCGGTCAGCAGCGGTGGCGCGGCCACGCTGGGGATGCCGATGTGGTGGCCGATGCTTCTGGCCACATCATCGACGCTGATCCCGGCCGGCCCGATCGTGACGGCGATGCAGCCGATCGCGACGAGGGCAACAGCCAAGGCGAAGGTCAACGCCGCCGCACGACTGGAGCGCCGGATGCGCGGGTGCACGGCGGCCGAGAGTGTCATCGGTCCACCTTCTTCAACCGTTCATCCGCTTCAGTTGGGCGATCACGCTTGCCGCCGCTTGCACGTTGCGCACTCCCGCCTCGGTCGAGGCGAACGGCAGAATGATGAACCGGTGATGGATGACGGCATCGAGATCCTTCGTGACCGGATTGGTCTCCAGCATGCCGATCTTCGATTTCGCGGTGTTCCAATCCGCGTCGACGAGCACGATGACGTGTGGGTTCGCCGCGGCGATCGCCTCCCAGCTGACCGAACTCCAGGTGTCGTGCACGTTCGAGAAGATGTTGTCGAGCCCGGAGGCCCGCATGATCATCTCCGGCGCGCCGATGCCCGCGCCGACATAGGGGGTGGCATTGCCGCTCGAGTACCACAGCGCACTGACCGACTTCTTAGGAGGAGTGAGCGCAGCCAGTTGCGCCCTCTGCTGTGCGACCAGCTTCTGGGCCGCAGCGTTTGCACCGAAAACGCGGCCGGCCTGTTTGATTTCGGTGAACACCGTGTCGAACGTGAGCGGGTCCGGCTTGAAGGCGGCCTCCTTGCACGCCGACGGCGACACGTAGCTGCCGATGCCGAGTCGTGCCAGCGACGCGCGCTCGCCGACGCCGTCCGAGGAGAAGTTCGATTCCCAGCCGCCGTAGATGAAGTCCGGCTGCAGTGCGAGCACGGCCTCCTGCCCCGGCAGGAAGTCACTGATCACCTTCGGTGTTCCGTGGGTCGTGAGCGAGGCTGGGATGGGCCCGTCGAGGAATGCCGATCCGACGATGCGCTTGCCCAACCCCAGGGCCAGCAGCAGTTCCGTGGCGGAGGACTTGATCGTCACGATGCGCTTCGACGGGGCGCCGACCGTCACCATGGTGCCGCAGTTGTCGATCGACCCGGATGCCGCGTCCGACGCTGTTGCGGAGGCGGATGCGGAGGGCCGACCGGTTGCGGTGGTGGAGCATCCGCTGAGTGTCAGGGCGAGCGCCGTGGCGCCGATGAGAAGAACAGTGTGGATTCGTGCGCGCATGGCAACTTTCGAGACGGGGGTAACAGCACGGGGGGTAACAACACAGGGCAGACAACACAGGACAAGACGATGCTTGTTTACACAACACTGCGAGACCTGCCGCCCCAATCCGGAGCCGGCGCACCGTGCCACATACAGCCGGGGGTCGTTGGCACCAGTCTACGACAGCGGCGGTGCCACCGCGGGGGAACGGTGCGGCATCGTGAATCGATCCGGCGCGACAACGTGGAGACATGCCACTCGTCGGTGAATATGAACCCAGTCCGGTTCAGCGCTCTCGCGAGCAGACGGAGCTCTATGAGAGTTCTGGAGGCACAGAAGGCACGACGATGGGCAGGCTGCGTGTCATCATTTTGACCACGGTCGGCGCCAGGACCGGCAAGCTGCGCAAGACGCCGCTGATGCGGGTCGAGCACGACGGTGTCTATGCGGTGGTGGCGTCCATGGGCGGTGCGCCGAAGCACCCGGTCTGGTATTTCAACATTCGCAAGACGCCCCACGTCGAGCTGCAAGACGGCCCGGCCAAGCGCGACTATCTCGCGCACGAAGCCACAGCGGAGGAGAAGACACTCTGGTGGGCGCGCGCCGTCGAGGCTTTTCCACCGTACGCCGACTACCAGACGAAGACCACGAGGCAGATACCGCTATTCGTTCTGGAGCCAATGGCCGAGTGATCCGCGCGAGGTCGCGCGCGTGCGCTCAGATGTCCAGTGTGTCGCCGGGCTCGAGCGGGAAGAATTCGCCGCCGACCTGTTCCGTGGCCCAGCCGATGCGCGCATTCGCCATCTTCTTGCCTGCGACCGAGTTGACCATCTCGTGCGTGGGGAAACTGCGCTTCGGCTTCACAGCGAGCACGTAGTCGATGAATTCGGCTGCCTTGAGCCATGGAGCGCTCGATGGCACAGCGAGCACGTCGACCTCGACGCCATCCGGGATGGTGAATGAGTCGCCCGGGTAGAACAGCTGACTGTTGATCAGCACGCCGAGGTTGTCGACAACCGGAATCGACGAATGGATCAGGGCATGCTTGCCGCCGAAGAATCGCAAGGTGAACGGGCCTGCTTCGACGGTGTCGCCTGCGGCGACCGTGATGATGTCGAAGTCGCTCGCTGCGGCCACGACGCCGGCGGGCCCGTAGATCGGCACGCCGGGATTCATCTCGATCACCCGAGAGAGCTGCTCCGGCGTCCAGTGGTCGGCGTGCTCGTGCGTGATCACGACGGCGCTCGTGTCCACCGTGTCGGTCAGAGCGGTCGTGAACGACCCCGGGTCGACGAAGAGCTTCTTGCCGGATTCTTCCAGCAACAGTGCAGCGTGTTCGAACTTGGTCAGTCTCATGAAGCCCCAGCTAATACCCATTTCAACGACTTCGCAAACTGCGGAATATACCCCTATAGGGTATGGTTGACGGCAGCATGGATGGGAGCACACAGGACATGGACGAAGACACTGTCACCGACGCCTCAGGCAGCATCGAGCCCACCGCGCATCGTGAACACACCACTCATACGGATCATTCCGGTCATGCGGATCATTCCGGTCATGAGGACCACGCCGGTCATGATCCGGCGGTGTTTCGCCGCAAGTTCTGGCTGAGCCTGATCCTCACGGTGCCGACCATGGTGTTCTCGCCGGGGCTGCAGGCGATCGTCGGCCTGAACGGCCCGCGTTTTGCCGGCAGCCAATACATTCCGGCGGTGTTCGGCATCGTGATCTTCAGCTACGGCGGCCTGGTGTTCCTCAGGGGCGCCGTGACGGAATTGCGTGCGCGAAAGCCCGGCATGATGACGCTGATCGCTCTGGCGATCCTGGTGGCGTTCGGCTACAGCGCCGCTGTCACGCTCGGTCTCCACGGCATGGATTTCTGGTGGGAGCTCGCAACGCTGATCACGATCATGCTGCTCGGCCACTGGATCGAGATGTCAGCCGTGATGGGCGCCCAGAATGCGCTCGGTGAGCTGGCGAAGCTGCTGCCGGATCAGGCCGAACTCGTGACGCGCCGGGCAGACGGCATCGACAGCATCCAGACCGTCGCGGTGTCGCAGCTCGCAGTCGGCTCGCTCGTCATGATCCGACCGGGTGCCGGCGTGCCCGCAGACGGCGTAGTCGTCGATGGACGATCCGACGTGGACGAATCGCTGCTGACGGGGGAGTCCGTCCCCATCGAGAAGGCCAAAGGAGACGCCGTCGTTGCGGGCAGCATCAGCGGCACGGGCACGCTCACCGTGCGCGTGAGCAGGGTCGGCTCGGATACGGCGCTCGCCGGCATCATGCGATTGGTCGCGGACGCGCAGAATGCGAAGTCCGGTTCGCAGTTGCTGGCCGACCGGGCGGCAGGGTGGCTGTTCTACGTCGCCCTCGCCGCTGCGGCGATCACACTGGTCAGCTGGGCACTGGTCGAACCGGGCGACCCGGCATTCGTGCTGGAACGCGTCGTCACCGTGCTGATCATCGCCTGCCCACACGCGCTCGGGCTCGCGATCCCGCTCGTGGCGCAGATCGCGACGACGCTGGGTGCCCGCAACGGCTTGCTGGTCCGCAGCCGAGCTGCGCTGGAGGACGCGCGTCGGATCGACGTCGTGCTGTTCGACAAGACCGGCACACTTACAGAGGGCAAGCAGGGGGTCGTCGCGCTGCACACCCGCGAGGGGGTTGCCGACGCCGAGTTGCTGGCGCTGGCCGCATCCGTCGAGGCTCCGGCTGAGCATCCGATCGGCCGGGCGATCGTGGCGGCGGCGCTCGTACGCGGCATCCGGGTGCCGAAGGCCACGAACTTCGAAGCGATGCCCGGGCGCGGCGTGACCGGAACAGTGGCGGGGCGAACCGTCACGGTCGGTGCGCAACGCCTGCTCGACGAGCGCGGGCTGGCACCGAGTGCAGAACTCACGCAGGCCGCTGCAGCTGCGACCCGCGATGCCAGGTCGGTCGTGTATGTGGTCGAGCAGCAGAGCGTGCTGGGTGCGATCGCACTCGCCGATGTCGTTCGGCCGGAATCTGCCGAGGCGGTGCGTTCACTGACGGATGCCGGGGTGCGCGTCGCCATGCTGACCGGAGACTCGCACGCGGTCGCATCCTCCGTTGCCGCCCGGTTGGGCATCACGGAAGTGCTGGCCGAGGTACTGCCAGAGCGCAAGGCGGCTGCGGTCGCGCAGTTGCAGGCAGATGGCTCCAAGGTCGCGATGGTTGGAGACGGGGTGAACGATGCGCCGGCGCTCGCGCAGGCCGATGTCGGCATCGCCATCGGTGCCGGCACGGATGTCGCCATCGAGGCCGCCGGAATCGTGCTGGTGTCAAGCGATCCACGAGGTGTTGCCCGTACCATCGCCCTGTCTCACGCCACGTACCGCAAGATGCAACAGAATCTGTTCTGGGCCACCGGCTACAACCTGTTCGCGATACCCGTGGCAGCCGGAGCGTTCGCCTGGGCGGGCGTCACCGTGTCGCCGGCGCTCGGAGCCGCATTGATGAGTCTGTCGACCATCGTCGTCGCCCTGAATGCACAATTGCTGCGGCGGCTGCGGCTGCGTTGACGCGCGCCAGTTGCAGGCCCTGTTCGGTTTGTCCGACGGGGCGGCGTGTGGCATACTCGATGAGTTGCAAACGGCCCCATCGTTTAGCGGCCTAGGACGTCGCCCTCTCACGGCGGTAACGCGGGTTCAAATCCCGCTGGGGTCACAATCGCCCGGATGTCAGTGTTTTACTGGGGTCCGGGCTTTTTGTGTGTGCGACGGCAGGGAGTCGAAGATCGGCGCCGTGAAATGTGCTACAGCGTGCTACTATCGACTTCATGGAGACCGTGACGCATCGCGAGATGCGCAACCGAAGTGGCGAGATTCTCCGCCGCGTCGAAGCCGGGGAATCGCTGCAAGTGAGCAATAACGGGCGTCTGGCCGCGCTCATCATTCCAGTCGGAGGCGACCCGCTCGACGGGCTCGTTGCTCGGGGCGAGGCTCGGCCCGCTCGTACCGGTGCTGACACGCTCACGGCGATCACACGAGCGGCGTCCCCGGTGAGTTCGAGGGAGCTGCTCGAGGGCAGCCGGGGCCGCTGGTGACGGTTGCCTACTTGGACACCTCGGCCGCGATGAAGCTCCTGGTCGAGGAGAGAGAATCCGCGGCGCTCGTGGCGGCGCTCGCTGATTCGTCCCGACGACTCGCGGCATCGTGGCTGCTGCATACCGAGTTGCATTGCGCAGCCGGAAGGAATCCGTCGATCATCGCCCTCGACGCGATCACCGCTGTGCTTGACGCGGTCACCCTCGTCGACGTCACACGTGGGGACCTGCTCGCGGCGGGAACCCACGCCCCTCTGCGCTCGAACGACGCCATCCACTTGACGACCGCACTTCGGATCGGTGCCGACGAGGTCGTCACTTACGACGACGAACTCGCGCGCGCCGCGACTTCGGCTGGCATCCGAGTGGTCGCTCCGGTCTGAGCCGTCGTTGATCCCCGGGTCAGGGATCCCCGGGTCAGGCGTCGTTGCTGACCGTCAACAGGAACGCCGCATCGGATGTCGCACTGACGCTGTGCGGGTCGGCCGGCAGATCCAGGAAGTCCCCTGCCTGCAACTGCCAGCTGGCGTTCGCCGTCTGCAGGAGCACCTTGCCGACGATCACCTGGATGCTCGCCTCGCCGGGACTGCGATGTTCGGCCAGGGTAGAGCCGGCGGTCAGCGCGATCACGGTCTGCCGAAGCCGCTGGTCGTGGCCTCCGTAGATGGTGCGTGCGGCGCGACCGCTCGTCGAATCTGCCGCGGCCCGCAATTGTTCACGGGCGGCGGCGGCCAGCGCGGTCTTCTTCATCGGCACTCCTTGCGTTGTTCCCAGACCTTACTCGCTGCGTGCGGGCGCAAGACAGATCGGCGGTGTCAGCGCGCCGATTTCCTCACGCACCCACCAGACGTGATCGGCTCGTCGCTGGACGCGACTGGAGAAGCGGTAGCGGAACATCCGTGCCCGCACCCAACGGGGACGTTCGGCGCCGAACGGGGCAGAGCGGAGCATCCGGAGTGTTGCCGGGTCCGCCTCGAGCAGCCGCCTGAGGAAGACCTGGAACCAGGCTTCATTGCGCATGCCGAGTGCGAGAAACCACATCAGCCAGTCCAGTCGCAGATGGTACGGGGCGAATTGGCGCGGGCGTCGCGCGGGATCACCCGGCTTGCCGCGGAACTCATACGCGAGCCACACCGCCTCAGCCGTCGGCTGCGGTGCATCGGTCGCCTCGACGATCACCTCGAAACGTTCCTTCGTGACGCTGCCGAATGCGCCGTAAGCGTTGACCAGATGCCAGCGATTGAAACTCGCGTTCATCAGCTGGTGGCGTGAGAACAGATTGCGCAGCGGCGGCCAGCTCAACACCAGCAAGAACAGGGTGATGGCGAGGACCACGATGATGAACCACACCTCAGGCGGGTGCGTGTCCGTGTGCGCGGGCATCGCGGGAACGACCACGTGCGCGGCAGGATCCCAGACCGCCGAAAACGCCAGGATCATCGTCAGCACGTTCAGCCAGGCGAAATTGCCGGAGAGCAGAAGCCACCCCTGGGTCACGACGACGACCGCGGCGGCGATGCTTGCGACCGGTTGCGGGGCGAAGAGGAAGAACGGCACGACAAGTTGTGCGAGATGATTGCCGAGCACCTCGCCGCGGTGCATCCATTTCGGCAGGTGGTGGAAACACCAACTGAGCGGATTCGGCATCGGCTGCGTTTCGTGATGGTAGTACAGGGCCGTCAGGTCCCGCCAACTGCGGTCGCCGCGCAACTTGATCATCCCCGCTCCGAATTCGACCCGGAAGACGAGCCAGCGGACGAAGAGGATGATCGTGATCGGCGGGATCGTCCCATTCGAACCGAGGAACGCGGCGAGGAACCCCGACTCCAGCAGCAGGCTCTCCCAGCCGAACGCGTAGAACGTCTGGCCGACATCGACGATCGACAGGTACCCTCCCCAGATCACCAGGAACGCCGCCATCGGCAGCCACGCCGGCCCGAGTTGCGGCAATCCGGCGACGAGGCAGGCGGCGACGACCGCGCCCGCAGCGGCGGTCGCGCGCAGCATCCTGTCGGAATAGCGCCTGCGGAAGATCGTGGGGCCACTCGCGTCGCCGACACGGCGCAGGAAGGACGGAACCGGTTGCAGCCCGTGTTCGCCGAGCAACGCCGGGAACTGGGCGTATGTGGACAGGAAGGCGATCAGGAAGACCCCGGCGATGCCGCGCTGCAGCACCTGCCGGGCGAGTTCGTAGCCTTCTGCGCCGAACCACTGCATGGTGATCCAACGCTACGGCGGCCACACACCTGACTCAAGGCGAACCCGACATCCGATAGACTGGCCGAACGAAGGGGAGTATCCCTACGGCTTGCTCGCAAGCCGACGCCGCGATCGTCATCACGGGTTGTGCTTCGACCCCGGGCGCGGCAGCACGACGTCGCGTTGTGCGGGAGAGACTTTCGCAACCGTGGCGAGTCCGTTGCGGTTGCCGTCAGTGGGCGGCCGATCGGTGGGTGGCCGATCAGCCGCACGCTCCCGACTTCGGAAGGCTTCGTATGGAGCTCGTCCTGCCGTTCTGGTTTGAAATCGGCTCGCTCATCGTGCTGAGCCTGATTCTGCTGGCCGACCTGCTGATCGTGCTCAAGCGACCGCATATTCCGTCGCCGCTGGAATGCGGCATCTGGATCACGTTCTATCTGGCGCTCGCTCTTCTGTTCGCGCTGTGCATTCTGCTGCTCGGCGGGGCCGAGCACGCCGGGCAGTTCATCGCCGGCTGGCTCACCGAGTACAGCCTGAGCGTCGACAACCTGTTCGTGTTCGTGTTGATCATGGCGCGCTTCGCCGTGCCGCGGAGACTTCAGCAGGAAACCCTGATGGTGGGCATCATCATCGCACTGATCCTGCGCGCGATCTTCATTCTGCTCGGCGCCCAGTTGATCGCCAACTTCAGTTGGATCTTCTACGTCTTCGGCGCGTTCCTTCTCTACACCGCGGTGCGTCAGGCGCTGCACTCGGAGGCAGCCGACAACCAAGACAGTCGGTTCATCCGATTCCTGCGTCGACGTCTGCGCATTTCCGACGACTTCGACGGCACGAAGTTGCGCACGACCGTGGCCGGACGGCGTTTGTTCACGCCGATGTTGATCGTGTTCGTGGCCATCGGCACGACCGACCTGCTGTTCGCGGTCGACTCGATCCCCGCGATCTTCGGGATCACCACCAGTCCGTTCCTCGTTTTCACGGCGAACGTCTTCGCGCTGATGGGACTGCGACAGCTCTACTTCCTGCTCGGCCACCTGCTGCAACGGCTGCACTATCTGAAGTACGGCATCGCGGTGATCCTGGCCTTCATCGGCGTGAAACTCGTGTTTCATGCCCTCCATGAAAATCAGTTGTCCTTCGTGAACGGAGGAAATCCGGTGGAATGGGTCCCGGAGATCGGCACCGCGCTGTCACTCGGGGTGATCGTCGGGGCGATGGTGGCCGCTACGGTTGCAAGCCTGGTGAAGGAACGCTTCTGGCCGGCGGCGTCCGAAACGGACGATCGCTGATGCTGGTATACCAACTTGGTCGACCAAGATCGCGATTCGATGCTACCCTGATGCCATGAACACGGCATCGGACACCGGACGCAGCCCCCGCACAGTGGCCCCGAAAACAGTGGCCCCGAACGCACTGGCCCCGAAGACACTGGCCCAGAAGATCTGGGACGATCATCTCGTCGTCAAGGGCGAAGACGGGTCGCCGGACCTCGTCTACATCGATCTGCACCTCATCCACGAGGTGACCAGCCCGCAGGCGTTCGACGGCCTGCGGATGGCGGGGCGTGGGCTGCGCCGACCCGATCTGACGATTGCGACAGAAGACCACAACACTCCGACGATCGGCATCAATCGGCCGATCGCCGACGCGACGAGTCGCACCCAGATCGAGGCGCTGCGCGCCAACTGCGCCGAGTTCGGCGTGCGCCTGCACTCTCTCGGCGACATCGAGCAGGGCATCGTGCACGTCGTCGGGCCACAGCTGGGGCTGACCATGCCGGGCATCACCGTGGTGTGCGGAGACAGCCACACGTCAACGCACGGCGCGTTCGGTGCGATGGCGTTCGGCATCGGCACAAGCGAGGTCGAGCACGTCATGGCGACGCAGACGCTGCCACTGAAACCGTTCAAGACGATGGCGGTCACGGTCGAGGGCACGTTGCGGCCCGGAGTCAGCGCGAAGGACATCATCCTGGCTGTCATCGCGAAGATCGGCACGGGTGGCGGGCAGGGCTACGTGCTCGAGTACCGCGGAAGCGCCATCCGGGCACTGTCGATGGAAGGCAGGATGACCATCTGCAACATGTCGATCGAGGCTGGCGCGCGCGCCGGCATGGTTGCGCCGGACGAGACCACGTTCGAGTATCTGAAGGGCCGGCCGCATGCGCCGGCCGGGCAGGACTGGGATGACGCGGTCGAGTACTGGAAGACGCTTGCGACCGATGACGACGCGGTATTCGACGCCGAGGTGTTCATCGACGCGGACGAACTCGAGCAGTTCGTCACCTGGGGAACCAACCCCGGCCAAGGTGTGCCGCTCAGCGAATCCATTCCGGATCCGGCCGACATCCTCGATCCGAACGTTCGCGCCGCGGCGGAGCGCGCGCTCGCCTACATGGATCTGGCACCGGGTACCAGGATGAAGGACATTCGGGTCGACACCGTTTTCATGGGGTCATGCACGAACAGTCGAATCGAAGATCTGCGCGCGTTCGCCTCGGTCATCAAGGGCAAGAAGAAGGCAGAGGGCTTGCGGGTCATGGTCGTGCCCGGCTCCGCGCGGGTGCGCCTCGAGGCCGAGGCGGAAGGCCTCGACAAGATCATCGAAGCGTTCGGCGCAGAATGGCGCTTCGCCGGCTGCTCGATGTGCCTCGGCATGAACCCGGACCAGCTGGCGCCCGGTGAGCGGTGCGCCTCCACGTCGAACCGCAATTTCGAAGGCCGCCAGGGCAAGGGCGGGCGCACGCACCTGGTTTCGCCGTTGGTCGCGGCGGCCACCGCCATCCGCGGAACCCTGTCCAGTCCGTGGGACATCGAGCACGAGGGAGCACTCGCATAATGGAAAAGATCTCGACCGTGACCGGTGTGGCCGTTCCGTTCCGCCGCACGAACGTCGACACCGACCAGATCATCCCCGCGGTCTTCCTGAAGCGGATCACGAAGACCGGTTTCGAGGATGCCCTGTTCCACGAGTGGCGCCGTGACCCGGACTTCGTGCTCAACCAGGAGCCGTACAGGGCAGGCAGGATCCTCATCGCCGGCGCCGATTTCGGCACAGGATCGTCGCGTGAACACGCCGTCTGGGCATTGCGGGACTACGGCTTCACAGCGGTGCTGAGCCCGCGGTTCGGTGACATCTTCCGCGGCAACTCCGGCAAGCAGGGTCTGCTGACCGGCATCGTGAGCGAAGAAGACGTCGAGAGGCTCTGGGCGGCCATCGAGGCGAGCCCGGGAATAGAGGCGACGGTCGATCTGGTCGCCCGTACCGCAACGATCGCCGAACTGACCGTTTCATTCGAGATTGACGATTACACTAGGTGGCGGTTGCTCGAGGGCCTGGACGACATTGGCCTGACATTGCGTGACGAAGCGCAGATCACAGAATTCGAAGCCCGCCGCGAGAGCTGGCGGCCAAAAACAATACCGGTGAAAACTACGTGAACTCACTTCTTCAGGATGCTCAAGCCGCAGGTGCCCAGGTGGGGCTGACCGCAGAGAAGATCACCATCCACGGTGGTCGCCCGCTCAGGGGGAGCATCCGGTTGAAGGGGGCGAAGAACCTCGTCACCAAGGCGATGGTCGCCGCCCTGCTCGGCGACACGCCGAGCGAGTTGCGCGACGTGCCCGACATCAGCGATGTGCGCGTCGTGCGCGGGCTGTTGGAGATCCACGGCGTCAAGGTGACGACTTTGCCGGACGGCAGCACTCTCATGCTCGATCCGAGCGGCATCGAGACGGCGCACATGGCCGACATCGACGCGCATGCCGGCTCCAGTCGGATTCCGATCCTGTTCTGCGGCCCGTTGCTGCACCGGCTCCGCGAGGCGTTCATCCCCGACCTCGGCGGATGCCGCATCGGCGACCGCCCGATCGACTACCACCTGCAGGTACTGCGCAACTTCGGTGCGATCGTGGAGACGCTGCCCAGCGGCATCCGGATGACCGCGCCGAACGGCCTGAAGGGTGCGAAGGTGCACCTGGAGTACCCGAGTGTCGGAGCCACGGAGCAGGTGCTCCTGACAGCCGTGCGCGCGGAGGGCATCACCGAGCTCAAGGGCGCTGCGATCGAGCCCGAGATCATGGACCTGATCAACATCCTGCAGAAGATGGGCGCGATCATCACGGTCGACACCGACCGGGTGATCCGCATCGAGGGGGTCGACCGGTTGACCGGCTTCAGCCACACCGCGCTGTTCGACCGGAATGAGGCCGCCAGCTGGGCGGCAGCGGCACTGGCAACCGGAGGCGACATCTTCGTCGGCGGTGCACGCCAAGCCGAGATGCTCACATTCCTGAACGTGTTCCGTAAGGTCGGTGGTGCGTTCGACATCAGCGACGACGGCATCCGTTTCTATCATCCGGGCGGCGAGTTGAAGCCGGTCGTGATCGAGACGGATGTTCACCCCGGCTTCATGACGGACTGGCAGCAGCCGCTCGTGATCGCGCTGACGAAGGCGCAGGGCGTCTCCATCGTGCACGAGACGGTGTACGAGCAGCGGTTCGGCTTCGTCGACGCCCTGGTGGAGATGGGGGCGACCATCCAGATCCACAAGGAGTGCCTGGGCGGGCATCCGTGCCGATTCGGACAGCGCAACTTCAACCATTCCGCCGTGATCGCCGGACCCACCACGCTGCACGGCGCCGACATCGAGGTTCCCGATCTGCGCGGCGGCTTCAGCCACTTGATCGCAGCCTTGACAGCGGAGGGGACATCCACCGTCAGTAACGTCGGAATCATCTCGCGCGGGTACGAGAACTTCATCGAGAAGCTCGAACTGTTGGGAGCCGACTTCGTTCTCGAAGGATAATAGGCGGGTGCCTACTCCCTCCGCACGGCGTGCGCCCTCCGAAAAATGGCGCCCGTCGGTCTTCTGGATCTTGGCAGCGCTGGCGTTGCCGCCGCTGTGGTTCATGGTCCGCTACCGCATCGTCGACCGCGAGAAGCTGCCGATGCGCGGCGCGTATGTGATCGCACCCAACCACTACACCGAGATCGACCCGGTGATCGTCGCGGCAGCCGTGTGGAAACTCGGGCGCGCACCACGGTTTCTGGCCAAGGCGAGCCTGTTCAGCGTGCCCGTCGTGGGCTGGCTCCTGGCCCAGTCGGGTCAGATCCCGGTCGAGCGCGCCGGTCGGAGCCGGACCGGCGCGCCGCTGCAGGCCGCCGAGAAGCTCGTCGAGCACGGGCGCTGCGTGATCATCTATCCGGAGGGCTCACTCACCCGCGACCCCGAGCTGTGGCCGATGCGTGGCAAGACGGGTGCCGCTCGAATGGCGTTGGAACACGACATCCCGGTGATCCCCGTCGCACACTGGGGCTCCCAACAGGTCATGGCGCGCTACTCGAAGAAGATCAGCTTCTTTCCGCGCAAGACCATCACCGTGGTCTTCGGAGATCCGGTCGATCTGTCCGAGTTCCGAGCCAAGCCGTTGAACGCGGGCACGCTCGCAGCCGCGACGAACGCGATCATGCAGGACGTCACGGGGCTGCTCGAAGGCGTGCGCGGCGAGAAGGCGCCGACCGAGCGCTGGAACCCGACGGAGCATGACCAGAAGGAGACGGGCCGTTTTGAGGGCTAAGCCACGCGCGTCGCGTCGCGTCGCCGCACCGCGCGTCGCGGTATTGGGCGCCGGCAGTTGGGGAACGACCTTCGCGAAGATTCTCGCCGACGGCGGGTCGGAGGTCGTCATCTGGGCACGGCGCCCCGAGGTGGCGCACGAGATCACCGAGGCACGCCGCAACAGCCAGTACCTGCCCGGCATCAACCTGCCGCCGACCGTGCGGGCGACCACCCTGCTGGCCGAAGCGCTGGCCAGTGCGGAACAGGTGTTCGTCTCGATCCCGAGCCAATCGCTGCGCGAAAACCTGTCGGCGATCGAACCGCTCCTGCCGCAGAGCGCGCCGATCGTGAGCCTGATGAAGGGTGTCGAGAAGGGCAGCGGGCTGCGGATGAGCGAGGTGATGGCGCAGGAACTGCCGATCGACCCGGCGCGCATCGCGGTGATCTCGGGCCCCAACCTCGCGCTGGAGATCGCGCGCGAACAGCCGACGGCAGCCGTGGTCTCCTCGGCGAGCCTCGACACCGCGCAGGCCGTCGCGCTGCTGGCGACCAATCGGTATTTCCGCTCGTTCGTGAACACCGACGTCATCGGCACCGAGTTCGGCGGCGTGCTCAAGAATCTGATCGCCGTTGCGATCGGCATCGTCGACGGGGTCGGCTACGGTGAGAACACGAAGGCCTCGATCATCACGCGCGGGCTCGTCGAGATGACCGACTTCGCGGTCGCACACGGTGCGCATGCGGACACGCTCGCCGGGCTCGCCGGGCTCGGCGACCTGATCGCCACCTGCCAGTCGCCGCTATCCCGCAACAACACGGCCGGCCGGCTGCTCGGCCAGGGCTACGCGTTCGCCGAGGTGGTCAAGCAGATGAACCAGACGGCGGAGGGACTCGCATCCGTCGCCCCGATCCTGGAACTCGCCCGCGCACGCGGCGTTGCGATGCCGATCGTCGAGCAGGTCAGCAGGGTGCTTGCCGGTACGCTCGACCCGAAAGACATTGCACCGCATCTGACCACGGATTCGGACGGACCCCAGGGCGAAAGGACCACGGATGGCGGACAAGATCGCGCTCGTACTTCTCTTCGGGGGTCGCTCCAGCGAGCATTCAATCAGTTGCGCCACGGCGGGCGGAGTGCTGGCGGCCATTGACCGCGAACGGTATGACGTCATCCCGGTCGGGGTCACCCGAGACGGGGCGTACGTGCTCGAGCGCGACGATGCCGCCGCTTTCACGCTGAACCCGCACGCGATGCCCGCCGTCGTCGACAATGGGACACGTGTGCGCTGGCCGGACAGCGCGGCGTCTTGCACGCTGACCGTTCGGGAGGCCGATGGGTCGGAACGCGCACTGGGTGACGCGGACCTCGTCTTCCCGATCCTGCACGGACCGTGGGGTGAGGACGGCACCCTGCAGGGCATGCTCGAACTGATCGGGCTGCCGTATGTCGGCAGCGGCGTGCTCGCGAGCGCACTCGGCATGGACAAGCACTTCACCAAGACCGTGCTGCAGCACGCCGGACTGCCGGTCGCGCCGTGGCGGACCGTGTCCGGCTACCAGTGGCGCACCGATCCGGATGCCGTGCTCGCGACGATCGCGCCGCTCGGCGTTCCGCTGTTCGTCAAGCCGGCTCGGGCCGGCTCGAGCGTCGGCGTGACGAAGCTGACCGGGCTGGACCAGCTCGCGGCTGCGATGGAAACGGCACTGCTGGAAGACGACAAGGTGCTGATCGAAGCGGGCCTGGTCGGCCGCGAGGTCGAAATCGCGGTGCTCGGCGGGCGAGCGGGAGAGCCGACGCGAGCATCCGTCGCCGGGGAGATCGTGGTGTCCGGCCGGGAGTTCTACGACTTCGCGGCCAAGTACCTCGACGCACCCGGTGTCGAGCTGATCTGCCCGGCCACGCTCACCGCTGACGAGTTGGCGGACATGCAGTCCTTGGCCGTTCGCGCGTTCGATGCGATCGGCGGCGAGGGCCTCGCGCGCGTGGATTTCTTTTTGACCGCAGCCGGCTTCGTCATCAATGAGATCAACACCATGCCGGGGTTCACGCCGATCTCGATGTTCCCGAAGTGCTGGCAGGCCAGCGGGCTGGCCTATCCGCAACTGATCGACGAGCTGATCGACGTCGCACTGGCCCGTGCGGGCCATCAGGGCGCAGTCAGGGTGTAGGCACGGCGGCAGGCGCGTTGGTCGGGGCCGGCACGTCGGCAGCGGAGATGCACTTCTGCGTCTGCTTGACGCTGCCGATCGCATCGGACAGGTCGGCCATCACACTCGCGTCGGAGACGCCGTTCTTGCCGTGTTCGATGACGACTTCCGTGGCGGGCACGCGTCCAAAAGTGATGTAGCGCAGCGCCGGGGAGAGCGGATCGTTCTCCAGCACCCAGTCGATGCCGTTCGCCGTCAGGCACGGCTTCGTGGTCGGGCCGATCGGCGGCACGCCGCAGCGCAGCAGCACGACGGCGGGGTTCCCCCAGGCGCCGGTCGCCTGCGCGTCCGTCTCGCGCTTCGCCCGGCCGGCGACGGTGTCCGGCAGGCGCACCGAGATGTTCGCGCAGCCGACACTGTTCGAGTCGGGCGCAGCCGTCATCGCGACGACCGAGGCGCATCCGCTCAGCAGGCCGGCCACCAGCAGCAGAGGAAGTGCCGCCGACAGGCGTGCGAGCCGAAGAGTCATCGGGATCCAGGCTACCGTTTGATGCATGACGACGCCTGAGCCCGACCCCGCTGCACCCGACCCCGCTGTACCCGACCCCACTGAGCCCGACCCCGCTGCATTCGACACCGCGAGCGACACGCTGCAGACGGTCCGGGAGATCGATGCGCTGCGGCGGATCTTTCCACGGCTGCCGGCTTCGGATGCAGCCCTGGTCGGCCCCGGCGACGATGCCGCCGTGCTGAGCGCCCCTGATGGGCGCTACGTCGTCACGACGGATCTGATGGTGCACGGTCCGGACTTTCGATTCGCGTGGTCGGCGCCGGCTGATCTCGGCTGGAAGGCCGCGGCATCCAATCTCGCGGACGTCGCCGCCATGGGCGCCCGTCCGACCGCGCTGCTCGTGGCGATCGCCGCGCCGCGGGCGACGCCGGTCGCCGTGCTCGAGGGCATCGCCGACGGGTTGCGGCAGGCCTGCGCAGCCCTCGCACCGGGCTGTGGTGTCGTCGGTGGCGACCTGTCTGCCTCCGACACGTTCACCATCGCCGTCACAGCGTTCGGCGACCTCGAGGGCCGGCCGCCCGTGCTGCGATCCGGCGCCCGGATCGGCGACACCGTGGCGGTCGCCGGTGAACTCGGCGCGGCCGCGGCGGGGCTCGCGCTGCTCTTCCGGCGTGCAACGGATGCCGAGGGCACGCCTGATGCGCAATCGGCCGCAGGCTTGCGTGCCGAGCACCGTGTCGTCGTCGAGGCGCAGCTGCGCCCGCGTCCGCCGATCCGGGCAGGGGCACTCGCCGCTCAGGGCGGCGCGACGGCGATGCTCGACCTCAGCGACGGGCTCGTGCTGGACGCCCGGCGCATCGCGCAGGCATCCGGCGTCTGCATCGATCTGGATCGAGCCGCGCTCGGTGCGGAGCCGGAGCGGTCACTGGCCGGCGGGGAGGACCACAGCCTGCTGGCCTGTTTTCCACCGGAACGGCCGTTGGCTGCGGGCTTTCGCCGGATCGGCCGGGTCGTCGCCGGTGACGGCGTGCTGGTCGACGGCGAGCCGTACACGGGCCTCGGCGGTTGGGACCCGTACGCCGGCTGGGATGGCGCGCACGGTTGAGCCGGCGGGCCGGCTACAGGAGCGGGTGTCCGCCCCCGTCGGCCTCGGCGTGCACGGCCGTCCACACCGCCGTGTCGCCGTAGTCCTTGCGTCGATCGAGGATGAGCATCCTCGGCCACCTCGGCTCCGGTGAACGGGTACCGCGCTCCACGACGACAACGGAGTCTGCGGCGAGCAACGGCGCCAGTGCGGCCAGGTCCGCGGTCAGCTCCGTTTCGGGAAGGTCGTAGGGCGGGTCGAGAAAGACCAGTGCGAAACCGCCGGCCGCGGCCGATGGCCCGGCAAGGAAAGCGCGCACCGACGACACCACGGTCTGCACCCGCGGCGCAGCGCGGCCTTTCGCCGCTCGCAGGATCGCCGACGCGTTGCCGCGGCAGACCGCCGCCGCGGCGCGGTTGCGCTCGACCAGCACGACGGATGCCGCCCCCCGGCTTGCCGCCTCGAGTCCCAACGCCCCTGAACCGGCGTACAGGTCGAGCACATTCGCGCCGTACACGGCGTTGCGCGCAGACAGCGCGGAGAAGATCGCCTCGCGCACGCGATCGCTTGTCGGACGAGTGCCCGAACGCGGAACCGCGAGGGTGAGCGAGCCGGCGAAGCCGGAAACGATTCGTGTCATCGCACTCAACGCTACCGCCCGAGCGCTCGTGGCCCGGGCTCCCCGTGTTCTAGCTCGGACAGGCTGTCGGTGGCGGGCTTTAGACTCGGAGCATGTCCGCTCCGTCACCTGCCAGAGGCGTGTCGGTGGCCGTCGATCGCGTCGCAACGGTCGGCCTGGACAGCAAGCTCTCCGGACTGCTCGGCGGCAGGAGCGCCGCCGCATTGAAGAAGGCGTTCGGCATGGCGACCGTCGGCGATCTGCTCAGCCACTATCCGCGCCGCTACGCGCGCCGCGGGGAGTTGACGGCACTGAACGGGCTGCCCGTCGGCGAAGCCGTGACGATCGTCGGCGAAGTGCTCTCGGTCAGCAAACGCGCGATGAAGACCAAGCACGGCTCGATCGTCGAGGCGAAGATCTCAGACGGAACCGGCGTGCTGACTCTGACGTTCTTCAACCAGGCGTGGCGTGCCGACCAGCTTCTGCCGGGGCTGCGCGGTGTGTTCGCCGGCACGGTCACCGACTATCACGGCACGCTGCAGCTGACCCACCCGAACTACCAATTGTTCGCCGAGCAGACCGACGCGTTCGATGGCGACTCCGCGGCCGCTCTGCGCTGGGCAATGACGCCGGTGCCGATCTACCCGGCCACATCGAGCGTCACCAGCTGGCAGGTGCACGACTGTGTCGTCCAGGCGTTCAGATCGCTCGACGCCATCGCCGATCCGATTCCGGATGCCGTGCGCGCCGAGGCCTCGCTGCTGCCGTACCGGTCGGCACTCGAACTCGTCCACAATCCGCAGACGGATGCCGACTGGCGGCGCGCCCGGGACACGCTGCGGTTCCACGAGGCGTTCGTGCTCCAGGCCGCGTTGCTGCAGCAGCGGGCCGCGGCGCGGAGCGCGCGTGCGATCCCCAGGGTGCCACGGGCAGGCGGCTATCTGGAACGGTTCGACGCCGTGTTGCCGTTCACGCTGACAGATGACCAGCGCGTCGTCGGCGGGGAGATCGCACGTGATCTGGCCGCAGAAGCACCGATGAATCGCCTGGTGCAGGGGGAGGTCGGCAGCGGCAAGACACTCGTTGCACTGCGCGCCATGCTTGCGGTCGCCGACGCGGGCGGCCAGGCGGCCCTGCTGGCGCCGACCGAGGTGCTTGCCGCGCAGCATCTGCACTCCATCGCCGCGATCCTCGGCCCCGACCTGGCGGCGGAGCTCATGCCGACCCTGATCACAGGGCAGCTCCCCGTCGCGGCACGCAAGAAGGCTCTGCTGCGCACGATCTCCGGGCAGGCGCGCATCGTCATCGGCACCCACGCCCTGCTGCACGACGCGGTGACGTTCTACGACCTCGGCCTCATCGTGGTCGACGAGCAGCATCGGTTCGGAGTCGACCAGCGCGAGGCGCTTCGGCTGAAGGGGGCGAGGCCGCCGCACGTGCTCGTACTCACCGCAACACCGATTCCGCGCACGGTCGCCATGACCGTCTTCGGAGATCTGGACGTGTCGACCATCGCACAACTGCCGGCCGGTCGGCAGCCGATCCAGAGCTTCGTCGCGCCGCTCGCTGAGCACCCGGGCTGGGAGCGACGGGTCTGGACCCGGGCGGCCGAGGAGATCGCCGCCGGCCGTCAGGTGTTCGTCGTCTGCCCGGCGATCAGCGCGAAGGTGCTTGAGGTCGGCCAGGAGAGCGCCGGCCAGGAGAGCGCCGGCGCGGAGAGTGCCGGCGCGGAGCGGATCGCCGACGGTGGGCCGGCTGCGCCCGCGCGCCCGATGGCATCCGTCGAGTCTGTGCTGGCGGCGGTCAACCGGAACCCGGCACTTGCCTCAGCGCGGATCAGCGCACTGCACGGTCGGATGTCCGCCGATGAGAAGGATGCCGTCATGCACGCCTTCGCGGCCGGCGAGATCGACCTGCTCGTGGCCACGACGGTGATCGAAGTCGGGGTGGACGTGCCGAACGCATCCGCGATGATCGTGCTCGACGCCGAGCGGTTCGGGGTGTCGCAGCTGCACCAGCTGCGCGGTCGAGTCGGCCGAGGCGAGCATCCCGGCCTCTGCCTGTTCGTGACCTGGGCGCAAGCGGAGACGTTGTCCCGTGAGCGGGTCGAGGCCGTCGCGGCGACCCTCGACGGGTTCGCGCTGGCCGAGGTGGATCTGGAGCTGCGTCGTGAAGGCGACGTTCTCGGCAGCGAGCAATCGGGTGGGCGCTCGTCGTTGCGGCTTCTGCGCGTCGCACACGACGGCGCCGTCATCATGTTCGCACGGGAGCTGGCCGAAGGTGTGCTCGCCGAGGATCCGCAGCTCAGCACGCATCCGGCGCTGGCGGCCGCACTGGCCCGCAGACTCGACGAGTCGGAACGCGACTTCCTCGCGAAGAACTGATGGCTGCCGTCTGATCGTCACGGCGCACGGTCGGCATTCGGCCAGCAATTGGTAACGAAACGATAACCGTGAACGACTATCCTGGAAGTCAGGATTGTGGAGGCACATGAACAGGATCGCCGTTGTCCCTGGATCGTTCGACCCCGTCACGCTGGGTCACCTCGATGTGATCGAGCGTGCCGCCCGGCTGTTCGACGAGGTGCACGTACTCGTCGTGCACAACCCGGACAAGGCCGCACTGCTGCCGATCGCCCAGCGCGTGGCGCTGCTGGACCAATCCATCAAGGATGCCCGCATCGCAGGCGACATCCTCGTCGCCTCGTGGAGTGTCGGCCTGCTGGTCGACTACTGCACGGATGTCGGCGCTCAGGTGCTCGTCAAGGGCATCCGGTCGCAGATCGATGTCGCCTACGAGACGCCGATGGCGATCGTCAACCGCAATCTCGCCGAGGTGGAGACGATCTTCCTCCTGCCGAACCCGGCGAATGCCCACGTTTCGAGTTCCCTGGTGCGGCAGGTGGCCGCCCTCGGCGGCGACGTCAGCCCGTATGTGCCGCGAGTGGTATACGACTATCTCCACGAATCATGAACAGCCTCCACGAATCATGAACAGTTTTCCGACTCGTCAACCGACCGACTCATCCGTGGCCCCTGTGGCCGCGACCGATGAGATGGATTCGGCTGAGCTGCAGCACGCAGCCGCACAGATCGCGGCGAATGTCGAGTCGGTCATCGACGGCAAACACGATGCGGTGCAGACCGCGCTGACCGTGCTGCTGGCGGAGGGGCACCTGCTGATCGAGGATATCCCCGGTGTCGGCAAGACGATGCTCGCGAAGTCCCTCGCGAAATCGGTTGACTGCTCGGTCAGCCGCATCCAATTCACACCCGATCTGCTGCCCAGCGACGTCACCGGCGTGTCCGTCTACAACCAGGCGGAGCGGCGGTTCGAGTTCAAGCCGGGCGCGGTGTTCGCCAACATCGTGATCGGCGACGAGATCAACCGGGCCAGCCCGAAGACCCAGTCGGCGCTGCTCGAATGCATGGAGGAGCGGCAGGTGACGGTAGACGGGTCGACCTATCCGCTGTCGAGCCCGTTCATCGTGGTCGCAACGCAGAACCCGATCGAGATGGAAGGCACCTACGCCCTGCCCGAAGCCCAGCGCGACCGGTTCATGGCGCGGATCGCCATGGGCTACCCCGATGAGCAGGCGGAACTGGACATGCTGCACGGGCGCGACACGTCGAGCCCGCTCTCGCGTATCGGCGCCGTCGTCACGGTCGACCGGCTGCGGGCGATGATGGCCACCGCTCGCCGGGTCTTCGCTTCGGTCGCCGTCAAGCGGTATGCGATCGATATTGCCAGAGCGACCCGGGAGGATCGCGAGCTGCGCCTCGGCGCCAGCCCGCGCGCGACGCTGCAGCTGGTGCGCGCGGCGAAGGCGCGAGCCGCGCTGGAAGGACGGGACTTCGTACTGCCGGATGACGTGGACATCCTGGCAGTGCCGGTGCTCGGCCATCGGCTCCTGCCGACCAGCCGGGCGATGGGGCAGCACCATGAAAGCGCGCCGTTGATCGCAGAAATCATCGGGCGGATCGTCGCAGCGACCCCGGTGCCGAGTTCGACGGGTTGACTCATGTACAGGGCGCGCGAGCGGATGCCGCGGGTGACGCGCCCGCGACCGACTCTGCGTGGCTGGGCGGTCGCCTTGGCCGGAATCATCGCCTTCATCGGAGCCGTCCTGCTGGGGCGAGTTGACCTGCTGTTCGTCGGGCTGGCGCTGACCGTGCTTCCGCCCGCTGCAATGCTGGCGCTCGTGCTCGATCGACCCTGGCTGAGCGTCTCGCGGTCGTTCTTACCCGAGATCGTGGCAACCGGCGAAGAAACTCAGGCAACCTTGACGGTGCGCAACCAGGGTTCTCACTCACCGTCGCCGATGCGTTGGCGTGATACGGTCGGCACCGGCTTGAGCGCTCCGGGGTTCGCGCCGTTGCCGTGGCTCGCCGAGCACGGGCTGCCCACCAGGCACCGCCCCGACGTCGCCACGTTGCGCTATCGCATCCACACCGAGACCCGCGGTGTCTACGAGGTCGGTCCCATGCTGCTGGCACGCCTCGACCCATTCGGGCTCGCTCACGCCGAATACGCGGTCGGTGGGGCAAGACCGCTCGTGGTGACTCCGCGTGTCGTTCCGCTGCTTCGCGGCGAGCTGGACACGGCCACGACGGAGGGTGCCGAGTACGAGTTGCTGCGGCACAGCATCCCGAGTGCAGACGAATTGATCGCACGCGAGTATCGCACGGGGGACCCGTTGCGTCGCATGCACTGGCGAGCGACCGCCCGGCACGACAAACTCATGGTGCGGCAGGAGGAGCAGCGAAGCGATCCGAACGCGTGGATTCTCTTCGACACGCGTCGCGCCCCGCGCACCGATCGACGTGTCGCCCGTCACCACCCACGCAACGCCGCGTTCGAGCAGGCCGTCGCCCTGGTGGCGGCGCTCGGCTCGCATCTGCTGAACGAGGGCTTCGTGGTGAATGTCGTCGAGACCGGTCGTGTGCAGTTCTCCGGGCGCACGGGTGCCGGCAGGCTCGGTGTGCTCGGCGCAGCGCCCGCATCGTTCGAACTGCCGGCCGGCGAGCAGCTGCTGCTGGCCGACCTCGCATCCGTGCGCCAGGTCGATCAGTCGGCAGGTCAGCGCGATTCTGACGCATCGACCGGTATAGATGTTCTTGCCGACGGGCTGCGCCGCGGCGGCAAGGCGGTGCCGGTGTTCGCTGTTCTCGTCGACGGCGCGCTGACGGGCACGGCCGCGCTGGCCTCGGTGCGCCACCAGTGTGAGCCTGCGGTCGCGTTCCTCTTCGGCGGAGCCCGTCGGCTCGATGAGGATGAGCTGCGGCGTGTCGGCTTCACCTGTGTGCCGGTCGAACCCGGCGACGACGCACAGAGGGCATGGCAGACGGCGGCTCGTCGCTATGCCGAGGAGACTCATCATGGTTAGCGTCGCGCCGCAGCAGGGCATCGTGCGCGTACGCGACGGCCAGTGGCGGATGACCGGAGCGCTCATCGTGCTCGTGGTGGCCGCGAGTACCGGGCTGATCGGGTTGATCGACGGCCCGAGTTGGTGGTTCGCGTTCATCGGGATATCCGTTCTGCTGCTGGTCAGCGCCGCGACGCTGCGCATGCTCCGCGTGCCGCGCCTTCTCGTGCCGGCCATCGGCGCTGTCGAGTTGCTCATCATACTCACGGCAGCGTTCGACGGCGGGCATGCCATCGGAGGATTTCTGCCGACGGCCGCCACCTTCCAGCGGTTCGGCGAACTGTCGGCGCTTGCTCGCGTCTCGCTCGATCAGCAGGCGGTTCCGGCCGACTCCCTTCCGGAGTTCTTGTTCCTGATCACGCTGTTCGCCGGACTCGCTGCCTTGTTGCTCGACCTCATTGCGTGCGGGGCGCGCCGGCCGGCGCTGACCGCGCTCGTCGTGGCGATCATGTTGATCGTGCCGTCACTGCTGCTGCCGACCGGTATCCCGCCGTTGGCACTGGTGGCCTGCGTTGTCGCATACCTGCTCGTCCTCCGCGTGGACACGCGACGGCGCAGCAACGGCTGGGGCGAACTCGGAATGTCCCTGTCCGTCGCCGCCGCTGTGACCGTGGTCGCACTGACCCTGTCGACCACCGCCCCCGGATTCCAGCAGATCGGGCGCCAAGGGATCTCCGGCAGCGGCATTCTGATCGGTGCCGGGGTCAATCCGCTGATCGACCTGGGCGCGGACCTGCGCAGGCCGGTTCCCGTGCCCGTGTTCACCTATACGACAACCTCCAGGACCACCCCGTATCTGCGGCTGACCTCACTGGATCAGTTCACCGGAACGATCTGGCGCCACCGGGACGGCTCGACGAAGGCTTTGCCCGATGACGGCGTTTTCGGTCCGGTGCCTGGACTGTCCACGGCGATCGCCTCGACGAAGATCCGAACGGATGTCCAGATCCAGAACATGGAGAGCGCCTGGATCCCGGCGCCGTATCCGGCGACCGGTGTGCAGGGACTGCAGGGTTCGTGGCTGTGGAACACCGCCGACCTGACGGTGTCCGGGGTCACCTCGACGTCGCAGGGGCAGTCGTATCGAGTGGACGGCCTCGCCCTGGAGCCGACGGCTCAGCAACTGACGGATGCAGTCGGCGCGATTCCGACCAGCGTCTCCGCACACGATCTGTTCGTGCCGTTCGACGCCCCATCGATCATCGCCCGCACCGCGGCGACGGTCACGCAGGGAGCCACGACCGAGTATCAGAAGGCGGTGGCCCTGCAGAACTACTTCCAGAATGACGGTTTCGTCTACTCGACCACCGCGCCGGTGCACAACTCCTACGACGGCGACAGCATGCAGTCCATTGCCGCGTTCTTGAAGGTGAAGAGCGGATACTGCGTGCACTTCGCATCCGCGATGGCGATCATGGCGCGCACGCTCGGCATTCCATCGCGCATCGGCATCGGCTATCTGCCCGGTACCGTCGCGGGTGCCCGCAACGGCCAGACGCTCTTCGAGGTCACGTCGGACGAACTGCACGCGTGGCCCGAGCTGTACTTCGCCGGGGTCGGCTGGGTGCAGTTCGAGCCGACCGTCAGTCGCGGTTCGCTTCCGGCGTATACGATCCCCGGTGGCGCAAGCACCGGCCAGTCCAACGCGACGGCCCCGGCGCGTTCGCCCGGCGCACCCGCGCCGGGGTCGGACAGGGCGAACCGGGGGAGTGGAACGACGCAAGCCACCGCGGCGCAGGCGCTCGGCGCCGTTCTGTCGAGTGTTCTGGTCGGCCTGTTCGTGCTGGTGCTGCTGCTCCTGCCGGCTGGCGCGCGTCGCTGGCAACGGCATTCCCGCCTGCGGCTGCTGCGGGATGACTGGGGAAGTCCGCGGCTGGCCTGGAAGGAGCTCAGGCAGAGCGCCCGCGATCTGCGCATCGCCGTACCGGACACCCAGACGCCGCGGGAATTCGCCGCGCGGATCGCAGAGCTCATCGATTCCGATGCCAATGCGCAGACGGCGTTGGAGTCACTGCTTGAGGCAACGGAACGGGAAGAATACGGTCGTCCGGGGCAGGGGATGATCGACCCCGATCGGGCGGGCGAACTCCATGCAGTGCTCGCGGCGTTGGCCGCCCATGCGCCTCTGGCCGCGCGTGCGCGCGCCGTGCTGCTGCCGGTCTCCCTGCTGCCGCAGACCGATCAATTGCGCGGGCGGGCCAGGCTGACCGCGTAGGCAGGACGCTCCGGGTAGAATTGTGCAGTGGCAAGCAACAAAGTCGGCAATCAGACTGACAACCAGCGCAGCCCGTTCGTCATCGGTGTTCACGATCTGATGCATCGGCCCGGCGAGATGCGGGAACAGGAGTTGACGATCATCGTCGCGGAGCGTCTCGGCGAAGGACTCGTCGCCGTCGCGCAGGGTGACACGCTCGAACTGCGGCTGCGGATGGAGTCCGTTCACGAGGGTATCCTGGTCAGCGCGGAGGCTTCCGCGACGGCGGTCGGTGAGTGCGGGCGCTGTCTGAAAGACATCGCGCTGCCCGTTGAAGTCGATTTCCAGGAACTTTTCGCGTATTCTTCTGGAGAAGCTTTTGACTCCGAGGTTCACGATGACCATGTGGATCTTGAACCTCTGGTCAGAGACGCGGTGGTCCTCGCGTTGCCGTTTCAGCCGGTATGTCAAGCCGACTGCCCCGGTCTCGACCCCGACACGGGGGAACGGCTGGCGGAGCCCTTCGACTATTCGCCACCAGAGGACACAGATCCACGGTGGTCTGCGCTGGCAGGGTTTGCCGCCTCGGACCGTGCGGCCAGTACTGCTGGAACCCACGACGACCACGTGCACGACACCGATTTTGCCCGCACCGATTTGGACAACAGAGAAGAGAGATAGACATGGCCGTACCGAAGCGGAAGAAGTCCCGCTCGAACACGCACTCGCGCCGTTCGCAGTGGAAGGCCGAGGTCCCCACGCTCGTCAAGACCGTCGAAAACGGCAAGGTCACCTACAGCCTGCCGCACCGTGCGAAGGTTGTCGAAGACTCGGCAGGTACCCCGCTGTTCCTGGAATACAAGGGTCGTAAGGTCGCCGACGTCTGATCGGCGGCGCCGGATGCCGGGAGCGGACGACGCGCGAGAGCGCACAGACCAACTCGACGCACTGCAGCGCACGCTCGGTGTCGCCATCGACATCGAGCTGCTGACTCTTGCCCTGACGCATCGTTCATACGCATATGAGCACGGCGGCATCCCGAACAACGAGCGACTCGAGTTCCTCGGGGATTCGATCCTGGGGCAGGCCGTGACGGTCATGCTGTACCGCACGCATCCGTCGTTGGACGAGGGCGACCTCGCAAAGCGAAGGGCAGGGCTTGTCAGCAGCGTCGCGCTGGCAGAAGTCGCACGGGGGATCGGGCTCGGTGCGTATCTGCGCCTCGGCCGCGGCGAAGCGCGGAGCGGCGGCGCCGAGAAGTCGTCGATCCTTGCCGACACCGTCGAGGCGATCATCGGCGCGACCTACATCAGTGCCGGCGGCGACGTCGCGACCGCGCTCGTGCTGCGCCTGATCGCGCCGCTGCTCGACGACCCGAGTCGGTTCGGGGCCGCGGTGGACCCCAAGACCAGCCTGCAGGAGGCCGCATCGCAACTCGGCGCCCCGGCACCGAGCTATGCGGTCACCGACTCCGGCCCGGATCACAACAAGTTGTTCCGTGCGACCGTCACTGTGCCCGGTGTGATTACTGCGACGGGTGAAGGCACCAGCAAGAAGCACGCCGAGATGGCCGCCGCGCTCGATGCATGGACGCGGTTGAATGCCCGAACTTCCTGAGGTCGAAGTCGTGCGGGCAGGCCTTGCGCCCGCCGTGACCGGCGCGACGGTCTTGTCCGTCGAGGTGTTCGACACGCGTTCGCTGCGCCGGCACGATCCTGCCGCAGGCGACTTCGCTGCCCGGCTGACCGGGCAGCGAATCGGTGCGGCGGTGCGGCGAGGGAAGTTCCTGTGGCTGCCGCTGGTAGACCCGGTTGCCTCCGCCCGATCTGCCGCCTCGGTTTCGGCATTGCTCGTGCACCTCGGGATGAGCGGGCAGGTGCTGCTGCGTGAGGCCGGCGCGCCGCTGGCGGATGACGGGCCCGTGCGCATCCGTCTGCTGGTGCAGCATCCGGGTCACGGAGAGCTCGCGCTGCATTTCGTCGACCAGCGCATCTTCGGCTCGATGGCAGTGGACCGCATGGTCGCCACCGCGGATGCCGCGTCAGGCGGATTCGGCGATGCTGCGGCACTGGTCCCGAGCCAGGTCGCGCACATCGCGCGCGATCCGCTCGATCCGGCGTTTTCGGATGCCGCCTTCCTAGCGGTGCTTCAGCACAAGAACACGGGAATCAAGCGGGCGCTGCTCGACCAGACCCTGATCAGCGGAATCGGCAACATCTACGCGGATGAGGCGCTCTGGGCGGCGCGCGTGCACTTCGCCCAGCCGGCAGCAACGCTGAGCCGTCGAAAGGCTCAGACGCTGCTGACCGAGGTTCGGCTCGTGCTCGCCAAGGCGTTGGCGGAGGGCGGGACCAGCTTCGACGCGCACTATGTGAACGTGAATGGGGCATCCGGCTACTTCTCGCACAGCCTCAACGCCTACGGGCAGCACGGCAAACCGTGCCCGCGCTGCGGGCGGGCGATGGTGCGCGAGGCGTTCATGAACCGCTCGTCGCACTTCTGTCCGCACTGCCAGAGGCTGCGCGCGCCCCGCTTGCTACAGTCGTGATCATGCCTGAGGATCGTGCGAGCACCGCCTATCCATTGCTGGGGCGTTCCGCGCTGGTCACCGGGGTGTCGCGCCGGCGGGGGATCGGCTATGCGATCGCCGTGCGGCTGGCAGAACTCGGCGCGAACGTGTTCGTCCACCACTTTTCGGCGCACGATGCGACACAGCCGTGGGGTGCGGACGATCTCGATGCCGTGCGCGATGGAATCCGTTCGGCACAGCATCCGGACGCCCTGTTCGGAGACCTCAGCGCGGACATGGCGGATCCGGCGGCCCCCGGGCGCGTGATCGATGCTGCCGTGTCCGCCGTCGGCCGTTTGCGGATCCTCGTCTGCAATCACGCCCGTGGCGGCGGTGACGGTTCGATCTTCGACATGACGGCTGAGCGGCTGGACGCCCACTGGCAGGTCAACACCCGGTCGACGGTGCTGTTGACCCGACGATTCGCCGCGCAGTTCTCCGGCGAGACCGTGCGGGAGGAGGCGACGCAACCGGGTGTGCGACAGGTGTCCGTCGGGCCGTTCGATGAGTTCGCAACGGGTCGCGTGATCTGGTTGACCTCAGGCCAGCTTCTCGGTCCGATGCCGGGCGAAGTCGCGTACGCGGGCAGCAAAGCCGCATTGGCGGGTCTGACGGTGACGGTGGCGAGTGAGCTGCTGACCCGAGGGATCATCCTCAACACGGTCAATCCTGGGCCGGTGAACACCGGATATCTCGACCCGGACAGCAGCGATCGTCCGGCGGGAATCATCGAGGAGCACCTGCGCTCGATGCCGTTCGGACGTTTCGGCGCTCCGGACGACCCTGCACGCCTGATCGGCTGGCTTGTCTCCGACGACGGGCGGTGGGTCGTCGGGCAGGTGTTGACCAGCGACGGCGGCTTCAGTCTGTAGCTGCGGGGTCGCGGCGTTGCGCGGCTGCACCGGCCGAGTCCGGTACCGTATTACCAGGTGTCGCGGGCAGCGGACGGGGAGGGGCGCCGGGTGTTCTTGAAGAGCCTGACCCTGAAGGGGTTCAAGTCCTTCGCGCAGGCGACCACCTTCGCGTTCGAGCCCGGCGTCACCTGCGTGGTCGGCCCGAACGGGTCGGGCAAGTCGAATGTCGTCGACGCGCTCGCCTGGGTGATGGGCGAGCAGGGAGTCAAGACGTTGCGCGGCGGAAAGATGGAAGACGTCATCTTCGCCGGCACGTCGTTGCGCGGCCCCCTCGGCCGTGCCGAAGTGACTCTGACGATCGACAACGCCGACGGTGCTCTGCCGATCGAATACTCCGAGGTCACGATCAGCCGCACGCTGTTCCGCAACGGCGGCAGCGAATATGCCATCAACGGGCAGGCTTGTCGACTGCTGGACGTGCAGGAGCTGCTGAGCGACTCCGGCCTCGGCCGGGAGATGCACGTGATCGTCGGGCAGGGCCAACTGGATGCCGTGTTGCGGGCGTCGCCCGAGGAGCGGCGCGGGTTCATCGAAGAGGCTGCGGGCATCCTGAAGCATCGTCGACGCAAGGAGAAGACCCTGCGCAAACTCGATGCGATGCAGACCAACCTCACGAGACTCAGCGATCTAGCGGGTGAGATCCGCAGGCAGCTCAAGCCGCTCGGGCACCAGGCGGAGATCGCGCGCGAGGCTCAGTCGATCGCAGCGGTCGTGCGGGATGCCCGTGCCCGGCTGCTGGCAGACGAGGTCGTGTCGCTGCGGCAGGCGCTCGACGTGCACAATCGTTCGGAGAACGAGCGGCACAGCGAGCGCATCGTGCTGCAGGAGCAGTTGGAGCAGAAGCAGTTGCGCATCGGCCGTCTCGAGCAGGCGCAGGTGTCCGACGCCGTCGACGGCGCGCGCCGCACGACATTCGGTCTCGAATCCGTGCAGGAACGGCTGCGCGGCCTGTACACACTGGCCAATCAGCGGCTCGCGCTGCTCGGCTCGCAGGCGGAGTCCGGCGACCCGGCCGTGACCGTGAGCCAGCAACTGGTGGACGCCGCACGGGAGGAATCAGCGCGGCTTCTCGAAACGGTCGAGGAATCGGATGCCGCATGGAATGCCGCGCGTGCCGCGACCCTGACAGCGCGCACCCGGCTCGACGCGCTCGACGAGGAGATCGCCGCCCAGAGCGCCCTGGTCTCCAAACACGACCTGGAGATCACGAAGCTTTCCGGACAGGCGGACGCCGCTGCCTCGCGACTGGCGGCGGTGCGCGGTGCGGTGCTGCGCCAGAGCAATGCGCTCGACGCGGCCACCGAGCGGCACGATGCGGCGCGCGGACAGTTCGCCGCGGCCGAGGCTGAAGCCGCCGTGTCTGATGCCGGCGAGAACGACCTCGACGAGGCGTACGAACATGCTCAGGCAGAGGTGTTCGAGGCGGAGGGCGAGATCGAACGACTGCGCGAGGAACTGCACACGCTCGAACGGGAACGGGACGCACTGGCCGCCCGAACCAGCGCGTTGTCGTCCGCGCTCGATCAGAAGGACGGTTCGAGCGCACTGGTCGCTGCCCGGTTGCCCGGCATCCGAGGGCTCGTCGCCGAGCACGTGCAGGTGAAGCCGGGCTTCGAGGCAGCAATTGCCGCAGCGCTGGGCACGCTCGCCGACGCCGTGCTCGCCGAGAATCGCGACGCCGGCATCGATGCGCTGGAGCGAGCCAGAACCGCCGAGCTGGGCCGCGTCGAACTGCTGCTGGCAGAGGATGCAGACGGAGGCACAGTTGGGACGGGAGCGTCTGCTGGTCCAGGAGCGTCTGCTGGTCCAGGAGCGTCTGCTGGTCCAGGGGCATCGGCCGGTCCGGGAGCATCCGTTGTTGCCGGTGTCGCGAATGGGGCGTTGCCGGGTGGCGCCGTCGGCGCCCGTAGCGTCGTGACGGCGCCGTCCGGGGTGCTCGGATTGCTCTCGCACGTCGTGATCGCCGATGACCTCGAGGTCGCTCGCGCCGTGTGGGCGAGGTTCGACACGGCGGACGCGGGTGCCGGTACGGACGCGAGCGGGATCACCGTGATCACGAAGGCAGGCGACGTGCTCAGTCGATACGTGCTGCGCGGCGGGTCCGGCGCGAAGCGCAGCAGACTGGAGCTGGTGGCCGATCGGGACGCGGCCGCGGAGCGGCACGGCCAGGTGCTCTCCCTGATCGACCGGGCGAAATTCGCGCTGGCCGAGCAGCGCGGCATCCATCAGGTGTCGAAGGATCAGTCGGCGCGGGCGCTGGCGTCGCTGCGGGAGTTCGATGCATCGCTGGCCGCACAGACGGAGCAGCTGAACCGGCTCAGGGTGCAGGTGGAGGCATCCGCTGCGGAATCGGAGCGACTCCGGGTCGCGCTGGCGGTGGCAGGCGAGAGCGTCGCGGATGCCGAGGCCGCCGCCGAGCGCGCCAAGGCCGCTCTCGAGACGGCACAGGCCAGACCCCGGCCGATCCTCGACGTCGGCGCGCGGGACGCGCTGTTCGCCGAACTGGAAGCCGCACGGGAGAGCGAGGTCGAAGCCCGGTTGACGCTGGAGACGGCGAAGGAGCGGGTGAGAGCCGAGCAGGCGCGCGCGGACGCGCTCCTGCGCCAGCTGGAGGCCGAGCGGGCTGCGGCCGAAGCGGCCGCGCGGCGTGCCGTCATCCGCAATCGACAGATCGAGGCGGCACGTGCGGTGATCGCGTCGCTGCCCGCCGTGCTGGATTCCGTCGACCGGTCGGTGGCCCAGGCGAGGGTCGAGCTCGCCACCGCCGAGGCGGCGCGGGCCGAGCAGAATCAGGAATTGACGGCGTTGCGCCTCGAGGAGGCGGTACTGCGGGAGCGGCTGCAGGCGATCAGCGAGAGCGTGCACGGGCTGGAATTGCAGATCTACGAGAAGAAGCTGCACCTCTCCGGCCTGCTGGAGCGCGCCGGCAGCGAACTCGGGCTGGTCGAGGACGTGCTCGTCGCGGAGTACGGCCCCGACGTGCCGATCCCGTCGGATGACTCGCCGGCACCGGCACCTCGGTGGTCGAGTAGCGAGGAACGAGTGTATCGAGACCGAGATGACTCGGCGGAGCCCGAGCCGACCGGTATCCCGTTCAATCGTGAGCAGCAGCAGAAGCGCTTGGAGCGGGCGGAGCGTAAGTTCGCCCAGTTAGGTCGGGTCAATCCGCTCGCGCTCGAGGAGTTTGCTGCGCTCGAGCAGCGGCACAAGTTCTTGACAGAACAGCTCACGGATTTGACGAAAACGCGTAAGGATCTCCTGACGATCATCGAGGAGATCGACGGCAAGATGGAGTCGATCTTTTCGGACGCGTTCGAAGACACGAGGGCCGCTTTCGCGGACGTGTTCCCTGTGTTGTTCCCGGGCGGCGCGGGCAGCATCTTCTTGACCGATCCGGAGAACATGTTGACCACGGGCATCGAGGTCTCGGTGAAACCCGCGGGCAAGAAGATCGAGCGATTGTCGCTGCTGTCCGGTGGTGAGCGTTCGTTGGCGGCTGTCGCGTTGCTGATTGCGATTTTCAAGGCGCGGCCGAGCCCGTTCTACATCATGGATGAGGTTGAAGCCGCCTTGGACGATGCGAACCTCGGCCGGCTGCTGTCGATCTTCGAGTCATTGCGGGAGGCCAGTCAGTTGATCGTCATCACGCACCAGAAGCGCACCATGGAGATCGCGGATGCCCTCTACGGTGTCTCGATGCGGCAAGACGGTGTTTCGGCGGTCATCGGGCAGCGGGTCGCGTCCGAGGAACATTTGCAGCGCGCTTAGCGGTCGCCGCGCATCGGCTTGCATGCTCGACGGATGAGTTGCGGCCGTCGTGGCTCACTGGCCAGTTGATCGGGTTGGGCTGGGTTAGGCGGTTTCGTCGAGTTCGGGTAGTCCGTAGCGTGCTTTGCCGCCGATGCGGGGTTTCTGGTCGGGATTCACCTGTGGCGACGGGTGAACCAGACCTGGCCTCGGTCGTCGATACGGAAGCGTCAGCCTGGCCGGACCTGTGTGAGCGCCCCTGTGGTCGGCACCCGCCACGATTTCCGCCACATCGCCAGCACGAAATAGACGACCACGCGGGCCGGCAACAGCCGGTGGCGTTGCTCCATTCGGTCCGTCGACTCAAGCGCCGCGTCGATAAGTCCCGGCGGGAATGTCGATGTCAGCACCCCACCGCGATCCGGTGCGTGAGGCGCTCATCATCGGCAGCTTTGATCTGTCAGACTCTCGGCAGAGCCCAAGACTACCGACAAAATGCTCACCGTGCGGTATTCGTATGCAGCCGGTAGTGCGGCGTCAACGCTCGAGACTTTGGTCGTGTACGGCACTGAGAACTGTTTCTCACACTCCGGGCTATGTCGCAAGATTATGAACTAGTCTTGGCTTTGGCTAGCATTGGTTGGTACTGCCAAACGAGAGTATCAGGTGACGGATAAAGATCAGGGTGAGCGGGAATCGGAATCAACTGAGCCGAGCCGGCGCTCACGTCGTGTACAGGCAGTTGATCACGCGGTGGATATCTTGCAGATACTTGGCGCCGCGAAACGCGGTCTTGGCATAGGCGACATTGCCCACCGAAGCGGGATGAGCAAGACGGCGGTCTACCACCTGCTCGGCACGCTCGAAACACGACACCTCGTCGCGCGAGACCCGGACTCAGGAGCATACCGACTGGACTGGGCGCTGTATGAGTTGGGCTCAAGCGTTGTGCAAAGCGTCGAGGTGAGCAGAATCGCCCGCCATTACTTGGATCTTCTTGCGGCCCAAACGGATGAGTTCGTGCTACTGGGAATCCTGGAGGGCGAATCGGTTCTGTATCTGGACAGAGGAGAGGCACCTTCAAGCTTTCGTGTGACGGCGAATACAGGGCGTCGGTTTCCCCTGCACGCGACCGCGTCAGGGAAGGCACTGATGGCCTTCAGCGCGGACAACGACCTCATCGAACGCACGCTGAGAGGCCCGTTGCCGAAAATGACAAGCGCCACGATTACTGATCCGGAGCTCATGCGCCGCGAGCTTGCGCAGGCGCGACGCCGTGGATTTGCGACATGCTGGCAGGAGGGCGAGGTCGGTCTGTGCTCAATTGCCATGCCGGTGCATGACCATCGAAGTCGGGTGGTTGCCGCACTGACCATCGTCGGCATGTCGGTCCGATTGAACAATTTGACGATACGGCAGCATCTGAGCCCGCTCCGCTCCGCCGTGCGAGCGATCGAGTCGCGGTTGGGATACACCCCGCCTGCGAGCTCAGGCGAGATTGCGGCCAAGGATGGGTTAGCCGTGTCATTCAGTAAGGAACAGGCCCGGCCCGGCCCAGTCGCTTGACCCTGGCGCGCTGACTGCCAGGTGGGACGGCCCGTCATTCGGTACGTCTGCGCCTCGATTCTGTCGACCAGTTGTTTTACGCCTCCGCAGCGTTTTCGAGTCTCGTTCTTCTAACAAAGCATTGGCATTGCCAAACAACAATAACTATTGCCAATTGCTTGGTACAAGCTCAAGGGAATTAGTTCGCAACTATCTCTGAGAGGCTAACCATGGCTGAACCATCCTTGCGGCAGGCGTCGCAACGCTTTATCCTCACGCGCAGGAGCTTGCTCGGTGGTGTTGCCGCTGCCGCGCTGGCAGGAGCAACCGCGTCAAGCCTTGCGGCCTGTAGCACCCCAGGCGGAAAGTCCACGTCGGGCGCTGGCGGTGGAGCCAGCAAGAACGTCAGCATGGGCTCGTACAACTCCAACCCCGGCGTCAAAGAGTCCCAGAAGGCCCTGGTCAAAGAGGCCGAGGCGCGGACCGGCACCAACATTTCATTGAACCTCGTGGATCACGAGACCTTCAAGAGCAACATCAGCAACTATCTCCAGGCGACTCCGGACGATGTGTTCACCTGGTTCGCCGGGTACCGGATGCAATTCTTCGCCGCACAGGGCCTCGCAACACCGATCGACGACGTGTGGGAGAAGATCGGCGCCAACTTCGGCCCGGCGGCGAAGGCGCTGTCGAAAGGCCTCGACGGCCACTACTACTTCGTGCCGATGTACAACTATCCGTGGGTCTTCTTCCATAACAAGAGTGTCTTCTCCGACAAGGGGTACACGGCCCCGACCTCCTGGGATGACCTCCTCACGTTGGCCAAGCAGATGAAGGCAGACGGGATCGTGCCGATCGCTTTTGCCGATAAGGACCTCTGGCCCGGGTGCGGCTTCTTCGACACCATCGATCTGAGGATCAATGGGTACGACTACCACAAACGCCTCATGCGCCATGAGATTCCCTGGACGGACCCTGGGGTGACCACAGTCTTCCAACAATATGCCGAGCTGCTTCCGTACTGCCAGAACGGCGCCAACGGACGAATCTGGCAAGATGCCGCAAAGGACCTGGAGAACAAGAACGCCGGAATGATGTTCCAAGGGTCGAACCAGGTTGGGGCGAACTACGCGCCCGAGAATCTGCCGGATCTGGATTTCTTCGAATTCCCGGCGATCAACCCGAAATTCGGTACCGACTACATGGAAGCCCCTGCAGACGGTTACATGTGCGCGGCCAAGGCCAAAAACACTGCAGGTGGAAAGAAAGTTCTGGAGTATCTCGGCACGGGTAAGGCCGAGGGGACCTTTCTGGAGACGGACAAGTGGGACGTCGGGATGGCCAAAGATGTGGACACATCGAAATACAACGCAATCCAAAAGAAGTCCACCGAGCTCATCGCCTCGAAGAAAGCTGTGACGCAGTTCCTGGATCGGGATACGGACCCGGCCATGGCAGCTGCCGCATTTGCCGGTGTTCAGAACTTCATCGAGAATCCGAGCACGTCGAACATCAAGGCGATCCAGAAGAGCCTTGAAGCACAGGCCAAGTCGATCTTCGCCTGAACACGCAATGACGCGCACACTAACAGTTCGAGATCGCCGCCAAGGCGGGCGCAAGCGTCGATTGACGAGCCTGACCAAAGCGGATAGGTGGATTGCCGCTGCCCTTGTCGGGATACCGACATTGGCGGTCCTGGCCTTCGTCTGGGGACCCGCTTTGGCGTCGATCTTCTTATCCTTCACCAAATGGAACGGAATCGGTGGCCTGCACCTAGGCACATGCCAGTCATCGCCGATGTCACCGGGGCTGAGCAACGGCTGCTTGAACGGGGCGAACAACTACGTGCAAGCAGCCACCATCTACCCGCCGTTCTGGCCGGCGGTATTGCACAACATCATCTGGCTAGCAGTCTTCATGATGATTGCGACACCGCTAGGCATGTTGTTCGCACTCATCCTTGACAGCGGACTAAAAGGAGGCCGTCTCTATCAAAGTGCGCTCTTCTTGCCCGTACTGTTGTCGCTGGCACTCATCGGCATTATTTGGGAGTTCATGTATTCTTCCAACTTTGGTCTGGTGAACTCATTTCTTGGGCGAACCTCCAACGCAAATCTCATCGACTGGTTGGGGAACCCGAAGCTCAACCTTTGGGCAGTTCTGGTGGAGGCAAGCTGGCGGCAAGCCGGATACGTCATGGTGCTGTACCTGGCTGGACTGAAGTCCGTGGACCCGGCCTTGAAGGAAGCGGCATCACTCGACGGCGTGAACGCATGGCAACGATTCTGGCATGTCACATTCCCGACAATGCGCCCGATCAACATCGTCGTGCTCATCGTGACGGTGATCGAGTCACTGCGCGCATTTGACCTGGTCTACATCACAAATCGAGGCTACAACGGCCTGGAATTGCTGTCAGTACTCATCACCAACAACATCGTGGGTGAGGTCAAGCGCATCGGCTTCGGCTCCTCGCTCGGTGTTGTGCTCCTGATCGTTTCGCTGGTGCCGATCACCATCTTCTTGTGGCAGACCTTCAAGCGAGAGAAGACTGCACAATGACCGGAACTACTCGACAGTGGATTCGCAGGGCAGAGCAATCACCCGATGGGCATAGCAACAAACCGCGGACTGCTTCCGTACGGCACAAGCGGAAGCTAAGACCCTGGACGCTCGTGGCAGAAGTGTTCATGATTTGCATGGCGCTGCTGTGGCTTCTGCCGGTCTTGTTTGCTCTATATGTGGGGCTCCGTCCGATTCAGGAGACGAACAAGTACGGGTACGTCTCCATTGCCCATAGCCTGAGTCTGAACAACTTCATAGAAGCTTGGAATCAGTCGGACATGCTTGTCTATTTCAAGAACTCCCTCCTGATCACTGTCCCGGCTGTCATCATCACGCTGTTCTTTGCCTCGGCTGTAGCGTTCATCATCACCCGTAAGAGCACCAAACTGAATCTGGCATTGCTGATGGTGTTCACGGCGGGGAACCTACTGCCCCAGCAGGTGATCATCACCCCGCTCTATCGCCTGTATCTGATGATCCCGTTGCCAAACTTCTTGAGCGCGAGCGGGACAATGTACAACTCCATTTTCGGGTTAGTCGTCATCAACGCGGCATTCCAAATCGGATTCTGCGTCTTCGTCCTCAGCAACTATATGAAGACCATCCCGCAAGAAATGTACGAAGCGGCCATCGTAGACGGCACCTCACTGTGGTCCAGGTATTGGCGCTTGACACTGCCGGTGATCAAACCGGCCCTGGCTGCACTGGCCACGCTGCTCACGACGTGGATCTACAACGACTTCTTCTGGGCAATCACACTGATCTCAACCGGAAAACTACGGCCGATAACGTCCGCGTTGACCGACCTGCAGGGAGAATTCGTGGCAAACCAGAACATGATCGCGGCTGCAGCGTTACTGGCGGCGCTGCCGACGCTGATCATTTTCATCGTGTTGCAGAAACAATTCGTCGCCGGGCTCACACTCGGCTCGACCAAGGGATGAAGCAAGGATGCACATGGTGGATGATCCTTCTCGCGGGCTGACTGGTAGGCCCGTCAGCCCGGTACGAATATCCGCGCAGGCGGGGATGAGTTCGGCGATTGGCTGTAAGGGAGTAATGGCATGACAGATTATGCGGACGTGTGTGTTGTCGGCGCCGGCCCATCAGGCGCCGTCACCGCCAAACGGATGCGCGAGGCCGGGTTCAGTGTCACCGTTTTGGAACAGGGCGGGTGGCCCGACCATTCGAAGTCACGTGGCAACCATCCAGATTTTGAACTCCGGCAGGATCTGGACTGGCAGTGGAACCCGAACATCCGTAACGGTCGGGCTGACTACCCGGTAGACGACTCCGAATCGGACGTCTCCGCACTCATGTGGAACGGTGTCGGCGGCAGCGCCGTCGTCTATGCCTCCCAGTGGATGCGCAACATGCCTTCCGACTTCCGGGTCAAGACCCTAGACGGTGTCGGCGACGATTGGCCGATGACGTACGAAGACCTCATACCGTTCTATGAACAGGTCGAAGCCGACTTCGGTATCTCTGGCCTCGATGGCGACCCGGCCTACCCCGACGCCAAGGGCTACCCGTTACCGCCAGTGCCGCTCGGCGCAGGCGGACGCAAGGTCGCCGCCGCCATGAACCGGCTCGGCTGGCACTGGTGGCCGGGGACGAATGCGATTGCCACACGCCCTTACCGCCACCTTAACGCGTCGGCCCAGCGTGGCGATTGCATGTGGGGAAACCTCGACCGTTCGAAGGGAACCGTCGACGTCACCCATTGGCCCGACCTGATCACCGCCGGTGTCATCCTACGCACCAACTCGCGCGCATCCCGTATCGCGGTCGACCGACAGGACCGGGCAACCGGCGTCGAGTATTTTGATGAGAGCGGAGTGCTGCAGTTTCAGCCGGCAGGTGTCATCATCGTCTGTGCGAATGGCGTCGGCACTCCCCGGCTGCTCCTGCTGTCGGAGACGCCGTCGCATGTGGGCGGTCTTGCCAATTCGAGCGGACTGGTCGGCAAGCGATTGATGATGCACCCGGCCAGCTCTGTCATCGGCCTCTTCGATGAGGACCTCGGAACCGAACGTGGTTCGTGGGGACAGACGCTTTATTCGTTGCAGTTCTACGAGACCGATGCGGCGCGCGGTTTCCTGCGCGGTGCGAAATGGGGCCTTCAACCGACCGGTGGCCCGCAGCGCACGACGGGCGCGTACCCGTGGAGCTCGGTGCCCATCTGGGGCGAGGGATTCCAGGCCCAACTTCAGCGCCGCCTCGGCCGCTCACTCTTATGGGTCAGTTGCGGCGAGGATCTGCCAGAGGAGAGCAACAGCGTCACCCTCGACACGGCCGCGACCGACTCCAGTGGCCTGCCGGCAGCGAAACTTGTCTACCGGACGAGTGAGAACTCCACAAGGATGCTCGGCTGGCACAACGAGCGGATGGCGGACACCTTCCGTGAGGCGGGTGCCACCGAAGTGATCGTCGCACCGCAGATCCGTCAAAGCGGATGGCACCTGCTGGGCACGGCGGTCATGGGGACCGACCCCGAAAGCTCCGTTGTCGATGAGTGGGGAAAGACCCACGACATCGACAACCTGTACATCTTCGACGGCAGCGTGTGGCCCACCTCAGCCGGCATGAACCCGACCGCGACGATCGCAGCTCTCGCCCTGCGATGGACCGAACACCTGGTGCAGGTACGCAGGGAGGTGTCGGCGGCATGACCGACGATCGACGACTTGCTGCGATTGCAGCGCTAGCGGATGCACTTATCCCGCCCTCCGCAGGATACCTTTCAGGTTCCCAGGCCGGTGTGCCCGGCGCCTGCCTCGACGCCGCGGCCACAGCCCGGCCCGATCTAATCCCTGTCCTCGACGAAGCCGCGGCCGCGGTCGCCAATGGCACACCTGCGGCCGAAGTGGTCGCAACCTGGTCGGCACAGAGACCGGAATCCTTTGACTTGCTGTTTCTCCTCATCCGCGGTGCCTACTTCCTGAATCGAAACGTCTGTGAACAACTGCACTACGACGGCGCCACCCCTCGGCCGCTGTCCGACGCGGTAGAGCCCGACTACCTCGACCTTGTCGCGGCGGTCATAGCTCGGGGACCTGAATACCGGAACGCCTGTCCTCACCAAAGCGGGGCTCGGCTGAATGTCGGTGATTCTGTATGACGCACTGGCCGGCGAATCCGAAAGGTGACGGCTGCTGCTTGGCCGGGCCGTCGCCTCATGCGGTATTTCGACGCGAGAGGATAGGAGGGTCCTGAACGTGGCCTGGAACCCAACAACGATGACCGGCGGTGCCGGCGCGGAGCGTGTAGTGCTATGCGCCGTCGATGACGGCGTCGCAACGGTCACCCTGAACCGGCCGCACAAGAGCAACTCGCTGAACCTTTCGGTCTTCCGAGAGCTGAACGCCGTTGTCTCACGGCTGCACAACGACGCAACGGTTCGGGCGGTCATTATCACCGGCGCCGGCGATCGTGCATTCAGCGCCGGTGCTGACATCAGTGAACTGGACGGTCTGCAGGGGGCAGCCGCCTACCAATTCTCGGCCACCGGACAATTCATTTTCAACCAGCTAGAGGACTTGCCTAAGCCGGTGATCGCGGCAATCAACGGTGCTGCATTCGGTGGCGGTCTAGAGCTCGCACTCGCTTGCGACATCCGCATTGCAGCGAACACCGCCTACCTGGGTCAGCCGGAGATCACCCTCGCGAACACGCCTGGCTGGGGTGCCACTCAGCGCCTACCGCATGTGGTCGGCGTTGGGCGTGCTACCGCGATGATGCTCGTCGGCCAGCCGGTCGACGCCGAAACAGCACTCAGCTACGGCCTCGTGACGGAAGTGCTCGTACCAGAGCAACTGCGTGAACGTGCCCTCGGGCTGGCACGCGATCTCAGCAGCAGATCGCCACGCGCAGTTCATGCGATCAAAGAAGCTTTGCACGTCGGCATCGCCGGCGGCAACGAGGCCGGGATGCGCGCCGAGCGGTGCGGTGTCGCCGCCTGCAGTGGCACCGTCGAACAGGTCGCAGCCGTTCGCGCGTTCCTGGACCGCGGCAAGTGAACCTACGTCGAAAGAGAGGAAAAGAAGAGATGACAGTTCTCGATGAGGTTTCAACGTCCACTCGATACGGTCACATCATCGATGGCCAGGTGGTCTTGGGGGATGACGGCAAGACGATTGAGCGCCGCAATCCTGCCACTGGCACCGTTGTGTCGGTGTATGCAGCTGGTTTCCGTGATGAGATCGACGATGCGGTTGCCGCCGCGCGTCGCGTGTTCGATGCCGGAACATGGGCGCGTGCCACCGGAATGCACCGCATGCGTACCCTTCTCGCACTTGCGCAGCTGATGCATGGCCATCGTGAAGAACTTGCCAGGCTCGACGCGGCCGAGGCCGGCAAACCGTTGCGTGTCGCGCTCAATGACGCCGATGGTGCGATCGGGTTGATGGAGTTCGCAGGCAGCCTCGCCGCAGCAGAGCATGGCGACATCCACACGAACCTGGGCGAGGACTATACCGGCCTGCTCGTGCGCGAGCCCATAGGTGTTGTTGGCGCGATCGTGCCGTGGAATTTCCCGCTACTGATCCTCTGCCAGAAAGTGGCGTTCGCACTCGCTGCGGGCTGCAGTCTCGTGGCAAAACCGTCGGAGTTCACCTCGGCTTCAGCATTGCGGCTTGCAGAGCTTGCACTCGAGGCCGGTGTCCCCGCGGGTGTCTTCAACGTCGTCACCGGCACAGGCGAAGCCGGTCAGGCACTTGCCGAGCATATGGATGTCGACATGATCACCTTCACCGGGTCGACCGTGACCGGCCGTCGCATCCTGGACGCCTCCAAGGGCAACCTCAAGAAAACCTCGTTAGAGCTTGGCGGGAAGGCAGCCCAGGTCGTGTTCGCCGATGCCGATCTTGATGACGCCGTTGAGGGTGTTGTGTTCGGTGCCACGCACAATCAGGGGGAGTGCTGTGTGGCCGGGGCGCGCCTGCTCGTGCAGTCCAGCATCGCAGAGGAATTCAACCAGCGGCTGATCGGGCGAACCCGTCGCCTCAAGGTGGGTGCCGGCGAGACCGACTCCGACTTCGGTGCCATGATTCACGAGCAGCACCTCGACAAGGTCCTCCGCGCGGTCGAGGTTGCCGAGCAGAGTGGTGCGATCGTGTTGGCCGGCGGCAGCCGGCTCAGCGGCGCCGGATACGACGACGGGCTGTTCATGTCGGCGACGGTGCTCGGCAATGTAACCCCAGAGTCTGCTGCTTTCCGTGAAGAGATCTTCGGGCCTGTGCTTACCGTGACCGAGTTCGACACTACAGACGACGCTGTACGCCTGGCCAACGCCGTCGCATACGGACTTGGGAACACGATTTGGACGTCGAACATCGGCACAGCCCTTGACGTCATGCGCAAGCTGCGTAGCGGCACCGTTTGGGTGAACACCTCCATCGATGGGGCGCCGCAGATGTCGTTCGGCGGTTACAAGGCGTCCGGTTATGGACGGGAAATGGGGCGAATGGGCTTGGAAGAGTTCACCCAGCTGAAATCAGTCCAGATCCGGACCGGGAAGCGCGCAGGAACCTTTGGGCTACGGAACTGAACAGGCGGATTCCAGAGGCTGAACGCGATGGCTTTGATCACGAGAGTGCAGGTTGACGACCTACGCCGTTTCAGGTTCTGCGGATGTGCGGATGACGGATGGCGCGGCTTGCACACTTCGGTCAAGCACCGCCGCACATGGACGTGAACTGAGCCGAATCACGAATCATTTCGCGTCGATGGTCACGCCCGTCGGATGAACTCTCTGCCCGGTGTCAATCCGCTCATCGGCCACATGTATGTATAAGGAGGGACACGCGTGAAGCGTGAAACAGCAGTTCAACTTGATGATCGTTCGGGCCATACCAAGCCACGGTCATCGGCATCCAGCGGACCTGACGACGCCGGCAGCTCACAGTCCGTCAATCAGAGTTCTCTTGTCATGTCGATGAGCGAGGGCGTTGGCGGCTTCACACCTGCCGGTGCTCATGGAACGGGCGAACTCGGATGACTATGACGGACAACACGGCACGCACGCCTCTGGCCGGGGTGAAAGTTCTCGACCTCAGCCAGATTCTGGCTGGGCCCTATTGCACGCGGCTCTTGGCGGATGCCGGTGCTGAAGTGATCAAAATCGAACCGCCGGCCGGGGACCCGTCGCGCAAGCTTCCGCCGTACGTCAGCGATGAACACAGCGGGTACTTCGCCAATCTGAACGTTGGCAAGCTCAGTGTGACAGCTGACCTGCGTGAGGCGACAGGCGTCGAGATGGTTCACGCTTTGGCCGTCGACACGGATGTGCTCGTGGAGAACATGCGTCCCGGAGCGCTAACGGCGAAAGGCCTGGGTTACGACGAACTCTCTGCAGTTAATCCGCGGCTGATCATGGCTTCGATTTCGGCTTTTGGCAACACTGGTGCGTTCGCGGGGAGGCCGGGCCAGGGCATCATTGCCGAAGGGTACTCAGGAGTCATCGACATGACCGGGGTCCTAGGTGGGCCACCGCTTCCCCTGGGGATTTCGCTGGCGGACGTCTCAGCAGGCATTCATGCGTATGCGGCGATCGTCACAGCCCTGTATCGACGCGACCGCGGCGACGGACTCGGTGAGTATGTCGACGTCGCCCTGTTCGATGCGACTCTGCCGTTCCACGAGACTGCGTTCGTCGAGGTGGAGGTTGGCGGGTCATCCGTGAACCCGACGAGGAACGGTGCGGAGCATCGGGCGGTCGTACCGTACGGCGTCTATGACGCGGGGGACGGATATTTGGCCATCGCCGCCGGCACGGAGCGCCTTTGGCAACGCCTGTCTGCGCTCGTCCAGGCGGACAGTCCGTCATCCTCCGACCTGTCGTCCAATGATTTGCGGATCACCCATCGAGCCGAGGTGAAACACCTCATCGAATCCTGGGCGGTTCGGGTCGGCGGAGCCGACAAGGCGCTGAAGGCATTGGAGATCGCAGGAGTCCCGGCCGGTCCGGTCCGGCAGGTGCGCGAGGTCGCGGTGACCGAACCGGCTCGTTCCCGGGGCTCATTTGTGCGGGTCCCCGATCTCGTACGAGGAGACATCGCCGTCGTAAACACGCCGTTCAAGATGTCGCGTTCGATCGTAGGGCCTGGCGGCCCGGCACCTCGGCTTGGGCAGCACACCGACGAAATCATCAACCGTTTGAGAAAGTAGGAATAGTGACAAAGCTGAGCGATGCCTGGACTCAGGTTCTGGCAAAGGCGAAGGAGATGTCCCGGCTGGACGGCTTCCCGCTGTGGACAAATGGTGAGAAGTGGGTCACGGCGTCTGTCGACGAGGGCGATCGCGGTGTGCTGCCTCACCATGGGTCGTGGATGGCAGGCGATCTGCCGTCGATTCTCTGGTTCGTCGCCGCATCCGAGTCCCAGTCGTCTGATTCGTACACCTACCGTGCGCGCGCATTGCAGTGGAGCGAGCGGCTTTCAAATCGGACAAAGATCAAAAGTTTCGCGTCGGTGGCGCACATGTTCTTACGGGGCGTGCTCATCCCACTCGAGACGCATGGCATGGAGGAGCTGCGGCCGATGATGTTGGAGGCAGGGGGAACCGTCTCCGAACGATTCAGACAGATCGGATATATGAAGTCGTTCGGCCCGGCGGGCAGCCCCGAATACCCGTTCACGACTATCGACGATGTGATCAACCTGTGCGTGCCGCTCTGGTATGCCAGGCAGGTGGGTGACGAGCAGCTCGCAGCCGAAGCCGTCCGTGCCGCGACGCTCATCGGCCAACACCTGGTCCGGCCGGACGGGTCAACGATCCAAGTGCTCCTGTTCGGCCCGGATGGGAAGCCGTCCGGCGTGGACACCTATCAGGGTTACTCCGCAGACGGTTGCTGGTCTCGTGGTCTGGCGTGGGGCATCTACGGCTACGCCCTCATGTACAGCCTGTCCCAGGACCCGTTCCATCTTGAGCTCGCGCAGTCGATGGCGAGTTACTGGATGGGCAAGGTCCAGGATGATGCGTCTCCGCTTTGGGACTTCAGCCTCCCAGCCACACAACCACGCGTCAGAGACAGTTTCGCCGCGAGCCTTGCATATGCTGGCCTACTCGAGCTCGCCAGTTGGAGCGATCCCACGCGCGCGGAGGAGCTAGGGGCCTACACGGCGGCAATGGTCGCTCAGCTGTCGGACAAGTATGTGGTCAACCATCGCGGGCTTGGGATCCTGCGCGGCGCTGCACTTGACGTACCTCATGAACATGGCGTAGGCGAGGAGGCCGCCGTCATCGTCGGCGACAGCTACTACACCGAGGCACTGTGGCGCCTGCGAAAGGGCAGCATGTTCCAATCCCTGCTCGCCTCACGTGATAGGTCCGTGGCGGACACGATCGCGTTCAACGGGTAACAAAGCGGCATTGCCGGACACCGCAGAGGCCATCCATCCGTGCGTCAAGAATCATCGCGACCATACGTGAGCGGTCGAAAGACGATGCCAAGCGTGAAGCTGAACGCCTGCTCGACGGTGGCCTACGCGTCATCGAAGTATCGCTTTCGACACCGAACGAACCAGGTACGGTGCAGTGGATGAATGAAACTTGCAGCAGGATGGCATTCATTTCGGTATCGGCACAGTCCTGGGTCCAAAAGATGTAAAGCGTGCAGCCAACACCAACGCCAGATTCATCGTTAGCCCGATCAGTGGCAGCTTTATGCCGTCTGCGATGGTGCGACGTTGACCGTCACCGATCACGGGCATGCAATTGCCCGCATCGTTCCGGTCGATCGTGCGTCGGCGTTCGAACAGCTACTGGCTGAACACCTTTTGACGGCTCCAACGGCTCCTCGCACGCCGTTGCCGCAGCCCGTCGTCGCGAGCGGCCCCGTCAGTGATTTGGTGGAGGCGCAGCGAGCGTGATCGCCTATTTCGACACCTCGGCATTCTTGCCGCTCGCTGTCGATGAGGCAGGCTCCGCTCGGTGTCGGCGACTATGGGATACGGCCGACCAGATCGTGGTGACACGTCTCGTCCACGTCGAAATGTCAGCCGCATTGGCCACGGCAGAGCGCCTTGGCCGGATTACATCTAACGATCACGACGATGCGTTGTTGCTGGTCGCCGCCGTGTGGCGACAATGCAACATACGCGAGCTCGATGCGCAGCTCATGATCGCGGCCGGTCACTTGGCGCGACGGTTCGGGCTCCGCGGAGACGATGCGGTCCACTGTGCGGCCGCTGCGGAACTCGGTGGTCACGAATTCGCTGCCAGTGGGGATCGTGCCCTTCTCAAAGCGTGGAATGCACTGGGTCTCACAACGATGGACCCCAATGCCCCGGTCGACCCGCCATGACTCTGTGATGCCGGTGACTCTCGCCACGCGAGCGGCATCAAGAGGGCGCACACCGGCGAATAGACTGTGCGCATGGCCGAACACACCTCCTGGTCGCTCTCCAGCGCACTGCGCGGCATGTTCGCGAAGAGGACCATCGATGACGAGACCTGGGAGAACCTCGAGTCCGCGCTCATCACCGCCGATTTCGGCCCGGATGTCACGGACGCGGTCGTCGCCGAGCTCCGTTCCAAGGTGGCTCGCTTCCACACGACAGACCCGGCCGACCTCCAGCGGATGCTGCGCGAAGGCATCGAGGAACGCCTTTCGAAACTGGACCCCACTCTGAAGCTCACCGAGCGCCCGGCCGTCGTGCTGGTCGTCGGCGTCAACGGCGTGGGCAAGACGACGACGATCGGCAAGTTCGCCAAGTTCCTGCGCACCTACGGTCGCAGTGTCGTCGTCGGCGCGGCAGACACCTTCCGTGCCGCCGCCGTCGAACAGCTGGCGACCTGGGCCGAGCGCGCGGGCGCCGAGATCGTGCGGCCGCAGCAGCAGGGCCAGGATCCGGCATCCGTCGCCTTCCAAACGGTCGAAAAGGCCAAAGCGGATGGCACGGAGGTCGTCATCATCGACACAGCGGGGCGGTTGCAGACCAAGGGCGGTCTGATGGACGAGCTGTCGAAGATCAAGCGCGTGCTGGAACGTCAGGCGCCGATCGCCGAGGTGCTGCTCGTGCTCGATGCGACGACTGGGCAGAACGGGTTGGCTCAGGCGCACGCGTTCATCGAGCATGCCGGCGTGACCGGGCTCGTGCTGACCAAGCTGGACGGTTCGGCCAAGGGCGGGTTCGTGCTCGCCGTGCAGGAGAAGACGGGCCTGCCGATCAAGCTCGTCGGCCAGGGCGAGGGCATCAACGACCTCACCGGCTTCACCCCGCACGTGTTCGCCGCGCAGCTGGTGGGATAGCAGCCGATGTCGATCGAGCACGACTTCTTCGGCGTCATCGAAGACAACGGCTACGGCGGCCTGCGCTGGACGGGCGAAGCGGAGCTCGGCGATCAGGTCGTCGCGATCGACCTCACCGCCGATGACGAGACCGCCATCGGCGACGCGCAGTTGGCCTTGGCAGCCGCGGTCATCCGCGCGTTGGAGGGCTTCGACGCGCGCGCACGTGACGCACTCATCGCGCAGTTGAGTGAGCGGGAATCCGTCACGGCGCAGTACGTCGACGTGCACGTCGACACGATGGGCGAGAGCCTGCTCGATCTTCTCGTGCACAACTCCGGCGACATCCCGATGGATGTGCTGCGCTCGCTCCAGCTGGTGCACGTCGGCCTGTTTCCGCAGCGGGACGCCGACGGCGACGCGTTCGCCGAATTTGACTACTCGATCAGCCCCGACGACACCGAGTATCTGCTGGTGGTCAGCTTCGACATCCAGGGGGACGTGTCGGCCGTCGACATGGCGAGCTGAACAGCAGGTTAAGATTGACGGACCATGGCAACTTTCGGCACCCTTTCTGAACGGCTCACAGACACCTTCAAGAACCTCCGCACCAAGGGCAGACTGTCCGCTGCGGATGTCGACGGCACGGTCCGCGAAATCCGTCGCGCCCTGCTCGATGCGGACGTCGCTCTGCCCGTGGTCAAGCAGTTCACGGCCTCGGTGCGGGAGCGGGCGCTCGGCGACGAGGTCAACAAGGCGCTGAATCCGGCGCAACAGGTCGTGCAGATCGTCAACGAGGAGCTTGTCGGCATCCTCGGCGGACAGCAGCGTCAATTGCGGTTCGCGAAGAAGCCGCCGACCGTGATCATGCTCGCCGGCCTGCAGGGTGCGGGAAAGACCACCCTCGCCGGCAAGCTCGCGAAGTGGCTCGTCAAAGGCGGACACACGCCGATGCTCGTCGCCGCCGACCTGCAGCGTCCGAACGCGGTCACCCAGCTGCAGATCGTCGGCGAGCAGGCCGGCGTGCCCGTGTTCGCACCACACCCCGGAAACAGCGGCGGGTACGGCATTTCCGGGGAGGGCGCCGCAGGGGCGGCGGCGCCCCAGACAGCGCAGCCCGGCAACGGCGTGGGCAACCCGGTGCGGGTCGCGAAGGACGCGGTCAAGCAGGCGGAACGGCAGCAGTACGACACCGTCATCATCGACACGGCCGGGCGACTCGGCGTTGACGCCGAACTGATGAAGCAGGCTGCCGACATACGCAAGGCGACAGACCCGGACGAGGTGCTGTTCGTCATCGACGCGATGATCGGTCAGGATGCCGTCGCGACGGCCAAGGCGTTCCAGGACGGCGTGGACTTCACCGGTGTCGTGCTCTCCAAGCTCGACGGCGACGCGCGCGGTGGGGCGGCACTGTCCGTCGCATCCGTCACCGGTCGGCCGATCATCTTCGCCTCCACGGGCGAGGGTCTGGACGACTTCGAGCCGTTCTACCCGGATCGCATGGCCGGCCGCATCCTCGACCTCGGCGACGTGCTCACCCTGATCGAGCAGGCGCAGGAAGCGTTCGACGAGGAAGAAGCCCGCAAGGTCGCGGAGAAGTTCGCGACGGACACGTTCACGCTCGATGACTTCCTCAAGCAGATGCAGCAGCTGCGCAACATGGGCTCGATCAAGAAGATGATGGGCATGCTCCCCGGCGCCAGCGCCATGAAGCAGCAGCTCGACAACTTCGACGAGAAGGAGATCGTGCGCACCGAGGCGATCATCCAGTCCATGACGAAAGCGGAGCGGGCCAACCCGAGATTGCTGAACGGGTCACGTCGTGTGCGCATCGCCCGCGGTTCCGGCAGGACGGTCACCGACGTGAATCAACTCGTGACCCGCTTCGAGCAGGCGGCGAAGATGATGAAGACCGTGGCGAAGGGTGGCGTGCCGAATGTGCCCGGGATGGGCCCGATTCCGGGCGCCGGCTACGTCGGCAAGGCCAAGCAGCAGAAGAGGAGAGGTTCTCGTTCGGGGAACCCGGCCAAGCGTGCGGCGGAGAACGCCGCACTGGCGGCCGGTGCCGTACCCACGGGTACGGCTATCGGTGGCGGGTCGGGCTTCGGCCTGGCCGGCAGCAGGGCTGCGGGCAAGACGAATGCTCCGACCGAGGAAGAACTCGCGACCCTGCAGAAGTACCTCGGGCGCTGATCGGGGCCGTCCATGTTCAACATCGTGCTCAGAATCGAATGGCAGACGCGGTCAGTGCTTCGCTGACCGCCTGAGCGAGCGTGCGTTGCCCGGATGCCGTCGGGTGCACATCGTCACTCTGCATCAGGTCAGCATGCCCACCAAGCGGCTGGCCGACGTTGAGGTAGTACCCGCCGTTGCCGGTCACGGCGCTGTCGACTTGGTCATCGATGTCGGCCAGTTGACTCGGCGGTGCTGTATCGCCCCACACGGCACTGAGGCCGATCAGTGTCGCCTTCGGCAGTGCCTGCCGCAGGTGCGCGATGGTCGAGTCGGTCGCGGCCTCGAGCACGGTGTTCGAGACACCGACATCATTGCTACTGCCCTCGACGATGATCACGTCGGGGTGCAGAGCGATCGCGGCACTCACCTGGTTGGCGAACGTATCGCGTTCGTCGCCGATTGCGACGAATCCGGAACCGTCGCTGGCCAAGTTGGTGACGCGCCATTCGTCGGCTACTGCCAGCAGCGCGGGCCACGCCTCTGCTGGGGTGAGCCCATGGCCCGCCATGATCGAATCGCCGATGGTGACCACGAGCGGGCCCTTCGGCGAGCCTTTGGTCGTCTGCGGAACGATATGCGGTTGGGCAGCCACAGCGGTCGCCGCCGTGACCAACGCGGCCGTCACAGTGCCGACGGCCAGTACCACCGCGACGATGCGGACGATCGGGATGTGCCCGAGGCGGCGAAGCATGGCTCCACCCTAAACTGAATTCATGTGGTTGGGCTTTGCCGGGCTGATGATTCTGCCGAACCGACGCGGTGATTTTACCGGTCCAGCGCTGCCGGCGCGCGAAAACACGCGAACCTCGAACACGTTACGGCCGGGTTTGCCGCGACAGCGTGGTGCGAGTAAGTTCTCGGGTGTTTGACAACTCGACGGAGGTTGCCACACTGCCTGCATGCAGGCAGGTGCCACGGCGACCGGAAGAAACGGTGCATCTGATGCAACTCATCGTTCATGGCACGGAAGGCCGGCTGACCGGGGAACTTGAGATCCCGGTGTCGAAGTATCACGCACACCGTGCCTTGGTGCTCGCCTCGCTCGCCGAAGGCACCAGCGTGGTCTCCGGCATCTCCGCGACACGGCAGGTCGAATGGACGATCAGCGTCTTACGCGCGCTCGGCACGGACATCCGCATCGTCGGTGACGACTACCTCGTGACGGGAGGTCCGTACCGGGCTGCGGACATCGACGAGAACGGCAGCAACGGCAGGAACGGCCTGCTCAACGTGGGGTCGTCCGGCACGACGCTGTACTTCATGACGGGGCTCGCCAGCCTCGCCGATCGACCGATGACACTCACCGGCATGAAGTATTTCCGCAGGCGGCCGATCAGCGCCCTGCTCGCCTCGCTGCAGCAAATGGGCGTGGAGCTGACGGCCACAGACGGATGCCCGCCGATCACCGTGCAACCGGTGCGACCCCGTGGCGGCGACGTGGAGATCGCAGGAACACTCTCGCAATGGCTGAGCGGGCTGCTCCTGCTCGCCCCGTTCGCTCGCACGGACACGACGGTGCACGTGACCGGTGGGGCACTCAACGAGCAGCCGTATGTCGACCTGACGATTCGGATGATGCGCACCTTCGGCCTGGTCGTGGAACACGATGACGACTGGCTCAACTATCGCATTCCGGGCAATCAGACGGCAACGCCCGCCGATTACCGACTCCCACCGGACATCGGCGCGGCAGCGTTCGGTGTCGCGGCGACCGCATTGCACCCGTCGGACGTGCTGTTCAGCGGGCTGTCCGCCATCCGGGCCGCCGACACAGATCACCCGGAGTCGGAATTCCTCGACCTGGCGGCGAGGATGGGGGTGCCGTTGCGCCTGGACAGGGCGACCGGGTTCGTGCGGGTGCGGCACGATGGCATCCGGCTGAACCCGCTCGATATCGACTGCGCGCCCATTCCGGACCTGCTGCCGGTGCTCTCGGCGATGGCGGGCGTCGCCGACGGCACCAGTACGCTGCGCAACGTCGGACATATCCGGTTGAAGGAATCCGATCGTGTCTCGGCGATGCTGCAATTGAACCGGATGGGTGCGTCGGCGCGGCAGAGCGACTCCGAGCTGCGGATCACCGGTGTCGAACACCTGCGTTCCGCCGCACTGTCCTCGTTCAACGATCACCGGGTGCTGATGGCCTTGGCGGTCGCCGCGACGCGCGCGGAGGGCAGTTCGGCGTTGACCTACCCGCACGCATACCGCGTTTCCTATCCGGAATTCCTCGATGCGATGAACGGCATCGGGCTGGAGATCGACGTCAGCTCGGCGCGTCAGCCGGACGCGAGCGATCCGGACTCCGGCTACGCGACGGGCGCAGACACCGACCGCGTCACGCCCCAGGAGGCTGCACGCCGTTCGGCGGCCGGGTCCGGAGCCGTCGGATACGGCTACGGTGCTTTCGGTGTCCACGGTCCCGTGGAACATGTGCTCACGCTGTCGCAGGAGCGGTCGGATGAGCCCGGCGTCATCGAGGTCGGGCCGGACGCGCCGGCGGTCGTGAGTTGGAGCGCGCTGCAGCGCGAGGCGGATCAGGTATCGGCGCTGCTGCTCGATCTCGGCGTGCGTCGCGGGGAGGCGGTGGCCGTGCAACTGCCGAACTGGCGCGAGTTCGTGGCCATCACGCTGGGAATCATCCAGGTGGGCGCGGTCGTCACACCGATCATGCCGGCGTTCGGCCCGCGTGAGACCACGATGACACTGGCACGATCTCACGCTCGAGTGCTGTTCCTGCCGAACCTGTTCCGGCACCGCCGGCCGGCCATCGAACTGCTGGACGTGGGTGTGCGGGCTCGTCGGCAGTCGCGACCGCTCGCACTCGAACACGTGATCGTGCTGCAGACCGAGAACAGACACTCCGCCGATGTGTCGACCGATCTGCCACCGATCCCCGATTCTGCGGCCGCCATCGTCGAAACCGTGGACTGGACCTGGCACTACTACGACGCGGCATTGGCGTCGGTGACGCCCGATCTGCCGCACATCCGGTCCCGTGCGCCCCATCCAGACGATGTGTGCCAGCTGTTGTTCACCTCGGGCACGACCGGAGAGCCCAAGGGGGTGCAACACACGCACGGCACCCTTGCGCGCGCGGTGGAGATGGAGATCGCGCACCTCGGGCTCGACACGGACGACCGGATCTTCGTGCCGTCGCCGCTGGCGCATCAGACCGGATTCCTGTATGGGATGCTGCTCTCCTGGCAGCTCGGCGCCGCGGCCGTGATCCAGCCGGTGTGGGATGCGCCGCTCGCCCTCGAACAGGGATTCGGCCAGGCAAAGGCGACGTTCGTGCAAGCGGCGACACCGTTCCTGATGGACCTTGTCCGCGAGGTCGAGGCCGGGGCGCAGTCGCCAGAGTCGCTGCGGATCTTCGTGGCCACGGGGGCGGCCGTGCCGCGCTCGCTCGCCGAGCACGCGACCGCGGTGCTCGGCACAACGGTGCTCGGCGCGTTCGGAACCACGGAAACCTGTCTGGGCACGCTGGCCTCGCCCGAGGACGCACCCGAGCACGCGTGGGGCAGCGACGGGCGTGCGCTGGCCGGCATCGACATCCGCATCGTGGACGACGCGGGGATGCCGGTGCCGACAGGAACGGAGGGGAATTTCGAACTGCGGTCGCCGACGATCTTCGGCGGCTACCTCGAGCGCCCCGACCTGACGGCAGACGTGTTCACCACCGACGGGTGGTATCGCACAGGCGATCTCGCCGCCGTCGACGATGAAGGGTTTCTGCGCATTTCGGGTCGGGTCAAGGACGTCATCAACCGCGGCGGCGAGAAAGTGCCCGTCGTGGAAGTGGAAAATCTGTTGTACCAGCATCCGCTGGTCGCGGACGTCGCGGTCGTGGCCATGCCCGACGCGCGGTTGGGGGAGCGGGCCTGCGCGTTCGTCGTGTCGACGCGGACGGATCGTCCGCTGAGCTTCAAGGCGCTGCAACAGTATTTGGCCGCAGCCGGCGTGTCAAAGTACTACTGGCCGGAGCGGCTCGAGCTCGTCGATGAGCTGCCCCGCAATGCGATCGGCAAGATCCAGAAGACCATACTCAGAGAAATGGCAGCCGCCCTGGTTGCGGCGACAAAGGAGACGATATGACACCGGCAGTCGACGCCGACACGTTCACCGCCCTCAAAGACGAGATCGACGCCTGGGTGCGGGGCCCCGGCGAGGACTACGCGAACGTCATCGAGGAGACCGGTCAGGTGCCGCCCGCGTTGTTCGCGGAACTGAAGGCACGAGGCTACCTCAGCCTTGCGGCGCCCGGGCGACTCGGCGGGCGCGACATCGACTTCGTCCGCTATCTCGAGCTGATGGAGCTCTTCTCGCACTCCCACGCATCGATCCGGATGCTTGTGCACGTCGTCAACGGAACCTGGCGCGCCATGGATCCCTTCGCCACCGATGCGCAGCGAGAGCAGATCATCAAGCCGTCCGTCGCGGGCGATGTGCTGGTCGCGTTCACGCTGACGGAAGCAACGGCCGGCACGGGGGCGGACATCCGCACCAGTGTTCGCCGCGACGGGGACACGTACTATCTCAGCGGCGAGAAGCATCTGATCACGTTCGGCGTTCACTGTGACTACTGGCTGCTGGCAGCGCGTCTGGAGGGGACGAACGGCCAGGATGGCACGGTCGCCCTTCTGGTGCCCAATTCCGGCCTGCCCGGTGCCGAGGTGATCGACGACTCGCAGACGATGGGCGTGCGCGGCACCGACCACGCGGTGCTGCACTTCGACAACACGCCGGTTCCCGTCTCCGCTCGCCTCGGCGCTGAGGGCGACGGGCTGGCCGTGATGCTCGGCGGATTCCTGTTGCCGAGCAGGGTATCCGTGGCGATGAGCTGTGTCGGCCTCGCCGAGCGGGCGCAGGAACTCGCCGTCGACTACGCGAACCGGCGTGAGACGTTCGGCAAGGCGCTGTCACAGCGACAGGCGATCCAGTTCTATCTGGCCGAGAACTACGCGGACATCGCGGCGGCGCGCGCTCTGGTGATGCAGGCAGGGCGCGCCTTCGCGACCGGGTCGGCCGACGCCGGCGTGCTCTCGAGCGCGTCCAAGATGATCGCCGTCGACATGCTCACGCGCGTGACCGACAAAGCGTTGCAGATCTATGGCGGGCAAGGATACTGGAAACGCAATGCGATCGAACGTGTCTACCGCGACGCGCGGGCTCAGCGCTTCGAGGAGGGCACCAACGAGATTCAGAAATTGATCGTGGCGCGCGCCGTTGTCGCGGGCGCCGTCTGACGCGAGGAGACCCGGCAGCATGGCATCCAACCCAGAAAGCACCGGTGCGCCCGTCGCCCTGATCACGGGCTCGTCGCGTGGTATCGGCAGAGTGCTCGCGCTCAAGCTCGCCGCAGCGGGCACCAACGTGGTGATCAACTACAAGGCGAACCGCGAACTCGCACAGCGCACACTTGAGGACGTGCGCGCGGCGGGGGCGGACGGCATAGTCGTTCAGGCGAACGTCGAGGAGCCGGACGACATCGACGCGCTGTTCGAAGCGGTCGCGGCACACTACGGCCGGCTCGACGCGTTCGTTGCGAACGCCGCGGCCAGTGCGTTCAAGCCGGTCGCACTGTTGAAGCAGCACCACCTGGACCGCAGCTGGGCGATGAACGTGCGCTCGTTCGTGCTCGGCGCCCAGCGCGCTGCCGACCTGATGACCGGTGGTGGCCGCATCGTCGTCGTCACCAGCTACGGCTCGCTGCGCTCGTTCCCGACCTATGCCTCGCTCGGTGCGGCCAAGGCGGCCGCAGAGACCTACATGCGCTACATGGCCACGGAGTTCGGCCCGCGCGGCATCACCGTCAACGCCGTCAACGGCGGCCTGATCGACACGGACTCGCTCGAATTCTTCTATGAGCGCGTCCCCGGCATCCCGCCCATGCAGTCGGTGATCGAGAAACTGCCGCTCGGCCGACCGGGGACGGCGGACGATATGGCATCAGCCATCGAGTTCCTGCTGTCCGAGCACGCGGGCTATATCACAGGTCAGGTGCTGTCCGTCGACGGCGGGCTGACCATCGTCGCCCCGCCGTTCTGGGCGGACACGACCGGTGAGCTGCGCGCCGCGGTCTACGGCGCGTCAGCCGAGCTCTGAGCACTCGCGTGGACGGCCTCCTGCCACGGGTGCGCACGCCGTGGTCGATCGGCGCGTTGGCATTGCCGCACCGCATCGTCATGGGCAGCATGCACACCGGACTCGAGGTCTCGGACGATGGCGGCGCGGGTCTGGCCGCGTTCTACCGGGAACGCGTCGATGGCGGCGCGGCGCTGATCGTCACCGGCGGGCTCGCCGTGAACTCGGCCGGTCGCGGCGGCCCCGACTATGCGGTTCTGGGTGAGCCGGACGTGCATGAACGACTGAGCAGGGCCGTGCAGGCCGTGCACGATGCGGGCGGGGTGATCGCAGCGCAACTGTTCCACGCCGGCCGTTACGCGATTCTCGATGGGCTCGCGGATGCGGCCGGTCGCGCCGAGCAGACGGTCGCGCCGTCAGCCGTGCCCTGGCGTGCCGCTCGCGGCACCGTGCCGCGCGCGCTGACCGCCGATGAGATCGCGGCGACCGTACAGGACTATGCGGATGCGGCTTGCCGCGCTCTCGACGCCGGATTCGACGCGGTCGAGATCATGGCATCCGAAGGGTATCTGATCAACCAGTTCTGTTCGCCGCTGACCAATCTGCGGGACGACGAGTGGGGTGGGGACAGCGATCGCCGACGCCGATTCGCGCTCGCCGTGGTGCGTGCCGTGCGTGCGGCGCTGCCCGCGGCCACCCCCGTGCTCGTGCGCATGTCGGGAAACGACCTGATGCCCGGCTCATCCACACCGGACGAAGTGAGCGGCCTGGCCGCTGCGCTGGTGGACGCCGGTGCAGACGCGCTCAGCGTCGGCATCGGCTGGCACGAGTCGCAGGTGCCGACGGTTCAGGCATCCGTGCCGCACGGGGCATGGCTGGGCTACGCGGAACGAATCGCCGAGGCCATCGCCGATGCCGGTGCACGACGTGTTCCGGTGATCGCGAGCAATCGGATCACGGATCTGCGTCAGGCCGAGCGCATCCTGGAGCGCGGGACGGTCGACGCGGTCGCGCTGGCGCGCCCGTTCCTGGCCGATCCACGCATCGTCGCGCGCAGCCTCGGCGGTGACTTCGGCACCGTCAACACCTGCATCGGGTGCGATCAGGCCTGCATCGACCGCTCACTCGTCTTTCAGCCGGTGTCGTGCCTGGTCAATCCCCGCGCCGGACGTGAAACACAGTTTCCGGCGCGCACAACACGGCGTCGGCGTCGATTCGCCGTCGTGGGTGCGGGGCCGGCAGGGCTGGCGGCCGCGATCGACCTGGCCGAGCGCGGGCACGCCGTCACAGTGTTCGAAGCGGCCGACGGTCTCGGCGGGCAGTTCAGGCTTGCGGCCCGTGTTCCCGGCAAGGAAGACTACGCGCGGACGGCCGAGTCCGCGCGGGCGCGTCTGACGATGCTCGGTGCAGACATCAGAACCGGCACGCGGGCGTCTGTCGAACTCCTCGGCGACTTCACCGCAGTCGTTGTGGCGACCGGTGTTCTGGCGCGCCGGATCGACATGCCTGGCGCGGAACTGCCGCACGTTCTGTCATACGAGCGTGCCCTTCGCGATGGAGTGCCGGACGGCTCGGTCGCCATCATCGGCGGCGGCGGCATCGGCGTCGATGTCGCCGCATTCCTCGTCGAACCCCACGATCGACGTGCACGCGCCGCCGGATTCGCCGATCGGTTCGAACTGGCCGAGTCCGTCGGCGCTCTGGCAGACGGCGAGCCGCCGTTCGCGGGGCCGCGAATCCGGATGGCACCGCGAGCAGGCGGCCTCGTGACGATGTTGAGACGCAACGGCCGATTCGGCCACGGAATCGGCATCACCTCACGCTGGGTCGCGCTCGGCGCGCTCCGTGCGGCGGGGGTGCGGATGCTGACCGACATCGCCTACCGCGAGATCACTCCGGCCGGCGTCGTCATCGAGCACACGCATGGAGGCACCGAACTGATCCCGGGGAACACCGTGATCGTGTGCGCCGGCCAGGAGCCGAACACGGCGCTGGCTGCACAATTGCGCGAGGCAGGCATCCGCTGTGAGGTGGTCGGCGGCGCTCGCGATGCGACTGCGGTGGATGCGGTGCGAGCCACGAGCGAGGGACTCGCGGCCGCTCGTCGCCTGAGTGTTCGGTGAGCGCCGCGCCGGATTAGCCGTTTCCCGATCGGTCTGGCAGAATGGTCCCCTGAGTTCTGCGCGGTTCGACCCTCTCATCAAACCGTGCGTGGAACCCCCTAGACCTCCTGCCGCGTGTGCCCCCACGCCCCCGGCAGTCAGTTCGACAAACACCTCATACAACACAGGAGAATTGTGGCTGTCAAGATCCGTCTGAAGCGCATGGGCAAGGTCCGCGCACCGTACTACCGCATCGTCGTCGCCGACTCACGCACCAAGCGTGATGGTCGCGTCATCGAGGAGATCGGCATCTACCACCCGACGCAGGAGCCCTCGGTCATCGAGGTCGACTCCGCGCGTGCGCAGTACTGGCTTTCCGTGGGCGCGCAGCCGACCGACCAGGTGCAGGCCCTGCTGCGTCTGACCGGCGACTGGGGCACCTTCAAGGGTTCCAAGAAGGTCGCGAACACCGTCAAGATGAAGCAAGCCAAGGCTGTCTTCGTCGCCGACGAGAAGAAGAAGCCGGTCTTGAAGCCGAAGGCCGACAAGCCGGCCGCCAAGACCGCGGAACAGGCGCCCACCGAGGCTGCAGAAGACGTCGCAGCCGAGGCATCCGAGACCGAGAAGGCCTGAGATTGCTCGCTCCCGCTCTCGAGCACCTCGTCAAGGGGATTGTCGACAATCCTGACGACGTGGTGGTCGTCGCAAAGAATTCCCCCCGTGGCGAGGTCCTCGAGATTCGTGTGAACCCCGAGGACCTCGGCCGGGTCATCGGCCGTTCCGGTCGCACCGCGAAGGCTCTCCGCACACTGGTGTCCGCGCTGGCCGACGGTCGCCGGGTACGCGTCGACGTCATCGACACCGACTCCTGAGGTGGCCGAAAAACAACCGCAGCGCACTCAGCTGCGAGTCGGTCGCCTCACCAAGGCGCACGGCCTGAAGGGTGCGCTCAAACTCGAGCTGTACACCGACGACCCCGAGCATCGTTTCGTTCCGGGCGCCGTGTTCTCCGTACAGGTTCCCAGTGGTTCGAAATGGCACGGCAAGTCCCTCGAACTGGTCGAGCTGCGCTGGTACAACAGCCAGCCGGTCGGCTTCTTCGTCGGCGTCTGCGACCGTTCGGAGGCCGAAACGCTGGCGAAGGCGATCCTCTGGGTCGATCAGGACTCCGCGGAACTGCCGCAGGAGGAAGACGCCTGGTATGATCACCAGCTCGTCGGTCTCGCCGTTGTGCGCGACGCGGTGACCATCGGCACCGTCAGCCGCGTCGACCACCTGCCCGCGCAGGATCTTCTGGCGATCAAGACGGATGCCGGCGAGGTGCTTGTTCCCTTCGTCAAGGCCATCGTGCCGAGCGTCGACATCGCAGCGGGCACGGTGACGGTCACGCCGCCGCCTGGCCTGTTCGAGGAACTCCCGGACGAGGGTTCCGGCTCAGAGGCCGCGGGAGAACCCGAGACGGGCGTATCTGACGCGGGCGGGTCTGACGCTTCGTAGCGCGGCCTAGACTCGTGGCTGTGCGCATCGACATCGTCACGATCTTCCCCGAGTTCTTCGACGTGCTCGACCTGTCCTTGCTCGGCAAGGCGCGCCAGTCCGGGCTGCTCGAACTCAACGTGCACAATCTGCGGAATCATGCACACGACAAGCATCGAACCGTGGACGACACCCCATACGGCGGGGGAGCAGGCATGGTGATGAAGCCGGAGCCATGGGGCGAGGTGCTCGACAGCATCCTGCCCGCCTCGGATGACCCACTCGTGATATTCCCGTCACCGGCAGGCGAGGTGTTCACTCAGGCCACCGCACGCGAATTCTCGACGGAACAGCACCTCGTCTTCGGCTGCGGACGCTATGAGGGCATCGATCAGCGTGTGTTCGACGACACAGCATCCCGCGCGCGAATGCGATTGATCAGCCTCGGCGATTACGTGCTGAACGGGGGGGAAGTGGCGGTGATGGCCATGATCGAGGCGTTGGGGCGGCTCGTCCCCGGCGTGATCGGCAACCCGGAGAGCCTGGTGGAGGAATCGCACGAAGCCGGACTCCTGGAGTATCCGAGCTACACGAAACCGCCGAGCTGGCGCGACCGGGTGGTTCCGCCGGTGCTGTTGAGCGGAAATCACGGCGCGATAGCGGCCTGGCGACGGCAACAGCAACTGGACCGCACCTCACGCGTTCGCCCCGATCTGATCGACGGCGGGCCGGCCCGCGCCGGTCTCGCCTCCCCAGCGAACTCCGAGCAGAATCCCGGGTAGTCGCGATTACGCTGAGTCACATGATCGTGCGTCGGGCCTTCTACTATGGCCAGTTCATTGCCGCGGTCGTGCTTCCGGTGTGGTTGCTCGTCGGCTGGGGCGTGTTCGGCTCCGGCGGCTGGGGATTCTTCGGGTTGGTGCTGGTGTGCCCCGTTGCCTTCATCGCCCTGCTCACGATCGCTCTGCTGAACTATGCGCGCACGTCGGTGCGCAAGGCTCGAGCCGTGTCATGGCGCGACACAGGCATCCTCGCGGCGTGGCAGCTGTCGATCGTCGGGGTCGGATTCTTCGGGGCGAGCGGCGCATGGTTCGCTTTCGCTGCGATCGTCCTGGCGATCGTCGCGTTCTGGTATGCGCTCTGGGCTCTGGTGACGGACGCCGGCCGGCGGGTGGCCGCGGCGTTCGCACCGGTGGTACGCGAGCCGCAATCTTCGGCGAATCCCGGTCCGCGGGGCAGCTTCTCCCCGGACGCGACGGTCATCATCGTGCAGGAGAAACCGGCGGACGGAAGCGGGCCGACCAGGCGCTAGCGATCGCTTTGCGATTCCCACGCCATCCATGACACAATTGACGATTGTGCCGCGGCCCGAGCTCTGCCACAGGGGAGCCAGCGATAACGGCGGACACATCCCATTGATGATCATTCGTCCGGCGTGCAATGCACGGCACGGGCGCGACAGAGCGTTCGACCCGTGGCGGGCGCAGGAAGCGAATCCCCATGCACATTCTCGACCAGGTCGACGCGGCATCGCTGCGCAGCGACATTCCGGCTTTCCGTGCCGGTGACACCGTCAAGGTCCACGTCAACATCATCGAAGGAACTCGCTCCCGCATCCAGGTCTTCCAGGGCGTCGTGATCGGCCGCAGCGGAGAAGGCGTCCGCGAGACGTTCACCGTTCGCAAGGTCAGCTTCCAGGTCGGCGTCGAGCGCACCTTCCCGGTGCACTCTCCGGTGATCGACCACATCGAGGTCGTGACACGCGGGGATGTGCGTCGCGCCAAGCTGTACTACCTGCGCGAGCTGCGCGGCAAGAAGGCCAAGATCAAGGAAAAGCGCGACGCGTAACCTGCGCCGCTGGCGACTCACGCGACGCGAGGCCTGGGCTCCCGATCCTCTACACTTTGAGTTCGGGAGCTCAAGCGCTTAAATGACGGACAACACTGCATGACAGACGACACTGTGTCCACTCGGTCCGACCGCGTGGCATCGAACAAGGGTAAGCGGCAGCGCAGCGTCAAGCTCTTCATCAGAGACATCCTGATCATCTTCGTCGTCGCCGTCCTGGTCTCGTTCCTGATCAAGACCTTCCTCGTTCGGTCGTTCTACATTCCGTCAGGCTCGATGGAGAACACCCTGCTGATCAACGATCGCATCATCGTCAACGAACTCGAGCCGAACCTGATGCCGATCCATCACGGCGACGTCGTCGTGTTCACCGATCCCGGCGGATGGCTGCCACCTGCTACCCCCGTGAAGCAGAATCCGATTGCGGCCGGAATCGACTGGGCGCTGTCCGTCGTCGGCCTGTCCGCACCGGACAGTGACGATCACCTCATCAAACGGGTCATCGGCCTGCCCGGTGACCATGTGGCGTGCTGCAACGCTCTCGGCCAGCTCAGCGTGAACGGCGTGCCGCTCAAGGAGCCGTACATCATCATTCCGCCTGGTGAGGTGAACGCCGCATCGGTCTCCTTCGACGTGACGGTTCCGCCGGGCGACCTGTGGGTGATGGGAGACAACCGATGGGATTCGCAGGACTCCAGCCGCAATCAGAACCTGCCGGGCAAGGGGTTCGTGCCGATCAAGGATGTCGTCGGCCGCGCCGTGCTGATCAGCTGGCCGATCAGCCGATGGGCGTATCTCGACAACTACCCTGGGGTGTTCCAGGGGATCGAGAGCAATCACTGATGTTCGTCGCGTCATGATCATCACCCCGACCCGTGACTTCGAAAGTGCGCTGCACTCGAACGGCGTCCACTGGGTGATCGGCTGTGACGAGGTCGGCCGTGGCGCGCTCGCCGGCCCCGTCGCCGTCGGCATGGTCGTCGTCGACGCCGAGGTCGACGACATGCCGCCCGGACTGCGCGACTCGAAGCTGCTCAGCGAAGCCAGACGCGAAGCCCTCGCACCGCTGTGCAGAACGTGGGCGCGATTCAGCGCGATCGGTCTCGCCTCCGCACAGGAGGTCGACGCGCTCGGCATCATCGCCTGTCTCGGCCTCGCCGGCAAGCGCGCTCTGCTGGCGCTGCACGAACAGGGCGTGCCGATCCGGGATGCGACGGTCATCCTCGACGGCAACCACGACTACCTCGGTCCGGCACTGCACTCGGCGACGCCGGCCGTGCTGACGAAGGTCAAGGCGGACCAGACCTGCGCGGTGGTGGCCGCGGCATCCGTCATCGCGAAGGTCCACCGGGATCGGCTGATGATCGAGCGCGACGCGCTCACTCCGGGGTACGGCTGGGCCGGCAACAAGGGCTACGGCAGTGCGGCGCACCTCGCCGCGATCGCCGCACTCGGCGCCAGCGACTTCCACCGGCGCACCTGGCTCAAGCAGGCCACAGCGTAGACTGGAAACACCATGGATGAAGACGAGTTCGACGACTATGACCGCGAGGTCGAGCTTGCGCTCTATCGCGAATATCGGGATGTCGTCGCCCAGTTTAAGTATGTCATCGAGACCGAACGTCGTTTCTATCTCGCGAACGAGGTGGACTTCGTGCGTCGTGACACCGAGCACGACTTCTATTTCGAGTTGACGATGAACGACGTGTGGGTTTGGGACGTCTACCGCGCCGATCGGTTCGTGAAGTCCGTGCGTGTCCTGACCTTCAAAGACGTCAACATCGAAGAACTGTCCACCAAGGATTTCGAACTGCCGAAAGAACTGGCACTCGACGAGTAGGCCGCCTCCGGTTCGTGCGACTTGTCCCCAAATTCGGGGCTGAATACTGGTTGTCCGCAGATTCGTGCTATCCGATCCTGCGGGTCACCGACCTCGGGCACCCTCGTAGCAGGAGGGGCACATGGCGGCGAAAGACATGCTCGGCAGGCGCGGCGAGGAACTGGCCGCCGACTATCTGCAGGGGCATGGCTATCGGTTGATCGATCGCAATTGGCGGTGCAATCAGGGCGAGGTCGATCTGATCGTCGAGCGCGGCGGTGAAACGGTGTTCGTCGAGGTGAAGACGCGCCGTTCGACGCACTTCGGGCACCCGTTCGAGGCGATCACACCGGCCAAGATGGCGCGACTTCGGCGCCTGGCCGGTGCCTGGTGTGCCGAATCCGAGCAGCCCGTCGGGCGCGTCAGGGTCGATGCCGTCGCCGTGATCGCCGACGGCGACGACGTCACGATCGAACACTTGGAAGGCGTCGGCTGATGGCGATCGGACGCACCTACTCGGTGGCGCTGCTCGGGCTCGACGGTTCGATCGTCGAGGTCGAGGCAGACATCTCCAGCAATCTCCCGTCGATCGTGCTGATCGGTCTGCCGGATGCCGCGCTGACGGAGGCGCGCGACCGTGTTCGGGCCGCCGCGGCCAACTCCGGCTGCCCGCTCACCGGGCGCAAGCTCACGGTGAATCTGTCCCCCGCTGCCCTGCCGAAGCACGGGTCGGGCTTCGACCTGGCGATCGCCCTGGCAAGCCTCGCTGCCGCCGGGAACGTGTCGGCCGACTCCGTCGAAGCAGTCGTGCATCTGGGGGAGTTGGGCCTGGACGGCAGGCTACGACCGATGGCGGGCATCCTGCCCGCCGTGCTGGCCGCGGCTCGGGCGGGTAAGGACGCCGTGATGGTGCCAGCCGGCAACGCGGATGAGGCCTCGCTGGTCCCCGGCATCAGGGTGCTGCCCGTTGCTTCGTTGCGGGAAGCCGCCATCCACCACGGCGGTCGCTATGACCCGATCCCCGTCGATCCGTTGATTCCCGGCATCGAGCCGGATGGCGTCGGGAGCGAGAGCGACGTGGCCGACATCGTCGGCAATGATGCGGCCGTGCACGCGCTGTCGATTGCGGCCGCCGGCGGCCACCATGCGTTCCTGCTCGGACCACCCGGCGCCGGCAAGACCATGCTCGCTGAGCGGCTGCCCGGCCTTCTCCCCGATCTGGGCGAACAGGCCGCCCTCGAGGCGACCTCGATCCGATCGCTGGCCGGGCAGCATGTCGGCGGACAGTTGGTGATCAGGCCGCCGTGGGAAGCGCCGCACCACACGGCGACGGCCGCTGCGATCATCGGCGGCGGGAGCGGACGCATCCGCCCCGGTGCCGCCGTTCGCGCGTCGCACGGAGTGCTGTTCCTCGACGAGGCGCCCGAATTCGCCACCGCCGTGCTCGATGTGCTGCGCCAGCCGCTTGAGTCGGGGCGGATCACGATCCATCGCGCGAACGGAGTGGCTCACTTTCCCGGCAGATTCCAGCTGGTGATGGCCGCGAATCCCTGCCCGTGCGGGCAATACGGGGCACCGGAGGACACCTGCACCTGCTCCCCGTCCGCCCGCCGACGATATCTCGGCCGAGTCTCCGGGCCGCTGATGGATCGGATCGATATCCGCCTGACGCTGCACAGAGTCACCGCAACCCAGCTGCGTCTGGCGGACGGCGCCGCGCGCCCGAACACCGCGACGGCTCGTGTGCGCGTGCGCGAAGCACGCGAGGCCGCTCGGGAACGACTCCGGTCCACACCGTGGACGATGAATGGCCAGGTCTCAGGGCCGTGGCTGCGTGACCGGGTACGGCGGCTCGGCCCGAACACCACCGCGAGTCTCGATCGTGCACTCGAGCGCGGCGGCATCACCATGCGCGGCTACGACAGGACGTTGCGTCTGGCATGGACCGTCGCAGACGTCGAGGGGGCGGCTCGTCCGAACGCGGAACACATCGGTGCCGCGCTGTACCTGAGAAGGGGAATGAGCCCATGACGATCTTTGGATTCGACGAGCACACCATCGACGGGCTCATCGCCGCCGTCTCTGATCCGGAACGCCCGCCCGAGCGTGCGGAGCGCGCCGCCCGGTTCGCCCGAGCCGCCTGGTCCGGCATTGCAGAACCGGGTGACGGCAGCGCCGGTGGCCTGATCTGCGCCGTCGGTCCCGTCGTAGCCTTGCGCACCGTGCTCGAGGCCTGGCCCGTCAAGCGCACCCTCGGGGTGGTCAGCGAGGCGGACGCGCACACGGCGACGATGCTCGAACCCGAACTCGCCGGCGCGGTCGAGCGCTGGCAGCCGCGACTGAAGTCCGCCGAGGTGCTGCACGCGCTCGAGCAGGCCGCGCGCGTCGGAGCCACACTCGTCGCGCCCGGCGACCCGGGCTGGCCCGGCGGACTGGACGACCTGGGCCGGCACGCCCCGATCACCCTCTGGCTGCGCGGAAACACTGTCGCCTGCGATCGGATCGGGCGGTCGGTCGCCCTGGTCGGCGCACGTGCCGCCTCGGGCTACGGGGAGCATGTCACGATGAACGCTTCAGCGGGGCTTGTGGAACGCGGTTTCGCGATCGTCTCCGGTGCGGCCTATGGTATCGACGGCATGGCACATCGGGCAGCGCTTGCTGGGGACGGCACCACCGTCGCGTTCTTGGCAGGCGGCGTCGATCGGTTCTACCCGAGCGGCCACCACGCGCTGCTCGGCAGAATAGCCGCCAACGGCGCGGTGCTGTCGGAGGTGCCGTGCGGCGCCGCACCGACCAAGTGGCGTTTTTTGCAACGCAATCGTTTGATAGCGGCGAGCGCCAGCGCGACCGTCGTGGTGGAAGCCGGCAAGCGAAGCGGGTCGTTGAACACCGCCGGACACGCCGCAGCGCTCGGCCGGCCGCTCGGGGCGGTTCCCGGGCCGGTCACCTCGCCGACCTCGGCGGGCTGCCATCGGCTGATTCGTGACTACGACGCCGTGTGCGTGACCACGGTCGAGGAGATGGCAGAGCTGGTCGACGGCGCGGCGGATGCCGGAGGGCCGGTTGGCGGCGATCCGACGTCCGAGGAGACGCGTGTCTTCGATGCGTTGAGTGCCCGATCGGCGCGGGATGTGCAGGATGTCGCCGCGCGTGCGGGGATGGCCGCATCGACGGTAGCGGCGGTGCTCGGCCTGTTGGAGTTGAACGGGCGAGTCCGCGAGCGTGGCACCGGCTGGGTCCGGGCTTCCTGACCGCGCCGTGCCCTGCCGCGGCGTGTCGGAAGGGTGGCAGAGCGCATCCGCTACCGGGTGCGCGAAGCTGGAGGGGTGGACCTGCAGCAGGCAATCGACGATTTCGCGCTCTATCTGACGGCCGAGCGCGGCTATTCGCCGCAAACGGTTCGCGCCTACCGCGCCGATCTCGGACAGCTGCGTGAGTTCGCCGCCGGTCGAGCAATCGAAGACTCGGATGCCCTGACGCTCGACCTCCTGCGCGATTGGCTCTGGCATGGTGCACAGGCCGGCCTCGCCAAGGCGACGCTGGCCCGACGCTCCGCTGCGGCCAAGAGCTTCAGCGGGTGGGCGGCCCGCACGAAGCACTCCGCCCGCGACGCCGGGGCGCGGTTGCGCGCGCCGAAAGCCGACCGGAAACTGCCACGCGTTCTCACCCGTGCACAAATGGACGACATCGTGCGCAGGCTCGGCGTCGCGGCGGCCGGCGGGGATCCCCTCGCCGTCCGCGACCTCGCTGTGATCGAACTGCTCTATGCCTCCGCGTTGCGGGTCTCGGAGTTGACCGGGGTCGACATCGACGACGTCGACCTCGATCGGTTGACCGTCCGCGTCCTCGGCAAGGGGTCGAAGGAACGCGTCGTGCCGTTCGGGGTTCCCGCGCGTGCCGCGATCGTCGATTACCTACGGCTGGCACGCCCGGTGCTGCGAGCCGGTGCGCGGGCGCCCGAGTCCACGGCCGCGCTGTTCCTCGGTGCGCGCGGTGCGCGCCTCGGCACGCGGGCCGTCTACGGCCTGGTCTCGGGGATCCTTGCCGAGCTGCCGGGCTCCGGCCCCGCCGGACCGCACGCACTCAGGCACACCGCCGCGACTCACCTGCTGGACGGCGGCGCCGACCTGCGTGCCGTGCAGGAACTGCTCGGCCATGCCAGCCTCGGGACGACCCAGATCTACACGCATGTGTCGACGCAGCGGCTGGTGGAGAGCTACCGGCTTGCGCATCCCCGGGCCTGAGTGCTGCGCACGCAGCCCAGCGGCAGGAGCACCGCGCGCTGGGCGCCGCCGAGGAAGAGCAAGGGCGAGACGTACGCGCCAGCCACCCGTACCCCGAGATGGACGCATCCCCGATCGCAATGGCCGCCCGAGCCGACCGTGCCGACGACATCACCGGCGCGCACTCGCGTGTGCAACGCGATGGATCCCGCAACGGGTTCCATGCTGACCAGCACGCCCGCATCGGTTTCGAGGGTAAGCACCGGCCGGTCGACCACGGTGCCCGAGAAGTACACTTCGGCGTCGGACGGCGCGCGGACGGCTGCACCAGCGCTCGCGGCGATGTCGATGCCGCGGTGCCCGGCGCTGTACCGCGTCTGCGGCGCCTGAAATCCGCTGAGGATGCGATGCGGCGGATCGATCGGCCAGGCCCATCTGCCTTCGGAGCGCGCAGCGGACGACGCGAGCGCTGCAGCCGGCCTCGCGCCGGGCAGGGAGGGGTCGACCGCTGCTTGCCCGGCTGCTGCGTCCGCCATCGAGGCGCCGCCAGTGGGTACGATCACGAGCGATCCGAGTGCGAACGCCCCGACGATACACGCCTGCGCGCAACGGGCGGCGGGCCGACGGAGGGAGCAGATCACCTCCCCAGTCTCATGCCGCGTCGGCGCCCGCGGGATGCGGGCATGCGAACCTGTGCAGAACCGCGTCGCTGGCGCCGCTGTGGGGAGAGCTTCGCGCGATCGAGCAGACGGCCCTTCCCGATGAATCGGGTAATATATCGGTATAAGTAGGGTATCTCCATGGCTTTCAACGCTCTTCCCGGCCCTGATTCTCCTGGCCCCGGTTTTTCCGGCCCCGGTCACCGACTCGGCCTGACGCCGACCAACACCATCGCCGACCAGGTCGTCGAGGAGATCCTGCGCGCCATCGACGCAGGCGAGTTCATGCCGGGAGAGGCCATCAACGACGTCGACATGGCAGCGCGTTTCGGGGTGTCGCGCACCCCGGTACGCGAGGCGCTGCAACGCCTCCGCGTCTTTTGCGTGATCGAGACGGCGGCCAGCAGATACACCCGCATCGCGCATCCTGGACGCAACGCGCTCATCGAGGGACGCGTGGTCTGGGTTGCGCTGCTCGGTGCGATCGTGGAGGAGATCGCAGCGAATCCACCGGCGATGCTTCGCGACCAGCTCAATCGGAACCTGGCCGACCTGCGGCACGCGCTGGACGCTGCCGATGACAACGCTGCCATCGCCAGCGTCTCTGCATACTTCCAGAGCGTCGTGTCGTACTCCCGCAATCGAACCCTGTTGGAGTCGTTGAGCGCCTATCTGCACCTGTTCGGACTGGCCGTGCGGTCGGTAGCGGGTCCCGGCAATGCGGGATCGCTCCTGGTCATCCTGTTCGCCATCGACGCGGACCACTCACTCCTGCACGACCTTGCGCGCGCCCTCCCTGCCGGCGATCGCACGACGTGCCACGACGTGCTCCGCCGCATGCTCGCGACGGACGTGCCCGAGGGATGGCCCGTCGACACCTCTGCGGGACGCACGCATCCCTAGCAGCGGACGCGGCCGCGGTGTAGCGTGACAAACACGCGCAACGGGGGGCGAATGTCCGACTTTCAGACGCATGGCAGGGGAGCACGCGCCAGCGGCTCGAACGCAGGGCGGCCGCGTCGCGGCAAGGTCATCGGCGTCACTCTGGCAGCGGCTCTCGGTGGTCTGCTGTTCGGGTTCGACACCTCGGTGATCAACGGCGCGGTGGATTCGATTCAGCACACCTTCACTCTCGGATCGGCGGCGATCGGGTTCACGGTCGCCATCACTCTGCTCGGCTGTGCCGTCGGCGCCTGGTTCGCCGGCCAGCTTGCCGATGCGTTCGGCCGCAAGCCCGTCATGGTGCTGGCGGCGATCCTCTTCGTCGCGAGTTCGATCGGATCGGGACTTGCGTTCTCCGATTGGGAGCTCAGCGCGTGGCGGCTGATCGGCGGTCTCGCCATCGGCATCGCATCCGTTATCGCCCCCGCTTACATCGGCGAGATCGCCCCGGCGAAGATGCGCGGAGCCTTGAGCTCTCTGCAGCAATTGGCGATCACGCTCGGCATCTTCCTCGCGTTGCTGTCCGACGCCGCACTCGCCGGGCCGGCGGGCGACGCGATGCGCGGGCTCTGGTTCGGCGTGCCCGCCTGGCGCTGGATGCTGCTGGTCGGCGTCATCCCGGCCGCCGTCTACGGAGTCCTCGCGCTGAGCATCCCCGAGTCGCCCAGTTCCTCATCCGCAAGGGTAAAAGCGAGCAAGCACTCACCGTCGTGCGGGATGTCACCGGCGCGCCGCACCCGGAGAGTCGACTGGACGAAATCAGGGACAGCCTCGAAACGCAGCGGCGCGCCAGTTACCGCGACCTGCGCGGCACAGCCTGGGGGCTCCAACCGATCCTCTGGATCGGCATCGGGATGGCCGCGTTCCAGCAGCTCGTCGGCATCAATGCGATCTTCTACTATTCGACGACGCTGTGGAGTTCCGTCGGATTCAGCAAGGGCGACTCGTTCGTCACTTCGGTGATCACCTCGGTGATCAACGTCGTCCTGACATTTGTGGCGATCTTCTTCGTCGACAGGGTGGGGCGTAAGAAGCTGCTGCTCATCGGCTCTGCCGGCATGTTCGTCGGGCTGCTGGCGGCGGCCGTCTCGTTCGCGAATGCAACCGGTTCCGGCGCAGACATCCGCCTGGGCGCGCCATGGGGTCCGATCGCGTTGATCGGCGCGAACCTGTTTGTGATCTTCTTCGCGGCCACCTGGGGGCCGGTCATGTGGGTCGTGCTCGGCGAGGTCTTCCCGAACAAGATCCGTGGTCTGGGCCTCGGCATCGCGGCGGCGTTCAACTGGATCTTCAACTTCCTCGTCACCCTGCTGTTCCCGATCCTGAGCGCAGCGGTCGGGCTCGGGTACGTCTATGCCGGGTTCGCGTTCTTCGCGGCGCTGTCGTTCTGGTTCGTCGGCACGCTCCTGCCCGAGGTCACCGGGCTGGAGCTGGAAGACAAAGGCAAGCTCAGCCATGTCCACAAGGAGCACACGGGCGCGAGCTGATCGCGGCGTCGCAGATGTTATGATTCTTCTTGCACCTCGCCAGTCGGGGTGACTACGCGTGCCCCCGATGCTGATCACCGCGTGACAGCTAGAGCAGTCGCATCCACCGGTCCCCGATGAATATGTGTTCATGAACATCGGGGCGGATGCCTGTCGGGCACCAGGAGTGGGATCGACCGATCCGCACAGAAAACCGAATGACATCGTTGCAGCCGTGCGCTGTGCGCTGTCAAGACAAGGAGAACGGCCATGGCCGTCGTCACAATGCGCCAGCTGCTCGACAGCGGCGTCCACTTCGGGCACCAGACCCGCCGCTGGAACCCGAAAATGAAGCGCTTCATCCTCACCGAGCGCAGCGGCAGCTACATCATCGACCTGCAGCAGTCGCTCACCTACATCGACAAGACCTATGACTTCGTCAAGGAGACCGTCGCCCACGGCGGAACGATCCTTTTCGTCGGTACCAAGAAACAGGCGCAGAACGCGATCTCTGAGCAGGCGACCCGCGTCGGCCAGCCCTACGTCAACCAGCGCTGGCTGGGGGGTCTGTTGACCAACTTCCAGACCGTCTCCAAGCGTCTGGCGCGCATGAAGGAGCTCGAGGAGCTCGACTACGAAGGCACGACGAGCGGCTTCACTAAGAAAGAGCTGCTGATCAAGAAGCGCGAGCTGGACAAGCTGCACAAGTCGCTGGGCGGCATCCGCAACCTGACCAAGACGCCAAGCGCGCTCTGGGTGGTCGACACCAAGAAGGAGCACCTGGCGATCGACGAGGCCAAGAAGCTGGGCATCCCGGTCATCGGTATCCTCGACACGAACTGCGACCCCGATGAGGTGCAGTACCCGATTCCGGGCAACGACGACGCCATACGGTCGGTCAGCCTGCTGACGCGGATCGTCGCGGATGCGGCGGCCGAGGGCCTGATCCAGCGTCACCAGAAGCCGGAAGAGGGCGAAGAGCAGGCCGAGCCGCTCGCCGAGTGGGAGCGCGAGCTGTTGCAGGCAACTCAGAGCGACACTCCGACGCAGTCCAGCGCCGACACCGACAAGGTCGCGAACCTCGATGAGGCCAAGAAGGAGGCGGCGACGGTCGAGGTCGCCACCCCGGAGGAGGTCGAAGCGGCGAGCGCCGACGCGGAGACCGAGGCTGACGAGACCTCAGCAGTCGAGGCCGCGGCAGATGAGAAGGCCACCGAAACCGCCGTCGAGTCCGAATAGACGTTTTCTTCAATTCAAGGAGTTCACAAGCAATGGCAAATTTCAGCGTTGCCGATGTCAAGACGCTGCGCGAGCAGCTCGGCACGGGAATGGTCGACACCAAGAACGCGCTCGTCGAGGCGGAGGGCGATCTTGAGAAGGCGACGGAGATTCTTCGCCTGAAGGGAGCGAAGGGCAACGCGAAGCGCGCCGATCGCTCCACCAGTGAGGGGCTGGTAGCGGCCAAGGAGAATGGCAACACAGCGACGCTGATCGAGCTGGCCTGTGAGACCGACTTCGTCGCGAAGGGTGAGAAGTTCATCGCGCTCGCCGACGCGGTGCTGAACGCGGTGTCCGCCGCCGGCGCGACCAGTGTGGAAGCGGCATTGGCCGCGCCCGTGTCCACGCCGACAGGGGCGGGCACGGTCGCCGAGTTGATCGACGGCGAGGCCGCGATCCTCGGTGAGAAGATCGAACTTCGCCGCGTCGCGGTTGTCTCCGGCGAGCACTTCGCGATCTATCTGCACAAGACATCGAAGGACTTGCCGCCACAGGTCGGCGTCATCGTCGGCTACAGCGGATCGGACGTCGAGACCGCTCGCAGCATCGCGCAGCACATCTCGTTCGCCAACCCCGAGTATCTCGCCCGCGAAGACGTCCCGGCGGATGCCGTCGAGAACGAGCGTCGCATCGTCGAGGAGATCTCGCGTAACGAGGGCAAGCCCGAGGCTGCGCTGCCGAAGATCATCGAGGGCCGTCTGCACGCGTACTTCAAGCAGGTCGCGCTGTTGGAGCAGGACTACGCGAAGGACAACAAGCTCGCCGTCGGCACCGTCCTGGCCGACGCGGGTTTGACGGTGACCGGTTTCGTCCGATTCAAGGTCGGCGCCTGACGCGAGGCGAGAAAGGGGCTCGGATCACGCCGATCCGGGCCCCTTTCGTCTCCGCACCCGGTAGTTTTAAGCAGATCCAACGGGAAGGATGCACGCAGACATGACGGAACTACCGAAGAGGCGCCGAGTCCTTCTCAAGCTCTCCGGGGAGGCGTTCGGAGGCGGCCTGCTCGGCGTGAATCCGGATGTCGTCAGCGCTCTCGCCCGGGAGATCGCGCGGGCGGCAGAGGACGTCGAGGTGGCGATCGTCGTCGGCGGAGGCAACTTCTTCCGCGGCGCGGAGCTCAGTCAGCGCGGCATGGATCGCGGACGGGCCGATTACATGGGCATGCTGGGAACCGTGATGAACGCGTTGGCGCTGCAGGATTTCCTGGAACAGGCCGGCGCCGCCACTCGCGTGCAGTCCGCCATCGCGATGACCCAGGTCGCCGAACCGTATATCCCTCGTCGTGCGGAGCGCCACCTCGAGAAGGGGCGCGTCGTCATCTTCGGTGCGGGTGCGGGGCTGCCGTACTTCTCGACGGACACCGTCGCGGCACAACGCGCGCTGGAGATCGACGCGGACGTCGTATTGGTCGCGAAGAACGGCGTGGACGGCGTGTACAGCGACGACCCGCGGACGAATCCGGATGCCGTGAAGATCGAGCGCATCACCTATCAGAATGCCCTGCAGAAGGGTCTCAAGGTCGTCGACTCGACAGCGTTCAGCCTCTGCATGGACAACGGGATGCCGATGCAGGTGTTCGGGATGCAGCCGGCGGGCAACGTGACCGCCGCCATTCTCGGCAAGGCGCTCGGCACGTTGGTCTCCAACTAAGCTGGACCCAATCGATTCTTCAAAGGAGTGACCGTGATCGCGGACGTACTTTCGGCAGCGGCCGAGCGCATGGGCAAAGCCGTCGAGGTGGCCAAAGACGACTTCGCGACCGTGCGAACCGGCCGTGCCAATCCGCAGTTGTTCCAGAAGATCCTGGTCGACTACTACGGGTCGCCGACGCCGCTCGGGCAGCTTGCGTCCATGCAGAATCCCGAAGCGCGGATGCTGGTCATCACACCGTACGACAAGACGGCGCTGAAGGAGATCGAGAAGGCGATCGTGGCGACCCCGAACCTCGGGGCGAACCCGAACAACGACGGCACGATCATCCGGGTGACGATGCCGGAGCTCACAGAGGAGCGTCGTCGCGAATATGTGAAGATCGTGCGCAGCAAGGCGGAGGACGCCAAGGTATCGGTGCGCAACGTTCGCCGCAAGGCCAAGGATGAGCTCGACGCACTGAAATCCGAGATCGGGGACGACGAGGTGGCGCGCGGCGAGAAGGAGCTGGAACAGGTCACCAAGCGCCACGTGGATGCCATCGACGAGGCACTCGTGCGCAAGGAAGCAGAACTGCTCGAGGTATAGCAGCCATGGCGAACGATCCGTCGAAGGATCCGGACAGGCCCGCGGCGCCTACGGGAACCGGGCACCTGTCGCACGCCGAGTTTCGGGCACAGGTGAAGTCGACCCGCGCGGACATCGAGCGCCAGATGCAGGCGACGAAGGCGCAACTCGATGCGACGAATGAGCGCATCCAAGCCCGCACCGGCCGCAATCTGATTCTGGCGATCTTGATCGGCCTCGCATTCGGCGCCGTGCTGCTGATCAGCCTGATCTTCGTCAAGGAGATCTTCATGGTCGTCGCCGCGGCGTGCGCGGCGTTCGGCGCATTCGAGTTGACTCACGCACTGCGCGGCGCGGGCTACCTGCTGCCGCGGACCCCGGCGGTCCTCGCGGCCGTCGCGATCATTCCGGCGGCCTACTACGGGCAGGAGACCGGTCAGCTGATCGCGCTCGGTGCCGGACTCGTGCTGTGCTGGGTATGGCGCCTCGGCATGGCACTGGCACCCGACCATCGCCGCGGCTGGCGCGCACTCGGCAGAGATCTCGGCGCGATCGCTCTCGTGCAGCTGTATGCCGCGCTGCTGGCGAGCTTCTCTGTGCTGCTGTTGGAGAAGGACGGCGGTCAATGGTGGACGCTCGCGTTCATCGTGCTGGTCGTCGCGACGGACACCGGTGCCTATGCCAGCGGCCTGTTGTTCGGCAAGCATCCGATGGCGCCGTCGATCAGTCCGAAGAAGACCTGGGAGGGTTTTGCGGGTGCTGCCGTGACGAGTGTGATCGCCGGCATCCTGCTCGCGGTGTTCATGGTGCACCAACCGGTCTGGTTCGGCGTCATCTTCGGTGTGGTCATCCTTTTGACGGCGACTCTCGGCGATCTTGCAGAGTCGCTGATCAAGCGAGACATCGGCGTGAAAGACATGAGCTCCTGGCTGCCGGGGCACGGTGGTTTCCTGGATCGGCTCGACTCGATTCTGCCCTCGGCGGTCGCAGCCTACGCGTTGTTCCAGATATTCGGCTAGCGGATTTGGCACAATAGGGCGGTGAGCACCTTCCCCACGGCCCGAAAATCCAAGCGCGGCTACAAGATCGCGGAGGTCGACGCGTTCCTTCGGCGTGCCCGCGTCGCATACGACGGCAGCGACCCGGATGGCGCGCCGCTGACCGCGGAGGAGATCCGGCACACCGCGTTCTCGATGCACAGGGGCGGCTACGTCACGGAGCTGGTCGACGCGGCCCTGGAACGGCTCGAGGACGCCTTTGCCGCCCGCGAACGCGAGCGCGCGCTGACAGGTGCGCAGCGGCAGCAGCTGCTCGATGACGCGCGGGCGACGGCGCAGGTGATCATCAACCGGCTCGGCCGCGAACAAGGGCGGCGTTTCGCCCGGACGAGCTTTCTCTCGCAGGGCTACAACCGAGCGGATGTCGACCGGTTTGCGAAGCGCCTGCTGCGCTATTTTCGGGACGGCAAACCGATGAGCGTCGATGAGGTGCGCACTGCCGTCTTCCGGCCGAAACGGGGTGGCTACCGCGAGATCCAGGTCGATCTGTTCCTGGACAGCGTGACGGACGTGATGCTGGCTGTTCGCTGAGTTTGTGAGTCCGGGTTGGCATGATGCCGCAATCTTCGTTATGGTTTTGTGATCGTGGGTAGGCATCAAGGAACGACGACGCCCCTTGGATCGGTGAAACCGGGCAGGGCCGTGCGCCGGGGACCCCACTCCCACGTAGCCTCTGCAACGGCGGATCGGTCGCGGGAACAGGCGCCGGTGCCAGAGCAGCCGCACGGCGGCCGCCCCATCCCTGCGGAACGTCGCAAACGGTCGCGTCCGTTCTTCGTCAGCCTCGCCTTCTTGGCGGCGATCGGTTTTCTGCTGGTGAATATCGTCGACCCGTATTCTGGGGCGACTGCATCTCCCGACTTCGCCATCGGCCACAGCGACCGCTTCGAGGGGCAGCCGATCCAGGACCTTGCCGTTTCCAGCGGCTACGCGAACACGGTGACCCGTGAGGCATACACGGTGAAGGAAAAGCCGAAGCCTCCGCCGGTCGTCGTGGCCCCCGCCGGGTCGTCGAGTCGCGGTGGTGCGCCGGCCGTCGGCACGCCGAACCCTGGAAGCGCGCAGGCGTACGCACTGACGGCGTTGCAGGCGCGCGGCATGGGCGCAGACCAATTCAACTGCCTGGTCGCGCTCTGGAATCGCGAGTCGGGTTGGAATGTGTACGCCTACAACGCAGGGAGCGGCGCTTACGGCATTCCGCAAGCACTTCCTGGTAGCAAGATGGCCTCGGCGGGCCCCAACTGGCAGACGAACGCCGAAACCCAGGTCAACTGGGGCCTGGGGTATGTGATCGGCCGATACGGAACGCCGTGTGGCGCATGGGCGCACTCCCAGTCGACCGGCTGGTACTAGATCGGCTGGTACTAGACCAGCCGATACTGGAGGCTGATACGCGCGCCGGAGACCCTGAGCGCGCTCGTGGGTCGAGTATGACCTTCTAGACTGGTCTCATGCCGCGCAGCAACCGACCCCGCGGTCGCAAACCCTCTCCGGGGCGCAAGACGTCCCAGGCTGACGAAGACGAGTTGTCGCTGAACCATCTCATGTCCGGCTGGCGCCGCACCGAGCATCGGCGCGGCTTCGCGTGGAACGTGCAACCGGTCTCCTCCGTCCAGGCGGTCAAGACCTACGTCTGCCCCGGCTGCGAATCGGAGATCGAGCCCGGCATGGCTCACCTGGTCGCCTGGCGCGCGGATGGCGTGCTCGGCGACGTCTCGGACATCGCGGCGCGTCGACATTGGCATACGCACTGCTGGAAGGTGAGCTGACCGCGATGACCGGAACACAACAGTCGGTGGCGCAGCAGCCGACGTCGCAGCAGCCGACGTCGCAACAGCCGGTGGAGATCCGCGGCGGGATCGAGCTGCCGGCACGGCGTGAAGACATCGACCTGCGCACGGAAGACGGGTTGACGCTGGTCGGCGAACTCGCCCTCCCGCTCGAGGGCGCGCCGATCGCGACGCTTGTGACGCTGCATCCGCTGCCCACCGCGGGCGGGTTCATGGATTCGCACATCCTGCGGAAGGCGGCCGCGCGGCTGCCCGCGCTGGCCGATCTCGCCGTACTGCGCTTCAACACGCGCGGAACGCATTCGCCGCGCGGCACAAGTGATGGCAGCTTCGACGGCGGCGTGGCGGAGCGCTTCGACCTCGCAGCGGCCATGGCATTCGTCCGCGAGCGCGGGTTGCCACACCCGTGGCTTCTCGGATGGTCGTTCGGCACAGAGATCGCACTGAAATACGGCAGAGAGCATCCGATCGACGGGGCCATTCTGCTGTCGCCGCCGTTGCACAGGACCACCGACGGAGAGCTGGCCGCGTGGGCGGGGGATACCCGTCCGCTCGTTGCGCTGATTCCGGAGCACGACACCTATCTGCAGCCTGAAGAGGCTCGCCGTCGCTTTGCGGCCGCGCCGCTCGCCCGCGTGATCGCCGTCGACGGCGGCAAGCATCTCTGGGTCGGGGAGAACCTCACCCGCCGTGTTCTGACCGAAATCGTGAACGTCGTCAATCCTGCAGCACTGCCGTTGCCGACGCGGTGGCCGGCGGCCTGACGGCACAGACCGGCTGTCGGGCGCTACAGCTCGTTCTGGTGCGGGATAACGACCTGCTTGATGATGAGCATGATCGAGGCGGCAACCGGGATCGCGATCAGGGCGCCAAGTATGCCGAGCAGTGAACCGCCGGCCAACGCCGCAATCACGACGACGGCACCCGGCACGGCGACCGCACGGTTCATGATGTTCGGGCTGAGCACATATGCCTCGATCTGCATATAGATGACATACCAGATCGCGGCCACCAGAGCCGTCAGAGGCGACGCGAGCAGCAGCGACAGCAGCACGATGACCACCGAGCCGCTGAGCGTTCCCACCAGTGGGATCAGCGAGAACAAGAACGCGATCACCGCGAGCAGCAGCGGGAACGGCGCGCCGATGATCGTCAGGAAGATCGCGCTCAGCACACCATTGCACAGGGCGAGGGTGACCTGGCCCATGACGTATTTGCCGACCGACTCCGAGATCTGCTCTGCCAGATCGGAGAACCGAGCCCGCTTCGATGCCGGAACCAGTTGATATGTTGCGCGCTTGATGTTGTTGAGCGATGCGGTGAAGTAGAGCGTCAGGATGAGCACGACCACGGCGCCGAAGAATCCACTGATGATCCCGATCCCGGCCTGCAGAATGCCACCGGTGATCCCGCCGACGTTCTTCTGGATGTAGGACCAGGCCTGCTGCAAGGCGCTATCGAAATTGACGGCCGGGAACTGGCGCTGGAGATCGTGATACCAGGTCTGGTAGGTGCCGGTTTGCACGAAACGGGTGACCTGCTTGACCAGCTGGGTCGACTGGTCGACGATGATCGGGACGATCGCCCAGACCAGAAGTGACAGCAGGCCGATCAGCACGACGACGACGATCAGCAGGGCGGCCCAGCGTGGCACCTTCCTGCGTTCGACGAAGCCGACGACCGGTTCCAGTCCGAGCGCGAGGAACAGTGCGGCGCCGATGTAGGTCAGCACCGTGGACAGGCTCACGATCGACACGAGGATGAACATGCCGAGACCGACCCCCAGCGTTCCGATCAAGCCGACGCGGAACGCATTCTGGATCTTCATCGGTTATCCCCGCTTCATCGTCAGCTGTTGTCCGCAGCGACCTGCTCTGCCTGAGTCAGGACCCCCCTCAGAGACTCGAAGTAGCCTGCGACAGCCTCGCGCTCGATCCTAATCTGTGCGAGCCGCTCCTCGGCGTCCGACACGAGATTCCGGGTGCGCTCGTCTGCCTCCTCGATGATCGCCTTAGCACGATCTTCGGCGCTGCGCACGATCTGTTGTGCGGTCGCCTCCGCGTCCTTGCGTGCGTTCTTGACCTCTGCGCGGGCATCTGCCTCAACCGATTCCGCCTCCTCACGAGCTTGCGCGGTGTGCTTGATCGCTTCGGCGAGCTGGTGGTTGGCATCGTCCAGGTAGCGCTGGGTCTGCGCGACGGCATCCTGATGGTTCTTCAGATGTTCCTTCTCCGCTTCGTCGGCGCGCGCTTTGAGTTCGACGTCGAGGTCGATGCGCGCCTGCTCCGCCTCGTGTTCACGGCGCTGAGCCTCGGCGAGAATGGTCGCTCGCGTTGTCGCGAGCTCTTCTTCGAGCGCGCTGGTGCGTTGTTCGCTGCTGCGGGCGAATTCTGCTTGAGCGTTGCTGATCTCGTTGTCGAGGTCGGACCGGCGCTGGTCCACCTCACGGTCGAGCGCTGCCCTGGCCTGTTCGATCTCGTTGGCCAGGTCGATGCGTGCCTGCTTGGAATCTGCAGCGATGTCCAGCCGGGACTGCTCGCTCTCACGGGCCAGGGCGGCGCGCGCCTTCTCGACCTCGTCCGCGACCTCTGCGCGCTGCGCGGCCACCTCGCGTGCCAGAGCGGAGCGCACCTGCTCGGTCTCGGCACCCAGCCCCTCCGCGGTCTCGCGGGCTGCCGCGGCTTCTCGCATGGCAGCCCCCTTGAGCTCGGCGGCCTCGTGCTCAATCTGTGCGCGTGCCGCTGCCGACTCCCGTTTGCTCGTCGCACGCAACTCAGCCGCCTCGGTGGCGACGGCGCCGCGGATGGCCGCAGCTTCGCGAAGCGCATCCTGGTTCAGCTGGTCGCGCTGATGCTTCGCCTTCGCAATGATTTCGTTCGCTTCGATCTGCGCGTCTTGCACCGTCGTCTCAGCGCGAGCATGCGCATCGGCCAGAATGCGCTCTGCCTGCTCCGCCGTTGCGCTGCGCGCCTTCTCGATTTCCAGCGCGACCGTCGCGCGCAGCCTCTCCGCGTCGATGTCGGCCTGGGCGATCATCCGGGTCGACTGTTCCTCGGCCACGCGTAGCGTGTTCTCGAGTTTGGTGCCCAGCCCCGAGAACGTCGGCGAGCCCACTTCTTCGATCTCGGCGTTGAGTTCCTCGATCCGCACGTTCAGCCGCTTGATCTCCTTCGCGGAGTCCGCACCGAGCGTGTTCGCCTTGATCAGTTCCCTGCGCAAGTCCTGGAGTGCTTTGTCGACCTCGTCCTTGTCGTAGCCTCGGAAGACCTGGGTGAACTCTGACTCGTCGGTGGCCACTGGATACCTCTTCGGTGCAATCGGGTGTGGGGGTGCAGGCCGGGGTGCCCGCAGGCTCATCCGATCCTAGTCGTGGCGGGTGATTGCCGCATCTGGGCGTGGTCCAGAGATCTGTCATGCGCCTCCCAGTGTGAGCCGGTAGTCTTGACTGTCTTTGATTGTCGCGGTGCGCGCCGGCGAATCGGCGCGCAGCGGTGCGGTTTCGACCCGATCGGGCACATCCGGTGCCCGGCCGCACGTCGGCTTCCTGTCACACACGGCGGGGTTTCGAGCAGGTCGACAACGCAGGAGGAGCTTTCGTGCGTCTAGTTTTGGCCATTGTGACTTTCGTGGTCGCCGCGGCGCTGATCGGCATCGGGATAGCCGAGAGAACCATCTGGGCGTCGCCGAGCAGTGTCGTGGCCCAGACCACCGTCACGGGCGGCGCACCGTTCACCGTCATCGACGGCGCCGTGCTGAACTCCCATCCCGGTCAGCAGACACTGCTGGTCAGCGGTGCGAAGCAACCGTTCGTCGCCTATGGGCGCACCGCGGACGTGAAGGCGTGGCTGGGCGACGAGCGGTATGCGAAGCTCTCGTACAAGCGGGGCACCAACACGCTGACCTCCCGCATCGTGACGCCGAAGGGCGGCTCTGACGTCTTCTCGAGCATCATGCCTGCTCCCGGCACACCCTCGACGCCGACCACATCTTCGGCCCCGGCTGCGACCCCGACACCGGGCGCACTCTCGGCCGCGACTCCGGCGCCGGCCGACCCGGCGGGCACGACGGGGACCGACGCGAAACGACGAGGTCCGAATCCCATCGGTTCCGATCTGTGGCTCGAGCAGTTCGTCGGCCAGGACGCCGCGATCACCAAGATGAACGTTCCGGACAGTATCAGTGTGATCATCGCCAGCGACGGCACGGCGGCGGCGCCCAAGTCGGTCGCCGTGGTGTGGCCGCTGGACAATTCGACGCCGTGGTCCGGCCCGTTCATCGTCGGCGGAGGCGTCCTGTTGCTGGTCGGGCTCGTTCTCTACCTGTTCGCGCTGCGCGGCATGCGACGGGCGCGCGGCCCTCGACGCAACAGTGGGGGCCCGAAGCCGCCGAAGCTGCCGAGGTCGGCGAAGTACCTGCCGACGGATGGGCTCGATCCAGCGCCCGCCAGTCGCCGTGCGATCCGCCGCCGCGTGGTCGTCGTGCCGATCGCGGTCATCGGGTCGCTCTTGTTCTCGGGTTGCTCCGCTCAATATTGGCCTGATTTCGGCTCGGCGGCGACGCCGAGCAAGACCGCGACGCCGTTGGCGACGGACATTCCGGGACAAGGCAAGGACGCGTTGCCGCCTGCGGTCACCGCTCCGCAGCTGGACGACATCGTCACGCGCATCTCCACGGTCGCCGCGGAGGCTGATTCGAAACTCAACGCCGGCCTGATCAAGACCCGGTTCGTCGGCCCCGCGCTGCAGGAACGTACGGCGAACTACATCATCCGTGCCAAGAAGTCCGATGCTGCCGCGCCGCAGCCGATCCCGGCTGGTCCGGTGATCGTGGGCGTGCCGCAGGCGACGGACACGTGGCCGCGCGTTGTCGCCGCGGTCGTGCAGGACAAGACCAATGCGAAGAGCGCGCCGATCGATCTCGTGATGGTGCAGCAGACCCCACGGGACAACTATCAGGTCGAGTACGCCATCACATTGCAAGCGGATGCGAAGGTCCGCGATCTCGCGCCGGTCACGATCGGCGCCTCGCTCGTGCCGCCGGACTCACAGCTCCTCAAGATCTCACCCAATGCGCTCGGGCCTGCATACAGCGACGTCCTGATGAACGGCGCCAAGAGCAAGTTTGCGGATCTTTTCGACGAGAGGTCCGACGGTCTGAGTTCACAGATCGGTGCGGAGTTCAAGGTGAAACAGATGTCGGAACTGGCGAAGACCGCGAGCCTGAGCTACACCTCGGGGAAAGGCTCCGGCGACCCGATCGCTCTGGCCACGAACGACTCGGGAGCGGTCGTCGCGACGAGTGTGACCGAGACCGCGACCGTCAAGGTGGTCGAGTCGGGCGCGCGGGTCAGCGCAGGCGACGCGACGGCGGCACTGGCCGGTGTCACAGACAGCGGCACTGGCTTGGCGACGACCTACGGCTACCAGCTACTGTTCTATGTGCCCCCCGCAGATTCGAGCCAGCAGATCAGGCTGCTCGGGTTCAGCCAGGCGCCTATCTCAGCGAAGGAGACCTGATGAGTGACGCAATGCCCCCGGCGGCCGGACTTCGAGGCGCAGTCGACCTGTCATCGCTGGTGAGTTCGTCCACGGCCGCCGCGGCGACCGACGGGGAGGTCGCACCCGGCGAGGCGACGATGTTGCCCGGGCTGGTATTCGACGGCACAGACGCGAACTTCTCACAGTTCCTCGACCTGTCGACGACCATTCCGGTGATCGTCGACCTGTGGGCCACCTGGTGCGAGCCGTGCAAGCAGCTGTCGCCGATCTTGGACAGGTTGGTCAGGGAGTACGACGGCCGTTTCGTGCTGGTGAAGGTCGATGTCGATGTCAACCCGCAGTTGAGTCAGGCGTTCCAGGCGCAATCGATCCCGACCGTCGCCGCCTTGATCGGCGGGCGCCCCGTCGCACTGTTCACCGGGGCGATTCCTGAGGCGCAGGTTCGCGAGGTCTTCGCGCAGGTGCTGCAGCTCGCACAGCAGAACGGAGTCACCGGGCAGGCGCAGGTGGACACCGCGGACGCAGCTGATACGCCGGGGGAGCCGGACGAACCGGCCGTCGAGCCGCTCCCTCCCCTTCACCAGGAGGCGTACGACGCCATCGAGCGGGGCGATTACGACGCGGCGGCGGCGGCATACCGAACGGCGATCGCACAGAATCCACGCGATCACGACGCCGTCGCCGGGCTGGCTCAGGTCGGTCTGCTGGGCCGGTTGAACGGCCGAACGCTCGATGAGATCCGCGACGCCGCTGCCTCGCAACCGCATGACGTCGATTCCCAACTCGCCGTGGCGGATCTCGACCTGTCGGGCGGCCATGTCGAGGATGCGTTCGATCGCCTGCTCACCCTGTATCCCGCGCTGGACGCCGCGGGCAAGAACATCGTCCGCGAACGCCTGCTGGACTTCTTCGAGATCGTCGGCATCGCCGACCCGCGGGTTTCACAGGCACGGGCGCGGCTGTCCGCGCTGCTGTATTAGGGCAACCGCGCAGGGCGATCGTGCTGACGCAGCCGAGTCAGGCGCGCGGCCGCAACCAGAGTCCGCCGAGCGGCGGCAGTGTGAGTTCCGCGGAGGCCGGTCGCCCACCCCACGGCTCGTCGGTGGCCATCACCCTGCCGAGGTTCCCAACACCGGAACCGCCGAAGTCTTCGGCATCCGTGTTGAGCAGCTCCTGCCATTCCCCGGCGAAGGGCAGGCCGACCCGGTAGCCGGTGTGCGGATTGCCGGAGAAGTTCACCAGGACGGCGATCGGATGCCCGTCATCCCAGCGCAGGAACGACACGACGTTGTTGCGCGCGTCGCCTCCGTCCAGCCATTCGAACCCGCTCGGGTCGTTGTCGTGCCGCCACAGTGCCGAATTCTCGCGATACAGTCCGTTCAGCTGCCGTACCAGGTCGAACAGGCCCCGGTGGCTGGGCTGGTCCAGAATCCACCAGTCGAGTCCGCGTTCCTGACTCCATTCGCTGGGCTGCCCGAACTCCTGGCCCATGAACAGCAACTGTTTGCCGGGGTGCGCCCACATGAACGCGAGGTACGCACGCACGTTCGCCAACTGCCGCCAGTGGTCGCCTGGCATCTTCGACAGCAGCGAACCCTTGCCGTGCACGACCTCGTCGTGACTGATCGGCAGCATGAAGTTCTCGCTGAAGGCGTAGACGAACGAGAACGTGATCTCGTTGTGATGGTATGAGCGATACATCGGGTCTTCGCGGATGTACTGCAGCGAATCGTGCATCCAGCCCATGTTCCACTTGATGCCGAAACCGAGGCCTCCGCTTGTGGTCGGCGCGGTCACGCCGCCCCAGCTGGTCGACTCCTCTGCGATCATCACGATCCCCGGATTGCGCTTGTACGCGGTGGCCGTGGCCTCCTGCAGGAACGAGATCGCTTCGAGGTTCTCGTTGCCGCCGAAAACATTCGGTTCCCACTGTCCGTCTTGACGCGAGTAGTCGAGATACAGCATCGATGCCACGGCGTCGACGCGCAGACCGTCGACATGGAATTCCTCCAGCCAGTACAGCGCGTTCGCGACCAGGAAGTTGCGCACCTGCGGACGGCCGAAGTCGAAGACCAACGTGCCCCAGTCCTTCTGCTCTCCGCGCCGTGGATCCGCATGCTCGTACAGTGCTGCACCATCGAAGCGGGCGAGCGCCCAGTCGTCCTTCGGAAAGTGGCCGGGCACCCAATCCATCAGCACGCCGATGCCGGCCTGGTGCAGCCGATCGATCAGGTGGCGCAGGTCGTCAGGATGTCCGAAGCGGCTGGTCGGTGCGTAGTATCCGGTCACCTGGTAGCCCCACGATCCGCCGAACGGATGCTCGGCCAGCGGCAGGAACTCCACGTGCGTGAAGCCGAGCTCCCTCACGTATTCGATCAGCTGGTCGGTCGCATCGCGATAGCTCAGCCCCGGTCGCCAGGAGCCCAGGTGCAGTTCATACACGCTCATCGGCCCGCTGTGCGGGTCGGACTGCACGCGTGCGCGCATCCACTCGGAATCCGCCCAGTCGTGGTGGCTCTGCACGACGATCGAAGCGGTGGCGGGGGACTGCTCGGCATATCGCGCCATCGGGTCCGCCTTCCGCAGCACCGTGCCGTCGGAAGCGACCAACTCGAACTTGTACAGGGCCCCGGGGGCGACGCCCGGCACGAACAGTTCCCACACCCCGCTGACGCCCATGCTGCGCATGGCATGCCGTGTCCCGTCCCAGTCGTTGAAATCGCCGATCAGTCGCACGGCGCGGGCGTTCGGCGCCCAGACCGCGAAAGAGGTGCCGGCGATGCCGGCGAGCACGCCGGCGTGCTCGCGATAGTGCGCGCCGAGGACATCCCAGAGGCGTTCGTGACGGCCTTCGCCGATCAGATGCAGGTCGAGCTCGCCGATGGACGGCGCGAACCGGTACGGATCGTCCGCCGTCCAGGTCGGCGCCTGCGGGTAGTGGGTCTCGATCAGGTAGTCGTCGGGTCCGAGCACACTGAGCCCCTGCCACACACCGTGACCGATGTGCCCCAGGCAGATGCGGGCCCCCGTGTTCGTGACGGCGCTGACCGCCTCGGCCAGCGGTCGTAGCGCCCGAATCACCGTGACGGTGTCGCGGATGCCTTCTGCTGCGACGACGTGTTGGCCGAGCACCGCATGCGGGTCGTGATAGCGCCCTTCGGCGACCGCTGTCAGCAGCTCGTCCGGCAGCTCGGGCAGGATGACGCCGGCGGCGCCCTCGGGGATCGGACTCACGATTCGACCTCTTTCACATGGAGGATGTGCACCGGCTCTGCGAAGGCGTCCAGGCGCACGTAGTTGTCGGCGCCCCAGGTCCAACGCGCTCCGGTGACGAGATCTTCGACGCCGAAACGCGACGTGTCGGCGAGTCCGAGCTCGTGCAACGTCAGATGGACGATGCTTTCCCGCACGGAGTGAGGGTCGACGTTGGCGACCACGATGACGGCATCCGCCCGACCGGTCCCCGTGAACGAGGAGTCCAGGTACTTGCTGTACACGAGGATCGCGTTGTCTTCGCTGGAATGCACGTGGAGGTTACGCAGCTGGCGCAGCGCCGGGTGCTCGTTCCGTACTCGGTTCAGCATCGTCAGGTACGGGGCGAGCGAGAAGCCGAGCGCCTCGGCCCGCGCATAGTCCCGTGGTCTGTACTGGTACTTCTCGTTGTCGACGTACTCCTCGGCGCCGCTGCGCGCCACGTTCTCGAACAATTCGAATCCGGAGTACACGCCCCAGGCCGGGGCCGCCGTCGCCGCGATGGCTGCGCGGATCTTGAACGCGGCGGGCCCGCCGAACTGCAGGTATTCGGTGAGGATGTCCGGCGTGTTCACGAAAAGATTCGGCCGCAGGTAGTCCGCGGTCTCGTGAGCGAGGGAGTCGAGGAACTCCTCGAGTTCCGGCCGGGTGTTGCGCCAGGTGAAGTACGTGTACGACTGCTGGAATCCGACCTTGGCGAGCGTGCGCATCACCGCAGGGCGCGTGAACGCCTCGGCCAGGAAGACAACACCCGGGTCCTCCCTGTTGACCGTGTGAATCAGCCATTCCCAGAAGTCCAGCGGCTTCGTGTGCGGGTTGTCCACGCGGAAGATCCGGATGCCGAATGCCATCCAATGCCGCACGATGCGCAGCACCTCGGCACGGATTCCCACCGGATCGTTGTCGAAATTCACCGGGTAGATGTCCTGGTACTTCTTCGGCGGGTTCTCCGCGTAGCGAATCGAGCCGTCCGGCAGGGTGGTGAACCAGTCAGGATGCTCGGCGACCCACGGATGGTCGGGTGAGGCCTGCAGGGCCAGATCGATCGCGACCTCGAGCCCGGCCTTCTCGGCCTTGCCGAGGAAGAAGGCGAAGTCTTTCTCGGTGCCCAGTTGCGGGTGGATCGCGTCGTGCCCGCCACTGGCCGAACCGATCGCCCACGGCGACCCCGGATCGTTCTCCGACGCGTCGAGGCTGTTGTTCGGACCCTTGCGGAACGCCGTGCCGATCGGATGGATCGGCGGCAGATAGACGATGTCGAAACCCATCGCGGCGATGGCGGGCAACCGCTTGGCTGCGCTGCGGAATGTGCCGGAACTCCAGGTACCGCCTCTGGCCCGCTTCGCGCCCTCCGAGCGCGGGAAGAACTCATACCAGGACCCGACGCCGGCAGCGGCGCGCTCGACGAGCAGTTCGCGCGTTTCGGAGAGCGTCGGCATGCTCGCGATCGGCCGTGCGTCGAGCACTCTCCTGAGCACGGCAGCCGATGCGGCGGCCAGCCGTGCGAGCGCCGGCGAGGAGTGCGCCGTCAACATTTTTGCGGCATCCTTCAGCACCCGACGGTGCGCAGCGGAACGTCGCCGGTCGGTTGCGGCAGCTGTCAGCAGTGCCGCGCCGATCGTGAACATGAGCTCGACGTCGACAGCGGCGGGCACCTTGAGCTGCGCGTCGTGCAACCAGCTGGCATAGTCGTCGGCGTAGGCACGCGCTTGAAAACGCCAGCGGCCCTCTGTTTCCAGTTGCACGAGCCGCTGCCAGCGGTCCGTTCCCGGCGCGGCCGGCGTCATGCGATATTCGGTCGCCTCTCCCATCGGGTCGAAGAGCAGGATGTCGACCCCGATCAGGTCGTGACCCTCGCGGAAGGCGGTCACCCCGAACGGGACGACTTCTCCCGCGAACGCCTTGGCCGGCCACCGTCCCGCGTCCACGGACGGGGTGAGCTCAAGGATCGCGATCCTCCCGATCGCAGGCTCGAAATCATCGTTGGTCGTTGCCACACTCCGACCGTAGCGCCAATGGACCGCACCGCGGGTGCCGTCTCGCGTTTGCGGAAAGCTTTGGGCGCTCCGATAGTGTTGCCGAGGTGAAAGCAATCCGTCACTTTACCGTTCGTGCAGTGATCCCTGAAGCGCTGAGCGCGCTGGAGGAATTGGCGACAAACCTGCGCTGGGCGTGGCACGAGCCGACCCGTCAGCTCTTCAAGCACATCTCGGACGAAGTCTGGCGCTCGACCGCCGGTGACCCGGTGGCCTTGCTCGGCAACGTCGATCCGGCTCGACTGGCGGAGCTCGCCGGCGACAGATCATTCGTCGATTGGGCCAATGCGGTGCGCGACGACCTGCGTCGCTATCTCAGCGAACCGCGATGGTATCAGGGGCTCGCGGACGCGCCGGCGTCGATCGCATACTTCTCGCCGGAATTCGGCATCGCGGCCGCGCTCCCGCAGTATTCGGGCGGACTGGGCATTCTGGCGGGCGATCACCTGAAAAGCGCGTCCGATCTCGGCGTGCCGTTGATCGGTGTCGGACTGTTCTATCGATCCGGCTATTTCCGTCAGGCGATCTCGCCCGACGGCTGGCAGCAGGAGAGCTATCCGGTCGTGGACCCGGACGGACTGCCGCTCGCGGTGCTTCGGCATCCGGATGGCACTGCTGCTCACGTTGCGCTCGCGGTGCCGGGCGGTGCGATGCTGCAGGCTCGCATCTGGACGACGATGGTCGGCCGCGTCCGGCTCCTGCTGTTGGACACGAACATTCCGGAGAACCCGGAGGTGCTGCGCTCCGTCACCGATCGCCTCTACGGCGGTGGGGGTGAACAGCGCCTCCTGCAGGAGCTGCTTCTGGGCATCGGCGGCGTGCGCGCGCTGCGCATGTGCGCCGCGTTGAAGGGCAGCCCCGAGCCTCGTGTCTTCCACACCAACGAGGGGCACGCGGGTTTTCTGGGCCTCGAGCGCATCTCCGGACTGATCGGTGACGGCCTCGGATTCGATGAGGCACTGCAGGTGGTGCGGGCCGGCACCGTGTTCACCACGCACACGCCGGTGGCGGCCGGCATCGATCGGTTCGAACGCTCGCTGGTCGAGCACTACTTCAGCCAGCCGGAGCTGTTGCCCGGTGTCGGCCCGGACGACGTACTCGCGCTCGGGGCGGAGAACTACGACGGGGGTTCCGCCGACGTGTTCAACATGGCGGTGATGGGTCTGCGTCTCGCCCAGCGTGCCAACGGTGTGTCGAAATTGCACGGTGCCGTCTCGCGACAGATGTTCGCGGGGCTGTGGCCGGGCTTCGATGCAGACGAGGTGCCGATCACGTCGATCACGAACGGGGTGCACGCCCCGACCTGGACGGACCCCGCGATGCGCGAGTGTGCCGAGCAACACCTCGGAACGACCGACACGGCGCACGCGGATTGGCGCTCGCAGTCGCTCAGCGATGCCGAACTGTGGTCGGTGCGACAGCGGATGCGGGAGAACCTCGTGCACGACGCCAGGCGACGAGTCTCCGAAGCCTGGCGCGCCGGGCACACCGGCTCCATCACCCCGCGGTGGCTGGGTGAGATCCTCGACCCCGGAATCCTCACGATCGGTTTTGCACGGCGGGTGCCGACCTACAAGCGCCTGACGTTGATGCTGCACGATCGCGCCCGGCTGCGCAACATCCTGCTCGACCCGCAGCGTCCGGTGCAGCTGGTCATCGCCGGCAAGTCACACCCGGCCGACGATGAGGGCAAACGGCTGATTCAGGAACTCGTGCAATTCGCCGCGCAACCGGAGCTGCGCGGTCGGATGGTGTTCCTGCCGGACTACGACATCGCGATGGCGCAGACGTTGTATCCTGGCACCGACGTGTGGTTGAACAATCCGCTGCGTCCGCTTGAGGCCTGCGGCACCAGCGGTATGAAGGCTGCGCTGAATGGCGTGCTGAACCTCTCCATCCTCGACGGTTGGTGGGACGAGTTCTACGACGGCGAGAACGGCTGGGCGATCCTGTCCGCCGATGCCGCGGGAGACGCCGCCCAGCGGGACGCCCTGGAGGCGAACGCGCTGTACGACCTGATCGAGCATCGGATCGCGCCGCGATTCTATGAGCGCGGCGACGACGGTGTGCCAGTGCGCTGGGTCGCCGCGATTCGGCACACCCTGGCGTCGCTGTCACCGGCACTTTCCGCAGAACGGATGGTGCGCGAATACGTCGAGCGGATGTATCTGCCTGCCGCGGCCTCGGAACGCGCCCTCGGGGCAGACGGTCATCGGTGCGCCCGCGAGCTGGCGGCCTGGAAGGCACGCGTACGTGCCGCGTGGGGCGCGGTCGCTATCGTGCACGTGGAATCGGGCGGCATCGACTCGGTGCCGCAGGTCGGCGATCAACTGCACCTTCGCGCCCACATCGCGTTGGGTGCGTTGACTCCGGATGATGTGACCGTCGAAGTCGTCTTCGGCCACAGCGACGGCGAAGCCGATCTGGTCAACGCGCAACACGCGGTGTTGACCCCGATGGACGCCGGCGATGCGACACGTGCCTACGAGGGCACCGTACCGCTGGATCGGGCCGGATCGTTCGGCTACACCGTTCGCGTCGTCCCGCGCAACGCACTGCTGGCCTCTCCGGCGGAACTCGGGCTGATCGCCGTCGCCCGGTAGGACCGGCAGACACCGTAGGACCGGACACTGTGGGACCGGATACCGTAGGACCGGACACCGTCAGGCGTCTCAGCGGCCGATCGCCGCGAGGATTCCGCCGGTGACGGACAGCAGGTCCGATGGCGCCAACTCGATGTCGAAGCCCCGTCGGCCGCCTGAGACGAAGATGCTCTCGAACAGCTCCGCCGTGTCGTCGAGCACCGTCTGCAGGGCGCTCTTCTGGCCGATCGGAGAGATTCCGCCGACGACGTACCCGGTCTTGCGCTCGGCCGCGGCAGCATCCGCCATACGGGCGCGCTTGGCCCCGACCGCTGCGGCGAGGGCCTTCAGATCCAGCCGTCCCGACACCGGAACGATGCCGACGACGAGCGCGTCATCGGCCTCTGCCAGAAGCGTCTTGAAGACACGCTCGGGTTCGACACCGAGCAGGGTGGCAGCCTCGAGACCGAAGCTGGATGCGGCTGGGTCGTGCGCATAACTGTGCGGGGTGAATGCGACTCCGGCGCGTGTCAGGGCGACGGTCGCGGGCGTGCCGGGGGCGGCATCCGCCGTTCTGGTCATCCGCTGTCCGGTCAAGCGCTGTCTGGTCAAGCGCTGTCTGGTCATGAACTCACTCGTCCACGCGGTAGAGCTGAATCGATGCCGGTGAGAGCGTCACGACCGATCCGGGCGAGTGCGAAGGCTCCTGATCGGCGCAGTGCGGCGGCGAGTCAGCCGTGCTGTCCCAGAGCAGGGTGTAGCCGGCAACGCCGTCCTGCGTCGGCAGCGTCACCGGCACGGACGTCTCAAGCCCGTGCACGATGAGCAGCGTGCGCCCACTCCGGGCGAATTCGTCCGTGTTGGCGGCCAGGTACTGCAGGGTGCGATTCTCCGGCGATTGCCAGTCGGTCAGGCTCATGGTGCCGCCGCTCGCGTCGTACCAGTCCATCCTGGCTGCATTCGGAACGTCCTCGCCAGACTTGCCGTACCGCACCGGTCGCAGCCCGGGATTCTCACGGCGCAAGCGAATCAACAGGCTCACGGTCGCGAGCAGGTCGCGCTGGCTTTGATCCCACTCCCAGTCCAACCAGGTCAGCTCATCGTCATGGCAGTACGCGTTGTTGTTGCCACTCTGGCTGCGCCCGAACTCGTCGCCGGCCGTGATCATCGGCAGACCCGCCGAGAGCACGAGCGTCGCCATCAGATTGCGGATCGCCTTCCTCCGGGCGGCGAGGATCGCTGGATCTGTCGTGCCGCCTTCCACCCCGTGGTTGAACGAACGGTTGTCGTTCGTGCCGTCCCTGTTGTCTTCGCCGTTGCCGATGTTGTGCTTCGAGTCGTACGCGACCAGATCGGCGACGGTGAATCCGTCGTGCGCGGTGATGAAATTGACGGATGCCAGCGGGCCGCGTTCCGCAGCGAAGGTATCCGCGGATCCGGCGATCTCCGTGGCGAGCGGCCCGATTCCGCTGCTCGGCTCACCGTGCGAGCGGGCGTCTGCGATGTCGCGCAGCCAGAACGTTCGGGTGCGATCCCGGAACTGATCGTTCCATTCCGACCAGCCGTCCGGGAAGTTGCCGGTCTGCCAGCCGCCCTCTCCGACATCCCAGGGTTCTGCGATCTTTTTGACGTCGTGCAGATGCGGGTCGTCGAGGATGCCGTACAGCAGCGGATGATCGCGGCTGTACTCCGCGTGCTCGTCGCGGCCGAGCGTGACGGCCAAGTCGAATCGGAAGCCGTCGATCTGCACATCGTTCGCCCAGTACCGCAGCGAGTCGTCGATCAGCCGGCGCACGATGGGATGGCTCGCGTTCATCGCGTTTCCGCAGCCGGTCACATCGATGTAGTTGCCGTGCTGGTCCTGTCGGTAGTAGGCAGAATTGTCCAGGCCGCGGAAGCTGCTCGTCGGCCCGCCGGGGCCTTCTTCCGACGTGTGATTGTAGACGACGTCGAGGATGACCTCCAGGCCGGCCCCGTGCAGCAGCTTGACCATGCCCTTGAATTCGCGGAGTACCGCGGCGGAGCCGGCTGCCTGCGCGGCCGCAGTGGCATAGGCGGCGTGCGGCGTGAAGAAATTGAGCGTGTTGTAGCCCCAGTAGTTGCTCAGCCCCTGTTTGACGAGTCGTTCCTCGGACACGAACGCGTGCACGGGCAGCAGTTCGACGGCTGTGACGCCGAGGCCCAGAAGGTGCTCGATGGTGGCGGGATGCGCCAGGCCGGCGTAGCTGCCGCGCAACTCGCTCGGCACAGCAGGGTTCAATTTGCTGATGCCTTTGACGTGTGCTTCGTAGATGACGGTGTCATCCAACGGCGTGTTCGGCTTCGCGCTGTTTCCCCAGTCGAACGACTCGTCGACGGGGACCGCCCGCCAGCCGCCGGACCCGGCACGGGCGAGTCCGCGCGCATAGGGGTCGAGGAGGAACTTCTCGCGGTCGAACGCATTCTGCGGGGTGTCGGGTCCCGATGCGCGCAATGCATAGCGCATCCCGGCGCGGAGTGCGTCCGAGTGCGCGGTCCACACGTCTCCGGCTCCGCGTGTCATCGGAATCGTCTCGGTCACCCAGGTGGGGTCGCCTGTGGCGAACACGCACAACTCGATCGCATCGGCACTGTGCGACCAGACGCTGACGGAACAGCCGTCCGTCGTGAGGGTCGCGCCGAGCGCGCTCCAAGCATCCGCCGAAGTCATGAGATCTACAGTAATGAGTATGACGGTCTACCTTGACCACGCGGCCACGACGCCCGCGTCGCCTGTCGCGATCAATGCCTACGCGCGAGCGATGGCGATGGTCGGCAATCCGTCGTCGATCCACAGTGCGGGACAGGCAGCGAAGCGGATGCTCGAGGAAGCGCGCGAGCAGGTCGCCGCCACGCTCGGCTGCGACCCGATCGAGGTGGTGTTCACCTCCGGCGGCACCGAGGCGATCAACCTCGCGCTCAAGGGACTGTACTGGCAACGGAACAACGTCGTCGGTCGAGCAGCGAGCGCGAGTGAGCGTATCGAGACCCGTATCGAGACTCGCACACGCATCCTCGTGCCCCGTGGCGAGCATCACGCCACCATGGACACCGTCCAGTGGCTCGAGCAGCATGAGGGTGCGATCGTCGAGTGGCTGCCACTCGACGAGTTCGGTGCCCTCCGGATCGACGCGCTCGAGCACGCGTTGCGTGCGGACCCCGGATCGATCGCACTGGTCACGATGATCGCGGCCAACAACGAGGTCGGCACCGTCCAACCGGTGCGAGAAGCGGCCGCGCTCACCGCAGCCGCCGGCGTGCCGTTGCATGTCGACGCGGTTGCCGCGTACGGGCATCTGCCGATCGATTTCGAGTTGCTGCGGTCGCAGAGCGGCAGTGCTGCCACCGGGTTGGTCGCGTTGAGCGTTTCCGCGCACAAGATCGGCGGGCCTGTCGGCATCGGCGCCCTGGTGCTTTCACGGCAGGCGAGCGTCGTGCCGTTGATCCACGGCGGCGGCCAGCAGCGTCAGGTGCGCAGCGGTACGCAGGATGTTGCCGCCGCCGCGTCCTTCGCAGCGGCGGCGGGTGAGTCATCCGGGTCGCTGTCGGCAGAGTCGGCCCGATTGTCGGCACTGCGGGATCGGATGATCGCCGGGGTTCGCGCGGCCGTCCCCGACGCGGTGCTGAACGGCCCGGATCCGAGCGCGCCTGCCCTGGGCGCACCTGCCCTGGGCGCGCCTGCTGCGAGCGGGACGGCTTCGGGTGCACCAGGGGAGCGGGCAGCGCATCCGGATGCCGTGGGCAGGCTGAGCATGAACGCGCACTTCTCGTTCCCCGGCTGCGAGGGCGATTCGCTGCTGTTCCTGCTCGACGCGGCCGGAATCGCCGTCTCGACCGGTTCGGCGTGTCAGGCCGGGATCCCGGAACCGTCGCATGTGCTCCGCGCGATGGGCCGTGACGAGGTGGCCTCGCGCGGGGTGCTGCGAGTGACGCTGGGGCGCACGACGACCGACGCGGACGTCGACGCTTTCCTCGCGGCGCTTCCCGGCGCATACGCGCAAGCGTCGCAGGCGGGTCTGGCCGACCGCGTGCCCGGGCTGGGCATCCGCTAGCATCGCACCGAGGGCACTGAGGGGCCATTTACACTGGGACGCGTGAAAGTTCTTGCGGCGATGAGCGGTGGCGTCGATTCTGCGGTGGCGGCGGCACGTGCGGTCGACGCAGGGCATGAGGTCGTCGGCGTGCACCTGGCGCTCAGTCGCATGCCGGGCACCCTGCGCACCGGCAGTCGCGGCTGCTGCACGATCGAGGACTCGATGGATGCTCAGCGTGCAGCCGATCTGATCGGCATCCCGTACTACGTCTGGGACTTCTCCGAACGCTTCAAGCTCGACGTCGTCGACGATTTCATCGCAGAATACGCGGCCGGGCGCACCCCGAACCCGTGCCTGCGCTGCAACGAGAAGATCAAGTTCGCGGCCCTGCTGGAAAAGGCGTTGGCACTCGGCTTCGATGCGGTCTGCACCGGCCACTACGCGGCAATCCGTACGGATGCCGCCGGCAATCGCGAGCTGCACCGCGCCAGTGCCTGGGCGAAGGACCAGTCCTACGTGCTCGGGGTGCTCAGTGCGCAGCAACTGGCACACGCACTGTTCCCGCTCGGCGAGACCCCGTCCAAGGCCCTGATTCGAGCCGAGGCCGCCGAGCGCGGTTTCAGCGTCGCGACCAAGCCGGATTCGCACGATATCTGCTTCATCCCGGACGGCGACACGCGGGCGTGGCTCGGTGAGCACATCGGGTCGGAACGGGGAGTGATCCTCGATCGCGAGGGCAACACGGTCGGCAGCCACGACGGGGCCAACGCATTCACCGTCGGTCAGCGTAAGGGATTGCAGCTGGGTGTTCCGGCGCCGGACGGCAAGCCTCGCTTTGTGCTCGAGGTGCGACCGAAGGACAACACGGTCGTCGTCGGCCCACGCGAGGCGCTGGAGATTGCACAGCTCGTCGGCTCGCGATACACCTGGGCTGGCCTGCCGCCGGAAGACCTGGGCAAGCCGTTCGCCTGCGAGGTGCAGATCCGCGCGCACGCAGAACCCGTGCCCGCAACGGCGGCCCTCATCGACGACGAACTGGTGATCATCCCGGACACCCCGTTGAACGGCGTCGCGCCCGGTCAGAGTGCGGTCCTGTACCTCGGATCACGGGTGCTCGGACAGTGCACGATCGACCGCACCGTCAGTGCTGTTCCGGTCGGCTGACAGCGCCTGCTGACACTGTCCGCGGCGCTGGTTAGGCTGAGTCCGTGGCCCAGAAGCAAACGGCAGAGAAGGCGACAGAGGATCTGACCCTCGACGAGGCATCGGCGCATGCCGACGAGTTGACGACGCGGATCATCGAGGCCCGCGACGCGTACTACGAGAAGGATGCCGCCGTCTACTCGGACGAGGAGTATGACGGTTTCATCCGTCAGCTGCAGGAGCTGGAGCGGTTGTTCCCCGAACTGCAGAGTCAGGACTCCCCGACGCAGACCGTCGGTGGTCGTGCTGAGACGACGCTGTTCGCCCCGGTCACGCACGCGGAGCGGATGCTGAGCCTGGACAACGTGTTCTCGATCGACGAATTCGACGCCTGGGCCACCAAGGTGCGGCGCGATGCCGGCCGTCATGTCGACTACCTCTGCGAACTGAAGATCGACGGGCTGGCCATCAACCTGCGCTATGAGAACGGCGTGCTCGTCACGGCGGCCACCCGGGGTGACGGGGTCGTCGGCGAGGACGTGACCGACAACATCCGCTCCGTGAAATGCATCCCGCAGCGGCTGGCCGGCACCGGCCATCCTCCGCTGGTCGAGGTGCGGGGCGAGGTGTACTTCGAGGTCGAAACGTTCCGGCGATTGAACGCGATGCAAGCGGAAGAGGGCGAACGGATCTTCGCCAACCCGCGCAATGCGGCCTCGGGCAGCCTGCGACAGGTGCGTGAGAACAAGGGTCCCGCAGCATTGGAGCGGATGTACCGGCGGCTGACCATGCTCTCGATGCTGGTGCACGGCGTCGGCGCATGGGAGAACCCTCCCGTGAGAACCCAATCCGAGGTGTATGCCCTGCTGAAGACCTGGGGTCTGCCTACGAGCTCGCATTTTCAGGTGAAGCCGACTGAGGAGGGCGCCGCCGAATTCATCGAGTACTTCGGGCAGAATCGCGGCAGCGTCGAGCATGAGATCGACGGAATCGTGGTCAAGGTCGACGAGTTTGCGCTGCATGCCGAGCTGGGTGCCACGAGCCGGGCGCCGCGCTGGGCGATCGCCTACAAATACCCACCGGAGCAGGTCAACACCAAGCTGCTCGACATCGTGGTCAGCGTCGGTCGCACCGGGCGGGTGACACCGTTCGCCGTCATGGAGAAGGTGCGTGTCGCGGGAAGCGAGGTGCGTCAAGCGACGCTGCACAACCAGGATGTCGTCAAGGCCAAGGGCGTGCTGATCGGCGACACCGTCGTACTGCGCAAGGCCGGCGATGTCATTCCCGAGATCTTGGGTCCGGTCGTGGAGTTGAGAGACGGCACGGAGCGCGCATTCGTGATGCCGGAGTTCTGCCCGGAGTGCGGGACCCGGCTCGCCCCGGCGAAGGAGGGCGACGTGGATCTGCGTTGCCCGAACACGCGAGGCTGTCCGGCGCAGGTGCGCGGTCGTGTCGCGCACGCGGGAGGACGCAGTGCGCTCGATATCGAGGCGCTCGGCGAAGTGGCCGCCGCCGCGCTCACGCAACCGCTGAAGCCGGCGCGACCGCCGCTGGAGACCGAGGCCGGGCTGTTCGACCTGCGCCTGCAGGATCTGTTTCCGATTCGCGTGATTGTCCGCGACAACGAGACCGGACTGGAAAAGCTGGGGGACGACGGCAATCCGAAACAGGATGCCCCCTTCCGCCGCCTCCGCAGGAAGTCCGGCAAGGATGCGGATCGTCCGTTCGATCCTGCCGCCGAGGAATTCGACGGCGACGAGGACTTCGTGCTGTCCAAGAATGCCCACGAACTGCTCGCCAATCTGGAAAAGGCCAAGACCAAGCCGCTCGCGCGCCTCCTGGTGGCGCTGAACATCCGGCACGTCGGTCCTGTCGCGGCTCGTGCGCTCGCCGATTACTTCGGGTCGCTGGATGCCATCCGGAATGCGGACCGTGACGAGCTGGCTCAGGTCGACGGCGTCGGCGACATCATCGCGGACGCGCTGATCGACTGGTTTGCGATCGACTGGCATCGCGAGATCGTCGAGCGCTGGGCGGCTGCCGGCGTGCGGTTCGCGACCCCCGGGCATCCGGGCCCCGGGGCCGCAGCCGCGGCCGGTGGCGTGCTCGCCGGGCTCACCGTCGTCGCGACGGGGTCGCTGGAGGGCTTCACCCGCGAGGGGGCCCAGGAGGCGATCGTCGCGGCAGGCGGCAAGGCGGCATCGAGCGTTTCCAAGAACACCGACTTCGTGGCCGCAGGCCCCGGCGCGGGGTCGAAGCTGACCAAGGCAGAACAGCTCGGTGTGCGCATCATCGACGCGGAACAGTTCCGGCGGCTCGTCGAAGGCGGCCCGGAGGCGATCTAGCCTTCGGATCGTCGTGTGCAGGCCGCATGCGGCGAAGGCCAGGTGTGGCCCGAACAGGGGCTAGAAAGCATATGGCATGCAGCCGTGTTCGCGATATCATGAGGGCTGTTCAGCTGTCGACCCGAACGGCAGCATGTGCACGTTTCGCTAGAGGGGGGCGGTGCGGGTGCGTGTTGTGGTCGCGATCACCGCGATCGCTTCCGTGTGGACGTTTGGGGTCGGGGCTGGGTTGCCGATTCTCCACGATGTGTCGCCGGCGGCGGCAACGAGCGTCGGGGCGCCCGTTGTCAACATCGGCGACCGCGTTCCTGCCATGCTCGACACGATTTCACAGCTGAAACCAGGGAGGATCTCCGACTTCGTTCATCGAAACAGATCGGCCATCGAGCGCACACTGTCCTCGGCCGGCAGTGCCCACGGCGTCGTTGACTGGTGGATTCGACTGTCGAGCGACGAACGCACGACGCTCACGCACGACGCGGCATCCGTGCTGGGCAACCTCGATGGGCTCCCGGTCAGCGTGCGAGACGCGGTGAACAGGGCGCAACTGGATTCTCGGTTGGACGCGTTGTCGACACGATCGAAGACGCATCCCACAGCGGTCACCCCGGCGAACACCGCTGAACTGGCCAATCTGCGCAGCATCAAAGCGGCGCTGCAAGCCGCGCCTGGCGGGCCGAGACGCTCTCTCGTCACCTTCGACCCGACCGGAGCGGCTCGGGCAGCCGTCGTGATCGGGAATCTGGATCAAGCCGATGCCGTCAGCGTCCTCGTTCCGGGGATGTCGTACACGGTGGAGGGGCAGCTGGTCGATTGGACCTCGACCGCTCAAGCGGTTTACAACGAGCAGCGCGCCTGGCTGCAGCGACTGGGCACGCCGTCGCGAACCGTGGCGACGGTGGCCTGGCTCGGGTATAAGACCCCCGATCTCGCTACCGTGCTGAGCGCGCACGACGCGCAGGAGGGTGCGCGGCAGCTCGATCAGCTTCTCGCCGGCATCCGTGCACTTCGGGCGGGACACCAGCCCTATCTCAGCGTCCTGGCCCACTCGTACGGCTCCACCACGGCATTGCTGGCGCTGGGCGCCGGAAGCGTCAGTGTCGACGCGCTGGCCGTGATCGGGTCTCCGGGCGGTGCACCGTCGTCGGTGCGCGACCTGGACGTGAAGGATGGCAACGTGTATGTCGGATCGGCAACGCTCGATCCCATCGCGGGCAGCGGATTCTTCGGGCCCGATCCGGGCGGCAGCGGATACGGGGCGCATCGGATCAGCACGGGTGTGGGAATCGACCCCCTCGACGGCGAGATCCTGTTACCGGCCATCGGGCACAACGGGTACTTTGCCGAGGGGACGCAGTCGCTGCGCAACCTGGCACTGATCGGGATGGGAGACGGGGTTCTCGCCACGCACCCGTGACGACACGGTCGTGGACGTCTCCGCGGCCGCCGTCGCGGCTGCGGAGATCGGGCGACCGCGACCGGCGGAATAGAATTGAGGCGCAAACCCCCGACCACCACGATGGAGACGCATGTCTGAAATCAGCACAGACCAGGTGAGACACCTGGCCAACCTGGCGAGGATCGACCTCAGTGAGGACGAGATTGCGCGTCTCACGGTGGAGTTGGGACAGATCGTGGAAGCCGTCGCGACGGTGAGTGCCGTCGCGGGCGACTCCGTGCCGGCCACGAGCCACCCGATGCCGCTGGCGAACGTCTTCCGCGAGGACGTGGTCGTGCCGTGCCTGACGGTCGAGCAGGCGCTCTCCGGAGCGCCGGACCGAGACGGCGACAAGTTCCGTGTCGCTCCGATCCTGGACGAGGAGTGACGACGTGACCGACCTGATCCGACTGACGGCGGCGGCCCTGGCCGAGAAGCTTGCGGCTCGCGAGGTTTCAAGCGTCGAGGTGACCCGTGCCCACCTTCAGCGCATCGCGGTCGTCGACCCTGATGTGCACGCGTTCCTGCACGTCGCCGCGGATGCCGCGCTCGCAACGGCGCAGCGCATCGACGAGCGCCGCGCTGCCGGCGAGAGACTCGGCCCTCTGGCGGGTGTTCCGATCGCGATCAAAGACGTGTTGGCCACCGCCGACATGCCGACCACCTCGGGTTCGAAGATTCTGGAAGGTTGGCGGCCGCCCTATGACGCGACCGTTGTGAGCAAGCTTCGCAAAGCCGACCTGGTGCCGCTGGGCAAGACGAACATGGACGAATTCGCGATGGGCTCATCGACCGAGCACTCCGCATACGGCCCGACCCGCAACCCGTGGGATCTGAGCCGCATTCCCGGTGGATCCGGCGGGGGGTCGGCGGCAGCCGTCTCCGCATTCGAAGCGCCGTTGGCGCTCGGCAGTGACACCGGGGGTTCGATCCGTCAGCCCGCGGCGGTCACCGGCTCGGTCGGCGTGAAGCCGACCTACGGCGGTGTCAGCCGCTACGGCGCGATCGCGCTGGCCTCCTCGCTCGACCAGGTCGGACCGGTCAGCCGCAGTGTTCTGGATGCCGCACTCCTGCACGACGTCATCGGCGGCCACGATCCGCTCGACTCGACGTCGTTGCCGGACGACTGGACATCGATGGCGACGGCAGCCCGTGCCGGCCGAGCAGCCGGTGCGCTGAAGGGTGTCCGCGTCGGCGTGGTCACGGAGATTTCGGGCAGCGGCGAGGGCTTCCAGGCCGGAGTCAAGCAGCGCTTCGATGAAGCGCTGGAGCTTCTGGCCTCCGCCGGCGCCGAGATCGTCGAGGTGAGCGCACCGAGTTTCCGATACGCCGTCGCCGCGTATTATCTGATCCTGCCCGCTGAGGCGTCGAGCAACCTCGCGCGATTCGATTCGGTGCGGTTCGGCATCCGGGTGAACCCTGAATCCGGCCCGATCACGACGGAACGGGTGATGGCGGCCACTCGCGACGCCGGCTTCGGCCCGGAGGTCAAGCGGCGGATCATCCTCGGTACGTACGCGCTCAGCGCCGGCTACTACGACGCCTACTACGGCAGCGCTCAGAAGGTGCGCACGCTGATTCAGCGTGATTTCAATGACGCCTTCGGCCGGGCGGATGTCTTGGTGTCGCCGAGCGCGCCGACCACCGCTTTCACGTTCGGCGAGAAGATCGACGATCCGCTGGCGATGTATCTCAACGACGTCACCACCATTCCGGCAAACCTCGCAGGCGTGCCCGGAATGGGACTTCCGATCGGCCTCGCACCGGAGGACGGACTGCCGGTCGGTTTGCAGTTGATGGCACCGGCGCGGGCCGATGCACGCCTGTACACCATCGGGGCTGCGCTCGAACAGCTTCTCGAGGCGAAGTGGGGGCACCCCCTGCTCGCTCAGGCCCCTGAGCTGGCCGCCACGGCCTCCCGCGGCACGGACACGGTGTCCGCAGACACGGTGCTCGCAGGCACCGTGTGCGCAAGCGAAGAGGGAGCGGCGTGATGGCAGGCGGGACTCCGGCGGCGGTCGAGTTGATGGACTTCGACGAGGCCATCGCCAAATACGAGCCGGTGCTCGGCTTCGAGGTGCACGTCGAGCTGAACACCAAGACGAAGATGTTCTGCGGCTGTGCGAACGAATTCGGTCAGGGTGCGAACACGAACACCTGCCCGACCTGCCTCGGCCTGCCCGGTGGGCTGCCGCAGGTGAACAAGCAGGCGATCGAGTCCAGCATCCGCCTCGGCTTGGCGCTCGGCTGCGAGATCGCGGAATACTCGCGGTTCGCGCGCAAGAACTATTTCTACCCGGATACGGCGAAGAACTTCCAGACGTCGCAATACGACGAGCCGATCGCGTTCGAAGGATCCGTGACGATCGAGTTGGAGAGCGGCCGAGAGGTCACGATTCCGATCGAGCGAGCTCACATGGAAGACGATGCGGGCAAGCTCACACACGTCGGCGGCGCGACCGGCCGCATTCACGGTGCGGACTACTCTCTTGTGGACTACAACCGCGGCGGCGTGCCGCTTGTCGAGATCGTCACGCACATGATCGAGGGCGGCGGCGCGGATGCCCCGGAGATCGGACGCACCTATGTTGCCGCCATCCGCGAAATAGCGAAGGCGCTCGGGGTCTCGAACGCACGGATGGAACAGGGGAACGTGCGCTGCGACGCGAACGTGTCACTGCGCCCGCGCGGCAGCGAGGTGCTCGGCACCCGCACCGAGACCAAGAACGTCAACTCGCTGCGCTCGGTCGAGCGCGCGGTCCGGTACGAGATCCAGCGTCAAGCAGCGGTTCTGGATGCCGGTGGCACGATCACGCAGGAGACGCGGCACTGGCACGAGGACACCGGTACGACCTCGGCTGGTCGCCCGAAATCGGATGCCGACGACTACCGCTACTTTCCGGAGCCCGACCTCGTGCCGGTCGTGCCGAGCCGCGAATGGGTCGAGGAACTGCGTGCGACGCTTCCGGAACCTCCGGCCTCCCGCCGCAAGCGGCTGCAGGCCGAGTGGGGCTTCACGGCGCTCGAACTGCAAGACGTCGTCAACGCGGAGCTGTTGGACACGGTCGAGGCGACGGTCGCGGCTGGGGCCCGCCCGGCATCCGCTCGCAAGTGGTGGACGGGCGAGATCGCCCGCCTCGCAAACCTGCAGGGTGTCCAGGCCGCCTCGCTGGTGTCGCCCGAGCAGGTGGCCGAGCTGACTGCGCTGGTCGACGCCGGCACCCTCACCAACCGCCTGGCCCGCCAGGTGCTCGAGGGTGTCATCGCCGGCGAGGGCACACCGCAGCAGATCGTCGACGCACACGGGCTCGCGGTGGTCTCCGACGACGGTGCGCTGATCGCGGCGATCGACACGGCCCTGGCTGCGCAGCCGGACGTGCTGGCGAAGATCCGCGACGGCAAGGTGCAGGCGGCCGGTGCCGTGATCGGTGCCGTCATGCAGGCGATGCGCGGTCAAGCGGATGCTGCTCGCGTGCGCGAACTCGTCTTGGCGCGCGCGCAACAGTAATCGCTTCACAAGAAGTTTTCGAAATGTCGATTGTGCCCTCCATGGTTCGACGTCAGAGTAGCGATCGCCGTTGGGCGGTGCCGATCGCGGTGCCGGTGAGGCGATCGTCTTTCGATCGACGCGAGGGAGAACCATCATGAGATTCCTGTTTCTGATTTGCACCGATAGCACAGCCGAACCGTATGAGGCGGCAGAGGACAACATCGAGGAGTGGATCACCGACGTGACCGGCAGCGGCGTGCATGTGATCGGTGACCGCCTGCGGCCGGGCGAAGAAGCCGTCACGGTGAAACGGCGCAACGGCCGTGTCGTGGCGACCGACGGGCCGTTCGCCGAGACCAAAGAGCTGATCGCAGGCTTCGACGTGATCGACTGCGCGAGCCGTGAGGAGGCGGTCGAGATCGCCTCGCAGCATCCGATGGCGCGCTTCGGTCAGATCGACGTGCGTGAGTTCTGGCCGTTCGACTGACGCACTTCAAACGAGAACGCGTCGGCGGTGTGCGCGCACACGCTAACCGCGTAGTGTTACGGGTACGGAGCCGTTCAGGCTCCCTATCCGAGGGAGTCCACCATGTCGGACAAATCGCCCAAGAAATCGTCCGCGAAGACGGCAGCGTCGAAGACGCTGAAGGAAAAACGCGCAGACAAGAAGGCCAAGGCGCAGAACAAGTCCTCGTCGCTGTAGGCCTGCCAGTGAGAGCGTCTGTTGTGTGGTTGGCCGCTGCAATCGACGCCGTCGCAGTGGTGGTGTTCGTCGCAGCCGGGCGCAGCAGTCATGCCGAGGCGCTGAGCCTCGCCGGTCTTGCCGAAACGGCCTGGCCGTTCCTCGGCGGCGCGCTCGTCGGCTGGCTGATCGCCGGACTGCTCACCGGGGGCGGATGGCGCAGCCCGCTCGCCCCGGTGCGCACCGGGCTCGTGGTCTGGTTGTCAACGGTTGCCACCGGGATGCTCCTGCGGGTCGTGAGCGGACAGGGCACCGCATTCGCGTTCATCGTCGTTGCGGCCGTCGTGCTGGGCATCCTGTTGGTCGGCTGGCGCGCTCTGGCAATTCTTATCCGTCGTCTGCGCAGCCGACGGCACGCCCAGCAGGCGGCAGGATGAGCGTGCTCACCGAGCCGATTCGCGCCCGGCTTCAGGAGACGCTCTCCGGGCAGCGCGCCGGTGTTCCGGAGTGGATCACCGCATTCGAAGCAGGCACGGACGCCGGTTTCTTCGGCCCGGGTTCGGCCGTCTGGGCAGTCCACGGCGGCATGCCGACCCTGGTCGCTGGCATCCGTGCGCTGCTGATGCAGTCGCTGCACCCGGGGGCACTGGCCGGTGTGCAAGACTGGTCCGACTACCAGAAGAACCCGCTTGCGCGCCTCGCGGGGACCATCCGCTGGATCTTCACGGTCAGCTACGGCGACACGACCCAGGCGGTCGCGGGCTCGGACCGGGTCAAACGGCTGCATGAACGCATCGTCGGCATGTACATCGACGGGCACGGCCGAGAGCGTCGATACGCAGCCAACGACCCTGAACTGTCGTCCTGGGTGCACGTCGCCTTCACCGATGCGTTTCTGTCGACCCACGAACGGTGGGGTGCACCGATTCCGGGGGGTGGCGATCGCTACGTGCAGGAGTGGGCGCAAGCCGGTGAAATGATGGGCGTTCGTAATCCGCCGCGCAGCGTCGTCGAATTGAAGGAGCAGCTGCACGCCTTCGCGGATGCCGGTGAACTGCGCCGCGACTCTCGCGTGGACGACGTGGTGCGTTTCGTGCGACGCCCTCCGTTGCGCGCGGTCTTGAGGCCGTCATACCGTGTTTTGTTCGCGGGCGCTGTGAGCAGCCTTGAGCCACGCTTCCGTGTCATGCTCGGCTTGCGTGAGGCGCGGCTCGGCCCGGTGCGGCTGCCCGTTGCCGCCGCGACCGGGTTCGCGTTGCGTCGGGCGGGTTCCTTGCTCGGCCCGCAGACTCAGGGTGAGCTTGCCGCTCGCAGGCGCCTTGCTCACCTCGAGGCAGCCCGCTAGGCGGTCCACGACGAGGTCAGCCGGAGACGAGTTCAGCCGCCGAGGCCGACGACGAGGTTGATCGTCGTCGCGAGCACGACGGTGCCGAAGACGTATGACAGCAGTGTGTGGCGTAGTACGATTGCGCGCAGCTGAGAGGTGCGCAGGCTGGTGTCGGACACCTGGTAGGTCATGCCGAGGTCGAATGCGAGGTAGGCGAAGTCCACGTAACGGGGGTCCTCATCCGGGCTGTTGAAGTCGATCCCGCCCTCCGGCGGCGTGTAGTAGACACGTGCGTAGCGCAGGGTGAACAGGGTGTGGATGAGCACCCACGACAGGGCGACGCTCGCCAACCCCAACGCGGCGACAGTGGCCTTCTGCACCCCTGGCACCGTACCCGCGTGGATGAGCAGAATCGCCACGGCGGCGAGGCTGCCGATGCTGGCGAGGAGAACGAGGAAGTCGCTGATCGCATTGCCGGGATCCTCGCGTGTCGCGTGCTGCCGAGACTGGGCAGAATCGAGCCGACCGACAACGAGCCAGACCCAGACGATGAAGACGAGGCAGGCGGCCGCCCATCCGGCAACAGGAGCGTTCCACCACGACGTGGTCGCGCCGACCGCGCTGCCGACGATCGCGCCGACGATGATCATGGTGATCAAGCGCAGGCGCGAGCGACCCTTGTCTGCATCACGGAACGAGGAGGGCACCTGCCGATCGTGTCACGGCCCGGCCGGCGCCGCGTGCACGGCGCGCCGAGGCTGGCCGCCTCTGCGGCCACGCCCGGTGACACACCGCTGTTTCCGTGCTTTCAGGGCACCGAGGCCAGTGTGAACGACAGGGCGAATCCTGCGAGCGACGCCGCCAGGAACAGCCATCCGGCGATGATTGCTCGGCGCACGCTCGTGCGCTGTTTGTCGTGCCGCGGGGCTCCCCATAGGTGGGCGTCGAGCTGCACTCGATGTGCCTGATCGATCAGTTTCTGGGTGCCTGGAAGCGTCGTGTCGAGCGCGCCGGTGTCGCACTGGGCACTGATCCGTGCGGCTTCCTCCAGCGTCATCGCCAAATCGTGTCGCTGGCTTGATTGTCGCTGACTCATTGCTACTCGCGATCGCCGTCTGCAGCGTGACCGATTCCGGTGAGGAGTGGGAGGCCGGCTTCGGGGTGGTTGAGGTCGAATGCGGGTGACTCGCTGCGGATGCGTGGGATCGACGTGAAGTTGTGCCGCGGTGGCGGGCAACTGGTCGCCCACTCCAACGAACGGCCGTGACCCCACGGATCGTTCACGGTCACCTTCGGCGCGAACCGTGCGGTCACATACACGTTCAGGAAGAACGGGATCATCGACACGGCCAGGATCGCCGCGCCGATCGTGGAGACCTGATTCAACCAGGTGAACCCGTCGGTCGGCAGATAGGTGTAGTACCGGCGCGGCATCCCCATCACACCCAGCCAGTGCTGCACCAGGAACGTGGTCTGGAAACCGATGAACAGCAACCAGAAATGCCACTTCCCCAACCGTTCGTTCAGCATCTTGCCGGTCCACTTCGGCCACCAGAAATAGAACCCGCTGAACATCGCGAACACCACCGTGCCGAACACCACATAGTGGAAATGCGCCACCACGAAATACGTGTCCGACACGTGGAAGTCCAGCGGCGGGGAGGCCAGGATCACCCCGGTCAAACCGCCGAACGTGAACGTCACCAGGAACCCGATCGCCCACAGGATCGGAGTCTCGAACGTCAAAGACCCCCGGAACATCGTGCCGACCCAGTTGAAGATCTTCACCCCCGTCGGCACCGCGATCAACATCGTCATCAGCGAGAAGAACGGCAGCAGCACCGCGCCCGTCACGTACATGTGGTGTGCCCACACCGTCACAGACAACGCAGCAATCGAGATCGTCGCGTAGACGAGGGTCTTGTAACCGAACACCGGTTTCCGACTGAACACCGGGAACACCTCGGTGACGATGCCGAAGAACGGCAGGGCGATGATGTACACCTCCGGATGCCCGAAGAACCAGAACAAATGCTGCCACAGCAGGGCTCCGCCAGTGGCCGCATCGAAGATATGCGCCCCGAACACCCGATCCGCGGCAGCACCGAAGATCGCCGCAGCCAACACCGGGAAGGCCATCAACACCAGAATCGACGTCACCAGAATGTTCCAGGTGAAGATCGGCATCCGGAACATGGTCATCCCCGGCGCCCGCAACGTGACGATCGTGGTGATGAAGTTCACCGCACCCAGAATCGTGCCGAACCCGCTGATCCCCAACCCCAGGAACCACACATTCCCGCCCAACCCCGGCGAGAACGTCGTCGACGCCAACGGCTGATACGCGAACCAACCGAACGAGGCAGCACCCTGCGGCGTCAAAAACCCCGCCACCGCAATCAAACTACCAAAGTTATACAACCAATACGCAAACGCATTCAACCGCGGAAACGCCACATCCGGCGCCCCGATCTGCAACGGCATGATCACATTCGCGAACCCCGCGAACAACGGCGTCGCGAACATCAACAACATGATCGTGCCATGCATCGTGAACAACTGGTTATACTGCTCCGGCGTCTGCACCACCTCAAGCCCCGGCTCGAACAACTGCGCCCGCATGATCAACGCCATCACACCGCCGACACAGAAATACACAAACGACGTCACCAAATACATGTAACCGATCGTCTTATGATCCGTCGACGTCATCCAATTCACCAGAACATTGCCCTTACGACCCAC
>SCRE01000017.1 GCA_004297935.1 Microbacteriaceae bacterium | reverse complement strand
TCAGCACCGCTCCGATGACGTCAGTGGGGTAATGAACGCCGAGGTAAAGGCGGGATAGACCGACGAGACAGGTAAAGGCTATGCCGACCGCGATCGCGAGTCGTCGCCATAAGCCTGGTTTGGCGAGGACAAGAATCACGGCGGAAGAGAACGCGGCCGCGAACGCAGTGTGGCCGCTTGGAAAGCTGCTCGGGCCGCTCTCGATCACAAGGGCATGGGTGACTCCCGCCGGCGGCCGCATACGGGCGACGGCGAGTTTGCCGGCTTCAGAGCTAAGCCAGCCGGCGCTGGTAATGGTCAGGACGGCTAGAGCTTTGATCGGCGCGCGCCGGCCCCATATCAGCCACGCGGTGACGAGTACGAGGATTACTGCGTTCCCGCTGGTGCTGAGAGCGGCATTTACCGCTAAAGCGAGAACATTCGCAAGCGGTTCGCGTGTTGTGCTCATCGCCTTGTCAGCGCCCAATTCTGGACTCAGTGGGCCTTGCGATCTTGCGACCAACCCGACGATCAACGTGATCGCGAGGAGGGCTCCTGCCAAAGCCAGCGTGGCCCAGGAACGGAACGGCAGCTTCAGCGGTTCCATGTTCAGCCGGGTCATTCTCATGCGTCGCTCCTGTAGGTATCGGGATGATCCGACATCGCAAAGATGGTCATTGCGATGGGGGCACCGCTGAGTCGGTCGAGTCGTCGGTTCTCGGGCGCGCGAGGGACATGACGATCCCGATGGCGATCAGATTGGCAACGAGCGATGATCCGCCCGCGGAGATGAACGGTAGGGGCACGCCGAGAACGGGGAGCAGGCCGAGCACGACGGCAATATTGATAAATGCTTGTCCGATCATCCACGCCAGGATCATCGCGGTTGCGACACGAGCAAAGGGATCGCGGGTACGACCGGTGATCCGGATCAGCACAAAAGCAAGCAACACGAACAAGGTCAGCAATGTGAGCAGACCGATGAGGCCGGTCTCCTCGCCGATGATCGCGACAATGAAGTCGTTGCTTGCTTCCGGTAGCCACGACCACTTGGAGCTCGATTGGCCGAGACCGACTCCGAAGATTCCGCCGTGGGCGAGGGCCCACGTGCCTTGCACTGCTTGCCAGCAGGTGCCGGCCGGGTCGCTGCTGCAGTTGCTGAGCCAAGCCGCCACCCGGTCACTTCGGGACCCTCGGAGCGTGACGGCGAAGAACGCACCGGCGCTAACGAGGAGGATCGGAAGCACGAAAAGGCGCAACCGGATTCCTGCAAAGAACAGCCCGGTGAACAGGGCGATGGCAACGACGATCGAGGTTCCCATATCCTTGCCGGCGTAGATCGCCGCGATCGAGAGCGCCCCCATGAGCAGCACCGGGGAGAGTTCCTGCAAAGTGACCGGTTCACGCCGAGCGAAGAAGGCCGCGACGGCCAGCACCAGCGCGATCTTCAAAAACTCTGACGGCTGCACCGTGACACCACCCAGGTTGATCCAGTTCTGGTTGCCACCGACTTCCGTGCCCAATGGGGTAAGTGCGGTCAACAGTTGCAGAAGGAGCGCGCCTGCGAGGGCCCACGGGGCGATCCGCACCCAGAACGATCGACGGATTCGGGCGACCAGGAGCATCACTGCAACCCCGGCAGCGGCAAAGGTGGCTTGCTTCTCCCCGACGCTGAATGGATTACCGTTCAGGACTTGTTGCTCGACCGACGAGGCCGAGAACACCATGACCACACCCAACATGACGAGCAGGACGGTGATGCCGCCGAGAAGGTACACCTCCCCTGGAACGGATCGAACCAACGCTGGCAGGCGGATTCGCAAAGCGAGCCCACCCGGAGTGCGACCAGCGGTCATCGGGGATGTTTCGTCCAATGATTTTCGGCTCTTCCCCCGTGTTGGCATCATCTGCGGAGTCGACTTCTGATCATGACCACGCGGGTATCAGGCCGCGACGCCGTTGATGAGATGGTGATTCTTCAGCAACGCTCGAGGTGCGTTGAAGGCGATAAGGCCTGTTGTGTTGCCTCCTGCGCCGGTGAACGCTGCAAGGAAACGTCGCTTGGGCACGGAGCCTTCGAGGATGTGTACCGAGGATCCCAGTGCGGGGATGCCGGCCGACTGAATGCGGGTCCCGTGTTGGTGCGACCAGAATCTTGGGATGGGGGCGAAGGGTCGCTCGTTACCGGGATCAGCCAGGAGTGTGTCGGCGGCGTGGCGGCCCATCTCAATCGCGTTGATCCAGTGTTCGATGCGTCGCGGTGTTGCCCCGAAGCGCTGATTCGGCCACCGTGCGGCGTCGCCTGCGGCAACAACTCCCGGCAGGGGGGTTCCGTGGTTGTCGAGGACGCGGCAGGCGCTGTCGCAGAGGATTCCGTCTTCAGTGTTCAGACTGGTCTGCTGAAGCCACGCTGTGTCGGGGTCCGTGCCTATGCCGACAACTGCCAAGTCGGCGGCGATTGTTTCTCCGTCGTCCAGGTCGATTTCGACCCCGCGGCGGGTTTCCGTCCATCCAGCCACGGCGACTCCGAGGTGAAGTCTGACGCCCGCATTGCGGTGAAGGTCCGTGGCCACGGCTCCCAGAGCGTCCCCGAGCGAGCGCCGCAAGAGAACAGGGCTACGGTCGATCAGAGTTACATCAAGGCCTCGTTCGCGGGCGGTGGACGCGATCTCGCATCCGATGAACCCGCCGCCGACGACGGCGATCCGCTGACCTCGAGCCATAGCCGCGTCGATTCCGCGGGCGTCTTCCAGAGTTCGCAACCCCCACACGTGCCGGGAGTGCATAGGCGCGCCCGGCAGATGCCGGGGCGTTGATCCTGTGGCGATGACCAGGCGGTCGAAACAGACGTCGGAGCCTGATTTCAGGTGGATGGTGCGCCTGTCAAGATCGAGCTGCGTCGCGGGGTCGCCTGTAAGCCAACTCGCGTCGAGAGGGGTATAAGTTCGCAACCGGATGTCCTTCGGGCTGCGAGTGCCAGCCAGGAGTTGCTTGGACAACGGGGTGCGATTGTAGGGTTGCCCCTCCTCGCCGCCGATCATGACCAGGCTGCCGGAATATCCGCGCTCGCGCAGCCTTTCGGCAGCAGAGACACCGGCAAGTCCCGTCCCGACGATCGCGATGCGCTCGTGGAGGAGGCTGCGAGTACCGCTCATTTGTCGATCGCCGTCACGGTGATCGCCTGCATCGGGCAGACCCTGGCCGCTTGCAGAGTTTGGAATGCATGGGATGGAGGTTGGATGGCTTCGTAGCGAAGCCGTCCATCCACGCCAAGTTCGAACACGTCTGGAGCCTCCTGTTGGCATAACGCGAAAAGGTGGCAGTGCTCGTTATCGACACTCACCGTCACCGATCGGTCCTGATTGACTGTCACGATTCCTCTGGGGCGATGCGCAATCCCGCAGCAGCTCGAGCGGGCAAGAGTCGCAACAGGAAAAGCAGCCCACACGCGGCGGCGCAGCCGAGCACCCCGACTCCGAGCAGGCGAAGGGCCTGAACTTCCGCAGAAGCGGTGAACGTGTGGGCCAGGGACGCGGCAAAGGAGACGTACGCGATCCAATGAACGATGTGCCAGCGCCGGTAGCCGAGCTTCTTTTGCACGAGGATCGAAATGGCAACCGCGATCCCCAGGTCGAGACCGATGATCCCCATTCCCACGCTGATCTCCCCGCCTGCGACAAACGGCACGATTGCGTTGATCGGCCGGAAAGATTGACCGGTCTGGAAGACGTAGGAGACCCCGTGCAGGACCCCGAAAGAAAGCGCCATGACTGCCAACACCATATGTGTTCCCGACATTCTGGGCCGCGAGACAAGCCGGCGGGCCCAGCCGGTGGTGGTGAGGATGCCGAAACACACTGTCAGCGCCATCAGCCCGTAAGAGAGGTACCCGGCAAGGGTGGCGATGTGCCTGATCCCTTGGTCGTACGGCGTGTAGCCAACGTCCAAAGCCAGGGACGACGGCGCCCCGGAGAAAGTGGCATGCACAAGGTGCACGATGGTCAGCAAATGGGACCTCCCGGCGTAAACTGGTCAAGCTCCTACACATCGTAGGACACAATTCCTACAAGACGTAGGATTTGCCTGCGAGGATTCAGAGGAGGCCCGATTGAACGGGGACCCTTCCGGGGAGCGCCGCCGACATGGCGAACTCGAGCGTCAGGTGCTGGCCGTTTTGTGGTCTGCAGACCAGGCGCTCACGGGGTCGGAGGTGCACGGCAGGCTCCAGGCCCCAGACCTCTCATATAAGACTGTGCTGACAGTGTTGACGCGACTGCAAGCAAAGGGCCGGCTGACGCGGGAGAAGGTGGGCCGAGCCTTCACCTTCCGGCCCGTGCCGGACGGCTCCGCAGAGACGGCGCAGCGACTCGCGACAGTCTTGGCTCGCGGAGCTGACCGGACGGCCGTCCTGCAAGGCTTCGTGGATTCCCTTGCGCCAGAGGACGAGGCAGTGTTGCGCGAGTTGCTCGAAGGGCACCGCAGGGCGGGTCGTGGCGAATGATTATCAGCGTCTACGTTCCCTTGTTCGCTGGGCTCGTATTGGCGGTCGCCGCTCCGATCTTTTCGCGCTGGTTCTCGCCGGCGACCGCAGTGCGCCTCTCCACCGCGCTCGCACTTCTCTCGGCGGGCGCGACAACGGCGTCTCTCACTCTCCTGGCTATCGGCGGGCTACTGAAGGGGTTTTCGAGTTCCCACGTACTGACGGCTGATTCGGTGCCGTTTCAGGGCGGGGCCCTCGCTGCCATCATTCTGGGGGTCCTCCTAGCTCGTCTGGCACGAACTGTATGGAGAGAAACCCGCACTCTGCGCGAACTCCGTCACGCAGTGGGAGAGGACGCGGGCGGCGTAGTGATCCTGCCCGACGACCAGGCCTATGCCTACGCGGTTCCTCTAAGTGGTGGAACTGTCATCGTCTCCACCGGAATGATGGACAACCTTGACGTCCCGGAACGAGCTGCTCTGCTTGCTCACGAGCAAGCACACCTCGAGCATGCCCACCACCGCTACCGGCTCGCGGTTGCTGCATCGTGCGCGCTCAATCCCTTACTTACTGGTCTCGTACGCACGACTCGCCTGCAGACAGAATGCTGGGCTGACGAGGTCGCGGCAACGACTACCAGCAGGGGCGTCACCGCACGATCCCTCGCCCACGCAGCCTTGGCTGCTGTCCGACACCCTCGAGCTGCCATGGCCTACGCCGTAGACGGTGTTCTGGAGCGGCTTTCCGCCTTGGCTGGTACGCCGCGCAAGAACCGCTGGCCTGCCGCGCTCCCCGCGATCCTCGTAGTTATTTTTGGCTCGGTCGCTTTGCTCGATGCTGCCCGGGCGTGCTGGCACCTCATCGAGTTCACGACGAGATGAGACGCCGACTGTTGAAGGGATCTCATGTGCACCGAACGGATCGCCGCATGCTGCGCCAGCCGAGCCCGGGTCCTTTTGCAGTGAAGATCGCGGCGCCTGAATGACAACGGACGAAGACGGTCGCTGGCTGACCCGCAACGTTGTCGTTCTGAGCGGCGTGTCCTTTTTGCAGGACGCGGCAAGCGAGCTGCTCTACCCCATCCTGCCGATCTTTCTCACGACAGTTCTGGGTGCGCCGGCGGCCGTGGTGGGCGCGATCGAGGGAGTCGCAGACGGGGCAGCCGCGCTGGTAAAGGTGTTTTCCGGGCGCCTGGCAGATCGATTCCCCCGTCCCCCGATGATCGCTGTCGGGTATGGCCTGGCGGCATTGAGCAAGGTACTCATCGCCCTCGCGGGAGCGTGGCCGATGGTGGCCGGCGCTCGAGTCGTCGACCGGATCGGAAAGGGCGTACGCGGCGCACCGCGCGACGCGCTGCTGGTGGAGGGAGTGCCGCCCGGGCAGCGAGGGCGCGTATTCGGCTTCCACAGAGCAGCAGACACCGCAGGCGCCGTTGTCGGCCCTCTAATTGGTGTGATCCTCTTCGAGGTGTTCGGTCACAATTTCCAGCCGCTGTTCTGGGTTGCGGTGATCCCTGCAATCGCCAGCGTCTTCCTTGTGAAAGCGGTCAAGGAGCAGCGACGCACCCCGCTGCCGGTGCATACCTTGAGATCGCAGCCTTCCACGGGAACAGCCGACCTGCCGCGGCGCTTTTGGAGGGTTCTCGGCGTGCTGGTCCTCTTCAACCTGGTGAACTTTCCCGACGCGCTTCTGCTACTCCGACTTCATGATCTTGGGGTACCCACCGCCGGAGTCATCCTGGCCTACGCCGGTTACAACGCCGCCTACGCCGGCCTGTCCTATCCCGCCGGTCGCCTCGCGGATCGGGTCCCCGCCCGCATCATCTACGCCCTCGGTCTCGGATTCTTCGCTCTTGGCTACCTCGGACTTGCACTGGCTCCCACCTTGCCCGTGGCAATCGCAGTTCTCGTCCTCTACGGCGGGTTCAACGCGTGCACAGACGGCGTGGGCAAAGCGTGGATCTCGACCATCGTGCCCGTCGCCCAGGGCACCGCGCAGGGCCTCTACCAAGGCTGCATCGGTGTCGCCGTGCTCATTGCAGGCATCTGGGCCGGCCTAGCTTGGGGCGAGAACGGGAGCGTGCCACTTCTCATCTCAGGCATAGTTGGCGCCGTCATCGCGGCCGGATTGCTTTCGGTATCGCTCATTCCGCGCAGATTCACGTCATCATCCAGGGTCGGCGCCCGCTCCAAGACTTGACGTTCCGCGCCAAAGAAGTGCAAGCGCCGACGGCTCGCCGCCGCTGGGGTCCGCTCCTGCGCTGAAGGTATCCATGGAGGCATCAGTCGCCGTACTCGCGACCTCCGCGGCGCCTCGGGCGGATTGGGGTATCCCTCCGTCCGGGCAAACGGTCGGCTGCTTGCTCGAAGCCGGCAAGCGACTGAAGCGACTCCCGCCGAAGACGCCGCTACTTTTGCGTCATTCCCACCAAGACACCTCCGGTCACCCTCACGCTGAGGTTGTACAGAGTGGCGCCCAATGCGCCCAGGGCTGTGCTGGTCAGCACGCTCAGCAAGGCGGCTATGGCAGAGAACCCGAGAACAGGCCCCAGGCCAAGGGCTGACTTCAAGGAGCTCCCGCCCGTCGTCGACAGCCCGGAAAAGAGCTGACTCACTTGATCAAACGCCCCAACCTGATTCAGAACGATCCACAGCAGGATCGTGGCTAGCACGGATACCGCAGCGAATCCGCAACCGATAAGAAGCGCAAGCCGGGCCGCTGACCAGACACTCACGTACACGAATTTGAGCCGAACCTCACGACCGGATGTTCGACCTGCCGCATCCTTCCGAGCGAACTTGGAGGCCGTGCTCATTGCGGCTTCTCTGAATGGTGATGCATATCGAAGTAGCAGGCCACGAAGGCGTTCGACAATGCCTGGCTGAAGCGTATGCGCCGTTCGTACACATTGTAAGAGTACTGGCCGTCCTACATTTTGTAGGAATAGAATTCCATGAGAACGGCAGACTCTCAGCAAAGGGCGCAGAGGCTCTGAGGCGAACAGGGGCAAGGGCGCCTCCGCCTATAAACGTGATGTCGGCACAGCGGCGGAGGCTTCACGTCAGCCCAACCGGCGCCATCATTGTTCACCGCTTGGGGTCTGTCGAAGTGATGCTCGCCGGTCGCATCATCCGTCCCCGGCAAAGCGGCGGACGGATCAATCCCCGCAGGCAACCAGTTCGACTAAAGAGTCGCGGCATGCTGTTCCTGCGCGACCTTGGAGGGTCACCGGCTTTTCTTGGAGCCCCGACTGGATGGGCCCTCATGTGTGCGCTCGGAAGCACCGGTCCCTTGGCGGCGGGGCAAGAGAACGTCGAGCAGCCGCCGATCTCGGTTGTCAATGGCCATTTGGAACTGCTCGTGGGCGGCCAGCAGAATTGCCCGCCGGTGGCCACGGAAACTGCCCGGTCATGGCCAACAGATCTGCCCACCAGGGTTCGGGTGGCGTTGGCCATGCGTCGCTGTTCTGGGTTAGCTCATCGTGGTGACTCCCTTCCCGGCGAGGGCTTGGGTAAGCCGGATCGAGTCGCCCGAGGTTTGGCAGAGGTGGGCGTGGTGCAACAGCCGGTCGACGGTGGCGGTGGCGAGGGTTTTGGGCATGAGCTCGTCGAACCCGGCAGGGTGCAGGTTTGAGGAGACCGCGATGGAGCGCTTCTCGTAGGCGGCATCAACGAGACGGTAGAGGCCCTCGGCGGCATCGACACCGACCGGCAGCAGCCCGATGTCGTCGACGACGATCAGATCGGCGCGGAGGATGCGTGCGACGACGCGGGTGACGGAGTCGTCGGAGCGGTGCGCGCGGATCAGAGCGCCGAGGTCCTCGAGCCGGAACCACGCGACTCGCAGACCCGATTCGACGGCGTGCTGGCCGAGGGCCTCGAGGAAGAACGTCTTCCCCGTCCCGGATGGACCGCAGACGACGACGTTCTCCTTCCGGCCGATCCATTCCAGCGTCCGTAACGCCTGCTGGGTTGGTGCGGGGATCGAGGACATGGTCTCGTCCCAGGTGTCGAACGTTTTCCCGGTCGGGAACCCGGCCGCCTTCCGCCTGGTGGCGAGCATGGAGCGGGACCGTCCGGCGACTTCTTCGACGAAGAGGGCTTTGATGACCTCGGCCGGTTCCCATCGTTGCGCTTTCGCGGTCGCGATCAATTCCGGCGCCAGGGCACGGGCGTAGGGCATCTTCAGCTTCCGCATCAACCCCTCCAACTCGGCTGGCAGGGCGGGCGCGGTCGTGGCGACGGGGCTCATGCGCTCTCCTCCAGCTCGTCGTCGGCGACGACCTCGAACACCGGGGTGCGGGATGCTTGACCGATCTTGGCCCACCCGCTCGTGCCCTGCGCCAACGACGTCGTCTCGTCGGCCCGGTGCGGGGCAGCTTTGGAGACGGTGGCGGACAGGATCGAGGCGAGGTCCCCGGTCGCGAACCTGCCGTAGGTGGCCGCTTCACCCAACGCCGCATCGACCTGGGCGGTGCCGCTGATCTTGGCCAAGGCGACCGCCTCGGCCATCTTCACGGTCATCCTGGTCGTGCCGGCCGCAGCCGCCTCCAGCAGCCAGGCGTGAGCGCCGGCGCCGATGGCCAGGAACTCGGCCTCCGTGGCGCTTCTGGCCTTGATCGTGTACTCGCCCGGAACCTTCGCCCGATGCTCAGGAAAATGGCTGTCTTCGATCGCGGGACTGCCCGGTCGGGCCCGCAGATGCCTGGCGACCTCGACGGGTCCATCAACTCCGACGTGGACGATGATCACCTGCTCGTCGGCGCCGACACCGTGACTACGCACGAACACCCGGGCGCCGAGCAGATGCGCCGGAACCGAGTACTGGCCGTTCTCGAACGTCACCATCGGAGTGTTCTCCGGAACCGTCCTGGACAGGCCGAACGCGATCGTGTGCGCCGCGGCCGGCACCCGGTGCAGCCGGGCCTGTTCCTCCTCGAGCATCGCCTGGGGCTTGCGCCTCGTGGCCCGGTGCTCCCGGTTGTTGACCTCGCCCATGAACGCATCACACGCCGCCTCGAGCTCAGCGAACGAGGCGTACTGGCCCCGCAGGTTCGTCTCCTTGGGGACGATGTCGGCCTTGGCGAGCTTCACCGAGGACTCCACCCCGCCCTTGGACGCCGGATCCGCCGGCTGACAGGTCAACACGGTCACCGAGTAGTGACGGGCGAAGTCAACCGTCTGCTGATTGCGCACCGGTACCCCCGCGACATGCGACACCGTGACGGTCTTCTCGTTGTCGGTCAGCACGTAGGTCGGGGCGCCCTCAATGATCCGGAACGTGTGATCCAACGCTGCGAACACGCTCGGCGCGGTCCGGTCCCGCAACGCGATCACGACCCGGAACCGGGACCACGCCAGCCAGGCCACGAACAGCACCGTCTTCTTCCCCTCGATCACCGGGCCGTCGCCGAAGTCGTACTGCAACCACATCCCAGGCTCCGTCACCCACGGCCGGTGCACTCTGACACGGCCGAGCCGGTAAGCGGCACGAACCTGCGCGACCGCCCGACGGGTCGACCGATCCGAACCCGTATAACCGAGCGCGATCAGTTTCTCGTGGGCCTTGTCCGCGCGGATCTTGCCCTTGGACGCCTCCACCCATTCCTCGATCTTCGGCATAAACGGGTCCGTGACCCGGCCCCGGAAGACCGGCTCCGCCAACGGCCGGCCAGCATCGCGGGCGGCCACATGCCGGGCGACAGTGTGATGTGAACAGCCGGTCAGTTCGGCCGTCGCGCGCAACGACCCGGTCAGATCGTAGGCAGCAAGGATTTCCATGATTTCTCCGTCAAACTTCATTCAGGGCCTCTTCCCGGGGCGACTTGGTGCGACTAGACACCGTCATCAAATCCCGGGAAGAGGTCCCCGCCACTCAAGCGGTCGGGGGGTCAGAAATAGAAGTGGGCAGATCTCATGGCCACCAACGGGCAGTTCTACTGGCCATCAGTGGGCAATTCCATGGCCACCTACGGGCAGTTTTCCATGGCCGCTAACACTCGCCGAAGGGAAGTTGACCCATCCGCCGCCGCCCGAGTACTGCATGTTGTAGTCGTGAGCCAGAGAGCACACGTTCGATCCCGTCGTGACCTCCGATCCCACCTGGAACTGGCCTGCCGTCATCGTGTTGTTGGTGGAGTCGCCTTCGTTGAAGTTCGAGTCGATCACTGTGTATCCGTCAGCCGCGTCTCCATAGACGCGGAAGTTGTTGGGCACCAATGTGGCGTTAGACACCAGGACATGCCCGTGCGCCCCTCCGCCTGGCCGCGAATCGAACCAGAATTCCGACGTGCCTTGGCTGACGCCGTTGACGTTGGCGAGGTTCGCGATATAGCCCACCTCTACCCAGTACGCGGAGTTGGTGCCGACAAGCCAGACTTCGTCGGTCGCGAAGTTGCCAGTTGCGCCAACGCCTGGCCCCGAAATCGGCGCTATCGTCGCCTGCCCGCCGTAGAGCCCAGACGTCCCGTAGCTCGCGATCGCATAGCAATGGTTGTTGATATCGCAGGCGAAGGCGGGCGACGCTGAGACAACGGCTCCACCGCTGAGGCAGAGGGTGGCGATCGCCGCCCAGACTCCCCGCCATCTGGTCTTGCCGCGCACGCGTTCCGAAGATGATTTCCCACGACCAAACATTGAGGCCCCTTCCTCTGTCGGCGTTGACTCTGGGGCGTTCTTCGGGTGAAAGCGACGGTAGTCAACCTGTTCTAGGTAGACGTAATAGTCGAAGTAGTTGACGCTACGCAAGTACCAATTTCGAAACAGGACTAGCACTCCCGTGGCTGCCACTATTTTCGGAACAGCCACTTTCCTGATCCAAGCAGACCGTGCAGGCACGGCGGAGACTCGTGTCAGCCAGTTCGACTCGGCCGCGACCGCGGTCGTCGCGGACGCGAGAATGTGGACGATTGGGGGTCTCGTTCTCGGAGTTGTCGGCTTGTGCCTGATAGCCATCTACTTGATTTCGTGCATAACAACGGCCCGGCATAGGCGCGTCAGCGACCGTGGCGGCATACCGTCGCGACCCTTTGTGCGCCAATTCCGACAGCTCGCCGCCCTTCACGCGGAGGGCATTCTTACGGATATCGAATACGAGGACGCCAAACGGAGACTTCTAGAGAGCTAGCACCCGGGCACATCGAACCCTACGAGACGGCCAGCTCCCTTCGCCATGCGGCAACTCTTTCAGGTCCGCGCGTGGCGGCTTGCACGTCGCTCGAAAGGAAGCACGTCGGTGCTGCGCCCAGCTCTGATTCTGCGGCGCCACCCTGTAACCAGCTCATTCGTTCAACCCGCTTGGTTCGCGTCTGGATTGCGAGGAGGCATCCCAAGAGCGAGGCATTTTCAGGCGACCTGACCCCCTGCGAACCAGAACAGTCCAAGCCAAAGGCATACGGCTGTGACTATCGCAATCGCGATGCCAACGAAGGCCATTCGTGAGGAGAAGGGGCCCTTTCCGCCGCTCAGCCGCGCCGCCCAGTACGCGAACACCGCAGAGATTGCGAATGCAAGAGAGCACACAGTGAGGGACACCCACGATGGAGCGCTGCCCGCGGTCAGGCTGAGAACGTAGTTGGCAATAGCGACCACGCCAAGGACTAGGAAGATGATTGCGCCAACGATGAACCCAGCTCTCGGCTGAAAGCTATTTTCCGACACGGCTCCCTCTCAGTCGCAGAATAGAGAAGCGATGCCCAGGCCCGCAGTGAAGACAACACCTGCGACTGCCGCTACTGCAGCAGCCGGGGGCGCCTCCGCCAATAGGCCGGCAGCGGTCCAGGTTACCCCCACGATCGTCGTGACGGTGAGCATCCCGACGCTGCAGCCAGTTGGAGCCATGCCCGTGGGGTCAGAGCCGTTGATAGGGTCCCCTCCGGCGAAGGCATACCGGTTGGCGTTTGCAGGGTCGAGGGGCGCGTCGAGCGTGTCCTGCTGGGTCCAGGTGCCGGTGGTGGGGTTGTACCAGCGCTGCCCAAACTTGACGAGGCCGGTGGCGCGGTCTTGGATGCCGGCTTTGAACAGGTAGGGGTTTTGTGCTGCCCCGTTGCCGGTGCCGCCAGCGGTCAGGTTTGCCGCCCCGTAGGGGTCGTAGGCGAAGGTGAAGGCATTGGTGGCGAAGTCGGTGAGCAGCCCGACGGGGTTACCGATGCCATCCATCACGTAGATGCAGTCCTGGTCGGCGGAGGTGGACAGCATCGTCGGCTGTCCGGTCTTGGGGTCGCTGAACAGGTAGGCCTGGTTGCCGTTGACGTTGTAGCCCTCGATGACCGGTTGCCCGTTCGTGTCGGTGCGACCGTAGGTGATCTGGTAGGTGCGGCCCGAGTAGGCCTCGGAGAGGACTTGGTTCTGGCTTGCTCCGGCGTAGGTGTACGTGGATGTGACGGTGCCGGTGACGGCTTGGGTCATCTGCTGGGCGCCGTTGTAGCTGTAGGTCGCTCCGGGGGCGGCGGTGAGGTTACCAGCCCCGTCGTAGCTGTAGCCGGTGGAGGTGATCTGGTTTGCGGCGTTGTAGGTCAACGTCTGTGAGGACGGGTTGGCGCCGGTGACGACGGCGGTGAGCCGGTTGCCGCGCGCGTCGTAGGTGTAGTTCCAGGTGTTCGCGCCGGTGCCGGTCTGGGTGACCGTCTTGATGCGCCCGGACCCGTCGTAGGCGTAGGAGGTGGTGAGGCCGCCGGTGAGGTTGTCTTTCGACCATTGCAGCTGGGAACGGTCGCTGGTGGTGGTGGTCGAGCAGGTGGGTGCGGCGGAGCCGGCGTTGTAGCAGTACGAGGTGTCGAACACGGTGGCCTTGTTGGCCGGGTCGGCGTTCGCCTGCGTTTCGGCGCTCACGCGGGTGACTCGCCCGCTGGTGTCGTAGTCGTAGTGGGTGTGGCCGAGCCAGAACACCTTGGTGGGATCGGATTGGAGGTAGGTGTCGGTGCGGCGGCCCTGGTCATCGGTCGTGTAGTAGAGGTACTGGAACGACCCGTTGTGCGGGTACTTCGAGGTGAGGAGCGTGTTCGCCGTGTCATAGCTGTTGGTCGTGGTCCCGAACCCATCGGTTGTCGTGGCGAGGTTGGAGGCCTTGTCGTACCCGTAGGTGATGGTGCCGCCGCCGGCGGTGTTGACGGTGGAGATCAGCCGTTCGAGCTGGTCGTAGCCGTTGGTGATCGTCCCGTTGGCGTCCACCGAGGTCTTCAGCTTCCCGGCGTCGTCGAAGGTGTTCACCACCGAGTGGGTGCCGTCGGAGAACGTGGTTGACGTCAGCCGGTCGTCCTTGTCATACCCGTAGGTGGTCGTCACGGGGCTGGCCTTGCCGTCGGTGGCGGTCTTGACCCGTCCGAAGTCGTCGTAGGTGATCGCCCGGTTGCCCAGGCTAGTTCCGGTGACGGGGGTGATGCTGGTCAGCTGGTGGTTGGTGTACCCGTACACCGTCTTGTTAGTGCCGTTGCCCGGTGCCAGCGCGGTCGCGACGGTGCCGTCGCTGTTGTAGGTCAGGGTCGCAGTAGCGGTCGGCGTGCCCTGCGCACTGGTGAGCGGGTTTCCCGGGCCGTTGTAGGTGTAGCTGCTGGTGCGGCCGGCGTCATCGGTGGTGGAGGAGGGCAGGAACTGGGTCGCCGGTGTGGAGTTGCCGTAGGCGGCCTGGTCGGCAGCCCCGCCCGGCGCCTGCGACTTCGTCAACGATTGGCCGCTGTTCGCACCCCACGTGTTCGTGGTGGTGCCGGCAGTCGTGCCGGTGCCGGAGGTGAAGGAGGCCGTGTCGAAGTTCGCCGTGTACGTCTTGGCTCGCTGCCGGTTCTGCTCATCGATGACAGAGGTGACCCGCTGCGTCGCGTCCAGGGTGTACGTGATGTGCGGGACCGAGGACACCCCGCTCGAGGTGGACGTGTTGGGTTGCGCCACCAGCGTCTGCGTCGCCGACGTGTACGCGAACCGGGTCGTGGAGGTTCCCGGCGAGCCCGCGGTCGTGTTCAACTGGTCGACCTCCGCGAGTTTCCCGCTGCTGCTGTCGTAGCTGAAGTTGGTCACCGCACCCGTGGGTGAGGTGATCTTGGTCAGCTTCCCCGACGTGTAGGTGAAGCCGGTGGTCTTGCCGGTCGCGTCGACAAAGCTGGTCAGATTGGAGCTGGAGTCCTTGATGTACTGGATGGTCCTGGTCGAGGAGCCGTTCGCCTGGGTGATCCCGAACGTCAACGTCGAGGAGTTATACGACAGCGACGCCTTCGGTGCTGTGCCGGCACCAGCCGGGGACAGCAGGTACAACGGTGGGGCGGTGTTCGGGCCGGTGCTGCAGGAGCTCACGTTGTAGCAGAACTGGGTGGCGTTGGCGTTGCGGTCCTTCACCGACAACGGCCACCCGTTGGTGTCAAAGGTCACCACACGCTGGGTCTCCCGCTGGGTGAGCGTGTACCCGCTCGCGCTGCCGACCAGGTCGGCTTTCAGCCCGGCCGGGGACGTGTACGCGGTGGTCGAGCCCGACACCGGGGTGAACAGCCAGGTGCCGCCATCGCCGGCGGTGTAGACGACGCCGCCGGTCACGGCGCTCAGCGACCCTGCGCCGGCGAAGCCGTACGACCAGTTGTTCGCGAAGATCGTGGACGTCGACCCGGTTGTTCCAGCGAGCGAATTGTAGGTCGCTCCAATCGGCACCGAGCTGGCCACCCCGGGAAGATCGAGCCCTTTGGTGGTCACCATCAGGTTCCCGGTGCCCACATCCACCGATGCTGACACTCGATCGGTCACCGCGAAACTCCACCGCGTCGCGTTCGGCCGCTCACCGGTCTGCCCCGTTGTCGTAGGGCCGGCCGGCAGACTCAGCCGCGTCACGGCTTGCGCGGGGGCAACGGTCGCTACAGCAAGAGCGACAGCTGCCACCGCAGCCAAGGAAGCGAGATGAATGGGGCGACGAAGAGAAGAGCGCATCAGAATCCTGCCAAGCACAAGCAACGAGTAGATCTGGGCTGCGGGACCCGGCAGGCAATACGTGTCAGCACGAATCAGGCATGCGTCATCGCCACGCCAGACGGCGGCGATGGTGCTGAAAGGCTGGTCGAGCTCTCCCCCGAAATGAGAAGCACTCAGCCACACGGGAGTATGTACCCGCTCGTCTACCCGAGAAAAGAAGTAGCTACTAAATGGCCCTCGAAATGGGGGCAGATTGATGCCTCGCCAATCGTCGGTGCCGGGGCCCCCAATGTCGCGAATGGGTCGTAAACGATCGTTTTTGGCCAAGCGACGCGGACTGTCCCGGCTAGTGGTCGCCGAGGCGGCCCAGGTCGGCCCGCACGCGGTCGGGCTCGGTGTTGGCTGGAAGGTTGGCTGGATCGCGGACCCCATCGATGGAGCCGGCAGGGTCGCGGTCGAGGGCCGCGAAGAGCGGGTCGAGGTCAGCTGGCTCCGGTCCGGATTCGGCGATGAGTTCGAAGGTTGTGTTCTCCGCAGGGGCGGAGGAAAGACTGTCAACGAGGACCTTCGCAAGTTGCCGCCGGGAAATAGCACCGTCGCTAGGGTTGCTGGCGCGCCGCGTATCACCCTGCAGCAGAGTGATCGCAAGCTGGTCCGGGTCGTTGTAATCGAACCAGCCGGGCCGGACGATCGTGTAGGCATTGCCGCTTGCTCGCACCAGACGTTCCCCTCGACGCTTCCAATCGTGTCCGTCACCTCGCACGGTGACGCCAATCGCGGTCATCAGGGCGATGCGTACCGGGCGGCCGTCGAGTGCGGTGAGGACGTTTTTCACTGCGCCGTAGTCGACGGATTCTGCAGCACCGGCACCGCCATGGGTTCCCTGGGTGAAGACGACGGCGTCAATGCCGTCGACGGCTTCGCCGAGTGTGCTTGCGTCGGTGAGGTCGGCGACGACGGGCTCAGCACCGGCGACGAGGTGTCGACCCTTCGCGGCGGAGCGCACGAGCGCACGGGTCACGTAGCCCTGTCGGACGGATTCCTCGGTGACGAGGCGGCCGATGCTGCCGGTAGCTCCGACGACGAGTACGGTTCGAATTCTGGTCATGCTGATTCCGTTCGTGAGCATTTGACGGGCGCTAGTTTGCTTGGGCCTGGCCCTTTGGGTCTGGCCGCGTCGACGGTCAGAAGCCGCCGGCGTCGCGGACGCGGTAGTGCTCGTTCAGCGTCATCATCTCGTCGCCGGTGAGTTCAATGTCGACCGCGGCGGCTGCGTCGTCGAGGTGGTGCGGCTTGGTCGCACCGATGATGGGTGCGGTGACGACGGGGTTGTTCAGCACCCATGCCATGGCGATCTGCGCCATGGGGACGTTTCGCGCTTCGGCGATGCGCTGAACGGCGTCGATGACGGGCCGGTCGCGCTCGGGGTCGTTGAAGAGTTTGTTGCCCACGGGGTCGTCGGAGGATCGCTTGGTCTGCTCACCGGCAGGCCGTGCGACCCGCCCTTTGGCGAGGGGGCTGTAGGGGATGCTGCCGACGCCTTGGTCGGCGAGCAGGCCGAACATTTCGCGCTCTTCTTCTCGGTAGAGGAGGGAGTATTGGTCCTGCATCGACACGAACCGGGTCCACCCGTGGAGGTCGGCGGCGTGCTGCATCTTCGCGAACTGCCATGTCCACATCGCGGACGCGCCGATGTAGCGCACCTTGCCCGCCTTCACTAGGTCGTGCAGGGCCTCCATCGTCTCCTCGACCGGTGTCTCTGGATCGAAGCGGTGGATCTGGTAGAGGTCCACGTAGTCGGTGCCGAGTCGGGTGAGGGATGCGTCGATCTGCTGCATGATCGCCTTGCGTGACAGGCCACTGTCGCCTGGCCCGTCGCCGACCTTGATGAAGACCTTGGTCGCGAGCACGATCTCGTCGCGGTGGGTGAACCGCCGCAGGGCCTCGCCGACGATCCGCTCGGAGTCGCCGTACGAGTAGACGTTGGCGGTGTCCCAGAAGTTGATGCCCTTTTCGAGCGCCTGTTCGAAAAACGGGAGGGCGTCGTCCTGCGGGAGGGTCCAGGAGAGGTGCCCGCTGGCGGGATCGCCGAAGCTCATGCATCCCAGGGCAATGCGGCTGACCTTGAGACCGGAGTTGCCGAGTCGTGTGTACTTCAAGGATGTTCCTCTCGGTTCGGCGGCCGCGATCGCTACCGCCTGCGATGTGGGAGCCAGCTATGCGGTGAGGCTGGCGTCTTTCAGCCAGCGTTCGACGCTGGTGGTGTTGTCGCGGACTTCCTCGCCGCGGACGGCGAGTCCGCGGCCGAGGCTTACCTGCGGTGCGAGGCCGCGGTAGGTGGCCAGGGTGTCGCCGAGCCCGCTGACGGCATAGGTGACGAACGGGAGCAGCGTGGTGGTGTTTGGGAGCTGGGCGGTGTCGAGGAAGGTGGAAAGGATCATCGGCGGTCGCACGTTCCAGATGGGGCTGCCGAGCAGGATCGTGTCGTAGTTGCGGAGGTCGGGGATCTCGGTGGCGATCCCGGGGCGCGCGTCACGGTTTTGCTCGTCGACATTGCGGGCCACCGTCGCGTTGTAGCTCTCCGGGTAGGGCTCGGCCGCTTCGATGCGGAGCACGTCACAATCGATGCGCTTCGCGATCTGCTCGGCGAGGACCTGAGTGTTGCCGGTGGTGAGGGTGCGGCGGCCGCCGTTCCAGTAGTTTTCGCCGGCACGAGAGAAGTAAGCAAGGAGCACTTTCCCTTTCCCTCCCCCCGGCGCATCTGTGTCACGCGTGTTCACTGGTCGGCTTTCGGATCGGGGTGGTGTGCAGGCCGCGAGCCCGGCCACCGCGCCCATGGAGAGGACGCCGATGGCCGAACGGAGCACGGCCCGACGGCTGGGGGGAAGAGAGTGCCGCTCATGCAAGGGGCTAGGCCTCGGCGCGACCCGTCAGCCAGCGCACCATCTCCGGGTCGACGTGGGAGAAGAACTGCGACTCACCCTGGTCGAGGGTGGCGATCTGGGTCATGTCATCGTCGGTGAGCTCGAAGTCGAGCACGTCGATGTTCTGCTGCATCCGCTCCAGCTTGGTCGACTTCGACACAACGACCACCTCGCGCTGTACGAGCCAGCGCAGCACCACCTGAGCGGGCGACTTGCTGTACTTGTTGCCGATCGAGGTCAGAATCGGGTTGCTGAACAGGTCGTTCTTTCCCTCGGCAAACGGCGCCCACGCCTCGATCTGCACACCTTCGGACTTCAGCAGCTGCTGGTAGTCGGTCTGCTGCTGGAAGGGGTTCGTCTCGATCTGGTTGACGGCCGGCACGACGTCGCTGAAGGCGATCAGGTCGACGAGGCGGTCGGATGCGAAGTTGGAGACGCCGATCGCGCGGATGCGCCCTTCCTTGTGCAGCGTCTCCATGGCGCGCCACTCTCCGTAGTAGTCACCGAACGGCTGGTGGATCAGGTACAGGTCGAGGTAGTCGAGGCCGAGCTTCTTCATTGACGTCTCGAAAGCGTCAAGCGTGCCCTGCTCGCCACGCTTCTGGATCCACAGCTTCGTGGTGATGAACAACTCCTCGCGCGGGACGCCGCTGGCGGCGATCGCCCGGCCCACAGCCTCCTCGTTGCCGTAGGAGGCTGCGGTGTCGATCAGCCGGTAGCCGGCCTTGATCGCGTCAATCACCGCCTGCTCGGTCTCCTCGACCGGAATCTGGTAGACGCCGAATCCGAGGATCGGCATCTCCACGCCATTGTTCAAAGTCACGTTCGGGATGGTGTTCGCATTCGCTGTCATACCTCTAGTGCACTCCTCTCCGCGCGCCGGTACCAGTGACAGCCTTTCCGTGTACTGCCAGTCACTCCCTCCCGACGACGACCGGACGTACGGTTGCGGCATGGACAATCAGGCCGAGGTACGGGAGTTCCTCACCACCCGCCGGGCGCGACTGTCCCCGGAGCAGGCCGGCATCATCGGTGGCGGGCGCCGTCGCGTCCAAGGTCTTCGCCGGGAGGAGGTCGCGATGCTTGCCGGAATGAGCAGCGACTACTACGCCAAGATGGAGCGCGGCAACCTCGCCGGCGTCTCTCCCGAAGTATTGAACGCTCTCGCTCTCGCGCTGAGGCTCGACGAGGCTGAGACCGACCACCTGCACGACCTCGCCCGGGCAGCCGAACCCGCGCCCATCCGTCGCCGTGCCCGCTCGGTCACCGCCACCGTCCGGCCCAGCCTGCAGCGGTTCCTCGACACCAACACCGCCACCCCGACCTTCATTCAGAACCGCAGAACCGACCTGATCGCCACCAACCCCATCGGCGAAGCACTGCTCTCCCCGCTCCTGCACGACCCGGCAAACCAGCGCAACAACGCACGCTTCACATTTCTCAACCCCGCATCCCACACCTTTTACCCCGACTGGGAACACGGTGCGGACAGCCTCGTCGCCAGTATGCGCACCGCCGCTGGCCAGAACCCCCACGACAAAGACCTCACTGACCTCATCGGTGAATTGGTCACGCGAAGCGACACCTTTCGCCGCCGTTGGGTCGCTCACAACGTGCGCTTCCACCGTGCCGGGACCAAACGCATCCACCACCCCGAAGTGGGCGCCCTCGAATTCGAGTTCGAAGGGATGGAGCTGCCTGGCACACCCGGATGGATGCTGTACGCGTACACGACATTCCCCGGCTCCCCCACCGAGGAACGCATCACCCTCCTCGGCAGCCTTGCCGCTACCCCTGCACCAACCGCCTGAGAGTCCGCGGGCCGCGTCTTCCACCGGCCACGCGGTGGCATCGATACGGTGGATTCATGTGGATCGACACCGGCTCTAGCAGACTCCCCGAGGGCACCGAAGATCAGTTGCGACAGCAGAAGGTCGTGCGCGAGGACCGCTCCGACTATGTGTGGGTCAACATCGACACGGGCACCGCTCTGATCCTGGCCTGCAACGGAGGATGGCGCACAGCAGGCAAGAGCGGCTTTCAGTTGTTCCTTCGCGCACCAGGTGGTGTTGGCCCGCTGATCGACGTCACGTTCGGCCTGCTCGGGACTTCGTACGTCGAGTTTGACGCCAACCAGACAGGGTCCGACACCTACAGCCCGATTCTTCGCTCACTCATGGAGAAGGTGACCAAGATCCTCGACGCGCACCAAAGCTGGCAACCGGCGGCAAGCGTCTAATTCTCTTCATCACACCGCGGCCGGCTCCCGCCGGCTCCGTCCCGTGCGCGGGTCGAGGCCCGCACGCCATCGCTCACGCTGCTCTTCAGGAGTGATGATGGTGCCATCTGGCGCCGTCGCCGGTGCCAGGAAATTAGGCATGCCAAGCGCGAGCGCGCAGGCGTCGAGCGCCTGGCGCAGCTCGTCGTAGTAGCCCAGCGGCCACCGGTCGCTGCGCTTGAGCACCCAGTGGTCGACGCGGTACATCATCAGCGTCTCGTGAGTGTCGGACCGGGTGGCCGGCGCGTACTCGATCTGGAACTCGATACGGTTCGCACCGTCGTCGAGGACAAGCCAGACCCTCTCCCCCGCGTGCAGCGTTTTCACGTTTCCTGCCTCCCGCAACATTCGAACATATCTTCGAATTGTGGTGCAATGGGGTGACACTGAGCATCTGGAGGTTCTGGTCATGAGCATCGCGCCCACCGCCGACGTAGTGCACCTCTGGATGGAGCAGGGGGCCCCGGTTCGCCTGGTGTGGGCCGGCCACCGGTACCGGGCTGTCAGCGCTGAGGCTATCCGCTCGAGGGTTGACCATGACGCACTCACTCACCCCGCGGAGCGCCTGGTCGGCTGGTCGGTGATCGGTCGCAGCGAGCGGGATCCGGCGGACGTGCGCGTGTTCCAGCTGCAGCGCCAGGGCGCCGGCTGGATCCTGGTCGACGTCGACCCGGCTTGAGCTCGTGGGTACGAACAAGCGCTACGACGTCTATTCGGCGCCGCTGGCAGAGATTGCCAAGGCCGCAGAGCGGGCACCGCGGCCGATCAGCCTCCCGGACGAGATGGTGCGAGCGAGCGGCCGACGTCGGGACGAACCCCAGCCGGTCCCGGTCAAGGCTCACGTGCCGGTCCAAGTGGCCTACACCGATGTGCAGCTCGTCGACGCGGAGGCGATCGCCTGGACCACCGGCGGGCTGGTACTGATCCGTTACGTCCCCGAAGGCGCTCGTACTCCCGTCTATGTCTGGATAGCGGGGAACTTCGTGCACCGGAAGTGACCCACCTGGGAAACAAGAAAGCCCCGGCCGGGAGAGAGAGCGGCCGGGGCTTGGTTCTTGTTAGGTGGGCGTCGGAGAGTCGGCGTTGACTCCCCTATTCGCTGTCCTGCAGCGGCGGGAGGTACTCGCCGGTGCCTGGTAGCCGGATCGGGACGTCCCACGGGGTGAGCGGCGCCGGTTCGTAGTCGTTCTTGGCTCGGTGCTCGAGCACGGCCATGTAGTGCAGGTGGCGATCGACAATGTGGGCGATCGTACCGTCCATTGCGATCAGCATGCGTTCTATGTCGTGCTCGGCTTCATCGATCTGGTGCAGGAGCTCGTCGCGCTCCTCCAGGGCAGCGCGAACGCCGTGCACGTACAGCGCAAGGCCCTTCTGGGTGAGACGGTCCAGTCGCACTTGCCGGGCCGGCCGTTCGAGTTCCTTGCCGCCGAACGCCGCCGGCGCCGGGTGGAAGTCGATCGTGCCCTCCTGCTGGGATTCCGGACCGTCGTCGACGAAGGCGCGGTGGTAGTAGTACGCCGCTTCCTGTCGCAGCTCGTGCAACTCGACGTACAGGTTCGCGAAGCTCTCGCGTGTGTCCTGGACCCCGCCAGCGATGATTTCAGCAGGTGTGTACGTGGTCATGGTGATGCCCCGTTCTGGCGCATCGAAGCGGGGCGAGCGCGTCGCGCCCGCCCCTGCGGCTTCGCTGCCGTTATTGGCAGGAGTCGCATTGAAGGTCCTCCATCGGGTCGATCGGGACGATGTAGGGCTCGGGTGTGGGCTGGTAGTGCTGGTCCCCCGGCTCGTCGCCGTGTGCGTGAGCGTCCAGCCACATATCGGCCGCTGCAGGTTCTCCCAACGCCCGGAGGATCCCGGCCAGCGCCTCGGCCTCTCGGCATCCCAGGGTTGCGGCAACGTCGTGCGCGAGGGTCATGTCCGAAAAGACCCCACAAAATCGGGTGACGTCTTCGGTGTCCGTAATGAGCGTGCTCATCGTTCTCTTCTCTCTCTCAACCAACCGTTTTTCTTTGCCTTCCGGCGAGAGAAATCGATAGTGAGCAGGAACGCCGAGAGTGCCGGGTCGTGGAATACCGGAGGGAGCGCAGCGAGTGAGGATATGCCGCGAAAGCCCGGAACGACAGGCGTGGAGCGAGCTACGGTGATCGGCCGGAAAGGTCAAAGAAACCAGAGCATTTACAGCGCCGCGTAGCGGCTCCGTTGGCGGGCGGCCTCCGTGCCGCAACGCCCCGCTGTCCACCACTCCCCCGTGCATGCGTTCCCCCGAACGGTTGCTTTCACGTTGAATTCGTAGTGATATCAGAGCGATATCAGAATGAATCCATTGTGCTTCTAGATCCCGTTTTCGTCCTTGAGGATTTCAAGGCCGCGCCGCAGCGCCCGTAGGGCGGTGGCGTGCTGGCTGCGCTCTTCTGCTCGCGCTACATCGCTGAGCAGCGCCGGCAGCTCGAGGTCCGGGTATCGAATGAGCAGCGTCTTGGCAACATCGTCCGGCCATTCTGTTGCCGGCGTGGCCGGCGGCGTAGGCACCTTCTTGCGCGCCGGCCGCGCCGGCTGGGGGCTCGCCTGCGCGATCGGTGCCTCGGTGGGCCGCTCGGCAGCCTCGCCGAATGCTTCGATGGCAGCCTCGGTTGCCGGGTCGATCGTGGGCCTTCTCTTGATTGCCATTACGCCATCAACTCCGCTGCGAATTCCTGGATCTCTGCTCGGGCCTTGGGGTTGTTCCATTCCACGACGCCGAGTCCTTCACCAATGACGTCGCGGTATGCCTTGCGTTCGTACACAACCGTCTGCATCGGGTGGAGTGCCGGGTAGTCCGACAGGTACTCCCCCGCGTCGGTGCGCTCAGTCACGCCCGGGTTGGTGGGGACCTGCGTCAGCAGGCTCCGCACAACCAGCTCCGGGTTGAAGTCGCGTACCTGTTCGACCAGCTCACTCATATGCGGAAGCGTGTCGAGGTCTAGCTGCGACGGACGGACGGTCACGACCATCTTGTGCGCGGCCGTCATGCCGGTTCGCATCTCTTTGCTGTCCTTGCCGGCGACGTCGACGATGACGTATCCGTAGCGAGCATCGAGGTCGAGCAATGTCTCTCGGATGTTGCCGAGCTTTTCGATGCAGGCAATAGCCGGCGTCACGCCTGCGGCTTCACGGTCGGCGTGCCAGCGAGCGGCTGACCGCTGCGCGTCTGCGTCGACGACTACGACGTCTTCGCCCTGGCGGGCCAGTTCGGCCGCGAGGTTGATGGCGATGGTGGATTTGCCAGCGCCGCCCTTCTGGCTCCCTACGAGGATGATCATGCTTGCAGCCTACTTTCACCTTGATATCAGAACGGTAGCGAAACACCATCAAAGTGATATCACTATGAAAGCGATAGCAGAGTGATATCAGTTTGAAAGCGTGACAACTGTCGGGGGAGTGTGAGGGGGAGTCCCCCTCACTCGCGGCGATCCGGCTGCGATGATGGGGAAGCGGGGCCCCGACCTACTTTCTCTAGGTCGGGGCCCTTCACCGTGGCGCGGGAAGTCGCCCCGGTGTCTGTAGCGGCAGGCGCTCCACGATTGCGGAACGGTGCCAGGCTCTCGGCCGGGTTAGCCGGCGTCGATCCGCTGCAGCGTGTCGACGATGGTCACCGCGTCGGGGCTGTCGATCATGATGGTGCTGACCAGCACGTAACCGATGCGGGCGTGGCCGGTGAGGTCTTCTTGGCGGTAGCTGAGTTGCCGGGCACGCGTGGCGGGTTCGTCGTCCTTGGTGACGTTGGTCTGGATCGTCTGAATGCTGTTGGCCATGTGGTTCTCCTGTCTGGGATGGTTGGGGGAGGGGCCGCCGGTTAGGCGGCGTCTTCCGTGTCGGCGTCCTCGTCTTCGGGGTCGAGGATTTCCGCGATCTGGTGGGCGGCGCGCAGTACGCGGGTCGCGGTGGACTTGATCAGGTCGGCGTCACCCTCGGACCATCCGGCGATGTAGCCGACGCTGTAGGCGCTGGTGTCGAAGCCGACGAGGCCGGCGACGACGTAGGCGACGCTCTCGGCTTCGGTCTCCATCAGGCCGCGGTGCTCGAGGTATTCCGCCAGGTCCTCGGTGTGGCCCAGGACCACGTGCGCGGTCTCGTGGATCAGGGTCTTAGCGGTGTGCTCGGGGCTGAGGTCGGCGTCGATGACGACGGCCATTTCTTCCGGGTCGCTGTACCCGTTCTTCGTTCCCTGGATCGGGCGGAACTCCACGGTCCAGCCCTCTTCGACGAGGTAGGTGGAGAGAGCATCGACGATGCCGAAATCGTCGAAGCCGGTGAGCTGGGTGGTGAGGGTTCCGGCGTCCTGTGCGCCCTCGATGAGGTCGGTCTGTCCGATGTCAAACACCGAGAGGATGGGGAAGCGGGCGACGCGCTTTTCTACCTCGTCGCCGTTCTCGTCCTCCTCGGTGATCTTCTTGGTGCTGTATCCGAAGATCCGGATGGCCCTCTCGCCCTTGCGGACTTGGCGGCCGAGCGCCTGCCACTTGCGGAATCCGGCCACCTGGGAGGCCTCGGGCATCTGGGACAGGATCAGCAGAAGGTTGTTCAGTGAGTACGCGTGGAACGCTTTCGCGAAGTTGAGAAACGCCGTCCACCGGTCGGACTCGCGCAGCTGCTCCACCTGGTCGCTGATCGAGTTGTGCAGCGCTTCAGCCTGAGCCTTCTTCTCTTCGATGGTCTTGCCGGGTCGGCGGGTCTTGGTCATGGCTCTCTCCCTGAGTGGACAACTGTTTTTTGTGCCTTCCGGCGAGAGAAATCGATAGAGAGCGGGAGCGCCGAAGTCACGGGTCGTGGAATACCGGAGCGACCGCAGCGAGTGAGGATATGCCGCGAAAGCCCAGGGCGTAGGCGCGGAGCGAACTACGATGACCGGCCGGAAAGGTCATAAAAGACGTCGAAAGAGCTGTGCCGCGTAGCGGCTCCGCTTCGATCAGGTCAGGGTGGCGGCTGCGCCGCCGCGCCATTGCTGCGCCCGTTGGGCGCTGCATTTCATGGTGCTTTCGGTCTGATATCGGAGTGATATCACTCTGGCTGAGGAGGGGCCGGCCTCCGTGCCGGGCCTGGGAGAGCGAGCGGCGGGTGCGGGGGACACCCGCCGCTCATCGTTCCCTACTCGTCGAGGTCGTTGTCGTCCTCGTCGTCGGCCAGGGGATCGCTGCTCGTCCCGGCGTTGTCGATGACGATCTGCTCGACTTCCGACAGAGAGTATCCCCAGGCGGCGAGCTGGGCCAGGTAAGCGGCCTTGGTCGCCTCGGGGTAGCGCCAGGTGCTCTTGCTGGTGGCGGCCTCGATACCGCCGAGCACCACAGCGAGGCTGACGTGCTGTGCCTTGGTGGGGGACTGCTCGATGTGTGCGGCGAGCTTGTCGTCGTAGTAGCCGCCACGCTCGATGCCGAGCAGCTGGTGGGCCAGCTCGTTGCCGTTCGCCGCTGCGCTGCCCACGTCGCGGCGGTGGATGGTGAGTCCCAGCGCGATCACCTTGGCCGCATCCTTCGGCAGTGTCTTGCGGGTCAGGAACTCGGCCAGCCATGCGCGCCGCACGGTCTCGGCGGAGGCCCACGCCTTGTTGTTGGCGATCAGCGTGCGCCGTTCGGCCTTCTGCTCGTCGGTCATCGGGCCACTGTTGGAGGCCTGGCCGCTTGCCTTCTTGAAGCCTGCGGCCTTGGGATCGCTGAGGTAGTAGGTGATGTTCGGCTCGCCGTCGAAGTAGACGCGCACGAACACGGCCCGCCCTTCGGCGTTCTCGATGTGCTCCGGAGTGACCCGCTCGCCTTCGGCGGTGGCCAGTTCGCGGATGTTGATGTAGTCGGTGTCGTAGTAGCCACGCTCCCGGTCGAGGATTTCGTAGCCGCGGCCGCGCAGCTCGTCCTCGGCCTTCGCCTTGACCTGTGCCCGTTCGCGGTCGTCACGGGCACGCTGGGCGGCATGGGCGAACTGGGCCGGGTCTTTGATCGCGATATCGATCAGGGCTGCCCGGGTGGCCTCGTCGTCGTCGAACTCGATCAGAGTTGCGGCCTGGTCGAGGGTCAGCTGGTGCTCCTGGATCGCGGAGGCGGCGACAGCGTTCTCCGCGACGGCCAGGCCGCTCTTGACCACGGCCTGCTTGGTGCCGGTGCGCTTGGCGATCGCGGCGGGGCTGAGTCCTTCGAATGCGAGCTGCTGGAACGCTGCGGCCCGGTCGCCGTCCGTGAGGGCTTCGCGCTGGTCGTTCTCGACCATCTGCTGCACGATCCGCTCCACGGCGGCCTCGTCCGCTTCGACGATGTAGGCGGGAATGCTGCTCAGTCCGGCCTCGCGGGCTGCGAGGGTGCGTCGCTGGCCTGCCCGGACCAGAACGTTGCCCTGGGCGTCGCGCCTGGCGAGAACGGGCGTCAGAACGCCATTCTCGCGGATGCTGGCAACGAACTCCTTGGTCAGCGGGGCGCTGGGCCGCACGTTGGCCTCGATGATGATCGCGTTGGGGTCGATGTGCTCGACGGTTCCCTGGCTTGCGGTAGTTGTATTCACGGTTCTCTCTCCCGATCAACTGATTTTTTTGCCTGTCTGGCGAGAGAAATCGATAGAGAGCGGGAGCGCTGCAGTTCCGGGTCGTGGAATACCGGAGCGCAGCGAGGATATGCCGCGAAAGCCCGGAACGTAGGCGCGGAGCGAACTACGATGAACGGCCAGACAGACGAAAAAACCCAGCGAGAACAGCGCCGCACAGCGGCTCCGAACGAGGTGGTGGCGTCCGAGTAGCCTGGGCGCATGCGGGGGCGAGTCGTGATGTGGTTACTAGTCGGGTTTGCAGTGGTCCTGGTGGTGATTGGCGCATCGGTGCTGCTGCTCTCGCCGGCCACATTCGGTTGGACGTTGGATGCGCCGCTCTCAGGGGAGTCCTTCTCTTTCAGCGGCATGTACCCGCTGACTCCCGAGCGAGCCACCGGTGGAGCGCTCGCAATCCTGGGCCTGCTGCTCATCGCCGCGATCGCCGGATGGGCACTCGGCCGCAGGTCAGACCTGGCGCAGGGCCGGTGACCCAGTGCTTTCGTCGACGCTGCAGCTGGTGCTCGCATCCTGCGTAGGTCCGCTGCCGAGCGGTCAGACCTGCGATGACACACAAGGCTCATGGTCGATCCCAGATTGGGTCGTCCTCGTGGTTATCGGTGCGATCGCCACCGTGGTTGTCGCCACCGTGGTTGTCGCCGCCGTGGTTGCTGCGCGTAGGCGGCGCTGTTCCTGACCACTTGATCAGCCCGGATCCGGGTGGTTTCGATGGCGGTGTCCTCCGGCTGTCGAGCCTCGGACAGGCTCGCGTATCGGCTCTCTACGATGTAAGACATGGCGAAAAGGCGGGGGCCGGCGTCGAGGCCGTGGACGGATGGCGATTCGGCGATGTGGCACACCATCGCAGCAGTAGATGCGATTTCTCGTCGCGAGGTACCAAGCTTGCGGGCACCAACGGTGTTCGCGCTGTGGCCGGGGGAGATGTCGTTCGCTACCGCGTCGGTCGTGGTGGAGTCGATGCGCGCAGCCGGCGATGGCTCGTACGTGCGCTCGAGCACAGTCGCCTTTGGCACTGGGGGAGTGGGGCTCGCTATGTTGGCCGGTTCCCTTGCCGGCAGTGCCATCGGCAACGCGAACCGGCGTGCTCAGGCCGCCGCGGCCGCGCAGGTGACCTGGCGGCACCAGTTGACCGGGGCGATCACCGTCACTAACCAAGGCTTCTATCTGCAGGACCACACGGGCCTGTTCCGGTGGGACTGGGAATCGATCGACCTGATGCAGGTGGCTGCCTTCAACGTCGTCGTGATGCAAGGCAGAAGCGAGGACGGCCCGATTACATGGCGGCTGACCACGCACTGGTCGGAGCTGATCTTCGTACTGTGGGCAATGAACCGGCATCCGCAGCATCCCCAGTTGGCCAACTGGGGATGGGTGCCGGCGAATTGGGTGGAATGGGCCGCCAATCAAGGACACCCGACGCCCATCACCGGACGGATCACAAGCTAGAGCGCTTCGACGTTATGCGGCGTCTCCGAGATATTGCCAGCGGCTCTCGGGATTGAGCACACCAGCGTCGACAAGTTCTCGGGCGCTTCGGTGGTCGGCTCGGCGGTCGGCGGATCGTGGGTAGCGGGGCCAGATTCGTTCGCCTGGCGCGCCGGCCTCGAATAGCGGTCGGCTCGATGCATTTCGGCGTCGTGGACGCATCCTGGGGGAGGCGTTCATCGTGGTGAGCTCGGCTTGCCACCATGCCCATACTTCGCGTTCGGCTCGATATCGTTCGGCTCGGTCGAGAAGGGTTCCGGCGACACCGAGCACGCGCGCTGCCTGGTCTCGGAGATCTCGCTTGGCGCGGGCCCATCCTTCTCGATGCTTGACGATGAGGCGGTGACGGCGCAGGCGGCTGAGGATCCTCGTGGTGTGTCGGGTGCCGGTGCCGAGGAGTCGCGCAGCGGCCTCCACTGTGAGTGCGGGGTGCTGGCGAAGAATGGCATAGAGCTTCCCGGCGAGGTGGCCGAGGCCGGCGCGGGTGAAGAGGTCGTGTCGGCTGTCTGTTAGTTCGTCCTCGAGCTGGGCTACTTGGACGGCGCGAGCGTTGAAGAGGTCGGCCGGGGGGCGGGGGTTATCTAGAGGTTGTGACCGGACTGTGTCAGAGGTTGTGGAAAGTGTGAGGGTCAAGCGCCATTCGGCGGCGTTGCCGCCGTCGGTGGTCGTGACCTTCTGCACGTATCCGTCGCGTGCGAGCCGCTGGAGGGCGTCTGCGGCCGTGGTGCGGCCGAGCCCGACCATCAGGGCCACGTCGCGAATCGAGGCCGCTACGACCCGTTTACCGGTCTGAAGGGTGAGGTAGGCGAGGGCGGTCAGGATGGAGCGCTCGGAGAGCGCGGCTTCCGTCCGTCCCCAGCGTCCGGGGGCGACGCGGAATCGCGTCAGGAGGTCGTCAACGTCGCGCACGATGGCGTCGAGCTCTGTCAGGTCGCGGGGCTCTCGCGCGGCCGGGAGAGGCCGTTGTACGGCCGCGTACTGCTGCGCCTTGGCCCACTGGCGTTCGAGCCGTTCGCGCGCCTCGCCGGGGGAGCGGCGTCGGCGGGTGCCGCGGCCGGTGTTCTTGGTGCGGTAGTGCTCCATCCCGGGGGCGGTCTTGGCGGCGTGCTCGACGTCGGCCAGGGACCACCCGGCGTTGGCGGCCGCCAGGAGGCACATGAACCCGGTCCACGACGGGTTGCTGCCACCGTCGATCGTGGCCATGTGGGCGGCGCCGGCGGCGGTGAGCTGTCGGTGCGCGCGATGTGAGTCGTCGACGGGGCCGGAGGGTGCGCTCTCAGCGGCTCTCAGAGCAGGTTTCCGCTCGTCGAGCACCGCTGCGAGGCCGATCAGTTCGTCAGGAACGATCCTGCTGGCCGTGAGCGCGTCGAGGCTGCCTCGGATGATGGCCGAGCTGGATCCGTCGCGGTGAGGCGAGAGCGGCGGGCGCGCCGCGCCCTCACGCACGTTTAGGAGCATGCCGTGGTCGAGGGTGCGGTAGTTTGCGCGGGCAGCGCGGGCGAGCGTCGCCACGACGTCGGCCGGGGCTCCGCCCGGTACGGCGATCCAGATGTGGCGGCCGCCGGTTCCGGAGGACTGGCAGAGCACGTAGGCGATGGAGAGTTCGTCGAGGATGGCGGCGAGGGCGTCGGCTTCGTCGACGGCGCGCTCCATGAGCTCGGCGTCGACGCCGTGCTTGTCCTTGCCGTCGAAGTCGAAGCAGAGCAGCCGGAACAGGCCCGATTCGTCGGCCAGGCGGATGCACCACGGCGTTGTAGGCGCTTTGGGAGCGACGCGGTGGAAGCTGGGATAGCTGTTCTCGTCGAGGCGGCCGTAGGCGTCTCGCTTCATGACGCGCACGCGATCGCGGGGGCTGATTCTGCGGGTCAGCTCCCAGGCGTCAGCGACGTCGGCGGACACGCTCAGGGGCGTGTAGCCGTGCAAAACGTCGTATTTGCCACTATCCGGGGCTATGATGGCCTCACTCCTTGAGGATTCGTTCTTGAGGGTGCACTGAAGGCCCGGCTGGTAACCGGGACTTGATTGCGATTAGCTCGAACCTCGAGGCCTGCCAGCGATGAGGGTTTGAGCTACGACACTTGGAGGGCCCGTCGCGAAAGCGGCGGGCTCCTTTCGTTAAGCGGCTGTCGTGGTGGTTACCTCCGTGCCGTCGAGCGTGGGGGAGAGCACGGGCAGTCCGCCGCGCTCGGCTTCGAGCTGGCTTACTAGCCGCTCGAGGTAGAGGGAGAGCGAAAGGGAGCCGGAGGCCATGCCTGCGTCTCGTAGCCTTTGCTCGGTGGACTCTTCGAGCCTGACTTTCAGTTCAACAACTTTCACGCCTTTAGGGCGGCGGTTACGTTTGATACCCGCGTTGCTTCCCATCGTCATGGTGCGAGTATTTCGGGTTAACAGGCCCGTTAACGGAAGGGCGCGCCGCGTGTCGCACATCATCGCGCCGTTCGCCCTCTGCTGGCCGCGCTGAGCGATGCCGGGGCTGCTTCTACGTCGTGCGGCGCCTTGGTGCCACAGAGGGTGCAGTAGTTGTTGCGGAGGGACTGCGGCTTGCCGCAGTGCCGGCAGGGGGAGTCTCCGATGAGGCGCTGTGCGCTTTCGGGAGTGTCGTCGACGGTGCCGTCGGGGTTGAGGATCTGCACGAATGCGTCGGGGTGGATGCCGAGCTGGTACGTGGCGTCGACGTCAACGACGGTCAGCCTGACGGGGCGGCCGACCTGGCGGCCGATCGCCGCGCAGCGGGCGATGATGCCGGCGCGTAGCCGTGCGGTGTCGACTGCGACCAGGGCTCGGGAGGTTCCGCTGATTGTGAGTTCGCCGGATGCGTCGGCGCGCACGATAGCGCTCAGACGGGGTTGGGCGGGGACGAAGGTCGGCATCAGTAGTTCCTGTGGCAGGTGTCGTTGCAGAGGGTCATGCCGAAGAGTTCGTAGAACTTCTCGGGGTCGACCCAGCCGGGCACGGCGGGGTCGAGGGGGAGCGTCGCTACTTGCGGGTTGATGTTGCCGACGACGTTGATGCGGAGGTCGAGGTGGCATCCGGTGGCCGGCGCCTCGTCGCCAACGAGAGAGATCTTCTCGCCGGTCTGCACGGTGTCTCCGACCTTCACCAGCCGGTCGGATTGGTGGCTGTGCAGGTAGGAGATCGTGTAGCCGTCGGGGCTCTTGATCGAGAGGTAGAGCCGGTCGGAGAGAACGACGGTGCCGGGCTGGATTGCGTAGATGGGCTTGCCGCACGGGTTCGGCCAGTTCTGGAGGTCGTCGGCCGGGTGGTAGCTGCTTGCTCCTTCGGTGGGCGAGCTGCGCGGGCCGAACTTGTCGGTCATGTTGAACGGCGTATCGAGCGGCATTCCTAGTGCACCGCTGCCGCATCCGGTAGACGGGGAGGCGGTGACGCCGCTGAGGGCGGCGGTGACCTGGCCGGCCGCGTCCCAGTATTTGGCGTAGTAGTACGGGTCGGCGTTGACCTGCACCTTGTGGGCGGCGAGCGTGGGCTCGAGCGTCTCCCAGTTGGGGACGTTCTTCAAGCGCTCGAAGAAGAGGGTCGCGGACTTGAAGGGGTCCATCCGGTCTGCGAGGCTGCCCCAGCTGTCGCGCTGCTGGAACAGGCCGCGGGAGTCGGGCCCGGCCTGGTCGCCGTAGGTGAGCACGCGGAGGCCGGATTCGCCCATCGCGGTCATGACACCGATCTGCTGTGCTTGGGCGCTGAGCCCGAGCGCTTCGGCGGCGTTCATGATGTAGGCGGCGTTCACGAGCTGGTCGTGCCCGTAGCCGGCCACGGCCGCAGTGGGGACGGTGTTCTCGTCGATCTTGACGCCGGCGCCGGCTGGGCCGCACGCGGCGGCGGCGGCGTTGCTGCCGCCGAGCAGCAGGATGAAGCCGAACAGGAGTCCGACGAAGAGGACGGGGACGAGCAGTAACGCGAGCACCCCCTTGCCGCCTTGCTGCATGTCTCTACCTCCCCGGTGGCGTGATTCGGTCGACGAGCCAGGGGTCGGTCGGGGCCTTCCGGGTGACCGAGACGGCGTAGGTGCCGATATCGGTCGGCACGGTCACGACCAGCGCGTAGTCGGTTGCCCCGTCTACGACGGTCCCGCTCCCGCTGACGCGGTGAACCGGGACGTTCGACGGGTCGGTGCCCTCGTAGGCGGCCGCGCCCTGCTGCGTGAGCATCGGGTACAGGGCGTTCATCCACGACGTCGCGTCCAGTTGCGGCCGGGCGAAGGCCGTCATGAACTTCTCCGCGAGCTTCACGGCCGCCGCCTGGCTGGTCGAGTCAGCTGCCGGCGGCGTCGGAGCGCTCGGCCCGTCATCGAGCCCGTCGGCGGGGGTCGAGCGCGGAGTCTTGGTCGTACCGTCGGGGAACGTGGTGATCGGTGTTCCGATGGGGGCGATCGCCTGCGGGGCGCAGCCGGTCAGCACGAGTGCAGCGAGGGCGACACCGGCAACTCCGATGGTGCGCTTCACAGGCCCTCCGCCACCGCGGCCGCTGCGGCGAGCCATGCGCGCCGCGTGATGGGATTCAGCGCGTCATAGCGGATCTTCCCGCTGTGCAGCGCCTCGTCAAATGGGATGGTGACCACGCGGCGCGCGATCGACGCGAATCCGTTGGCGATCTGCTGCGCGTCGCCCTTGTCGGCGCTCTTCTCCGACTGGGAAACGATCACCACGGCGTTATCGGCCAGCGCAGCGGAGCGTTCGTCGCGCTGGGCGAGGCCGTCGAGCAAAAGAGCGCCAGCCTCCGCGTGCTCTCCGAGTGCCGTGGTGGCGATCACGAGCTGGTCGCTGCGATCGATCATCTGCTGCCACCGCTCGGCTGATTCGTCGTTGCCAGAGTCGATGAAGATCAGCCGGAAGTATTTGCTGGCGACCTGGTGCAGCGCGTCGAACTCGACACGGCTGATCCGCTGGTCAGCGGAGAGAGCCTGCGGGTTCGAGCGCAGCACGTCGTACTTGTCGCCGGTCTGGTGGTGCACGAAGTGTGCCAGGTCCGATGACTGTGCGGCGGGGGAGAGCAGCCGCTCGGTCTGCGGGAGAAGGTTGTGCACGGTGGCCTCGTGCGGGCCTTGCTCGGTGCGCCAGCCCAGCGTGCCGCGCGTCTCGTTGTTGTCCCAGGCGAGCACGCCCGAGCCGCCGTAGCGGGCGAACACCGCGGACAGGAGCGCCGTTGTCGGGGTCTTGTTCGCGCCACCCTTGCCGTTCACGATCGCGATCGTGCGCGGGCCGGGCCAATGCTGGCTCACGGCGTGGACGTCGCGGCGTTCGGCCAGTTCCGACTCGGACGGCGCGACCTGGACGCCGACGCGGGCGAGAACGCCACGCCATCCCTGCGTGGCGGGCTGCTCGGGTGCCTCCTTCTCGAGGAAGGATGCGCGGGCCGCGCGCCGCTCGCTGATCGTCGCCTGCGGCGGCACGGTGGCCTGCTCCGCTGCAGCTTGCGGCGCAGCGACCGCGGCAGGCGGCGGAGGAATGCGCTCGACGTCGTAGGCCGGCGGCACCTCCACCCGCTGCACGGTGTCTTCTGCGGCCGCTGCTGGCTCAGCAGGGATGAATTCTCCGACCGCCTCCACACTGCCGTCCGGGGACACGATCAGTTGCCCTTGGCCCATCGCGTCCTGCGTGATGAGCTTCACCGGCCGGCCGTACATGCGGGCTCGGCCGGTGACTTGGGTGAGGATCTGTTCGCGGACATGAGTGTCGTTGTTGCCGGCGACCTCGTGGTGAGTCCCCTCGATCACCAGCACCCCGGTCGCGTCCGGGTTCACGATCGCCCGAATGGTGGGGTGCGAGGATTCCTGCTGAGCCATGTGGCCGCCTTCCTAGTCGTCGCTGTGCCCGGTGTAGCGCGCCCGTGCCCACGCGCCGAAGTCCGCGGTGAGGATCGTGTAACCGCGCCCGATTCGCAACGCCGGTAGTCGTTCCTCGGGGTTCTCGGAGCCGATCGCGCCGCGGATCACGTCTTCACTGACGTTGAAGACCTTGGCGGCTTCGCTCACGCTCAGAGTCGGCGGGAGACCAGCCAAGAGGTCGTCGAGCGCGCTCATGTCAAAGTCCGGCCATCTGTCCATGCGACACAGTTTAGGCGTATAGTTCGATTAATCGGCAAGATTCGGCAATATCCGGGTTTGTTCGGCAACATCGCTGACGCTCCATCCTTGGGGGTGCGGGTGGTGATGTTTCCAGTATCCCGTTTCGTGTCACCGATGCAGGTAATACTGGGTAGACGACTCAGTTCATGTACCGAAGGAGGGGGCTCTCGGTGACAGACTCCCAGCACCCGTGGCTTGCAGGACCAGCCGCGCCACAACAGGCACCGCCGCCCATCCGAGCCCGTCGCGAACTCCCACGCCCGGCCGCTCCTCAGCCGGGCGTTCCCGCGCCCGACAACGCCGACCGGCTTCCACGCAGGGACGTGAACCGTCCCGCACCGTTTTGGTGGCTGGGTGTTCACGGTGGTGCAGGGGAGACCACGCTGGCGAACCTGGTCCCCGGGTCCCGCACTGCCGGGCACGCCTGGCCGATCGGATACGACGGGGCGACAACGAACGTCGTCCTCGTTGCTCGGTCGAACGCATCGGGCCTTGGCGCTGCGCAGCGCGCAGCGATCGAATGGGCCTCCGGCGTGCTCCCCTCCGTCAACCTCCTGGGCCTGGTCATCGTGGCCGACGCGCCTGGCAAGCTCCCGAAGCCTCTGCGCGAGTTGGCGCACCTGGTCTCCGGGGGAGTGCCCCATACCTGGCCAGTGCCCTGGATCGAGGCTTGGCGGCTCGGAGAGACGCCCGATCTTGAGCACGCACCCAAAGACGTTCGGACGCTCATCGCCTCGGTGAGCGACCTGGCCAACACGACCAGCGCCTAACGGCCTGACCGAAAGGAAGCACCATGCACCATCTGCACACCATTCTCGACACCGGGAACTCCCTCGTTCCGCTGGACGTCCCGGACCCCGGGAACGGCTCGGCCCCTCCTGGATCGGAGAAGTTCATCGCCGTCATGGGATGGGTGAAGTGGCTCGCGCTCGGCGTCGTGATTATCGGTCTGATGATCATCGGCGCGAAGCTCGCGATTGAAAGCCGCCGCGGTGAGGGCGGCGCGCACCTCGGAGCGCTCGGCATGGCCATGGCCGGCGTGATCGTCATCGCCGGCGCTGCAAGCCTCGTCGGCTTCCTCGTCAGCTGACCGAAGGGAACCGACGCATGTCCGACAGCCAGCCGAACGAGCCGAACCCGTTCACCAGCCGGCGATTCATCCTCGCAGCGGTCATTGTCGGGGTCGTCCTACTGTGCGCGGTCATCCTGGTCGTCAGCTCTGTGCTTGGCGGCCAAGCCAAGCCGACGGCGGCCCCGACCGTGGGCCCGACGAGTTCTCCGTCGAAGTCCACCGTGAGCGGGGCTGATCGAAGCACCTGCGGCCTTCCGGGCTTCCAGAAGTCGGGAACGCTCGCGCAAGCACCGAATAGCAAATGGGAGCTCGTAGGAACCGTTGCCGCTCCCACCGATCCCAAAGGATCAGGCCCGGGAAACGTGGAATCCTCTGGATTCCGCAGCTGCTTTGCGCACACTCCAACGGGGGCTGTTTACGCCGCGGCCAACATCATCGCGATGGGCTCGGATTCAAGCCTGCGGCACGAAGTCAGCGACAAGCTTGTTGTGCCCGGCCCAGGTCGGGACGCGGCGCTGGCCACTGGAGGCAGCTCGAGCGACACCACGGTGCGCTACCAAATCGCCGGTTTCCGACTCCTCTCGTACGACGGTTCGCAGGCGAAGGTAGATATCGCAGTGAACGCGGCAACGGGTCAGCTCGTGAGCTTCGTCGAAAACCTCGAATGGAGCGACGGCGACTGGAAGGTCAAGCTCGATAACAGCGGCAACATGCCGATCCCGCCGTCTCCGCTGCAGAGCCTCGGCGGCTACATCCCATGGTCGGGGGCCTAAATGGCTGGCTGCGACTGGCTTGACGTCGGGTGCCAACTCGGCGGAGTTGTTTCCAAGGCTACGAACGACAGCCTGCAGCAGCTCGTCAACAACGTGCTGGAGGGTGTCGGCAAGGCCTTCGCCGCGCTTGGCTCGGTGTGGGTACTGGTCCCAACCCCGAACCTGACCGGGGGCGGGTCGACCACGGCGAATCACTCTGCCGAGGGCGCTGCAGGTGCGTCGGGGTTCTTGACGATCCTGCAGTGGTCGGTGTGGATCTCGCTCGCGATCTGCGTACTTTCGCTGATTGCCGGGGGCGCGCTCCTCGCGGTCAACCGTCGCCGTGGCGATGGTGAGCGGCATCTCGGGCGGCTGGGAGTGATCCTCGGTGCGGTCATCCTCATTTCGGGAGCCTCGGCGATCGTCGCGGCCCTTCTGCCGGGCATGGGGTCCTCGAACGCCTCGGATGCGGTCGGCTACATCCAGGATTCGCTCTGGTGGTACACGGGCGGCCTCGCCGTGCTCTCGGTGATCATCGCCGGTGCTCGGATGGCGTGGACGCAGCGGGCGCAGGCAGGTAAGGACCTCCTGCAGTCGCTCTTCACCCTGGTAGTGGTCTCAGCTGCCGGCCTGACCGGCATTGGTCTCGCCGTTGCGGCGGCTGATGGATTCTCGACCTGGATCCTGGACGGAGCAACCGGTAAGGATTTTGGGCAGAACATCACCACAATGATCGGCATCAGCTCGACGAGCGGAATCGGCCTTATTGCCCTGCTTATCGTCGGGATCGTCGCGACCTTCTTCACGTACATCCAGGTGATCTTGATGGTGATCCGCGGGGGAATGCTGGTGCTGCTGGCCGGGATCTTCCCCATTTCCGCCGCGTTCACGAACACGGAAACGGGCCGGGCATGGTTCAAGAAGTGCACCGGCTGGCTGATCGCCTTCATTCTCTACAAGCCCGCGGCGGCGATCGTCTACGCAGCCGCGTTCAAACTGACCGGGGCGGACCTGTTCAAGGATGACGGCACCGGACTGATCAAGATCCTGACCGGCCTCGCGCTGATGGCGATGGCGCTGGTGGCGCTTCCGGCGCTGATGCGGTTCGTCGCGCCGATGGTGTCGCAGGTCGGCGGCGGAGGCGGCGCGGGCATGGCCCTCGCTGCCGGAGCGGGGGCGGGAGCCGCTGAGTTGGCTACCGGCGCGATCCGCAAAGCGAACACCGGCGGAGGCTCCGGCGGTGGTGGCGGAGGCGGTTCTACCCCGAATCCAAAAGCGACAGGCGCGTCCAGTACACCGGCCACCAAACCTGCGCCGGCACCGAGCGGCACAGCGTCGACTGGCACGGCCGCCACTGCGGGCAAGGCCGCTGGCGCGGGGGCGGGCGCCGGTGCTGCGGCAGCCGGCCCTGTGGGAGTCGGCGTGATGGCCGCTCAGAAGGGCCTGGAGGCCGGGCAGAAAGCGGTCGGTGCTGTGCGCACCGCTGCAGCGGACGCGACCGGTGACGGCGCGTCGGGAAGTAACTAGGAGCGAGCATGACGAACACGCAACCGCAGGTCCGCACGTACGGCAATTGGCGTCGGCCAACGACGCCCGGGCTCCTAGGGCTGGGGATGGTCGGCACGATCGTTCTACTTGCGGGCCTAGTCGCGACGGTCATCACCGTCATGTTCGGAGGCCTGTTCAACGGCGCGATCGTGTTCGCGATCATGGCCGGCTTCCTGCTCACGGTCGCGGTGAAGGACAAGCACGGACAGAGCGCGCTCACTCGGACCACGAACCGGGTGAACTGGATGCGTGCCCGCTCTTCGGGCTCGAACCTGTACCGTTCCGGCCCTCTGGGCCGAACCGACTGGGGCACCGCCCAGTTGCCGGGGCTGGCGGCGCAGTCCCGGCTCAGCGAATACACCGACTCATACGGGCGACCTTTCGCCATGGTCTACGTCCCCTCAGCCGGTGACTACACCGTCGTGATCGGCACGGAACCGGATGGTGCCGCGCTGGTTGACCAAGAGCAGATCGACAGCTGGGTAGCCGACTGGGGTCACTGGCTGGCGAACCTGGGCGACGAGGCAGGCATCGTCGCGGCCGCAGTCACCATCGAAACCGCACCCGACACCGGGAGACGTCTGCGCGGTGAGGTCAATCTGAACATCGACCCGGAGGCACCCGCGTTCGCTCAGGCGATGCTCCGCGAGGTTGTCGCCAGCTACCCGTCCGGATCGGCCACGGTGCGCGCATACGTGTCGATCACGTTCGCAGCTGCCACCCGCGCAAACGGTCGACGTCGCGACGCCGACGAGATGGGCCGCGAACTCGCGGCACGCCTCCCGGGCCTGACTCAGGCGCTCTCGGCTACCGGCGCCGGTGCGGCCCGCCCTCTGGGCGCGCAGCAGTTGTGCGAGGTCATCCGGATCGCCTACGACCCGGAGATTGCCGAGCTGATCGATGATGCTCATCAGTCGGCCGAACCGTTCGAACTGCGCTGGTCCGACGTCGGCCCTTCTGGAGCTCAGGCGAACTGGGACAGCTACCGGCATGATTCTGCCCTGTCGGTGACGTGGCAGATGACGGAGGCTCCGCGTGGCATCGTCCAGGCCAATATCCTCACCCGATTCCTGGCCCCGCACCGGGATATCGCGCGCAAGCGGGTGACCTGGCTGTACCGGCCGATCGACGTCGCCAGGGCTGCGGCGATCGTCCAGTCAGACCTTCGCGCGGCGAGCTTCAACATGACCTCCAGCGACCGGCCCACCGCCCGCGACGTGGTGGGAACCCGCGCCGCGCTGGCCACCGCGGAAGAGGAAGCGAACGGCGCTGGCCTGGTGAACTTCGGCATGGTCGTCACCGCCACGGTGACCGACCCGACCCGAGCCGCTGACGCGAAAGCGGCGATTGAGAACCTTTCGGCAACGGCTCGTCTTCGTCTGCGGGTTGTGACAGGCGCTCAGGACTCCGCTTTTGCTGCGGCCCTCCCGCTGGGGATCGTTGTTCCCAAGCACTTGAAACTGCCGGCCGAGTTGAGAGGGGCACTCTGATGGCCAGCTGGTTCAAGAAGCTCTCCCGCTCGAGCAACCGCATCGAGCAGGCCGCTGCGCAAGCTGCAGCACCATCTCCGGCAACGCCGCGGCGCGTACCGGCACGCGGCTACCCGGGCCGCGGCCGCGGCGAGATGATGGTGCTCTCCGCCGCTCCCGAGTGGCGCGGCACCACCGTTCAGGTGTGCGGACTGTGGCCGTTCGGTGTCGGTACCGGTGCGCCGATGATCGGTGTGCCGCTCGGCCGGCACCTGGTCAACCGGGGCACGGTCTGCTGCGACCCGATTTCGTGGTTCCAGCGCGCAAACCTGATTTCGAACCCCTCAGCGTTCGTGCTCGGCAAGCCGGGCTTGGGGAAGTCGACCATCGTTCGCCGGATGGCGACCGGCCTCGCCGGATACGGCGTCCAGCCGCTTGTACTGGGCGACTTGAAACCGGACTACGTAGATCTGATCGAAGCCCTCGGCGGCCAGGTAATCCGCCTCGGCCGCGGCCGAGGCTTCTTGAACATCCTCGACCCGGGCGAGGCGAAGGAGGCGGCACAGCTGCTCCGCGACGCCGCCCAGGCCGAACGGGAGGCAGCCGCGGCGGAAGAAGCCGAGCTCGCGCACCTGCGCTCGCTCGAGGTGCCGGAGGATCCCGACCGGACGCAGCTGATCCGCGAGCGGATCGCCGCCCTTGTCGGCTCAGTCACGACCCGCGCCGAGCGGGCTAAGCGCGACGACGAACTGGCCGCGGAAGTGCTGCAGGATGCGCACGGCCGCCGCCTCACGATGGTGTCAGCGCTGCTGACGATCATGCGCAAGTCGCCTCCGACCGATCGGGAGGAGACGATCGTCGACCGGGCCTTGAAGCTGCTCGACGAGCAGCATGAGGGCGTGCCGGTACTGAAGGATCTCCTGGACCTGATCCGTCAGGCGCCACCGGAGCTGCGCGCCGTCGCGCTGGATCGCGGCGACCGCGCGCGGTACGACGCGATCACCGAGAACCTGGAAGCATCCCTGATCGGCCTCACCACCGGAGGCCGGTTGGGCGAGCTGTTCTCCAAGCAGACCTCCACGCCGATGCGCCGAGACCGGCCCGTCGTCTACGACGTCTCCACCATCGACGACTCCGAGACGGACCTACAGGCCGCCGTCCTCCTCGCGTGCTGGTCGGCTGGGTTCGGCACGGTCAACGTGTCGAACGCTCTCGCGGATGCCGGCTTGGAACCGCGCCGCCACTACTTCGTGATCCTCGACGAGCTGTGGCGGGCGCTCCGCGCTGGCCGCGGCATGGTCGACCGGGTAGACGCGCTCACTCGCCTGAACAGGCAGCGCGGCGTCGGCATGGCGATGATCTCCCACACAATGAGCGACCTCATGTCGCTGCCCACCGAAGAGGACCGGATGAAAGCGGCCGGCTTCGTCGAGCGCTCCGGCATGGTCATCTGCGGGGGCCTCCCCTCCAAAGAGATGCCGCTGCTCAACAGCGCCATCAGCATGTCCCGCGCCGAACAAGAGATGCTGCAGGGCTGGCAGGACCCGCCCGCGTGGGACCCGATCACCGGCCAGGAAGCCGACCCGCCCGGCCGCGGCAAGTTCCTGATCAAGGTCGGCGGTCGACCGGGGATCCCGCTCACCGTGGAGCTCACGGACGCCGAGCTGCACATCAATGACACGAACAAGCTGTGGCACGCCGTCTCTCGCACCGGAACGGTCGGCCGCGCCGAGGTTCGGGCATGAGCCCCACGAACCGAATCAAGGAGCCCTCAGCCGCAGGTGACGGTGCCCTGGTTTGGGTGTTCATCGGAATCGTCGTCGTCCTCGTCGGCGGCCTCTGGGTCGCCGTCACGCTCGGCTCCAAGCTCGACGGGGTGAACCCCGGCCTGCCGCTGAACCCGTTCACGGTGTTCTTCGGCACGTTGAAAGGCACCTACGTGTGGCCGCCATCGGCCACCTGGATCCTCATCGTTGCCGCGGCCATCGTCGTTGCCCTGGCGATCCTGATCATGGTCGCGATCGCCAAGCGCCGCCGGCGCCGTTCGCGCGTGGACCACGCGGCCGGACACATGGGCCGCGGCCGCGACCTGGCCGCGCTGTCAACTAAGGGCGCGAAGAGCACCGCGCAGCGGCTCGGGGTCGATGGATGGCTCGGTGTGCCGATCGGCATCACCATCGCCGGCCGACGTTGGCTCTACGGATCCCCGGAGGACATGCACGTCGACGTGTGGGGCCCCCGAACCGGTAAGACAACCTCCCGGGCCATCCCGGCGATTCTCAGCGCCCCAGGCGCTGTCATCGTCACCTCGAACAAACGGGACGTGCTCGACGCGACCCGCGACGTCCGTGCCCAGAAAGGCACGGTGTGGGCGTTCGATCCTCAGGGGATCGCCCTGGAAGCGCCGTCATGGTGGTGGAATCCGCTCTCCTACGTCACCGACGAGGAGCAGGCGGCGAAGCTCGCCAATCACTTCGCTTCCGGCTCCCGCGCGGGCGATGCCCGCGCGGATGCGTACTTCGACCCTGCCGGGCAGGACCTCCTTGCCGGTCTGCTCCTAGCGGCCGCTCTCGACAATCTGCCGATCACTCAGGTGTTCACCTGGACCACCCGGCCCAGCGACGAGAAGGCGATCGATATCCTGCGCGACCACGGCTACGACCAGGTGGCCGATGCCGTCGCCGGCTACGTGTTCGCAGCGCCCGATCAGCGCTCCGGCGTGTTCGGCACCGCGCAGCAGATGGCCTCCTGCTTGAAGAGTCGGAAGATCGCCGCGTGGGTCACCCCCACTGGCGGCAACTTCGGCGGCGACCGGCGGCCGCACTTCGACCCGCACGTGTTTGTGCGCAGCTTGGACACGCTCTACAGCCTCTCCAAGGAGGGGAAGGGCACCGCCGGCCCTCTCGTCACAGCGCTCACCGCCGCGACGATCGAGGCGGCTGAGCAGCTGGCCACCACGCAAGCGGGCGGCCGCCTCGCCACACCGATGCTCGGGGTGCTCGACGAAGCGGCCAACGTCTGCCGATGGGAAGCCCTGCCCGACCTGTACTCGCACTACGGCTCCCGCGGCATCGTCCTGATGACCATCCTGCAGTCCTGGTCCCAGGGCGTCGAGGTATGGGGCCGCAACGGAATGCGCAAGCTCTGGTCCGCCTCGAACGTGAAGGTATACGGCGGCGGCGTCGCTGAGACAGAGTTCCTGAGCGAAATGTCGCAGCTGATCGGTGATCACGACAAACGCACCGCCTCCGTGAGCGTCGGCCGCGGCGGACGCTCGACGTCGAACTCGATTCGTCGTGAGCGGACGATGGATGTTGCCGACCTGGCCGCGCTTCCGCGCGGGCGCGCCGTCGTGTTCGCCTCGGGCGCTCCGGCGACGCTGGTTGAGACGGTCCCGTGGATGCGCGGTGAGCAGGCCGACGCGGTACGCGCGTCGATCGCCGCCCACGACCCCGCCAACGCCCCCTCGGTAGCTCCTGCCACCACGCCCAGCCCGTCTGATGGCTCAGGTAGCGCACAAGCCTGGCTCGACGCGGCCGCGTCACGAGAGGACCGGCTGTGAGCTACGAGGACGACATGCGCGCCGACGAGTTCGACGAGCAGGGCACGACCGTCGACGACGCCGGCGAGACGCCCGAGCCGGACCTGTTCTACGGCTCAGTCGACGAGTTCGTGCGCGAATACCTGATCAAGGTCTACCGACGTCCTGTGGGCGCTCAGGGCGGTATGAAGTGGGCCGCCCGGTGGTGGGAGTACCCCGAAGCGCTCAGCCGTCTCGACGCGCTCTGGCGCGCCTGGGAACACCTACGCATGGAACCCGCCACTGGGATGAGCGTGTGGTGGCGTGATCACGCCGACCATCACATGCCGGTCCTGCTCAGCCCGTCGGGGCCTTTCGCGGCTTCAGACGATCAGAACAAGCGCGGAGAGCCGCTGCCTTACGAGGCCCCACCCGAAGGCTTGTTTCCCAATATGCGATGGTCAGCAGAAAGTGGCCACGACAAGTGAAGCCGCCGCAGGAAGACGTTGAGCAGGACACCGACGCGATCTACGGCTATGCCGTGGTGGCCGTCGACCTGAGGACTGGCAAACGTCACATTGTTGGGAGCAGAGCCAGTGGATTCCGCACCCTCGAGGACGCCCGGCGACACCGGGAGAGGTGTGAGGAGGGCTATCGGGACGATTATTGGAAGGGGTACCCACCGGTGAAATACGTGGTGGTCAAGCTGATAGAGGTGGAATAGGCTCCTCTGTTCTGATTCGAAGAGTTGGAGGACCACCGGTGGACAAGCGCGGAGATGATAACGGGAGGACGACGGTTACCGCCGAAGAAGATGCTGCCTACTGGGCATGGTCAAATCGCATCCTCGCCGATGACATACAGACACCCGCCTCCGCCGAGGCGTACGAAGAGAAGAGGCACGACAAGCAGCACGAACGCTGCTGTCAGGAACGGACCGCCGACCAACGACTAAGGCCGGCGACGCTCTACCAGCACGGTGTCTCTCCACTGGCCGGCCCAGGGTCCGTAGGTCATGAAGGCCACTCGCTCTCGTGTGCCGATGCGGCGGAAGCCGGCGCGATCGTGCAGGGCGAGGCTCTTGGCGTTCTCGGGGAAGATGCTGGATTGAACGGTCCAGATGTCGGCTGCGTCGCATGCGTCGATCAGCGCTGCCAGCAGCGCACGGCCGACCCCTCTGCCTTGGGCTGCGGCGGCGACGTAGACGGAGTGCTCGACAACTCCGCGGTACACGTCTCGCGCAGATGCGGGAGAGACAGCCGCCCACCCGAGGACCTTGTCCGCCTCGTCGACGGCGACGAGGCGGGCGATCGTGAGTTTCCCGGCGTCGAACTCTTCCCACGCGGGAGGGGTCGCTTCGAATGTCGCGTTGCCTGTGGCGATGTCCTCGCGATAGATCCGCTCGACAGCTGGCCAGTCCGAGGGTTGAAGAGGCCGGAACGAGACGGTCACGCGGTCGGTGTTGCTCATCATGCCTCCTGGGAGACGGTGAGCCGGCCTTCCGCGCTTGCCACCCGCAGGGTGGGGAAGAACGCCCGAACGGCGACGAGCCCAATGGCACCGCCGAGGATCTGTGCGGCGATGTATCCGAGGGAAGAGCTGGGCGCGATGCCCGCGAAGGTGTCGGTGAACATCCGGCCGACGGTGATCGCGGGGTTGGCGAAGCTGGCAGAGCTGGTGAAGAAGTAGGCGGCGCCGATGTAGGCGCCAACAGCCGGGGCGGCCAGGTGCGCCCGCCCGGTGCGCGCGAGGGCGAAGATCACGAGCACCAGGCCCGCCGTGGCGACGATCTCGGCCAGGAAGTGCGCCGGGGTGAGCCGGTCGGTGGTGCTCCACTGGACGGCGGGCTTTGCGAACATCAGGTTGGCGAGGATGGCTCCGGCGATGCAGCCGACGATTTGGGCGGGGATGTAGCGGGCGACGTCGTCCCAGCGGCGGTAGCCGAGGGAGGCGTCGACGGCGGAGACGATCGGATTGAAGTGGGCACCGCTGACGGTGGCGAAGACCAGGATCAGCACTGTGAGTCCGAGGGCCGTCGCGAACGCGTTCTCGAGCAGCTGGAGCCCGGTATCGGTGGGGGAGAGCTGTTGGGCGGCGATGCCGGAGCCGACGACGAGGGTGGTGAGCAGGGCGCTGCCGACGAACTCGCCGGCGACGCGGCGGATGGCGCTCACGCGGTGGCCAGCAGCTGCGACATGCGGTCGAGCGCCCCGGGCACGAGCTTGTAGTACGCCCACGTTCCCCGCTTCGAGCGGGTCAGGTAGCCCGCGTCCATCAGGATCTTCAGGTGATGCGACACGGTGGGCTGACTGAGTCCGATGGGGTCGGTGAGGTCGCACACGCACGCCTCCTGGCCCTCGGAGGCAGAGACGATTGAGATCAGCCGCAGCCGGGTGGGGTCGGAGAGGGCTTTGAACGCGACGGCCATCGACTCGGCATCCTCCACGCTCAACGTCTCCCGCGTCAGCGGAGTGCAGCAGGAACCCGCCACAGACACCGGGAGCAGTTCGATCGTCGTCATGAAGGTCACTCTAACCGAATATTGACAACCTTCGATAGATCGACCACACTCGCCATATCGACAAACTTCGATGCACCGGAGGAAGCATGACTCTCATCGACCTGACCACCCCCGTGGTTCGCAGCAGCCGCCTCGACGGGCTGCCCGTCGCGATCATCGGCGCAGGGCCGATCGGCCTGGCCGCGGCCGCAAACCTGGTGGAACGCGACATCGACTTCGTCATCTACGAAGCAGGGCAGAGCGTCGCCAGCAGTGTCGACCAGTGGGCGCACATCCGGTTCTTCTCGCCGTGGCAGCACGCCATCGACCCGGCCTCCCGCCGGCTCTTGGAGGCCGCCGATTGGAGCGCACCGGATCCGAAGAAGCTGCCCACCGGCGCGGACCTGATCCAGAGCTACCTGCGGCCGCTCGCGGAACTGCCGGCGATCGCCTCCCACATCCGCACGGGTCTCACGGTCATGGCGGTCAGTCGGGAGGGGATGGACCGCACCCGCACCGCCAACCGTGCGGACACACCTTTCTTACTCCGGTTGAGCAGCGAGTCCGGTGTGGAGGAAGTAACCGCACGAGCGGTGATCGATGCCTCCGGCACGTATCTGAGCCCGAACAGCCTTGCCTCCACCGGGCTCGAACCGCTCGGCCTTCCCGAGGTCGCAGACCGGGTGACGCACGCGCTGCCGGACGTGCTCGGCCGCGACCGGGCCCGGTTCGCCGGGAGGCACACCACCGTCGTGGGCGCGGGCCACTCGGCCGCGAACACCCTCCTGAATCTTGCCGCTCTGGCTCGCGAGGAGCCGGGCACCCGGATCACCTGGTTGATCCGCAACGCCAGTGCCGTTCGCGTCTCGACCTCCCCGGATGACGAGCTGGCTGCGCGTGCCGCCATCGGCTCCCGGGTCGAGCGCCTGGTTGCCGCAGGCGTCATCGAGCAGTTGGACCGGTTCGAAATCGTCCGCCTCGCACCCGCGGGCGACGGCGTACGCCTGATCGGCCACCGAGCAGGGGAGCTGGTCGAGCACGAAACCGACGTCGTGGTGAACGCGACCGGGTTCCGCCCGAACCTCGACATGCTGCGCGAGGTCCGGCTGGAGCTGGACGAGATCGTGGAAGCACCTAAGCGTCTCGCGCCACTGATCGACCCGAATGTGCACAGCTGCGGAACCGTCGCCCCGCACGGCTTCGCCGAGCTGCAGCAGCCAGAGCCGAACTTCTTCCTCGCGGGGATGAAGTCCTACGGCCGCGCCCCGACCTTCCTCCTCGCCACCGGGTACGAGCAGGTGCGATCGATCACTGCATGGATCGCCGGCGACGTCGCTGCCGCGAGCAACGTCGAGCTGGTACTCCCAGCGACGGGCGTGTGCTCGACCGGTCCAGCGGCGGTCGGCGGATCGTGCTGCTCCTAGCCGAACCGGACCTAGCGCCACATAGACTTGCATCTATGGGTGCTGTGCCACCGGGCAGCGAATCGCTGCGGAGCCTGAAGCGGATCAGCGATCCCACGCGCGCCCGCATCCTCTCCCTCATGCTGGACAGCACCGACGGGCGAGTCTCGGTCACCCGCCTGGCCGAGGTCCTGGGGTTACGGCAGCCGACCGTCTCCCACCACCTGAAGGTGCTGCACGATGACGGCCTGGTGCGGCGGGAGCCCGAGGGGCGACAGGTCTGGTATTCCATCCACCCTGACCAGATCGACCGAGTGACGGAACTGGTGGGAGAGCCGGCGGCGGCGCAGTCCGCCGACGTGCTGGATCGGATCAGCACCGACCTCAGCGCCCGCTTCTCCGGCATCTTCGCCCCCGAAACAGTCGACCGCTACGTCCGCGAGAGCCACCAGCTGCTCGCAGACGACGCCCACATCACCCGTCAACTGACCTCGCTGACCTCACGATTCGCGGCCGACCGCCTCGACGCGCTCGCACGCGAGCAGGGCGACTCCACCGAGACGCCGGAGGTCCTGTTCGTGTGCGTGCAGAACGCCGGCCGCTCCCAGATCGCCGCGGCAATCCTCAAGCACCTGGCCGGTGACCGGGTACGCGTGCGCACCGCCGGGTCAGAACCGGCGGACGCGGTGCGGCCTACGGTCGTGACCGCGCTGGACGAGATCGGCGTCTCCCTGGCAGGGGAGTACCCGAAGCCTCTGACCGATGAGGTTGTGCGTGCTGCGGATGTGGTGATCACGATGGGCTGCGGCGACGCCTGCCCCATCTATCCCGGCCGTCGCTACCTCGACTGGGAGCTGGACGACCCGGCCGGGCTCCCGCTCGCCCGCGTGCGGGAGATCCGCGACGACATCGAAGCCCGCGTCCGGGAACTCCTCGACACCCTCTGATGTGAACGCGGGCTGAACTTTCCCGGCCCGCCGTTCCCCTAACCATAGATGCGCGTCTATGCTTTTCGTAGACCCACGAAAGCGAGGAACACATGTCCGACAAGCCCACCGTCCTGTTCGTCTGTATCCACAACGCCGGCCGCTCCCAGATGGCCGCTGGCTTCATGAAGGAGCTGTCCGGGGGAGCGGTCGATGTGCTCTCCGCCGGCTCCGAGCCGAAGGACCAGATCAACCCGATCGCCATCCAGGTCATGGCCGAAGAGGGCATCGACATCGCCAACGAGGTGCCCAAGATCCTCACCACCGACGCCGTGAAGGAGTCTGATGTGGTGATCACGATGGGCTGCGGCGACACCTGCCCGATCTTCCCCGGCAAGCGCTACGAGGACTGGGAGCTCACCGACCCGGCCGGCCGTCCCGTCGATGAGGTGCGCCTCATCCGTGACGAGATCAAACAACGCGTGCAGAACCTGCTCGCTGAGATCCTTCCCGCCAAGGTCTGAACCATGACCCTCGACGTGGACAATCGGCGCGGCCTCCCCGGGCTCAGCTACCCAGAGGAGTACCTGCGGCGTCTGGCGGATGAGCTCACCGAGAAGTTCACCGGCATCTTCAACCAGGAGACGGTGGAGCGCTACGTGCTCGAGTCCTACACGGCACTCCTGCGCACCGCGACCGTGAAAGCGCACCTGGCCACCCGCACCATCCACTTCGCCACCGAACGCCTCACCGCGCTCGCCCAAGCCAAGGGAGCGCTCGGAGTCGGTGTGCCGGAGGTGCTGTTCGTGTGCGAGCAGAACGCCGGCCGCTCCCAGATGGCCGCCGTGCTCACCGAGCACCTCTCTGGCGGCCGCGTCCACGTCCGGTCTGCCGGCTCCGCTCCCGCGGACCAGCTCAACCCTGCTGTGGTCGAGGCCATGAGTGAGATCGGGTTGGACCTCAGCCGCGAGTTCCCCAAGCCTCTCACTGACGACGTGGTCCAAGCCGCCGACGTCGTGGTGACGATGGGCTGCGGCGACGCTTGCCCGATCTACCCGGGCAAGCGCTACCAGGACTGGGAACTCATCGACCCCGCCGAGCTGCCGATCGATCAGGTGCGGCAGATCCGCGACACCATCACCGAGCACGTCCGCGCGCTCCTGACCAGTCTGGAAGCAGCCCCCGCATGAGCATCGAGAACGTCGTCGTCATCGGCTCCGGCCCCGCCGGGTATACCGCAGCCAACTACCTCGCCCGCGCTGGTCTCGCACCGATCGTGCTGACCAGTTCCGTCGAGATCGGCGGAGCCCTGGTCAACACCACCGAGGTGGAGAACTTCCCCGGTTTCGTCGACGGTATCCAGGGCCCTGACCTGATGGACAAGCTGCGCCAGCAGGCCGAGAAATTCGGGGCCCGCCTCGTCTACGACGACGCCACCGCCCTCGACCTCACCGGCGCCGTCAAGACCATCACCACCGGCAGTGGCACCGTCTATCAAGCGCACGCCGTCGTCCTTGCTATGGGCTCCGCCTACCGAAAACTCGGCGTCGACGGCGAAGAGCGACTTTCCGGCTACGGGGTCTCGTGGTGTGCCGTGTGCGACGGGGCATTCTTCCGCAACCAGAACATCGCCGTCGCCGGCGGCGGAGACTCCGCCGTTGAAGAAGCCATGTTCCTCACCCGGTTCGCGGACTCGGTGACGCTTATCCACCGTCGCGACCAGCTGCGGGCCTCCAAGATCATGCAGGACCGTGCAATCGCGAACCCGAAGATTAAGATGCGGTGGAACACTCAGATCGTCGAAGCCCACGGCGACGACAAACTGAACCGCCTCAGCCTCCGCGACACCATCACCGGCGAGACCGACGCCCTCGACGCGACCGGGTTGTTCATCGCCATCGGCCACGACCCACGCAGTGCACTCGTCGCTGGGCAGGTCGATCTCGACCCGGACGGCTACGTGAAGGTCAATCACCCCACCACAGAGACGAACCTGCCCGGCGTCTTCGCCTGCGGCGACCTGGTCGACCGACGCTACCGGCAAGCCATCACCGCTGCCGGAACCGGTTGCTCCGCCGCCCTCGACGCCGAGCACTACCTCGCAGCACATGGACTCGGAACGCACGTCGGGGCAGATACTTCCGCCGCCCTATCTGTCTAGACGGGAGCCGTCGTCGACCGCTTTCGTCTCAGCGCTGCGCGAATCACAAGAGGCACGCCGACCACACTGGGCAGCACCCAGAAGGTCCAGGCGGGTAGCAGCTGCCAGACCGGCAGGTGGGGACCGTTGTCGACGTAGAAAGCGGTCAGCATGGCGATGTACGAGACCCCCATTGCCACGATGTGCGGGACATCACCGGGCCGATGAAGCTGACGGAAGACGAACCCGTAGAGGGCTGCCGCCACCCCGATACCGCCGACAAGAACCAGCGGTAGATCCGTTGGCCAGCGGAATCCGGCGAGGACGCAGGCGGTCGCAAAGACCACCAGAAGGGCCCCGAGGTACCAGCGCCCAACACGCGGATGCCGTCCTGGACCTTTATGGGTAAGCATCGCAGCAATCCCAGTAACGATCGCGACCAGCGCCGCCGCCACATGCACAGTCAGGATGCTCAAGAAGACCGCAGTCGTCGAGGCGACATCTAGACCTAAGAACGGTTCAAAATGGACCACGCTGCCCTCGACTCAACTCGAGGGCAACGATACGCGGATAAACAGCCGGTCGGCCCTGCAGGTCACCGCCCGGGGCGGTGGGTCTTCAAGGTTTGGACATGTCGACGTTATCGGGACGTCCACCCATCATGCGCAGCATAGGGCCGCTTCCGGTGCGGAAGAAGACGACCAGAAGAAACCCGGCGAGAGCGATGAACACGATGTTCAGCCATGTCGTGTAATTCCAGCTGATCCCGCCCTGGCCGATTGCAAGGTTTCGGTCCTCGGGCACGAGGCCCAGCGGGGTGAAGAGGAGTTCCACGGCGTACCCGGCGAGGACCATCGCCACGTAGAAGATCGCCGTGATGCGCAGGGCCGGCTTCCACCCGTAGTACTTCCTGTAGATGAGGATGATCGGGAGGATGATCAGGTCTGCGAAGAGGAAGCTGACAACCCCGCCGAAACTGATGCCGCCGTTCCAGAGCACCGCAGCCAGAGGAACGTTGCCGACCGAGCAGACGAAGCTGATCACAGCGATGAGCGGCCCGATGATCGGTCCGAGGATGAATGCCGCGACCGGATCATGGGTGAAGAAGATGGATTGCAACCATTCCTGGGGCACCCAGGCGGCGAAGGCGCCGGCGATCAGGAGTCCGATCACGATGTCGCGCAGAACGGCCGCCCAGTCCATCACGAAGTAGCGTGAAACGGCGGTCACGCCGTCGCGGGAGAGCAGCCGTCGCCAGAAACCGGCATCGCTTTGCACGGACATGTCCATGCCCGCGTGGCCTTCCATTGACCCGGCGACGCCTTTATCTGCTTGCGCCCGTGCCGCCTCGATGATGCGGCCGCGCATCCAGACCCGGAAGCCGAGCGCGACGAGAACGATCATGATCGGACCGCCGACGAACTCGGCCAGCGTGAACTGCCAGCCCATCACAAACGCGAGCACCAGACCGAGTTCAAGAACCAGATTGGTCGAAGCGATCTCGAATGCCATCGCCGCGGTGAAGTTCGCTCCCTTTCGAAAAAGGGCCCGGGCCAACGCGACAGCAGCATAGGAACACGAGGACGAGGCGGCACCGAAGAGGGAGGCAACGCTGATCGATTTCGGCGAATCGTCGCTCATCAGTCGGGTGATCTTCTCTTTGCGCACAACCGCCTGGATCACACCGGACAGCGTGAAGCCCAGAATCAGCGGCCACAAGATCTGCCAACCCATCGCACCGGCCATCGCCAGCGCATCCCCGAGGGCTCCAAGTATGTTCATCGGCTCCTCCACTGTCCACTCACGTTAGGTCAGTGAACACTGTATAGTCATCGGGTGCTGACTATTGCTTCCCGCCTCGATGTGATGAACCGGCTGGGCCGGGCAATGGCGGATCCGACACGATCGCGGATCCTGATGACGTTGCTGGATGGCCCAAACTACCCCGTCGTCCTCGCTCGTCAACTGGAGCTGACCCGCTCGAACGTGTCGAACCATCTCACCTGCCTCCGCGACTGCGGCATCATCGTGGCCGAGCCGGAAGGCCGCCAAACCCGCTACGAAATTGCGGACCCGCACCTGGCGCAAGCGCTGACCGCGCTGGTGGATGTGACGCTGGCGGTGGATGAAGACGCCCCATGCATGGACGAATCCTGCACCGTCCCGGGCTGCTGCGGGGGAGCGGTGCAGTGACCGCGGCCGGCACTCTCACCCAGGAGCGACGGGGTCGTCTGCACCGTCGAGTGCGGTTCATCGTTGCGTTCACGATCAGCTATAACGTCATCGAGGCGGTCGTCGCGGTGTGGGCCGGCACCGTGGCTGGCTCGGCCGCCTTGATTGGGTTCGGGCTGGACTCGGTGATCGAGGTGCTTTCGGCCCTCGCGATCACCTGGCAGTTCACGAGGAAAGACCCCGAGCGGTGGGAGAAGGCGACGGTACGCGCGATCGGCATCGCGTTCTTCGCTCTCGCTGCGTACGTTCTGGTCGATTCCGTACTGAGCTTGACGGGGGTTCAGGAGGTTGATCACAGCCCCGTGGGCATCGCGCTGACCGCGCTGAGCCTGATCGTCATGCCGGTCCTCGCCTGGTTCGAGGTTCGCACCGGACGAGAGCTCAACTCCAAGAGCGTTCAGGCCGACGCCAAGCAGCTCATCCTGTGCATCTACCTCTCCGGGACGGTGTTCATCGGCCTGGTCCTCAACAGCCTGTTCGGCTGGTGGTGGGCCGATTCGGTGGCAGCACTGGTTGTTGCCGTGTTGGCTATCCGGGAAGGCATCGAAGCATGGCGCGGCGATATCGAATCGCCGTTCGATGTCCTCTCAGACATGGGTGAAGAGTAGATGCGTCGCATCGTCCGGCAAGTGGAAATAGGAGGTTCGTATGAAGATCGAGGTTCTCCACATTGACGACTGCCCGAACTGGGAAGCGGCCGGCGTCCGGGTGAAGGAGGCACTCGCCGAACTCGGTGATGTGTCCACCGTGGTCGACTTCCGGCTACTGAGCACGCCCGACGAAGCCGCGCGGACTCCCTTTGCTGGATCACCGACGATCAGCGTGGACGGCGAAGATCTCTTCCCCAGCGAGGGACGCACCAGTGACCTCGCCTGCCGGATCTACTTCACGCCTGACGGGCTCGCCGGCTTGCCCACCGTTCAACAACTGATCGAGGCGATTGAGCATCATGAGCATTGAGGCAACTGTGGTCTGTTCCTGCTGCGGCCGCGACCGATCGCGACGTAACGTCCACATGCTCGACGGTGGCGCTGCATACATCTGTCGGCGCTGCGGGTTGTGGGTCGCGTTGCGATGGCGACGGGACGAACACTAAGACCCGTTCGAGATGGCCAGGCGCATGTCCTCGAGGTAGCGAATTCGGTCACATGTTCGCGTGGAATCGTTCGTCTTCGGACGTGGAATTAGAGCATGTAGCGGACGTCGGAGCCGATCGACGGGTAGTTGGCCGAGAACGACTTGAGCTGCCGTGTAGTCAGCCCGAGCTTGATAGCGATGCCGAACAAGTTGACCAGCTCCGCATATCCGGGACCGAGCAAGTGGGCGCCGATAACCTGGTCAGTGTCCTTGTCGATGAGTAGCTTGGTTGCGGCCGTCGTTTCACCGACGCGGAAGGTCGAGTACCACTTGTTGGTGTCGTTGTACCGGACGCTGACGTTGTGCCCGTTTTCGTGTGCTTCGTGCTCGAGCATTCCCACCCGGGTCAGTTCTGGGACAGCAAAGACGGTCGTAGGAACGCCCGTGTAATCAGGGACGATTGTGGTGCCCTTGAGCATGTTGGAGGCTGCGACCTTGCCCTCAATCACGGCAACGGGCGTAAGCGGCTTCCCCGCTGTGTCCGCGACATCGCCTGCTGCGTACACGTTGGGTTTGCTGGTGCTTTGCAGGTGCTCGAACACGCTGACACCCTGCTCGCTCGATGCGATGCCGGCGGCGTCGAGGTTTAGCCCATCGATGTTGGGGATTCGGCCAGCCCCGTGAACCACGAGGTCCGCGCGAATCGTGGAGGTTTCGCCTCCCTTTTCGACCTTTACGTCCAGTCCGGTTGCCGTGCGGGCGACTCCGGTGACCGTCGTGGCGTTGTGGACTCGGATTCCGACCTGTTCCGTCCGTTTGACTAGGAGTTCGACGAGGTCAGCATCGAACTCACGAAGTGGCCGTTCGCCGTGTTGGATGATCACGCATTCCGCGCCGGCCCGGGCGGCGATGTGCGCGAACTCGAAGGAGATGAACCCGCCGCCGACGAAGACGATCCGTTGCGGGAGCGCGTCGAGGTTGAGGAAGTCGGTGCTGTCAGTGACGTATTCGTGCCCAGCGAAGCCCAGAGGGCGCGGCCGGGCTCCAGCGGCGATCAAGAATCGTTTGGCGCGGTGTTCCGTGCCGTCGATATCAAGCTGGTTCGGGCCGACAAATCGGGCGTGGCCATGGAAGGTTGCTATTCCGTTGTCGACCAGGCTCTTTTCCATACCCTCAGGGACACGGTCGGTGTAGGCGCGTTTGTGGCGAATCAGATCAGCCCAATCGATCGACAGCCCGCTTGCGGATACGCCTTTGCCTTGCATCAAGTTGGCCGCGTCGATAACTTCGGCGCCCCGGCGCAGGATCTTTTTCGGGTCACATCCACGCAACGCGCACGTACCGCCATAGGGAAGCGCGTCAACGATCCCGACTCGCCAGCCCTTTGCTGCGCATTTGTTTGCCGCTGTCGTGCCGGCGTCGCCAGTCCCAATAACGAACAGGTCATAGTTCTCGCTCATATGATGCGCACTCTTTCTGCATCCGTACTGGAGGCTTCATTTTTCTGACCCTGCAGTCCTTCGCTCATTCCCGAGAGGGCTACGCGCATCTGATCAAGCGTCGGCGCACCGGCGGGTCCGCCCGGAGTGGAGTAGATCCGGCACGCGAATCCGACCGAAGCGGAAGGATCGGGAAAGGCATCTACCCCACCTATCAGGATGCTTGGGGAACCGACGAAGCCGATCTTCTCCGCATCCTCGAGTGTGTCCACCAGGCGGTGAGTCACCGTGACACCGGGACGTTCCGACGCGATCACCGCGAGGCGCTCGGCCGTCACCATCCAGTTCGGGCACCCATCGAAGTACTGCAACGTGATCTCCACACTCCCGACCGTAAACCTTGCACCACACTGCAAGGTCAAGTGGTGGAATAGGTCCTATGCGAATCGGAGACCTCGCCCTCGCCACCGGCGTCACCCCGCAAACCATCAGGTTCTACGAGCGGGAAGGACTCCTGCCATCCGTCCAGCGGGAACACAATGGCTACCGCCAATATGACAACCAAGCAGCATCACGGCTTCAATTCATCCGATCAGCCCAGGCCGCCGGACTGACACTGACCGAGATCAGCAGCATCATCACGCTTCGGCAGAACGGCGAAGTCCCCTGCACGCACGTCTCAGCGCTCCTGACCGACAAGCTCGAAGGCGTCCGCAGCCGGCAACGAGAACTCGATCGCCTCGAAGCCGAGCTGCTACACCTCATAAGCGCCAGCGGAGAGCTCGATCCAGCCGACTGCTCAGCAGCAGCCATGTGCCAGATCATCCCTAGCCCGAGATAGGCCCGACAGCGCTGCGATTTCGACGACGTCGACCCATCGGTCCGCAGCCGATGAGTCGCCTCGTCACCCGCCGCGCAACTGGTTTACCCGCGCGACCCCCATTGCGCGGGCAACATCCGCAGCAAGAATCTGGAGCCAGGCAGCGGAGTGGCACCCAGTGTCATATTCGCATCCAATGCGAACATGCGTTTCGTGAAACTGTCATAACGACGGTTATCAGCGACCTATTTTGGGACATTTCTTTGACATTCACAGGTCAATATTCGGTCGCACTGGTCTATTCTTGATGCAGGAGGTAACCGACATGTCGAACGTTCTTGAGGCACCAACCCCCCGGAAGCGCCAGCGAGCCTACGTTCGCGCGATCGAATCCGAGATCACGCCAGCCGTTAAGTCCCTAGTTGAGACATTGGGCAAGGCGTTGGTCGCGGTCATCGTCGACCGAGACGTAAGGACTATCAGTCGATGGGTTGCAGGCAGCGGCCCGAATGGCGACGACGAGCAGAAGCGTGTCATCGACACTCTGCAAATCGTCGAGTTGCTGCTCTCGGGAGACTCACCCACAGTCGTGCGCTCCTGGTTCATGGGCATGAATCCCCAACTGGACGACGAAAGCCCGGCGGAGCTTCTGGCCGAGGGCCGCGTCCGCGAGGTAATGGCGGCCGCTCGAGCTTATGCGGGCGACTAACAGATTCTATGAATCACCTGAATATTTGCTGATAGGATCGTTTCCATGAGAGGAAGCTACCTGTCTCCCGCTGGGGTACGCAAGCACGTCGGTGAGCCGGCGGTCGGTGCGAGGCTGGCGAATGGTTGAGGGGCCGGCCCTCGTTGAGCCGCCTGCCATCCTGGTGCGCGTTGAGCGGCCAGAGCCACCGCTGCGCTACTCGCGAATCAGTGCTGAAGACGCAGCACTCGACAAGGTCGGCAATAGGTTCGACATTGCCGGCGCCGGCGTCCTTTATGCGGCCAGTCACGCTCAAGGTGCCCTTGCCGAAACGAGCGCGTCGCTTCGCGTAAGCGCATCTCTGCTCGAAAAGATGTCCCGTACCGGAGCAAGTGCAGCAGAGCTGGCTGTTCCGGTGCTCGGGCCCGAATGGCGAGCCCAACGTGTCATCCGGACCCTGGAGACCCAGGACGCACTCCCCTTCGTCGACATCGAGGATCCCGTCACGCACACCTACCTCACATCCCAGGCAAGTGGCGTCCTGATTGCCCTCGGCGTTTCGCACTTGGACGTGCCGGCCGTGCGAGGGCCCTCCCGGCTGCTCACCCGAGGACTCGCCACCTGGCTCTACCAAGCGCGAGACGCCGAGGGGTCCCCCCTGTACGGCGGCATCCGCTACGTCTCCAAGCTAGGAGACTATGAGAACTGGGCGATTTTCGACGGGACCGAGGTCCGAGTCCTGGGTCACCAGCGGATCACGCTAGACAACCCGGACCTAGCCGCCATCTCCACCCGCCACGGAATACCGCTGGCATGAGCCGAAGGCATTACCACGGCGACCGGGAATGATCGCTCATTCCTCCGATTCGACGAGTTCGGCGGTCATTCGCCGTCGGCGTCGAGCGGAGGGACAAGCGATAGGCGCGGTCTCGGGTCTTCGATGCCCGCAATCTTCCGCACGTGTGCTGGCGACCATTGCAGGGACTTCGCAATATCAGCGACTGTGATCCCAACTGACTCCAACAGCATCACGGCATTCTTCAGCAAATCCGGCACCTCACCCGCATAGCGGGCGATCGACTCTGCTCGCATCATCCCGTCTCGCGTGAGAGTCGCGAGTGTCAGGTACGCGCGTCGCGCGGTGGCCTCCGATATGAGCTCGAGTTCCTTGGAGCGGAACACCAACGACTTCACTGAGACACCCCATCGCTGCCCGATCTCCTGCAGTCGAGCCAGGTTGAACCGACGAGGTAGTTCGCGTGCGAGCTCTTCACGAGGCGTAAGGAATTCGGCCGCGAATGCGTCGGCCTCGCGCTCCATGTGGGCGTCACGCGTTTGGTGCCATCGGTGGAGCACGATGTGTCCCAACTCGTGCGCAGCTGAGAAGCGATGCCTCATCACGTCATCCGCCTTATCGGGCGTAAGAATGATCATCGGCCGGGGCGTTGCCGATGTTGAGAAGGCGTCGATGTGCCGCTTTTGGTCGTCGCCATCTTCGCGAAGGGTGAACAGCACGACTAGGACGCCGTGACGCTCGATTTCGGCGACGAGGTGACGGATCGGCTTAGCGCCGAGGCCCCAATGCTGTCGTAGCGATCGGGCGGCGGTTACCGGATCGACCGACACCGTCGACTCCGACTCATCAGTCCACGACCAGGACGGAAGGTCCAGGTCGGGAAACTCGACCTGCTCCTCGAGATAGGCGCTGAGTTCCCAGACCTGTTCGGCGTACGCAACCGCCTGCTGCTGCTGCAGCACGCTTGTCGCACGCAACCGGCGGAACGAGGCCTGAGCAATCTCCAGAGGAACCCGTGGTCGGCCGTAAGCGAAAAACCCAACGGGTACGGCCAACGCCTTCGCGAGCTGTGCAACGGTGTCGGCACGCGGCCTCACCTCACCACGCTCGTATTGACCGATAGCCGTTGCGGTGACGCCGACCCGTTCCTGCAATTGTGCCTTTGTGACCTTTGCGAGTTGCCTAGCCTGGATAAGGCGAGCCGGGTCGAAAGCACGAGCAACATGCTGCAGCGTCTCCTCCGGAACGGGAGCAGTATCTACATGACGCATTGCCTACCCTTCCGCAGGCTGTGGGGGTCGGCGCAGACGTGCAGGAGTCTGGGGCCGCTCCCCCGCGCCAAAAGCGTCGGGATCGACCGCAACAGGCTTCGGCTGTGCCAACGGCGTGGTCGTCGGGTCGTCGATGGTAAGTCGCCTCGGGTCGGTGAAGCGAAGGTAGTTCTTCTCACCGAATACCGCTGGTGCCCAATACATCGATCCCAGTCCCGACGGAGTGCTGCTGTAGTACACGACCACGAGGGAGTTCTTGGCGGCAGCCGACTTGATGTAGTCGTACTCACCCTCATCAACGTCATGCTCTACTTCGGCGTCGTCAGATTCCCTGAACATGTCAAACACGCTGTCGTACTTCACCATCGACGTCGCGCTGAGCAAACTCTGCCGGTAAGGCGACACGCGCTTGAGACGGACCTGATCGACTCTCTTCGGCATCGTGGTTCCGACTCGAAGCGGCAGGATCACTTTCCCGCTGACAAGCAGCACATCCCGTTTGGCATTATCCGGCCGGCGAAAAGAGAACGACTCAAGCCGCTCAAGACTGGCTCGTATCTGGTCGTAATCGGCACGCGACATGGCTGTGCCATAGACGTAGAGTTCGACGCCGTCCGGATCGAAGGCGTCATGGGCATTCGACCCCTGGCGTTGAGCACGGGCCAGAGCGAGCGGCAACTCTCGTCGGAGATATGCCGCTTCGGCGGGGGCGAACTCATTCTCTATCCAGCTACGCGGGTTTTCGGGTTTTGCCACGAGCGCTCCAATCGACAGTGCCCAGAGTAGCGCAAACTTCAGTTCTGTGCACGAATCGATCATTTCGGCGTGTTCGCGAGGCCCTACCTTTGCAATTTTGGCCGGTTCGGTCGCTTCCCGGCGCCGTCGTGGATTAGGTGACGCTCGCGCGCCTGACCCTGCCCCGGGACGAGCCTCGTTAGCGTCTCGGCGTCACCGTCAAGGCGCGATGGAGTCGCGGAACACTCGCGCCCAAGTGCGGTGGAGGGCGCGCTTGTGGTCGCGTCGCACGGCGAGCCCCCAGGAGAATCCTGCGCAAGTGCTTATGGCCGCCGCGACAACGAACAGAAACAGCATGAGCTCGTTGATCGAGCGCATCGCTTCTGCTGCCCCGGCAATGTGGAGGTGACCGGTGGAGTCCTGCAGCGGAGCCGCCGCCGTGTAGAACCCGCCGGTTAGCGCCGCGAAAATCGCGGCGAATACTGTCACGGTCGTCCCTAGGACAGTGAGAAACGTCGCTAAGGCCGTGGCCCGGGACCCAGGTGACGCCTGTTCCGCGCGAAGCTCGAGCTCAGCAATCGCCCGCTGCTGCACGCGAGGAGGAGCCTTAGCGAACGCCAGCAGCTTGTCGTGCATCCTCGTCAGATCGTTGTGAATATGGCCCTCTGCGGCCACACCCACCGAGTCCGCTCTCACGCGAGCGCGTAGATACCTGGTTCTAAGTCGTTGCGTCGCGGTAGAGACCTGCTTGAACATGATCCAAGGATGCCTTAGAGGGTCGGCCAGCCACCTCGGCGCGGCCGGCGACCACGCTCCTTCAGCGTCCCAGATGACGTTCGCGCTGCTGCCCCTGGCCGGTTGGCGTCTTGCGCGCTTTGGCTGCACGCTTCGGTGCGGTCATGACGGCTTCACGCGGATGCCGGGCTTGGTCGGCCGCGGTCGTCATGCGAGCGTCGATGACCTCACGATCGGCCTTGCCCTCAAGCGAGGAGGCGAAGCGTTCCCGCCGCTCGGCACTGTCGAACGCCTCGGCCGCGTCCGCGCTGTTGGCGTTCGCGTCGCCGCGCAGTTCGTCGCTCACGTCCCCGTCGTTCTCCGCCTCGACTCCCAGCTGGTCGACGTCGAGCGCCCCACCCACCTCGGCGGACTGCTCGTCGCGTTCCTCCGCCTGTCGCTGGTGCCCCTCGGCCACTCGATCGAGCGTCTCTGCAGCGGTAAGGAACGCGCCGGCTTCTGCAACGTCGATGACACTTTCCCCGCGCGAGGTGGCCGCCTCCGAGCGAGTGCGCTCTGCCCTGGCCAGCGCCTCACGCACCGCTGCAGGGTCCGCGTCGAGGTCCTGGACATCCAGCCAGTAACGGTCTCGAACCTCCGCTGCGATCCGTTCGCCAGCACGGTCGGCCTCGGGGTCGATGCCGTGCCAGGCGGTAGCGGTCTCGTGGGCGTTGGCGATCTGCTCGACGCTCGCGGCGTCCCACCAGCTGCGCTCGTAGACCGGTGCGAGCTCGGCGCGCGCCGCCGCTCGTTCAGCGTCGAACCGGGCTTGCAGTTCCCGGTTCTGCCGCTCGGTCTGCGCTTGCCGGGTGCGGGCGAGCTCTTCCCGGATGCGTGCGAACCGTGCGCCCAGCTGTGCCGCCACGGTGAGTGCGATACGCAGCTGACCGTCCAGTGCGTCTGCGATGCCGTCGTTCTCTTCGGCCATGATTGCCACCTTCCGTTATCGTCCGATGCCGCGGTCTCGCTCGGGTCCGGTCGCGGGCTTGTAAGGTTTGGCGGGTTCGATCTTCGTTGGCACCGGCGATCCGGGCCGCGGGGCGCTAAGTCCGGTCTGCGCGATCCGCACCGCTTCGACGGTGCGCTCGTCGACGTCGGCGGCCGGGGTGCTCTGACCCTTCCGTGGGACCTCCGGGAGCCGCGAGGCCACCATGGCCATCTGCGAGTTCAGGGTGCGGGAGATTTCCGCTGCGCGGGCCTCGTCTCCGATGGCTTTGTGCATGTCGATGATCGCGACGGTGAGCCGTGCGAGCTGGCGCATCAGGATGGCCTCGGCCATCGTCCCTTGGCCCTGGCTTGCTGCCTGCATCAGGAGCATGGCGGCGCCGCCGGCGCTGCCCATGCTCACCTTCTTCGGCTTCGACGTGTGCGCTTTGATCTGCGCCGACCGTGCCAGCTCACGGGAGGTTGCAGCGAGCGGTCCGGGCGTTGTCTCGACGCGCTGTGACCAGGCGGCGAACGCTCCGGCGGTGTCGCGTGCGACGTGTGCCCACGCGGCCCGATCGCCCGGTGGGACGCTGCGCAGCTCGTCGCGCATCCGGCGCATGTCGTCGGAGTATTTCTGCCACAGCTCCGGTGCCGGTTCGTGCTCTTCAGGGCCCGGTGTGACCGGCCGGTACTGCCACGGGTTGCGGCTTGTGGCCTTCCACTCGTCGACCGCGCCCTGCGCTGCCTGGGGACTGTCGGGCCATCCTTCGCGCAGCCGCGGGAGGGTCAGGTCGCGGGCGAGCCGGCCGCCGCCGTACCAGACCGGGGGTGTGGCGTTTTCGGTGCGCAGCGCCACCGAGTAACCGGCCACAACGTCGTCACGACCGGCCACGAAGCGGGGCCGGATGAGGACACCGGCTCGGCGCACCCGACGTACGAATTCGCCTTCGTCGACCGATGCGGCCGCCGCAGCACGGACGCTCCGTTCGAGCCGGTGCGCGTCGACCTCGACGGCGCCAGTACGGCGGGCGCGTTCCTGCTCGGCGGGCTTGATGCCCCGCTCCCCCAGGCCGTGCTCGCGGCTGGAAAGCTGCTGCAGCCCGTACTCGCGCTCGAGGTCGCGGCACGTGTCCTGCGCCTTCTTGAAGTCGTTGTGGGTGCTCGCTTTGGTGCCGTCCTCGCGCACCAAAGAGACCGCGATGTGGACGTGGTCGTTGCCGTTGGTCGACAGACCGTGACGGACAGCGACCCACCGGCACTCCGCTTTGCCGCTGGCCTCGGTGAATCCCATCCGGTCCACGAAGTCTTGCGCGATCGCGCCCCACTTCTCATCGGACAGCTGGCCCTCGTCGGCACGGAGCGACAGCGAGCAGTGCCACACATCCGCCGGTGTTGTCGTCGAGTGAACCTGACCGGTTTCGGGGTCGGTGATGCTCTGCGTGCGCGTCACTTCGACGCCGAGCGCGACGCGCGGCTCGTCGAGGTCCTTCGCGATCGCCAACGCCGTCTCACGATCCAGGACGCCGTAGCCGTGCATCGTGACGATGGCAGAGTTGCCAGCGACGAGGTGCTGTTCCTCGTGTTCGTTCGACCGTCCGGGACCGGCGAGGTAGACCATGAGCCCACCCATCCGGCTCCCCCGGGTGATGTTCGGCATCATGAGTCGGCCAGCGTTTCAATCGCAGCGGACAGGCGCGGCACAAGCTCTCGGTACTCGGTGACGATTGCCTCTGCATCGGTCGGGAAGGTGCCCTCACTGTTCGCGTATTTCGCCAACTGGTTCGCATTGTTCGCCAGGTTCGCCAGGAGCCGGCGCACCGCGAAAATCTCCACGATCGCCGCCTTGCGATCCGTGTCGGTCTGCACGTGGCCGCTCATCGCGGACTCGAACAACAGGCGCGGAACGGTCACACCACGAACTGCGGCCCTCGCCCGTAGCTGCGTGTCCTCTTCGGGAGTGACGGAGACCTCGTAGCGCTTGGCACGCTTCGCCTCTCCGCGGGCGTTGGCGCGGCGGGAACGGCCGAACAGTCGGTTCTCGTTCTGCTCCGACATCGCCCCTTCCCCGTCCTTCTGGCCCAGCGCAGCGAACCCGCCTCCTGGCGGGGACCATACGACCAGTATGCCGGTGCCGGACGCGACAGTCCAGCAACGCAAGCCAGTTACCCCGGGTAACCGTATAGCTTGCTCCGTCTGGGGCTCCGCCCGAACGGTGCGTAAACATCGGTGAAGCAGCACCTAGAGGGTGCAACATTACGCCTAGTGGGCCGGTTGCGGTCCTGTTAATCTGAGGCCATGACCGACGTACAACTGGACCCACAGGAAGCCGCCCGGAAGGCGCGGGCGATCATCGAGGCGGAGCAAAACGCGCGCGTGCGCTCGGTGGAAGAACTCGTTTCTGCCACCAACGCCTTCGACGCTGCGGAACAGGCCGTCAAGGACGCCGCCGCCGCGCACGACAAAGCCTGGAGTGCTGCACTTGCCGCGGGGTGGACAGAGAAGAACCTGCGCGAGATTGGCGCCCGTGCGCCCGGCCAGTCCGCGCCCCGCGCTCGCAAGCGACGTGCTGCAGCTGCACCGCCCGCCCAGAGCATTGAAGGGTGAGCCTGCGGCTCCTCAGCTGTAGAACAGGCCCCGCCGAGCGTCGCTCGGTGGGGCCTGTTCGTTGGGCAACTCCGTTGCCTTTCGGCTAGGTGATGGTACGCACCGTTCCTCTCTGAGCAAGAGCTTTCGCGGCATATCCTCACTCGCTGCGCTCCCTCCGACTCTTCTATGAGGTCATGTCAAGCGATCTGCCTTCCCCGACGGCGTGAGTGTAGCGTTCAGGCCCGGCTGCGTTCCGGGCTTTCGACGGCATATCCTCGCCCCTGCGCTTCGCTCGGGGGCTCCTGTATTCCACGACCCGGAACTCCACCGACCCCGACCGCTGGTTGGCCGGATGTCGGAGCGGAGGCAAAGATGAAGGTGAGCTCGCGGTGGACCTGGCGGGCGATGTATCGCTTGATGATCCGGCGGATCTCGGCGGGAGTCTTGCCCTCAGCCCGACGTCGGGCAGCATAGGCGCGGGTGTCCGGGTCGTGCAGGATCCGAGAGCGGGCGACGACGTCCAACGCCCAGTTCAGCTGCCGGTCGCCGTGTCGGTTGAGCCGGTAACGGATCGTGTTGCCGCTGGAGGCTGGGATCGGACAGGCCCCGGCCAGGCTCGCGAACGCTGCCTCAGAACGCACCCTGCCGGGGTGTGACCAGGCGGCCAGGAACACCGCGCTGGAGACCGGGCCGATCCCGGCATGCTCCAGCAGCCCCGGCGCGATGACTGCGACCAGCTCCTGCAGCTGCTGCTTGTTGGCCCGCAACTGAACGCCCAGCGCGATCACGCTGCCCGCCAGCCGGGACGCCTCCACTCGCGCGACCTGCCGCTCGAGATCGTCGCCGGCGTGGCGGCGCCAGCCGGCGATCGTTCTGATCTGCCCGGCAGAGAGCCGCCGGCGGGCGTCCACCTGCAGATCGACGATGCGCACCAGAGCTGTCAACGCGCAACGGTCCGCGGCCTGGTGCTGTTCGATGTTCCGGCGTGCCGCCAGCAGCACCCGCAGCGCCGCTCGCTGCGTCCCCATCCGCGGCACGATGAGACGTTCGAGCTGCTGTCCCAGAGCGTCCCGCGCGGCCGCTTCGGCGTCGATCGCATCCGACTTCCCCCCTCGCCGCTCGGCCCGTTTCGGCGGGCGGGCCTCGGTCAACGGGATGCCCGCGTCTCGCAACGCCGCGCAGAGCAACGACCCGTAAGTGCTCACGCCCTCCACCGCGGCAAGGAACGGACCAGAGCTAACACGGTCCATCCACCAGATCGCTCGTCGGATCCCCGGTGGTGAGGTCGGGAAGGTCTCCTCAGCGACCACCCGCCCGGTGATCGAGTCGATCGAGACATAAGTGTGGGTGCGGGCATGAGTGTCCACCCCGATGACATTCCGGTACTGCTCTGCGACGATGGTCATCGCGGTTCCCCTTTCCGTGAACCGTTCGGTGCCGGCCGAAGGAAGTCGCTTCAGGGCAGACCTCTAACGAGCCACGCCCCTTGCCGGGCGGGCAATCTTCTATCAGGCCACTGGAACGGACAGGCCGGCACCGGCTCCCTCTACGGACAAGTCGGAGGCAAGCCACCACGACAACGTGGGGCAGGTATTCCAGGAGTCACGCCGACGGAGCCGGCACCAGCCTGACAGCCACGCCTCAGGCCAGCCACTACCTATTAGAGGTATTCCACGGTCTCTTGCTCATTCACCCCCGGCGCTGTTTCGGCAAGAGCGCCGAAAGGCAAATGGGTTGAGATGAGAGAGGGAGCGCGTCATGAGCACGAACGTCACCTTGTACGTGGAGTCCGGATCCGCAACAAGCGACAAACCAGAGCAGCAATGGATGGTGCCGGCATCGCCTACGAGCTGGTGTCAGTCACGGCTAACGACTACCCCCTGCAGGCGGTGGGAACCTCGTACGCGGCGGCCCCGGTCACGGTTGCCGACGGGAGCAGCTGGGACGGATACCGGCCCGACCTGATCGCGCGGCTTGCATCCGAGCAGGCGCTCGAGGTCTACCAGGTGCCCATCGATCCGATGGACGCCCTCTACTGCGAAAGCTGCCAGTAATGAGCGCCGCATACCTCCGCCGGCACCGCATCACCGTGCCCCCACTACTGCGCTCCTACACACCCGACGAAGCCGCGGCAGCGACCGGACTGACACTCGACGAGCTGCGCCGCATGCGCGAAGACGGACGCGGCCCGGCCTACGTCACAATCGGCAAACGAACAATCCGATATCTCGGACGCGACGTCGAGGAGTGGCGTGAGCAGTTCGTGAGGTAGGACCCAAGCGCCGGGAGCATGGAGAAGCCGAAGCGCCGTCACCGCGGCGCAGCCGCTATCTCCGGCACTAGCTCGAACTGAAGCTCAAGCGCCCAATTCAGGTGCGACGTTCCCGGGCGGAGACGCCGGAAGCGATGTTTGCAAGCAGTGTGGACCTACACAGGCGCGGTTCGATGAGGTTGTTCCAGATCGGGAGCCAGAAGAGAATCCCGGCTGCGCTTATCAGCACCGCTCCGATGACGTCAGTGGGGTAATGAACGCCGAGGTAAAGGCGGGATAGACCGACGAGACAGGTAAAGGCTATGCCGACCGCGATCGCGAG
>SCRE01000003.1 GCA_004297935.1 Microbacteriaceae bacterium | reverse complement strand
GGGATGGCGAGGCGTTCGATCACGCCGGCGATGGGGGTGGTGATCGCGGCTTCCATTTTCATTGCCTCGATGGAGGCGACGGGTGTGCCGGCGGCCACGGTGTCGCCGAGGCCGACTTGGAGGGTGACCACGCCGGAGAACGGGGCGGGCACGTGACCGGGTTTGGCGGTGTCTGCCTTCTCCGCCGTCTTGGCTTGAACCTGGATGGAGCGGTCACGCACGAACACGGGTCGCAGCTGCCCGTTCAGGGTGGTCATCACCGTGCGCATGCCCTTCTCGTCTGCCTCGCCGATCGCTTCCAGGCCGACATACAGGCGCACCCCCTTCTCGATCTCGATCACATGCTCCGTGCCGGGATTCAGCCCGTACAGGTAGTCGATCGTGTCCACGACCGAGAGGTCCCCGAACAGTTCCCGGATCTGTTCGAGGTGCCTTGTCGGTGCCGGGAACAGCAACCGGTTCAACGTGGTCCGGCGGGTGGCACTGTCCCCGGAAAGGCCGGCGCGTTCCTCCGCGCTGATGTCCGTGACGCCCACCCGCACGGTTCGGCCGGCCAACACCTTGCTGCGGAACGGTTCCGGCCAGCCACCGGGCAGATCGCCGAGCTCACCGGCCATGAATCCGATCACCGAGTCCGGCACATCATAGTTGCCCGGGTTCGCTTCGAAGTCGGCCGGATCGGCGTTGACGGCGGCCAGATACAGGGCCAGGTCGCCGACGACCTTCGAGGACGGGGTCACCTTCGGGATCCGGCCCAGGATACTGTTCGCGGCGGCGTACATGTCCTCGATCAGTTCGAAGTTCTCCGCCAACCCCAACGCCTTGGCCTGCTGGCGCAGGTTGGACAGTTGCCCACCGGGGATCTCATGCATATACACCCGACCGGTCGGACCGGGCAGCCCCGACTCGAACGGCCGATACATGGCACGCACCGCCTCCCAATACGGTTCCAGATCAGTCACCGCGGAAAGCGACAGCCCGGTATCCCGCCCGGTGTGCGCCAGCGCGGCGACCAGCGCGGACGCCGACGGCTGGCTGGTCGTGCCGGCCATCGGAGCCGATGCCACATCCACCGCGTCCGCGCCGGCCCGGGCCGCCGCCAGCAGCGTCGCCAACTGGCCGCCGGCCGTGTCATGGGTGTGCACATGCACCGGCAGATCGAACCGGTCACGCAGCGCCGTCACCAGCCGCTCCGCCGCGGCCGGGCGCAACAGCCCGGCCATGTCCTTGATCGCCAGGATGTGCGCACCCGCGCCGACGATCTGCTCCGCCAGGCGCAGATAGTAGTCCAGCGTGTACAGGTCCTCGGCGGGATCCGACAGATCGCCGGTGTAACACACGGCCACCTCCGCCACAGCGCTCCCGGTGGCAAGGACCGCGTCGATCGCCGGCCGCATCTGATCCACATCGTTCAACGCGTCGAAAATCCGGAAGATGTCCACACCCGTCGCGGCGGCCTCGGCCACGAACGCATCCGTCACCGCCGTCGGATACGGGGTATAGCCGACCGTGTTCCGACCCCGCAACAACATTTGGATCGCCACGTTCGGCAGGCCCTCGCGCAGCGATGCCAATCGTGCCCACGGGTCCTCCCCCAAAAACCGCAACGCGACATCATAGGTCGCACCACCCCACGCCTCCACCGATAACAACTGCGGTGTCAACCGGGCCACATACGGGGCCACCGCCAACAGGTCCCTCGTGCGCACTCGCGTCGCCAACAACGACTGGTGCGCATCCCTAAACGTCGTCTCGGTGACCGCCAGAGCAGTCTGCGCCCGCAGCGCGGCCGCGAACCCGGCCGGACCCAACTCCAGCAGCCGCTGCCGGGAACCCGCCGGAGCCGGAACAGTCAGATCAACAGCAGGCAGCTTCGCCACCGGCTCGATCATGATCGGCCGGGCCCCGTTCGGCTGGTTCACCGTCACATCCGCCAACCACGCCAACACCTTCGTACCCCGATCCTTGGAGACCCGGCCACGCAACAAGCCGGGACGCTCCTCGATGAACGAGGTCGACAGATCCCCCGCCACAAACGCCGGATCCTCCAACACCGCCTGCAGGAACGGAATGTTCGTGGCCACCCCGCGGATGCGAAACTCCGCCAACCCCCGCCTGGCCCGGGCCACCGCGGCCGGGAAATCCCGACCCCGACAGGTCATCTTCGCCAACATCGAATCGAAATGCGCACTGATCTGCGCACCCGGGTTGATCGTGCCACCATCCAAACGCACCCCCGCACCACCCGGCGACCGATACGTCGTGATCTTCCCGGTATCCGGCCTAAACCCGGCCGTCGGATCCTCCGTCGTGATCCGGCACTGCAACGCGGCCCCCCGCAAACGCACCGACTCCTGACTCAACCCCAACTCCGGCAAACTGGCACCGAAGGCGATCAGCATCTGCGACTGCACCAGATCCACATCCGTGACCTCCTCCGTCACCGTGTGCTCGACCTGGATCCGCGGATTCATCTCGATGAACACATGCTGTCCGGCACGCTCCCCCACCGTGTCGACCAAAAACTCGACCGTGCCCGCATTCACATACCCGATCGAGGCCGCGAACGCGACCGCGTCCCGATACAAGCCCTGCCGGATGCCCTCATCAAGATTCGGCGCCGGCGCAATCTCCACCACCTTCTGATGCCGCCGCTGCACCGAACAATCCCGCTCGAACAAATGCATCACATTCCCAGCCGCATCCGCCAAAATCTGCACCTCAATGTGCCTGGGCCGCAACACCGCCTGCTCCAAAAACATCGTCGGATCCCCGAACGCGCTATCCGCCTCACGCATCGCCTCCACCAACGCGGCCCGTAGCTCCTGCTTGCTGTTCACCCGGCGCATCCCACGCCCACCACCACCCGCGACCGCCTTCGCGAAAACCGGGAACCCGATCCCCTCCGCCGCAGCGATCAACTCCTCGATATCACGCGACGGCGCGCTCGACGCCAACACCGGCACACCCGCCGCCACAGCACGCTCCTTCGCCGTGACCTTATTCCCCGCCATCTCCAACACCCGCGCACCCGGCCCGATGAACACGATCCCCGCCGCGGCAGCCGCATCCGCCAACTCCGGATTCTCCGACAAGAACCCATACCCCGGATAGATCGCATCCGCCCCCGACTCCCGCGCCACCCGAATGATCTCCCCCACATCCAAATACGCACGCACCGGATGCCCCGGCACACCAATCTGATACGCCTCATCCGCCTTCAACCGATGCAACGAACTCCGGTCCTCAAACGGGAAAACAGCAACCGTCCCCGCCCCCAACTCATACGCAGCCCGAAACGCACGAATCGCAATCTCACCACGATTAGCAACCAGAATCTTACGAAACATGAAAACCTTTCAGGCAGGGTGCATGGCACACAGGCAACGGTTAGGTTCTCTAAGACTAGTGAAGGTAACGTAGGTGCTTGTGCATGTACTCAGCGTCAGTTCCCTCAAAGGCGGTGTCGGAAAGACAACCGTGACGCTCGGGCTTGCCTCGGCCGCGTTCGCGAAGGGGTTGCGCACGCTGGTCGTGGATCTCGACCCGCAATCCGACGTCTCAACCGGTATGGACATCTCTGTCGCCGGCCACCTCAACGTGGCCGACGTGCTGGCATCTCCGAAAGAGAAGATCGTGCGCGCCTCGATCGCGCCGAGCGGGTGGACCAAGGGTCGTTCCGGCACGATCGACGTGATGATCGGCAGCCCGTCCGCCATCAACTTCGACGGCCCGCACCCGAGCATCCGTGACATCTGGAAACTCGAGGAGGCCTTGGCGACCGTTGAGGCGGACTACGATCTGGTGTTGATCGACTGCGCACCGTCGCTCAACGCACTCACACGAACGGCCTGGGCCGCCAGCGATCGAGTGACGGTCGTCACCGAGCCCGGCCTCTTCTCCGTTGCCGCCGCCGACCGGGCGCTGCGCGCCATCGAAGAGATCCGCCGCGGGCTCTCCCCTCGGCTGCAGCCACTCGGCATCATCGTGAACCGTGCCCGCGTGCAATCGTTGGAGCACCAGTTCAGGATCAAGGAACTGCGCGACATGTTCGGCCCGCTCGTCCTGAGCCCGCAACTGCCGGAGCGTACGTCGCTGCAGCAGGCGCAGGGCGCGGCGAAACCGCTGCACATCTGGCCGGGCGAGAGCGCCCAGGAGATGGCCCACAATTTCGACGTGCTGCTCGAGCGCGTGCTGCGCACGGCACGGATCGGCGAGTTCGCCGAGAGCCCAGAGCCGGTTTAGCGCGGCCGGTTCAGCGTGCCAGCTCAGGAGATCTTGCGGGCGGTACGGCGCGCAGCGAGTTCGTCGTGCGGGTCGACGACCTGGGTGTCCAACTCGACCAGGCTGGTCTCGACCTCGCGGAGCACCTTGCCGACGGCAATGCCGAACACGCCTTGGCCGCGGCTGACCAGGTCGATCACCTCGTCGTCAGAGGTGCACAGATACACGCTCGCACCGTCGCTCATCAGCGTCGTCTGCGCCAGATCGTTGACCCCTGACTCACGCAGTTGATTGACGGCGGTGCGGATCTGCTGCAGTGAGATTCCCGTGTCGAGCAGTCGCTTCACGAGCTTCAGCACCAAGATGTCGCGGAAGCCGTACAACCGTTGCGAGCCAGAGCCTGCCGCCCCACGAACCGTCGGTTCGACCAAGCCCGTGCGTGCCCAATAGTCGAGCTGTCGATAGCTGATGCCGGCGGCGCGCGCGGCAACGGCACCGCGATAGCCGCTGGCGTCGTCCATCTCCGGCATACCGTCGGTGAACAGCAGTCCCTGATCGTAACGAGAGCCCCCGTTCGGACTGAGTTCACTCATTCGCTTGCCTCTCGCCCCGGGTGCTACGGCGCCGATCCGATCGCGCCTACTCAACGGTACCCATGAGCGCGGTGCCCGGCAATGACATTCGGCAGATCGCATTCGGCGTGTCGCAGAAGCTCATGGGACAAGCCGCCCGAGCGCCGAACGGATGAGGCTCGAACGCACGATTTCCAACTGTGCGGCGATTTCACGGGCAAGCTCGGCCGCCTGTGCGTGGCTGGAAGCGTCCTTGCGGCGGGCAATCGGCATCAGTGCACTCTCGATCAGGCCGAGTTCGCGTTCAGCTGCGGCCCGAAACCCGCGCAGGTGCCGCGGTTCGATTCCGCAGCGCTGCAGCTCCACCATGGCGCGCAAGACCCCGAGCGCGTCTTCACCATAGATCTCGGCCGGGACGATCAACGCGGCGGAGATCGCATCCTGCAACAGCATCGGGGTCGCGCCGGCCTCGCGCACGAGGTCGTCGCGCTTGAAGCGGCGACCCGTCGACAGCATGGACGGCACACGCGGCTTGCCCGAGCCCGGCAGGATCGGGGCGAGCCCGGCATCCCGGTCGGACAGATAGCTCTTGATGACCTTCAGCGGCAGGTAATGATCGCGTTGCATGGTCAGAACGACGCGAAGTCGTTCGAGGTCGTCTGCACAGAACTTGCGATAACCGGAAGGAGTCCGGGCCGGCGCCACCAGCCCGCGCTCCTCGAGGAACCGGAGCTTCGACGGAGTCAGGTCCGGAAACTCCGGGGTGAGTCGCGCGAGCACCTGGCCGATGCTCAGAAGCGCCGCAGGCCCTGCAACTCGAGCCTCGGCGGATTGACGAGACACTATTTTTTCGACGCCGCAGCGCCCAGATCAGCGCGAGAGGAGTAGAAGGTCAGACGGAACTTGCCCACCTGCACCTCTGTCCGATCGGTGAGCAGTGCACTCTCGATCCGCACGCCGTCGAAGTACGTTCCGTTCAGTGAGCCGAGATCTCTGACCTCGAAGGTGCTGCCATGCCGGGTGAACTCGGCGTGGCGCCGAGACACCGTGACATCGTCAAGGAAGATGTCGGCGTCCGGATGCCGCCCTGCCATCGTCGTGTCGGCGTCGAGCAAGAAACGGGCACCGGTGTTCGGCCCTCTCCGTACGACCAGCAACGCCGATCCGGAAGGCAGCGCCGCTATGGCATCCTGCTCTTCCTGTGTGATGCCGGCACCGTCGACGTTCATCGCCGAAGCGAATTCCTCACCGAAGCGTGCGGTTGTGTCGTCATTCCCCCGGGACGAATCGCGCAGGGGGTCGGTCTCCTCAGTCACCATCAACCTCCTTGGCCTCAAGCGTATCGGATTGACGGGCCTGCGGCGCCGCCGAAGCGCGAACAACGCGCGCGGTCTCGATGATGTAGACGATGCCTGCCCACCAGTAGAGGAACGCACCCCACAGCGCCAGTGCCCAGCCCAGCGGCGCGGACACCGCGTTCAGCACGGGAAAGGCCTCACCGAGCAGCAACAGCGGGAGCGCGAACAGCAGACAGAATGTGGCTACTTTTCCCAGCCGGTGCACAGGAAGAGGCCCGTAACCGAAGTTCGCGAGAATGATGCCGAGCACGGCCAGCATCACGTCCCGAGACACGACGACGGCGACCAACCACCAGGGGATGAGCTCACGCCAAGCGAGGCCGATCAGCGTGGCGAAGATGTACAGGCGATCGACGGCCGGATCCAGCAGCTGCCCCAATCGCGATACCTGATTCAGCCTCCGTGCCAAGAAGCCGTCGAAGAAATCAGTCGCGCTGGCAACCACCAGCGCGATGAGCGCAAGCGCGTCCTGGTCGACCACGATCAAGACGATGAAGACCGGGACGAGGGCGAGCCTGAAGAAGCTGAGAATATTGGGCACGGTCAACACGCGCGAACTGACCGTTCCGGCGTCTGTCACGGTGACCGATTCTAGCCGCCCGAACCTGACTGCGGGAGCGGGAACCGCCGTGCGAGATCGGGTCGGGCCACAGTGCGGGTCGGAATACAATGCGGCTGTGGAAGCCCTGATCGTCTGCCTGTGGATGGCTGCGGCTGCATGTCTCGCGACCTGGATACTGTCCGCCCTGACGCACGAACACTCCTGGGTCGACCGGATCTGGTCGATCATGCCGGTCGTCTACGTCTGGGTCTTCGCGGTCGCCGGGGGCTGGGGCAACCCGCGACTGGTTCTGCTGGCCTGCCTGATCACGCTTTGGGGTGCGCGGCTGACCTTCAACTTCGCGCGAAAAGGCGGTTACGCCCCGGGCGGGGAGGATTACCGTTGGGCGGCGTTGCGGTCACGGATGACGCGCCGTCAGTTCGCCGTCTTCAATGTCGTCTTCATCTCGATCTTTCAGAACGCTGTCATCTTCGCCATCACTCTGCCCGCGCTCACCGTTCTGCTCCATCCCGGACCATTGAACGTTCTGGATGTGTCGGCCGTCGTTGTGTTCCTTGCGCTGTTGGCCGGTGAGACCGTCGCAGACCAGCAGCAATGGAACTTTCAGAACTGGAAGGCCGCCGAGACCGCGGCCGGGCGCACACCGAATCCCCGGTTTCTGCAGCGCGGCCTGTTCCGTTACTCGCGGCATCCGAATTTCTTCTTCGAGATCACCCAGTGGTGGGTCGTCTGCGCGTTCGGCGCGATTGCGGCCGGCTCCGTGTTGCAGTGGACCGTCGTCGGAGCGGCGCTGCTGACCGGCGTGTTCGGCGGGTCGACCGCGTTCACCGAGCGGATCTCGCGGGCGCGCTATCCGGAGTATGCCGACTACCAGCGCAGCACCTCGGCGATCGTTCCCTGGTTCGTGACGCGCCGCGGCTGACTGGGTCGCCGTCGACTACTGACACAAATCACTCGTCGAGAACGCGTAGGATTTCGGCCCGCAGGCCGGGCCAAGCCGCTTCGAAGCCGGGATGCAACGGCAGTCCAGCGACCTCGTCGACCCCGACCCAGCGAAGCTCCAAGCTCTCCGCGTCGCCGATGACCGGCTCGAAATCACGAACGGTGCGCGCCACGACCGTCGTATAACTCCACCAGCCCAGGTCGAGAACCGACGTGAACAGCACACGGATGGCGTCGCCCGGCACCCCGGCCTCCTCCTCGGCCTCCCGCATCGCCCCGTCCACAGCGGACTCGCCCTCGTGCCGTGCGCCGCCGGGAAGTCCCCACGTGCCGCCGAAGTGCGACCATTCGGCGCGGTGCTGCAACAGCACCCCACGCTGCTCGCTCAGGGTCAGCAGCCCCGCCGCGCCGAAGGTGCCCCAGAAACGTCGCCCATCGGGGCCGGACACCCAGGCGTCACCACTGCCGTGTGGTCGCCGGGGCAGATCAGGTGTGCGCACGCCTCCAAGCATTTCACGTTCACGCATTTCACGTTCGTCGTAGAGTCGATCCATGGCAGAGGCCGGATCCACACGCGTCGACAGCTGGTGCTGGGGCATCCGGCTGTTCAAAACACGCTCACTGGCGACCGCCGCCTGCCGTGCGGGACACGTCAAGGTCAACGGCGAGCGCGCCAAAGCTGCGCAACCGGTGCGTATCGGCGACGAGGTCAGGGTGCGCAGCGCCGGGTTTGATTCTGTCGTGGTCGTGAAGCGGATCGTCGTCAAGCGGGTGGGAGCATCCGTTGCGGCGGAATGCTTCACCGACCTGACCCCTCCGCGGGCTCCGCGCGAATCCGTCGCGGTGCCGCCGGTGCGCGAGAGGGGTGCAGGGCGGCCGACCAAACGGGAGCGTCGAGAGCTCGAGCGGCTGCGCGGCCGCTGAGAGCGATCAGCGAATTCGCGGCAACTCGCTGGACTCCCAGGCTCGCCCCCTATGCTCGAACCATCTGAGCGGGCAGGCCCGCTGGACGCCTCGGCTGGGAAGTCGAATCAGACCCCCGAACGAGGATCCATGGCTATGACAGCCCACGCCGGACAGCTCCGGTCCACCAAGCCCCGTCGTACGGACGGCACGACGATCACGAGCACGTACAGTGCGCTGCTGCAGACCGTGAAGGATGCTGGCCTGTTGCGTCGCCGCCGCGGCTTCTACATCGCGGTGTTCGCGCTGCTCGTGCTCGCGGTCGCCGGAGCCGGTGCCGGCTTCGTGCTGCTCGGCGATTCCTGGTTTCAGTTGCTGATCGCCGGAGCACTCGGGATCATCCTCACCCAGTTCGCGTTCCTCGCCCACGAAGCATCGCACCGGCAGGTGTTCGCGTCCGGCCCGGCAAACGACCGAGCGGGACGCATCCTGGCAAACGGCTTCGTCGGCATCAGCTACTCCTGGTGGATGACCAAGCACACACGACACCACGCGAACCCGAATACCGTCGGCAAGGACCCGGATATCGAGGTCGACACGATCTCGTTCATCGAAGAAGACGCCGCGAAGCGCACCGGCTTACTGGCATTGATCACACGCCACCAGGGTTATCTGTTCTTCCCCCTCCTCATGCTGGAGGGGCTCAATCTGCACGCGAAGTCGATCGGTTCGCTCTTCCGGGACGGACCCCATCGCGGGCGCAGCCTCGAGTTGACGTTGATCGGATTGCGCCTCGCACTGTATGTTGCCGTCATCTTCTGGTTCCTGCCGCTCGGCATCGCCTTCGCGTTCATCGGTCTGCAGTTGGCCGTGTTCGGCGTCTACATGGGTGCCACATTCGCTCCCAACCACAAGGGAATGCCGATCATCCCCGCCGGCAGCAAGGTCGATTTCCTGACCAAGCAGGTCCTCACCTCGCGCAACATCAGCGGCGGCTACCCGATGTGCATGGCGATGGGCGGTCTCAACTACCAGATCGAGCACCACCTGTTCCCGAACATGCCCAGACCGGGCCTCGCCCAGGCACGCATCATCGTGCGGGAGCACTGCTCGCGAATGGGCGTCGAATACACCGAGACCACACTGCCGCACTCGTACGGCATCGTCGTGCGCTACCTCAACCGAGTCGGGCTCGCCGCGCGGGACCCCTTCGACTGCCCGCTCGTCAGCCAGTTCCGCCGGCCGTAGCACCGAGCGGCCGTGGCGCTGAGCGGCCGCAGATCGGGCCGCTCAGCCGCACGATTCCGCGCGCGCGAGAAGCTGCGTCCGTTCGCGTTCGTTGCGGGTGAGCGCGGCTGCGCGTGCGAATTCCAGGCGCGCCTCGCCGGTGCGTCCGAGCCTGACGAGCAGATCGGCACGGGCGCTGGGCAGTAGGTGATAACCGTTCAGTTCGTCACGCCCGGCAAGTTCGTCGACCAGGTCGAGGCCCGCCTGCGGACCGTAAGCCATCGAAACCGCCACGGCGCGGTTCAGTTCGACCACAGGCGACGGCAACACCTGCGCGAGCGCTTCGTACAGGGCGGCGATCGAGCGCCAGTCGGTGTCGGAAGCTCGCGCCGATCGGGCGTGGCACGCCGCGATCTCGGCCTGTAGCGCATACGGTCCGAGCACCCTGCCGCCTCGCTCTGCGCGGGCCAGAGCGGCAAGCCCGTGGGCGATCAGAAGGTGATCCCATCGGGAACGATCCTGATCCAAGAGCAGCACCGGCTCGCCATCGGGATCGGTGCGGGCGCCTAGCCGTGATGCCTGCAATTCCATCAGCGCGACCAGGCCGTGAACCTCGGGCTCCGTCGGCACAAGCCGGGCGAGCACCCGGCCGAGGCGCATCGCCTCCTGGCACAGTCCGGGCCGGAGCACATCGTCGCCCGTCGTCGCGGAGTATCCCTCGTTGAAGATCAGATAGACCACCTCGAGCACGGATCCGAGTCGGGCAGCGAATTCGTCACGACCGGGCACCTCGAACGGAACGTGCGCAGCGGAGAGCGTCTTCTTCGCCCGTACCACGCGCTGGGCGATCGTCGCCGTCGACACGAGATAGGCCCGCGCGATCTCCTCTGTCGTCAGCCCGCCAAGCAGCCGCAGTGTGAGCGCTACGCGCGCCGGAGCACTCAAGATGGGGTGGCACGACACGAACACCAGCCGGAGCACGTCGTCGCCTATCGGCTCGTCCAAGTCGACGAGCTCCGGCCGCCCGAGCGCCTGGTCCGGATCGTGCATGTCCGCGATCTGCGCATATTTGGCCTCGCGACGTTCGAGCCGACGCCACTGGTCGATCGCTCGTCGTTTCGCCGTGGCCGTCAGCCAGGCTCCGGTGTTGTGCGGGATGCCGGAGGCCGGCCACTTCTCGAGCGCTTCGACCAGTGCGTCTCCCGCGCACTCTTCAGCGAGCGAGATGTCGCCGGTCATCCGCACGAGCGTGGCGATGATTCGCGCAGACTCGATCCGCCAGACGGCGTCGACCGCCCGAGCGACCTGCTCACGCCCGGCCGCCGGAGCCGTCGGCTCCGTCACGCCGTGCGCGACTGTCCGTGCTCCTCGCGCCACCGCACTTCCTTCTGAACGAACTCGTTGTCCTGATCGAATTCCGAGACGTCATAGACCTGGCGCACCTCGATCCGGCCCGAGCGCAACGGGGCTCGACGCGCGCGCTCAACCGCTTCCTCCAGCGAACCGGCCTGCAGGATCCAGAAGCCGGCGATCAGCTCCTTGGTCTCGGCGAAGGGTCCGTCCGTCACCGCCCGCTCGTCGCCGTCGAAGTCGACGCGCGCACCGCTCGAACTCGAGTGCAGGCCTTCTCCGGCCAGCAGCACACCGTCGTTGATGAGTTCCTCGTTGTATCGCCCCATCGCGTTTATTTCCTCATTGCTCGGCGCTCGGCCCGACTCCGTCGCCTCATCCGCCTTGAGCAGAAGCATGAACTTCATGGTCGTTCCCTTTCGTGAATCGGTCGGCACGCTGTGCCGCTTGCAGACACGTCGAACAAGCCGGGCCGAATTCGACACGGCCTCCCGACAAGCCTGTCAGGTCGCGCGGAAATGCGCGAGGGAATATCCTGCGCCAGCGCGCTGCTGCACCCCCTGTGAAGCGCATCGGTTTTCTCTCTTTCGGCCACTGGCAATCCGTCCCGGGGTCACGAACGCTCACGGCCTCGGCTGCGCTGCTGCAGAGCATCGAGCTGGCGGTCGCCGCCGAGGAGGTGGGCGCAGACGGCGCATTCTTCCGGGTGCACCACTTCGCACCACAGCTGGCATCGCCGTTTGCGCTGCTGGCTGCGATCGGAGCGCGAACCAGCACCATCGAAATCGGCACCGCCGTGATCGACATGCGCTACGAGAACCCCTCGTATCTGGCGGAGGATGCGGCAGCTGCTGACCTGATCTCCGGTGGCCGACTGCAATTGGGCATCAGCAGAGGGTCACCGGAGCCTGCGCTGGCCGGCTACGAGTCGTTCGGCTATGTTCCTGCCGAGGGTGAGAGCGCCGCGGACATGGCACGCCGTCACACGGAGCTCTTCCGCGCGGCGATCGCCGGCGGCGCAGTTGCGATGTCTGATCCGCAGATGACCGGGTCGAGCCGGCCACTCGCGATCGAACCACGCTCGCCCGGCCTCCCCGAGCGCATCTGGTGGGGCGCCGGCAGCCGCGCAACCGCAGCGTGGACCGCCCAGCAGGGCATGAACCTGATGAGTTCGACCCTCCTGACCGAGGACACCGGCGTACCGTTCGACGAACTGCAGGCCGAGCAGATCGCAATGTTCCGCGATGCGTGGAAGCAAGCAGGTCACGAGCGCGAACCGCGCGTTTCGGTGAGTCGCAGCATCCTGCCGATCATCGACGATGAGACCAACCATTACTTCGGTCTGCGTGCGCAGGCGGACGCCCACGACCAGGTCGGCTACCTGGACGGCGGATTGGCCCGGTTCGGGCGCAGCTTCATCGGCGAACCCGACGTGCTCGCGGCCGAACTGGCCGCGGATGCCGCGGTGCAAGCCGCGGACACCATCCTTGTCACGGTGCCCAATCAGCTCGGCGTCGACTTCAACGCCCGCGTCCTCGAGTCGATCGTGCGGGACATCCGGCCGGCCCTGTCGTGACGATGCTGTGACGGCGATGCTGTAGCGACGATGCTGTAGCGATCAGGCCGTCATGATCAAGCGAGCGTCGTGAAGTAGGCCAGGACCTCGTCTCGTCGATCCGCTCGGCGAATCCGAGCACGCTGCCGGCCTCGCCGAATGCGATTGTGATGTCGCTGACTCGGTGAGAAGCTGCGTGCGCGGGCCACCGACGTCGGCCTATGAGAGGATGTCCTTCGTCGTGAAGCGCCCGTAGGCGAGCGCCCCGCAGACCGCGATGTAGCCCAGTTGGAGCACCGCGTTGTCGCCGAAGGACGCCCACGAGATCGGCTGACGCAGCAGGTCGGCGAACGACAGCCAATAGTGGCTGAACAGCCACGGCCCCAGCCAGGCGAGTTGGGGGACCGAGTCCAACACCTGTGACATGACCGCGAGCACCACGGTCGCCGCCATCGCGCCCACGGGCACATCCGTCAGGGTTGAGATGAACAGGCCGATCGCGCACAGCCCGAGTAGCGAGACGACCACGAACGCCCCGATCAGCAGCAGTCGCAGAACCGCTTCCCCGAAGCCGACCGTGCTGCCCGACAGCAGCGACACCGGACCGATCGGGAACAACGCAGCACCGATCGCGATGCCGACCACGACGACGACGAGGGTGCCTGCCATGCAGAACACGGCGGTGCCGACGTATTTCACGACCAGAAGGCGGATGCGACCGGCCGGCGCGATCAGCAGGTAGCGCAGCGTGCCGTGGCTTGCCTCCCCCGCGATCGTGTCGCCGGCGACGACACCGATGGTCAGCGGCAGGAACAGCGGAATGCACACGAGGAGGCCGGTCAGCCCGACGAAGAATCCGTTGTGCGTGATCTGGCTCAAGAACTGCGGGCCGCGCCCCGCGGGCGGCTCATGCGATGTCACCCGCACCGCGATCGCGATCAGGATCGGCACCGCGGCAAGCGCCGCGAGCATGGCCCAGGTGCGCCAGCGCCGGAACAGGACACTCAACTCGGATGCCATCAGCGACCAGCCGGCATTCGGCCCGGGTTCGGTCGGCCCGGGTTCGGTTCCTGCGAGCTCAGCCGGCAACGTCGAACCCCTCCCCGGTCAGCTCCACGAAGCGATCCTCCAGACTCGCCCCTTCGACGGTGAAGCCGCGCACGCGCACACCGCCGGTCACGAGTGCCGCGACGATCTCCTCCGCGGCAGGCCTGTCGCGCGACACCGCAGCATCCGACGAGGCGGCAGCCGGACGTGCAGCATCCGGCGGCGTCGCCTCGATCCACTCCCCCGGATGCGCCGACTCGGCAACGAGGCCCAGTTCAGCCAGGATACGAAGCGCGTCCTTCCGATCCGGGGTTCGTACCCGCACGTGCGTGCGACCGGATCGGCGAAGTTCATCGATGGTGCCCTGCGCGACCAGCCTGCCTGTGCTGAGGATCGCGGCGTGCGTGCACATCTGTTCGATTTCGCTGAGCAGATGGCTGGAGACGAAAACGGTGGTGCCGTCATCGGCGAGCGACTGCACGAGGTTGCGCACTTCGCGGGTGCCCTGCGGGTCGAGCCCGTTGGTCGGCTCATCGAGCACGAGAAGTTCGCGTGGCGACAGCAGCGCCTGCGCGATGCCCAGGCGCTGTTTCATGCCGAGCGAGTAGGCGTGCACCTTCTTGCCCGCAGCATGGCCGAGTCCGACCCGATCGAGCGCTCGCTCGACGCGAGCACTGCGTGTGGCGGTGGTCGCGTGCCGGTCTGCCGAGTCGAAGCGGCGCAGATTCGCGGTGCCGGAGAGGAATGGGTAGAACGCGGCACCCTCCACCAATGCGCCGACGCGCGGCAGCACCGCGGCGAGCTCGCCGGGCACGTTCTGGCCGAGTACCTCCAACTCGCCGCCGGTGGCGCCAGCCAGACCGAGAAGCATCCGGATGGTGGTCGTCTTGCCGGAACCGTTCGGTCCGAGGAAGCCGAACACCGCCCCGCGCGGCACAGCGAGGTCGACGTGATCGACGGCGACGCGGTGACCGAACTGTTTGGTCAGGTCACGGGTACGGATCGCCAGTTCGGCGCCCGGTGCTCGATCGGCCACTAACCCGCGGCTGCGGCCTGCAGCGCCGCGACAGGGACGGATCCGATGAACACGCGCCCGTCCGTGGTCAGCAGTACATTCAGGAGCGCCGTGCTGACGACGCGTCCGCCGGCGACAGAGATCGTGAGCTGGCTCAGCAACGGCAGGTCGAGCAGATTCACAGGGATGCTGCCGGCCAACTGCACCACCGTCGTCCAGTCAGTGCCGGTGACGACCGGCGTCGCGGTCGCGCCTTCGCTCGGTGCACCGGCCTGCAGCCGTGCCTTTGTCGGCAGGGCCTGCTGCTTCACCGTCGCTCCGGCCGGCGGCGAGAACGAGAACAGGTCTGCAGACGGCGCCTGGTAGCTGAGCTGGGAGAAAGCCACACTGAAGGCCGGCGTCTGCGCGCCGCGCGCGGTCACCGCGACGCTGAGTGGGAAACCATGTTGCGCGTCAACGGCGATCGAGACCGAGCCGATCAAGGTGTCCGAGGTGCGTGGAGTCAGCACGAGATCGTACGCATCATGACCGGCCACGCTCGTGTTCGCACCGAGTGAGACCGCCGTGCTCGGCGTCAGGTTCGTCAGCAGCTTCTGGGCGAGCTGTGAAGGCGTTGGCACGAGTCGAGTCGGTGAGCTCGCGGCGCCGTCGCTGAGAGTCACGGATGCGCTCGGCAACGTGACGTGCGTCGCGGCCGCCTTGCTCGAGTCATACAGCCACAGATCGGTGCCATTGCGCACCAGATCACGCTCGGCGAGCGTGTCCATCACCTGAACGCGCTCCTTCGTCGAGCCGTCCGCGTATACCCGGGCGGTGTGGGAACCCGTCAGCAGTTCGAGTGCGGAGGCCGCCGCCGCATCCGCACTCGAGGCCCCCATCGAGCCGGCTGCACCGGCTGCCGGCCCCGTTGTCGGCAGCTCGGGCAGGCCCAGGTCGGAACTCTGCTGCAGGGTGCCTGAGAAGGCGTTGATCGAATCGCTCGCTGCGAGGGCGAGCACCTGCCCCGGCGTCTTGATCGGCAGGGGGACGTCCGTCACCGCGTGGGCCGCCAGCGTTCCGCCGGCGATCAGCACCGGAACGAGGACGGCCGGCAACCAGCGCGTCACAACACGACTCATCGGGAGGCCTCCTCAAGGCGACACCTATGGTGAGCCTACGCCGCGCGGCGCTCTCCCGGCAGCATTCACGCACGACCCTCAGCTACCGGTGTCCGTTTTGTCAGCCGGTCTTCGGTTCCCGCAACGGCGGAGGAGACTGGAAGCATGACAGTGATCATCCCCTCCGACTTCCGTTACCTGCTCGAACAACCGATCTTCGGCTGCCTGGGCACCATCCGTCCGGACGACACGGTGCAGGTGAATCCGATGTGGTTCGAGTTCGACGGCGAGCACATCCGGTTCACGCACACGACGAAGCGGGCGAAATTCCGCAATCTGCAGCACAACCCGTCGATGAGCCTGGCGATCATGGATCCGGAAGCCCCGGTGCACTACCTGGAGGTGCGTGGCACACTGACCGAGGTCATCCCCGATCCGGAAGGCGCGTTCTATGTCCGGCTCGGCCGTCGCTACGGCGACCCGGACACACCGGTACCCGCCGACAAAGCGGACCGGGTCATCCTGGTGATGAGCGTCGAACGCACGACGCATCAGTAGCCGTCCGACCACTGGCGCAGGCACCGTCTCTGCGGAAGGATCAAGCCATGCAACCGTCTCGTGTTCTTCCGATCGTCCCACCCGTCTCCCCGATGCTGGCAAAGGCAGTCGATGCCGTGCCCGCTCCGGACAGCGTGGCGGGCGGCCTGAGCTACGAACCCAAGTGGGACGGCTTTCGCGGCATCGTCTTCTTCGATGGCGAGTCGTGCGAGATCGGCAGCCGCGGGTCGAAACCGCTCACCCGCTACTTTCCCGAGTTGACGGAGGCGTTCGCCCGTCTCCTTCCCGGCCCGTGTGTTCTCGACGGTGAAGTCGTGCTCCGCCAAGGCGAGCCCGGGGCAGAGCGACTCGACTGGGAGGCGCTTTCACAGCGCATCCATCCGGCGGCGAGCCGCATTCGAACGCTGTCGGTCGAGACGCCTGCGATGTTCGTGGCGTTCGACCTGCTGGCGCTCGGCGGGGCCGGCTATCTCGACCGTTCGTTCGGCGAACGGCGGGCCGCGCTTGAGGAGTTGGTCGGGCCGCTCGGCGACCCGATCCGACTTTCGCAGACCACCACGGATGTCGTGCTCGCCCGACGCTGGCTCGTCGAGTTCGAGGGCGCGGGCCTGGACGGTGTGGTGGCCAAACCATTGGCGTCCGCGTACTCGCCCGGCAAGCGGGTGATGCTCAAGGTCAAACATCGCAGAACGGCGGATGTCGTCGTCACCGGTTACCGCGTGCACGCCAGCGGCAACGGGGTCGGCTCGCTGCTGCTGGGTCTGTATGACGCAGAAGGCGAACTGCGCAGCGTCGGAGGCGCATCCGCTTTCACGAATGCGCGGCGGCTCGAGTTGATCGACGAGCTGGCGCCCGCGGTGCTTCGAGATGAGTCCGGCGACATCGTGACCGGTGAGGGCGAGCGCAACCGGTTCTCGTCGGGCAAAGACGTCTCGTTCGTGCGGCTGCGACCGACCCTGGCGGCCGAGGTGCGTTACGACCAGATGGAGGGCATGCGCTTTCGGCACACCGCGCAGTTCGAACGCTGGCGGCCCGACCGCGAAGCGCGCTCATGCACATTCGACCAGCTCGATCGGCCGATCGCGTACGACTTCAGCCGCGTGTTGAGCTGACGGTCCGTTCGACCGCTTGCCCGGCACCGTGGCCCGGCAGCGCCGTCAATCCGCCGTGCGTGCCCGGCTCGGTTGAACGCGCGGCGGCTCGCCCGGCATCTTCGGAAAGTCCGGCGGGAACGGCAGCTCGCCCAGTCCGGCCTCGACGTCGCGCTCCCACCAGGCCAGCAGTTCGTCGATTCCGCCCGGCTGCGCCTGGATGTCCGCCCACGGGTCGCCCAGCGTGCGCAATCGATCCGGAACGGTCGCGATGGTGAAGCGGGCCGGATCGGCGCCCTCCAGTTCGTCCCAGCTCAGCGGACAGGACACGGGCGCGTGTGCAAGGGCTCGCGGGCTGTACGCGCCGGCCATGGTGCGGTCGCGATTGGCCTGGTTGTAGTCGAGGAAGATCCGCGCACCGCGCTCCTCCTTCCACCAGGCGGTCGTGACCTGCCCGGGCATCCGTCGTTCCAATTCGCGCGCAGCAGCGATCACGGCGTGCCGCACCTGAAGAAATTCGCGGGTCGGCTCGATCGGCGCGAACACGTGCAGACCACGATTGCCGGACGTCTTGACGAACGCGGTCAAACCGACCTCGGCCAGGAGCGCCCGCAATCGCAGTGCGACGGGGATCGCGTCGCCGAAATCGGTGCCCGGTTGCGGATCAAGATCGATGCGCAGCTGATCAGGATTGTCTGGGTCCTCTGCGCGCGAGGGCCACGGGTGGAACACCACCGTGTTCATTTGCACGGCCCAGACCGCGACGGCGATCTCGTCGATGACCAATTGCGGATGCGTGCGCCCGCTCGGGTAGACCACCGGAACGGAGCGCACGTAGTCCGGCGCTCCCTTCGGCGGGTTCTTCGAGAAGAACTGTTCGCCGTCGATGCCGCCGGGGAACCGTTGCAGGGACACCGGCCGGTCACCGTTCGCCACGACGAAGGCATCTCCGATGGCGATGAGATAGTTCACGAGGTCGAGCTTCGTGATGCCCGCCTGCGGCCAGATCACTCGGCTCGGGCTGGACAGTCGCACGTCCCGTTCACCGTGCGGGCCGTCGACGGTGAGCATCGTTGCTTCGCTTGCCATGATGTACAACCTAGTCAGTAGCAGGCCCGGGCGGAACAATAGGGGCACCGCGACGCTTGACACCCACAGGGCGACTGGGCGACGGCATCCAGGCGAGGGCACCTGGGCAAGGGAGCACACAATCATGTACTACGGACACGAACTGCAGTTCGGCACCTTCATCACGCCGGTGAACAATCCGCCGTCCCAAGCGGTCGAGCTCGCGGTGTTGAGCGAAGAGCTGGGTTACGACCTGGTCACCTTCCAGGACCACCCGTACCAGTCGGCATTCTTCGACACCTGGACGCTGCTCACCTGGGTGGCCGCGAGCACGCAGCACATCCGGCTGTCGCCCAATGTGCTGAACCTGCCGCTGCGGCCTCCCGCCGTGATCGCGCGGGCAGCTGCCAGCCTCGATCTGCTCTCCGGCGGGCGATTCGACCTGGGCCTGGGAGCCGGGAGCTTCTGGGATGCGATCGCGTCGATGGGCGGGCGCCGGCTCAGCCCCGGGCAGGCGGTGGATGCGCTCAGCGAGGCGATCGACGTGATGCGGGCGCTGTGGCAGGCCGGTGATCGTTCGCCGCTGCGGGTCGACGGCGAGTACTACATGCTGCACGGCGCGAAGCGGGGCCCTGCGCCGGCGCACGACATCCCGATCTGGCTCGGTGCCTACAAACCGCGAATGCTGCGGCTCACCGGACGCAAAGCGGACGGCTGGCTTCCCTCCCTCGGCTATTTCAAGCCGGGAGACCTGCAGGCGGCGAATGCGATGATCGACGCCGCGGCCGTGCGCGCAGGGCGCGATCCGCGGGCCATCCGCCGCCTTGTGAACATCGGCGGCACGTTCGACGGCTCGAGCGCGCAGCGGGTGCAGCAGCTGCTGCCGCTGGTGCTCGAGGACGGCATCGGCACCTTCATCCTCGGGTCCGACGAGCCGGATGTGTTGCGACGATTCGCGCTCGAGGTGGCGCCCGCGCTGCGCGACGCGGTTGCCACCGCACGCTGACCCGGCCACACTGAGGACGAAGGCGTTCGCAAACCGCCTCGAGAAACGAGTTGCAGATGACCGAGACGGTCGAATCACGGGTCGCGGTCTACATCGACTTCGACAACATCGTCATCTCCCGCTACAACCAGCTGTTCGGCAAGGGCCAGTTCCATCTGGACAAAGCGCGGGAGCGCGACCATCCGGACGGCGACAGCCAGTTCGAGGAGCGGGCGGCCGAGGCGACAGTCCAGCTCGGCGCGGTGCTCGATTTCGCGTCGTCGTTCGGCACGATCGTACTCAGCAGGGCCTATGCGGACTGGTCGGTTCCCGTCAACGCGGGCTACAGCAGGCAGCTGCTCGCGCGCGCGGTCGATCTGACACAGCTGTTTCCGACGACGCCGTGGATGAAGAACGGTGCGGACATCCGCCTCGCCGTCGACGTTGTCGAGGATCTCTTCCGACTTCCCGATCTGACGCACGTCGTCATCGTCGCCGGCGACTCGGACTACATCGCCCTCGCGCAACGCTGCAAGCGCCTTGGACGTTTCGTCGTCGGCATCGGTGTTGCCGGGTCGACGAGCAAGAACCTCGCGGTTGCGTGTGACGAGTTCGCCGACTATGACGCCCTGCCGGGCATCGGCGACGCGGTGCAACGGGCAGCGGCGGCGAAGAAGGCCGCAGCGACGGAGAAGGCGGCGGCGAAGACCGCCACGCAGCAGGCGGTCGCGAAGTCCGCCAAGCAGACGAAGGGCAGGAGCACGACGGCCGCCTCCGCCGTGGAGCCGGAGCCGGATGACGACGCGGATACCGAGGCCGAAGACCCGCAGGAGGTGGCGACCGGGCTGCTCGAACGCGCCCTGCGGCTCGGGCACGCGAAGGACGATGCCGAGTGGTTGCACAGTTCGGCTGTGAAAATTCAAATCAAGCGCATGGACCCGGCGTTCAACGAGAAGTCGCTCGGCTTCCGCTCATTCTCCGATTTCGTCACCTCCCGCAGTGACATCGTGGAGATGAAGGAAGACGGCCAAGCCCGACGCATCCGGCTGCTTCCCGCACTTCAGGAAAAGCGCTAGGCACGTCAGTCGATTCGGGTCAGTCTGCCGATCAGAACCCGCTGCGCTCGAAGACCCACGGCAGCCGGCGCGTGTCGAGACGGTGTCGCGGGCCGGCTGAGGCGAACAACGCCGCGTCGTGATAGGCCACATCCCCCTGCCAGAGCGGAATGCCGCCCTGCTCCGGCGGAGAGAGGTGTGTCGCATAGTGCTGCAGTTGCGTCCCCCGGGCACGCGTGAGCACCTCGCCGACCGACACGGCATCCGCCAGCGAGTGCAGCGTCACCCAGGTCGGCGCGACGAGCTGGAGGCGGCCCTGCCCGTGCAGCTGCAAAGCGGATGCCGGGTGGATCCAGCGGTAGCCGACGCTCTCCGCGGGCGACAGCGTGATATCGCCGCCCGGTTCCTGCGCGTAGTAGAACCAGGTGCGAAAGCGCCGCGGCACGGTCGCGGGCGGCGTCCAACATGACACGAGCACGAGCGCACCCTCCGTCAGTTCGAGGGCCGATTCCTCATACACCTCGCGCACGGCCGCGCGGCGCGCGGCCGCTTCTTCGCCGGGAGCCGCCAGGGTGCCGGGAACACCCGGCAAGCCGTCGCCGGCGTCCACGCTGCCGCCGGGAAAAACCCACGCGCCCGCGAACGAACCGCGATCCGCGGGTCGCTCGAGCATGAGCACCTCCGGACCGCGATCGGTGTCGCGCAGCAGCACTGCTGTGGCTGCGACGCGGTGCACCTGCATCGCGTCGGCCGCCGTGTCGGCAACGGCGTCAGTGACTGCAACGGCGTCAGTGCCAGCAACGGCGTCAGTACCCCGCGTCATGGCTCGACCTCCCTGCTGTGCTCGACCGCTTGGGTCGCGCACGGTACCAGTCTCGCACTCGACGCCGCGCGGATTAGGCTTCAGGCATGCATCACGACGCCGGCGAACGACCGCAGCCCGGCGATCGGACCAGCGCGCTGACCCGACGCGTGCGCGCACCGAACCCCGGCCCGATGACGCTGACGGGCACGAACTCGTATCTGATCGCGGCGCCGGGCTCCGAGAGTGTGGCCGTCGTCGACCCGGGACCGCTCGATGACGATCACCTCGACGCCTTGGCGTCGGCCGGGCACGTCGAGCTCATCCTGCTGACCCACCGGCATCGGGACCACACCGAGGCGCGTGAGCGATTCGCGGCCATGACCGGCGCTCCCGTGCGTGCGTTCGATCGCGCGCTGTGCATCGGCGCCGAGCCGCTCGCTGACCGCGAGGAGCTTCGGGTCGCGGGCACGCGCATCCGGGTGATCTCGACGCCGGGGCACACCTCGGACTCGGTCTGCTTCCAGCTGCCGGACGATGCGGCAGCCGGCGCCGTTCTCACCGGCGACACGATCCTCGGGCAGGGAACCACGATCATCGACTCTCCCGACGGAACACTCGGCGACTATCTGCGCTCGCTGTCCGTCCTGCGCGCTCTCGGCCCGGCACTCGTGCTGCCTGCGCACGGTCCCACGCTGCCCGACCTCGTGGCGGTCTGCGACGCGTACCGTGCCCACCGTGAGGAACGACTCGACCAGCTCCGCGCCGCACTCGAACAGCTCGGACCGGACGCGTCGGCCGAGGCCGTCACCGACCTCGTCTATGCGGAAACGGATGCCTCGGTGCGATTCGCCGCCGAGGCATCCGTTCGGGCTCAACTGGCCTACCTGCGCGAAGGTCCGCGCGTGTGACGCGCTGCCCGTCAGTCCGCGCTGCGCTGCCCGTCGACGCGCAACTGGCCATCCGCCACGCTGACGACGACCTGGCCGCCATCGCGCAGCTCGGAGGACACCAGCAGGTCGGCGATGCGGTCGTCGAGTTCGCGCTGGATCAATCGCCGCAGCGGACGCGCACCGTACTCGGGCTGGTACCCGTGCTCCGCGATCCAATCGATCGCGTCGGCTCCGACGGTGAAGCCGATCTTCTGGGCGTGCAGCCGCGCTTCGGTCTGGGACAGCAACAGCCGAACGATGTCGCGCAGCTGCGCAGGCTCCAGCTTGCTGAAGACGACGATCTCGTCGATGCGGTTGAGGAACTCCGGCCGCATCGAATCACGCAGCTTGCCCATCACACGATCGCTCAACGCCTTCTCGGAACCGTAGCCGTTGCCGGAACCGTCCGTGTCCGCGACGAAGCCGAGGGCTCCGCTGCGGCTGGCCAGGAATTCTGAACCCAGGTTCGAGGTCATGATGATCACCGTGTTGCGGAAGTCGACCGTGCGGCCTTGGCCATCGGTCAGCCGCCCGTCGTCCAGCACCTGCAGCAGCAGGTTGAAGACGTCCGGGTGCGCCTTCTCGATCTCGTCGAGCAGGATCACCGAGTACGGGTTGCGGCGCACGCGCTCGGTCAGCTGGCCGGCTTCGTCATAGCCGACATATCCCGGAGGCGCACCGACGAGCCGGGAGACCGTGTGCCGTTCGCCGAACTCGCTCATGTCGAAGCGCAGCATGGCGTTGTCCGAGCCGAAGAGCGATTCGGCCAGGGCCTTCGCCAGCTCGGTCTTGCCGACACCGGTCGGACCCAGGAAGAGGAAGCTTCCGACCGGACGCCCCGCGTCTCCCATACCCGTGCGGTTGCGCCGTACGGCCTTGGCCACACGCGTCACCGCGTCGTCCTGCCCGATGACGCGCTGATGCAGGTCGGTTTCGAGATGGCCGAGGCGCTCCCGGTCGCCTTCCGTCAACCGTGCGGCCGGAATGCCGGTGGCGCGGGCGATGATCTCCGCGACCTCCGGTTCGCCCACTGTCGTGGACATGACGGTCGCGCGGTCCGGTGACTCGACCTCGGCGATGCGGGCACGCAGCGGCTCCATCTCGTCGCGCAGCGCGGTCGCCTCCTCGTAGTTCTCCGCGGCGGCGGCAGCCGTCTTGCGTTCGTCCAGCTCGGCGAGCTGCTCGTGCAGGGCGTTCAGGTCGGTCTTGTTGCCGAGCCTCAGCCGCAGTCGCGCACCTGCCTGGTCGATCAGGTCGATGGCCTTGTCCGGCAGAAACCGATCGGGGATGTAGCGGGCGGAGAGCTCAACCGCGGCGCGAATCGCCTCGTCCGTGTACTGCACGCCGTGGTGCAGCTCGTAGGCGCCTTGCAGGCCGGCCAGGATGCGCACCGCATCCTCGATGCTCGGCTCGCCGACGTGCACCGGTTGGAAGCGGCGCTCCAGCGCCGGGTCTTTCTCGACCTTGCGATACTCCTTCAGGGTCGTCGCACCGATCACGTGGAGTTCGCCGCGCGCCAAGCGCGGCTTGAGGATGTTTCCGGCATCCGTACCGCCTTCGCCGGAGCCGCCGGCCCCGACCACGGTGTGCAATTCGTCCAGGAACACGATCAGCTCGCCCTTGTGGGCGCTGATCTCGTCCATCGTCTTGGTCAGCCGCTCTTCGAAATCGCCACGGAAGCGCGTTCCCGCCAGCATCGCGGGCAGGTCGAGTGCGACCACCCGCTTCCCGCGCAACTGCTCGGGCACCTCACCCGCGACGATCGCCTGCGCGAGCCCGTCGACGATTGCGGTCTTGCCGACACCGGCTTCGCCGATCAGGACCGGATTGTTCTTCGTGCGACGCGACAGGATCTCGATTGTCTGCTCGATCTCATCCGCCCGGCCGATCACGGGGTCGAGCGAGCCCTCCTTGGCGAGAGCGGTCAGGTCGGTGCCGTATGCGTCGAGCATCGGGGTTTCCGAGATTCCGGATGCCGCGGGCGTGCCAGACCCTGCAGCGCTGGGCGCACCAGTGGTGAGCGGTTCCCGAGCGCCCTGCTGGAGCGCCTGCGGCGTCACGCCTGCGGCGCTGAGCAACTGCCCGGCGGGAGCCTCCTGATTCACGACGAATGCGAAGAACAGGTGCTCGGGGTCGATGTACGTCGAGCCGAACGCGCGAGCGACTTGATGGGCATCCAAGAGCGCACGCTGTGCGGAGTGCGTCAGTGCCGGGGTCGCGTCGAGCGCCTCCCCCGTCTGCGCGGGCAGTCGTTGGTCGATGGCGGCGACGATCGACGCCGGATCGACGCCGATCCGCTTCACGATCTCGCTCATCGGCCCGTCGTCGATCAGCACGCGCAGAATGTGCAGCGCATCGACATCCGCATGACCATGTTCAAGGGCGAATCGTGCCGCCCGGTTGATCACGGCGTGCGTGCGCTTGCTCAGCAGCCGGGTGATGTCGATGGCACGCCCCGACTGCGCGGCGCGTTGACCCTGCAGGTAGCGGGCCAGGAACTCGTCGAACGAGCTGGCACCGGATCCCACCGGGCCGAAGTATGTAGGCATCAGACCTCCTGTAAAACTTGAGTGCGTCTCACTCAAGTTAACGCGCGCTGCCGTGTTTCATTCCCGCTTCCGGGCAGCCAATCGCGCAAGATCTTCCGCGACGAACAACCGGATGCGCTGGGCGCGCTCGCGCAGATACCTCGCGTCGACCGGGATGCGTCTGCGCTCGAGCGTGTCCTCGATCGACGCGGCGATGTCGCCCCATGCGGCGGCTCTGGCTCTTTCGATCAACGCCAGTAGGAAGCCCGCATCGCTCGCGCGCTCACGCAACGCCGTCGCCATCGCTTCGGAAAGCTCCTCGCGCCGGCGCAGATTCGTGATATCCGCGGCGCGGTAGTCGTGAACGTGTTCGGCATCCCCCTCCAGCGAGGCAGACCAACGTCGCTCGCCCGCGATGCGTTCTGCGACCTCTTCGGCCTCGGTCGCCAACTCGTCCAGCGCCTCACGCGAGTCGTCGAGGTAGTGCTCGGCGCTGAATGACGCATCCTCGGTCAACACACCGATCTCGATGCGGTTCTTCAATCGCATCCGGCTTGCGTACTCCGCCAAGAGGAGTCCTTCGTCGACGGCAGCTGCGAGATTCACCGGATCCGGTCTCGGCAGGGCTGCCTCGTCGAACGGCTTGACCACCAAGCGCGGGCGACGTCGACGACGAAACCACATCGAACGCCTCGCTCTCCGATCACCGGCTCCGGCGGTCCGCGACGCCACAAGGCGATGCCGACCGAAGCCTTCACGTTACCCTGGATCCGCCTGAATCAGCGACAGTTTCGACGCGGCGACGAGCGACACTCAGCGCGGACGCGACCACCAGAACTCGAGCTGGATGTTGTCGGGATCACGGAATACGAGCGCCGCCCCGTTCGCGGTGTCTTCAGCGGGAGAATGCACGACGTTCAGGTCGGCGAGCTGGGCTTCCCAGGCGTCCAGATCCGCGCGTTCCGCGACGCTGAAGCCGATGTGGTCCAGTCCGACGTTGCGGTCGTCGAACCGCGGCACCGGCACGACCGTGTGCTGGTTCAGGCCGATCACCAACCCGGTCGGCTGGTGCACGAGCACGATCATGATGCGATTGTCCAGATCGACCCTGCGCACGCGACGCAACCCGAGCACGTTGACATACCAGGTGGCGCTCGCCTCCACATCGGAAACCGAGAGATCGATGTGGGACGGTGTGCCGAATGCGGGCATGGATTCCTCCTCTTTCCCTCTCAGGCTATCCCCACTCGGCCATTGCCCCGACCTGGCTGATGGGCGCGATCTCTATACTGCGACTATGCCCGAGTCGCCGCGACTGCTCCTCATCGAGGACGATGGCCAGTTGTCGACCATGCTCGGTCGCCTGCTGACATCGGAGGGCTACGACGTCGCACACGCGTCGGATGGGCAGAATGGCCTGCACCGTGGACTCACGGAGTCATTCGACGTGATGATCATCGATCGCGGTCTTCCCGTCGTAGCCGGCCTGGACCTCTTGACGGCTCTGCGTCGCAACGGCGTGGCCACGCCGGCGCTCGTGCTCTCGGCGCTCGGCAATCCAGCTGATCGGGTCGAGGGCCTCGACGCCGGCGCAGAAGACTACATGGCGAAGCCGTTCGACATCGACGAGCTGCTGGCACGGTTGCGCTCGGTGCGCCGGCGTGCGACCAGCACGATCGAGCTGCTCGCGATCGCCGGCGGAAAGCTCGACACGGGACGCCGGATCGCCTATCTGGATGACGACTCCACCGTCACCCTCTCGGCCCGCGAGTGCGCGTTGCTCGAAGAGCTCTCGCGCTGGCCGGATCGCGTGTTCAGTCGCGACGAACTGCGCGAGTACGTCTTCGCGAACGCAGAAGAGGACGGGGTCGTCGACACCTATGTGCACTATCTCCGTCGCAAGCTGGGCAGACACGTCGTGCGCACCGTCTACGGCATCGGCTACACCCTCGGGGCCGGCCGGTGAGGCGCTCGCCGACCGTACCCGGCCGCCCCGACGACATCCGACGGGCGTCGAATCGTCTTGCCATGCAGACCGGCGCGCTCCTCGTGGTGCTGCTGGCCGCGATCGCGGCAGCCGTCTTCATCATCGTGGGCGCCAGTCAGAGTGCCGCGGCCAACCGGCTGCTCGACGACGCGACGCAGCACGTCGACTCGGTCAACGACGCGCCGGCCGGGGTCTGGCTCGCCATCGACGACCACGGAACGCTGTCCGTGTCACCCGGAATGCCGGCCGGCCTGCCGGATCACGAGGCGATGGAACACGCCGGCGGGCCGCCGGGCGATGCGAGGCAGCCCAATGCGAGACAGCACGATGCGACGCAGTCCGATGTGACAGTCGGCGGCGTCACCTACATCGTGCGCACCCAACGTAGCCCCGACCGCGTGGTGCAGGCGGTGTTCAGCAAGCGGGACAACGATGCGGAGATGGCGCGATTGGCTGTCGCGTTCCTGGTGACCGGGATCGGAGCCGTTCTGCTCGTGAGCGTTCTCGCCGCGTGGCTCTCGCGGCGCGTGATGCGCCCGCTGTCGGATGCGCTTGCATTGCAGAAGCGGTTCGTCGCAGACGCGAGCCACGAGTTGCGCACGCCCGTCACCATCCTGAGCACCCGCGCACAGTTGCTCAAACGCGAGCTGACGCGGCTGCCCGGCGAAGAGACGGCCGTGCAGGATGCCGATGCCCTCGTGCAAGACGCCCGCGCGCTCACGGAGATCCTCGAAGACCTGCTGACCGCCGTCGATCCGCGCGAAGCCGAAGCTCGCGAAGACGTCGAGCTCGCGCGCATCGCAGACGACGTCTGCAGAGGCCTCGCGCAGCGCGCCGACGCGAAAGGCGTGACGATCGCACGCACCGGTCTCGACGACGCCGTCGTGCCGGGGTCGGCCGGTGCGTTGCGCCGCGTGTTCGTGGCGTTGATCGACAACGCTCTCGAGTTCGCACGATCGTCGATCGTGGTCGACCTGCGACGCGAATCGGACACCATCGTCATCGAGGTGACGGATGACGGGCCCGGATTCCCCGCGGAGATTCGCGATCGCGCATTCGAACGCTTCGCTCGGGCCCGTCCGGCTGTGCAGCAGACCTATAGTGTGAGCATCGTTCGCCACTACGGTCTGGGGCTCGCCCTCGTGGCCGAGATCGCAAACCGTCACGGTGGGACCGTAGAACTGAGCGATGCAGGGGACACTCCGGCCGGCGATGCCACCGCTTCGGATTCCGGCGCGGTCGTCAGGCTGCGACTTCCCGGGGCAGCGGCCCGGCGGTGACCGTTCCGCCGTCGTAACGTATGGCGAAGACGCCGCATTCATAGTCGTGCGCGGCCCACTGGACGCCGTCTTCGCCGAGCGCGAAGACCGCGGTTGCCAAGACGTCCGCCATGGTCAAGCTGGGTGCGATCACCGAAACGCTGGCGAGGCCTGCACGCGCCGCCAGCCCGGTGCGCCCGTCGACGATGTGGTCGCCGCGCTCGTATGCCCCCGACGTCGCGATCGCCTCGTCGCGCAGCGAGAACACGGCGACCATCGTCGTAGGGTCCCACGGCGATCGAACTCCGATGTTCCATCCGCTGTGCTCGCCTGCGCTGCCGCGCACGACGACGTCGCCGCCTGCGTTGATGCAGAAATTGCGCGCGCCCGCACCTTCGAGAACCTCGGCAGCACGCTGTACCGCCCAGCCTTTGACGACTCCGTCTGTGTCGAGGCCCGCGCCGCCCGGCACGCGCAGCGCGAACGCGCCCCGGGAACCTCGCTGCACCGACGCGCCGATGGCGAGCACCTCGCGCAAATCGTCACTGTACTCCGCCGGCGCGACCAGGCCACGGTTGACCCGACTCACCTCACTGTCCGGGCGGTAGGTGCTGAAGCGCCGATCGGCGTCGGTCAGGGCACCGAACGCCCGGGCGATGGCATCCGTGAAGTCGCCCTGGTCGCGGAGGTCGACCGAGACGGGAAAGCCCATCACGGTCTGAACGCGTCTCATCGCTTGTCGATCGCCGCCTGGACCGAGGCCGCATAACCCTGCGACGTGTACGTGGCCCCGGACACCGAGTCGATCTGCGCGGACTGTGCGGAGATCACCTCGTGGGCCAGAATCGGAGCGGCCTGCGAGTTGATCTGGATGCTGCGGTCGCGATCGTTCGGAGACTGCAGTTCGGTGACGGCGGTGATCTTCGTGCCGGAGAACGTGACAGACACCTGGATCGGCCCGTACGGCGTCTGCTCGACCGCGCCGCTGATCGTCGCGGTGCCCGTGGCCGCAGCAGACGACGTGGAACCGGAGGAGGTCGGCCCGGACGATGTGGAACCGGACGACGAGCCGCTCGTGGCAGACGGCGACGATGAGGCGGATGCGGTCGGCTGTGAACTCGGCGTGCCCGCGCCGGCTGTGGGCGAACCGACCGCGCTGGGCGCGGCGGCGAGACTCGCCCCGGATCCGGTGTACAGCTTCAGCCCGATCGTGAGGCCCATCGTGACCAGAATGATCGCAAACAAGGCCGTGCCTCGCCATTTCCTGCTCATGACATGCTCAATTCTTCTCGATGGATGACGCGTGAGGGCAGCCGCAGTCTGTGAAGCGAATCGACGACCTGCAGCGCCATCCCCTCCGGCCCGCACAGGAACACTTCTCGCGTCAGGATGTCTGGAACGAGCCGTCTGAGCATCTCTGCCGACAGCGGGTCGTAGCCGAGTTCTCGTCGACGTCCGATGAGCGGCACGACGACGAGCCCCGGGATGGCGTTCAGTTCGGCCCACAGCGCCAGGTGCTCACCCGATCGGGCGCGATAGAGCAGCACCACCTGGTGCCCTCGAGCGATGAGATCCTCGGCGAGCGCGCGGATCGGCCCGATGCCCGAGCCGCCGGCGACCAGCAGAATGCGGGCGCGCGTGGCGCGGTCGGCTGTGAAATGCCCGAACGGGCCCTCTGCGAAGACGAGCGTTCCGGGTCGAAGCTGCCGGATCGCCCGAGAGTGATTCCCGAGCGCCCCGACGGTGATGCGCAGATAACGGCCATCCGGAACGCGCGAGATCGAATACGGATGCGCCGTCAGCAGATGCCCCCAGGACAGGAACCGGAACGACATGAAGTTGCCGGCACGCACTCCGAGCTCATCGAGGTTGCGGCCGCTGAACCACACGCTCGTCGTTCCGGCGTTCTCGGCGACGACCTGCTCGACCCGCAACCGATGCCGCCATGCCACCCGCAGCGGCAACGCCACGCGCCAGGTCAGCACGGCGGCCGCCGTCGCCAGATAGAGCAGAAGCCACAGGGCGCGGTTCACCGGATCGTTGACGAAGTGCACTCCGGCACTCAGTTGATGCAGGAAGGTGAGGAAGATCGCAGCATATACGCTCACATGCAGCCAGTACCAGACCTCGTAGGGCAGTCGCGCACGGATGGCGCGCGCACTGCTGAAGCCGATGAGCAGAAACGCGATCGTGCCGATCAGGGCCGTGATCATGTCCGGATAGCTCTGCAGGATCGTGATCAGTTCCGACCATGGCAGCTGCCTGTCGAGGAACATGCCCCCGACGATCATGAAAAGCACGTGGGTGATGATCAAGAAGACGACCGTGGCGCCCAGCGTCCTGTGCCAGGCCACGAGCCTGTCCATGCCCACCGCCGCCTCGAACCACGGTATGCGGGCGATCAGCAGCACCTGGACGCACACCAGATAGCCGCCGAGCATGCCACTCAGCTCGCCGATCGTCGTCGTCAGCTGCGCTGGTGTTCCGGCGAGCGGCGACGGGGTGCTCGCCCACCACATGATCAACACGATCAGGGTTCCGACAACGATTGCAAGTCGCAGCGCGATGGCGCGCACGCGGGTGGCGGGCGGTCGCCTCCTGCGCAGCGGCTGCGCCTGATCGGGCGACGTGATCGTTGTCATGCTTCAACGCTACGGACGGGTTTTTTGCGCATTCTGGGAAACTGGGAGCGACCTATGAACCAGACCTCAACCAGATGTGATCCACCCGATCGAGCAAGCGTGAGCCGCCCGAACCGTACCACCTAGCATGGAGACATGAGAATCCTCACGCTGCCTCAGACGAACGTATCGGTTTCCACTGTGATCTTGGGCCTGATGCGAATCGGCTCTCTCAGCGATCAGGAGATCCGCACCCTCGTCGGAACCGCCAGGGATGCCGGGATCAACATGTTCGATCATGCGGACGTCTATGGTGCGCAACGCCACGACTGCGAACGCCGCTTCGGCGGCGCCGTCTCGTTTTCGCCGGCGGAGCGCGAGTCGGTCGTCGTGCAATCGAAGGTCGGCATTCGGGACGGATTCTGGGATTTCTCGAAGGAGCACATCCTGCGCTCGGTCGACGAGTCGCTGGAGGCCATGAACCTCGATTACCTCGACATCCTGCTGCTGCACCGGCCGGACGCACTCGTCGAACCCGACGAGGTGGCTGATGCGTTCGACACCCTGCACAGCGCCGGCAAGGTGCGCGACTTCGGGGTCTCGAACCAAACGCCCGGGCAGATCGAATTGCTCAAGCACTCCGTGCGCCAACCCCTGATCGTCAACCAAGTGCAGTTGAGCATCACCCACGCCCCACTCGTCGCCGCCGGGATCGCGGCGAACATGTCCGGCCTCGACCAGTCGATCGACCGTGACAACGGCGTCCTCGACTACTGTCGACTGAACAACATCACCCTGCAGGCATGGTCGCCGTTCCAGAAGGGCTTCTTCGATGGGGTGTTCCTGGGCGATCGTGAGAACTTCGCCGCGCTGAACGACGCGATCGACGAGTTGGCGATCGCATACCACGTGGCTTCCGAGGCGATTGCCGTGGCCTGGATTGCTCGGCATCCGGCAAACATGCAGGTCGTTCTCGGCACGACCAACCCGGATCGCGTACGCCGCTCGGCTGCCGGATCGGAGGTCCCGCTGACGCGCGAGGAGTGGTATCGGCTGTTCACCGCGGCCGGTCACATCCTGCCGTAAACGCCCATCCCCACGGACAACCGACTTCCCATGGACAGCTGACCTCCCATGAACAACCGTCACGCCGTCATCGATACGGCCATCGGCCGACTGACCATCTGCGCCGCGGATGACGCTGTCAGCGGACTGTACTTTCCGCGGCACTGGTATCTGCCCACCGCCGAGTTCCTGGGCGCACCGACCACGATCGAGGACGACCCTCTCCTCGCGACGGCCGCAGCTCAGTTGCGCGAGTATCTGGACGGCACCCGCACCACCTTCGATCTTCCGATGGCCACCTTCGGCGATCCATTCCAGGAGCAGGTCTGGGCCATTCTGAAGGAGATTCCGTTCGGGCAGACGATCACCTACGGCGAAATCGCGCAGAAGCTCGGCAACAGGGCGCTGGCGCAGAACGTCGGACAGGCCGTGGGACACAATCCCCTGTCGATCTTCATCCCCTGCCACCGCGTCGTCGGCAAGGACGGCAAGCTCACCGGTTACGCAGGCGGCCTCGAGCGCAAACAATTCCTGCTCGACCTCGAAGCGCCTGCCGAGGTGAAGGCCGGTCGACTGTTCTGAACGGGCGCAATCCGGGCGCTCGTCGATGAGTCGGCGCTCGTCGACCGGCTGACACTCTAGCCGGCGGGCTGGCTCTCCCGGTGGGGCAGCTCCCAGCCCGGCCGCACGTAGTGGCAGGTGTACCCGTTCGGGTACTTCTCGAGATAGTCCTGGTGTTCCTCTTCTGCCTGCCAGAATGGGCCGGCCGGGGTCACTTCGGTGACGACCTTGCCCGGCCACAGGCCGGACGCGTCGACATCCGCGATCGTCTCTTCAGCGACCCGCTTCTGCTCGTCGGTCGTGTAGAAGATCGCCGAGCGGTAGCTGGCTCCCACGTCGTTGCCCTGACGGTCCTTGGTCGACGGGTCGTGGATCTGGAAGAAGAACTCGAGCAGGTCACGGAAGCTGAGCTGTTCCGGGTCGAAGACGATCTCAACGGACTCGGCGTGAGCACCGTGATTGCGGTATGTCGCGTTCGGCGTGGTGCCGCCAGAGTAGCCGACCCGGGTCGAGGTCACCCCCGGACGCCGACGGAGCAGCTGTTGCGCGCCCCAGAAGCATCCTCCGGCAAGTATCGCGGTCTCGGTTGTTCCCGACATGGTGTGATCTCCTCTCCTCAGCAGCGTACGCCGCCGATGCCACAGGAGGAGACAACACTTTCACCGAGTGCCCTGTTCCCGAGTCGGTCCGTGCATCCCGGAAGAATCGCCAGGGAAGAATCGCTCGGCAAGAATCACCCGGGAGAATCACCCGGGAAGAATCGCACAGCCCTCCACCCCTGGGCGGTGGCAGACTCCGAGTATGAGTTTTCGCAATCGGATGACCGACGTGGCGATGAAGTCGCTGAACGCGTCACACCGCGCACTGGTGGCGGTGAGCGGCGGTCGCGTCGGATGGTCGATAGGATCGGTCACCGTCGTCGAACTGCACACCGTCGGCCGCACTACGGGCAAACGCCGCGCGACGATGCTGAACTCACCGGTGCACGACCATGGCCGATACTGCCTGGTCGCGTCGAAGGGAGGCGACGACCGGCATCCGCAGTGGTATCTGAATCTCCTGGCCAACCCCGACGTCGAATTGTCCGTTCGCGACAAGACCATGCCGATGCGCGCACGCAGGGCCACCGCTGAGGAACGAGCAGAACTGTGGCCGGCCATCGTGAAGTCGTATCACGGCTACGCCGAATACCAGAAGAAGACGACTCGCGAGATCCCCGTCGTCATCTGCGAGCCGCGCGAGGCTGGCTAGCGGCGCTTCGCGCACAAGATTCAACGAACGATTCAACGAAACAGGACACGATTGTGACGGCAGAGGATTCCCCCGTCCAACGGTTCATCGACAACGTTGCCGGGACCGTTCGGCGCCGAGATGCGCAGACGCTACTGGACCTGATGACACGGCCGAAGCGACCGGCGACCGGCGACCGGACAGAGCTTGGCCGATCCGCCGACCGCGTCATACCGTGCAACTCGACCGACGCCCTACCCGACCGGCAGCGATCCGCGCGACAGGCGCAGCATCCCTTCGACGGCATGTGCGAGCAACAGGCTTCGATCGGTGGCCGCACCCCAGCGCACCAGCGCCTGTGCGTTCAGCCCATCGATCATGCCGAGGATCTGCCAGGAGACGGCTGCCGCATCATCCGTCTCGAATTCGCCCAGCCTGACCCCGCACTCGATGATCTCGCGGATCACGGCCTGCCACGCATCCATCTCCGTGCGCACGCGTGCGGCAAGCGCGTCATTGCGTCGACCGAGCGTCCAGGCGTCGACCCAGACCACCGTCACATCGGTACGGCTGCCATCCAGCAGCGTGCTGAGCAGATGCGCCAGACGGCTGCGGGCGGTCGCTTCCGTGGCGATCAGCGCGCTCACCGCGTCGATCTCGGCGTGAACGACAGTGGCGAACGTCTCGGCGACGAGCGCGTCCATGTTCGGTTCGTAGTGCGCGACCAAGGCCGGGGCGACACCTGCGCGCGCGGCAACGGCACGGAGCGTGACTGCGGAGAGGCCGCCTTCCAAAGCCAGTCGGCGGGCGGCGGACGCGATCTCGGCCGCCCGCTGCGATGGTGCTTTTCTTTCGGCCTTCTTGCCCGGAGTTCTTGACATCGTGGCACCAGTCTAGATACATTCGCACTGTTATTGATCACGTGATCAACGCGATCTCCGAGATGAAGACACAAGCACGCACCCGCAACACCCCCACCCGCAACGACCCACCCGCAACAGAGGAGTTCCGCATGGCCTGGCGTATGCCCGCCGAGACCGCTGCGCACGAGCGCACCTGGATGGCCTTCCCCCGCACCGGCAGCACCCTCGGCGACGATCCCGTAGCTGCCGAGGAGGCATACGCGACCTGGAGCGCCGTCGCACACGCTGTCGCAGAGTTCGAGCCGGTAACAATGGTGCTCGATCCGAGCGAAACCGATCGAGCCCGCCGAATGCTCGGCAACGAGATCGAGCAGCTCGAGGCACCGCTCAACGACTTCTGGATGCGCGATTTCGGCCCGACTTTCGTCGTGGACGACGATCGGCCCGGCGTGCTCGGCGCCGTCGATTGGATCTTCAACGGCTGGGGCGCGCAGCACTGGGCGGCCTGGGATCTCGACCGGGAGATCGCTCGATTCGTCGCCGCGCAGGTCGGCGCAGAGGTCATCAGCTCCGTGCTCGTCAACGAGGGCGGCGCAATCCATGTCGACGGTGACGGCACCGTGCTGGCCACCGAGACCGTCCAACTCGACATCGGCCGCAATCCCTACGCCGACAAGAGGCGCATCGAGCAGGAGTTCGCCCGAACGCTCGGCACCCGCCACACGGTCTGGCTGCCGCGCGGCCTGACCCGCGACTATGAGGACTACGGAACCCGCGGCCACGTCGACATGATCGCGACCATCCCATCGCCCGGCTGTGTGCTTTTGCATTCGCAACGCAACCCCGACCATCCGGATTTTTCCGTTTCTCGCGATCTGCACGCGTTCCTCGAAACCCAGACGGATGCCGCAGGGCGCGCGTTCGAGATCATCCCACTGCCGGCGCCGGCCACGATCCGCGATCACGAGGGGTTCGTCGATTGGAGCTACGTCAACCACCTCGTGGTCAACGGCGGGGTCATCGCCTGCGGCTATGGCGATGAACGTGCGGATGCCGCGGCCGCCGCGATCCTGGCCGACGTCTACCCGGGGCGCCGCGTCGTCACCGTGGACGCCCGGCCGATCCTCGCGCGGGGCGGTGGCATCCACTGCATCACACAGCAGCAGCCGGCACTCGACGGCGGTGCCGCACCGCAGGCATCATGAGCGGTTTCGAGGTGACGGAGGCGACGATCGCCGGGTTGCGTTCCGCACTCGAGAGCGGTGAGACGACGAGCGAGGAGCTCCTTGACGCCTATCTCGCGCGCATCGACGCCTACGACAGGAACGGCCCGCGTTTGAACGCCGTGATCGTCATGAATCCGGATGCGCGCGCTGCCGCGCGAGCATCCGACGAGCGCCGCGCGCGCGGGGAGGCACGCGGGCCGCTCGACGGCATCCCGTACACGGCGAAGGACAGCTACCTCGCGAAGGGCCTGACCGCGGCTGCAGGCTCTCCCGCCTTCGAGCACCTGATCGCACAGCGCGACGCCTTCGCGATCGAACGACTTCGAGACGCCGGCGCCGTGCTCATCGGCCTGACCAACATGCCCCCGATGGCCAACGGCGGCATGCAGCGCGGCGTGTACGGCCGGGCCGAGAGCCCATACAACGCCGAGTATCTGACCTCGGCGTTCGGCTCCGGGTCGTCGAACGGCTCGGGCACCGCGACCGCGGCGAGCTTCGCGGCGTTCGGGCTCGGCGAGGAAACCTGGTCATCCGGGCGCGCACCGGCGTCGAACAACGCATTGTGCGCCTATACGCCGTCTCGCGGCGTGATCTCGGTGCGCGGCAACTGGCCGCTCGTACCGACGATGGATGTCGTCGTTCCACACACCCGAACCATGGCCGATCTGCTCGAACTGCTGGAAGTGCTCGTCGCCGATGATGATCAGCACTGCGACGACCAGAACCGCGATGACCGGAACCGCGACGGCGTGCACCACGACGGCGGGCACCGCGGCGACTTCTGGCGGGTACAGCCGTGGGTCGAGATTCCGCTCGCCTCGACTGTGCGCCCCGAACACTATCCGCCATTGGCTCCGGTCGATGCCGGCCACGTACGCGCCGCGCTCGCCGGCAAGCGCTTCGGCGTGCCGCGCATGTATATCAACGAGGATCCGGACGCCGGTACCGGCGAGCATCCGGGCATCGGCGGCTCGACCGGCCAGCCGATTCGCACACGCGAATCGATACTGGAGCTGTGGTGGGAGGCGAAGCGCGACCTGGAAGCATCCGGTGCCGAGGTCGTGCTCGTCGACTTTCCCGTCGTCTCGAACTACGAGGGTGACCGCCCGGGGGCCCCGACGATCGCCACGCGCGGCCTCGTCGGTTCGGACTATCTGCACAGCGAGATCACCGACCTGTCGGCCTGGGCGTGGGACGACTTCCTGCGCGCCAACGACGATCCCGCGTTGAACCGATTGGCGAATGTCGACGGGGACACGATCTTTCCGCAGCCCGACGGCGCGCTGCCCGATCGCTACGACGGCTTCGACGACGACATCGCAACGTACCCGGCGATCATCCGTGATCGTCCGGTGGAGGCGATGACCGACATCCGCTTTCTCGAAGTCGGGGTGCGTGGTCTCGAGGAGACCCGGCGGATCGACCTCGAAGAGTGGATGGACGGACAAGGCCTCGACGCCGTCATCTTTCCGGCGGTCGCGGATGTCGGCCCCGCGGACATGGACGTGAATGCGGCATCCGCAGCTCTCGGTTGGCGCAACGGGGTGTGGGTGGCGAACGGCAACCTCGCAATCCGGCACCTTGGAATCCCGACGGTGACGGTGCCGATGGGCACGATGAGCGACATCGGCATGCCTGTCGGGCTCACCTTCGCCGGTCGCGCCTATAGCGATACGGCCCTGCTGATGTTGGCCGCGGCGTTCGAGGCAACAGGTTCGCGACGCACCGCGCCCGGGCGCACGCCGCCGCTGAGCTGACCGAGACAGCCGCCCGGCTGACCGACGTGTTCCAGCCGCGCTCGCGCCCGACCGCACGGGAGGCGCAACGCACTCGCGAACGTGTCGTATCTCGCATCACAGGGCGACGTGCTCGGAGCAGGTGGCGCCCAGGGGTACGCGCGGTGGCGCGACCTAGCCGAGCAGGTCCGCGTGGTGGATCGCAGCGACGTTAGGGTGCGCCCGCAGTCGGTAACGCAAGGCGTTGTCGCCGTAGGTTTCGAGGATGGGGCTGTTCGTCGGGTCGACGGACAGGCCGCGCGCCTCGGCCGCGAGTTCCGGGCTCAAAGTGAGTAGCGGCATCCGGGTGTCGAGGGCCGGGTTGAAGAAGAATGGGATGGAGATGCGGTCCGTGCCGACCAGTGGGGACTCGACACGGTGCAGTGTCGCCTTGAGGTAGCCGCCCGTGGCGAGTTCGAGCATCTCGCCGACGTTGACGACGAACGAGCCCGGCACGGAAGGCGCATCGATCCACTCGCCTTCGTGCTCGACCTGCAGTCCGCCTTTGCCCGGTTCGACGAGGAGGAGTGTGAGAACTCCGCCATCGCGATGCTCGCCGACGCCCTGTTTCGGTGTCGGGTCGGACTCCCCCGGATATCGCACGATCTTGATCAGCGAGAACGGACGCTCCGCGAAAGCGGCGTCGAAGATGTCCTCGGGTGAGCCGAGCGCGACCGCCCACGCGCGCAGGAGACGGAGCGCAACTGCGTTGAGCTCTGCGTTCCAGCGGGAGGCGACCTCCTGCAGTTCTGGTAGTGCTTCGGGCCACAGGTTGGGGCCTTCGAGCCGCCAGTAGTCGGGAAGGCCGGGCGCACGTTCGATCGCGGCGCGTTCAACGCCGATGTCGATCTGCTCGCGCCAGTCGACGTCACCGTGCGTGAGCTCTCCGCCGATTCTGGTGTACCCCCGGAACTGCGGGCTCTTCACATTCTCGATGGCGAGCTTCTGCTCTGTGGGCAGTTCGAAGAAGCGGCGTGCGACGCGGAGCAGTTCGTCAATGAGTGCCTGTTCCACTCCGTGCCCGACGAGATAGAAGAAGCCGACGTCATGGGTCACCTGGCGAAGCTCCGCGCGGAAGGCGTCGGCTTCCGCGCGGCCAGCGTCAAGCCGGGACAGGTCGAGGACAGGGAGGCGTGAAATCATGCTTTGATCCTTACAGAATCGTCCGGGATGCTCCTGAATTGTTACGACGAGCGGGTCGCAGGCCTCGGTGTCGGCATCGTCACGGTGTCGGCATCGTCACGGTGGTGACATCGTCGTTCTGAGTGGCCGTCGGATGGACGCCGGCCTGGCCCCGTCTGCGCCATCCGTCATGCGTGGCCGTGCGGTTTGAGGTATTCGCGTTTGGTGTACCAGCCGGGCGGACTGAAGACGGGTTTGCCGCCCACCATTTTGATGGTGAATTCGCCACGTTCGACCAGGCGATGATCGAACCAGCAGAGCAGGCATCCGTTGCCTACCTCGGTGGGGCCGCCCTCGCTGTCCGGGATGATGTGATGCGCTTCAGCCCAGTAGGCGGGGATGGTGCACCCCGGTTTGACGCAGGTGGGGCCGTCGCGCGCGATCATCGCCTTGCGTTGCGATGGGGTGAAGAAGCGTGCTTTCGAGAACAGTTCGATCACGCGTCCGTCGCTGTCGAGTGTCACCTGTTGGCTGCCGCCGTCGCACGCGATCTGCCCGATCGTCGAGATCGGCAACGGCTGGTCTGTGCCGGCCGCGACACCGGACCCGGTGCCGGTGTCCAGGTCGCTGTGCTGCACGATCGCCAGAACAGTGGGGGCGGCGCCGTGCAGTTGCGGCGTCTGCCCGGTTCTGGCAGCGCCTTCGCACAGGGCGGTGAGGATGTCCGCCCGCTGCTGCTCAGGCGTGCGCGGGTCCCGCATCACGCCATGTTCGGCGCCGTCGTGTGCATCGCCGTCGTGTGCGTCACCGTCGTGCGTGTCGTGTGCGGTGTCTTCTTCTGCGGCCAGGAATGCGGGTGCGGTGCGCGGAGAGAGGAACGCATCGAAGACGGGGACGATGATCGCCTCCTGCGCCGGCGGCAGATGGCCCGAGATGCCCAACATCCCATCAGCCTCGCGGAAGAACCGAATGCCGCGTTTGGCGACCATCCGATCATCACGCGGTTCGATTCCATCGGCATCCAACCGGTCTCGGAACGTCACCGCCTGGCCGCGGATCAGATCCGCGCAGACGGGTGGTGCCTCGTCGGAGCCGATCGCATTGTTCACCAGGGTGGTCTCTGCCCAATCCACCGCCTCGACGGGGATCGTGTGCGGCAGTGTGCCCAGCATTGCGGTGATCGCATCGGCCGCATCGATACCGATCACCCCGCCGGCCAGGGCGCGCTGGGTGGCCGGGAACAGCGCCGGCAACGGCAACCCCGTATCCGAGGTGCGCTGTGCCGTCCGGGCGGCCACCCGCACGCGTTGCCGGGCCGTGCGGGAAGAGACGCCGGTGACCCGCTCGATCAGTTGCGCCCCGGTGGCACATCCGTGCCGGGCTGCCAGCCCGTCGAAGCCGGCGGTTCGGGGCGAGCGTTCAGTGATCTCGGCAGCCAGCGCGATGTGCGTGTTGTCGACCACCCGGGTGAGGGACTCCATGTCGGCCGTGAATCGTAGCAGGCCGTCCGCACTCAACACGGTCGGATCGACCTCTGCCAGCCGGGAGAGCGCGCGACGGACATCCTCCACGATCGCGCGCGCGGCAGCATCTGCGACGACTGGAACGCCAGCCGTCACACCGCCGAGGGCACCGGTTCGGGTGCCGGTCGGATCGGAAACCGCTGCGGTGCTGCTCATGGCTTCACTCAACCAGGACCCACTGACGTTCCGACCCCGTAAACGCCGGTCAGAGGCCAAATTGTGGACAAGTTGCCAAACTCGTTCCTGTGCAGGTCAAGTCGCCTTGTCGCTCGATGCGAAACGGCGGAGAATAGCGACGCCCGGTATGGGACGACGCATCACCGCCCGCAGATCTCCGCCCCCAGATCACCGCCAGCAGATCACAGCCAGCAGATCACAGCCGAGTGAAGCGCACCGCCACTTCCCGCGGTTCCTCGAGGATGAACTCGGTGGAGAACGCACCGGGGCTGCGCGCCTCGAGTTGCGCAAGCAGCGGCATCGGGCGGTGGTCGACGATCAGCGTCAGTGTTGCGCCGGCCTCGAGCGAGTCGAGTGCGCCGAAGATGGTCGCATGCCGAATGGCGTGCGGGATCAATCGGCCGTCCAGCACAACATGTTTCTCGTTCTCTTCGCCACAGGTGCAGGCTGTGCCGTCTGCGTGTGCGGCCGCCAGTGCGGAGACCGCGTCTGTGGCGGATAGGAGGGGAAGTGTGGTGCGAGTGTCGCCCGGTTCTAGATCCATACCTTCGACGATAGCCCTTTGGCGGCATTCGCTGAGCGCCGCCGGCATTCAGCAAATCCATGGCGGCCTACCGCAGAATGGAAAGCCCGCACAGTGAAGGTCGTCCGGTATGCCGTCAGGTTCTCGTTCCCGTTCCCGGGAGCTTCAGCGTAAAGCTGCAGAAATGCTGCGCGCGCAACGCGCCCGGGAACGACGCCGGCGTATCCTGACCTGGTCGATCTCCGGGGCGGTCATCGCTGCCATCCTTGCCGTGATCACGGTCACACTCGTTCTCAACGCAAGGCCGGGATCGAGTGCGAGTGCTGCCACCTCGACCGCCATCCCAGCGACTCCAGCCGCGGTCGCCATCGGGGCAAGCACGGCACCGCCTTGGGCTGCTCCGGCGGACCCGACGGCGCGTGTCAAAGCCGCCGGGCTCGGGATGCTCACCTCGGAGGGCACTGCCCAGCACATCCACTCGCATCTGAGCGTGACCGTCGACGGAAAGGCAGTGCAGGTGCCCGCATTGCTCGGCATCGATGAAGCGGCCCAGACGATCTCGCCGCTGCACACGCACGACACGAGCGGCATCATCCACATCGAGTCTCCGGTGAAGTCGACTTTCACGCTGGGCGAGGTCTTCACCGAATGGGATGTCGCCCTCGACGCCACCCACATCGGCTCACTCGGCGGCGGTGACGGCCAAACCGTCGCGGTCTTCGTGAATGGCAAGAAGACTTCCGGCGACCCGGCGGCGATCACGCTGGCTGAGCACGAAGACATTGATATCGTCGTCACGCCGACCGGCACGACCGCAGTGGCGCCCGCGGCGTTCAACTGGCCGAGCGGGTACTGAACGCCCACGTCAGCCGCCCGTACGCGCGAAACAGGCTACCGAGGCACCGCTCAACCGCGCGCGGCCTTCATCGCTGCCCTGTGCGCCTTCTTCGACTCGCGCACGCGAGCGAGCGAGTCCGCATCCACGATGTCGGCGACCGAGTGGAGCGTGCCCGGCTCGCCAAGCGGTGCGGATGCTTCGCGCCAGCCCGGCGCATCCAGCCCGTACTGCTTGCCGAGCAGCGCGAGGAAGATCTTCGCTTTCTGGTCGCCGAACCCGGGTAGCTTCTTCAGCCGGGCGAGCACTTCTGCGCCGGTCGGGTTGCCCGACGACCAGATCGCGGCCGCATCACCGCCCCAATCGTCGACGATGGCTCGGCACAGCGTCTGCACGCGAGCGGCCATCGACCCCGGAAAACGGTGCACCGCCGGCGTCGCGCGGAACAGTTGCACGAACGCCTCCGGATCGGAGGATGCGATGGCGGCCGCATCGATCGAACCCGCGTCGCCCATCCGCGCGGCGATCTTGGCCGGCCCGGCGAACGCGGTCTCCATCGGAACCTGCTGGTCCAGCAGCATTCCGATCACGAGGGCGAGCGGATCGGAGGAGAGCAACGCATCTGCTGCTGCGTCACCGGTGAGGTGGAGTTCTGGCGCCATGCGCCCATCATGCCACCGGGTCAGTATGGTTGCACCGTCCGGCTTCGATCCCACGGCACGGCCCAGCCAAGTTCGTCGAACATCCGCGAGAGCACGATCGCGGTGAAGCCCCAGACCAGTCGACCGCTCACGGCGAAGGCGGGCGCGCTGAACACGCGAGAGCCGTATGTATGCTGTGTGGTCACCCGATGCGCAGGGTCGAGCAGGTCGGCCACGGGCATCCGGAAGACGTCCACCGTCTCATGGCGGTCGACGACGGCCACGGCTGACGGATGCGTCCACCACGCTGCAACGGGCGTCACAACGTGATTGCTCACCGGCACAGGCAACTCGGGCAGGGTGCCGAGTGGTTCCAGGCCGGCCGGATCCAGCCCGGTCTCCTCGACGGCTTCGCGCAGTGCCGCAGCCGTGACGTCCACATCGGATGCCTCCAATCGACCGCCGGGGAACGCGATCTGCCCCGGGTGGGTGTCGAGCGTGTCCGAGCGGCGCAGCAGGAGCACGTCGAGGTCGCGTGCGACCGGTGCGGCTGCGGATGCCGGTGCCCCGGCCGGCACTGCGGCCGGCACAGTGTCGAGGCGCCCGAAGAGCACGAGCACGGCGGCGCGGCGTGCATCGGCCGGCCGCAGCATCAGCCGCGATGCGCCGACCTGCCAGTCGAGGCCGCGCGCGCAGAGAGCGACCAGTTCGGCGCGGGCGTCGGCAAGCACAGCGGGCATGGCTTCAGCCTACGCAGGTGCAGGTCTTCCTTCCCTCAGCGTCGTCTCGGCGGCAACCGTGCGACCGAACAGTTCGACGCCGATGAGCACGACGATGCGATCCTCCGCGTGTCTGGATGAGCTGCGCACCGTGCGACGATCGTGCACGGCGCACTCCACGGTGGCCGCATCATCCACCGACCGCTGCCACGGTCGCATCCGCGTGTTGCGGCGGTGCGCGGGATCGTTCGGCAGATCGCTAGCCGACCCGCCGACGTGCCACACTTGCCAGTTCGTCCGCATCCAGTGCAAAAAGGTCACGGGAACCTGCCGTGACAGCCGGCAACAGCCCAGCACACTGCGGCAGCAGTTGCTCCGCATAGAAGCGCGCGAGCACCAGCTGCGTTTCCGCGACCTCGGCATCGTCGATACTCGCGGCCGCCAGCGCGGACCGCGCCATCAGCCAGCCGCAGACGACCAGCCCCCACATCCGCAGGTACGGACTCGATCCGGAGAGAACCGCGTTCGAGTCCGTCGGCCCGGTCTTCAGCATCCAGGTCGTCGCCGTCTGCAACGCGTCGAGCTGTTGGTTCAGTTCCGCACGGATGGATCTGAATTCTCCCCCGGCTCCAGCCAGTTCAGCATCGATCTCACGCATCGCGGCGATGAACTCCAGCACAGAGGCGCCGTCGCGCACACCGAGCTTGCGGCCGACGAGGTCAGCCGCCTGGATGCCGTTGGTCCCCTCATAGATCGCGGCGATCCTCACGTCGCGATAGTGCTGTGCCGCGCCGGTCTCTTCGATGAACCCCATGCCGCCGTGGATCTGCAGCGCCAGGGAGGTGAGCTCGTTGCCGAGATCCGTGCCGAATCCCTTGCAGATCGGGGTCAACAGCCCGACGATCTCGCTCGCGCGTGCCCGAGAGGAAGGCTCCGGGTCGTGAGTGCTGTGGTCGACATACACAGCATTCAGCAACATCAGACGTCGCAGCGCGGCCAAGTATGCCTTCTGCGTCATCAGCATGCGACGCACGTCCGGGAAGTCGATGATCGCGGAATCCGGCTCGGTTGCACCGACAGCGCGACCTTGCCTGCGCTCTTGCGCGTATTCGAGCGACTGCTGGTATGCGCGCTCGCCGACGGCGAGACCCTGCATGCCCACTGACAGCCGCGCGCTGTTCATCATGATGAACATGATGCGCATGCCGAGGTTCTCCCCACCGATCAGGTACCCGGTGGAATTCTCGTAGGACTGCACACACGTCGGCGAGCCATGGATGCCGAGCTTGTGTTCGATCGACAGGGTGCTCACACCGTTGCTCGCACCGAGCGAACCGTCGTCATTCACCAGGAATTTGGGCACGATGAAGCAGGAGATGCCCTGAGTTCCGGCCGGGGCATCCGGAGTGCGAGCCAGGACGAGGTGCACGATCTGCTCCGCCAGGTCGTGGTTGCCGAACGTGATGAAGATCTTCTGGCCGGTGATGCCGTATGTTCCGTCGTCACGGCGCACGGCGCGCGTGGTCAGCGCGCCGACGTCCGAGCCGGCCTGCGGCTCTGTGAGGTTCATCGTGGCCGACCACTCGCCGGTCACCATCTTGGGCAGGTAGCGCTGCTTCTGGTCTTCGTCGCCATAGTTCAGCAACGCCTCGATCGCCCCTTGCGTCAGCAATGGGCACAGCGCGAATGCCATGTTCGCGGAGGTCATCATCTCCTGGAGGAGCAGTCCGACGGTGCGCGGGAATCCGCCGCCGCCGAACTCCTCGGGCAACGGAACGGAACCCCAGCCCGCCTCGACGTATTGGCGGTACGCCTCTTTGAACCCGTCCGGCGTCACGACGGAGCCGTCTGGCTGGCGCACGGCCCCCTGTACATCGCCGGTCCGGTTGGTCGGAGCCACCACCTCGGTCATGAACGCGCCGGCCTGCTCGAGCAGTTCGATGACGGTCTCCAGGTCGGCGTGCTCGAAGCCCGGAAGTTCGGCGATCGCCGGATAGCCCACGACATGTTCGAGGATGAATGAGATGTCGGCGAGAGGAGGTCTGTATTCACTCATGATCGTCACTGTTCCCTTCGGGCGGCTGGGTATTGAGGCTGTGTTGAAGAGTTGTGTTGCGGAACTGCCATCAGCAAGATTTTCATCGCGACACCGTTCCGGTCAGGCCCGCGACCGGGCGGAGGAACACGGGTCGTGCGGCCACCCACGCGGCGATCACGACGACGAGCGATGCCGCGAAGATCCAGAAGCCGACCCAGTTCACGTCGTCGCTGCCTCCGTACATGTGGTTCAGGTTGCGCAGCGCCCCTGTCGTCAGCACCAGCGTGACGTGGACGACGATGAAGAGCACGAAGTACAGCATCACGGGAAAGTGGAGCGCGCGCGCGAGTGTGATCGGATAGATCTTGTTCAGCCGCGTCGCGTTCCGCGGCCAGGCGCCGGACATCCGCAGCCCGGTGACGATGGCAAGCGGAGCCGCGATGAACACGGTGGTGAAGTAGGCGAGCAGTTGCAGGCTGTTGTAGTCGACCCACCCGGTTTCGGTCGGCCAGTTCAACGATGCGTATTGGATCGCCACGGAGATCGCATTCGGAAACACGTCCCAGTGCACCGGAACGATGCGCGTCCACTGACCGGTCGTGAAGATCAGCACGTAGAAGACGATGCCGTTGAGCACCCACAGCCAACCGAGGCCGAAGTGGAACCACAGATCGAGACTGATCGTCCGCGGCGGATTCTTCGTGCGGATCAGCCCGGCGTTCCGCCGCGTCCAACGGGCGCTCGGCCGTGCTGTGTTGCGCACCTGCCAGCCCGCGCGAACGATCAGGACGAGAAGCAAGACGTTCAGGTAGTGCTGCCACTCCAGCCACACCGGGAACCCGACCGGTGCTCCAGCCGGCAGTTCTGACTTGCCGGGATACTCGCGCATGAAGGACTGCACGGCCGGCAGGCCCCGAATCCAGTTCGCGGCCAGCACCACGATCAGCAGCCCGACCAGCGCGACCGGTACGATCCAGACCAGCCTGAACCACCGAGCCGTCGTGAGCGAGCGGACGTCGGTCTTCACGGGTCGGTCCTCACGGGGTTCGACTGCACGGGGTTCGCCTGCACGGGGTTCGACTGCACGGGGTTCGCCTTCACTGCTGCCCGCGCGCCTGAATGGACTCGATCAGCTGGGGCACGACCGTGAAAACGTCACCGACGATTCCGTAATCGGCGATGCTGAAAATGGGAGCATCGGCATCCTTGTTGATCGCGACGATCGTCTTGGCGGTTTGCATTCCGGCACGATGTTGGATCGCCCCGGAGATGCCGAGCGCGACATACAACTGGGGCGATACGGTTGTGCCGGTCTGGCCGACCTGGAAGGACTGCGGAACATAGCCCGCATCGACGGCCGCGCGCGAGGCGCCGACGGCCGCGCCGAGCACATCCGCCAATTGCTCGACGAGGGCGAAGTTCTCCGCCGAGCCCAGGCCGCGACCGCCCGACACGACAGTCGTCGCGTCGCGCAACTGAGGGCGTGTCGAGGACGCGACAACATCATGCGCCGCGTCGATCACTGCCGCACTGGCCGGATCGACCGTCACCGGCGTCGTCGATGCGGATGCCGTCACCGCCTCGGCGCGCTCCTGAACGGCACCCGGTCGCATCGTGACGATCACGGCGCCGCTGCCGCCTGCGGCGTCGGCCGGAGCCTCCACGGTGGAATCGACCGTGTACGCGCCGCCGAAGATCGAGTGCGTCGCGACGATCTTGTCCGCCTCGAGTCGCACCGCCACGGCGTCGATCGCGAGGCCGGCGCGCAATCGCACGGCCAGGCGCGCAGCGACATCACGGCCCTCGATCGAGTTCGCGATCAGGATTCCGGCGGGCTGGAGGGCCGTATCTGCGGCAGCGAGGGCTTCGAGTTGAGGTGAGGTCAGCAGGAGGCCCGCCTGGTCGGTTTCCGCGATGAACACCTCGGCGGCGCCCAGTGCGCCGAGTTCGCCGGCGAGCGCACCGTCCGCGCCGGGTGCCACCGCGACCACCGCGACCGGCGTGCCCAGCCGTGCCGCAGCGGCCAGCAGTGCCTGCGCGGTGTGGCCGAGTTCGCCGGACGGTGAGAGTTCGATGAGTGCAAGTATGTTCGACATCCGCTCGTCCTTCGTCAGATCAGGTGGTTCTCGGCCAGGAAGGCGGCGAGCTCGACGCCGGCGTTTCCCTCATCGACGACTTTCCTGCCCGCGCTGCGGGCCGGACGCGACACCGTGCTGACCACGACCGATCGCCCCGTTCCCGCGGCGAGCGTCGCCGGATCGAGCCCGAGCTCACCGAGCGAGGTGACAGTCAGCGGCTTCTTCTTTGCAGAGAGGATTCCCTTGAAATTCGGGAACCGGACTTCAGGCATCCGCTCGGTGACCGAGATCACGGCGGGCAGCGATGCGTGCACGTCGAGGCTCCCGACTTCCGTGCCACGCACCCCACGGACAGTGGTATCGCCGATCTCGACGGACTCGAGACCGGTCACGTGCGGGATTCCCAAGTGCTCGGCCACCATCGCGGGCACCACTCCCCCGCGCCCATCGGTGGACTCGTTGCCGGCAACGATCAGGTCGGGTTCTTGGGCGGCAAGTGCAGCGGCAAGCACGCTCGCGGTCAGACCGACGTCGGCGCCGACGAGCGAATCATCCAGCACGTGCACGGCCGAGTCCGCCCCGAGCGCCAGCGCCTTGCGCAGCGCCGCGGTGACGGATGTCGGACCCATCGCCAGCAGCACCACCTCCGTGCTCTTGTTCACATCCTTGTGCTGGAGCGCCACCTCGATCGCGCGCTCCGAGATCTCGTCGATGATCGGCTCACTGGCCGCGCGATCGAGCCGGCCGGTGGCAGCGTCCAGCCGCCGCTCCTCGTAGGTGTCCGGCACCTGCTTGACCAGCACCGCGATCTTCATTGACCCTGCCTTCATCGACCCGTTCCTCCTGCCGTGTGCGGGTGAGCGCTCACCCGCACCGTGCGCTCGAATGCGTGGTTCACTTCCCGATCGTATGGCCCGGTGTGTCACAACCGAGATCAGATCGTGAGCCGTGCAGCCAAGCCTAATCGAGTTAATGGTGATTTACTAAGATTTCAGATAATCGCGAGCACCGGTGCCGCATCCCGCGGATCCCGACTCGAATTGTGTGCAGGAAGGTTCTACCGTCACCATGGATTTCGACACAGAAGACAGTCACGCCGATATCCGCGAAGCCGTCGCAACGATCACGAAATCGTTCGGCCGCTCGTACTACGCGGACCACGCCGAGCGCCGCGAACCGACCCGGGAGTTGTGGCTCGAGCTCGGCAAGCAGGGCTTCATCGGCATCAACCTCCCTGAGGAATACGGCGGCGGCGGCGCCGGTCTCGCCGAGCTGGCACTGGTCTGCGAGGAGACCGCCGCGCAAGGCTCTCCCCTGCTGCTGATGCTGGTTTCCAGCGCCATCTCGGGCGAAGTCATCGCGCGTTACGGCAGCCCACAGCAGAAGGAGACCTGGCTGCCCCGCATGGCGAGCGGCGAGACCAAGGTCGTGTTCGCCATCACGGAACCGGATGCCGGCTCCAACACCCTTCGGATGTCGACCACGGCCACCGCCGACGGCGATGGTTGGCTGCTCAACGGAACCAAGTACTACATCTCCGGTGTCGACGAAGCGGATGCCGTGCTCGTCGTCGCCAGGACCGGAACCGAGACGACCGACAGCGGCGAGCAGACCGGCAAGGCCCTGCTGTCCCTGTTCATCGTGCCGACGGATGCGCCCGGCTTCACCGCGCAGAATCTGCCGGTCTCCGCGTCCCTGCCGGAGAGGCAGTTCACGCTCTTCTTCGACAACGTGCCGCTGGGCGCCGATCAGCTCGTCGGGGCCCTGAACGAGGGCTTCGCGGAGGTCTTCCACGGCCTCAACCCGGAGCGCATCGTCGGTGCCGCGATCTGCGTCGGCGTCGGCCGCTTTGCGCTCGAGAAGGCGGCGGAGTACGCGCGAACCCGCCAGGTGTGGGATGTGCCGATCGGCGCCCACCAGGGCATCGCGCACATGCTGGCCGCGGCCAAGATCGAAGTCGAGCTGGCCGCGCTGATGACCGGCAAGGCCGCCTGGCTCCACGACAACGGACGCCCTGCCGGCGAGGCGTCGAACATGGCGAAGTACGCCGCCGCAGAGGCCGCCCTCGCCGCCGTCGACGCCGCGATTCAAACGCATGGCGGCAACGGGCTGAGCACCGAATACGGCTTGATCCCTCTCTGGGGCATCGTGCGGCTGCTGAAGATCGCCCCGGTGAGTCGCGAGATGGTGCTGAACTACGTCGCGCGGCACTCGCTGGGGCTGCCTCGGTCGTACTGAAGAGTCATGGACGCGCGCAGTGCTGGCCGGATTCGATCGGCCGGATTCGACCGGCCGGATTCGACCTGCTCGTCATCGAGGATGCGCCCTCGTCCGGTCGTAGAGCGTTGCGCGGCGAGGTGCAGGACTTCTGATGCGGACACGTTCGGGCACGACGGAGGGGCCCGGCAAGCGCCGAGCCCCTCCGCGTTCAGCGCCTTATGGCGCCGGGGTGAGCCATCCGGCCCGGGCGCTGCCCCAGCCGGTCTCGCTGTCCCAGCCGGTGCCGACCGTGAGGGACGTGTTCGTCGTGTTGAACGAGCGCACCGAGTACAGGTACCCGCCGGTCGCGTCCAACCCGTTCGCGAAATCAACACGGATGTTGCCCGCATCGATGCCCGCACCGGTCACGTCGTGGAATCCCGAGTGGTCTGCGTAGATTATCGGGTTGAGCAGGCCCAGGCCGTGGCCGCTGGCCTGGATCTTGAGTGCCGTCATACCGGCGAACAGCGGTGAGGCGAGGCTCGTTCCGCCGATCCGGTAGGTGTCGTAAGCCACAGCCCCGGGGAAGGTCTGCGTCTGGCCGACCAGCATCCCGGTCGTCGGGTCGGCGTCCATCGACACGTCGGGCAGTGCGCGTCCGCCGTTCGGGCTGTGGACTCCGGCAGCGGCCTGGTAGCCGGGCTCTGCGATGTTCGACGAATAGCCGCCGCCTCCGCCATACAGGAACGGAGACACCGGCGCCCACGCACCGTTCACGATGGTGTACTTGGTGGTCTGCCAACCGGTCTCGCCGACGACTCCCGACTGGGTGATCGCCGTCGAGGTTCCGCCGACTCCTGTGACATACGGGTCGGATGCGGGGTAGTCGGTCTGTGGCGAGCCGAGAGCGGCCGCCTCATCGCCGGAGTCTCCGGTGGAGAAGACGTAGCTGATGCCCTCGACAGCGCCCTGCAGGAACGCGGTCTCGTATGCCTGCAGCAGAGCCGGCTTCACCACGTCGCCCACACCGCCCCACGAGTTGGTCACGATGGTCGCGACGCCCTCGTCATTGATGCGGTTGAACGTGTCGAGCAGGTCGGCGTCCTGGCAGCTCTTGCCCGCGTAGAAGCGGATGTTAGCGGCAGGCGCCATGGCGTGCACGGCCTCGACATCGAGCGTCTCTTCGCCGTACCAGCCTGACGCGTCGCACTGCTTCGGCGACCTGTTGCTGTTCACCTGGGTGAAGGATCCCGGCAGACTCTGGGTGAACTGTCCCGTGGTGAACGGCTGGTCGCCCGTGTCGGTCGCGTAGCGGTTCGCGTCGGATTGGATGGTGGGCGAGGCGTAGGCATCCGTGATCGCCACGGTCACGCCGTGTCCATCGAGGCTCGCCGGCGCGCCCGACTCATACGCGTTGCGCAGCTGGGGGCCGGTGTATCCGCATGGCGCGTAAGGCAGTGCCGCTCCATTGAACGTCGGCAGCGATGTGCCGTCCGGTGTCGGAAGCGTCGCCGGGCTCTGGTCGCCGTACCACTGCGAGCAGACCGGGGGGTTGCGGAACCCGGCGGATGGTGGCGACGGCTTCTGCGTCTGCGGTTGGACGATCGTCACCGTCGTGTCGAGTCCGGTGACCGCGATGATGGATGCCGCGATGGCGTCAGGAGCGCTCGCTGCACCCGTGGGCGCCTGCACGCTGAGGCCGTCGTGGGTGAACTTCGCAATGCTGACACCGAACGCTCTGTTGGCGGCTGCAACGCTGCCGGAGGCGTCGACGTAGCGGTGGGTGGCGTCCACGCTCACATGCAGTCCTGCGCCGGTCAGCCATCCGCTCACAGCGTTGACGGTCGCCGTGGTGGCATCGAACTGCGCGTGGTACTGCGACGGCGTCAGGTAGCGATGCCGGCTCGAGGCCGCGGACGCTGCGGCCTGCAGCGCGACCATTCCACCGTTCGGAGCGAGATACACGCGCGCGTCGACCGGGGCGTTTGCAGAGGCGGCGCCCAGGTTCTTACCATGGGCGAGCCAGCCAGGTGCCGAGTTCGGTATCGGTTTCGAGGCGGGGGCGGCGCTGGCTGCGCCCGCACCGGTAAGCGCCACGACGAGAGCCGCGACCGCAATCAAGGAAACTTCAAGGGCATGTTTTCGCATCTAGGATCTCCAGACGTCAGAAGTACGGCCGCTGGCGGTCGCCAGTGGCCGCTAATTGCCAACGCTACGACCGTGCGACCCCGGCGGCAATACCGAATGTGTCCATAAGTTGCGGCGCTCACGCGCACGGGCAGAAGATCGAACTCATGAAGGCACTTGGAGGGCTCACATGTTCGCTGGCCTGAGCGCATTCCCGCTGACCCCGATCACCGGCACCGGAATCGACGAGAGCGCCTTCGCGCGGCTCGTCCGACGCCTTGCGGATGCCGGCGTCGACTCGGTCGGCGCACTCGGTTCGACCGGCAGTTACGCCTACCTCAACCGTGCGGAACGGGCGCGAGCCGCTGCGATCGCCGTGGAGAACGCCGGGAACGTGCCGGTGATCATCGGAGTCGGATCGGTGCGCACCCGGCACGTTCTCGCCCACATCGATGACGCGCAGAACGTCGGCGCGTCAGGCGTGCTGCTCCCCGCGATGAGCTATCAGCAGCTCACCGACGACGAGGTCTTCGACCTCTATGCGGATGCTTCCGAATTCGCGTCGGTGCCCATCGTCGTCTACGACAACCCGAGCACCACTCATATCGATTTCTCCGACGAACTGCATGGCCGAATCGCCGCGCTCGACGGCGTCGTGTCGATCAAGATCCCCCCTGTGCCGCTCGACGCGATTCAGGCCAAGGCGCGAGTCGACCGGCTCAGAGCGCTCATCCCCCCGAACGTCAGTATCGGGGTCAGCGGCGACGAAGCAGGAGCGAGCGGGCTGCTCGCAGGCTGCGAGACCTGGTACAGCGCCATCGCAGGCATCCTCCCCGATCAATGCCTTGCCATCGCTCGAGCTGCGGCCGCCGACGACGCCGAGCAGGCGCGCGCTCTCTCCGATCGAATGCGACCCGTCTGGATGCTGTTGCGTCACTACGGGAGTTACCGTGTCGCATCCGCCATCGCAGAGTATCTGGGGCTGGCCACCGGACCGAGCCTGCCTCGGCCCGTACAGGGCCTCGACTCGACCGGCCGTCGAGCAGTCGTCATGGCGCTCGCCGAGGTCGGCGTCACGGTCTGACCTCGCCGAACCGTCGGATTGTCCTTGTGCCATCGGGACAGAGCGAAAATCACCGTTCGTCTCCGGGCGATCGTGGCATCCAGCGTGTCGATCGATCCGCTGACCCGGTGACCCGCTGACCCGGTGACCCGGTGACCGAGCCGGTTTCAGCTGGCGCGCCCGGATGATCCTGCTGATATCCGCGCTCCCGCTCCGCGTGACATTGCCGCTGGACTCGCGGTGTGTTCGGTGCAAGGATGAGCCTGCCGGAGGGAAACTTCAGGCCAGACCGACGAAGCCAGGACAGAGAAGCCACGACAGAAGAGAAAGGCGACAGCGATGTCCGCATTCAGTGGCTGGTCCGCGGCTGCGGTCGAATTCTTTCGCGGCCTCGAGGTGGACAACTCTAAGAGCTACTGGACCGAGAACAGGAGCGTCTACGACCAGGCCGTTCTGGCACCCATGCAGGCACTTCTGAGCGAACTCGGCGACGAGTTCGGTGAGAGCAAGATCTTCCGCCCGAATCGCGACATCCGATTCAGCGCGGACAAATCGCCGTACAAGACAGCGATCGGCGCCATGATCGGTCGTGGATATGTTCAGTTCTCCGCGCACGGTATCAGCGTCGGCGCTGGCTACCACACGATGGCACCCGATCAAATCGACCGATACCGCAACGCGGTCGCAGACGACTCGCAGGGCGAGATCCTGCAACGCGTGATCGTCGAGCTCGCGGACGCGGGCATCAAGGTCGCGACGCGCGAAAGTCTCAAGGGTGTGCCTCGCGGCTATCCGAAAGATCATCCGCGCTCCGAACTCCTCCGCAACAAGGACCTCGCCGCCTGGGTGGAATGGCCCACCACGACAACCTGGCTGCATAAGGCGGCCGCGAAAGAGCACATCGCCGGCGCACTTCGCGACTCACGACCCCTCGTCGACTGGCTCGACGAGAACGTCGGCGACACGACACTCGAACGACAGCGCTGACCCGGCGCCGCTGAGTCGGCGCCGCTGACCTGCTCGGCGGATCCGTCGCGCACGACGAAAGGAAGATCATGAGCAAGTACATCTTCATCTACAACGGTCCGGCAACGCCGATGGACCAATTCACCGAGGAGCAGTCCGCTGAGCAGATGGCCGCGTGGGGCACCTGGATGGGCTCCGTCGGCGCAGCACTCGTCGATGGCGGCGCACCGTTCGGCGCCCGTGCCAGCGTCGGCGACGACGGCAGCGAGCGCACACCCACGGAACTACAGGGTTACTCGATCGTCGAGGCCGCCGACCTCGAGGGTGCGAAGGCACTCAGCGCGGGACTCCCGTTTCTCTCGGAGGGCAATGGCCGCTTCAGTCTGGAGATCTTCGAGCTCGTCGACGTTCAGATGTGACCGAGGTCAGATGTGACCGGCGGGCGATCGATCGAACCCGGCGCGCCGGCTGAAGCGTGGCAGCGGGTGCGTGTCGGCTGACGCGATCATTCGTCCCCGGTCGCCGAGACCGCAACCGGCACGTGCTCGAGTCCGAGATCAGGCTGCCCATAGGTGCTGAGCACCTCGCCGATCACCACGCGGTACGGGCCGATCCAGCGGTCGTGCAGGCTCTTGGCTTCCCGGTGCACGTCCATGCCGATCAACTGCTGGAGCGACTCAAGCGATTCCCAGTAATAGACCTCCGAATGCAACTCGGTGGCCTCATTGCTCCACGCCTCCTCTCCGAGGAACCCGGGAATGGCCCTGGCACGCTCGGCGATCTCGTCGTCAAAACGGTGGAACTCGTCGTCGTACGACTTCGCGTGGAAGATGAAAGTTGACGTGTACATGATCGGCCTCCTGTTGCTGACACGGGTCGCGCTATTTGTTTATTCTCCACCGTCCGGTGCGCGCCTGTTGCGAAGCTCCGACTCCCCCAACGTGGAGACGGATAGAGTCGGCTGGCAGCCTGATCGTCAGCCGTCGCTGCCGCGCCGACCGACGATCGCGTGGAATCGGCGACGGCCCATCAGGAGCAGCACGCCGGAAAGCAGCAATGCCCCACCGAGAGCGAAGAAACCGCTGAAGTTGCCACCAGTCGGTGCGAGTTCTGCTGGGTCAACCGCGACCGGCTTCACAACCGGCGTCACAACCGGCGTCACGAAGGTGAACGCTCCGGGCAGGGTGGCCGTCCCGCCGCGGGTCGTGATCACGACGTCAGCGACCCCGGCGGCGTGTGCTCCGGTCGTAATCTGGATGCGGGTGGAGTTGATCACCTTGACGTCAGCCAGCGTTCCGCCAACCGTCGCGGTGACGCCGCTGCTGAAGCCGGTGCCGGTGACCTCGATCCGTGTACCGCCGCTCGTGGCGCCCGTATTGACCGTGATGCCCGTGATCGTCGGGGCCATCGCATACGAGGTCATGGTCCAGGAAGAGGCGTTCGAGACGAAGATCGTGCCCGCGTCATCGACGGCGAGACCTCCGGGTCCGAAGATGTCGGTGTTCGATCCCGCAAGCACGCGAATCGGAGCGCTGTCGCCATCGGCCAACGGTCCAAATACGGTCACGCTACTGGCACTGTAGTTCCCCGCATAGACATTCCCGAACTCGTCCACCCCCACGCCCATCGGACTGGCGAGCCCGGTCGCAGCACCGACGATGGTACGAAGGGGTGTCTGGCTGCCACCCGCACTCGCGTCGTACTCCGTGATGGAGTTGCCGTTCAGGTTCGCTACGTAGAGCACCCCATTCCTGAGGTCGACATCGTACGCACCGGAAAGTCCGGTCGAACCCCCGAGATGGTACGGAGGGGAGGCACGTTCCCCGCGGCGCCCGGCGCATACACCGTGATCGTGCCGCCCCAAGTCGCGAAATTCGCAGCAAAGATGTCTCCGGCAGCATCTACTGCCAACCCGCGAACACCGGCGAGCTGCGTGTTCGAACCGGAGATGACCCGGACCGGAGCCGTGTCGCCACCGGAGCCGGGCGCGAAGACCAGAATCGCGTTGACCGCGGCGTTATTGGCGACGTAGAGGTACCCGTTCACATCCACCGTCATCCCGATCGGAGCATTCAACAAGGTCTTCGACCCGGCGAGCGACCGGATGAGATTGCCCGCGAGATCGAAGACGTCAACAGTTTTGGTGTTGGAGGAGACGACGTAAGTCTCGCCTGCCGCGTCGACAGCGACTGCAGCAGGATTCTCGACAGAGACTGTCGTCGTCGGAGGGATGTTCTCGGTCGCTGCAGAAGCGGGACTCGCGACTGTAAAGGTGAACGCGCAAGCTGCAAGGACCGCCACGACGATCCTCGCCATGATCCGCCCTGATCCTCCGGCCACTGCGTCCTCTCCCTGTGCAGACGACTCGTCCATCGCGTCGCGCGAGAAGGAGTCACACCTCACCGCCAGGCAGCCTTAGAGGCGGCTCAACTCACCGGCCACCGTGTACCAGGCGATTCAGCTAAATAAGTATATGGGTGCACGTACTGCCAGCAGACGTGGCCCAAGCACGGGCCACACGATCGCGTCGATTTCGCCGCCTTCACGGGCTCAGTCGGCACGTGGGGCTTCGATACAGTCGCAGCGCGACCTACTTACTCGATCGACGGGCGAGTCAGCTGTGCGTACGGCGCTCGTGCACGCGCATGTCCACCTTGATTGGAGAAGCCTCGAAACCGTGCAGTTCCCGCAGTCGACGGTGATGAAACGGCGGTACTGCGGATCCAAGAATCCGGTCGTGAGGAGCCAGAACGTCGGCGGCCGATTCGAAGCCCGCGTGCCGAACAGATCAGCGCGGCTGCTTGCCACGACGCACCGGGTTGGGGCCTGCCAGGTTATCGATGGATCTGGCCTGGCGCATTGCTAGTTGATTCGACCTTCGAAAGTGATCGCGAAGGCGCTAAGCGCGGGCTTCCACCTGGTGGCCCATCGTGCCCGACCTCCGCCAGTGAGGTCGTCGATTGTCGCGCGTCAGACTGTGACAGCATCGACAAGACCGGCGCCGTCACCCTCTGCGTTGCAGGCCGGCTGCACCACATCGGCGTCGGCCGCGCCCACAAAATCACCCGCATCCGACTCCTCATCCTCCGCCGCGCCGGGAAACTGCACCATATCGGCATCGGGCGAACCCACGCCCGAGCCCACGTCATCCTGCTCATCCAGGACCTCGAAATCCGAGTCCTGAACGCGGCCACCGGCGTGCTCCTATGCGAGCTCACCCTCGACCCCGGCCACGACTACCAGCCCACCAGAGCACCCAAAGGACCGACCCACAAATGAAGAACGCTCCGAACCCAAAAACGCAGGTTCAGAGCGTTCACCATGCCCCGAGACATCACACTGGTCGGGCTGACAGGATTTGAACCTGCGACCCCTTGACCCCCAGGTGGCAGGGAAAAGGCTCATAGCCCCCTTGACCAGGGATTTTGTGTTTCAGGAGCGTGCTCTGCGCGTCACGTTTTGCAGGGTTTGCAGACTGTTGGTCACTTCATTGGTCCACTTCATGACACCCGTCGGACCCGCAACTACTGACCCGCGAGAACCGCCACGCGCGCGTGAAATTCGTCCACGGAGTGAGCCGAGATGTTGTTCAACTGCCAGGCCTCTTGAGCGGCCTCGAAGATGTCAGAGCGCCACTGCCGTTCACGATCGGAAGTCGGCGGGTCATAGACGACGTCGATAGGGGCGTCCGCTGGCAGCGTCGCGGTACGTGAACTGCCAAGTTGCAGATTGGCCCCGTCGGCACGCAGCCGACTCACCAGGTAGTTCCAGGACTGGATCTCACGATCGAGGGGCTCCAGCGACGCGACATTGAACGCCCACACATTGGTCAGAGAGTTGGTCTGGCTATCGGAGCGCAATAGGTCGAAGCTCCCCCGCTGCTTCCCAATCCGTACCTTTGGCTGAACGAACAGGTCGTGGCCGATCGCCAGGCCGCCTTCGAACACGAGGGTGTCGCGCACGTCCGCGCGGAGGGATTGCCGTGTCAGGCCCCGGCGTCTGCGGGTCGGCTCGCGCTCCACGAGATGCGGGAAGAGCATCTCCACCCCTGCACGTGCCGACTCGACATCGATGGGGGCGGGCTTGGAGAACTGGACGGAGTTGGCTTGGCGAGAGCGCAGTTGCGCGATCCAGCCGCTACTGACCGACTGCTCGCCGAACCCTACGCTGCCGTGGTGCTCGACGGTTCGGCGGAACCATGTGATCCAGTTGGTGAGTTCGCGCAGGTCGGAACTGAGGTTGCCGTGGTTTCGAACGTACCGCGGGTCGAAGCCGACAGCCCAGTCGCCGCCGTCTGCGCCGCAGACGAGACCGACGTTGGTGAACTCGCCCCGTGCGATGTTCGGGACGAATCGGATGATCCAGTACTGATAGCTCACGAGGCACCTCCCTAGGAGTGTCGGCTCTGGTTGGCGGCGGCGCGCAGTCGTTCGGCCACGCCCTCTGTGCGTAGGAACAGTATGGATGCCAGCTCCGACAGTTCCTGCGGTGTGGTCTCCCACTCTAACGGAACGCTCCTGGCGACAGCCTGGATCATCCCCAGGGTGAGACCGTCGATCCGGTCTGCCGCTTCTCGCAGTCCGCTCGCGGAGGCGACGCCCGGATCGAGGTCGAACTGCCAGGGTGTTGTGGCGATCTTCTTCAAGGCGTCGATCGTCCAGTCGGACTCGCCGGCGAGCCAGAAGCCATGGTCGAACGACCAGATGCTGTAGTCCTCTGTGGTCTGGTGCAGCCATTGCGGGTCGTCACCCATGCAGAGGTCCCACAAGGCGAGAATGTGAGCCTGTCGGCGCCGGTTGTCGTCCAGCCGCGAATAGGTGCCCCATTGCTCGGCGACGACCACGTCCTCGACGTTCAGCGAGCCATGCCCGATGCCCCCGCGCAGACGATGGCCTTCAGCGTACTCCCAGTTGAAGGCTCCCGGGATCTCGATGAGCGAGTTGGCAGGAACTGGAGCCCCGATGAGTCTCCCGATGCCGTAGGCGACCGCTTCAGCGACCAGGGTTCGGGAGCCTTGCGGGTTGCTTGGCGGCTTGATCCAGTATTGCTGGCCGTTCGATGCCAATCCGAGAAACGCCGCTGACCCCGAGCTCCCACGCCGTAGCGGCGCGACCAAGGCCACCTGTGGTGGTGGAGAGAACTTGGGGAGGGCCACCTTCGGAGCATATATGAGGGGCGCTGGCATCTCGTCGCAGGCATGCACGTCAGAGCCCAAGTATCATTTGGGCCACCTGATTTGCCCCTTCGACGGGGTTCCCGGAGCTGATCGGCCCATTAGTGGAGAGATTCACCCGAAATCTCACCGAGTCGTCGGCGACGTGTCGAAACGCGGCAACGTCGTCACGGCGCAGGACACCGATGGCGGCGTCATCCATGTCGTAGGCGCGGAAGAAGGTCGTAAGAAGCGGGATCGAGTAGGTCGGATCGGTTGCTTGTGTGGTGTGGTTGTAACCGATCCACGAGCTCGCGCCATACTCGGCAACGTGGGCGATGAAACGCTCGATGACCGGAGGCGATACTCCGGTGTCGGCCATGCGCATAGTGATGCGCTCGACGAGGCTGGGGACTGTGAAGCTGTTGCTGGTATCGCTCTCGGCTCGCTGGAGGCCGATGCTCAGTAGGAACAGTCGGTGCTCGTCGCCTGCCTCGTCGCGTTCGACCTGATGCACGCCCTCAACGAGATGTGATGATGAGTTGCCTGTCGTGGTCTTGACCTCGATCCCCGTGTCGCCAAGGACGAGGTCGCGTGAGGATCGCTGCCAGCCGTGCCAACCGGCGATGATCTCTGCGACGCGAGAGTCTTCGGCTCGGCGGCATAGTGCCTCCAGGAGGAGCAGTTCGCCTGCAAGTCCGAGGAGCGCCTGGTTTGAGAGCGTGAGGTTCTTGATGGCGAGTTCGAGGATCGGTTCGGTGAGAGCGAATGCGCGCGGGAGGTCGCTATCTGCTCCGTTTCGCAGGAGTTCGATGCAGATGAACGCCGCTACCTGGTCGAAGTGGGTGAGTGCGGGGAAGACCAGGCGCGTGGCTTCGAATGTCGTCCCGTCGTCCTTGTAGATCGTTCGATGCTCGGATGCATCCTTGACGGTTCTGGAGACCGACACGAGCTCGGCTCCGCGAAGGAGGAGTTCTACCTTGCCTTCGGTGTCACGAGCCACGCCGATGACTTCGGTGGGGGTGATCCATTCGACGTTCCGTGACCCGGCTTCCGGGGACACCGGGATGCGTTCGATCCGCTGCCGAGCATCCTCGTAGTTGGTCATCGCGTCTTCTTCACGCTGCGATCAGCGAGCCGGCTCGCGTCGCGGCGAACTGCTCCGGGCCGCCAGCGGGGATGCATACTCCGACAGCGACTGCAGGATGCGGTTGCTCCGGCCGTTTGTTGATGTAGAAGAGGATCTGCCCGTGCGCCCCTTGCGGGCGCCAGGACGTCGTCCCAGCCGTTGCCGGCAGGGCTTCGCCGCGATGGTAGTAGTCGAAGAACTCGTCGCCGCGGTAGTCGAGAGGGCCTGCGTTCGGGTCGTTCGTGCCCCAGGTCGTGTCAAGGTTCCCCTGAGTGTTCAGGGCTTTCTGGGTGGCCCGGATGTTGAAGCCGAGACCGGCGAGGGGTCCGCCGGTGATCCTGTCGCCGTCGCCGTATCGGATACCGATAGAGAACCGGGGCTGATGCACCGCCTTGGCGCGCAGGTCGGCCATCGCCCATCGGCCGGACGGGACTCCTGTGACGAAAAGGCCTCTGACGGCACGGGTGAGGCACGCTTCCCACAAGCGGAGATATGCGGCGATGGCGTACGGGCACTCGAAGCGGGCGTCCGAGGGTGTTCCGTCGATGGGGCTTGGGGCGTTGTAGAACTGTGTCCCTGCGGGCAGCGGCAGGGTTGCGTCCACGCGGGCCTGGACTTGCTGCCACAGCTCTGCCAGCCGGCTTTCGTCGCCAGGGGCATAGGAGTCAAACGAGAGCCTGTCGAGCAGGTCGGCAGCCCCTGACAGCGACAGTGTGCGGTCGAGCGCACGTCCGCGCACGGTGCGCCCCACCGCCACATCGGAGGAGGGGCCGGAGAAGACCTCAGCGACAAGCTGAACGTTCGGGTCGGGCTGCTGTCCATCGTTGATGACCGTGATGAACGGCTTTGCGCTCGGACACAGCGGCACGCGGCCGATACTGGCGATCTTTCCGGTGGCCAGAAAACCCATGCCGTGCAGGACGACCGGGGAAGGAGCGGCGCCAGCCATCTTCGCCGCGATGCCTTCACGGAGCGCCTCGTCGACATCGTGGTAGGCGCCGAACAGGCCGATCTGCTGTCGGGTGGCGAACATGCGGCAGAGCTCGATGTACTCTCCGCGGTAGCCGAACCATCGCTGCATCTGCATCTGGGTGTCGGCCAAGGGGTTAGCCGAGCTGCGTCGGAAAAGCGCTGTCGTCATTCCCTCCAGTGTCAGCCCGCGCGCCATTACGTTGCCGGAGACGAAGATTGTCGAGAGGTCAGTGGCCGCGCGCCAACGCCGGGTGGTCTCGTCGAAGGCCGGCTTGTACTCGGGTCGGTCGTCCGCGCTGGGATCGCTGTTCACGACGGACACGCGCGTGCCCGGGATGACCTCGGTCTCCAGGATGTGGAGCACGGTCGGCCAGTCGGGGATGGGTCGAGGGTTCATCACGTTGAACTCGGTAGCGATCGCGCTTGATGATGACCGGTAGCGGTCGATCCATGCCTCCCAGAGGGGCTCCTCACCGCGCATCTTCGCGATGAGGCTGTGCGGGAGGAGTGCATTGCCGGACTCGATCAGGTTGCGCGCCGTGGTGCGGTCTGGCACGCCAGCCCAAACGAGTACGTCCTCCGCGGCTGCGAAGTGAGCGCCGATGTCTGCGGAGGGGTGGAGCAGCATCGAGTGGGTGGGCGGCGAAGCCGCTTTCACATCGTCCCTCTGGGGGAAGTGGGCGCCTCTGATCGAGTGTGGGCCCATCACGGTGGGGTCAGTTGTCGAGGCCCAGTGCAACCTGATCGCACCGGCAACAAGGAAGGCGCGGATGGAATCTGCGAGATCGTCGTCGGCATGTCCCGACAGCTCGCGGCAGAGGCCGGCCCCGGTGCCGCGGTCGTAGTAGACCTCGCCGCCCGTGTAGTAGTTGTCGATGCCGTTCGGTTCTGGGTATGTCGACGAGCGCGGGGCGTCCAGGTCGCCGAGGTCTGCGGGCTGCCCGAAATCGAGCGGCGTCCGAAGCGAGATCACGAAGTCGCGCGGGGCGAGCGGATTGTGGTCCTCTTGCAGCAGGTTCGCCTGCGGGGTCGCCGTGTACCCGACGTAGGTGGCGAAGAGGTTGTCCGGCGCTCCGCTCGATCGCGGCTCCCATAGGTCGGCGATCGCGCGGGGAATCTGTTTGAGGGCAGGCGAAAAGGGGCCTTGGGATTGCTCTATGACGGCGTCGAGCACAGAGCCGTCATCCGCTTCATCGTCGAGGACGAGCATGTGCACGGCACGGTCGAGTCGCGCGACCTCGCCGAACACGCTCTGACGCAGCTCGCGTCCGAGCGCGTAGAGGTGATCGGTCTGCTTCATCGCGACGACGATTACCGGCTGTCTCTGCGATAGCTTGCGTCTCACCTGCGCGGAAGGGAGTCGATAGATGCTGTCCAGTGTCGCGGGCGTTCCGGAGAGCACGACTCCCGGAGGCGGACAGAGCAGCCGCCGCCGCGCTTTCGCGACTCCGTCGTCTCCCGCATCGAGCTGTTCGAGCATGCGTTCGTAGGTTTGACGCCAGAGCGACAGGCGTGTCCCCGCAAGGATCACGACGATGTCGATACCTTGGTCGAGCGCCAGCGCGGTGACGCCGAACATCGAGGCTGTCTTGCCTGACTGCACTGAGCCCATGACCAGCCCCGTACGTGTCCGGCTCTCGGGCCACGTTGCGGCGTCCGGCGGTCCCGCACCGAGCATCCCTCGCTCGACGATGTAGGCGCAATCGGTCTGGAGCACTCCTCGCGCGGTCGAGGTCATCTGCCCAAGCTCGGCAGCGTACCGGCTCCACCATGTCTCTTCCGCGCCAGACGGCGCATCGAAGTGCACCCGTTCCACGTTGATCGGTCACGCACCTTTCGGTGGGATACGCGATGCAAGCAATGACTCAACGCCTGATGAGCCGAACCGTGCACGGATCGCTTCGGAGGCTGACTCGATGTCTATCCCGAGCTTCTCGACAACGCCGGCGGCGATGCGAGCGATGAAGTCCCACTGCGTTCGGGTCTGAGTTTTCTCGGGACGCGTCCACTCGTTCAGCGCCGCTTGGCGGATCGTCGCGGCGTTGGCCTCGAGACGCTCCTCGATATCCTCCGGCGCACGGGCAGTGGCGATCACGACGCCGACGAGCGACCCGACCAGCTGCAAGTCCTGCCATCGGCTGCTTTTCCCATCGCCGCGAAACTTGTCCGGCCAGAGCTCGTCGTAAGCCGCGTGCAGGCCGGCAGCCGTCGTCACGAGTCCGAAAAGGTCGGAGAGACGGGAGGAGGCGCGCAACGTATGTGAGCCGTCGTCCTGCACGCGCTTGAGGAGGTCGTCAGTGTGGCGCGCGGTGGAGGGAAGAAGCTTGCCTCCCGAGTCGTTCACGAGCGTCGCGATGATCCATCCAAGCACCTTCGTTCGACGGTAGCGAGCCTCACCGAACCCGTAGTCCGCCAGGGTCTTGCCGAGCTCACCGAGGCCGGGAACGTTGAGCAGCGACGGGGCGATCTCTGCGATGTTGGCACGACTGCTGGCATCACCAGCCGCGACAAGGATCGCGCGCGTGAGCTCAACATCATGGAACACCGCGTTGCGGATCTCCTCGGCGTTCAGGTGCATGCCTTGTTTGTTGTAGAGGTTGAAGACCTCGTGAATCTGCCGCTGACTCGCCTTCGTGTACTCGATAACGGGCACCTTGTAGTCAGGAGCGCCTTCGAAGAGCTCCTCGACCGTCACCTCCTGGTCGGCGACGTGGATGGTATGTCCCTTGATCTGGGTGTAATACTTCCCGCGTAGAGGCTCCAAGTCCTTGCCGACGAGCACCCCGTTCTTGTCGTTTCGCAGCCGGAATGGGAAGTAGTAGTCGTCTTCGAGCTTTGCCGTGAGTGGTTCGCCCATATACCTCTTCCAGGCCAAGCGGAATTTGGGGTAGTCGTTCTCGAACTTGTCGCGAAACCCGGCCTCAGGCTTCGCTTTGTCAGCCTCAACGACCCTCGCGAGCGCTTCGGGATGCTTGCCCACAAAGCGCAGAATCGCGGTCAGGCGCTGCTTGCCGTCCACAACATCATCGGGAGCAGCGCCGCCCTTCCGAAGCAGGATGATCGACGGCAGGGGAATCCCGCGGAGGATTGACTCGATCAGCTTCTGTCGATCCCCCGTGCGCCACACGTCCCCTCGCTGGTAGGAAGGCGTGAGGTGCAGCTTCTTCTTCGTCAGTTGGAAGATGTGCCACACGTCGGCCTTGGCCGTGACGGGCTCCGGGGAGATGGCTTCCTCGTCACCCCCTTCGGCTTCCCAACGATCTGCCCAGGAGGCGGTAGCGGACGATTGAGTAACGCCGTCGGAGTTGAGCTCTGCGATGAACTCGTCCTTGAGTCGGGTCGCTGCCTCGGCTCGCGCAGCGAGGCGCTCCAGCGCCTCGCTGGTCAGCCGCGTGGCCCCGCCGGCCTCCTCGATCCCTTGAGCCGGTAGGACAAAGCTGAGGTTCGCTGCGAGGCTGAGGACGAACGCCGCGAGGTCGGCATCGGAAAGATCGTCATCGAAGTGCAGCCACCCTTGCACGTCGGCCAATCGCGATATCCAGGCGTCGGACCCGAAGTCCACGTCGGCAGAGGAGAAGCTGGCGCAAGCCTGCACTCCTTCCGGGGTGTCGGTCACGTCCGACAGCTCCGCAAGTGCTTCCGCGATGCGATCCTGCGCCTGCACGCGCGGGCTGTCCTCGGGGCCTTCCTCGGCGGCCTCTGCGACGTTCAGACTCATTCGTGGCGCTTCCTTCTCAATGCTGTCTGGAACTGCCGTTAGGCAGCCTCACGAGCGACGGTGATTCCGGGCCTTGTGATGTCAGATGGCGTCTCGCGCGAGGTCAGGGCCTTGAGGAGCGGCTCTGCGATCTTGCGGACGACTTTCGCGTTAACGGCGTTGCCGAGCGCTTTGTACGCAGCAACGTCGCTTGCAGGAAGGGTGATGCCACCGAGGCTCTGCAACCTCGCGCATTCTGCCGGGGTCATATAGCGCCGAGCGCCGGTGCCGGAGATCTTCGTTCCTAAGATCGGCACCTGCGTCTGCGTCATCGCGATCAGAGCCGGCGCGGTCGTGGGCCGCTTCACACGGACGCCGGAAGCTCGGACCTGTATGACGTACTCGTCGATGTCCCGCACACCGCCCTGCGCGTTCCATTCGAACTTCTGGAAGCTGGACGGGAACTCCCATGGCCGCCACTCATCAAGCCACGGGTCGATCCATTTGCGGTTGTCCGAGTAGAACCCACGGTTCTGCCGAATGAAGGCCCGCTTCCAGCCAGGGAACTCAACGTCCCCGTCGCGCCGGGAATGGCTTGGTATCAGCAGCTTCTGCGCAGCGATGTTCAGTCCGTCGAGCGGGAATCCGAACGATCCCGTGAACTCATCGAGCTTTCCCGGTCGCCGCTGGGACCACGCCCGCGGCGGTGTCATCTCCTCATAGGGATAACTCGCGCGGAACTCCATCGACCAGATCGGGAAGGATGGGAGCTTGATGTCCTTCGGCGCACGAAGCAGGAAGTCCCGCCACATGTCGATCGCGTCCTGCGTCCTCTCGGGCACCTCGCGAACGGGCGGTGCCTCGGGGTCAAGAGCGGTGGCGATGGTGGTCTCTTCCTTGCTCTCGTCTGGCCACTCGAACCCGATTAGCCCGCCCTCGGAGATCAGTGCTCCGACAAAGTAGGCCCGCTCGCGCACCTGCGGGATGCCGAACTGGTGCGGCGACAACCGCCGGATGTCGACCTCGTAGCCAAGATCGACGAGCATCTTGATGATGGTCGCCTTCGTCTCACCACCATCGTGGCTGAGGATATTCGGGACGTTCTCCAGAATGAAGCGACCGGGCCTCTTAACGCGCAGGATATCGTGCACCTTGAAGAACAGATGACCTTGCAGAGTGTGCTCGAAGCCCTGCTGCTTACCTGACTTGGAGAACGGCTGGCATGGGAAACCTGCGGTGAGGACCTCATGGTCGGGAACGTGCTCGGCGATCACCTCATCCGTGTCTAGCTCGTTCACGTCGGACCACGGCGCAATGCCGAAGTTGGTCTCGTAGAGAGCGTTCAGTCCCGACTCCCACTCCGCAGCGAAGACGCCGTCGCCCCCGAGCCCCCGGAGGGCCACGTGAAAACCGCCGAGCCCAGCGAACAGGTCGACGAATCGGAAGGTGGGAGGCTGGCCTGCCATGGGTGGGCGTTCTCCTTCAGATTCCGAGATCTAGTTCAGTTCTGCGTCCAGCTGAGTGGCGCCAAGTCACATAGCAGGAGGGCGTTCTCACCGCTGACACCACGGTGGGTTCTCAACAACAATAGAAGGAGCGGCCGACATTACGAGTGTCCCGTGTCGGCGCGCCGAGTCGCGCAAGATCGATCTCCGCTGGCGCGCACCCATCCAGCCGACCACGGACGCTGGGCTGCAACCTCACGGCGATCAGGCGCTGACCGATGCGCGACGCTCCCGCACTCGCTCCGCGATGCTCGCCGCAACCTCCGTCGGAAGCTCGTGCTCCCAGAAGCGCAGTACGACCCAGCCGCGTCCTTCGAGCAGCGTCGTAGTCTCCAGGTCGCGTGTCTGGTTTCGACCGATCTTCGTGCTCCAGTAGTCCAGGTTGGCGGCAGGCATGGTGAAGTGCTCGGGGCATCCGTGCCAGTAGCAGCCGTCGATGAACACGGCGACTCGCGCTCGTGTGAAGAGCAGATCCGCTGTCCTGCGGAGGTCCGGCTCCGGACGAGCGCTCACTCGGTAGCGCAGCCCAACCCCGTGCACGAGCCTGCGCACGGCCAACTCGGCCTTGGTGTCGCGCCCGCGGTTTCCCTGCATGGTCTTGCGGGTGGCCTCACTGGATGCCCACGATTCGTACACGACTCCACCGTACGCCGAGGCGTGAAGCACCGGGCGGGCGGCAGGGAGGGCCAGGAGAGCCTTAGGCGAGCGTGACGAACAGGGCCTCAAGCGCGGCGATCCCGTGCCCGGCTCTCGTTCCGTGTCGCTTCGCGAGGCCGGTCGCCTCGATCATATGCGCCCAGCGGCGTTCGGTGATCACCACGTCACAGTACGGAACGGCTACGGAGAGGGCCGAGACGTCCGTCCAGTCGTGCTGCTCCCAAGGATGAGTCAGGTCGCGGTGCTTCCGGTAGCGCAGTGTCGCCCACGCGAACGCGGACGGCAATGCCGCGATGAAGGCATGCACCGACTCGGGTCCCGTCCTGCCGAGGAGGCCCGAGGAGAAGAACAGGTTCGGGTCGACATCCAGCTCCGCCGCGATCTCGTTGATCTCGTCCGTCAAGGACTTAAGCTCGTCGGCGACAAGAAAGTCCCACAACTGTGCAGGAGTGCCAGGTTCACGGATGATGCTCTCGCGGAGCCTCAGCTCGCTCTGCATGTGCTGTGTCCCGTATCGGTGCTCGGGGGTTCGCTCTACTCCCTCGCTTTCGAGGATGGCCTGTGTGCCCACGAGCTGGAGCCACTCCCAGGCGGGCCCGCTTCGCTCCAGCGCCTCCCAGTTTTCGGGCGGCGCGACTGCAGGCCCCTCGCTCACTGCGCTGTCTGCCGACGCGAGCGACTCAACGAAACGGAACCGACCATGTGGAGAGCCGAACGCGTGACCCGCGCCATGTCCAAGCAAGTCGCTCGTCGAAGGCAACGAGCTCGGCACACCTGCGAGCTGCGCCACCAGCGCCCGCACCTCCCGACGGCGAACAAGATAGGGCGATGGGATCGTTGCGTATCCCGTCACGTCTCTCATCAGAGCGCCGACCTCCTCCCGCGACCGCTGATCGCGGCGATGCCAGAGTTCCAGATAGTGCGCGACAGCGAGGGGAACCACCGCTTGTCCGCGCGAGACGGCCTCCTCCAGGGCGGAGCGTGCCGTTGTCCACCTCTGGTCGCCCTGAGAACTGCCTCGCGCCATCGATACCCACACGTTCATGTCCAGGTAGACGACGACGGGCGTTTCCTGTCGATCCTCCATGTCCAATCATCCGCATAGAGCCGCAGGATCGAGATGACGACGCGCGTGCCGCCGCGGCGCAGGACTCCTCTCGGCCCGTTAAGAAGGACGCTGCCTGGCGTCAATACGCGTACGCGAATCCGCAGACGCGCCCTTCCTGAAAAGAAAGGGCCGTCCGTCACTGGCCCGCCGAGCGCGTTGGTTCGGCCGAAGCATCGCGCACAGGACGGAACGAGCCGTCCCATTGTGGTTCGAACGGATGGGTGAGATACGGCGAGACCTCCTGCGACGAACCGATCAAGCACCAGAGCGCACCACGGAGCCTCCACGTCGTCCGGATGAGTTCGAAGACCAAGTCGACCATTTCGTCGGCGGACACCGGTTCGGGGTCTGGCAGCGGCTCGCCGATCTCGCGCTTGGGGCGCCATAGCTTGGATTGCTCCCAACGTTGCTCTGATACGAGACTGAGTCGGAGTGCGTCGTGTACAAAACGATTTCGTTGTTCGTAAAGCCCGGCCGCCTGGTGGATCGCATCCATCGCGAGCGACCGCGTCCGGTCGCTGAATCGCGCGCATCTCGCAGCGTGCTCAGCACATTCGGCAATGAGCACTTGGAACTGTTGAGGCGTGTGAAGCGCCTCTTCAAAGTCGGAACCGCCGCTCAGCCTCACATGGAGGTACCGCGCGACAGCCTCCATGCTCAACGCCGCTTCAAGAATCCGTCCGCGCAGGTACGTCAGCTGGTCGGCCATCTGCAGCCCGCGCACCACGTCGAGATCCATGTCGTCATGATGACAGCCGGTGCCCGGGAGTCGCATCGTGGTCCTGCGACTTGTGACGCTGGGACCCCACGACGTGTACACGATTTGGAGCTACAACTGCGACGCGTGGATACCCCACCGTGCCTCAGATTGCGACTGCGTGGGCACGGCGCCGGGCGACGGCCTCCTGGATGCGGGTGCGAGCCAGCAGGATCACGGTGATCGGGCCGTTGAGGGTCAGCTTGATCGAGTTCCACCCGCACAGCAGCACCAGGAGGTTGAGCCAGCCGGGGCCGCCGGCCTCAATGGTAGTCACGCACCAGTGGGCGGCGAGGAGGTACGGGATCGCGGCGAGCATCGCCGGGATGCCCCAGCGCAGTCCGCGGCGGGTGCGGGTGGCGGCGATGAGGAGGTTGGTGGGCGCGTAGCTGAGGATGATGTGGGTGCGGGCGCTGGCCGCCCAGATGAGCCGGAACATGGGCATAGCTCTTCCAAGGGGTTCGGCGACAAGAACCTGAAAGGACCGCCCGCAGTTGCGGGGTGGTCATACCGTTGCGGGGAGCGACAGCGCCCAATATGGAGGCCGCCTCGTCCTCCACTGTACGACGTGGCCCTGACATCGGGAAGAGCACCCGCATCACAGCGAGCGGCGCACCGGCTCTCGTCCGGGTCGCTGCGGCGGCTCCTCCCCCGGCCCGCGCGCGAGGTAGCGGGCCCGGTCGAGCGCCGCGCGGGCGCGCTCGGCGTCGATCTTCTGCGCGTCGTTCTCGGCCGGCGCGCCGAGCGGGGTGGGGTCGGTGATGCCGTAGCGGTCACGGTAGGCGGCGATCGTGCGAGCGAGGCGCTGCCAGGCCGCGGAGGTCTTGGCCTCCTCCGGCAGCCTACCGAGTGCCTTCGTCCACACCTGGTTCTCGGTGAGCGCGGTGTTGAGGAGGGCGCCGGCGCGGGTTTCGATGAGGTCGCGTCGTTCCGTGAGCGCCTGCCGGAGTTCGCCGCTCATGGTGCCGGTGGCTTCGGGGATAAGGCCGGCGATCAGCCGGGGCGTCTTCCGTGCTCGCCCGGACCCGGCGGGGCGAGCAGCGGCACGGGCGACCCGGTGGTGGAGGACGGCGGCGATGTCATCGGCATCCCCGAACCCGCGCGCTCGCACGAGCCGGGGCAGCAGAGTCTCGATGTCGTGGTGGTTGGCCTCCGCGCGACGCAGCTCCGCGGTAAGCGCACCGAATGCCGGGGAGCTGACCGCGGCTTCCGCTTCCTCGGCGGTCAGGCCGGAGCCATGCACGAGGCTCGCCCAGCGCTCGCGTTGTGCTGCGGCGGCGATCGTCTCGTACTCCGCGGCGAGCTGACCGATGTTCGCCCTAGCGTCCTGCTCGGCGGTGATGGTCTCGTGCGCGGACAATTCGGCACCGACGTGCTGGAGCACCCCGAACAGCACGCTCCTGGCAGTGGCGTCGGTGTTGTCGCCAAGGTGCGGCCCCTGATGGGAGTCGTCGGGCTTGTCGATGGCGACATAGGCGCGGTTGGCGTATCGGCCGCGGGTGAGCGCGACATACAGATTCTCCCGCGTCATGGATGGATCGACCAAGATGTGCGAGGTGTCCACGGTGATGCCCTGCGCCCGGTAGGAGGTCACCGCATAGCCGAGGTCGAGGTGTTCAGCCGCATAGTCCACGGGCAGCACAACCGACCCGCCCCACTTCCGCCCGGCACGGCGCAGAGTGACCGAGCCGTCGTCGCGGACCTCGGTGACGGTCCACCTTTCGCCGTTGCGCACCCAGGAGCGTCCGGCGCGCAGGCGCCGGTCGTTGCGGCGTGTGATGACCGTGTCCCCGGCGGCAGCGTGGGTGCCGTCGTGCAACTCGACCTCACGGGTGCCGCCTATGGTGCCCTCCAGGAGCAGGTCGGTCCGGGCGCGCTCGTTGAGCTCTCGGACGGATTCGTTCGAGTCGGTGACCAGCACCGTCGCCCGCCCGGCGAGGACATCGGTGCGCCAGGCGGTGTAGGCGGCGTCGATCATCGCCTCGGTCTCCCCGCCCTGGATGCGGTCATGGTCGAGGTAGGTGTCGATGACCTCGGTGCGCCCGTGTCGCAGGCCGAGGGACGCGGTCTTCTCCCACGGGTCGACGAACCTATGGACATCCACCAGCTCGGGCGCGTCGCCCCGGTCGTGCACGAGGAGGGAGAACGCGCCGCCCGCGTCGACGGACTGGAGCTGCGCGTAGTCCCCGACGAGCAGGACCTTCGCGCCGGCATCGGCGGCCAGCGCGGTGATGCGGTCGAGGGAGAGGGTGCCGGCAAGGGAGGCTTCGTCCACGATCACAAGCTGACCCGCGCGGAACGACTGGCCGGTGCGTAGATGGACGTCCCACCACTTCGCGGTGTTCTCCGTCGCGATCCCGAGGTCGTCGGCGAGAACCTGCGCGGCGACCGCAGACGGCGCGAGCCCGACCACCGTGCCGCGCCCGTGCTCAGCCTCCCACGCCCGCCGGAGCGCGGACATCGCCGTGGTCTTCCCCGCCCCGGCCGGGCCGACCAGGACATCGACGATGCGACCAGATAGAGCGACCGAGACCAAGACAGCGGCTTGGTCGTCGCCGAGCACTCGCCCTTCCCGGTCGGGCCTGGCGGCAATCCGTTCCATCGTCGACAGCGGCACGGTCGGGCCGGTCATCATGCGGGCGCGCTCGAGGAGGCGGTCTTCGGCCGCGAGCAGGAGTTCGGAAGAGAACACCGTCGAGTGCTTCGGCCGGAACACCGACGTGCCATCCGGGCGGCGAAACGCCACCGGGCTCGTCGCGAGCTCCGGCGGTGTCAGCCGCAACGACTCGGCTTCAGCGGCGTCCACAACCAGGCCGACGACCTCTTCCCGATCCACGGTGGAGGCGAAGCGGTAGCCCATCGTCTGCCGGGCCGCCTCGGCGGTGAGGTTCCACCGCCGCCAGGTGGACCGCTTCTCGCCCACCACCTCCACGACGCTCTGCCCGAGACTGGCGATCACGTCCAAAGGGAGGTCGTCGGCGCGCAGCAGCAACGGTGCGTCGTTCGCGGTGGCCTGGCGCGCCCATGAGGTCGCGTCCCGTCCGAGGAGGCGGCCGGCGCGGTCCCGCCATTCGGCGGTCAGGTCCGCCAGCGACCGGACCTGCTTCTCCGGGCGGGTGGTGAGGGTGGCTTGGGCGCGGAGCTTGAGAGTCGTCGCGTTCGAGGGGTGCCGGCCGTGCTTGTCGACGTATTCGGCGATGAGCCGGTTCTTCTCGGCGTCGATGTGCAGGGAGCGGGAGGAGAACTCGGCCACCAGTTCCTCCGGCACCGCGGCGATCGCCCACGCGGGGTTGCGGTCGCGGCCCATGTCGCGGGACTCCCACTCGACGCCGAACGTGCGGGTCAGATGATCGGCGAACACCGCCTCATGGAGTTCAGAGAGCGCGACCGTCGCAGCGTGCATGGGCCGGCCGTCGAGGGATCGCCACTTGCCGTCCAGGATGGTCTGCACCTTGTTGGAGATGACGACGTGCGTGTGCAGGTGCGGGTCGCCTGCACGGGAGTCGTAGTGGTCAAATGCGGTGGCGACCAGGCCGCGGACATCGACCTGTGCAACGGCTCCGTTGCGGGCGGTTGCGCCGGTGCGGGTGGCTGCAACCTCCCGTTCCATGTACGCAACCACCTCCGCAACCGCGCTGTTGTGCGCATCCGCGATGAGCGCCTGCGTGCCCGCATCCGCAACCGCCCAAAGAACGGAGGCGGACTTGGGGATCGAGAACGTGAAGTCGTACCCGGCGACGGCGCGGCGCGTCCCGCGCGCCGCTTCCTCGGCCTCGATCTGCGCGAGCGCTTCCGCGCGCGAGGCCGGACCGAGGCCGGGGTCGAGGGCGGACGTGCGCTCCTCGGCCCGCTCGGCCACAGTCTTGTACGCGGGATACGCCAGGCCCAGCGGGTCGCCTGTGACCGGGTTCCGGCCCATCCCAATCAGGAGCTGGAGCTGGGACTCGGAGACCTGATCGCCCACCACGATCACCCCGCCCAACGCGGTGACACCCGCACCGAGCCAGCGACCCGGAGGACTGCCCTCCTCGGCGTAGTACCTCGTCAGCGGGGTCGAGAGTGACCTGTCGCCGTCGCCGACGGCGACGGTTCGCAGCAGGTACTTGTAACCATCGCCTGCCGACATGACGCGCATCGAGACCGTCACCCGATCGCCTCCCATCACTCAACGAGGAGGTGAGCGGCCCCGCCCGCAGGGCGGCCCGAGGACCTGCAAGACGCGTGGCAGCTTCGAAGGACTCGACCGCGAGCACGTTCCGGGCATTCGGGCACAGGAAAGCGAGTCCGCCCTTATCGCCCGAGTGTGAGTACCCGCGATGACGCACACGCGCGTACACCAAGCTAGCGCCGTCGAATCGAAAAACGCGATTGATATTCAGGTACCGAGACGGAACCTCCGCAGCTGCTGTCTCGACGCTGAACGTGAGAAATCGGATGCTGAGGACGCCAGCGGCATCTTGCTCGAGAGCACAAACCCAGCCTCGTGCGCATTAGGAGACGGTGGATCAAGGCTAATTGACCGTCTATCGGCGGATTTCCTACAGTCGGAACGCTGAGCCGGAAGCCTCCTGCGTCATCGCGGAAATGAGTTCGAGACCACTTTTCGACCTAAAGGTCCCCATATACGGAACGGCTTGCGGGTATCTATTACAACGTTGTCTCGATCAGATCAGCGTCGTGTTCCGTGCCCTCTTCGGCTTGGTAGGTGAGTGCGATGAGTTGTCGCAGGCAGTAGTCACGTAACGGTGCGGGGAAGTCGTCGGCAAGCCGGTTGTACACGATGCGGCCATGTTTGCGGGCGACGACCAGTCCAGCGGTGCGGAGCAGGCGTAGGGCGTAGGAGACCGAGTCTTCCGACACCTCCAGGGCGAGGGCGAGGTCGCCGACACAGAGTTCCTCGGACACGTCGAGGGCGTAGATGAGGCGTAACCGTACCGGGTCGGCCATCATCGAGAGCAGTCCGGTCAGGCGGGTGGCGCCTTCGGCGGTGGGCAGCCGGGAGCGGGCGTGCGCGACGCGTGCAGGGTCGATGGGGCGTTCGTGGTCGGTGATGCTCATGCCTGGCCTCCCGCTGGTTCCGCGCCACTGTGGTTTGTGGCGGATTGGTCGCTGTCGAATCGGTGGGCGCACCGGTCGGAGCAGAAGTAGACCACGCCGTGGCTGGTGCGGCGGGTAGCGGGGGCGTGTGCAGTTTCTACCTGCATGCCACACACCGGGTCTTTCGCATACTTCCCACCGCGCGTGTCACGAGTGCGGTAGAGCCAGTACAGCACACCGAAGACGAGCAGGGCGGCGATGTTCAGGAACGTCGTGTAGTCCCAGGAGACCCCGCCGTGGGCGATGTTGGCCGGGCGCGGCGGTTCTGAGATCCCGATCAGTCGGAACAGATACTCGACGGTAAGGCCCGCGATACTCATCACTGCCCAGAAGACCGCAAGGATGCGCAGGGTGAGTCGGGTCCCGTAGTACTTGCGGTAGATCGAGAGCAACGGCAGGGCGATCAGGTCCGCGAACACGAACGCGACGACGCCGCCGAAACTGATCCCGCCGTGCCAGAGCGCGGCAGCCAACGGGATGTTGCCGATCGAGCAGACGAAGCTGATGATCGCCAACAACGGTGCGATGGCCACGTTCTCCAGGCTGGACCAGAAGCCGTGCCCGGTGAGGAAGATCGACTGCCAGGCCGCAGGTGGGACAAGCGCGGCGAGGAACCCGGCCACGAGGAACCCGATGAGCAGTTCTCGGCGCAGCATCGTCAGGTCGCTGACCGTGTAGCCGGCGGCGTCGCTCCAACCCTGGCGACTGTGCATTCTCTGGCGCGTTGCCTCGATGTCGCCGCTATCGGCAGAGCCGTCAGGCGAGGACGCCGATTCGCGTTCGGCCAATCGCGTTCGGGCGTCGCGGATCCATCCTTTGGGGAACACGCGGGGAGCGATCAGGCCGAGAAGTGTGATCATGATCGCGCCACCGACGAACTCGGCGAGAGCGAACTGCCAGCCGATCAGCAACCAGAGGACGAGACCCAATTCGACGACGAGGTTGGTGCTGGCGATCATGAAGACCAGGGCGGCGGTGAAGTCGGCGCCGCGGGAGAACAGGCTCTTGGTCAGCGCGGCGGCCGCGTAGGAGCAGGACGAGCTGATCACCCCGAAGAACGACGCCTTCGCGAGGGTGGACGATCGGTGGTCTCCGAGTGCTTTCTGCATCTGCGGGCGGGAGACGAACGCTTGAACGGCGCCGGAGAGGCCGAAGCCGAGCACAAGCGCCCACAGCGTTTGCCAGAACATCGAGAACGCCTCGTAGAGTCCGCTGCCGATCGCATCCAGAACCGCCACGTCATCACCTCACTCAGTTACCCGTATACCTGTACGGGTGTCCTGATTTCTGGTATACACCCTCCAGCGTTCGTGTGGGACCGCGCGACGGTCCGCTCAGAGCGAAACGCGGCGATCACCCCCGGCGTGCGGCAATTCGCCGAGGGCGTGGCAGTGTCAGCAGCCTACTCGGTGCCGGCCGGTTTTCCGTCCAGCAGCACATCGACCTTCTCGTCGTAGAACGCCAGGTATCCTTTCAGGGCTACGGCGTCCTCAAGCGGATTCTCGTAGCTCCAGATCAGGTCTTGGACAAGCTCATCGCCGGCGTTAAATGACCAATACGATGCTTTTCCCTTGTACGGACACAGGGTGTGGGTCAGGGTGGGTGCAAGCTTTACGAGCATGTCCTGTGGGGGCAGGTAGTACCGCGTTTGCAGCATTGTCTCGAAGACGAGCTTTCCTTGCCTCGTGTCGGCAAGGACCTGGCCCTCCATAAGAACTTGGATGTGTTGGGATGTGTTGCGAACGTCCACGCGATGGAAGGGATCTCGCGGATGACCGAAGATTTCGTCGTCTTCCTCGAGCCAGCGTTCAAAGTTGCCGAAGTCCAGGATGACGTAACCGGAAAGATCGGAATCCTCCGGCAGCACCCCCGACCCGGAGGCGCCGGGAGCGCTAGCGAGAATCACTCGGGATCCGGAAGTCGCGGGTTTCGAGAGGGCTCTGAAGGCAGTGCCATCCGCATCGCCCGCACGCCTAAGTGGAACGACCACATCGCTGACCGGCACCGCATAGGTTGGCACGACCCGCCCCACTTCCCAGACAAGCACAGCGTTTGTACTGTCCACGGCGAGCGTGCCACCCAGGAAAGCACGGATGCGCTTGGCGGTCGGTTCATATCGCAAATGCTCTATCTGTTCTGAAAGCACCTTTCCAAGTCGAATACCCATTCTGTTCTCCTTCGTTTCCGTTCCTGTTTACAGTTTTTTCCCGGCGAGCCAGGCTTTGGCAATTGCCGCAGGGGACTCTTTGGCGCTTCCGCCGTTTTTAGCGTTAAAGCTCATTAGGTCGTCGGTGGTCAGTTGCGCCGATACCGCATTCAGAATCTGTGTGACCTGTGGCGATGCTTTGCTTGTGTTGATGAGTGGGAGCACGTTCTGCGCCAGCACCATATTCTTAGGGTCCGTGAGAGTGACGAGATGGTCGGACTTGATTGCCGGTGAGGTCGTGAAGACGTCAGCCATCTGGACGGTGCCATCGAGAAGCGCCTTGACCGTCAGGGGGCCGCCACTGTCGCTGATCGGCACCAGTGCCACGGTCACGCCATACAGGCGCTTAAGTCCGTGGATGCCGCCCGGTCGTTCCGCGTTCTCCGGGTTCGAGGCCAGCTTCAGGGGGATGGGCACATTCTTCAGGTCGGCCAGGCTGGTGACATGGTACTTCTGCGAGAACTGTTGTGTCACGTTATAGGAGTCTTTGTCCTGCGCGCGTGATGGTTTGAGTATTTCGAAGCCGGATGGTATTTTCTGCTTCAGCTCCGTATACACGGCCGTGCTGGATGCCGCGGTGGCCGTTTTGTCGTAGTACTGCAATAGATTGCCCGAGTACTCCGGGATTAGGTCGATGGAGCCATCCTTCAGGGCGGACAGGTACACCTCCCGTTGTCCGATGTTGAAGCTGCGTTTGACCGTGATTCCGTTGTTCTCCAGCGCCTGCGCATACACTTCGGCGAGGATTTCATCCTCCGGGAACGCGGCGGAGCCGATGGTGATCGTGCCGGTGCTGGCCGATCCCGCGCCATCGCTGTTGAGGGCGCTTCCAAGCGGATTGCTGGAGGTGCACCCGGTCAGCGCCAGGGCGCCGGCGGCAATCATTGCGGCGGCGAGGAGGCCTCGGTTTCGTGTCAGCATGGTGTGGTCTACCTTTCGTTGTGTGAGGGTGGGATGTCGCCGGGCGCTGCCGGGATGGGGTGAACGCGAGGCGCCTTTGCCTGTTCTCTGGCACGAGCGGGCCTGCCTGTCGGCACACCGGGCGGGTTCAGCAGCCTCTGCAGGAGTGCGAGCATCCCGTCCGCGGCCAGGGCCAGTGCGATGACGAGGATGGACCCGGCCAGCATCTTGGGGTATTGCTGCACGGGCAAGGCGTCGAAAATGTAGCGGCCGAGCCCACCCAGCGGCAGGATTGCCGCGACCGTCCACGTCGCGATCGTCTGAAGTGTCGCCGACCGCAACCCACCGATGATCAACGGCAGGCCCAGCGGGACTTCCACCTTCCAAAGCACCTGCCATTCCGACATGCCGACCGCGCGCGCGGCGTCGATCGTTTCACGGTCGACGGACTCCAGTCCGCCATAGCCGCCGGCAAGGATCGGTGGGATTGCAAGGATGACCATCGCGATCAGTGGGGCAAGCAGACCCAGTCCCACCATCAAGGCAAGCAGGATCACCAGCCCCAGGGTCGGCAGGGCGCGTAACACGGCCGGCAGTTGCACCCCGAGGGTGCGCCCGCGACCGGTGTGTCCGATCACGAAGCCGACCGGAAGGGCGATCACAACGGCAATCAGCAGTGTCAGCACGGTGTATTCGATATGTTCGCCGACGCGGACCTGGATCGCATCTGGTCCGATCAGGTGCGCGGGATCGAAAATCCACGCAAACGCGGCAAGCAGCTGATTCACGGCTGCGCCACCGTCGCCGCCGGAGTAAGACCGCGACTCCGCTGTGCTGTGCGTGTGGCAGGCAACCAGGGCATCAGCACCCGCCCGATGAAGACCAACGCGATGTCCAAGGCGAAAGCGATCAGCAGGGATGCGATGATGCCGATCAGGATCTCTTCGGGAAAATCACGTTGCAAACCGTCCAGGAACAGGAAGCCGACACTGTTGACTCCGACGATGGCCCCGACACTGACCAAGCTGACCGTGCTGACCGAGACGACCCTCAACCCTGCCAACAGCACCGGACCGGCCAGTGGCAACTCCACCCGCCAGAACCGTGACCAGGCCGAATAACCGACCGCGGTCGATGAAGCGAGCACATCCGCATGAACGGCGGCCAGAGCATCCGAGGCCACGCGGACCATCAACGCCAACGCGTAAACACTCAAGGCGACCACAACATTGATCGAATCCAGAATGCGGGTGCCAAGAATCGCAGGCATCATCACGAACAGCGGTAACGAGGGGATCGCATAGAGCACTCCCCCGATCGAAAGCAGCAGGCCGCGCAAGGCCCGATAGCGATTGGCAAGCCAGCCGATCGGCAGTGCCAGCACAAACCCCGCGATGATCGGTGGCACGCTCAATGCGACGTGGTCAAGCGTGAGCTGCCAGATCAGGCCGAAGTTTGCCCACAGCCACGTCACGACCCGGTATCACCCTGCGCCGGAGCACCGCCGCCCGGACGGGGCAGCGCCTCTGCAATCAGGGGCTGGTTCGGCCCCGCCCTCAGCACTCCGGCCGGCCTGCCGTCACTGTCGAGGACAATGGGCGCGGGACTCGTGGTGTCAAGATACAAGGAACGTTCGCCGTGATCGGCTCCGATGAAACTTGCCACGAACGCATCAGCGGGGCTTGACAGGATCTCCGTCGGGGTACCGATTTGGGCGATGACACCGCCAGGACGCAAGATCACCATCCGGTCGCCCAGCACGAAAGCCTCATCGATGTCATGGGTGACAAACACGATCGTCTTGCCTAGCTCACGTTGAAGCCGAATCAACTCCGACTGCAGCTCGCCGCGGACGATCGGGTCAACAGCGCCGAAAGGCTCGTCCATCAGGAGAATACTGGGATCGGCAGCCAGCCCTCTGGCCACTCCCACACGCTGCTGCTGTCCGCCCGACAACTCACGCGGATATCGTCCGGCCAAAGCGCGCTCAAGACCGACCGTGTCCATCAATTCAAGCGCCCGCCCACGTGCCAGCTTCTTCTTGACACCGCGCAGCACCGGCACCGTCGCGATGTTGTCAATTACCTTCCGATGCGGCAGCAGGCCTGAGTTCTGCATGACGTAACCGATACTGCGCCGCAGGTTGACCGGTTCCAGTGAAGAGACGTCCTCCCCGTCGATCTTGATCGACCCTTTGCTCGCATCGATCATCCGGTTGATCATCCTGAGCACAGTTGTTTTCCCACTGCCAGAGGAACCGACTAGCACAGTTGTTTTATGCGACGGAATCACCAGGCTCACGTCGTTCACAGCGATCGTGCCATCCGGGAACTGCTTGGTCACCGAGCAGAACTCAATCATTGGTTCAGACCTGGATGGTGATGCGAACCAATGTTTACCTCAGCACGGTGTCGGTAGAAGGCCCGCCCACGCATTCGTGGCATGTTTCTCCAGCCTTCTTTCTCGTGTACGGGGTGCCCGGTTATTTCAGCGGGTAGCGAGATGGGCGAAACCAATCCAGCCGCGCTGGGGCAGGATGTGGCCGGGCGGCTTTCCCCGACCGGGAAGCCACACGGTTGAAATCTAGGCTGCCGCGTCGTGCAGTTCTGTGACCTCGGACACTCAACAAGGAATTGTTGAATATCGCCAGCCGGCGGTGATGTGCCGGTCTGCTTCCACACGCTGCCAGACCTTACGGGGCGGCGATCAGCACTGGATCCCACAACGGGGAGAAGGGCGGCGCATAGGACACGTCGACGTTGATCGGCTCTTGAACCGTGATCTGGTTCCAGACCGCCATGGCGAGTACATCGATGCGTTTCGCGGAGCCTTCTTCGCCGACGATCCGTCCGCCGAGCAGCCTGCCGGTGCCGCGTTCGGCGATGAGTTTGGTGCGGATCGGCTTCGCGCCGGGGTGGTAGCCGGCGCGGGCGGTGGAATCGACCGAGACAACGAGCGGGTCGAACTCAGCCGTGCGCGCCTCGACCTCACCGAGACCAGTGCGCCCGATCTCCACCTCGCGGATCTTCGTGACGGCTGTACCGATCACCCCGAGAAAGTTAGAGTAGCCGCCACCGATGTTGATTCCAGCGGTGTGCCCTTCTTTGTTCGCGTGCGTGCCCAGCGCGATGACCACCGGGCGTCGAGAGACCCTGTGGAACTTTTCCGCGCAGTCACCCGCCGCCCATACGCCCTCGATCCCGGTGCGCAACCATTGATCTACGGCGATCCCGCCGGAGGTGCCGATGGGAATGCCTGCTTGTGCTGCCAACGTGGTATTCGGGCGCGCCCCCGGGCCACAGCACCACGAGGTCAGGGGCGAGCCGGCGGAATCCGCACGGATGAGACGTGGATGAATGATGAACTGCTTGCCGTCCTGGTGGCAGGCTATGAACCGCTGCAGCGGCACTGGGCTGGGCGCTGGAGCGACCGGCTCGCGAGCCGGCGACTGCGAGGTGTCTGGCCGAATCACTGCACGAGCTTGAGTCCCGCTTCCTGACCGCATTCATTCGTGAGGTTCTGCGGTGGCGACCGCCGGTCGTGGATGCAGTCAGGCAACTGATTCAGCTGATGGAATTCGCAGATTACCGCATTCCCGCGGGAATACTCACGGTAGTCGCGCCCTTGCTGGCTCCTGGCAATGCTGAGAGCACTTCCTCCTCAGAAGCGTTGCAACCGTGTCGCTTCCTCAACACTGTCGAACCCGTACGGAACTGGATCCCGTTCGGTGGTGCCCGACGCTATTGCTTGGGAGCAGAGCTGGCCGTGTTGCAGATGGAGGTCATTCTCAGCCAACTGATCGGCGCCGTTACGCTCTCACCAGCAAGACCCCGCGTCGAAACGGCGAGACTTCTGGGCACAGTCGCGGTCCCCTCACGTGGCAGTCTCGCCGTTATCCATCGGAAAGCTCCATCGCGCTCTCGGGGACCCTGCGCGTGAGGGCTCAGCGCTTGGCTGGGTGAATCAGCTTGTACACGACCCGAACCCCGATCAGAACTTCCAGTGCGCCCGCCGGGCGAACCCAGCGTGATCGCGGAATGTCTTTCATTTTGCCACCGGCGAAGCTGACCACGGTCACCGCCGCGACTGTACCCAGCCAGGTGGTGAAGGTGGCGGCACGCAGCCACCGGCTGGTCTCGTGGCGAAGGGTGAACCAGACCCAAACGGCGGTATCGGCCAGAAAGTCCGCTTGTTGCCCGAATCGGGTCACGGTTGCGGTGGCGCGCGATATTTTGCCATCGAGCAAGTCCGTGACCAGGGCGAGAACGGGTACCCCGACTCGCAGCCGACTTTCCAAGGCGGGCAGGTTGGCGCGGATGAGGGTGAGTGTGTTCGGCAGTCCGATCGAGGTGCGCTCTTCGAGCAAACCGAGATGGGTGATTGCCATAATCCAGCTCACCGCAACCCAACCGCGGCGTCGCGGATCAGCAACGGCACCGAGCACCACATGCAGTGCAGTGGTTTCGGCGAAGGCTCTCTTGTGCTGCAGCGCTTGTCGAAGAGATCGACGGGTGCTCCGGTCGAGAAAATGCAGCCACGCCCTCATACCCCAGCCCTCGGCGGCAAGCCCCCGAAGAAGGTCGTCGGTTGCTTGGCGACTGTCCGGATTCCAGGACAGAGCAACGATCACGCTATCGCGCGTCTCCTTTGCATCGGCTGCCGGCGTGGTTGGGCCTCGATCGGGCGCATGTGGTCCACGCCCGGGCACCTCATTTTTTGACATGAACGCACCGGACAACCGTGGGGCCAATGGCGGTCACAATGCCCAGCCCGATCGCGATGAAAACCTCGGCCACCGGGCCGATACTCCCCACCAGGCCAGGCCCGCGCAACGAGCCAGAAGCAAACAGAATCGCGCTGGCCACCAGCGCGAAGGCGACGCCGATTCCCGTCCCTGACATCACGCAGCGCCACGGCAACGATCGGTCAACACGCATGCGCATCAGGGCAACTGGTGCGATGACAATAACCAGTGGTGTGAAATGGTAGGTCGTGGTGGGGTGGTTCACTGCGAGCACCAGCCAGCCGATGGCAATGATCGCCGCTACGGTCGCGCCTTCCCACAGCCGCGCCGAGGGCACCGGATCACGAGTCGCCGTTGCCGCTCGATCCACAGCCTTCAATTCCATCGCCGGGCCACAGCACGCACGAGCCATAGCACAGGTCCATCCCGACGGGGGCGGGTCTCGATCCTCACCGGAGTGAAGGGCACAATATCGCACCACACGTCAGATTCTCCTCTCGCACCGGACACGTTACCGGCCAGCCTACGGCGATGTGTAATGCGCATCTGCGATGCAGGCCACACATGCGGTAGTGACAGAGTGACCACGACCAGTGAACACGGTTCCCTGCGGTCACACCTCAACGGGGTGACAGACTGGATCGATGAGCGATCTCAACAGAGCTGGTGTTACTACCGTCGTTTTCGACGTCAACGGGACGCTGTCGAACATCTCCGCGATAGCGGACGCATTCGAAGCCGTCGGCGCACCGGCCACATTGGCCAAGACCTGGTTTACCGGAGTCCTGCGTGATGGGTTCGAGCTCGTGGCAGTGGGCGAAAGCCTTCCATTCGCCGAAATCGCCAGAACCCATTTGGTGGCGGTGCTGGCATCCGTTCGGCCGAACAGCCCCGTCGATCAGGCGACCTCCTCGATCCTCGAACGGATGCGCAATCTCTCACCGCACCCGGATGTCGTCGAGGGCGTTCATGCACTTACTCGCGACGGTCTGCGCCTGATGACCCTGTCTAACGGTTCTACTGATATTGCCGAGAAATTACTTTCCGACGCCGACATCCGGGACGAATTCACACAGCTGCTCTCCGTGGAGGGCGCAGCGCTGTGGAAACCGGCGAGATCGGCATACGATGTTGCGCTCTCCGCTTCTGGGTTGACGCCTGAAGAAGTGCTGCTGGTCGCCGTGCATCCGTGGGATATCCACGGTGCCCACCGTGCGGGGATGCGCACCGCATGGATCAATCGCGACGATGAACCGTATCCGAGCTATTTCACCGCGCCCGACCTCGTCGCGCGGTCGATCACCGAGCTCGCCGACTCGCTCCGGTCGGCGAATTAAGGACACGTTCCCGCCGCCGCAACAATGTGACCGCCACGCAGGGTCTCCACAACGACATCCGTGCAGCCCACCCCTACGGCGACCCAGGGGTGCGCTTGGATATCGGAACCGCCCAGCAGGCAGGCAAGATGCGCCAGCGGACTGAGAATGATTGCGCGCCCGGTTGTGGACTGCATGTCGACAATCGCAGCCCTGCCGGGGTGCTTCAGCACGGCGAGGCTGGCCTGCCAGGCGGCGCGCCAGTTAGAGAACACGCTCATGGAATACGTCGCGAGCACCGCATCCACTCCTGGTTCCCGACCCGTCTGTCGGATAAGTGCGTTGACCGTGTGGGTATCGAACGATGCCGCGTCGGCTTCGAGCAGGCGCACCATGTGCAGCCTGTCGCGGGTGACGCGGCGCCGGGCAACCGTGAGCATTTCGGGGCTTCGGTCCAAACCAATCACAAGCCCGGATGGTCCCACCGCGGCGGCGAGCAGGGGAAAATTGAGCCCGGTGCCACAGCCCAGGTCCAACACAACACCGCCGGGCCGTGGTTGCAGAAGACGGATGCCGGCCACACGACCGGCCCGATATATCAAGCGCTCCCCCGAAAGGGTGTCATAGAAGCGGGCCCCAGCCGTATATGTGTACCATTCCGGTCCCCGCACGGTGTTCTCCTTCACAGACGGCCCGTTATGCATTCGCCTACGCTCAACCATATGGGCGACGCTATCTACGATTCGAAGCTATTCGCGCAGCCGTGGGACTTCGTGGTTATCGGTGGAGGTACCGCGGGGCTAGTAGCCAGCCGCACCGCGGCAAGCTTCGGGGCACGAGTTCTGCTCATCGAACCGGATCGTCTCGGCGGAGATTGTTTGTGGACGGGATGCGTGCCTTCGAAGTCGCTGATCGCCGCCGCCTACGCCACATCTACCGCCGTCGGCTCACAATCGTTGGGCGTGCACGTTGAAGGTGCCACGGTCGATTTCGGTGCGGTGATGAGCCATCTGCACACCGCGATGCACACGATCGCGCCCGCCGACTCCGCCGAGTCCCTCGAACACGATGGTGTCGCCTTCCTGCGAGGGTCTGCCCGTTTCCTCGACCGGCGCAACCTGATCGTCGACGGCCGGACGATTCGATTCCGACAGGCGATGATCGCGACCGGGAGCCGTCCGCGCGGTCTCAATGCTGACGGCGCGGACACGCTCGCCGCGCTGACCAGCGAGAGCGTCTGGGATCTCGCCGAACAACCGAACCGACTCGTGGTCGTCGGCGGTGGCGCCATCGGGTGCGAGTTGGGCCAGGCGCTGGCTCGCCTCGGGTCACACGTGACGCTCGTCCAACGGGGTCCGCGGCTCATTCCGAAAGAATCGGCGCAGGCGGAGGCGATAGTTTCTGCCGCGCTGGTCGCGGACGGAGTCGATGTGCGAAGAGGACGCACCGTCCGGCGGGTGGAAACGACGGACGGACACGCCGGGTCCCTCATACTGGATGATGGCACGGATGTGGATTTCGACCGTGTTCTCGTGGCCGTGGGCAGGGTGGCGGACACGAGCTCCCTGGCACTGGACAGCGCCGGGGTCAGCGTCGATGGCCGCGGCACGGTGGTTGTCGACGACAATTTGCGCACGACCAATACGCGGATCTGGGCGGCCGGAGATGTGACCGCACTCCCCCAGTTCACGCACACGGCCGGTGTGAACGGCAGCATTGCGGCATCCAACGCCATCCTTGGACTGAAGCGGAAGATCGACCGACGTACTGTTCCTCGAGTGACGTTCACCCAGCCCGAGGTCGCCGCCGTCGGCCTGCAAGCCGCCGATACCGTCGCGTCCAAGCACCGGGTCGTGACCATCGATCACCGCCGCCTCGATCGGGCGATCACCGAGGCGGCGACCACGGGGTTCACCCAGATCGTCACCGACCGGAAGGGAGTCCTGCTCGGAGGAACGATCGTGGGCCCTCGTGCCGGCGAGTCCCTCGCCGAGGTGACCCTTGCCGTCAAGAACCGGCTTACCGCCGGCCAGATCGCCAGCACCACGCACCCGTATCCGACGTTCAATGATGCGGTGTGGAACGTCGGTGTGTCCATCGTGCGGGAACACCTGAGTGGCGGGCTCCTCCGCCGCGTGACACGCGTGTTGGCGGTTATCCGCCGTATTCGGATGAGGTGACCGTCCGCCGTCTCAGGTCAGTGCCCGATACCCGGCAATAATTCTCTGGGTCGCACTGAGGCCGACGAAAATCGCCCAGACGATCGCGATCATCCAGGCAACCGACGGTAGGAGCAACCATACGGTGTGGATGACGATGGTCTCGGTTGCCTCCGCGACCCGGCCAAAGAACGAAAGCGATCGCCCGTCATCGATGGTTCTGCCGGTCTTTTCCGCGATAGACGAGAACGCGAGGAACGCGCCCCCGTTAACGTAGTAAGCCAAGAGGACGGCGAAGAAGGGCCACCACGGGGAGTCGAACTCCACGCCTGTTCCGATGCCGACCCCGAAGACGGTCGCGCCGTAAACGACGAAATCCGCGGTGATGTCCAGAAAGCCGCCGGCGCCCGATTCCGGGAGCCGTCCCTGCTTTCGGCGGACTCGGGCGAGTGCACCATCGAGCCCATCGGCCAGGCGCGAAACAAGCCAGAGGATCACCCCGATCAGCCAGAGCTGGAAGCCTGCGGATATGGCGCTGGCAATACCTGCCGCAAGTCCGAGCATCGTCAGCCGGTTCGGGGTGATCCAGCGTCGGTCAAGCGCCTTTGCCATTGAGGTCAGCGGGCGATCCAGGCGGCGACGCAGTGTGGCGTCAAACATGGTCATCCCTCGTTTCCTTGATGGTGGCCGTTTCGGAGCGCCGTCGGGCGCGGATGCCGACGAGCGCTCCACCGATCGTCAGCGCCCCCAGGCCACCGACGGCGACCCAGAATTCCCAGCCGAGCTGCAAACCGTAGGCACCGATTGCCACATAGGCCATGTCGCCGGGGATGATGCCCACGGCAGTACCCAGGGCGTAGTCGCGACGGCGGACGGCGGTCAGGCCCGCGACGTAGTTGATGGCGGTGAACGGGATCACCGGTACCAGCCGCGCCCCGAGCACGGCGAGGAAGCCACGGCGGCGCAACAGGTCGTCGACACGCGCCACCCGGGTCCCGGTGAATCGCTCGATTGCTTCCCGGCCCAACCACCGGCCGAGAAAGAACGCGCAAGCAGCGCCCAGGAGGGCACCGATGTAGACCGTGATCGCGCCGACCCAGAACCCCCAGATCAGTCCGGCGAGGACACTCAGAACAGCCTTCGGGACGGGTGCGAGTGTCGTGAGCGCGTAGCCGAGTACGAAGCCGATCACCCCCAGCAGGCCTGCGGAGGTGACGGCGGAACGAAGAGTGTTCACTGCAGGCAGCGGCACGAACACCCCGATCAGGGTCGCCGCAATCACAAACACGATCAGTACGACAAGCCGCCAGAGCACAGCTCGGCCGGACCATCGCCGAACCCGTTCATGCATTCTGGACCTCCAGTGCGGACTGCTCGCCCAATGGGGATTCCGCCCGATCGACCACGGCGATCTCATCGGGTGGGATCCGCACCCCGACTCTGTCCCCTGAACGGACGCCACGAAATGCTGTCGTCTCTGCGTGCAGAGTGGCCTGTGCAATCTGGACTGTCACCAGCTGCCGAGCCCCCACCGGATGCACGTCACTGACGGTGGCTTCGGTGCCCCCGGTCCCGTCCGTGATGATCTCGACGCTCTCCTGACGCACAACGATGGTGCCATTGCCGTCCGCGCCCGGTGTGTCGCCCGGAACCGGGAACGCACCCCAGGCAGAGTAGTGAACCCCTGCCACGATCGTGCCGCGGATTTCGTTCTTACCGCCCATGAGGCGGCTCGCCTCCAGCGAGGCGGGGCGTCGATACAACTCTTCGACGGTGCCGTGTTGCACGAGCTGGCCGCGGCTGACCAGGGCGATCGTGTCGGCCAGTGACGCGGCTTCGTCTCGATCGTGGGTGACCAAGAGCACGGTCGACTTCACGAGTTTGCGCACATCGCGCAGCAGGGTGTGCATTTCCTGCCGCAATTCCACATCGAGAGCACTGAACGGCTCGTCAAGAAGTAGGACAGCGGGACGCGCAGCCAACGCTCGAGCCAGCGCCACCCGTTGTGCCTGGCCACCGGAAAGCTCATGGGCGGATCGGCCGGCGAAGTCGTCGAGCTGCACCATGTGCAGGAACTGGGCCGCATCCGCACGCGCCGCACGCCGCCGCGCCCCGCGAACCACCGCAGCGAATGAAATATTGTCAATGACATTCAGATGCGGGAATATGAGCGGCCGCTGCGACACCATGGCCATTCCCCGCTTCTCGGGGACCACATGCGTCACATCCTGTCCAGCCACCGTGACACGTCCGCTGTCGGGTTCTTCCAGGCCGGATACCAGTCGGAGAAGGGTGCTCTTACCCGACCCGGATGGACCCAGCACGGCAATACACTGGCCGCCCTCGACGCGCAGCGACACGTTGTCCACGGCCGGAGCTCTGCCCCGTGCAAACGATTTGGAGATCCCCTCCAAACAGACTTCGGAACTCATGATGCTCCCGCGGCTCGATGGCGCCCCCGGGGCTCCAGAACAGCCAGGAGCACCAGCGGCGGCAGGATTGCCGCCGCAGACAGGACAGCGGTCACGGAGGTGTTGCCGGTTCCCGCGGCGGAGGACGCCACCAGGATGGGAACGCTCACCAGTTGGCCGCCGCCGATCAAGAGAGTCACGAGATAATCACTCCAGCCCACCAGGAAACCAAGGAAGGCGGCACGCGCCAATGCCGGCGCGATCAACGGGAGGTGGATGCGCCCAACGACCTGCCTTCTTGAGGCTCCTAACAACCGTGCCTCGTCCTCAAAGCCCGCGTCATAGGCGCTATAGGCGGCACGCATGGTGAACGTCGTATAAGGGAGGGCATAAACCACCAGGACCACAACGACGCCCACGACGCTTGGCGTGTGCAGCTGGAGCAGGATCACGTTGAGACCTAACGCGACGGCGAACGCGGGCAACGCGATGGGAGCGAACAGGAGAACGGTCAGCCAGCCGGCACCGCGGATCCGGTGCACGGCGATCGCATGCGCAGCCATCGCCCCGAGCGGGGTGGCGACAAGCGCTACGGCACAACCTAAGCCCAGAGAGGTTAGGAACGCCGGTCCCGCACCCTGGCCGATCGCCGCCATGACACCGGTGCCGCCCCACCGTGTCGGCAGAATATCCGGAAACGACCAACGGTCGGCAAAAGCCCACAGCACGAGGGGAACAAGCGGAAGCAAGAACCAGCAGCCCAGACCAACGGAGAGGGCGACTCTTCCCACCCGGCCGAATCCGCGCGGGCGAATGAGGCCAGGGCCGGAAAGCCGTAGCGATGGGCGCGTGTCACGCTCGCGCTGGGAAGGAAGAGTTATCGCCACAATCGCATCCTCTTCAGCAGGGCGAACGCGATCACCGCGGCGGCAGCCGACAGGATCACGGTGATAACCGCGATCGCGGCCGCCTCCGGACGAGAGGTGAGTGTGACCGAGTTGTACAATCGCACGGCCATAACCGGCAGCGGTTCGGGGTAGGCACGACCCAGCAGCCATGCCACCTCATACGAACCGAGCGTGTACACGAAGACGATGACGGCTGAAACAGCCAGCGCCGGCGTTGCCAACGGCAGAAGGACATGGCGCAGACGGGGGCCGCGGCCGGCGCCCAGTAGCGCGGCCGTCTCGTCATAATGGTTCACCCTGCCGGCGAGGGTCCCCACAACGATGAGTGCGACGAACGCGGATTCCTTCCATCCATACTCGAGGATCGTCGCGCTCCACCAGGGTCCGCCGACGAAGGCAGGCCACTGTGTGCCCGGAACATGGAAGAGACGGGCTAAGAATCCTCCGTCACTGAGCAGCAGCCCCATCGTGGCGGCACCGACCAGATGCGGAACCGGGATGGTCAGGGCGCTGGCCCACTCCACCAGCCGTCCGCACCAGCGACCCTGGAGGATGACAACAGCCGCCGTGAACCCGAAGACGACCGCGAAAAAGGTTCCCGCGGCCGACACCGCCAGAGATATTCCAATCGCCGAGGGAAGCTCCGCGGAATTCGCGAAGTAGGCGTCCGCAGACAGCCGAGGTTCACCGGCGAACGGCAACAATCCGGCGCTTTGCGCTACCAGCACCCCCAGGCTCCCCACGACGACGAAGCCGACGACGACGACCGCCGGAAGAACGAGCAGGGCCGCATGAGCACGGTTACGTTTCCGGGGCCCGCCGTGCCTTACCAGGGCCGCTTCGGTCATTGTGGGGACAACACGTTCTTGCGCCAACCGTCGTCGATCGCGGGAACCCAGCCGGCGGAAAGCTCTGGGTTCGCGTTCTTCGACAGCGTGTCGTACCTCGGGACAACCGGTGAGGCGGGGAGTTTCTGGAACTTGGCCCGATCATTTGCCGACAGCTTGCTCAGGTCGAGGACGGTGAACTGGCCCCAGATCTTCGGGTCCGCGCTGATCGCCTGCTGCGCGGGCGATAGGGCGAGATTGGCGACGACCATCGCTGCGGCGCTCGCACCAGAGGTGGAGGGGATTGCCAGGAAGCTGGCGTTGCCGACCGTGCCTTCATCGAAAGTTGCCACCTTGGTGTCTGGCGGGTACGTGCCCTTCGCCACCAGGTCGGTTAGCGTTGCGGGCCCGTAGGTCATGGTGAAGTCGACCTGTTTGTCCGCATACAACTGGTTGAGAGCGTCGGAATCCTTGGGGTAGGTGGTCCCGTTCTTCCACAGTGACGACTTCAGTGAGTTCAGTTCCTCATACAGCGCCGGGGTGAGCGTGTCATAGGCCTTCTGACTGAACTGGAGCGGAACATTACGGTAACCACCCGAGGTGCTGTACAACATTTCGCGCACGAATACGGAGCCGGTGAAGTCCGGCGGGGCCGGGTAGGTGAATCGCCCGGGATGCGCGGTGATCCACCGGGCAAGCCCCGCGAACGAGTGCGGCGGATCCTTGACAACGGCGGCATTGTAGGCGAGCGAGAACTGGGCCTTGTGCCACGGCGCCTCACACCCACCCACGGGGGTCCCGAAGTCATTTTTCAGTAGGGGGTCGTGGGCATCTGTGTACTTCATATTGGGAAGCAGGCCGGTCCAGTTGCATTTCCAGGCGTCGGCCTGTTTGCCGGTGCCGAAGTTGCTGCCGTTGACCCACACCAGATCGACGGAACCGTGGGTGACGCTGGCCTGTTTCTCGGACAGGATGCGGTTCAGCGCATCTTTGGTGTCGGTTACAGGTACCCGTTTCAGGGTTACGCCGTCTTTGGCCGCGGCGGGGATCAAGTAGTTGTCGATGTAACTGTTGCCCTGCTGGTCGCCGCCATACATCCATAGGTTGACGGTTTCGCCTTTGGCGGCGGACTGTACCTGACTCCACGAGGTGAAGGAGCTCGTTGAAGGGCCGGGGGCAGAGCATGCGGCAAGCCCCAAGACCGCCGTCGTCACGATGGCGGCCGTCGTCAAAGCTCGGCGGCGACTCGCTTTGGCACTGTGGCTCACTGCACCGCGTCTCATTGGTGGCTGCCGGTGCGACGGATCGGGGTGAGTCCGACCGGGCGGGTGCGGATAGCTGTTGTCGCGGGGGTCAGCGGGAGGATACGTCGAAGCCCCACATTCTCCACCGGGTCGAGCACGGAGTGCTGCACACAGGCTGGAATAAGTTCGCCCGTCTCGGGGTGGCTCATGGCGTACATGCACGATCCCAGCCGTTCCTGGGTCTCCTTCAGCGCCGGGTCGTCGCTGACCACTCCCTGCTTCATCAGCTCCCAGGCCGGCGCCACGACGGCCGCGTCCATGAAGTTGTGCACCACAAACGTCTTGAAGCCGACCCGTCCGGCTTTCAGTGCGCGGACAAGCCGGCGGGGTCCGCCAGCGCGACGGATCACCCGCCGCGCTAGGCCTAGGAGGGGCGCGATGTCCCCAGGATGGCCGGCCAGCGCGCGAGCAACCTTGACAGCGAGGATTATCTTGGGCACGTCGCCGAAGATCATGCCGCCGAAATGGTTCAGGAACCGGTCGCGGGCGGCCAAGTCTTTCGCATCGCCTGGGTCGAGCAGGACAGCGAAGGTTCCGTCCACACGCAATCCGACCGTTGACCGGTTGCAGCGCGGGTCGCCGAACTGGGTCGCTTGCCACGGCAGCTTCTGTCCGGCACCTTCCTCGATGCGCTCCCACACGCCGTCGATGGTGACCTCGTCGAAGTTTTCCTTCCATCGTCGGTCATCGCCGATGAATGCCGCTGGTTGAAACGACATCATGTCGTAGCGCATCTCCAGCACATCACGGGTGACTTGTCCGACCTGGCCGAGGTTTGACGGTGTGACGGTCATGCTGTGTGCAACATAGGAACTCACCCCATGATCGCGTTTCAGGTCGACGAACATGCCCGCGAACGCTTGCCGGAACGGATTCAACTCCGCCTCACTGTGCGGACGCACGGCACCTTTGCGGCCTCGCATGAGGGAATCGAAATGGCCCGCGAACGAGACCTTGTCAAACCGGGGCAGCCCATCCGGGCCGAGCACCACGTCGAGCAGGTACCGGTAGTCGAAGTCGCCGTGTGTCATCGACATCGGCTCGCGTCCCTGCGCTCGCATCGCCAGCAGCGCCGCGGCATGATCTTCGGGAGGCAGCAGGCTGACCTCGCCGCCGATCAGTTGTGCGTGCGCACGGGGTCCGCGAATCTGTTTCAGGAATGCCATCTGTGCGGCAACTTCGGTCAGGGTGTGTGCCCCATCGATGCGAACTTTGTTCGCATCTGCCGAGTGGTAGCAGGGAGAACACGTCAGATTGCATTTGGGGAACACCCCGTGCGTGCCTTCGCAGCCGAGCGCGCACCGGCCGAGAAGTTGGTTAGGCGTCTTCACGTGCTCAGGCAGCTCAGCCCAGCGTCGCTCCAATGCGACCCGGGTATCCGGACGCACCGGACGCGTCTGCAACTCCAACGCGGCCATCACGGCGAGGGGACTCCGGCGGATCTGAACCGATACGTTTGACCGCATGATCACCCCTTTGTCAGTTTTCCGGGAGAGCCGGCGCCGGCGGGACGTCGAGTTCGGTGCCGGCATAGTGGTTGAAATAATTGGTGAAGAGATTCGCGGCGATGTGAACGAAGGCCTCGCTAAGATCCGCCTCGCTCCAACCCGCGGTCAGCGCCGCCTGCCAGGTCGCTTCGGAAACTGACCCGGTATTGCGGGCTGCCTCACGGGCGACGGCCGCGACCGTGGCCAGACGCGCGTCGAAATCGATCCGGTCGGCTCGGATAGCGATCGTTTCTTCCTCGCTCAGGCCGGCGCGTTTCGCCGACACCGTGTGGGCCGCCTGGCAATAGTCGCAGCCGTCCTCGTTACCAACCGCTAACGCGATCGCCTCCCTGGTTCGTACGTCGAAGGTCCCGAGCCGGCCGATAGCCATCTGGATTCCGTCATACGCCGCGATGACGGCTGGCGAATCCGCCATGCCGCCGTGGATGTTCATCAGCCTGCCCATCCGCTTTTCGAACTTCGCCGCGATCTCCCGCGACTTCTCCGGTGCGTCGGCAACAGTGTGACTGGAGATACGAGTCATGCGTCTTCCTTTCCTATGTGAGACCCCCGATGGTGTGCAGCAACCATGAGCCCGTACGGTCAGCACCGAACTTCGGCATCTACCTCGGCCGGAAATGTGATCATGCCGGTCTCCGCACTATCTGCCCCAGGACAACAGTCTTATCGTGCCGGATTCCTTCCGCGGCTTCTGTGTCGCAGATTGCTGAAACGTGACCGGATTGCGCCGTAACGTTCAATCACTATCGGCCGAGCACACGAAGTGGAGGTGAAGTGCGGATGCCACCGGACGTTCAAGTACCCAGGCCCTATCCTGAAAGCAACGGCACTGTTACGCTCGCGCGTGTGGTGGAAAGCTGCAGCAGCGAGATCACTGCGGCCCTGTCTGGCCCCCGGCCGGCGTGGTCACCCGAGAAACGGGAGGAAACCCCCCTGCAGCCCACACCAGGCGACCCATTCAGATGCCTCCGCGAGGTCGACCTTTTAGCCGACCTGAGCGCCGACGAGATCGACGCCATGAACCTGATGATCCCCGCCACCCACTACCGGGCCGGGGAACTCGTGTTCAGCCAATCCCAGCCCGTGAGCGCGCTCTTCATCCTGAAGTCGGGGCGGGTTCGCATCTTCCGCGTCACCGAAGACGGCAAAGCATTGACCATGGCCATCCTGGAAGCCGGCGCCGTGTTCGGTGAGATGCTGCAACTGGGCCAGCGCATGTATGACAACTACGCCGAAGCGATCGAAGAATCCACAATTTGCCGGCTTAACGCGGCCGACGTCGAACGATATTTCCTGGCCGATCCGCGCATCGCCACCCGCGTCGCCCGGCTCCTCGGCGACGAAATCGCCCGTCTCGAAGAACGCCTCACCGACCTCGCCCTGCGACCCCTTCCCGCCCGCGCCGCCAGCACTCTCGTCAAACTCGCCCGCACGGCACCGGCGGCACGATTTGGCCACGATCCGGTCATCCACCTCACCCATGAACAACTCGCCGGCCTGCTTGGGGCGACCCGGGAAGCCACCAGCAAAGTCATGGTCGACTTCGCCACACAAAACCTGATCAAACAGGCCCGCGGGCGCATCACCATCCTCGACCCCACCGGGCTCGGCGCGATCGCCAGGGGGATAACGTGACCGGGCCGTCATCGCGGTGACAAACGCAACAGCCGCGTCCAGCACGACGCGTTATGGGTTGCAGGTCACAGAACTCCACACCGTCCCAGCCATACGGTTGTCACAAATCAACTTCCGCCACCGGATCGATATCCACCGAATTGAAGTAGACGATGTCCGAAGCACCCTACGCTGGCCTCGGCAGCCATCCCGTACCGACCACATTGCCGTACGGTTCCTCTCAAAGCGACCCGCCTGAAGACGCGGCCACAACCCCAACGAAAGGAAGACAATCATGTACCGGGCAATTTGGCATGGTGTTGTCCTCGCCGAATCTGATCAGACGGTCGAGGTCGAAGGAAACCAGTACTTCCCGTCCGCATCGGTAAACCAGGAATACCTCCAGAACAGCCGACTCACCTCGGTTTGTCCGTGGAAAGGGACCGCGAACTATTACACGGTCACCGTTGATGGCAAAACGAATCGGGATGCCGCCTGGTACTACCCGCACCCGAGCCCGGCCGCCGCTGAGATCCGCGATCATGTCGCATTCTGGAAAGGCGTCCAAGTCGTCACCGTGCACGACGGTGATCCAGCAACTGAAATCCGACGTGGCGGATTCTTCTCGCGGCTGACGAAACGGGCGCGCTAGAACATCTGATGAGGCAATAATCCAGTCACAGAAACAGAGGAAAAGAACCCAGCGCGCGTAACGGAAGCAGCCGGGGATCGCGGATCCCTAGCCGCTGAGCCGAGGTAGATCCGGTCGGACTGTTCGTCCATTTTGCCGCAATCACGTCCACCAACCGCGCCAACCACAATGCTGACACGGACCTTGACGTGCTTCTGGCGCCTTGGGTCCCGGAGGCATTAGGAAGGAATCATAGAAACTGAAACAGATGTCGTCGTGATCGGCCTGGAAGTCGGAGGCGAGCAAGTCGCCGCGGAACTCACCACCGCAGGCCCGGATGATCTCGGGGTGGAAGTCGAACTTGTCGGAGGCGAACGCCCGTATTGGGCGTGCATCCCCAGCAAGATGATAATTCGCGCTGCGAATCTCCTCGCCGATGCCCGAGTATCCCTGGCATAGCCTGCCGTTTGAGCTTCACCCCGGGCTGGGGCCGGTAGCGGATCGGATCCGCAACGAAGCCACCGACAACTGGAACGACCAGGTGGCTGTGGACCGGTTCACCGACACAGGCGGCCGATTGGTGCGCGGACACGCCCAAGTGGTCGGCCCAAGCCCGGTCGAGGTTGCCGATGAGAGATCCATCGCCCGCCGCGGCGTGGTACTGGCCGCCGGCAGCAGCCCGGCCATTCCGCCAATAAAAGGGTTTGCCGACACACCATATTGGACCAATCGACAGAGCTCATGGGGTGGCGTCTGTTCCGGTAGATTCGGGCGGGGTGTCGATTGCCGGGGTGCTGGCCCGCATGACCTGATATACCTGCTCGGCGTACCCCTCGAGTACGCTCTCACAGGTTCGAAGGTGTTCCTCCGCGGCCACGGCTTCCGGCAGTGCGAGCACGTCGCGCTTCTTCAAGTCCCGGAACCAGCGCCGCAACCGGTCCAGGCTCTGCTCTTCCTCTTCCAATTCCCCGAAGGTGAACTTCGCCTTCGCGATCTCACGGGCGATCTCTGCCTCAAACTTGCCGCAATCAGCCTCGAACTCGGCCCACTCATCAACCCGTGCCGCCACGAACGCGTCACGGATCAGCGCGGTCGACGCCTCATCCCGCGGAGACGCGTCGATGACCGCGAACGTGCCGCCACCCTTGCCGCACAACTCGGCGGCCCGGTCCAGGCCCGGCTGGAACGCCGGACCGGAGGGCAACGCCCAAGTCCCCGGAGACACCGGCACCGCTCCCGCCTTCCGCAACTCTCGCCACACCGCCACTCGGTGCCGAGACGGTTCGGACGGCAACTGCACCAGCACTAACACCCATCGAACACTCTTCGTCACAGCACAGACTGTAACATGGGTTACTCGAAAGGGGATGCGATGGGCGCAACGCAGCCGCAGCTGACCCTTCTGGACAAGGCATTCTTCGTCAGCCTGATCCTGAAGGGCCTGGACGGCATCCTCGAACTTATCGGCGGCATCCTGCTGTTGATCGTCTCGCCCGCCCAGATCGGCGCGATCGCCCAGGCCCTGACCCAGCATGAACTGTCCGAAGACCCGCACGATCTCATCGCAAACACCCTCCTGCACCTCACCGGCAGTCTGAGTCTGTCCGCGACGGTGTTCGGGGCGATCTACCTGCTCCTGCACGGACTCGTGAAGGTCGTGCTAGTCGGGGCCCTCCTCAAAGGCCGCTTGTCGGCATACCCGTGGATGATCGCCTTCCTGCTGGCCTTCATCCTCTACCAGGGCTACCAAATCATTGTGGCGTTCTCCTGGGGGCTCACCTTCCTCACCGCGTTCGACATCTTCTTCGTCTACCTCACCTGGCGCGAATACGGAATCCACAAACGCCGACGAGTGGCAAGGGCAAGCATCGCCGGTATGCACCCCTCCGATAAATCGGAAGACACCCAAGACCCCTGAGCTCGGGTCCATGCAAGGACCGACTCACATCGAAAGCGCAACGGTCCTCGGTAGGGCTGCGATACGAACGCTGGAGCGGGATGAATGCACGTGCGCAATTCGATGATGATGGCACGCCATTGGCGCGGGACTGGCATACTGCCCTCCCTCAAGCGAAACAGGATTAGCGCGCTGTCGCCGTTAGTGGGATGGACAATCCGAGCCGATCCGGCCCTTCGTTGCACAACCTGTGTCGGATAGGCACTGGTGACTATTGAGTGGGCTGGTTGAGTCCGGCAAGGGTACGGAGCGCCTGGAAGCCTTTTGGGGTTCCAGGCCAGTGTTTTTCGCACGCATCCGCTTCTGCGTCGCGGGTGGCGAAACGGCGCACGATCACGACGATGATCGCATCGTCGGCGTAGCCGAGCACGGGGATGAAGTCAGGAATCAGATCGACTGGTGAGAGCAAATAGACCAATAGGACGACCAGCCAGATGCGGACGCCGCGGGGAACGGTGGGATCTGCTACGAGGCAGCGCAGCAGACGGATGACGTCGGGCACCGGGCGCAACAACTCACCTATCTTCGCCTTATCCGGTTGTTTGCATGTTGCCCATCCCAGTAGTCTCAAGAGGATCTGCCACCACATCAGCTGGTGGCGGTTTTCAATTCGGTGAAGATCGTGTTGGCCTCGCGGATCGCGTAGAAGACGATCACAAACCCCGCGACGGGGCCGGCCCACCACCAGCCGAACAGCCCGTTCAACGGAAGGCCGAGAAGGACTGCTACTGCAAGGAGCCCGTCGATGAAGGTGACACGACCTTCGGTCTTCAGGACCGGGTTTCCGAGCGCCCTTCCTGTGCGAATCTTGGCGGCAACGAGTGCGAACGTCGCAGCAGCGGTGACTGCCGTCCAGGTCACGCTAGCCGTGCTCGCCTTGGCGTGATGATAGAGAATCAGCGCGAGACCGGACTGGATCAGCAAGTAGACGACCATGGCGACAAAAACAGCCCCGATAAGCCGGAGCGCGAATCGTTGCCGTGCGTGGCCGCTGCCGGAGAGTTTCCAGAGTACGACGATGCACGCGGCGATCTCGATCAGGCTGTCCAGGCCGAACCCGACGAGCGCGACCGACGCGGCCAGGTAGGCAGTAACCGCGAGTACCGCCACTCCGACCACGTTCCACACGAGGGTAATCCGCTCCAGAATGATCCCACGTCGACGCTAGCTCTCTTCGGGCGTGCTCATCGGGCGAGCATCACGAATGGTCGTGAGTGTGCGTGGCCGCGCTGCTGCCAGGGACGGGGCTGGTGCTGATGACGATGTCGTCGAGGTTCGGCAGGGTGTGGCCGAGTCGGTGCTGGACTTCATGCGCGATGGACTCCGCAACCGACAGCGACTTGTCGGCGACCTGGATGCTGACGGCTGCCTGGACTCGGTGTCCAACCCAGCGCAACTGCAATCGGGGGACCGAAATTACCCCCCGGAGTGTTGCTCAACACCGTTTCAGCGCGATCTACGAGGTCGAAGTCGATGCATTCATGAGTCTGTGTCCGATGCTGCGAACGGTTCCCGGGAGCAGGGCCAGGATTGATGCCGCCATCGGGAGGCCGATGATCGGGTCCGCAAGCGGGAACCCAAGGAGCAAATCGCGCCGATGACGAACTGCAAAATCATCGTACCCAGCAGGACGAAGAGACTGATCTTCAGGCCCGAATACCGGCGCTGCTGGCCTCCGACGCGTCATCGATCGAGTCGGCGACATCATGACTGCGTGGGACGAACAGACGGTAGAAGAACCCGCGGATTCCAGTCGGGTGCGAATGTCCGCCCTTACCGTGGTCGCGGTCGCGGTCGTGCGTATGGAGGGGCTCGTCGAAGTGAGCAGGTCGTCGTCCGGGGTGGGTGTGTTCATGCTGCTTCTATCTGCGCCGTGTGGCGGTGGGGGTGCCGCCGAGGGAATGCTCTTGCCTGGAAGATCGCATCGGTCACCAGCTTGGAGGCGTGCCGTTCTCCAACTGGTAATACACTCGGGGCCCGTCCCGTCGACTTGGACGATCCGCGCCAGACGCAGTTTCTCCAAATGCTGCGAGACCGCGGCGGGGCCCGTATCGACGATGTCGGCCAGATGATTCACTGACGGCTCCCCATCTCGCATGGCTAATATCAGCCGGACCCGGGTCGCGTCGGCCAGCATGGAGAAGACTTCGACAGCGAGCTCCACGAACTGGCTGTGTGGCTCCTGACCACAAACCTGCTTATCTGCATTTATGCGCAGGTTCTTTCATGCGAACTCATACACTGTTGAGTGTCTACGCGCGAGCTGCGGCACTTGACTTGGCCGACGAGGCTGCGCTTGAAAGATCAGCTTGACATTCTCCTATAGGGCAAGGATGAGACTGTTGGCGAGAGTAGTTCTCACCCCGCTACTGCTTCGAGTGGTGGGGCCATAGTCCCGTGCTTGGGAAGGAACGGCGATGATGACAGGTTCGAAACGCGGCGGTGGGACGACGGTGTTGGGCACCATCGGTATTCTGCTTCTTCCGGTGGTTTGCTGCGGCGCCCCACTGCTGATCGGGGCTGGTGCTGCAGGGGTTCTGGGCGCCGTCGGTTCAGTCATGGGTAACCCGTGGGTTATCGCCGTGGCGATTGCTGCGGTGGTAGGGCTGTTAGTGGTTTTCCTGCGTCGCAGGACACAACGGGGTCGGCAACTCGATGCTTGCTGTGCGCCGCGGAAGACCGCCGCGGACCAAGGCATCTCTGACCATGCGAAGGCCGAACAGCGGTGACGGCAGTCTCTTTGAGTCAACGGATGTCACGAGAGATGCGACTCCGCGCCTCGTAGCTGGTCGTTGCCGGCGTACTGGTTAGCGTTGGCCTCGGCTTTACCGGTGTGCCGCACCCCAGACAGCTCAAACCCCGGCCGGGGCCGTCTCGTCGGCCGCTGCGTCGGTTGCGGTTCCGTTCACTGCTCAGACGGTGGCCGGTGCGAAGGTGACGCTGCCGGGGTCGAAACCGACGGTGGTGTATTTCTTCGCGGCCGGTTGTTCCTCGTGCGGGCCGACGGCCAAGGTGCTGGCCGATGTTCAAAGCAGTACCGCACAGAAGGTCGATTATGTGGCCGTGGATGTGTCACTTGACGAGACAGGACCTGAGGTCGAAGCGTTCCTTGCCCAATACCATGCGACCTCGATGGCGTATGCGCTTGATCCCAACGCACGCCTGATTGACGCATATGGTGTGCAGGATTTGGGCACCGCAATTGTGCTGGACGGGTCCGGCGAGGTGGTGTTCCGTGGTGTGGAGCCGAGTGCGGGGCAGATCCGGGATGCGGTGGCCAAGGCGAGTGCTTGATGAGCGTGCTTCTGGTTCTGGCGTTCGGGGCCGGAATGCTTGCCCCGCTCAACCCATGTGGTTTCGCTGTCCTACCCGCTTTTCTTGCCTACGGCACTGGATCGGCGACCGCAGCCGGCACGCGTGGAAACTGGGGGCGGCTGGTCGGCGGATTGGAGTCGGGTGTGGCCATCACAGTGGGGTTCACTGGAACGTTTACGGTGTTCGGTCTGCTGTTAGCTGTCGGGATGCGCTCGCTGATCGGAGCGATCCCGTGGCTGGCCGCGGTGCTGGGCGCGGTGTTTGTTCTGCTAGGTCTTCGGATGCTGATCGGCCTCCGAATTTCGCTCGGGATGACGCCTCTGAGTTCGGTGGGGCAGAACAGTAAAGCGGGCGGGATGTTCGCATTCGGGGTCGGTTACGCACTGGCGTCGGCATAATGCGGCCTGGCCCTGCTCTTGGCGGTAGTCACCCAAGCCCTCACCGGCACCGGATGGGGAACCGTGCTAGTAGTGTTCGCCGCCTACGCGGCAGGCTCTAGCATCCTTCTAATCGCTCTTTCGGTGGTGACCGCCTTCGCTAGCACAGTGATCAGTGGATCCTTGCGCCGTTTGATGCCTCACATGAGCCGGATCACCGGCGCCGTCTTAGCGCTTTCCGGCGGGTATCTGCTCGTGTATTGGCTGCCCCAACTTTTCGGCGGCACAGCTGGAACGGCAGTCTTGTCCGGGATCGCGGGCCCCTGTCGAGCTGGGTGGGCGGCAACCAACTGTTGGTGCTTATCGTGACCGGTGCGCTGGTGGTGGCAATCCTCACCGCCGCGGTACTGCGCTGGACCATGTCCCACCGGGCAGAGGTAACCGACGAATCCCGCCGGCCGGCCGGCGAGGACGATTGCTGCGTCCCTGCCCTGAACCCACGACACCGGCGGCCCTGAGCAAAATCTTCGCCTGCCCGCATCGGAAGGAACTGCGGATGCGTTCGGGGTTACGACTACCTGGATCAGACGCGGCAACGGCGTCGCGCCATCCTGCGACAGTTGCTCTGAGTACGAGTTCGGGATCTGCCGGGCGAGTAATTTCACCACATGGGTGCAGAGGGCGCAGGACTGACCACCCGGACAGTGACTGTCCTGTTGACGCCTACCGACTCTCCTCCACCGCAGGACTAACTGGTTGGCGTTTGTTTGTAACGAGCCGGTGGCAAGCGACGAGCACTCCGACGTTGGCCACGACGAAGGGTACCAAGAATGTCACGGCAACCTTGACCCAGGTCGTGAGGGTAGCGTGTCCGGCCAGGACCACGTCGAGCTGATTGATGGCGAACAGGACAACACCAACAATGAGCGCGATTGGCACGGTCTGCGCTAGGTGCGGACGGTAAACGACGACCTGGCAGGCTTCTCGGGCAGTTTGCCAACTCGGGTGCGGTGCGACGGTCACGACATGACCTCAAGCATCGATGCCGACCAACGGGTATCGACGGTGGTTTCCATGAGAAGTTCGTCCTCCGCTTTCTAATCCGAACAACGAATCTCAGTCTTCACCCTCCACCATGGTGGAATGTCACGACCAAGCCGGAAAGAAGAGCATGGCAACTAGAAGCCGGTGTTGGCCACCGTCGTTACGGTGGTGCTTTCGATGCTGGGTCGCGCTGATTACTGTCGGTTGGGGCTAGTGCTGCTGGAATCCTGAGTGCGGCCGGCCCAACAGTGGTGCTTCACTACTGATTGCTGTCGCTGACGCCCTCGGCTATCGGATCGGTGAGTTAGAGGTAGCTGCAGATGCGTTCGGGGTCACAGGCGACGGGATCGGCCGCGGCGACCGTGTCGTGATATTCGGCAATAGTCGATCGCAGTGCCACCAGTTCAGCGATCTGCCGGTCCAGGTCCGCCACTTGTCGGCCCAGTAATTCCACCACGTGGGTGCAGGGGGTTTCGCCTGCGTCGCGGACCCGCAGAATGCCACCGATCTGGGCCAGGGTGAGCCCGGCGTTCCGGCCCCGGTGGATGAAATCCAGCCGGGCTATCGTTTCGTTGCCGTAGTCGCGGTAGCCATTGGGTGCCCGCCGGGCCGATGGCAAGAGTCCTCGGTCTTCGTAGAACCGGAGGGTCTTCGTCGTCATTCCTGTGGCCTCTGCTGCTTCACCGATGCGCATAATGCACCTTCCGATCCGTTCTCACGCAATTCCGCTCTTGACATTCCACTATAGGGCAAGGTGCAAAGTGATACATAGCAGGATCAGCGACGGGCGTTGTGCCCAACTGGTTCCCATATTTCAGCCCTTCTGTGGAGGTTTCATGTCCGATCTGTCAGCACCCGTGTTCGACCTCGCCATTATCGGCTCCGGCGGTGGCGCGTTCGCCGCCGCGATTCGGGCCACCAGCCTCGGTAAGAAGGTCGTGATGGTTGAGCGTGGCACGATTGGTGGCACCTGCGTGAACACCGGTTGCGTGCCCTCGAAAGCCCTGTTGGCGGCCGCTGACGCACGCCATGTTGCCCTGGATTCCGGCCGGTTCCCCGGCATCGTGGCCTCCGCCGGGCCGGTGGACATGCCGGAGTTGATCGACGGCAAACGCCAGCTCGTGGAAACAATGCGAGCCGGGAAATACGTTGACTTGATCGCCGATTACGGGTGGGAGCTGCGGCACGGCAACGCCGTATTCTCCGGAACCGCCGACGATCCCACGTTAGAGATCACTAGCACCGACGGAAACGTGGAAACGATACGCGCCACCCACTATCTGGTTGCGACCGGCTCGACCCCATGGGTTCCCCCGATCGACGGATTGGCCGAGGCGGACTATCTGACCTCGACCTCCGCGATGGAACTCGATGAGGTTCCGGAATCCCTACTGGTTCTCGGTGGCGGGTTTGTCGCTCTGGAACAGGCGCAACTGTTCGCCCGGTTGGGCTCGAGGGTGACCATGCTGGTGCGCTCCAGACTGGCCTCGGCGGAAGAGCCGGAAGCATCCCGGGCGCTAGCCGGAGTCTTCGCCGACGAGGGCATCCGCGTCGTCCGCCGGGCCGCCGTGACCGCGGTGCACACCGACAAGTCCAGCGGAGAGGTCATCGCGACCGCAACCGTGGATGGCGGGCAGCAGGAATTCCGTGCGAGCAAACTCCTTGTAGCTACAGGCCGACGCCCGGTCACCGACGGCTTGAACCTGACCGCGGTCGGCGTCGAAACCGGGGAGAAGGGAGAGATTGTGGTCACCAGCATGCTCACCAGCTCGAATCCGAGGATCTGGGCTGCCGGGGACGTGACCGGGCACCGCGAGTTCGTCTACGTTGCGGCCAACCACGGCGCCCTCGTCGTGGAGAACGCGTTCAACAATGCCGACCGCGACGTTGACTACTCCCATCTCCCGCGCGTCACCTTCACCAGCCCCGCCCTGGCCGCTGTGGGGATGACGGACAAGGAAGCCAACGGGACGGGCATCCGCTGCCAGTGCGGGGTCGTGCCACTAGAGTACGTACCCCGTGCGCTGGTGAACCGGGACACGCGCGGCTTCATCAAGATCGTCGCCGACCACACGACCGGGCGCATTCTCGGCATCACCGCCGTTGCCAAAGACGCCGGAGAAATCGCCGCGGCCGGCGTCTACATCATGGAAGCCGGCATGACCGTCGACCAGGTTGCCCACATGTGGAGCCCATACCTGACCATGGCCGAGGGCATCAAAATCGCCGCCCAATCCTTCAACACCGACGTCTCCAAACTCTCCTGCTGCGCCGCATAACCGCGCCAACCTACGAATAGAACGGAACGTATCACCATGTCAAACACGCTGAACCTCGCCGAGCGTCTCACCTCACCGGCCACCGGGCTGAATACCGACATCTGGGTACCGCTGCTGCGGCTCCTCGCACTGGGTCAACCGGTCGAGGTCGGCGCCCTGGCGGCGGCGACCGGTAAGACGGTGCCCGAACTCACCCGCGCACTGGCCAACGTTCCGGATACCGAATACGACGATGACGGACGGATCATCGGCCAAGGCCTGACTCTGAATCCCACCCCGCATCACATCGAGATTGGCGGAATACCGCTTTACACCTGGTGCGCCCTGGACACGCTGATCTTCCCCGCCATTCTGGGTGCTTCGGCGCGCATCGAGTCCGCCTGCCAGGCCTGCGGCGTCCCCGTACGGGTCACCGTCAATACGAGTGGGGTCACGGCTGTCGAGCCAGTCAGCGCGGTCGTCTCGTTAGTCAACCCGGACGACATGAGTACGATCCGCTCCGCGTTCTGCAACCAGGTCCACTTCTTCGCCTCACCCGAAGCCGCACAACCATGGCTGGCCGCCCACCCCGGCGGTACCATCCTCCCCGTTACCGAGGCCTACCAGCTTGGCGCCACCGTGGCCGAGAATCTCCTCAAAAGGACTCCGGGGGAGCAACCGAGCCCGCTCGATCTGGGGACAGATAGCTGCTGCTGCTGAATTGGACCACCTGCACGAACCACTGATGGAAGTGAGGCCGCGATGAGCGAGCATGTTGATGTTGCTATTTTGGGCATGGGACCGGGCGGTGAGGTCGCTGCCGGCCAGTTGCTGAAAGCCGGGAAGAGGGTCGCGGTCGTTGAGCGGGAGCTGATAGGTGGGGAATGCGCCTACTGGGCGTGCATCCCGTCCAAGACACTGCTGCGCCCGCCCGAGGCACGCACCGAGGTACGGCGCGCGGCAGGTGTGTCGGGGGCGGAACTGGACTGGCCGGAGGCTAGTAAGTACCGCGATTATATGATCCGACACTTGGATGATTCGGCACAGATCGATGACTACGCACACCGCGGCGCCCTGGTGATCAAAGAGGCCGGCCGGATCACCGGCCCCGGCAGTATTCAAGCCGGGGACCAGGAAATCACTGCGGACCAGATCATTATCGCCACCGGTTCCGAAGCGGTCATCCCCGAGCTCGAGGGCCTGGATCAGATCACCGCCTGGACGAACCGGGAAACCTTCACGGCCACGGCGCTACCGAAAAGCGCGGTGATCATTGGCGGGAGCGCCGTTGGGATCGAGACCAGCACGTTCATGGCCCGTTTCGGGGTGAAGGTCACACTGATCCACCGCGGTGATCGACTCCTGGGCCGGGAAGAACCTCGGGTCGGGGATCTGGCCTATACCTACCTGGCCGAGGCCGGAATCGAGATCCGGCTCGGCGTAACTGCCCGCAAGGCACACCGCGCCGGTGAACAAAGTGTGATCGAACTCGACGACGGCAGTGAGATCACCGCTGAGGCTGTCATCTTCGCAACCGGTCGCACTCCCCGCACTCAGAATCTCGGCTTCGAACGAGCCGGAGTGAAGCTGGGTGAGCGTGGACAAGTGCGGGTAGACGAACACTGCCGCGCCGCCCAGAACGTGTGGGCGATCGGAGACGTCACCGGGATCATGCCCTTCACGCACGTCGCAATGTATCAAGGACGCATCGCCGCCGATAGTATCCTCGGCGGTACCCGTGAAGCCTCCTACGACGGTATCCCCCGGGTCGTGTTCGCCAACCCGGAAATCGCCGCCGTCGGCATCACCCAGGCTCAAGCCGACCAACAAGGACTGCACGCCGTGACAACGGGACTGGACCTGGCCAATGCAGTCGCTCGCCCATGGACCTACGAAGAGAACCCTCGAGGAAGCCTCGGACTACTCGCCGATGCAGACCGCAAAATCCTGATCGGCGCGTGGGCCGTCTCACCCTTGGCCGGCGAATGGATCCACCAAGCCTCCCTCGCCATCCGCGAACAGATCCCCATCGACAGGCTGCTCGATCAGGTGGCGCAATTCCCCACCTACAACGAGGCCTACCTGGCCGCCCTCGACCACCTCACGTTCTGACACACAAGAGGTTGGACGGGCCGGCCGCATCGTCACGAAAGGAGCCTTGACCTTCCAGTGGCTGGAAGGCTTAGGTTGACTCTAGATCGGCAACAAACGAGGTGGAAACCATGGATGAGTTCGTTTTAGGTGTCACTGGCATGGACTGCGGGGCCTGTGAGAGGCGAATCGAGGTCTCGCTTGGCAAGGTGGCCGGTGTGCGTCGGGTCTTCGCCGATCACGACGCCAATCAGGTCCGAGTAGTTCTCGACCAGGGCGGCTCGGAGGCTGCGGTTCGCGCCACTATCACCGCCGCTGGATTCCAGGTAAAGTTATGACCCGCATCGCCACGGCGAAAGAACCAGAAGCCAGCCTCGCCGGTGGGTACTGGGCTGAGGAGCTGTCTGACGGTGGGGCGAGGTTCCGGGCCAAGATCGGTGGGCTGCACTGCTCGTTGTGCACCGGGACCATCGAGCGGGCGTTGGGCCGCCAAGACGGTGTGGAGAACGTGGCGGTTAGCTTGACCCACGAGCAGGCCCTGGTCGAGTACGACCCGGCACGGGTGCGCCCCGAGGCGCTGGTCGCCATCCTCAAGGATATTGGCTACACCATCTGGGATCCCCGCAAGATTCGACCGTTCGAGGAGGAGGAAGCTGCCCTGGTCAAAGAGGGCCGCCGCCTCTACGGTGCCATCGGCGCGAGCCTGGCCGCGATCGCGTTGATCGTGAACCTGGCCAACCCGGTCGCCTACGTCATCCCTGTGGTGGTCGGGGCGTTCCTGCTGGCCGCCGCCTATCTGGTGCTGCAGGGCCAGGGCAAGGGCTTGGCGTTAGGAGGTACGGTGGTCGTGGCCGCGGTTGGGGCGGGGGCCTTGGCGCTCAACGCCGCTGGCGCCGCGACCGGGGCGATCCCCTCTGTGGTGGGGGTGCTGGCGGTTGTCGTGGTGTTCGGTCTCGGCGGGCACGTCTTGTCGATGGCCGCTCAGTCGTTGCGGCGGGGCATTTTGAATCAGCATGTGATGCTGGAAGCTGGTGCGTTTGCCGGCTTGGCTGGCGGCGTACTCGGTTTGGTCGCCCGGTATCACGGGTTCCCGACGGCTGCGTTCTTCGCGGTTGCGGTGCTGGTGGTCAATTACCACATTTTCTCCGAGTGGCTCTCGCTATTGGTCAAGACCCGCAGCTCCCAGGCGGTCAAGGCCTTGATGGATCTTCAGCCCGACACGGCCCGAGTGATCCGGGGCAGGGTCGAGTCGGAGGTTTCCCTTTCCGAGGTGGTCCTGGGTGATAGGGTCCGGGTCCGCCCCGGTGAGCGGGTGCCTATCGACGGGGTCGTCGTCGACGGCAGATCCGCATTGGATCAGTCCTTGGTCACCGGTGAGTCGGTCCGGGTGACCAAGGTCATCGGTGACGCGGTTATCGGCGGGTCGATCAACACGACGGGGACTTTGGTGGTGGAGGTGTCCGCGGTCGGTGATGAGTCGTTCCTGGCTCAGGTGGTGCGCTCGGTGGAGGACGCCCGGGCGCTCAAGCCTGGGATCTTGCATCTCGTGGACCGGATTCTGCGGGTCTACACCCCGGTGGTGCTGTCGATCTCGGTGCTTTCGCTCGTGGGTTGGCTGGCCAGCAGCTGGGCCATCACCGGGACGCCGGATGTGCAGCGGGCCGTGTTCGCGGCCCTGTCGGTACTGGTGATGGGCTATCCGTGTGCGGTGGGTATCGCCGCGCCGCTATCGATCGTCCGAGGCGCGGGAGAGGCAGCCGATCAGGGCATCATCATGCGCACTGGTGAGGCGTTCCAGGCATTCCGCCGGGTAGGAACTATCGCGTTGGACAAGACCGGTACGCTCACCGAGGGCCGCCCCGGCCTTCGCGGGGTCCTCACCGCTGGTCGGGTCGGTGAGGACGAAGTGCTTACTTTGGCGGCCGCGGCCGAGGTGTCCTCCGAGCATCCCCTGGCCCGAGCCATCGTCGACGCCGCCTTGGACAGGCGGCTCCCCGTCCCTGCCGTCGATGACTTCGAGTCGGTTACCGGCCAAGGCGTGACCGCCAGCATCGGCGACCGTCGGGTGGTGGTCGGACGACCGTCCTTGCTCGAAGCCCACGGCATGCCTGCTGGTGCGCTGGCCGAGACCATGAAGGCTCTGGAAAACTCCGGGCATACTGTGGTCGTCGTCGGAGCCGGCGGTGTCCTGCTCGGCGCTTTGGCCCTCGGCGACGAGATCCGCTCCGACGCCGCCGAGACGGTCGCCGGAATGTGCCGTGCCGGCCTGGTCCCGGTTCTGGTCACTGGCGATGACCCGAGAGCAGCAGCCAGGGTGGCGGCCCGAGTCGGCATCCAGGTCGTGCACGCCGGCGTCCTGCCGGGCGCCAAGGCCGATATCATCCGGGACCTCCAGCGTCATGGGAGCGTGGCCATGGTGGGAGACGGGATCAACGACGCGCCGGCTTTGATGCAAGCCAACGTCGGGGTGGCCATGGGCGGTGGCACCGACATCGCCATGGAATCCGCAGACATCATCATCATGTCTAACCGGCTCACGTCGATCCTCGCCGCCCGCGATATTTCCGCCGCCTCCTATCGCAAAACCCGCCAGAATGTGGCTCTCGCGTTCGCCTTCAACGGACTCGGCATCCCCCTGGCAGCCACTGGATTGCTGTACCCGGTGTGGGCCATGGCGGCCATGGCGGTGAGCGTGACCGCCATCTTCGCCAACTCACTGTGGAGGCGTCCCGCCCTGCTCTTCGATACCGTGCGCAGTGTCGGCAGACACCACAACCCCGAATCAGAGGAGGCCAGCGGCATCGAGGCGACGACGTGAGGATCGGCGAGGCAGCTGACGCAGTCGGGATCAATCCCAAGACCATCCGCTACTACGAGGACATTGGGCTCCTGCCCGGCCCTGAGCGCACCCCGTCCGGCTACCGGGACTACGCCCCCAAAGACGTGGACCGCCTGATCTTCGTCAAGACCGCCCAGCGCTTCGGCTTCGCCCTGGCCGAGATCGCCGAGATCCTGGCCTTCCGGGAACGGGGAGAGCGGCCTTGTACCTATGTGCTCAAGGTGCTGAACCACCAAGTAGGCGACCTAGACCTGCGCATCGCGGAGTTGGTAGCTCTACGAGCCGAGCTAGTGTCACTCAATGCGCAGGCCGACCAGCTCCCCGAACGAGACGCCTGCTACTGCTCGGTCATCGAACACGCCACAGCCATGTCAGGGTCAACAAGGAAATCCTGAGAACCTGCCCAACCCGAGCCACAATCAGCCCTCAGGGGGACCTGCTGCGGACGCGTCTGGGTGTCCACTGGGGTCTACAGGTTGACGAGGTCGAGAGTGTCGCACATAGCCCGCCTGACATTAAGCCCGGGTGTTAAAAACGCACGAGCCAGCTGGGGAGGACCGCACCCGCGAGGTGACGGTTTCGCAGCGTCATCTGGTCGTCAGTTGTCGAGGGCTTGTGAGCGGCGGCAGAAGGTGGCGCGGGAGATTCCGAGGTCGCGGACGGTCGGCGCCGCTTGAGATCTGCTCGAAGGTGGATCTGGATGCGGCGAGCGATGCGCTGGATGCCAGCACCGGCCGAGCAGTTACTGGGAAAGTAGCCGATGAAGCGACCTCGGTGTTCTCTATCTCGAAAATCCGGGGTGATCCGGTAACGCCTGCCGCCCGGGAGGTACCTGTTGAGATTCGTCTTGGCACATCTGCGTGGCCCAGTTGCGGAGCTTGCTCGACTCTCGGCCTGCGGTTGCTCTGAGGGACAGGCCGCTGTCGCGGGTGCTCGGTGCGCTCCGTCTGGCCGGGTGGTCCGTCACACGAAGTAAGGGCAATCGAAATCGGGCCCCGCTTTTGGCCGTTCGAATGGTTGCTTGAGGCTGTGCCGCCAGTACTGCACCGCTCGGCAATCGAATTGTCAGGAGGGGGTCTGGTGGTCTGCGAACCACTCTGAGATCACGTTCGTGAATCGGTCTGGTGAGGCGTTATATTCCCAGGCGTGCCCGACGCTGTCAAATACCTCCAGCCGGACGAGCGCGGGATGCTCTTGCGCGAATCGCCTCGACCCATCGCAGGGAACGCGTGGATCTCGCCGCGAGTGAATAATTAATATTGGCATACGCTCGGCAGTTTCGTCAGCATCGTGCCGCAGAACCTCAAGGTTGATCCGAGGCCCAATCCGCAAGGTGCGCTGAATGAACGCCCGATCCAACCCCCAGGCTGTCAAGGTGCCGAGGAGAGCTGGCATTCCGGCGCGCTTTGCGCCGGAGCGGATTACTCCGCGCCAGTCGGTGACCGGGGCTATGGCGACGATTCCGCGGATCATCGTGCGGTGAGTGCTGTGCGCGGCTAGTTCGAAGGCGATTGTTGCGCCCATGGACCACGCGAACAACACGATGTTCCGTGCTTCGTTTCTAACGGCAACTTCGATCGCCGCCTCAACATCGTGCCATTCGGTAACGCCGAGGCTGGAAGATCCGCCCGGGACCGTAGGCCCGTCACCGTCTCCTCGAAATGAGGGGATCATCGAGGTCATTCCGAGGTGGTAGGCCACGGGTACCGAGCGTAGCGCGGTCAGTCTGGTCGTACCGATGCCGTGGATGTGTATCGCCCACGTTCCCGACGTTCCGGTGCCGGGATTGATGATCCATGCGGGGCAGAGACCGCCTGGGGTGGGAACGGCGACCTCTGAATAACGGCCGAGGGCGATGACGTCAGGACCGACATAGATCTGACCCGTAAAACGCCCAGTAGCGTTGCCACGCTCCGGAAGCCGTTTCCGCTCCAACACCTGACGCGAAACTGTTTGGGACTCCCCGTCATGATTGATGATGTCGCCCAGAAGGAGATGCCCGGTTGTCTGCGGGCCTTCAACCCACATGCCATAGCTGCCCGTCGCGCAAGTCAGTTGGCTTGCGGGCAAGATGGCTTGGCCGTCGCCCCAGCGAACTTCAATCGGGTCGGCTTGGCGCGCACGCACGACTTTCGCAGCGGATGCGTGGAGGTAGAGGACGCAGAGGGTCCCGAGCGCGAGTACTGCAATGACGATGGAAACGATCATCGTGGCCTGTAGATGACGGGTCGTCGGAAGTTGGGGACCTGAAGCAGGAGGTAGTGAGAAAGCACCGACTCCGCTTTCCCCAACGCCGTGGTCGTCGGACCTGTGGTGTCCATTTGTTGGTCTCTCAGGTGCACCACAACTTGATACAGCATTGCCAAATCGCCGTCATGGTCTCCTCCTCGACGCAGCGCGCGGGGGTCAAGCGTCGATATCAGGTGGCGGGCGCGGCGACGCTGCCAGCTGCGTACCGCAACGAAGAGGAAGGATGCGACGGTGAGGAGTATCAAGCCGGGGTAGAACAATGGCTCAAACAGCCAGTCGATGAACTCACAAATGCGCAGCGGGAGCATGTGCCAATGTGCGGCGACGGCAAAGACGATCTCGTCCGCGCACGCTACGATAACCAAGATGGCCCCGAGGCGGAAGGGGATGTAGAACTTGCTGCTTCGATGTCTGATCCCAAACAGAAGTGCGGCAGCGAGAGCACCGACACAGCTCATGTAGATCACGACATATGCGAACATCGCGAACTGGTCAATGTGGGTGACGATGAATGTGCGTCCGTCGGTCTGGTCGCCCTTGTGAATGAAGGCGAACGATACTGTGATTGCAGCGGATGCCGTGATGAGTCCGAGGAAGTAGGTGCGAGGGACCCGTCCCTTGACCAGTGTCATGATGGTGCGTGCGCCGAGCCAGAATGCTGCGGTGGCCGCAAGGTTCTGGAGAAGATTCAGCCAGTTGTGGCCGCCAAGGACCCCGTCCATGGCGGTCGCCGGGATCAAGGCTCCGCGACAGAGTAGGCCGATGGCGCCGAACAGGGTTGCGAACCAGAAGGTGCGTGCTCGAGGATCGCGAATGGCGGTCGGGATTCGGAGCAGCACCAGGGCGCACAGCAGAAGCGTGGCGATTTGCTCAAGGAGTTCGGCCACGTTACTCACCCCAATGCTCGTTGGTCGTCGTAATCGCGGGGACGATACAGTGCGTGGGCGAGCCGGTATGCGAGAAGTTCGGCGGCTTGCTCTTCGCCTTGCACTCGGTGCTGGTTGCAGCCTGCGGGGCAGGCCGGGTGTTTGAGGAGGATGTGGCCGAATTCGTGCAGGATGCTGTGGGTGCGATAGAGGGGCGAGTCGGTGTAACGGACCAGGATCAGGTCCATGTCGGGCATTCTGCTCAGCGCGCCTGTGGTGTTTGTCCAGTTCTCGTCTCCCAGCGCTTGGATGCGGATGGGCCTGCCAGACTTGGCCGCTACCCGGCAGGCCAGGTCGTCCCAATCGACACCGTGTTCGAGACGGAGATCTCTGATGATGCGCTCAATGGTCGGCCCGTCCAGTGGCCGTGGGCTGTCGTCACCTTCGGCTTGCTCCGCCGGGGCAAGCTCATCTTGACGCGACGGAGCTGTGCTGCGATACAGGAGTGGCCATTCGTGCCAGCGCGGGAGATAACGCATCGTCTGGCCAATCTCAGATCGACAAGCCCATGTGCTGTCCTGACCACTCAGGCGTGTGGTTTTTCATCGGTGAGACCGTCGCGGGTTGCTTTGAGGGCTGCGGCGATGGCTCGCAGAGTGTGAGGAGTCGGTTGTCCAACCGAGCGCAGTGACAGGCTGGCGCTGCCCGTGGCTGCCAGTGCGTCGATCAGCTCGATCTGCGCTTCGATGAGGTCTACGCGATCGTCGCGCTCGGGTGCCGTGAGGTATTCGTGGGGCACGTCGAAGTAGTCGGCGATGGCTTCCAGAATGTCTTGGCGTATTCTCGTCGGCGCGTCGCCGTTGCGCAGACTCTTCCAGATTCCACTATCAAATGACTCCCCACGGGCGGCGACGACAGCGCTCAGAGCGTCGATATCGAGCTCGGTACCCGGCCGGGCTGAGAGGAACTGCAACCTGCGACCCAGTTCCTTGCTCTCGACTTGAATGAGTCTGCCGAAGAAGTAGTCCGCCGAGACGTTGAAGAACTGCGCCAAGCCGCCGACAAGGCTTGCGCTGGGTTCGTTCTTTCTTCCATTCCGCAACTGACCCAAGTACGCGTGAGTGACGCCTACTCCTCGGCTGTTGAGCGCCTCAGCCACCGTCACGTTGGTGAACGGTTTTCCCGTCTCGGGATCAGGAGTCGACGCGAAGAGCGCGTTGAGACGCCGCGCAAAGTCCGGCAGCCCGGCTACCGCTATCATCTCTCACTCCACAAATAAACTATCAATACAGCTTTCTTGCGTAAAATATGTCCACAGTTTAGCATTGATTCATCGGCAAACTGAACTGTAGTCGAAGGATTTTGACATTGGCTTGAACCAGAGTTTATGCCCTGAAATGCTTCAGCACCAGGCCGCAGCCGATCTGATTTCCGACCGTATCTGGCGACGGCGGTGCCGTGATCGCACCGGTTGACCGCGCCCACAGGATCAGGAGGGGCTGAAGTTGAGAAGCCCGTGTGGGACCGGAGCACGCTCAGGGACACGAATCCGCCCGAGTGCACGCTCCTTCACGGCGCCCCTGCGGAACGTGGGACTTCTGGAACCGAAGCCGCCCGGCGAGATATGTTCCCAGGTTCTGCGGTCCGCTCGGACAGCGAAGCGATGACGTCCGTGTCGCACATAGCGGAGGTGATTTCGGCGTCGGCCAGCCGCCCGGCATCCGCCGCAGCGAAGCTGTTGACACAGGGCACGTCCGGTAGATCGCATGGTGCACGTCGGGTTGATTATGGGCCGGGTTGCCGTCGCACCCGTAACGCCGTCCGTCGCTGTCTTCTGATTCTCCTGGCGCACCTCATGGTCGCACGGGTCACCGTCATGGTGGCTTGCTGGGAGGGGGTCGACGTGGGGGCGAACGAGGGCTCGCGGGTTGCATGGGAGGCGAAGTTTGATGCTCTGCACGAGCGTCTGGCTGGCGCGGTCGAAGCGTTGGTGTCGGGTGAGGATTGGAGGCGGGCATTGGAGTTTGCGGCGCGGTTCCGGGCCAGGTCGTTCAATAACACCCTGCTGATCTGGTCGCAGCATCTGGACGCTTTCGAGAAGGGCCGAGTACCGGAGCCGTCGCCGTCGTATGTGGCGGGGTTCAAGCAGTGGCAGTCGCTGGGGCGGCAGGTGTCCAAGGGACAGGCGGGCTATATGATCCTCGCCCCGGTCACGGGCCGGTTCGCCACGTCTACCCCGCAGGATGCGCAGTCCTGGCGGCGTCTGGGCCGGTTCGAGAAGCCCCGACCGGGCGAGACGGTTCGTTCCCGTCTAGTCGGTGCGAAGCCCGCCTATGTGTGGGACCTGTCTCAGACCACAGGCGAGGCGGTGCCCGAGTCGCCCCGCCCGAAGCTGCTGCAAGGTGAGGCGCCGGATGGCCTGTGGGATGGTCTGGCCGCGCTGGTGGCGGTGGAGGGGTTCACTCTGCTGCGGGTGCCGCACGAGGGTATGATCGGCGGCGCGAACGGGCTGACCAACTACCGGGCGCACACTGTCGCGGTCCGGGAGAACATGGACCCGGCCGCGCAGGTGAAGACTCTCGCTCACGAGCTTGCTCACGTGCGGATGCATGGGCCGGGTAACGAGGATGCGGTGGCGCATCGTGGGGTCGGGGAGGTGGAGGCCGACTCGGTGGCGTTGATGATCGGTGCCGCGCACGGCATGGACACCTCCTGCTACACGATCCCCTACGTCTCCGGCTGGGCCTCCACGGTGGAGGGCAAATCCCCAGTCGAGGTCGTGCAGGCCACCGGTGAGCGGGTCCGGAAGGCCGCCGCCGCGATCCTCGACGCCTTACCGACCGTGCAGCTGGGCAATGGGGACCCACCTGGACTTGTCCGCGACACCCCGACCGCACAGCGCACCCGCCGGGAGCCCGTTTCGGCCGGGCAGGTTGCCGAGTCGGGGCGTCGCCTGCCGGTGGAGCCCAGGGTGAGGGGCTTGTGATGGAGATCGGTGACCTGCTGTCGGAGGTAACCGGGATGTGTTTGCCCGAAGCGGCGCGGTTGTTCGCGCAGGTGGGCGTGCCGGTGTTTCCATGTGTACCGGGTGGGAAGCGCCCGCTGACGGGGCACGGTTTCCACGACGCGAGTGCTGACGTGCGACGGGTGGCTTCGTGGTGGCGGCGGTGGCCGGGCGCGAATATCGGCATCCCGACCGGCCCGACCTCGGGGGTGGATGTTGTCGATGTGGACGTGCACCCGACCGGGTCCGGATACGCCGCGTTGCGGCGGGCGCGAGTGGCGGGTCTGGTGTCGGGGTGGGCGGCGTTGGTGCGCACCCCCTCCGGTGGGCTGCATGTCTACTTTCCGGCCGATCCGGCGCGGCCGCAACCGTCGTGGCAGGCCGCGGGCGCGCAGATGGACTTCCGTGGTGCCGGAGGGTACATCATCGCGCCGCCCTCGACGGTGGTCCGGCCGGATGGTTCTCGGGCCGCGTATGCGCTGATCGTCGCCTCCGGTACGGTGCCGGCGCCGGTGGACGCACCCCGGTTGCGGGACTTCCTCGACCCCCGCCCCGCGGTCCCCGCGCTCACCCGTATCCGCTCTCGTGAACTTGACGCGGGCCGGCTGGCCGGATGGGTGGCTCTTCGGGGTGAGGGTGAGCGGAATCGGGGCCTGTTCTGGGCCGCGTGCCGTCTTGCCGAAGCCGGCACGACCCCGGCGGACACGGTCGCAGCCCTCGGGCCGGCCGCCGAGCACGCCGGGCTGGGCCGGCCGGAGATCGCTGCGACGATCCGCTCCGCCTACCGCGCAACCGACGCCGCGCTCACCCCGCCGGGCGACGGGCAGGGCGGGCCGCCGCGTCGGGTGGTGCGGGTTGCCACCGGGCAGGTGCTCTCGTGATCGCTCCGGCTGGTCGTGGCGGCCGGCTGGCGGTGTGGACGGCGGTAGCGGGGACGGTGTTCATCGCGGCCGGCGCGTTCTGGCTTTCCTTCACCGCCCTGGACGACCTGGCCCGCCGCTCGGGCATCGCCACAGGTGAGGCGTGGGCGTGGCCGCTGATCGTGGACGGGATCATCGTGGTCGCCACCGTCGCGGTCGTCGCCCTCGCCGGCCAGCCCGGGGCGTGGTATCCGTGGCTGCTGCTGGGGGCAGGCGCGCTGGTGTCGGTGACGGCCAACGCACTGCACGCGATCGTCGCCGCCGACGCGGACGTGCCCGGCACCCTGGCGGCGTGCGTGGCAGCGGTGCCCCCACTGGTACTGCTGGCGATCACCCACCTCACCGTGGTCCTGACCCGACCCGCCAGTCCAGTCGAGGCGACGATGACACCGGACGAGCCTGCCCGGGAAGTCATGCGGTCGGCCGGGGCGCGGCAGGTCGCGGCAGTATTGCGTGGCCAGGGGCGTTCGAACAAGGCCATCGCCCGGCAGCTTGGAGTGCACCCATCCACCGTGGGCCGCTGGTTCGCGGCCCTACCCGCATCGGCATCAGCATCGGGAACGAACGACCGCAACATCGAGGAGGACACCGCATGAATACCGACCGCAACAATCGGCACGATCAGGCAGGCCAGGAGGCCGACCACCCCGCACGAGGAACGGCCGCGACGGCCAAACGCGAGGCTTTGGAACTGGCCCGGCACCACGACCCCTCTATAGCGTCGGCGGCAGCAGCCGAGGCGGCCCATCACAGCAACCAGTACGGGGTGGTGGCTATGTCAACCTGAAGTGGCCCCACTGTGACGGCCACATCTGGCCCCACTTGGGGCCGGGCGGGTGTCGTTCTGGCAGAGTGGATTGGTCGGAGATGGGCGGTTCGTGATGTAC
>SCRE01000002.1 GCA_004297935.1 Microbacteriaceae bacterium | reverse complement strand
CGTACATCACGAACCGCCCATCTCCGACCAATCCACTCTGCCAGAACGACACCCGCCCGGCCCCAAGTGGGGCCAGATGTGGCCGTCACAGTGGGGCCACTTCAGGTTGACATAGCCACCTGCGATCCGCCCGCGCAGCCTCGCTCTAACCTCTGTCGGATACGTGCAGAGCCGGGCCGTTCACCGGTCATCCCTTGATTGCGCCGGCGGTGAGGCCGCTCACGAAGTGCTTCTGCGCGAATACGGCGACGAGCAAAGTGGGGACGATCGATATCACCACGGTTGCTGACATGTCGCCCCATTGCGTTCCCGTGTTGGTGACGAAGTTTGAGACGCCCACGGTCAGGGGTACCGCCTTCTGGGTCGTCAGCACGAGTCCGAACAGGTATTCGGACCAGGAGAACACGAATGTCAGCAGTGCCGCCGATGCGATCGCGGGCCGGATCAGCGGCAACATGAGGCTGAAGAAGACCCTCAGCGCTCCGGCACCGTCGATCCGGCCTGCGTCGAAGATCGACTCGGGTACCCCTTGGAATGCCGCCGCGTAGATAAGCATCACCAGAGAGATGTTCAGGACGGCGTTCGCGAGGATCAGCACTGTGGGTGTGTCGATGAGGCCGAGGGTCGTGAACAGGAGGAAGAAGGGAACCATCAGGAAGATCGAGGGGATGATCCGCAGCGACGTGACGACGCCGAGGAGGCGGGGCCCCCCTACGCCGAGCTTCACGATCGCGTAGGCAGCGGGCAGCCCGAGGACCGCCGTCAGGACGACCGCGCCCACGGACAGGCTGACGCTGTTGATGAGGTATCCGACGAAGTCGAATTGCGGGTCGTTCCCGAGGTTGAGATAGTGCTGCAGGGTCAGGGTCGTCGGCAGGCGCAGCGGGTTCTGGGAGATGTCCGCGTTGCTCTTGAAGCTGGTGAGGACGGCTGTGAGGAACGGAATGTTGACCGCGATGACCGCGCAAACGGACAGTGCGATCCAGAGCCATGTCCACTTCTGCTTTCTCATCGCGTCTTCACCTTCTTCCGTTCCGTTTGTTTGGGCAGTATGTAGCGCGTGACGGCTGGGACGAGGATCAGCAGCACGATGAGGAAGATCAGGCTCGTTGCCGAGGACTGACCAAAATTGCCGTTGGTGAAGGCGAGCTTGTACGCGTAGATGTTGATATTGGTCGTCTCCGTGCCGGGGCCGCCTCCGGTGAGGATGTAGATCGTGTCGAAGGTTTTCAGGCCGTCGATCAGGCGCAGGAACAGCGTGACCGCGATGACCGGCATGATGTAGGGGAACACCACGTAGAAGTGTGACTTCCAGTACCCGGCGCCGTCCAGTGTGGAGGATTCGTACAGTTCGGCGGGGACGGTGCGCAGTCCCGAGTAGATCATGATCATCACGAACGGTGCCCAGTGCAGGATGTCGATGGCGATCAGTGTCGGCACGGCGGTCGAGGGTCCGAGGAGGTTCTGGCTCAGGCCGAGCCGTGCGAAGATCGCGCCGAGGAGCCCCGCGTTGCTGTTCAGGCTCAGTTGCCACAGCGATGCCATGAACGCCGGGGCGATGAGGATCGGGAACATCGCCAGTGTGAAGAAGACGGACTTCCCCGGGAACACCCGGTTGAACAAGAGGGCGAGGGCTGTCCCGAGGATCATCTCGCCGACGAGCGAGCCGCCCGTGAACACCAGGGTGAACCCGACGGCGTGGTAGAAGCCGGGGTCACCCAGCACCGCTTCGAAATTCCCGAGGCCTGCGAACGGATGGGTCTGGCTCCCGATGGTGTAGGCCTGGACGGACGTTGTCACGCCGATAACGATGGCCGCGACGACCAGCGCCAGCAGGAAGGCCACGAGGGGGGCGATGAGCCAATAGCCGGCCGCCCCCCTCGCCCGCCGGGGCTTTCGCGGAATGCCGTGTGGCTGGTGCACCGCGGGAACCTCGGCGTTCTCTTTCGTGCGAGTCGAGATCGTCATTGCTAGCCGGCGGCCTGCTTCTTCAACGCGGCCTGGAGGGCGGTCAGTGCCGCTGCGGGATCCTCGTTGCCGAGCCAGGCGTTGGAGAGCGTGTTGCCGATCAGCGTTGAGACCGTGTACGCGTCCACCTTGCCGATCGACGGCTCGCTCTCGGTGTCGTCCCTCATCAGCACGCCGATAGGCTTGAGGGCGGGCGTGCTGTTGAGGTAGCTCGGCGCCGGCGGAATACCCCCGTTGTTGCCGTAGGTGTCCAGCGCGGCTGGGGTGAGCAGGTAGTTCACGAACTTCTTCGCGGCGTCGATGTGCTTACTGTACTTGTTGATCCCGAGACCCTGTAGGTGCATGTGCCCCTTGTGCCCGCCCGGGATCGCCACTATGGCGACCTTGCCGGCGGTGACGGGTGCCGCGGAGGCGTCGTTGAAGCCGGCCAGGCTGGAGTGCCACTGCATCTCGAAGGCGACCGACCCGCTGGTGAGTGCCGCGTTCAGCGATGTGGCGTTGCCTTGGGATGAGTTCGGCGAGGCGATGCCGTCCTTGATCGCGGTCGCATACAGCTCGACTGCCTGCTTGGCCTGCGGGGTCCCGAAGTTCTGCTTCCCGTCCTTCGTGGTGAACGAGCCGCCCATGGAGTAGAGCACCCCCGCCCATTGCATGCCGGAGAATGCGCTGTTCATCGCCGGGAGGATCGTCCCGTACTCCGTGGGCGAGTTGGGGTTGTACTTTTTGGTGAAGTACGCCCCCGTGGCCAGGTAGTCGTCCCACGTCCATTCGGCCGGTGGCTTGGGATCCAGCTTCTTCCCGACGACCTTCTGGCTGATGGTCTCGAAAGTCTGGCGGGCGGCCGGGTCGCCCAGCAGCGTCTTCATCAGATCGGTCCGGTAGATCGTCCCGACGAAGGAGGCGTCCATCGGCACGGCGTAGAATTTGCCGTCGGCCGAGAATCCCTTCACCGCGGAGGCCAGCAAGGCTTTGGTGTCCACACCGGTTAGCGGTACCAGGTAGGGGGCGTGCTGCCCCAGTAGGTAGCTGGCCGTATAGTACATGTCCAGGGTCGAGGACTTCGTGCTCATGTCGACGAGTTCTTTGTTGAACATGTCGGCGGTGCTGAATGTCGTCAGGTTGACCGACACGTGGTCCGTTTTGCCTTGGCCGGCGTTGTATTTCTTGACAACGGCCTGCATCGCGGTCAGCTCGGGGCCGGGCCAGTATGCGACGTTGATCGTGGTTGTGCCGCCTGTTGCCGCGGGCGCGTTGTTGGCCGCACCGCAGCCGCTGAGCACCAGCGCAGCCGTGACTCCCACGGTGACCAGTCCGATTGCTCTTTTCTTCATGGAATCACCCTTGATCTTTCTCGTGTGTTGATTGATGTCGCCTGGTCAGGCCAAGTCGATGGCCGCAAGCGCCGCATCGGCTGCCTGCAGTTCGCTCTGCGACAGCGGCAGCACGGGGTTGCGGCCGGGTCCCACGGGTGAGCCGATCTGCGCTGCGAGGTACTTGAGCAGGGAGAGCACTTTGGGCTCGCCCCCGCTTGCGCCCAGCCTGCCGGCGAGGTCCAGGTATGGAGTCAGGTTGTCGCGGATCGACTTCGCCTTCACGTAGTCTCCGGCGGAGCGGGCGTTCCACATGTTCACCGCGATGCCGGGGGCGAAGTTTGCCGTGCTGGAGATGAACCCGGTCGTCCCGGCGAGGGCGGCCATCGGCTCCAGGAATTCGCCATGGCCGTTGATCACCGTCAGCTTCGACCCCAGCAGACGGGCGGACTGCTCCATCTTGGCGAAGTTCGGGGAGCATTCCTTGATTCCCACGACGTTCTCCAGGTCGGCGATCTCGGAGAGCACGTCCACGGGAATGTCGAAGTGGGTCACCTCGGTGTTGTTGTAGAGCATGATTCCCAGCGGGGTCGCCTCAGAAAGCCGCTTGTAGAAGTCGAGCACTACGTCCGCTCGGGGCGGGTAGTAGTACGGGGAGACGGCCATGATCCCGGCCGCTCCGGCCTTCTCGGCCAGCCGCGCCATCTCGATGGCCTCGCGGAGGTTGCTGTGGTTGACGCCCGCGACCACGGGAAGCTCATCACCGACCTCTTCCAAGGCCGCATCCCAGACACGCACCCGCTCTTGCGTGGAGAGGGCGCCACACTCCCCGGTGGAGCCAGTGACCACGACGACGCCGTTCTTTTTCGTGATGCCGTTGTCAACGATGAAGCGCAGGTGGCGCTTCATCGCCGCGACATCCACCTCCTGGCCTGCGTCGAACGCTGTCGATGTGATCGCGCTGATGCCTTGCAGTTGCTGTTGAAGTTCCTTCGGTTCCACGTGAATCTCGTCTCCTCACGGACGGTGGCCTGTTTCGGTTGGCCGAACTGTGGACTCCGGAACCCCGGATCCAGATCGGCCATTTCACTGATAGTAGAACATAGAACGCAACTGGTCTAGTCCTGTTATCTGATTGCCACAAGCATGTATCAGAAGCGAGCTGCCCGGCCAGAGTTCTCCAGATGACTCAAAGGGCACAACTTGTAGGCAAAATAAGGGATCTTGCAGGCCATCTGGCAGCACATGACATCATTGGAGATCGAAATTAGACCGCTCAAGTGGTACTTACCTGATATCATGACTCAAGTACAGGAGTACCGTGCCCGGAGGTAGCGGTATGGCGCGACCACAAGGAGAAAGGCTGCAGACACAGGGGGCTACATGACACACAAATACGAGATGGTCGCCGACGGGATCACCAAGACGATCACGGAAACGCTCTCACCTCACCAGGTGCTGCCCTCGGAGCGGGAACTGATGTCGGTCTACAACGTCAGCCGGATGACCGTGCGCGCCGCCATCGCCAAACTCATCGAGCAGGGACGCGTATACAACATTCACGGGTCGGGGACCTTCGTCGGGTCGATGGACATCTCCAAGGCGCCCCGGCTGACTTCCTTCACCGAAGACATGGTCAGCCGAGGGTTCGTCCCGTCGTCGCGCGTCCTAGGCGCATGGCTCGCCGAGGCCAGCGAGCCCATCGCACGCCACCTCGGAATCGAGCCCGGCGCCGAATGCACCCACCTGAGGCGCCTCCGCCTCGCAGACGCGAATCCGATGGCACTAGAGGACGTGCACGTCCCGCGGTCCGTGCTGGATCTCACAGACCTGGACCTGGGCCGGTCCCTGTACGAGCAGCTGGCAGATGCGGGGCTGGAGGTGTACCGGGCCGAGCAAGAGATCCGGTCCGTGGCGCTCGGCGCCGAGGACAGTCGCCTGCTGGAGGTGGCGCAGGGGGCACCCGCGCTGTGCGTCGAGCGGGTGAGCTGCTCGCGACGGGGCAAACCGATCGAATTCGCGCGGACGCTGTACCGCTCGGACCGCTACAGCTTCCACTTCGCCATCACACGGGATGGCGGGGAACGGTGACCCGCCCAGCGCTGGGGATCGACATCGGGGGCACGAAGATCAGCACCGGTGTCATTACAGCATCCGGAGACGTCCTCGAGCGGGCCCAAGCCCCGACCCCCGCGCGTCTCGGCCCGTCCCGGGTCCTCCAAGAGGCAATCCAGATCGCAGCCACACTCCTCGACGGCCGAGAAATCAGTGCTGTGGGGGTCGGTGCGGCCGGAGTCATCGACCCGGAAACCGGACGCGTGACCTCGGCCACCGACACCATCACCGACTGGGCTGGCACAGACATCGCCCACGCCATGCGTGAGGCATTCGGTGTGGAGGTGGTCGTCAGGAATGACGCGCACGCGCATGCCGTCGGAGAGGCGGTTTTCGGGGCCGGCGCCGGTCACAGCACAGTGCTGCTGGTCGCCGCCGGAACCGGCATCGGCGGCGCACTAGTCGTGGACGGTTCGCCCCTGATAGGCGCGCACGGCGCCGCCGGACACCTCGGGCACATCCCGTCCCAAGAAGCCGACGGCCTCCGATGCTCCTGCGGGATACTCGGCCATGTCGAGGCCATCTCCTCCGGACCCGGACTGGCCAGACTCTACCGGCACCTCGGCGGGGGTGCCGACACCGCCAGCGCGCCCGACGTATTGCGCCGCGTCAAGGACGACCCCGTAGCCCGCCATGCCGTGACGCTCTCCGCACACGCGCTCGGTGCGGCGATCGGCGGGCTCGTGAATGTGGCCGACCCCGGGGTGGTCGTCATCGCAGGAGGACTGCAAGACGCCGGAGACCCATGGTGGCGCCCGCTCCTGCAAGGGGTACGATCCACCGCGCTGCCGGCACTCGCCAGCGTGCCAGTCGTACCGGCCGCCCTCGGCCAGGACGCGGCCATCATCGGTGCCGCCACCATCGCAATACGCCTCAGGAGACCACAATGCTAGAGACCATCCGCGGCGGGCTGATCGTCTCATGCCAGGCATACCCGGGGGAGCCTCTGCACAACCCTCAATCGATGCTGTTCATGGCACAGTCCGCAGCCCGGGGTGGCGCTGCAGGGATACGGGCCCAGGGTTTAGAGGAGATCCGGCTGATCCACGACAGCGTGCCCCTCCCCCTGATTGGCCTGGTCAAAGTGCCCGGCGATGACGTCTTCATCACCCCTACACTGAACGACGCCCTCGCCGTCGCCGCGGCCGGAGCGGACATCATCGCCCTCGACGGCACCCGCCGACAACGGCCTGACCGGCTGAGCCTCGCGGAAACCGTCCGCGCGCTGCACGAGACGACCGGACTGCCGGTCATGGCAGACTGTGGCAGTCTCGACGACGGCATCGCCGCCCAGGACGCCGGGGCCGACCTCATCGGAACGACACTCGCCGGATACACGACCGAACGCAGGCAAACCCAGGGGCCCGACCTCAGCCTGATCGGCGAACTAGCCGCCCGGCTCTCCGCCCCGGTCATGGCCGAGGGCCGCATCCAGAGTCCCGCCGACGCCCGGGCGGCCATCGACGCCGGGGCATTCGCGGTTACCGTGGGAACAGCCATCACCCACCCCACCACGATCACGTCATGGTTTGTCCAAGCGATCCAAACGCTACCAGCGCAACCAGCACCAACCGGCAGATAGGGCAATCCAGACATAGCCTCCACTGCGACGCGGTCGATACCCTGCAACAGAGGGAGAACTGTCACAGAATGCCGGACGCCCCAGGAACCTACAGCTAACCGAGACACGCAATCACGCGTGGAACGACAAATCGAGACGAAACACCAATTGCGTGCCCTGTTCACCTCCCCTGGAACCCCGGCAGAGCCAACTCGCGAAGTCGGCCGTTTGAGCGCGGATTTTCCGGCCACGTAGGCATGGTTTCCCATGGTTCCCGCCCGCTTGACAAAAGCACGCACAAATCAGCTGAGTCGGGTGTGCGTGGTCGCAACCGCCTTGATGAACGCCACACCGCCGGGCTCTTCTTCCCAGAACAGGTAGTAAACATCGTTGGTGCTGCGGGCGCGTACAACCACCTCCACGGCATACGCCCCCGGCGGACGCAGATAGTGCCGCCGAAGAAACACCTCGCTTGAGTCGTTCGCGATCAGGTCGATGACATCAAAGAACGCGTCGTACAGCTGTCGATCGGTCTGCTCGTAGAAATCGAGCTTGTCGTCAGCTTCTTCGGAGAATTCGACTCGCATAACGCCATCCTATACATCACTGCCACATTGGGGTTATACGGCATTACCACATCGGTGCAATACGGTGCTATAGTCGTTTTACGAAATGAAACCATCCGATTTGAAAGGTCGAGCGTTTCCGCGTCCGCATTGGACAAGACGGAGGATCCCTATGAATGGAACACTGGTCCAGGTCGACACGCGCAAGCGAGTCAGCCTTGGCAGCATGGCACACCACAGCCAATATCTCGTCCGTGAGGAGTCCGACGGCACGATCATCTTCGAACCGGCGGTCGTACTCACGCAGGCGGAACGGGCTTTCCTGTCTGACCCCGAGTTGGTCGAGACGCTAGAGAAGGCCAACGCTCACCCCGAGCGTCGGCGAACTCGGGAACGCAACCGCACAACCTAGCCCCGCTAGAGCGTCGAAAGCCCAGAATACCCCTGCAAATCGCTGGGGCATTCTTGGCTTGGCTGCTCATCGGGCTCCGAGATAGCAGCACGTGGAAGACAGAACGACGTTGTCTAGCAAACGGGTTCTGACATCGCTACGACCAAGCCGGCCCTCGTCAACGGCTGGCTCGACTCTCTCGCAGGCCCACAATCACGCGAATAGCGCCAGATCCAACTCCGCGACATCCCAATCACGGGGCCAAGTTCGTGGAGAAGCCCTTCATTGTAAACATGCCTCGGCGCATCTTGTCTCGCGAAGGTGTCCGCAAGGGCTTTCCGAGTCAGGCGGCGCGGGGCGCGATAGCGACGACGAGTTCCGCGTCGAGCGCGGCCGACACTCTGTCCAGGACGAGGATGGTCGGCACGGCGCCACCTGTCTCCAGGCGGGACAGCGCGGGCTGTGTCATCCCCGCGCGCGCAGCGGCCTCGGCCTGGGACAGGCCCAGCGCCAGCCGGCGCTCCCGGACAGCCCGGCCCAACTCAAACGCCCGGCGGCCCTCCTCGTAACCTTCGCGGTACTCCCTGCCACCGCGCCTGGCGGCGGCGACGTCCTTATAGCTGCTGTGAGCATCCATCTTCATCGTCCTCAGTTCCCGCACCTTCCCGCCAAGATGGCGCGAATACCGCTCCCCCAGTGCTTCCGCCTGCTCGGCCAGCAGGCCGACGCGGAAGTCGACCCGGGCCGAAGTCACGGTCGGACAGACCCTCCAACCACATCTGCACCTCCGGCTCGATCTCGACCCCGTACAACCTAGCCATACCATCAATGCTATATACATCCAATGCTATAGCCCAACAGGTCGCGCCGGCATCGGTAATCGTCTGCACAAATATCAGCACTCCCCGGCACGACCCTCCGGATGCAGGCGACGAGTTCAGTGCGTCTGCGCGTCGAGCTCGAGCGTGGCGAACAGGGACCCGCCCGCGGTGACCCGTGCGCGTCGATGAGTTGGGCATCCATGAACTGCAACAGTGCCCCGTCGGTGAGGCCGCGCACCGCCGCCGCGACCCGATCCGGATGCCGCGCGCCATCCTGGTCGCACAGGATCACGATTGGGTAGTTCTCTGCCCGAACTGCTCTGAATGCGAGTAGGCCCCAATCCCCCGGCGCTCGTCACCGTGAAACGCCCTTGCATGACTATTGTGTGCCACACTTGGCAAATCTGTGACACAATGGACTATGCCGCCGGTTCTATGCTCCGGCTCATCTGCCAAGCACGGAATCCCCGAAAGAGACCAACGTTACGCAATCGCTCACGCAGAAGTCGTTCAGTTGGTGGAACCTGACGTCGCGCTCGTAATCGGACACTCTCACGGGCAGACGGATCGCTGGATCGAAGTTCTCATTCGCGCGATGTCATCCGGTGACAAGAAAGTATTCCGCGCGATGGATTTGGGGCCGAAGTACCGGCCGTTTCTCAAGGAGATACAACATGGCGAAACGTAGCAGCGACGAGCAACTGGCGAACCCAACCGTCCCTTTGAGCACCTGGGACGACCGCCCACCTGCCGCGACCGGAGAGACCGCGCGCGAACTCGGCCGCATGCTCCTCGATGAAACGGTACCGGCCGGCGATATTGTGACGGCGCTGCGGCGAGGTGCGCCGGCCCTCGGGCGACCGGGCGAAGAGTCTCCGATCCTCCGGTTTCGCGTTCCCGAAGAAACTCGCTCCGCGTTGCAGAAACTTATTAAGAGCACGCACCGAAAGCAGAGCGATCTATTGAGGGAGGGGCTCGCGCTCGTAATCGAGCGCTACAGCGACGCTGCCGGTGGCACTACTGCTCTTGCGCGGTCGAGCAACGAGAGCACGTTCGTTGTGACCCTCAGCGCGCAAGAGCTGGCACTGTTACGCGAGTTGACCAGCCGCGTCAAGTAGTAGGCACGCTCAGGCAGGTTGCAGCAGGTCGCGCAGCACGTCCAGCAGACCCTGACTGCAGTAACGCTGATAGTCGCCGGATGCCGCCCGCCGCAGCACCGGCAGCACCCGGCGGATGCGCGCGACCGGCAACTGCGCCCGGAACGTCTCGATCGCGGCCTTGTGCCTGGTCTGGTCGATGATCGCGGGGTCCGCCTGCATCGTCACGAGCCGTTCGAGCAGCAGCCGGGATCGCGACGCCAGCCCGCGATTGCGCTCCCCGCGCGGCTCCAGCACCCGGGCGATCTTGCGCCGCAGCGTCGGCTCGACCACGCCGATCTGGTTCGCCCTGTGCAGCCGATAGCCGATCGTCTGCACGGTCGACACGGTGACACCCTCGTGCACGGCCGCGAGAATCGTCAGCCATTCGTCGTGCACCCACTCAGCCGGGATCGGCAACGCCTCGCCGAGCAATTCGCGCCGGAACGCCACCGTCGCACCGGTGGCCAGGTTGCGCCGCAGCAGCGTCTGAAATGCGCGGCCGTCGGCGAGTGCCGCACGCGTCTGCGCGTCGAGCTCGAGCATGGCGAACAGGGAGCCGCGCTGAGGTGAGTCGTGCAGTGGCGACCCGTGCGCGTCGATGAGTTGCGCATCCGTGAACTGCAGCAGTGCCCCGCCGGCGAGGCCACGCACCGCCCGGGCGACCCGATCCGGATGCCACACGTCGTCCTGGTCGCACAGGATCACGATGTCGCCGGTCGTCGCCCGGATCGCCTGCTCGAAGTTGGCCGTCACTCCGAGCGGCGGATCGTTGCGCAGAATACTCACCCGCAGGTCGCCGGCATCCGCCAGCACTGTGCGCACGATCTCGAGCGTGGCGTCCGCCGATGCGTCGTCGCTGACAACGATCTCACCGACCGGATGCGTCTGCTCCAGGATGCTCGCCAGTTGCGTCTGCAGATAGGCGGCACCGTTGTGCGTGCACAGGGCGACCGAGACGGTCGGGGGTGCTGTCGGCTGCGCGGTGCTCACCCCGCGAGCCTACCCAGTTGCGCCCTGCCTCCGCTGGTGAACCGGTGGCACGGCGCGGCACAGGCCAAGTTCCGCGCGATAGCATGGATGCGCTCGTCAAGGAGCATTCGAATAGATCACGGAGCCTGCATGCCGACACGCGCGGAGAACATCCACCCTTCCGCCGACGTAGCCGATTCAGCATTCATTCCGGCGACCGCAAGAGTCTGGCACCAGAGTCAAGTACGAGAACGAGCACGGCTCGGGGCGAACTGCATCATTGGCCGGGGTGCCTACATCGGCGAAGGTGTGCAGGTCGGCGATAACTGCAAGATTCAGAATTACGCACTCGTGTACGAGCCGGCGCTGCTGGAGGACGGTGTCTTCGTCGGACCAGGCGTTGTCTTCACCAACGATCAGTTCCCGCGCGCGATCAACGAAGACGGCACGCTGAAAGCTGCGTCCGATTGGATCCCCGTCGGCGTCACCGTTCGCCACGGTGCCGCGATCGGTGCCAGAAGCGTGTGCATTGCGCCGGTCACGATCGGAAAATGGGCTCTGGTGGGAGCGGGTTCGGTGGTTGTCAAGGATGTGCCGGACTTCGCGCTCGTAGTCGGCAATCCCGCTCGCCGTGTCGGTTGGGTCGGTGCCGCTGGGCATCCGCTGAAACAGGAAAATGATGAAATCTGGGTGTGCCCGGTGACGTCGAAAAGATATCGGCAGATATCTGACAGCCAGCTGGTGGAAATGGACGACAAGTGATTAGTGCTGCGAAACCGTTGATCGGCCTCGAGGAGCGAGCCGCCGTGGATCGCGTGATGCAATCCGGCATGCTTGCGCAGGGTCCTGAGGTCGCCGCGTTCGAGCGCGAGTTCGCAACGCTGGTGAACGGCCGGCATTGCGTGGCGATGAACTCTGGGACTTCTGCATTGCACTTGGCTTTCCTCGCTGCCGGCATCGGTCCCGGGGATGAGGTGATCGTTCCATCGTTCAGTTTTGCGGCAACGGCAAACGCGGTGAGCTTGACCGGTGCGATCCCGGTTTTTGCGGATGTCGAGGCGGACTATTTCTGCATGGATCCGGCTGCTGCCGAGGCGGCGGTAACCTCGCGCACTCGGGCAATCATGCCCGTTCATCTCTACGGTCATCCTGCGAACATGACCGCGTTCACCGATATCGCTCAGCGCCACGGACTGCTCCTGTTCGAGGATGCGGCGCAGGCTCACGCGGCGTCGATCGACGGCGTGCCGGTGGGTGCGTGGGGCGTAGCCGCGTCATTCTCGTTCTATCCGACGAAGAACATGACCGCTGGGGAGGGCGGCATGGTCTCGACAGCAAACGACGAGGTGGCGAGGAAGCTGCGCGTTCTGCGCAATCAGGGGATGGAGAAGAGGTATGCGAACGAGGTCGTCGGCTTCAACACGCGGATGACCGACATCCACGCGGCGATCGGGCGGGAACAACTCAAGAAGCTTGCCGGCTGGACGAAGGCACGCCAGGACAATGCCCGATACCTCAGCGCGAACATCGAAGGGGTGATCACGCCAACCGTCGCGGCCGGTGCGGTGCATGTCTACCACCAATACACGATCCGCGTTGTCGATCAGGATCGCGATGAGTTCGCAAAGGAGCTCACAGCACGCGGTGTCGGCAACGGCGTCTATTATCCGACCCCGATTCATCGTTTACCGTCATTCCAGCAGAACCTGAATTTGCCGACGACCGAGTTGGTGGCCGCCCAGTGTCTGTCGCTTCCCGTGCACCCGGCGTTGAGCCAGAACGAGCTGGAGACGATCGTCGAAAGCGTGAACGCGATCGCACGGGCCGGACGATGAGCACACTACGCGCGGGTGTTCTCGGCCTGGGTGTCATGGGACGCCATCACAGCCGCGTCCTGAGCAATTTGGACGGCGTGGAGTTCGTGGGGGTCCATGATCCCGGCGATGCGATACCCGAGACGATCCAGGGCAAGGCCGTTCTGAAGAATCTTGAGGAGTTCCTCGACCTCGGCCTGGACTATTGCGTGGTGGCCGCGCCGACGATCTACCATCTCGACGTCGGCCGAACCCTCGCCGAGCGCGGCATACATGCGCTGATCGAGAAGCCGGTCGCCTCCGATGCTGCCTCCGCGTACGAATTGTGCCGGCTCTTCGCTGACGCGCGGCTGATCGGCGGGGTCGGTCACATCGAACGATACAACCCGGCGTTGCAGTCGATGCGTCGGCGGCTGGAGGACGGGCTGCTCGGTGAGATCTACCAGATCGCCACCAGACGACAGGGCCCATTCCCTGGCCGGATTGCTGACGTCGGCGTCGTCAAGGATCTCGCCACCCATGACCTCGACCTGACCGCCTGGGTCAGTCAGCAGTCCTACCTGAGCGTGAACGCGAGAACGGCCTACCGCAGCGGCCGCAAGCACGAAGACCTCGTGATTGCCGTCGGCACGTTGAGCAAGGGCACAATAGCCACGCACACGGTCAACTGGCTGAGTCCCTTCAAGGAGCGCACCACCGTGGTCACGGGCGAAAAGGGTGCCCTCGTCGCCGACACGTTGACCGCGGATCTGACCTATTTCGAGAACGGCACGGTGAAAAGCGCCTGGGACGGCGTCTCATCATTCCGAGGGGTGACGGAAGGCGACGTGACGCGCTTCGCGCTCGAGAAGAAGGAACCGCTTCAGTCTGAGCATGAGGCGTTCCGTGATGCCGTTCTCACCGGCGACACCGGTGCAATTGTGACATTGGCCGCCGGCACCGAGGTGGTCGTCGTTGCCGAGAAGCTCGTGGCCGATGGCCTGTTCAACCAGCTGACTGATATCGGAGAACACGCAACGCTATGAAGATCACCGTCGTCGGGATGGGCAAGATCGGCCTGCCCCTGGCCGTCCAGTTCGCAAGCAAGGGTCACGTGGTGTTCGGCGCCGACGTCAACCCGCAGACCGTCGAACTCATCAACAATGGCATCGAGCCGTTCCCGGGCGAGCACGACCTCGGTGAGCGGCTCAAGGCCGCTGTGGCCGGTTCCGCCCTCCACGCGACACTCGACACGACGAAGGCGGTGAGCGAAAGCGACGCCGTCGTGGTGGTCGTGCCACTGTTTGTCGACTCGGAAGGCGTTCCGACGTTCGACTGGATGGACAACGCAACCGAAGCGATCGGCCGCGGATTGAAACCAGGAACGCTGGTGTCATACGAGACGACGCTGCCGGTCGGCACCACGCGCACCCGCTTCACGCCGATTCTTGAACAGCTTTCGGGCCTCACCGTCGGCAAAGACTTCCATGTCATCTTCAGCCCTGAACGAGTTCTCACCGGTCGCGTATTCGAAGACCTGCGCAAGTATCCCAAGCTTGTCGGCGGGGTCACGGAAAGTTGCACCGCCTCAGGTATCGCGTTCTACGACGCAGTATTGGACTTCGATCACAGGCCCGATCTACCGCGCCCCAACGGCGTGTGGAACCTCGGCGCGTCCGAGGCCAGCGAACTGGCCAAACTTGCCGAGACCACATACCGCGACGTCAACATCGGGCTAGCCAACCAGTTCGCCGTGTACGCCGATCAGCAGCACATCGACGTGTACGCGGTGATCGAAGCCTGCAACAGCCAGTTCTTCAGCCACATCCATCAGCCGGGTATCGCCGTCGGCGGGCACTGCATCCCTATTTATCCGCAGATGTATCTGTGGAATGACCCGTCGGCAACGATCGTGCGTGCAGCCCGCACCGCGAACCGCGCGATGCCGCAATACGCTGTCGACCTCCTCCAGGAGAAACACGGGCCTCTGGCGGGTCAAACGGTGGCGGTTCTTGGCGCCAGCTATCGCGGCGGGGTCAAGGAGACGGCGTTCTCCGGCGTCTTCGATGTGGTGGAAGCGCTACGCACGGCAGGGGCACGGCCTGTGGTGAACGATCCGATGTACACCAAGGCAGAACTGGAGAAGCTCGGCTTCGCCGATTACGAGTTCGGTCAACCCGTGGATGCGGTGATAGTGCAGGCGAACCACGACGAGTACCGCCGCATCTCGGCGGAGAACCTTCCGGGCGCCCGCACCATTGTCGATGGCCGCGGCATCACAAACGAGGAGCTGCGGGCTGCGATCCCGACGTTCGTGATCGGCTCCGCCTCAGTCTGAACTTTTGGCCACGACAGACCCACCGTCCCCTTGTGCGAACGCCTGCACAAGCCAAGCCGGAGCACGTCGTTCGGCTCTGACCGCCTGTTGAAGGTCCGCAAACAGATAAGGCGTGGTCGTCGCAGCATATGTCTTCGTCATATGGTATGGATCCGTGCGCACCGCGACACCGCCAATGACGGCGTCGCAGGTCGATATACCACAGAACACGTGCGTCAGGTCCAGCCGAAGCACCCCGCGCAAGCCACCCGCCGCATCGTACTCAAGATCCGGCGCAGCAGTTGCCGCGGATCGCGGAACGTCGCACCGTCTGGAATCACCGGAGGTCGCAACGCATACCGTCGTCGACGACAGCATATGCGGAATATCGCGGAGCACGATCACGGTGCTGCCGCGATCGACGAGCGGCTTCCACGCATCCTGGAAACCGCGCTTGGCAGCGGCCTCGGTCAGCGATCGATTGTGAATCTCAATGTTCATGTTGTCTGCGAAGAAGCTTGTCAGCACAACATTGAACGGTACCGCTTGGGCGAGTCGCTTCGACACGTTTTGCGACCACACATCGCACGATGCATACGCCGCGCTACGCCGCACATCCGCGAACGCACAATTCGTCTTAAGATACAGCGTCAGATTCCAGCCACGTCGTTCAGCGATCTCCTTCAGAGCAGGTTCCCATTGTGCTGCGTGCGAGTCGCCGATGAGCGCCACCCGTATACGTGAGCGTGGATCGCCGAAACTGCACGACGCGACCTGCTCACCCGTCGCAAAACAAGGCGGGTTTGCGAAGTAAATGTCCGGGCTGTCTTGCGGGGCAAGCGCTGGATCCGGGCTGATAACGGGGAAGGATGCCGAGCCGCAGAGATTCGCGTGCTCCAGTGAAGCCGCACCAAAACACGGAGATTTGGCCAGAACAGCTCGCGCAGCGTTGTCTCGGGTAACATTGGCCTGCACGATCGCACTGCCGACGAGTGACGGCACGATGACCGCGATCATGGCCGCCGTTGCAGCGAAATAGGTCCAGCGCGCCTTGCGAATCGCCAATCGGCGGTTTGTTCGAACCGGGTCCTCAACCCAGCGCTTAGTCAGATATGCCAAGACCATCGTCAAGGCGAGAAGGCTAGTCTTCTCCGGCAACGCGAGTTGCGCGTAGCCAAGTACATATGGAGCGATGACGAGCAACGGCCAGTGCCACAGGTAGACCGAGTACGAAACGTCGCCGACCCACTGAATCGGGCGCCAACCGACAATCCACGTCGGAGCCAGCCATCCTGATGGTGTTCCCGCCCAGATAACCGCGAGTGTTCCCACAACGGGTAACAGTGCCGTATACCCGGGAAACGGAGTCGATGCTGTGAATCGCAGGACGGCATACCCGATCGCAGCCCAACCCACCCAGGCGATGACCGGACGGGTACGGCCGAATCGTCCGTCGAAACGCGCGATAATAACAGCGAGGATCCCTCCCAAACCGAATTCCCACGCTCGCGTCGGCGTGACGAAATATGCCGGTGCAGGACTCGTTTCAGTCAAGTAGACCGAGTAGGCCAAGCTCACGCCAGTAATCGCGGAGAGCACGATAAGCACCGCCCAGCGTCCGGAAAACCATCGCAGGCGACGTGCGCACCACAACGCAATCAGGATCGCAAGTGGCCAAACGACGTAGAACTGCTCCTCGACCGACAACGACCAGTAATGCTGAACTGCAGATGGCACATCGTTCGCTGCGAGGTAGTTGACCGCGTCACCGGACAAGACCCAGTTCTCCACGTATAACGCGGACGCGATGGTCTCCCGGAAGAACTGAACCCAAAAGATCTCCGGTACCCAAATCAATACACCGACCGCAGTGATCAACAGCACGAGAAGGCTCGCCGGCAATAGTCGTCGCGCCCTCCTGGCCCAGAACTGAGCGAGCCCGATCCTGCCTGATCTGGACACCTCGCGAAGGAGTTGGCCGGTAATCAGAAACCCTGAGATGACGAAAAAGACGTCGACACCGACGTAGCCGCCGGTGATGACCGGGGACCAAAAGTGGTACAGAACGACGGCTGCAACAGCGACAGCCCGCAGCGCTTGGACTTCAGGCCGAATCTGGCGGCCAGCGGGGTTTCGCTCCGTCACGACACGCACGGCGGCAGCGCGGCTTCCATGAGGTCCGCCAGCATTCGCGCACGATGTGCATACGTGTGCGAGCCCAGGGTTCGTGCTTGCCCGGCGGCCGCAATGCGGTCGAGTCGTCCTGGATCGTCGAGGAGATTCGCCGCCAGTTCAGCGGCCTCTTGCGGGGAACCATACGCCAGCACTTCCGCGCCCGGTTCGAACAGAGTCGCCAGGTTGCTCTTGTTTTCCGTGATCAGTGCGGCCCCCATACCGGTGGCCTCGTACATCCGCATGTTGACCGCGTAGTTGCCGGCAATGGATCCATGACGGTTGATCACGATCTTGGACCGGCCGAGGAGTTCAAACATTTCCCGACCCCAAGCAGGACCGCCATGGTGCTCGGTCAAGCCGTAATCTGCCAGCACTTCCGGCGTGGCCGACCCGTAGATTCGCAAGCCAGGCACCCGATCCGCAACAGCTCTGAGCAGCGGCGCGGTGGATGGTTGGAGCCGCGAAAAGCTTCCGACAAAAATCGCGTCGATCGCGCGTTCAGACGCTGCGGAGCGCACCACCCAACGCTGATCGAAGGCCAGCGGGATGCTCGTGGCCGGGACCCCCCAAGAGCGCGCGGTATCGACAATGCTGGGCAACGCGGACACGATATGGTCGTACTGGGTGACAAACGCTCTTGGCGGAAGCGGAGACGCAATCTCCCCGACAAGAAGTCGCGTGTGCCTCTTCAGTGCCTGGGCGAATCTCGGTGGCACCAGGTTGAGGTCTTGTACGAGCATCACGTCCGGCTGGATCCGTCGAGCCTGCGCCAGTAACACCGCGTGAAGGTGCCGGACACGATGAAGGTGGTCGCGAGCGATCGGCAGCCGAGACAGATGCGCACCATACGCCCACCCCCTCATAAACGGGTCCCGCAGCCCGTTCTCGCGTGCCCACCCGGTCTGGAGGCTCAGCGAATTGGGTATGACAACCTTGGCATCCCATCCCAGATCGATGAAGTTCCGGCAATACGCGCCACCAGTACCGAAGCCGAAGTCGAGGAGCTCAGTCAGTCGCGTTGCATAAACGAAATCAGCCCCGGGTACCGTATCGAGGTTGAGTTCGTGCAACAGAGCCGAATAATACGAGTCGATCAGCAGCAACGAGCGGCTCATGTGGCGTACTTCATTTGGTTCATCGACGGTCTACTAGTTACTTCGTACTTCGTGGAGCTGCCGATTTTCCGGCAAGAAAGTCGTAGGCCTGCGTTGCCGAGCGCCATCGGAGCGCGCGCTGCCCATACGTAGAGACGAGGCCGACAACCATTGTCTCAACTTTTTCTTTGGAAACGCCACAACCCCACCCGTATCGAACGTCAGCCGGGGCGACTATCCACTCGGCGGGAATGTTGCCAGTCACCACGCGAAGGTAGTTCGCCGCAACGGCGCTTACATTCCATCGTGAGCGCACAAAGCGTCGGGCTGCTTCGCCAATGGCTCGAGTCGCTTCGATTTGCTGTATTGCGTCGACAATCGTCGTTTTCAGCGCCTCCGGAGTGGTCAAGATCGTTGGCGGCATGTCTTCTGGCCGAAGCAGACTCGCCCATGTGTCCCAGGCGTAGCCGGATATCACTGCTGCGCGCCCTTCCGCGGCCGCCTCTGCCCCAACCGCAGCCATCGGGATATCCGACCAGAGCTGGTCGACCACGAAGGTGCACTCTCGGATAGCCGTCAGGACTTCGTCGTGTGGCACGCCGGTCACCTCGCGAAACGTCACGGAAGGGAACTCCGCGACGACCTCAGCCATGCATGCTCTAATGACTGCCGAGCCCTTCACGCGTGGGTTGCTCGGAACATGAAGCACGACAATCGGCCTGGCCGTGGTGAGATCGTCATCGTGCCTGCTTGGCGATGCCGATTCGGCTGTCGCAACTCCGAGGCGATAGAAGTTGACAAAGGGTTTTGAGAAGAACTGGCCGGTCGTCGGTAGGCCGATGACGACGTTGGACCATCTCTCGATGCGACGCACGGTCGATGATACGCGCCGGGTACGCAGTTCGAGGTCGCCGAGCATTTTCTTCGTCGGCAGGAGCGTCGTGCCCTCCTCTGGTGTCGACATGTAGGGCGGTCGCGCCTCGGAACCGTGGCCCATCACGACAACGACGCGCTTGCGGAACAGCCGCAGAATCGGCAAGTCGAGATTGCCGGGAAGTATCGAGAGCCCCCAGCCGAATACATATGCGTCGAATCGTGACAGACTCCACACCAGCAAAATGGCTGAGGCCACCGCGAATGCAATTGCCCACACGTAGCGGACCATTCCAGACGTGCGACGATGCCTGAGCACGGCGGCCGTTGCGATCCGGGCGGGCCACGGGTTGGGGGTCAGTTGATCGTACGCGAACGGGTGTGGATGCGTGATGATCAGGCGGGCACTTACTCCAAGCCCGACCATGCCGATTTCAAGGTTTCGATAGAGCCCTGAAATCTCTTGAGTGCCGAGAAAGACGCGTGGTGGCTGTCGCCCATTCACCATGGCCGCGTCTCCTTTCTCCGCGACCAGCATAGACAACGCATGTAAACTTAGAGTCTTGCAGACGAATCACCCGGAAAGGCTCTCCCTTTAGTGAGTACACCGCGCGAAAAACGAGCACTCGTCGCCTGTTACTCCAATCTGGAATTCGACCCACGCGTCACCCGCGAGATCGACTGGCTGACTTCCGATGGTTGGCTTGTTGACACGCTTGGCTTCGGTGCGAAACCGACCGCCGCCACCAGCAGGCATTTCGCTCTACGACCGCAGCCCCGCATAGTGCGCTCCAGCATCGCCAAAGGCGTTGTTCACCTCACCCTTCCGCACCCGATGCGCTTCCGTCTTCTCGTCGAGTCGCAGATTCCAGCCGCGCTCGAGCGCGAGAAACCAGAGGATGGCTACGACTTCATCCTCGTAAACGACATCGATCTCCTCCCCTGGATCGTGCGTCACGGGAGGAAGCTCACGTCAAACACTCCCGATTCGCGCATTCATCTCGATGTCCACGAGTTTCATCTGTGGGCTGCGGAACCTGGTATGTCCGCACTTCAGAAGTGGGCGCTTAGCCGATACCACGCGTGGATCCGGAGTCATATCGGGTCTCCGATATTCCGATCACGCTCAACCGTCGCAGACGGCATCGCGGAGCTTTACGCGACCGAGTTCGGGTTTGATCGTCCATCCACAGTCCGGAACAGTCCTGCGTATGTCGACCAGCAACCGTCAAGCGTCGACTCCAGCCATATCGAGTTGATCTACCACGGAAACGCGGAGATGGCACGGGGGCTTGATTTGCTGATTGATGCCTTCCGGTTGCTTGAACCTCGTTTTCGGCTGAATCTGATGTTGACAGGGTCATCGGCCGGTAAACGGGCGCTTGCCGAACTCACCCGGGACCTGGCAGAGCGCGTCACGTTCATTGAGCCCGTGCCAATGGCCGAGGTTGCGAATGCGATCAATGCTTTCGACATCGAAGTGATCTTCTATCCGCCGACGAGTCCCAACTTCCTTTACTCATTCCCCAACAAATTCTTCGAATCCGTACAGGGTCGACTTGCCGTGGTTATCGGTCAAAGTCCGAGCATGGAGGCAATTGTGTCTCAATATGGCAACGGCGTAATCGTCGATGGCTGGAGCTCGCAAGAGCTGGCTACCGCACTCAACGCGCTCGATGTGGCAGATATCGAGCGGATGAAGCGCGCATCGGGTGCGTCTGCGAGGGACCTGAACTCGGCGGTCGAGCGCGACCGCTTCTTTGCCGGAATCCACGAAGAAGCAAGGGCATGAAGGTGCTGAGCGTGGTTGGCGCCCGGCCACAATTTGTAAAGCTGTCCCCGGTGCATCGCGCTTTGCAAGCCGCGGGACACGACCATGTCATCGTGCACACGGGACAGCACTACGCCCCGGAGCTTTCGAGTGGGCTCTTCGCCGATCTCGAAATCCCAGAACCTGATACCAACCTCGGAATCGGCTCCGCGAGTCACGCGGTGCAAACCGGATCCATGATCATCGGCTTGGAATCGGTTTTCGAGGACGCGCACCCCGACTGGGTGCTGGTGTACGGGGATACCAATTCCACGATCGCCGCCAGCCTGACAGCCGTCAAAATGCATCTGCCGATCGCTCATCTCGAGGCCGGCCTTCGGTCAGGCAATCGAGTGATGCCCGAAGAACACAATCGCGTCGTCACCGACCATCTGGCGGATCTGCTGCTGGCCCCGACAACCACCGCCATGCGTCATCTCGCTGCAGAAGGTCTCGCCAAGCGTTCGAAGAACGTCGGCGACGTGATGACCGACGTCTGCTATCGCGTCCGCGATTTCGTCGCATCCCATCCTCCGACAATGCCGGATGCTTGGACGCCGGCTCCGAACATGGTTCTCGCAACCATCCACCGAGCGGAAAACACCGACGACCCGAGCCGGCTCGAATTCATCCTGAACGGGCTGAATCACCTCGGCCTTCCCGTTTTGCTCGTGGCGCACCCAAGGCTCGTGGCGCGCTCCACTACGTTTGGACTGCCCCTCAGCCGTGACGCGGTAACGCCAATCGCGTCGATGAACTACACACAGATGATCAACGCGCTCGCACACGCGCGTGGTGTTGTGACCGACTCCGGTGGGCTGCAGAAGGAAGCATATTTGATGCGCACTGCATGTATTACAGTGCGCACCGAGACCGAGTGGCCCGAAACTTTGAGTGACAATTGGAACGTGGTCGATCCGAACTTGCAGGTAGATGTCGCCAAACATTTCTCACGCGACCGCGCCGTGCGCACATCCACACCTTTTGGAGACGGACACGCCGCGGTCCGTGTGACCCACGCTCTCGAGCACTGCCACGCACGTGCGGACGAGCGAGTTCGCTACTTCACCTAAATTTATGGCTCGTCACCTCGGTGCCAGCAGGCGCTCGACGTTCCTGCGCACTTGGTCAGTCCCCCAGAAGGATTCGAGCACGCGCCTGTTGTTCGTGACTTCTTCGGCCGTCGCCCGCCGGGCAGGTATTCCGTTCCTCTGCAGTTGCGCGACCGAGTAGACAGCTGCCCCCCGAGAGCGCAAGAAAGTGAACGCAGGATTCACCGGGTCAAAGAACACATGCGCGCCATGGTAGAGAGCTGCCCCGATGTTACCCAATGCCTGTTGGCGTTTGTGATTCATGATCACGATGTCGCAATTCGCCACCAACGTCGCATACTCATCAAGTGGCAGCGGCTGGACAAGAGGACGGAACGCGTCCCCAAACAATTCCCGTCCACATGCGAGGAGTACGTCCCGGTACGCGAGATCACCGTAGCTCAGAGGGACCACGACCTTTCGATTGCCGATGCCCACTCGCGAAAGCATTTCAAAGGCTTCTAGGTGGTTATTGGCCAGGGACGCTGAATTTCCGATCAGGATGCCCTCGAAATCACCGTTCGGTGCCCCTCCAAGAGCAAATGTGTCGTTGACGCTTGCATACGACAGTTGGCGATATTTACCTTGAAATCTCGGAAATCGATTCCTGAACACCTGTTCATCTGTGGGCACAGGAGCGGAGAAATAGTTCGCCCTAGCGGCGGCGCGACGAATCAGCATGCGCGCAAACGGGTTCCAGAGCGAGTCGACTGCCCGGTTCAGCGGCCGTTGCCCCACGACCTCGCGTCTTGCAAGAGTCTGGGAAAGGCTCCGCGTTGCGTCACCGAGAAGCCCGTCATTCGGCGATTTGTCACTCCCGTAGTAGTCGAAACCCCACCCACTCCAGACCGTCGCCACGCGCTTACGCGCGAGCACAAAGGCCAGAGCGGCATGAGCCGTCATTGAATGTGCGATTATCATGTCGCAACGTCCAAGTCCGAGGCCGATCTTGAGAAGCCCGCGCGGGTAGGGCGAAACTACCTGGACCGTTCCCTCCGGAATCGGGAAACGAAGTTGCGCGGGATCGGAGTCCGTCAACACGATGTACTCGTTCGCACCGGGCGCGACCGACTCGAAACTCTTGGCTGCAAATTGCAAAAACTGAGAATCTGACCCTATGTGTACGATTCTCGGCCGCCCTGCCCCTGGGTCTGAAGTCGACACTTCAACGCTTCCGAACGGCCGGCACCCCAGCAACCAACGCACTGGGTTCCACTGAATGAATGACGCAAGCTCCGGCGGCAACGACAGCACCTTCTCCGATGACCAAGGGCGCGGTCGCCGTACCATTGATGATGTTCGCACCGGCGCCAACGAAGACGTCATCCCGAACATGAACGTTTCCGGCAATGTGAACGCCAGGAGAAAGAGTCACGAAATTCCCAATCCTTACGTCGTGTGAGACCGTGCAGCCCACGTTGATGTGTGAGTGGCGACCTATCGTGACGTTGGTCGTGACGACACTGCCGGCACAAATCACCGCGCCGTCCTCGACGACGACTCGCTGCGACATCTCCACTCGCGGGTGCACCAACCGCGTGGCCGCCGCCGCCCGCGCAAGGAGTTTCGATGTCACGATCCGGCGCAACGATGGCTCGCCGACGCCCAGTATGAACCGAGAGTCTTCACCGAATTCCTCATCCTCGAGTAATCTCACCGGGCTCCCATCGACAGAGGAACGCAGATATTGCTGGTCGTCCACGAGAAATACGATTTCCGGAACACGCTGCCACGCTTCCTCCGCAAGCCAGGCGATCTCACGTCCATGGCCGCCCGCGCCAAAAATATACAGCCGTTCAAAGTCGAGGACGGTGCTAGGACGCATCGCCTGCACCCAAGAGCGAACGGAACATGTCCGCGATTCGGGCGATCGAACTATCATCCACCGCGGTTCCGTTCGGCAGCACAATCACCCGTTTGGCAACATCCTCCGTACTCGGCAGCATCAGCCCGGCGTGCGGGAACAATTCTCGATACGGCTGCATGCGATGACAGCCAGGCCAAAAGTATTTACGCGCGAGCACATTTTTTGAATTCAGACCTGCAACGAGGTCATCACGAGTCAGCGCGCATTGATCGCTGACCTCGACAGTGATGTATTGGAAGTTGTTTCGTTCGGACTCGTCGTATTTGATAACGCTGACCCCCGGTAGCCCGCCGAGCGCTTCGCGGTACGCGTAATAGTTGCGACGATTCACCTCGATGACAGCATCAATGCCTGCCAAGTTCGTCAGTCCCATGGCAGCACAGATTTCGACCATCTTCCCATTCGTCCCCGGATGAATGACATTATCCGCGCCAGCAAAGCCGAAATTGCGCATGAGACGGGCTGCTTCGGCAAGCTCGTCATCATTCGTCGTCAAGGCACCGCCTTCAAATGTGTTGAAGAACTTGGTGGCATGAAAGCTGAATACTTCAGCACCACCAAATCCCCCGACCATTTTTCCGCGCCAGGAGCAGCCAAACGCATGGGCGGCGTCAAACATCAGTCGCAGCCCGTTCTCGTCGGCGATGGCTTGGAGCTCATCGACGGGAGCTCCTCGCCCCCATAGGTGAACTCCGATGATCCCAGTTGTTCGAGGTGTGATCATGCGTCGCACCGAGACGGGATCCAAGTTGTGCGTCTCCGGGTCGATGTCAGCAAATACTGGCGTGATTCCCTGCCAATAAAGCGCGTGTGCAGTCGCCACGAATGTGTACGACGGCACGATGACCTCGCCAGAGAGGCCCAAGGCACGAATTGCTATCTCAAGCGCGATCGTCCCGTTGTTCATAGCGACGCAGTTTCGAACCCCTACGTATGCGGCAATTCGTCGCTCGAACTCCTGAACAAGCGGTCCGTCGTTCGAAAGCCACCCGCGGTCAAACATTTCGTCGACCAGCTTCCTGAAGGTTGCCCGATCGCCGATATTGGGTCGACCGACATGCAATGGCTCCGGAAACGTCGGCAATTCGTTCCAAGCGGCCAACCCTGAAGCGCCGCCAATCTGCTGATTCACCACAGAATCTCCCTGTTGCCGTGCCGTCATACGCCCTGCTAACCCCGTCCAGACGTCTAGCTTAGGGAAGGTGCACAACAATCTCATCGTCAGGACATCGGCCTGCGATGCATCCAAGCAATAACGATTCTATAAGTGCGCCTCCGAAGTGACCTGTGGCCAAGCAGCCCCACTGAGGCGCTGCGTGGCGGCCGGAGGAACGCCGCCGGTTACTCTACCTATTCTGCGTTGACTCCGAGAACCTCGACCCAGCGTTTGAGGTTCAAATAACGCCACAGACCGCCTCGTGCAAATCCGAGGTCGTCCCCCAAAGAACCCTGCGCGACGACAGTGTCTGCCGTTGCGTGCAGAAAGCCGATCCTTGCTCGACCGTCAGTGGAGATCACATGCTTGAAATCGCTGAGCCATGCGCCTTCGGGCGTCTCAAAACCGATCTTATCTCTGCGATCCAGGATTTCTTCCGGCACGATCCCACGCATCGCACGACGCAGAACGTTCTTCGACGTGCCATCACGGCCAACCAGGTGCTCTTCGGGCAATGTGAGCACGTACTCAACAAGACCTCGATCAAGAAAAGGCACTCTACTCTCCACCGAAAAGGCCATTGAGTTGCGGTCGCCATGACGAAGCAACGAGGGCAAACCCCTCCTCGTAATCTGCGTTCGCAAGTAGCTGGGCAACCGCCTGGAGCGAACGCCTTGCACAATGAACCTTGGAAAGCTGGACTGAACGCCATGCGAGCGCAACGCGGCATAGTCGATGAGCGGATTCTTTACCGTGCGCACTCGTTCCACCGCTCGCGCAACCGAAGCCGGCACAAACTGGGCCACCGTTCTCAGTGCCGCTGCCTGGGACGCGCGATTCGGCCACTGCGACCATGCTGCGAGAAACCGCCGAGCCTCGAGCAGATTCCCTCGTTCGATGAGACTCCGCAGCCGCTGCGCCGGGTACCCGTCATAACCGGCGAACATCTCGTCAGCACCTTGACCATCGAGGGTCACGATGACATTGTTCTCCCGTGCCAGCTTGAATACTCGATACTGCGCGTAAATGCTCGTTGACCCGAACGGCTCTCCTTGGGACAGGATCATGTCGTCTAGATCGCGTAGCAACTCGAGTCCAGTCGCGCTAACCGTGTGGCTGGTTGCACCGGTCGCCTTGACCACGCAATCGATCCAAGGCTGTTCCGATTTGCCGAAACCCGGTGCAATGAAACTAAACGTCGATAGAGGGTAATTCGGTTCCAGGTAGCGAACCGCACAGGCGATCGCCGACGAATCGATCCCACCCGACAAAGCCACGCCAATAGGCACGTCGCTGCGGAGATTGCGCCTGACACTTTGAAGGAACATCTCGCGCACTTGCTGTGCCGAGTCGTCAAGTGAAGGATCGCCGGCAGACTCTACTGTTGGCCACCAATACCGACGAGGTGGTACGAGTTCGCCCGAGGTCAAGTCAAGGGTCACAATGTGCCCAGGCATCAGTTGATTGACGCCCTTGATGAACGTATGCTCTGTGCCGTCGTACGCGCCGAACTGCAAATAGTCGATCGCGGTTTGCCAGTCGAGCATCGGTGCGGTCGGAAGCAGTTCCAGCAGCCCCGGCAGCTCACTGCAAAATATAAACTCATCCTGTAGAGAGTGCGCATAGTAGAGCGGCTTGATCCCGAACACATCACGCGCGAGCGTGAGGCGTCTGTGCTGCTTGTCAAGAATTGCAAACGCGAACATTCCCTCGAAGCGGTTCAAGCACCTTTCGCCCCAGATCGCCCACGCGTGCAAGAGCACTTCGGTATCTGACCGAGTCAAAAAGGTCTCGCCACGTCGCTCAAGCTCATCGCGGAGTTCCAGGTAGTTCGTGATCTCGCCGTTGAACACCACGGTGAACCGACTGTCGGCAGAATTCATGGGCATATGACCGGCCGCAGACAAGTCTAAGATCGCCAGTCGGGTCGAACCGAGCAGCAGGCATCCTGATCCGGCAGGATTCCAAGCCTCGGTGCCGCTATCGTCAGGGCCTCGATGGCCGATGCGGCGCATACTTGCGGCCATTGCGTTGTCGCGCGCAGGCCAACCAGCGATATTCCATCCCCCCGCTATACCGCACAACCCGCACACCTTTCAGAGTTCGACGCGAATGCTCTTCGCAGATAGTTACACCGCCGCCACCCGACAATCGCGACGCGGTCGAGCCCTCGCTTGCATGAACGCGATTTCCGGCAAGTTACCGAATTCAAAAATAGAGGGCAGTCTCACCAGTGCCCGACCACATTTATGAACTCTCAGACTTCATAGCGATCTTTCGGCCCATCCCACAGTTCAATACCAGCCTGCGGGGGCGGAACTCGCCGGCCGCAATGGACGATAGATTTGTTCGGGCCGGTGCAGTCCCAACAGTCCGAAGCAAAGAAAAGAGAACGATGACGGCCTCGTACGCGTATTGCACATACTTCGACAGCGGCTACCTCGCTCGCGGTCTCGCGCTGTTCGAATCGCTCGCGTCCCGCGGAGACACGGCCGAGATCTGGGTGCTGTGCCTCGACGACGAGACGAAGACCTATCTCGACAGCTGTGGTGATGCCCGACTGCACACGATCACGACCGCAGACATCGAAGCATACGAACCACGTTTGCTTACCGTGAAATCGGCGCGATCCCGAATGGAATACATCTTCACGTGTACACCGCAGCTCGTCCGCTTCGTACAGGCCAAACAAAGCGATCCGACGGCCGTCGCCATCTACCTCGATGCCGATTTGTATTTCTTCGACGATCCTGCGCACGTCGTTGGAGCACTCGAGACCGCCTCCGTCGGGATCATCGAACACCGCTACCCGCGGCGCCTCGAGCGCCGGCTGTTGAAATACGGTCGTTTCAACGTCGGCTGGGTCGGATTTCGCAATGATGAGAATGGTCGCGGGTGCGCCGACTGGTGGGCAGAGAGTTGTCTCGACTGGTGCTACGACACGCCTGAAGACGGCAGATACGCCGATCAAGGCTACCTCGACGAATTCCCGACGAGATTCGACGGTGTACGGGTGCTCAGCGATGCCGGCTTCGACCTCGCTCCATGGAACACCGGGCGACACACCCTGACAACGCGAGCCGTCGGTAACCGGCGGCCTGACGTGCTCGTTGACGGCCGGTCGCCCCTGGCGTTCTTCCACTTTCATGGACTACGCGAGCGAGGTCGCTGGTTCGTGACCAGCCAGCTGCTGTATCACAGCAGCATGACCTCCGTGCTGCGGAAACACGTCTACCAGCCCTATGTACACTGTCTCGACCGTCACCGACGGGCGGTGCGCTTGCATCTTCCACACGTCGGGGTCGCGCGACGCGGCAAGGGACTTCGCGGCGTCTTGTTCGGTTTTCAGCGATGGGTCATCGACCTCGTGTCGATCGCGAGCGGCAATGCCATCAGGTCGTCCGGTCTCACTCCGCCGTCTTGACTCGGAACACCCAGGTTTCCGAAACCGATGGCACACCGATGTAGTGTTTCAGATCGTAGTCAAGCCCACCGAACGAGGCGACAAGTTCGAGTCCGAGCGCCTCGCACTCAGTCTGTATCGCTTCGCGATTGAACGCGAATTCCATCGTGGGCTGCCCATACGCATATTTCACAAACGGTGTGGTTGGAACGGCATCGGTGAGGGTAAGACCATGCAGGACAACATGACCCACGCTCACTCGTGCGTACTCCCGAAGCGCAGTGGGCCAATCCGGCATGTGGATCAGCGCGACGCCATCGAGCACGATGTCCTGGCTATCGACTGGCTCGGCGAGTTCGTAAGCGTCGCCCACCGAGAAGCCGCGGCCCGGATACCGAGCCCTCGCTACGTCGATCATCGCAGCGGAAATGTCGATCCCCGAGTAGCGGATGCCCTTGTAGCGCATGGTGATGAGTTCCGAGTTATGGCCCCCTCCACAGCCCACTTCGAGCAGACTGGCTGCCCCAGTCGCTAGCGGCTGAAGCGCAGAATAGAGGGCGGCAACGTCCTCACGCGGTTCCCCCCGCTTCGCGGCTTCGACGATCGGTCGCCAGGCGTCCTCTTGACGATGCGCGGTGGCGGCACCCCACGCCGTGAACTCGCCCGGTGGCCCGAGCTTGCCCAAATTGCGCGAATATCCGCTGGAGGCGAGAACGCGGCTCGACAGCCGGGGCGCACCCTGTGACGCCAGATAGACAAGCGCAGCGGTGAGCGACATGAGGTCTCCTTCGTCGTCATGTGTCATCATGCACTGTGGTCGTCCCCACGTGCGGGCTTCATGAACCTTATCGCTCGTCGAACGACATCAGCTTCACGTATTCGGCGACCATCGGAACTGTGTCGATCAGGGTGCCGAAGTCGCCCTCCGCCGTCACGCGACCGCCTTCCATGACATACACGTTGTCGGCATGTTGCACCGTGGACAGCCGGTGCGCGACGACGACGAGTGTCACCTCACCGTGCAGCCGCTTGAGCCCCTCACTGATGAACGCCTCCGAACCCGCATCGAGGGCGCTCGTCGCCTCATCCATGATGAGCAGTCTGGGTCTCGAGTAGAGCGCCCGCGCCAGGCCGATCCGTTGAATCTGGCCGCCACTGAGCGAATTGACCTGCTTGCCCACTGACGTGTCGGCACCATTAGGCAGACCGTCGATGAACTCGTCCAGGTAGGCCGCTTTGATCACCTCAGCCAATCGAAGTCGATCAATCTTTTCCGGTGCGACCCCCAGCGCGATGTTCTCGGCGATGGATCCCGACACAACGCCCGGCCTCTGTGGGACGTAGGAAACCAGTCCAGGATCCGCAAGGCGCAATTCAAGCGGAGAACCGACTCCGAGTGAGACCGTCCCAGATTCGGGTGCGACAAGCCCGAGCAACATGTCGACCAGCGTCGTCTTGCCTGCTCCTGAGGGGCCGATGACGGCGATGAATTCTCCAGGCGCAACGTCGATCGAGATGCCTTCCAGCGCAGGTCTGCTACCGCCGGGGTAGGTGAAGGAGACGGAATGCATCCGCACTGGCACGCCACGAGATGGCAACTGTACGGGTTCGACAACGGCTGCGTGGGGTCGCGCCGCTTGAGCACGATACTCGTCCAGCAACTCACTTGCGAGCGCTGATTGCTCGACCTGGGTCTTGATCTGCGCAAAAGAATTCTGCAGCGGCAACAGCGACGCGGTGATGCGCATTCCTCCGGCGAGGAAGACGCCCACTGTTACGGCGCCGGCTGCGAGGCTGCCGCTCAAGAACTGCGCGCCGACCAGAGCGACGACCCCGACGATTAGCGAAGTCTCGATGATGTATCGCGGCATTCCTGACATGAACGCTACCGACGCGTTGCTTCGCGCCAATCGAGAACGCGAACGACCGAGTCTGCCGATGAAATAGTCTTGCTTGCCCATGACAGACAATTCGCGAAATGTGTCGAGGGTGTCACTGATCACGTTGGTTGATTCGATGGTCCCGAGCGAAATCTCGCGCCCTGCGCGTTTCAGCGCCCGGCTCAGGAAGAGTTGAATTACCATGGCGACACCAACGAAGTAGGCCAGCGCAAAGAGCGCCGTGATCGGAGAGACGAAGACGAATGTCGCGCAGATCGCGACCATCAGGAAGCCCTCGCTGACGATGGTCGCGAAGCTGTTGAGCAGGCCAGTGTACATGGCGCTGACAGAACCCGTAACGGCGAACTGGAATTCAGCCTTCGAATAGCGCTTGACATCATCAAGTGAACCATGGAGCACGTGAGTCACGATGATCAGTGCGTTGCGGCTCTCGATCGCGGCGATCAGATAGGCGAGGCGCCGGGTTAGATAGATCGCCAGGCCCGATTTGCCGACGAAGATCACCAGCACGATCAGGCCCAGCCACAGCAGGATGTTCGGTCCAAGAAATGACAGCGACACTCCCATGAACGATCCGGAAGACGACGTCGCCGTCCCTCCGAGATTGGACGTTGCAACGCTGGCGATGACCCCGATCAGAACAACACCGAGGACGTCCAGCAGACCTGACAGAGCGCGACCGGCGACGAGGGCGATGTATTTCGTGAGTTCAGCTCTGGTCAACAAGCCAAGAGAACGGCGAACGGCGCGAAACATAGACCAAGACTAGCCCAGCGATTCAGAGGGATTTCACGAGGCGGAGCTGGGTGCGCCCGGTCGATTGATTCATCAACCGGCACGCCCGAGAGACGCGGTTGGGCCGTGCCAACACTGGGATTCGCAGTCCTGCCGCAGGACCTCATACCGCCGTCAATGCTAGGAACTCATCGTATTCGTGAACGTAATCGGCTGGATCATACGGGTGTGAGGCGAGAACCAAGAGCACGGCGTCGGGTGAATGGTCGTACTGCGTCCCCCACGTGAGTGCGGGCATGTGCAACCCGAGCGAGGGGCGATCAAGGCGCAGCACCTCCCGCCGCTCACCGTCGTCGACCATCGCCTTGACCGAGCCGCTGACGCACACGAGGAACTGCTGACATTCTCTGTGAGCGTGGATGCCACGGGGTTCTCCCTCCGGCACCCCGGATATGACGAACACGCGTTTCACGTCGAAGGGCAGCTGAGCGCCGAGTTCCGCGACAACCAAGGAGCCCTTGGCGTCGAGAAATTCGGCCAGTTCGACGAGTCGGGCATGAGATAGGTTCTGTTGAGTCATTGCACGATCACAATGAATCGATTGCATCGCGAACCTGGGCGACTTCTGCATCAGTCAGCTCGGGGAACATCGGCACGGAGAACACGGCACCGGAGGCCCACTCGGTGACGGGCAGTTCGACGGGGGCCGGCGTGAAATCCGGGAACGCCTGCTGATGATCCGGAATCGGGTAGTGGACATCCGTTGCGATTCCCGCCGCGCGGAGGGTGTCACGTGCTCTGTCACGGCTATCGGATGTGAGCACGGCAAGATGGGCGATAAACGCGGGCGAGGATGTGTTCACGAGCTGCGCAGCCGACGGTCGGGCGCTCTCGTAGCGCGCGTGAATGCGGCGACGCCGTTCGTTCAATCCGTCGAGCAGCGGCAGTTTCACACGCACGACCGCAGCCTGCAACTCATCCATCCTGCTGTTTCGCCCATGAACATGCGAGATGTGGTACTTGGAATCCCAACCGTACTGGCGCATTCGCCGCACGGCGGCAGCAAGGTCCGAGCTGTCCGTGAACACAGCGCCCCCATCGCCAAGCGCCCCGAGATTCTTCGTCGGGTAGAAGCTCGTTATTGCAATGTCACCGAACGTGCCGCCCATGGCCACATCAGTTCGGGCTCCGAGTGACTGCGCACAGTCCTCAACGATTGCAATGCCATGACGTTTCGCCACGGTCACAATGTCAGCCACCGGGGCGAGTGCGCCATACAAGTGCGTCACCACGACCGCTTTCGGGGCGACCGGTAGAGCGCTGAGCGCCGTCTCGAACGTTGCAACGCTCATCAACAGCGTCGACGGATCGATATCGGCGTAGAACGGCACTCCTCCGAGAAGCCGCGTGGCGATGCTGGTGTAGGCGCCGGCATTGGCGACCGTTACAACGTAGTCTCCTGACCTCACACCGACTGCCGCCAAGGCGAGCTCAAGCGCGTCTGTGCCATTGGCGACAAGAACCGCATGACCAATCCCGAGGTAGGCAGCGAGCTCATCCTCAAGCGCGGCGTGGTTGGGACCCATCACGAACCGTCCGCTGGCGAGCACGTCGGCGATCGCGCGCTCAATCTGCAGCCTGGCGTCGAGCGGCGTTCGGGCAAGATCATTGAACGGTACTGAACTATCGCAAGACATGTGTTTTCGCAATCTCTCTGACCACAACGATAACGAGGCAGGCAAACGCGAGTGCGCCGACCACGCACATCGCCATCGGTGTGATCGGAAGGTGCCACCACCATTTCATGCCGGCATCGAGGTTCCAGTTCGTCGACGATGTGCCGGTGACATAGCGGCGCATGTCGTAGTACAGCGCCGCAGCCTGGCTGGCGCTCAGCGCCACCGCGATCATTGTCGTTTGCAGGCGCGTGAAGGCCAGACGGCGACGACCGACGTCCAGCAACGCGACACCGGCGAACACGATGATGAGCGGCAGGAGGTACCGGGGCTGCACCTGGGTGCCGACGAGGTTCATGCTGCGCAGCAACACGTAGGTCGGCAGTAACCAGAGCACCAGCCCGATACCGACGATCACAAATGTTTTCCTTCGCCCTCGAGACGAGAGCCCACTGAAAACGACTGCGACGAAGCATCCGGCCGCCCCAACCGTCACGATTGCCGGCATGACGGTGTCGAACCATCCGAGCGGCCAGGTGCCGAATATTCCTGCCCAGATCGAGGGCACATTGAGTAGCCCGCTGAAAAGCACGGCAATGGGATTGTGCTGAACCTCGTCAGCCGGCCCGCCGTTGAGGCCGGTCGCTGCGACGACGGACTGACCCGCCGATGTATAGAAGATCAGGCTGACAACGCACAGGGCAATCGGAAGCACCGCGGATATCCAGTAGCGTCGTGCTTTCTGCATTGTCATGGCCAATACGACCACGACGCTCAGGATCACGTAGATCGCAGCATCGCCACGCGACCCAGCGGCCATCAACGCGGCACAGGTAAAGACGGAACCAAGCGCTGCCTTTCGCCATCCCGTCGATTCGAAATAGCCGAGCAACGCCAGCCAAGCTGAGCCGATCCCGGTGATCGCCCATGAGCTTGGATTATTGGATGCCACGAGAAACAACCCGAGCGGCACGAGCGTGACGAGCCACGCCCACAGCAGGGTAGGTCTTCGATGTGGCGGAAGCAGGGCGAACAGCGCCGCCGTCAACCCGACGAAGAGCAAGACGTTGACCAGTCGCATCACCAAGACGGAGGTCAGAATGTCGTGCCCCACGAACACGCTCATAGCGGCGTAATAGAGCGGCGGATAGTTGTTGCTGAAGTTGCCACGCTCTGTCGTCGTCATGGCTCCGGGAGCGAAATCAAGTGAGCGGTATTGACACGCAGCACTGACCTTCGGCTTGTTCTCGAAGCACGCGGGTGCTGCGAGAATGGCCTGGGGCACGGTGCGCTCGGCCGGTGAAGGCGCTGCTTCGCAGATTCCGGGCCGAATGCCCTGCCCGCACCAAATGCTCACAAGATGAAAATCGTCGTCAGGGCTGGACCCCATGGGCGACGCGAACGCCCATGCCATCAGGGCGATGAGTGCGAGCGCCGGTGCAATCATGATGAGCCGAAACCGGCGATGCCGTATCGGGGTATCGGACGAATCACCTTTCCGCGCATACGGCGCGCCGGAATGAGGCCGACTGACCGTCGCAGCCGAGTCGTCAGCACTCATGCGACCGACTGCCGATCAACCGATGACAGCGCATGCTCATCACGTCACCACGGTATCGATCCATGGCCGTCCGGCGACGGCAAGCGCCTCGATGTCGGAATCAACCATGAGTCGGGCAAGCTGGGGTACGAGGACTCCGGCCTTCCAGCCGAGCACCGATTCCGCGCGTGCGGCGTCGCCGACGAGCGCATCCACCTCGGTCGGACGCAGATAACGCTCGTCGAACTTCACATATTTGCGCCAATCGAGCCCGGCATGTTCGAACGAGAACTCGAGGAAGTCGCGCACGGTGTATTCGGTTCCGGTCGCGACCACGAAATCCATGGGTTCGTTGTGCTGCAACATGCGCCACATCGCCTCGACGTACTCCGGCGCGTACCCCCAATCGCGAATCGCATCCAGATTCCCCATGAAGAGCTCGGATTGGAGACCGGCCTTGATGTTCGCCACGGCGCGCGTGATCTTGCGGGTGACGAACGTCGCGCCACGGCGAGGTGATTCGTGGTTGAACAGGATCCCGTTCACCGCGAAGAGGCCGTAGCCCTCGCGATAGTTCCGGGTGACCCAATACGAGTACACCTTCGCGGCACCATAGGGCGAACGTGGGTAAAACGGTGTCGCTTCGCTCTGCGGAGGCGGGGTCGCTCCGAACATCTCAGAGCTCGACGCCTGATAGAACCGGCAGTCGAGGCCGAGCATGCGGATGGCCTCCAGCAATCGGATGGTCCCCAGGCCGGTCGAGTCTCCTGTGTATTCCGGTTCGTCGAAGCTCACTCTCACGTGCGATTGTGCGGCCAGGTTGTAGACCTCGTCGGGTTGCACGGCGCTCAGAAGGGTGACGAGGCGCGACCCGTCGCTCAGGTCTCCGTAGTGCAGGAACAGTCGCGTGCCGGCGATGTGCGGGTCACTGTACAGATGATCGATGCGCGCCGTGTTGAATGTCGACGCGCGACGGATCAAGCCGTGAACCTCATAACCTTTGCTCAGCAGCAGTTCGGCCAGATAGCTACCGTCCTGGCCGGTAATTCCGGTGATAAGAGCGCGCTTCGGCCTGGCCTCAGTCATCAATACTCACTCCGCCGTATCGTTCAGGAAAACGCAGGGTTCATCTAGTCACCGCTTTTCAATGACGGTCGAGTCTATCGCGGCCCGTTCAGTGAGCCTGCGCGCTTACCCGCCTGGCCGCGATTGCCGAGGCCCAACGCACCGGATAATTCCATAGCGGCGCCAACGGTCGCAATGCGCGTGGTAGATGTCGCGTCTTCACGGCCTCCGACTCGCGACTGGAGTGCAGTCGATTTGCCACGGTCAACGAATCGGGATGCCAGCGGAACGCGGACACGGTTTCCCTGGTCCAGATGAATCGGCCGTGGCTGCGCAGTTTCAAGAACGCGTCAAGGTCCATGGCGTATTTCAGCTCGACGTCGAAGCCGCCGATCTCAGCGAGGGCATCAAGCCGGATCATCGTTCCGGGATGCGGAATCAGGTCCGGACCCCAAGCCAACAGGCCCTTGGCAAGCCAGGCAGCATTGCTGGTCGCGAGTATCCGTCCCGACGGGTCGATGTACTCACAGCCGCCATAGGCGAGCACCGCGACCGGATCGCTGTCCAGCATGTCACTCAGCTTCTTCAACCCACCCGGCCGATACAGGTCGTCGTCACCGATCCAGGCATAGTAGGACTCTCCATCGCGCGCATCGAGCCCGCAATTGATTGCAGCCGAAATACCCACTTTCGGATCGTCGACGACCACGGCGCCGCAACGAGCCGCTAGTTCGCGTGCCTCGGTCGCCGCGGCTGGGGCGATCACGACCAGGGTCAATTCGACGTCGGCACGCTGTGCTGTCACAGATTCCAGGGTTTCGGCGAGCGAGCCAAGTCGGTCCCCCAGTGTTGGAAGGATGACGAGAATTTTCGGCCGGGCCATTTCGTTCTCCTCTGAGGCGACTGGAGGGCACCGCGCCGATCGACATGCCAGTAACATTCTGATTGAATCCACGCGTTCGGAACGGGCGCGTGCCGAAGTTAGGTCCAAGTGAGTATAACCAGCCAAATGCCGCCGTATCGGATCGACCGCTCGGCGCGCGTCTACATTGCCGGGCACCGCGGGCTGGTTGGCGCCGCAATCTGGCGGCGGCTGCGAGCGGCCGGCTTCACCGATCTGGTGGGGGCCGCCTCATCCGAGCTGGATTTGCGCGACCGGCCGCGCGTGTTTGAGTTCTTCCGTGAAACGAAGCCGAGCGTCGTCATCGACGCTGCCGCCCGCGTCGGGGGCATCCTGGCGAACAACACGTATCCGGCCGAATTCCTGAGCGACAATCTGCAGATTCAGGTCAACGTCATGGATGCCGCCAACGACGTCGACGTCGACCGTCTGCTGTTCCTCGGTTCCTCGTGCATCTACCCGAAGTTCGCCGAACAACCGATCACAGAGAGCTCCCTTCTCACGGGTGAGCTGGAACCGACGAATGATGCATATGCGATCGCGAAGATCGCCGGCATCATGCAGGTTCAAGCGTCGAGGCGTCAATACGGTCGGCACTGGATCTCGGCAATGCCGACCAACCTCTACGGGCCGGGAGACAACTTCCATCCGGAACATTCTCACGTGCTCCCTGCCCTGATCCGACGGTTGCATGAGGCAGCTCAAGATCACGCGGAGGAGGTCGTGATCTGGGGCACGGGCATACCGCGGCGTGAGTTCCTCTTCGTCGATGATCTGGCCGATGCCTCTCTCCACCTGCTCGAGAACTACGACTCTGCCGACACCATCAACGTCGGCGTCGGCTCCGATGTGTCGATCCGCGAACTGGCTGAGTTGGTGGCCGCCACCGTCGGATTCGCAGGCACGCTGTCGCAGGACCTGACGAAACCCGACGGTACCCCGCAGAAACTCCTCGACGTGACGCGCCTGTCCGCGCTCGGGTGGACTGCGACAACCGGTCTCGCCGCCGGCATCGCGCAGACCTACGACTGGTACCTGCAGCACCTGTCTTCGCTTCGAACAAAGTGACCACGGCGACTTGGTAAGATCGCCGACATGCAGACCCGGTTGAGTGACACGCTGATTGTCATGCCTGCATACAACGAGGAAGCAGCAGTCGGACGGGTCGTGCGCGAGGTCTTGGCCGCACTGCCCGGTGTGGCATGCCTCGTCGTCGACGATGGCTCGAGCGACTCGACAACCGCAGTCGCCCGAGAAGCGGGTGCCGTGGTCGCTCAGCTGCCGTTCAACCTCGGCGTCGGCGGTGCCATGCGGGTGGGATTCAAGTTCGCTCTCGAAAACGGCTATTCCAATGTCGTGCAGGTCGATGCGGACGGCCAACACGACCCGACCGATGTGGCCAAACTGGTGGACGCACTCGGGGACGCCGACATCGTTCTCGGCGCACGGTTTGCGGGCGAGGGAGCGTATTCGGCGCGCGGTCCACGCAAGTGGGCGATGCTCGTGCTCGCACGGCTGCTCAGCCGCACGGCAGGGGTGAGGCTCACCGACACGACGTCGGGGTTCCGTGCGTCAGGGCCGCGCGCGGTCCGGCTTTTCGCGCGCTACTACCCGGCCGAATACCTCGGCGACACGATCGAGTCGTTGGTCATCGCGGCGAGAGCGAACTGCGCAATCGCGCAGGTGCCGGTATCGATGCGCGAACGAGTCGCCGGGGTGCCGTCGCACAACCCATTCAAATCCACCGTCTTTCTTGCCCGAGTCGGCATGGCCATGATCTTCGCATTCATCCGCCCGAACATCGAACTGACGAAGTAGGCGCGCTCATGACCGTGACCAGCTACATCTTCGGCATCGCTGCATCCATACTCATCCTGATCATCGTGATCGAGATGCTGCGCCGGCGGCGGCTCCGCGAACGTCACGCCGCATGGTGGCTTTTTGCGGGCACGATGGCACTCCTCATCGGCATATTCCCACAGACACTCCGGTGGGCTGCCGCCTTGATCGGAATCCAAGTTCCGACCAACCTCGTTTTCTTCGTGAGTCTTGCAATCCTGTTCCTGGTCTGCCTGCAGCACAGCGCTGAGCTCACCGACCTCGAGAGTCACAACCGCGCTCTCGCTGAGGCTGTGGTCCTACAGGATCTGCGCATTCGAGAACTCGAGGCGACCGTGCAACGGCAGTCGCCCCCGACAGCGGATGACAGCGGGCCGAGCGCGCAGGAGTCCAGTTAGGGCTTCCGGAAGGCCGGACCTGATCGCCGATCCCCGATCGCGCACACGCGACACACTCGCGTGAAGCCGCGGCGGATCCCGGCGGATTGACCTATTGGTTGTATGGTCGGGGTGCATGTCTGTCTGCGCGGTGCGGCCGACCTTCCCGACCAGGAGGCCAGCTCACCTGACAGTGATACACGGTTCTTGGGGGAGCTTTCGATGCGGTCCATTGGTTATGTTGTTGTTACTGCCGCTACGATGCTGGGTGTGATCGTGGGGTCGATACCCGGCATCGTTTCCCCCGGCGCTGCGATTCCGGCAGCGTCGGCGAGCACGAACTCGTCAACCGATCGGGCCCTCACCAGTACCACGACACCGACCGCAACCTCGACTCCAACCCCGACACCGACCCCGAATCCGGCGCCGGTTCCCGGGGCCGGCTCGATGCCGAGTATCGCCGATCCTTCGCTTGCCGAGATGAATGCTACGCATAACCATTCGATGGGGTCGACTCTTGCCGCCAACTTCGTGCCTGTTGCCGCCAACTACCCAACTGTTGCGACGGGAACGCGGGACACGTTCCCGTCGCTGACTGTCAATGCGGCCGTTTCCGTGACATCAAGCCAGATTCCTCCTGGCACTCCTGGCCTCGACGTCAGCGGATGGCAGGTGCTGACCGCCGCAGATTGGAACCAGATCTGGGCAAACGGCGGACGATTCGCCTATGTCAAGGCGACAGAGAGCACCGACTACACCAGCAGCCAGTTCAGCGAGCAGTACAACGATTCCGCGGCCGCAGGCCTCATCCGTGGCGCCTATCATTTTGCGACTCCGAACACGTCGTCAGGGGCAACTCAGGCCAACTTCTTCGTCGATCACGGCGGAGGCTGGACGAACGACGGCCGCACGCTGCCGCCGCTGCTCGACATCGAGTACAACCCCTACGGTCAGACCTGCTACAACATGACTCAAAGCCAGATGGTCGCGTGGATCGCTGACTTCTCGAACACCGTGAAGGCGCGAACAGGTCGACTGCCCGCGATCTACTCGACCACCGGGTGGTGGACATCCTGCACCGGCAACACCACCGCATTCGCCGCGAACCCGCTCTTCATTGCCAGCTGGCCGAGCAACGTGGCGAACGGGCCGGGACCGCTCCCCGCGGGCTGGGCCACCTACTCGATCTGGCAGTTCGCAGACGCGACCTACTCGAACGGCCAGCCGGGACTCTTCCCCGGGGATCAGGATGTGTTCAACGGCTCGTTCGCACAACTTCAGGCATTTGCCGCAGCCGCGAGCCTTGCTCGGACAGTAGCGAACAGCACTGTGTACCTGATTTCCGGCCCGAACAAGTATCCGATCCCGAGCATGGATCTATTGAATGCGTTTTCGGTTCTTGGCCCGCTTGCCTATGTCTCACAACAAGTCCTCGATCTGTACACAACTCAACAAAACGCGGGAAGGGTGCTTCGATCCCCGGGCGGCACGATCTACTTCACGGATGCCAGCATCAAGTTGCCGTTCGGATCATGCGGGCTTGTGATCGACTACGGCGGCTCATGCGACGCATCCGGCTATGTGCAGCTCACCGATGCGCAACTGGGACAGTTCGTGACCGGCCCAGCCATGGGTCCAATCATGGGAACGACGGCCGGTGCACGCTATTATGTGACGCTCGGAACCAAACGCGAGATTCTGGACAGCCAGTCCCAGGCGGCGGCCGGCCTTCCCAGCGGGTACAACGTATTGACCGAGGCTGCTCTCGCCAACCTGCCGTTCGGGCCACCGATCGTGAGGGATGCTGTGTTCGTCACCCAACGCGGGACGAGCAACTATTCCTATCTCGGAAACAACGCACGCTACGCGGTCGATCCGGCGGCTGTGTCGAACAGCGATGCGTCACGGCTCGCTGTCGGAAGCCTCTACCCGCAGAGCCTTGCGCTGATTCCGGCCGGTTCATCCTCGTTCAACGGAATCGTACAGGCCAGCGGCGCGACCGGAATCAGTGTGCTCGTGGGCGATGGAAGGTACGATTGGGCCGGCGTTTCCTCAACTTCACTACAAGCCGTGACTGTCCCGCAGGCTTTCATCAGCAACTATCCTAGCAAGGGGTCGATCGTGCCCGGGTCCATGATCAAGGCTCCGAGTTCCGGGACGGTGTATATCGTGTTGGATTCAGAGATCTTGCCTGTGGGGGCGTGGGAGTCGCTCGTTGCGCTAGCCGGCGGCAAGACCCCGACCATCGTCACCGTGCCGGACCAACTGATCCGCGTGCTCCCTCAGGGCCCTGTGGCGTTGACCACCAACACGCTGGTCAGATCCCCGGACAACGCGACCGTGTACCTGATCAATGGGGTGACCAGCAAGATCGCCATGTCGAACTTTGCCTTCGCAAACGAAGCCGGTATCACGGGCTTCAGTTACACGACTCAAGCTCGGCTCGATGCGTACCCCCTTACGAAAACACTGCTCGGATTTGGTTTGACGTGCGGAACCACCAACTATGTGAGCGCGGCCGGCAGCGTGCACGCTGTCTCGTCCAGCCTCCTGCCACAGTTCCCCTTCACATACGTTGCACTCGACCAATACGCGTGCCAACTGCTGACGATAGGCACCCCGGCGACGGTGTTCATCCGCACCCCCGATGGCACAATTTTCTACTTGGATGGCGGACAAAAACATGCCATCACGTCAATGCAGAAATATCTGGAACTCAGTCAAGGCCGCACCTGGATGAACGTCGTCCCGCTATTCGCTGCAGCCATCCCATCGGGGCCTGATGTTTAGATATGGAACCGTCGGCTATGCGCCTGTAGCAAAGCAGGCATGAGAATTGCCACCAGACTACGATCTGTAGCTTTCGGGTGGTCTAGCCGTCCTGAGGTCTCCAAGTCTCCCCAGAACGGTAAGAACCATCAAGTACGGCGTCGAGCAATGCGGTAAGTGCGCGTCCACTCACTGAGGCCGACTCATTCTCCTTGACCCATTCAAACCCACGGAGTGCGAGCGGTTTGATCGATTCAGGGCTATCAAGAAGCGATTTGATGTTCGCGTAGACCTGGTCGTGCTTGGTAATGAGCCACGCACCAGCAGCGGCCGACCCAAGCGTCGTCTCGACCGCTGGGTCCGCGCTGGCGAGCATAGCACAGCACGACGCCATCGCCTCGATACCGAATACACCGGGCATCAGCGCGTAAAACTGATTCAAGGCGATATGAGCGATGGCAAGTTGCCGTCGAACCTCAGCATTAGAGACGTTGACGAGTTCGCGATAGTCGATGTTATATCCCTCAGCGCGGAGGCGTTCAATTGCGTCACGTACGAGTGGGGTGCCCTTCACCGCCATATTGGATGGCGCGTGGACTACGATCACAGGCTCGAGTACGTCGAACTTCTCCGGAACGAACTGGAATTTGTCGTCGGGGAAGAAGTACCTGAAACGTTCGGCCGGCCGTTTAAGATATGAGACCTGGTCCACCGGTGCGTTGATGATCGCACCAGCATATTCGTCGGCCACATGCGCGATACGCCTTTTGCTGGCATCGTATTCGTCAGATTGGAAGAGGTCGTTGAGTTCTCCGTAGTGCCCGAAGAGATTCTCGACCCCCGAATGCTGTTTGAGTTCCTCCATGAGTCGGGGAGCGCGAATATCATCCCCAGTAAAGAGACACACGATCGGCCGGCCGCGTCGGCGAAGGAAGCGGAATTCAAACGCACGCTGGTCGACAGCGTCGATCAGAAAGCCTGTCGCGCCAAGGTACACAAAACCACGCGCCCGGTTTGCCAACCTCGCGAACAGTAGTGGCGAAACAATAACCTGACGGAGAGAGTCGCGGAGGGAGCCATCGCCAGCCCGCAGTTGAGAATCATAGGCAAGATCGTAAAACTTGTGCCGATCCAGCGATACTGAATGGGAGCCTGGGATAGAGGCGGCAACGTGGAACACCATCGACGCGATCTCACGCGGTCCCACGACCCATGTCACGCTTCCCCGCTCATGAGCATGCACGATCCGGTGCCAACCGTATGCGACGACGGTAAGAACCTGCTGCATCGCGAATACCAAGCGCGTCCGGGGAGCAACCTGAGGAAACGCACTCATGAGGCTTCCACATCGAACAACTCAACCCAAGGTTTGAGATTGACCACGCGCCAGAAGCCGCCGCTCCCTAATCCGAGATTGCTATCTGGCGCTGACAATGCCACCGTGGCGACCCTACGGCTTGTATTCAGAAATCCGATGCGGGTATCGCCGCCCCACCCGGAATTGAAAATCGAGTGGCGAAACGAGTCGAGCCACGAAGATTCAGGTGTTACAAATCCGATCTTGTCGCGGCGATCGAGGATCTCGTCAGGCACGAAATCCTGCATCCCGCGCCGAAAAATGTGTTTCGACTCATCACGCTCGCTAATCAGGAATTCTTTCGGTGACCCAAAAGCCGGTTCCGTAAGCGATGTGTCGAGGAATGGCACCCGACTCTCGATCGAAAAATGCATCGGGTTACGATCACCGTGGCGAAGAAGCGCAGGTAATCTACGTGACGTCAATCGCGACCAGAGGTAGCTCGACAGCCACCGGGAACGAACTCCGCTCACCCGTACTCGAGAATAACGCACGGTTACGCTTCTTTTGGCAAATGCTTCGGCGTCAGGTGCTGGGCTTGCTCGGGATTCGTATTCGTTCAAGACCACCTGAAAGTGTCTGCGCACGAACTGCGCCGCCGTCTCCTTGGCCGCGGCATGGGTGGATCGATTCGGCCACCTTGCCCACCCATCAAGGAACCGCTTCGCCGCCCAAAGTCGCCTGCGTTCAAACACGCTGTAGAGGCGCTGTGTCGAATACCCGTCATAGCCGGCAAACATCTCATCCGCACCCTGCCCATCCAACGTAACGACTACACCCTTTTCCCGGTCGGACCCGAAGACCCGATACCGCGCGTAGATACTCATCGAACCGAACGGCTCCCCTTGTGCCCGAATCATGTCGTAAAGATCACGCAACAGGTGATCGCCCGTAGCGTACACCTTGTGCGGCATGGCGCTGGTCGCAGTCACCACGGGCGCACCGGCCATGGGTGACCGGGCGGGGATGCGGTTGCAGTACGACTTCGGCGACGGCCCGGTCATCAATGGGAACACAGGCGCAAGCCGCCGTCGGTTGGACAACAGATGCAATCGCAGCATGACCAGATGATTCTGCGATAGTCGCCCGCAAGAAGAGTTCCGCAAGCAAGAATCAGCAACTCAGTTCGGAATGTAGATTGCGCGAAGGGGTGCCCCGTTCAGTCCGTGCGCACTTCGCTGCCCCTCAAAGAAGCAGACCGCGAGTCACCGATCAAACCCGCCGACGCAACCGTGACCTCACGGAGGGCGATCACAATCGCGGCAGCAAAGGTGATGCTTCCGATGATCCAAACCGCCATCGGAAGAATCGGCGTATTCCACCACCACTGCACGCCGTGATCAAGATCGATGCCGCCAGTTGCAAGACCAGTCACATAGCGTCGAAGATTGGTGAACAACGCGGCGCAATTCGCGATCGCGACGACCGCGGCTACAACCCACATTTGCACGCGCGTGAACCGGATGCGTCGAGTGCCAACCTGCAAAAGCATGAGCCCCGCGAACATGATCAGGAGCGGAAAGAGATATCGAGGCTGAACCTCTTGACCGACGATCGCCTTGCTTTGCAGCAGAACCCAGCTCGGGATCGCGATCAAAGCGCCAAGTACCACGACGACAGTCACGATTTTGCGAGCGCTCAGTGACACGATCCCTGCAAATATCACGGCAGAGAAGGCGAGCATGCATCCCGCCCACACCGTGCCCGGCATGGGCGTGTCAAGCCACCCGAGCGCCCAGGTGCCAAGGCTTCCGGCCCACAGTGATGGCACGTCGAGCAGATTGTTCCAAATGATGTCCAGGCTTCCGGCAACTGCGACGGGTTGCACAACGTGATTGGAGTCGAGGCCTGAACTGACGGCAGCTGCTTGACCTGCGAGACGATAAAGGATGAGCGCCGCGCATGCAAGTACCAACGGCAGAATACAGCTGAGTAAATAGCGTCGCGTCCGTTGGTATGTCAAGATGACGGACACGACGACGGCAATGCCGACATACACCGCTGCGTCGGCGCGCGCGCCCGCGCCCATCAACGCCGTCACCACAGCTACCACTCCAAGAAGCAGTTTGCTCCGACCGTGCGACTCGAAGTAGCCAACTAAAGCGATCCACAACGATCCACCGGAGATGATTGCCCACGCACTCGGATTGTTCGACGCGATCAGAAACATACCGAGCGGCACCACAGTAACGGACCACATCCAGACCAGTGTCCAGCGGCGAGATGGTCGCAGCAGCGCAAACAGTACACTCGCTATCAGCAAGAAGATGAGAATGTTGACAATTCGCATCAGGATGACGGACAGAGTCACGTTCGAAGTGACGAGCAGGCTCATAGTCGCGTAATAGAGCGGCGGATACGATTTGTCGAAATTGCCGCGATTCGTCGGGACAAGACTATTGGGATGGGCCACCGTCGAGGCGATACAGGCGGCGCTTTGGTAGGATTTCCATTTGTAGCAGTCTGAGGCGTGTGCAACCAGGGCAGGCACTGCTCGTTCGGCGGGCTTGCCCGGCACACTTTCACAAACACCGGGACGCTCGCCCAAACCGCACCAGATGCTCGGAAGGTGAAAATCATCGTCCGGGCTGGACCCGATCGGTGCCGCGATCGCCCAGCAAATCAGCGCGATAAGGGTAACCGCGGGCACAACGAAGACCAACCTGAATCGGGCTCGGCGCGGTGAGGGGTTTTCGACGAGAGTCACCCGCAAAGCTTACTCGGAGACGCGAAGTGCCTTCGCCCGGACGGTTCGTCGGCTACGCATTAGGCCCGGATGGGATCGCAGCGGCGAATAGCGGGACGACGCTCATCCACGTGCGGCCTTGATTCAGTTCCTGGAACCGCGCCATGGAAGTGATCGCATGCTTTTGCCCTCCATCGAGGAAGTAGATGGTTCCGTCTGGAGTGCGAATGAACGGTGTCGCGTCAACACCGACTTTCAGAAGTTGACACGTATACTTGTCCAACTGCATATAGCTGAAAGGGAATTGCGCGAGCAAGGTCGCAGGCACTGTGTGCACGCTGCCTCCTGCACTGACATACTTCGTTGTCCCGCATGCCAGGCCGAAGGTCAGCAAAGATTTCTGCAGCGGATACGCATCCAGGCGCGCTTGCGTCGTGTAGCTGAAATTGGTAATTCCGGCCTCAGTCGCGAATGCGAAATTGGACATCGCAATCTTGCTGGTGACGCCATCGATCAGATACACGGTTGCATTGTCAGGCGAACGTACCAGTGTGTTGCTGGTCAATGCGACCGGACCTTTCGGCAGTGCCGCCACGAGTTGATCCGGAACGGTCACGATGATCGGTGTTTTACCGCCGGCCAGCGCCACGAGCGACTCCCATGCTCCAACAGGCAGGATCGCGCCATCCATGACAATGTAGACGGTCGCGGAACTAGCAGTCTTGATCATCGAACCTACAGCGAGCGTGCCTTTGGACGGGTAGGAATCAACGAAGCTCTGCGGCACCGGAACCGCCGTAACGGCGCTCCCGGTTGCTCCCGTCCAGTCGTAACGACCACCGTTTGTCAGGATCTGCTTGCCCGCTGATCCGGCCGCCTGGACAACGGCAGCAAACGGCGTTGGACCCGAGGGGATCTTAGCCAAGCTGTCAGCGTTCAAGCTCCCGACCGAGCGTTGTGGGAGCCCAACTGCAGTCGCAGTCCCGGGGTCAACCGCGTACTTCATACCGTTGCCGAGATAGACGAAGTTCGCGCTCCCTCGTTGCGTTGCGAAGACAGCATCGCGGACCACCGGCGCGCCGACGGGCAGGGACGAGACCGCGTCTTCGGTCAAAACGTTGTAACCCGGCGGGATGCCCGCAGCGGCCTGCGACTGGCTGTCAAGGATCTCACGCTTTGTACCGGCGGTGATGTAGTACCGGGACCCCGCTGTCGTTCCGAGCACCGGACCCATCGCGGGCCCGGTTGCGAAGTGGCTGAGCTGCTCCGCCGTCAATTGCACAAAACCGGACGCATCGCATGTGCCGCCGTAGTCCACCACGAGGCCACAGGTTGAGAACGGCAGCTTGATTCCCGCATCGTAGAAGTAAATGGTGCCGTCCGGCGAACGCAGAATCCGTCCGACATTCTGCTGCGTCGCATACGAGTCAAGATACTGCTGCGATACGTAACCCAGCGGGCCAAGCGGTGCCAGGGCATTCAGCAATTGGAGGCTTGGCACCGGGTATTTGTTCGCCCCGGAAATCACGTACACAGTGTCGTTTGCAACGGTCCTCACCAAACTGGTGCCGGCCGTCGTCGCGCCGAACCAGTCTGTGTAGAGGCGCCAGAAGTTTCGGTTGCCGTATGAACTGCATCCATCGCCTGTGCCGTACAGGTTGGCCAGAGCTGCGGCGTTCGGTTGGTATGGCGTGTAGTTGTAAAGCCCGGCCGTCGCTTGATTTTGGATGAAAACCGCGCCGGTGCCGCAGGCTGCATTCGGGTTGTAACGGATGTTGTTCACGCGACCGGCGATATGGTTCCAGCCGGTCGGGTTCGCGGCATATCGTTTGAATTGAAGCGCGGCGCTATAGACCTGGTTGAAGAATCCGTAGTACGCGGCATCGCATCCCGACGTGTCAGGGCACGCATATCCGGTTGCGCTGCGGTACTGTCCTGCGCCGGGCCAATCGTCCGTGACCAGACTCTGCTCCTTCTCAAGCAGCACGATGAGCGCTTTCTGGCTAATCCCGCATGCGAAACCGACCTTCGCGATGATCGTCGCAGCAGACTCGTTCGCAGCACCGATATACGCGGCACACCGACCTGGATCCGCGGCCTTCGTCGGCGTTAATTGGCGATAGTCCTTGAGGCAGGTGTAGCCGCTGCGGCAGGTCGGCACTTTGCTGTCGAGGAACGACTGCACGTCCGTCGCCGACATCGCCGAGCCGTCGAAGAACAGCGCGTCGCTGATGATGTCTCCCGCGTCGAATTGGCTGCCGACCGCCGCGTGCGCCGCCTGTGGAGCGGACGAGACCGCACCGAGAAGCCCACCGAGCATGGCGACCACCGCGATGACCGGTATGAGACGTTTCGCGTGGCGGTTCATGGGATCTCCACCGTCAAGGGAGCCGACTCTACGACTCGGTTGCCAGACGTGTAGCCGAGGGTCACGGACCAACTACCACGATCAAACCGGGCAATGGGAACCTGCACCATACCGCACGATGTCGTCATCCGATCCGCATTTCCGGTGTTGTCGACGGTCACGCTTGTGGTGTTCGCCGGGTTCTTGAACATGAAGACGCAGGTGCCACCATCCGCCACGACGCCGGACACGTAGCCGGACGCCGTGACATGCTCACCGTTGACATCCACTCCTGCGACCACCAGAACGGGCTCGATGGCACCGCCGACCTGCGAGTCGGCTGACAGGCCGGTCGACGGCTTCGTTGCGATCGGTGAGTCCGTCGAACGCGGCGGGTGCGGTGCAGCGCCGGTGGAACTGCACCCGGAAATCAGCAAGACGGTACCGACGATCACCGCGGCAATGATCGACGACTGCTTGTGTGACTCCAACGATGCGCCCCCCAGTTCGTGGCAGTCCGACTGCTGTCGGCTCGACTCACGGCTCGTACCAGGCTAGCGTCGATGCAGTTGATATGAAAGGCGCAGCGGGTGCGTGGCCCTCTGATGGGTGTCAAACGTGAGAATGTCGGATTGTGCGCGTTCCTAGGCGCTCGGGATACGATTACGTGTGCTTCGCCTACCCGCGCGATGCCATTGCCAGCGTGCAGAAGTCGACTGCCCGACAACCTTCCCGAAGAGGTGCCCGATTGAACGTGCCCAGCGCTGACGAGCGACCTGAAGGGTTGTCGATCACAAGGAATCCAGCATGAGCAAAACCAGTTCCGCACAACGCGTCGAGTTGACCGACGCTGCCGCACGGGCGAAAGTGATCGAACGGCAGCCTCTGCAACTCATCGGACAACGGTCAGGGTTGTTCCGGGGTGCCGGTGACTCGCTCGCCGACATCTGGGCACATCGAGAACTTCTCGGTCTTCTGGTGCGCCGCGAGCTGAAGGCCCGTTACAAGGACAGCAGCCTCGGCGTTGTGTGGAGCCTGTTCCGCCCGCTCGCTCAACTGTTGATCTACTACTTCGCGATCGGCCAGATTCTCGGCGCGGCTCGGGGCACTCCTGACTTCGCCATCTTCGTCTTCGTCGGCCTGACGATGTGGGGACTGTTCTCCGAGATCGTGTCGGGGAGCACCACGGCGATCATGTCCAACTCGGGGTTGGTCAAGAAGGTATACCTGCCGCGTGAGATCTTTCCGCTGAGCGCCATCGGCGGAGCGCTGTTCAACTTCTTGGTCCAGTTGGTCGTGCTGGTCATCGCAATCGTCATATTCTCCAGTTATCCGTTCGTCCTCGACTGGCAGTTCCTGCTGGCACCTCTGGCCGTGGTCACCCTCGTCGTCTTCTCCACAGCACTCGGACTTGTGCTCTCGGCCATCAATGTGTACCTGCGCGACACCGAGCATCTCGTCGAAATCGCCATCATCATCTTGTTCTGGGCCTCACCGATCGTGTACTCATTCAGCTACGTGACCAGGCTGCTGCACGGCGGGTGGATCGAGCAGCTGTACCTTGCGAATCCGGTCACCGTCGCGGTGATCGCCATGCAGAAGGCGGTGTGGGCCGCCGGCACCCGCGCAACCGGCGCACTGGCACAGGCCTGGCCGAGCGACCTCGGCATTCGGCTCCTTATCACCCTCGCCATCAGTCTCGTCCTGCTCTGGCTGGCGCAGCGGGCCTTCGCCCGTCTGCAAGGCAACTTCGCACAGGAAATGTGAACGATGACTTCATCTCAACTCGTGCGCGTCGACAATGTCTCCAAGCGCTTTCTGCTCCACAAAGACAAGTCCCTCAAAGAACGCATCGTCAACTTCAGCGCGTCGCGTCGCCACCGCGATGATTTCTGGGCGCTTCGCGACATCGATCTCGACGTCCCTCTTGGCAGCACGCTCGGGCTGATCGGCCACAACGGGTCAGGCAAGAGCACACTGCTGAAGGTCATCGGCGGCATCATCCAGCCGTCGTCGGGCACCGTGGTGCGACGCGGTCGGCTCGCCGCGCTGCTTGAACTCGGCGCCGGGTTCCACCCCGATCTCACCGGCCGCGACAACGTGTACCTGAATGCGGCGATCCTCGGGCTGACACGCAAGGAGACCGACCGCTACTTCGATGAGATCGTGGATTTCTCCGGCATCGAAGCGTTCATCGACACGCAGGTCAAGTTCTACAGTTCGGGCATGTATGTGCGCCTGGCTTTCGCCGTCGCCGTGCACGTGGACCCCGACCTGTTGCTCGTCGACGAAGTCCTGGCGGTCGGCGATGAGCCGTTCCAACGCAAGTGCATGGAGAAAATCGCATCGTTCCAGGCGGAGGGACGCACAATCGTCCTCGTTAGTCACTCGGCTGATCAGGTCGGTACGCTCTGTGATCGCGTCGTCGTGCTCAACTCAGGCAAGATGAGCCACGATGGCGACCCAGCAACAGGCATACGGATCCTCCGTGACGGCTATGAGGCCGAACGGCGCGAGATGCATGCCGAAGCAACCGGTGGCCGTGCGCACTCGTATGACTACAATATCGAGCATGTCGAACTGGAAACGGCTGTGAACGGCGAACGGCACGACATCACGATGAACCTGACGGTCGACATCCAGCGTCCGGCAAAGGGCTGGGGGGTCGGCATCTCGATCGACAACTCACTCGGCCTACGCCTGTTCCATATGACGACGTTCGACCTAGGGTATGCCCTTCCTAACAGTGTCGGGAAGCACAACATCTCGGTCACCCTCCCCGACCTTCGCCTCGGCTTCGGTAAGTATTACCTGAACGTCGGGCTTGGCAATGCTTCCGGCGAGAACTACGACCAGCGCCCCGCGGCGGCCACATTCGATATGCCGGGCGAGTCGCTCGGTTATGGCCTGGTTCGAGTGTTGCCCGAAGTCAAGGTCAGCTGAGGCCCACGCACTGACTCAGCCCTGTTTGCGGTGGTGCTCCAGCGACCCAGCGGCGATCACCTCGGCATCGCTCAGGTCAACGAGCGTGGATGCGCGATAGCTCCTCCACTTGGCAATCTGATAAAGCGGGTTCGCCGCCAGCCAGAACAACCGGCGTTTCCATCCGAACTCGGGGTCGCGCAGTATGCGCAGAGAGTCGCCGGCCACGCCGCGCGCGGTGAGCTTCAGCTGCGTTCCGCGCGACATCGGCTCGATGAGCTTGCCGATCTGGCGCAGACCCACCGTCTCGTCGAAGATCCGTCGACGATACTCGTCGAGCGTCAGGTCGTTCGAATGTTGGACGGCCGCGCGAGGTGCGTACGCCTTACGATAGCCGGCTTCAAGGAGGTCTTTACCGAACAACTGGTCCTCGGCGTAACGCACGTCCCGATAGGGAACGACATCGAGCAGAAACCGTCGTCGGGCTGCGGAGTTCACGTCGGAGTAGAAGGCGATGGCATTGAATACGCCCTCGCTCTGCACGAAGTCGCCCTTGTAGAACACCGATGTGCCAAAATCCGGACCGAATGCATTGAACACGCCCTTGATCTCATACTTCAACAAGGGGAAGCAGCCAGGGCGGGGAATCTGTTTGCCCATAACAGCGACGATCCTGTCGTCGATAGCGAATGGGGCGAGTAACTCGCGCAGCCACTCGAGGCTGGTCGGGATTGCGTCGTGGGTCAAATACGCGATGAATTCCCCTCTCGCGAGGCTGGCAGCCAGATTCCGCGTCTTGCCATGGCCGAACTCGGAGTTCGGGATTTCATGCAACCGCACCTGCGGGTAGCGACGCACGATCTCGAGGGTCGCATCCGTGGAACCAGAGTCGATGATCAGTACCTCGACATCGCCGTCGATCGTCTGTGTGGTGACCGCCTCCAAGATGCGATCGAGGTAGGTCTCGCCGTTATACGTCAGAATCGCAACGGTGACAAGCGGGGATTCAGACGCCATGACCGGACTGTATCTCCTCATAAGTGCGGCGGATTCCTGTGTCGAGTGGGGTCAGCGTCAGTTCACCGAACTCCGAACGGAAGCGCTGGGTGTTCAGGACCACACGGTCGACGAACGTGGAGGGCACGGGTCGCTCATCGATCGCGAAGTCGACCCCAGTGGCCTGGCGGAGCGCGTCGAGGATCTCGCTGACCGAATAGCCAAGCCCGCTGCCGACGTTGTACAGGTCGAACTCCGTTCGCGCGCCGACGACGGGGACGATCATACGAACGAGATCCTCCACGTAGACATAATCGCGCACCATAGAGCCGTCTCCGATCCGCACCACCGGCTTGCCGAGCGAGATCTGCCGCAGAGCGATCGGGATGAGCCCCTGCTTCTTATTGGGATGCTGCCGCGGACCGTATGGGTTCGAGATACGGAAAGTAGTCGAGTTCAAGCCGTGCTTGGCCTTGAAGTAACGCAGGTAGTGCTCGATGGAGAGCTTTCCGATTCCGTATGGCGATATCGGAAGCGCCCGGTCGGTTTCGGAGTAGTCGACCTTGCCTTGCGGGCCATAGATCGCACCGCCGGTCGATGCAAAATACACATGCTTCACGCCGGCGTCCACGGCGGACTCCAGCAGCTCGACCGTTTGCGCGACATTGGTGCGGATGTCGAGCGTCGGATCGCTTTCGGCGGTGGCTGGCGTTGTCGTCGAGAGCGTGTGAACAACGAAGTCGCTACCGGCAACGGCCGCGTCGAGGTCGCCTCGGCTCAGGAACTCACCCGGCATGATCTCCACGTCCGTCGTCTCGAACGTGGGCCGCTGTGAACTGAACCTGTCGAATGCGCGCACCTCGTGCCCTGCCGACACCAGCGCGTCGACGAGGTGCGAACCGATGAAGCCGTTCGCTCCGATGACAACCGTCTTAGGCACGCATCGCCCGTTCGAACGCGGTTACGAACTGAACACCAGAGTCGCGCCAGTCGGCAGTAGCCAACGAATCGGACATCGCGACAGAGCGCTCGGCGGCATCGGGCCGATCGATAATCTCGGCCATGCGGCGGGCGATCGCCAGCGGCGACGGCTGTACGTACTCGATGAAAGGGTTGTCCGACACCAGCCTGTTGTTGGGCGCATCGTTCACGACCGGCGTGACTCCGCTGGCCATGAGCTCCAGTGGCAGCAGCGACATGTTCGTCAGCGATAGGACGAGCCCGGCCGCGCATCGGTTATAGACTTCGTTGAGCTTATCGATGTCCAGACTCGATAGGTTGCGGTGGGGGAAAGGGATGTTCCAGTTGGAGACGTTCCAGCCTGCCATGTTGATGACCACATCCGGTTTGAGCGCTGCGAAGTCAGCAAGCGCCAGCAGGCCGAATTCGAATGCCCGACGGGGGGTAACCGGGCGCGCGTAGAAGAACACCTCGTTGCGCCGTTCGTTATTGGTCACATGGTATCGCGACTTGTCGACAGCGAAGTCGAAATGATCGGTGACCATGCCGTACTCGGAGTTCAGTTTGTGCGACAGCCAGCCGCCCGCAGTGATGCCATGGAAACCGAACCGGTAGGTGTTCTCGGCGAGTACAGACTCGGTTCCTACCGGGTAGAAGCTCGGCTCGAAATCCTGAACGAAGTAGAAGCGGCGTGCTGGCGATGCGTCGAGGAACGCCGGATACGCCGTCTCCCACCCGGTGGCGAACAGCGCCTGCGCTGACGAACCGACACCTTTGTTCCGGTTGTAGATCGCGATTTCTGCCTTGATTTCCGGGTAGGCCGTCGATGTTCGCAGCAGCGAGCGCACGCCTTCGACACTGACTGGAGAATCTGCCGAGCTATAAAGGTAGATGGTGTTGCGGTGACCGGCCTTCTCGGCAAAGTCGATGAACCGCAGCAGATTCTGGTGACCACCGCTCTCCGGGCCGGGAGGGGACATGATCCATGCGATATCAATTGGTCCCTCGGTGACGACGATGCGGTCCTGCAGGCGCCTCGGAGGCTCCGTCCAATCCACCTCGGCGGCATCCTCATTCTTGACAAGCATCCTGGGGCTGTGCGTGACCAGCAGCGAGTGGATCTTCTGCGTCGCACGAGCCGCAAAAACTCGTGGTCCGTCGTGCCGAAGAATGCGCCACCCCTTGCTAACCAGGCTCAATGGACGTCCCCCTCGGTGGTCGAAAGATCGACCACGGAAATGGTCGTACGGCGCCCCCAGTGTAACAACGCCTCCATCGAGAGTTTCTGCACGCCGACACGGCCATGTACGCGGTACGACCAACCGCCACCGGCGCTAACCACTCAGCAAGCCTTTGACGTATGCGCCGTACCCGCTCTTCAGCAGCGGCTCGGCCAACCGGGCGAGGTGCGCATCATCGATCCAGCCGGCACGCCAGGCGATCTCTTCGATGCAGCCGACCTTGAAACCCTGGCGGTCTTCGATCACCCGCACGTAGTCCGACGCCTGCATCATCGATTCGAACGTTCCGGTGTCCAGCCACGCGGTCCCGCGGTCGAGCACCTGCACCTGCAACTTGCCGGCAATCAGATAGCACTCGTTGACGGTCGAGATCTCCAGTTCTCCTCGCGCGCTCGGCTGGATCGTCTTGGCGATCTCGATCACCGAGTTGTCGTAGAAGTACAGACCGGGCACGGCGTAGTTGCTCTTGGGCCTCACGGGCTTTTCTTCGATCGACAGCGCCTTGAAGTTGTCGTCGAACTCGACGACGCCATACGATGTCGGATTGCTGACGTGGTAGGCGAAGATCAGGGCGCCGTCGATATCGCCGTGTGCACGCAACGACGACCCCAGCCCGGCCCCGTGGAAGATGTTGTCGCCGAGTACCAGTGCCACCGATTGGTCGCCGATGAACTCCTCGCCGATGATGAATGCCTGTGCCAGGCCATCGGGAGAGGGCTGCACCGCGTATTGCAGGTGAATGCCGAGCTCGGAGCCATCGCCGAGCAGCGCGCGGAACTGTTCGTTGTACTCCGGCGTGGTGATGATCAGGATCTCTTTGATGTCGGCCATCATCAGCGTCGACAGCGGGTAGTAGATCATCGGCTTGTCGTAGATCGGCATGAGCTGCTTCGAGATGCCCTTGGTGATCGGCCACAGCCGGGTGCCGGACCCGCCGGCGAGGATGATGCCACGCATCGTCAGTCTTCCTTGCCGTTGAGAGAAGCGTAAAAAGCGCGCGCGGCCTCCCATGTCGGCAGCAGGCCCGCCGCCGCAGCCGCGCTCAGCCCCGGCGCGGTCGTGTCCTTCGGAGACAGTAGCAACTCCCCCGCTTCCGGCGGGAAGCTGAGGCCGATGTCGGGGTCCAGCGGGTTGATGCCGTGCTCACGGGCCGGGTTGTAGACATCCGTCACGAGGTAGCTCACGGTGGCATCGTCGGTGAGCGCGACAAAGCAATGCCCCAACCCTTCGGCCAGGTAGATCGCGCGCCGATTCGTGTCGTCTAGAAGCACCGTGTCCCAGGAGCCGAAGGTCGGGGATCCGACGCGGATGTCGATCACGTAGTCGAGTACGGCGCCGCGTGCGGTCGTCACATACTTCGCCTGGCTCGGCGGAACATCCGCGAAATGGATGCCGCGCACCGATCCTCGCTTGGAAACCGACGTATTCCCCTGCCTCAGGTTCAGCGAATGCCCGATCGTCTCCTCGAGCCGGTCGAAGCGATACCACTCGAAAAAAACACCCCGCTCGTCGGAGTGCTGCTGCGGGGTGATCTCGTAGGAATCGGGTACTGCTAATTCGCGGATCTGCACCAGCCGAGTCTAACAATCCGCACTCCCGGTAGACTCGACGGGCGATTCGTCGACAGAAAGCACCCCATCTCACAATGAAGATTCTCGTCACCGGCGGCGCCGGGTTCATCGGCTCCAACTTCGTGCATTACGTACTCGGGAACACCGATCATAACGTCACGGTTCTCGACAAGCTCACCTACGCCGGCAACCTCGCCTCCCTGGACGGCTTGCCTGTCGACCGGTTCCGATTCGTCAAGGGCGACATCGTGGATGCCACGCTCGTCGACGACCTCTTCGCCGACCACGACGCCGTCGTGCATTACGCCGCCGAGAGTCACAACGACAACTCCCTCAACGACCCCCGCCCGTTCCTCGACACGAACATCATCGGCACATACACCCTGCTCGAAGCGGCCCGCAAGCACCACAGGCGCTTCCACCACATTTCGACGGACGAGGTCTACGGCGACCTCGAGCTCGACGACCCGCAGCGCTTCACCGAGAACACGCCGTACAACCCGTCGAGCCCGTACTCGTCGACGAAGGCCGGAAGCGACTTGCTCGTACGCGCCTGGGTGCGCTCCTTCGGCGTGCCGGCCACGATCTCCAACTGCTCGAACAACTACGGCCCGTATCAGCATGTCGAGAAGTTCATCCCCCGGCAGATCACCAATGTGCTGCGCGGCGAGCGACCGAAACTCTACGGTTCCGGCGAGAACGTGCGCGACTGGATCCACGCCGACGACCACTCCTCGGCGGTCGTGACGATCCTGGATCGCGGCACCGTCGGTGAGACCTACCTGATCGGCGCAGACGGCGAGAAGAACAACAGGGATGTCGTCGAGCTCATCCTGACGCAGCTCGGTCAACCGGCGGATGCCTACGACCACGTCGACGACCGCCCCGGCCATGACCTGCGCTATGCGATCGACTCGAGCAAACTTCGTTGCGAACTCGGTTGGGCGCCGCAATTCTCAGACTTCGAGACCGGGCTGGCCGATACCATCCGCTGGTATCAGGACCACGAGGCCTGGTGGGCGCCGCAGAAGGATGCCACGGAAGCCCGCTATCTGGCCCAAGGTCAGTAGCGGTGCGCTACCTGATCACCGGGGCAGCTGGAATGCTGGGCTGCGATCTGCGAGCCGCCCTGGCCGACCGCGATGTCACGGCGCTGAGTCGCACAGAACTCGACATCACCGAGTTGGACGCGGTTCGGCGTGCGGTCGCCGGCCACGATGCCGTCATCAACGCCGGCGCATACACGAAGGTCGACGATGCCGAGTCGAATGAAGACACGGCATATGCGGTGAACGCGACCGGTGCACAGAACCTGGCGGTCGCATCCGAGGAGAACGGCGCCCGTCTCGTGCAGATCTCCACCGACTATGTGTTCCGTGGCGACGCGACAGCACCGTACCGCGAAGACGCCCCTCTCGACCCGATCTCCGCCTATGGACGCACGAAGGCGGCCGGTGAACGGCTGGCCCGAGCGGCGCATCCGGAGGGAACCTCGATCGTGCGGGCCGCCTGGCTGTACGGCGCCGGCGGACCCAACTTCGTCAAGACCATGGTGCGACTGGCAGGATCGCACGAAACCGTCGACGTGGTGACGGATCAACTCGGCCAGCCGACCTGGACAGGCGACCTCGCCGCCCAGATCGTGCGCCTGCTCGACGCGGATGCCCCTGCCGGCGTCTACCACGGAACCAACTCCGGTCAGGCGAGCTGGTTCGACTTCGCCAAGGCGATCTTCTCAGCCGCCGGCCTGGATCCCGCGCGGGTGCTGCCCACGGACAGCGCGTCATTCGTGCGCCCCGCGGCGCGACCCGCCTATTCTGTATTGGGACACGATGCCTGGGCCGCGGTCGGCCTGAGCCCGTTGCGTGATTGGCACGCCGCGTTCGAGGTTGCAGCGGCAGCGGGTGTTCTGCAACTCTGAATTGCCGCCGATGCCGCCAAGACCGGCAGGCCACCGCACGATCGCTGCCGACGGCGGCAACTTCCATCGACCAGGCGAATTCCACAGAAAAGGACTGCTGTGACGACAGAGCACGATTCGCCGCCTGCCGCCCCGGGCACGGTCGACGATGCCCTGGCCTGTGTCACCGTCAGTTTCCGCTCGACTGACGCCCTGGTCGAGCTGGTGCAGTCCCTCGAGACGAGCACCGTGCTGCCGGCTCGCACCGTGATCGTGAACAATGCGCCGGACGACCCGCCGCAGATTCAACCCACCGGCGTGTCGATCGACATCGTGGAGGCGGGACGCAACCTCGGCTACGGCAGCGCCGTGAACCTCGGCGTTCGCCAGTTGGACGAATCGATCGAGTGGGTGCTCATCACGAACCCCGATGTGCGTCTTGACGCCGATGCCCTCGAGCAGCTTCTGAGCACGGCGCGGTCGCTGCCCCTCGCCGGCGCACTGGGCCCGCTCATCCGCGACAACGACGGCATCGCCTATCCTTCCGCGCGTGAGCTCCCCTCGCTGCGCACCGGCATCGGCCATGCCCTGTTCGCCACGGTATCGCCGAGAAACCCCTGGACCAAGCGCTACCGTGCCGAGAACCGCCCGTCCGGCACGGTGTCGCGCAGAGCCGGTTGGCTCAGCGGATCCTGCCTGCTCGTGCGACGTGCAGCGTTCGACGCCATCGGCGGCTTCGACGAAAGCTATTTCATGTACTTCGAAGACGTCGATCTGGGCAAGCGCCTGACCGAGGCCGGCTGGCAGAACGTGTACACGCCCAGCGCTTCCGTGGTGCACACCGGAGCACACTCGACGTCGACATCGGCATCCGCGATGCGCGCCATCCACCACCGCAGCGCATACCAGTACCTGGCACGCAAATACAGCGCATGGTACCTCTGGCCGCTGCGGGCGGTGCTCCGCATCGGCCTGGCAGCACGTTCGCGCATGACCCGCGGTGCCTGAACCACGCGTGCCTGAACCACGCGACGCCTGAACCACGCGATGTGTGAAGCCGGCGGGCTCTGACGCCCACGGAGGCTGAAACCGCTCAGACCGGCGATTGCGCGCCTGCTAATCTCACAGTCAGCGGCTGGTCGGCACGACAGCCTTCAGGTATTGGAGCTCGATGACAACAACACTGCGGGTGATCGCGGAGCAGATGATCAAGCCGGTTCCGAATGGGATCGCCCGGTACACGGAGGAGTTGACGCGCGAGTTGATCGCGTCTGCACCGGCCGGGTGCGAAGTCGAAGCCATTGTCGCCGCGCATGCGCAGGAAGAGATCGCGGGGGTGCGTCAACGCCTTCCCGGCCTCGCGCACGTCACTGCGACCGCGCTCCCCTACCGGGAGCTCGCCCGGGCTTGGCAGTACGGCGTCAGGGTGCCGATCGGCGGCGGAGGCATGGTGCATTCGCCGAGCCTGCTCGCACCCCTGTTCAATCACGACCGGCTCAACGAGGGCGGCCAAGTCGCCGTCACCATCCACGACGCCGTGCCGTGGATGCACACCGGTGGGCTTCGCGGCTCGTCGAACGGATGGCGAAAAGCGATGGCTAAGCGGGCCCTGAAACACGCGGATGCGATCATCGTTCCGACGCACGCGGTCGCTCGACAGCTCGACGAGGTGTTCGACTTCGGCGATCGGATCCGCGTCATCGCGGGCGCGGTCGGATCGACACTGCGCGTGCCGTCCGATGCCGACGCGCGGGCCCGCGACCTCGGACTGCCGAGCGAGTACGTGCTCGCGATCGCCTCCCTGAAACCGCGCAAGGCGCTGGGCTCGCTGATCCGGGCGATGAGCCTGCCGGGCGCCGCCGGACTGCCCCTCGTGGTCGTCGGCCCAGAGGAGTGGCACGGGCAACGAGTCTCCACCGCTGCGATGGAGGCGGGTCTTCCGGAAGGCCGCGTCATCGTGCTCGGCCATCTCGACGACGGCGACCTCTCCGTCGTGCTCGACCGGGCCGGCGTGTTGGTGTACCCGAGTCTTGCCGAGGGTTTCGGCCTGCCGGTGCTCGAGGCCTTCCGGTTCGGCACACCGGTGATCCACTCCGACGACCCCGCGCTCGTGGAAGTCTCCGGCGGAGCCGGAATCGCGGTCGAGCGCACCTCACCCGGAAGCAGCTATCCAGAGCGATTGGCGGCGGCGATCGGGCGCGTGCTCACCGACCGCGAACTGGCCGACCGCCTCAGCGTCTTCGGTCAGGACCGTGTTCGAGCGTTCAGCTGGCGCGACTCGGCGCAACTCGTCTGGCAATTGCACGCCGACCTGTAGCGCAATGTACCCGTCCCTCACAATGAGCCCAGCGCACTCCTTCTCCCCAATAGCTCGGTGCCCCGATCACTCTCTCGAACGGACACAGTAGCGTTTCCATCATGGATGGCCGAGACTGGGAGAGTGGACGTGGTCATGAATGACGCGCAGGTGTGGAGCATCATCGGAGTGCTCGCCGCCACCCTCGTGTCCACGATCATCGGATTCTTCACGCTGTTTCTGCGCACCATGAAGGCGCAGTTCGAGACCGTACACGTCCAACTGACCGGTCTCCGAAACGAAATGGACACCCGGTTCGATGCAGTGGGTGCACGATTCGACGCCACGGACCGCCGCATCGACGGCATCGATCGCGACATCCAGCTGATCTTTTCGAAAGTATTCGGCACCGGCCGCGACCGGCTGTAGCTTCCGCTGCGCCCGTGTCATCACAACACGTATGCATCGCAACGCATGTGCATCGCAACGCATGTGCATCGCAACACCGAAGTCCGGTCAGTGACCGGCACTCGGCGATGGCGGCGCGAGCGCCTTCTGCACCAATTGGTGGATCTCCGGGTAGTCCGGGGTCGTCGTGTCGATCAGCGGCGGAACCAATTCGAGGTTCGTCACCGGCAGTTTGCGCGTCTTCATGCCGAGATCCACGAAATAGCCGAGCATCGATTGTGGGATGTCCGTCTTCACCACCTGGGTTCCGGCTTTGGCGATGTCGTTGAACTTCGTGACGACGTTCACGGGGTTGATCTGCTTGAGAATGGCGTCCTGAAGCTGCCGCTGGCGCGCCATCCGGTCGTAGTCGCTCGTGCCGTGCCGGGAGCGGGCATACCACTGGGCGGTGTAGCCGTTCATGTGCTGCTCGCCCGGCAGGATCCAGCTGACGACGCCGTTCAGATTCTCGTCGCCGCCGATCGGCAGCTTCTGGGTCACGTTGATGTCCACGCCGCCGAGCGCGTCGATCAGATCGGCGAAGCCCTGCATGTCGATCAGCACGTAGTACTGGATCTTCAGGCCCGTCGCACCCTCCAGTGCGTCTCGCATCGCCTCGATCCCCGGTTCGCTGTTGTCCTTGGTCGCGTTCGGGTAAAGGCTCGCCTTGTACAACTCGACTTCGGTGTAGATCGAGTTGAGCTGGCAGACATCCACGTCGCAGTTGTCGTCATAACCGTAGCCGTTCGGATAAAGCGTGCGCATCGGTGAATCGGCCGGGAACGGCGTCGGGTTCAGGTCGCGCGGCAGACCGATCGTCACGGCTTTGCCGGTGTCGGCGTCGATGCTCACCACCGACATGCTGTCGGGCCGCATGCCCGCGCGGTCGGGGCCCGCGTCGCCGCCGAGCAGCATGATGTTGTACCGGCCGTCGACCGGAGGTTGGCTCGGTCCGGCGGAGAAGATGCCGCTCAACGCGCCACGCGCACCTCCGGCGATCACGGCGCCATATGCGGCAGTTCCTGCGACCACCACCAGCAGCAGCACGGAGAACGCGGCGATCATGGCACGCGCCGCCGGCGCCGCTTTGACCAGGCGCACCAGCCGCAAGGTATCGAGGGTCAAGATGACCCACAACACCATGTAACCGATCGCCGCGAGTTGGACGACCCAGAGCGTGAGCGTCTGCGTGAACATCGCGTAGACGACGCTCGGCCAGAGCAGGTAGACGATCGACACCACGATGGCCAGCAGCCACAGCGCCAGGCTTGCGGCCAGCCCGAAGCGCCCCAGCCGGCGATTTCCGGCCACCACCTGCACCGACCCGGGAAGCAGCACGTTGAGCACGACGAGCCACCAACCGCGCCGCGTCATCAACTGCCTCGAACCGGTGTCCGGGTAACGGAGCGGACTGGCGATGCTCATAGTGTCGAGCTGAGCTTCTGGTTCTTCTGCTCGACGGATGCCGCCAGCGCGGCCGCGTGCGCTGCGAGCTTTTCGGTCAGCGCGGCATCCGCCGTCGCCAGGATCTTGACGGCGAGCAGACCGGCGTTGGTCGCACCGCCGATCGACACGGTCGCCACCGGAACCCCGGACGGCATCTGCACGATCGACAGCAACGAATCCAGCCCGTCGAGCCGGGCCAGCGGCACGGGAACCCCGATCACCGGCAGCGTCGTCACGGCGGCGAGCATGCCCGGCAGATGGGCTGCCCCTCCTGCACCCGCGATGATCACCTTGATGCCGCGCGCGGCCGCGTCCTTGCCGTACGCGATCATCTTCTCCGGGGTGCGATGCGCCGAAACGACCTCGACCTGGTGTTCGACACCGAAGTCGCTGAGCGTCTGGCTGGCGTCGCTCATCACCGACCAGTCGGAGTCCGAACCCATCACAACGGCGACGACGGGGTGGGCGGAGTTCACGAACGGCATGGCCTCCATGCTATGCGTCAGCCTCGGAAGAAGGCCGCTGCGCCACGCGCGGTGGAGCTACGGCAATCGCGCAGCGATTGCGCGACCCTTGTCGCCAGCGAGCCTGTGAGCGAGGGACCGTGCGTGTTCAACCCTGAAAGAACGCCGCGGCTCCGCGTGCCTGATACACCACCTCGTCGAGGTCGTCGCCGCTCGCCGTGACGTGCCCGACCTTGCGCCCGGGCCTGGACTCTTTGGCGTAGCTGTGCACCTTGACCAGCGGATGCGCCGCGAGCATATCCGCGTACCTCTCGACCATGCTCTGCCCGGTGGGGCCACCGAGGATGTTGACCATGACCGACCAGTCGTCGCGCATGCCGGTGCCGCCGAGAGGCAGATCGAGCACCGCACGCAGGTGCTGCTCGAATTGGCTCGTCGTGGAGCCGTCGATCGACCAATGACCGCTGTTGTGCGGTCGCATCGCCAACTCGTTGACCAGCAGGCGATCATCCGAGGTCTGGAACAACTCGACGGCCAGCACCCCGGTCACGCCCAGGCCGTCGGCGACGCGGACGGCGATGTCGTCCGCGACTTCGGCCAGCCGGCCGGCCGACGCGGGGGCCGGTGCGATCACCTCGGCGCACACTCCGTCTCGCTGCACCGTCTCGACCAGCGGCCAAGCCACGACATCGCCCGACGGCCTGCGGGCGACCTGCTGGGCGAGTTCCCGCTGGAAGTCGACCAATTCTTCGATCAGCAGCGCACCCCCCCGACCGTCCTCCGCCAGCGCCGTGAACCAGTCGTCGGCACTGTGCGCGTCCGAGATCACTCGAACACCCTTGCCGTCGTAGCCACCGCGCGCCGTCTTCACCACTGCGCGCCCGCCGTGCTCGGCGAGGAACGCGTCGATCTGCCGAGAGTTCTCCGCACGTGCCCAATCGGGCACCGGTACGCCGAGTTCAGTGAGTTTCTCGCGCATCAGGAGCTTGTCCTGTGCGTAGAGCAGCGCATCCGGACCGGGGTGAACGGCAATCCCCGCATCGACCAGTGCGCGGAGCACCGCCTGCGGCACGTGCTCATGATCGAACGTGACCACGTCGACGGTGCGCGCGAAGGCCAGCACGGTCTCCAGCTCGCGGTAGTCGCCCGCGGCCGTAGCAGCCAGATCGGCGGACATTCCGACGGATTCTTCGAGCACACGCAGTTCGAGTCCGAGATTCAGGGCGGCCGGAATCATCATCCTGGCCAGTTGGCCGCCGCCGATCACTCCGACGATATTGCGTGTGCTCATGGTGCTGCGACTTCCAATCGTTGTCTTAGAGATTATTCAGAAACCGGCAGTCAAACTCACAGCGCCCGGCTGTGGAAGCCGCGTAGGCTTTCGAACGCTCCTTAATCTTGGTCCATCAGGCTGGTAGAGAACATGTCAGAACGCATCGCCCCCCGCAAAGCGCGCTCGGCGTTCGTGCTGCAACTCGTGAAGTTCGGTGCGGTGGGCGGTGTCGGGTTCATTGTGAACCTGATCGTGTTCAATGCGCTGCGTGCCACGATCTTCAACCCGAGCGTGGAACACTACGGCCCGCTCTATGCGACGATCGTCGCGACCGTCGTCGCCATCACGGTCAACTGGATCGGCAACCGGTTCTGGGCCTTTTCCGACGGCCGCCAGACGAACACCGCACGCGAGGGGGTCGAGTTCTTCGCGGTGAGCCTCGTCGGCATGCTGATCCCGCTCGCCTGCGTCTGGATCTCCCACTATCTGATGGAGTTGACCTCGCCCCTGGCCGACAATATCTCGAACAACGTGGTCGGCCTCGCGCTCGGCACGCTCTTCCGCTTTGCGCTGTACCGCTGGTGGGTCTTCTCACCACGTCGGCCGCACACGGTACGAACTGCCGAGGCCATCGATGCTCTAGCGGCGACCGAAGACCCCGGTCTGATCCGGGAGCATTGACTGCTCCTGCAGCCGGCGCGCCGTGGCCAGATTCTGACTGTTCTCCATCAGGTCGTGCAGTGCGCTCTGCACGAGATCGGCTTTGGGAACGTCCTTGAGCACGACCGGCCGATCCGCACCGGACGCGATTCGAAGGTCGCCGGACCCGAACGCGGCTTGCAGCCAGTTCTTCTTCACCGAGATGTCGTAGCCGCGACTGTGCATCAGTTCCTGCCGCACGCGCACGAAGAAGCCGTGCCGCAGAATGATCCGCCGAGTCGTGATCGTGTACCGCGTGCTCAGCCAGAACCCGAGCGGCAGCAGGAACAACAGCAGCACGATCAGCCCGGCGGCGCTGAACACGAGCACGTTCTGCCAGAAGTCCGCCAGGTTGCCGCCCCAGTAGCCGACCGCTCCGCAGCACGCGATGAGCACGATGCTCGGCCAGAACAGCGCACGCGCATGCGGTCTCAACCGTGCGATCACCCGCTCGGCCGGCTGTGCCAGGCTTGCCTCAACAGTGGTCATGAGTCATTAATACCAGTCATTCAATAGCGCAGATGGGTGACATCCCCGGCGGCGACCACCCGGGGAGATCCCCCGGTGTCCACGATGAGACGCCCGAGCTCATCCAGACCGATCGCCGTTCCGAGGAGCGGCTCGCCCGTCGGCAACTGCACCCGGACGGCGCGGCCGACCGTGTCGCAGACGGATGCGACGTCCCGGCGCAACCCGCTCGCCTCGGCATCCCCGCCGGCGGCGACGAAGCCGCGGTAGAGGGTCTGCAGGTGCGTCAGGTAGGCCGCCAGCGCGGCATCCGGATCGGGGTCCACCACACCGGACAGTGCCAGCGATGTAGCCGTGTCGACGGGCAGTTGGTCCGACCCGATGGACACGTTGAGCCCGGCACCGACGACAACACCTGTGGCGCCCGGCAGCAGCTCGGAGAGGATGCCGCAGAGCTTCTTTCCGTCGACCATGACGTCGTTCGGCCACTTCAGGGTGGCGTCCACGCCGAGCCCGCGCACGGCACGGGTCATCGCCAGGCCGGCGAGCAGCGGAATCCAGCCGAGGCTGTCGACCGACAACCCACTGCCTGCTGCATCGGCCGCTGCTTCGGGCCGCAGCAGCACCGAGACCGCCAGTGAGGTGCCGGCGGGTGCGCTCCACGTTCGGCCGAGCCGTCCCCGTCCGCTGCGCTGGTCGTCCGTGACGATCACCGAGAGCTCGGGCCAGGATGCCGCATCCGCCCCCGTCGCAGCGCGGACGAGTTCGTCGTTGGTGGAACCGGCGTGCTCGAGCACCGTCAAGCGTGGAACCACGGCGCTGCTGCGGGAAAGCTGCATACCCTCATTGTGCCCTCGCCCGCACCCCGCCGCTGTGCAAAAAGACGGAGAAAAGTCTCGACCCGCCGGAGGCCGCACGGAAGCATCGGCGTGTCGCGCAGAAAGTCCGTCGTTTTGGAAACGGGGTGGCGGGCGGGTCGGGGGCAGAATGAGCACCAAGTGCGGACCTCAGGTTTGTGCGATTCCGTCAACGAGTCGGTCCTGACGCCTGCCGGTAGAGTGAACGGCGTGACGGAGAACGAATCAACGGTGCGCGAGAGCCTCGCCACGACGGCAGGCAAGCTCGCCGATCTCAAGGCCCGCTACCACGAAGCGGTGACGGCGAGTGGCCTCACGGCCATCGAGAAACAGCATGCCAAAGGCAAGATGACGGCGCGCGAGCGGATCGACCTGCTGCTGGACCCCGGCTCGTTCGTGGAGTTCGACGAGTTCATCCGGCACCGCACCACCGCGTTCGGCATGAACGCGAACCGGCCCTACGGTGACGCGGTCGTCACCGGCGTCGGCACGATCCACGGCCGTAACGTCGCCGTCTATGCACAGGACTTCACCATCTTCGGCGGCTCGCTCGGCGAGGTCGCAGGCGACAAGATCATCAAGGTGATGGACCACGCGCTGAAGACCGGAGTGCCGATCATCGGCATCCTCGACTCGGGCGGCGCGCGCATTCAGGAGGGTGTGATCGCGCTCGGCAAATACGGCGAGATCTTCCGCAAGAACACGGCAGCCAGCGGTGTCATCCCACAGCTGTCGATCATTATGGGTCCGGCCGCCGGCGGTGCCGTCTACTCCCCTGCACTGACCGACTTCGTGATCATGGTCGACAAGACCAGTCAGATGTTCGTCACCGGCCCCGATGTCATCAAGACGGTCACCGGCGAGGACGTCGGCATGGAAGAGCTCGGCGGTGCACTCACGCACAACAAGATCTCCGGTGTCAGCCACTACCTGGCCAGCGATGAACCGGATGCGCTCGACTTCGCCCGCACGCTGATCAGCTTTCTGCCCGACAACAACCTCACCGAGCTGCCGACCTACGAGAGCGAAGCGCAACTCGAGATCACGGATGCCGACCGCAAACTCAACGAGGTCATCCCCGACTCGCCGAACCAGCCCTATGACGTGACGGCGATCATCGAGCATCTCGTCGACGAGGGCGACTTTCTCGAGGTGCAGCCGCTGTTCGCTCCGAACATCGTGATCGGCTTCGCGCGGGTCGAGGGTCACTCGATCGGCATCATCGCCAACCAGCCGAACGCAATGGCCGGAACGCTGAACATCGACGCGGGCGAGAAGGCGGCCCGCTTCGTGCGCTTCTGCGACGCGTTCTCGATTCCGATCCTCACCCTCGTGGACGTGCCGGGGTACCTGCCGGGCACCGACCAGGAATGGACCGGCGTCATCCGTCGCGGGGCGAAGCTGCTCTACGCCTACGCGGAGGCCACCGTGCCGCTGGTCACGGTGATCACCCGCAAGGCATATGGCGGTGCATACATCGTGATGGGCTCCAAACAGCTCGGCGCCGACATCAACCTCGCCTGGCCGACCGCGGAAATCGCCGTCATGGGCGGGCAGGGCGCCGTCAACATCCTCTACCGGGGTGAGATCAAGCGCGCTGAGAAGGCCGGCGAGGACGTCGCCGCAGTACGCGCCCGACTGGCCAACGAGTACACCTACAACATCGCCAGCCCGTTCCTCGCGGCGGAGCGCGGCGAACTCGACGGCGTGATCGAACCGGCAGCGACCCGCGTCGCTGTGATCAAGGCGCTGCGATCGCTGCGCACGAAACGCGCCATCCAACCGCCGAAGAAGCACGGGAACATCCCGCTCTGACCTCTCCGCGACACAGAATGCCACTCGAGGAACCATGCTCCGATGAACGCACGTCACTCTCCTGATGCCAGCACGCCGCTGGACATCACCTTCCGAACCGCAAACGTCACGCCGACCGAGATCGCGGCTGTCACGGCCGTGCTGGCTGCCGCACTGCAGTCGAATGCCACCATCGAGGCGGACGTGCAGACGGCGACATCGACCTGGCAACGCAGTCAGCGACGACTGCGCAGCCCGATCGTTCCGGGTCCGGGCCGGTGGCGAGGCTTCCTCGGCGACCACAGCTGAGCGGTTCCGCCGATGCCCGCCGGAAGCGATCGGAATGGACTGTACCCCGTTGGGTGACTTCAGGCATTGCGTACGACGCGGACTTCGTACAGACTGGTCTTCGGGGGAAGTCAGTTTGTCCCCCAACAGTCCCCCAAAATGACGACTGTACATCGCGCGCTCAAGCGGGCATATTAGTTGTGCTAGGTGTCTCTCAAAGAGTTACACCGCCAATCATTCGCCGACTAGGGTAAGCGGGCGAATGTTTGGGGGCGAGTCAGGGCGATATTCGGGTTATCGCCCTGACTCGGGACTTCATCAGGGGGGTCGGTCACAGGCCGACCCCCCTTGATCTTTGCCCGGACCGCTCGCGTACGGGGCTTATAACCCACGTACGGGCACTCAGCTCACGTATCGGGCCTATCGGCCGCTCGTGGCCCGATCATGGCCGGCGTGCACCCGTCTGAGGGTTACGCTCCGCGGTCTGAGCATCCGCAGTCTGAACATCCGCAGTCTGAGCATCCGCGGCCTGGGCCCGCGGGATCTCCAGCCACAACTCGACCTCGTCCTCGACCTCTTCGGCCGACTCGTCCTGTTCGACGGTGCGTAAACCCACCACGGTGACGGCGATCTCTGAGGAGCGCGGGACCGTACGAGCGATGAGCGTGTCCACCCGCGCGGTGTGCACCGCTTGCGCAAGGCCGTGCAGAACCGCCTCCAGCGCGGGGGCATCCAGATCGTCCAGGCCGCCCTCGTCCAACAGGGTTACCGTCGTGCCACGAAGGCGGGCGGCCACCACCTCCGCACGCACCTCGTCGTTCAGCAGCTGCCGCCCACGGATTTCGTCGCGTATCGTGGCCTCGAGGAGCCTGCATTCACGGCGCTGACTCGAGGTCAGGTTGCCGCGACTGCGCACGATCTCGGTCAGCAGAGGCGCCGCCATCCGGTAGGTGTGCGCCAGCCGGTACTGTCGTTCCGATAGATGTGCCTCCTGAGCGGCCTGCCACTGTGCCGCCTGCCGCTCCGCCAGGACGAACTGCTGCGCGTCGCGTGCCGCCCTCGTCAACGCATGCGCCATGAGAACGGCCGCGGTGACCCACACGACGCTTCCGACGACGCCGAGGCCTCCGAGCGCGAGAACGCTGCCCGTCCACAGCACGGTCTGCACGACGAGGAAGCCGACACCGAGCCAGGCGAACACCTGCCTCCGCCGCACCGCGACGATCGTCATCAGCGTGCCGACGGCGGCGACGTACCACGTCGCATACCCGTTTCGGGCAGATGCGTCGAGCTGGCTGGTCACCAGCAGTGGAAGGGCGGCGCACACGGCGAAATCGAAGGCGGCCAGCCACATCGGCATCCGCGCAGCCGCCGTCGACCACAGCGTCGCCGCCGTGGCGATGATGTACAACACGAGCGCGACGATGATCGGGGCCACGTGCTGCGGTCTGGCCAAGGAGTTGACCGCCAAGAACACGTGGTAGGCCGAGAACAGCGTGGCGAGCCCGATCAGCAGCCTCCGCGAAACGGTGATCATCCGCTCTCACCGCCTTGAGTCCGACTGTCGGAAGCCTCTGTCGCTGAGCGGCCGGGGCCGGAATCTGCGGCACCGGATGCCCCGCTCGCGGATGCCTCGCTGCCGGATGCCCCGTTCCCGGACGCCTCGCTGCCGGATGACGCGAGGGCGGATTCGGCGGCACCGGACTCCGTGGTCCCCGCACCCCAGGACAGCACGATGGTCGCGCCCTCGCCTGGGGCCGAACGCACCGTGACCTCACCGCCGACCCGTGCCACCCGCTCCAGGATCGACACCCGCAACCCGAGCCGTTCCGCACCGACCGCGGCCGGGTCGAAGCCGACGCCGTCATCCATGACCGACACCTGCACGCCCTGAGGCTCCAGCCCGACGATCGAGACGCAGCGGTGGGCATCCGCCCGGCCGGCATGCTGCAGGCTGTTGACCATCGCCTGCACCGCCGCGGCGTGCAGAGCGTCGGCAACGATCGTGGGGATCGGCGCATCGGTCACGCCGGTCTGCGAGAAGTCGAACGGTGCCGAGAACGAGCGCGCCGCCGACGAGATCCGTTCACTCAAGCGGTCGAGGCCGAGAACGGCGCCGTCGACAGGAACCGCCCCGGCCGCGGCATCCAGATGGCCGATCGCCTCCGTGGCCATCCTGGCGGCCACCGCCATCACCTCCGGCGAACTTGCGCCCGCTGCGGCCAGCAACGTCGTCAGAACGCTGTCGTGCACGATCGCATCGACCTCCGCCCGCTCGGCCTCGCTGGCGTGCTCTCGAGCGACCGCCGAGTACCGGTCGAGGGCAGCAGCCTGAGCCGCGTCCACGCCCGACGCGGCCTGACGCACCATCGTGACGAGGATCAGCAGCGCACCGCCGAGGATCACCGCGTATACGACATCCAGCACCGCGCCGGTCAGCGTCGAATCGCCGCCGTACGGCGACGCCCGCAGCACGCCGTAAACCACCGGCACCGACACCGTGTAGATCGCGGCGACGGGCACCGAGAACGCGATCGCCGCATACGCCGTGGCAACCGTGCACAGGTACCACAGCCACGGTGTCGCCGGAACCGACGACACATCGGTCACCAACAGCGGCCAGGTGAGCAACGACGCGACATACACGACGGCCGCGGTGCGCATGCTCAGTGAGACCCCGCGCTGAGCCATCGCAGCCACAACCACCCAGACCATGGTGGCAAGCAGAACCGAGGCGCTCACCAACGTCCACGGCTCGGCGAGCAGCCGCATGGCATCGGTCAGTCCCGGAATGATCTGCACCGCGAACACCAGGCCGAAGGTGGCGATGATCCTGCTGAACAGCCGTTCGATCCGCGCGCGACTCAGCGGTTTGCCCGGCGTCGGAACGCCGAGCTGCGGCGACACCGACAGGCGGTCAGGCGCGGTCATTGGGCGCATCCGCGTCCAGGCCGGGCAGAATACCGTCTTCGACGGCACGCCGCAGGAGGTCGACCTTCGTCGGCGCGGGGCGACCGACTTCGACATACTTGGCGCGCACCCGGTCGAGGTACTCCCGCGCCGTCGAATGCGCGATGCCCAGCTGCCCGGCGACTGCCTTCAACGGCAGGCCGGACGCATACAGATGCAGCACATCGCGTTCCCGCCTGCCCAATTGGGCCTTTGCGAAGTCGTTGTCGGCGTCGATGGCGCTGGCCCATTCGACATTGTTCAGCACGCTGCCGGATGCAACGGTCGCGATCGCCGCCATGACCGTCGTCGTCGGCGCGGACTTCGGGATCACCCCGGCCGCCCCCGCCGCAAGCGCTTCACGCACACTCGCCACCCGGTCCGCGATGCTGTGCACGAGTACGGCGAAGCCACGCACCTGAAGACGTTTGACGTTGTCCGTGACGGCTGAGCCGTCGCCGAGCGACAGGTCGAGCACAACGATGTCGCAGTCGCGATCGCCGAGCTTCTGTTCAAGTTCGGCGACGTTGGCCGCCGCGGCCGCCACCTCGAACCCGGCGTCCTGACAGGCGGCACGCAGTCCTAGGCGCACCGACTCGTGATCATCGACGATCGCAACGCGCACCATGCGACTCATCGTACTCACAGGATCGGCGTTCATCGGGTCAGCAGCGCGACGAGTTCGACGTGGTGCGTGTGCGGGAACAGGTCGAATGCGCGCAACGCACGCACGGTATAGCCGCCGGCCGCGAAGAACGCGGCATCCCGGGCGAACGCGATGGGGTCGCAGGCCACGTACACGAGTTGCGCCGGCGACAGCGCCAACAGTCCGTCGACCACGTCCCTGCCCGCCCCGGATCGCGGCGGATCCAGCACCACCGTCGCAGCCCGTTGGCGGGCGCGTTCGTGAGCGGATGCCTGCGCCACCGATCGCGCGACGAACCGGTCGACCCTGTCTGTGATGGCGGATGCGCCGACCCAGCCCGCGAGATTGCCGGCGGCGAACTCGGTCGCGGTCGCCGCGGATTCCACCGACGTGATCCGGGTCGACGGCCCGAATCGGTCGCCGAGCGCGGCGGCCAGCAACCCGACGCCGCCATAGAGATCGAGGTTGGCGGCATCCGGATCGAACAAATCGGCATCGACGGCCTGCTGCACGGCCCGGGTGAGAGCGGCGGGCGCGGCCGAGTGCACCTGCCAGAAGCCACGGGCGTCGAGGCGGAATTCACGCTCGCCGACCCGCTCCCGGATCGCGTGCGGCGCCGACCGTGTCGCGGCGCGCCCCCGCTGGTTGCGCCGCTCGTTCACCAGTACGATCTCGCCGCCGATGCTCGGCCCGACGACGTCGACGGACGAGGCACCCTCGAACCGCCCGCGCAACGGCGCTGCTGCGGCGACGAGGGGCGTCGCCAGCGGAAGGTCCTCCACCCGCACAACACGGTGCGATCGTGCCGCATACGGCCCCACCGTGCCGTCCTGTGCAACCTGGAGGCGCACCCGGGTACGCCAGCCGAGACCGTCATCGGCCGCGGGAGTGGAGGCGGTAGCGGCGTGGGCGAGCGTCGGCGACGGGTCGACGATCGGCACCGCTTGGACGGCCGGTGCGAGTTCCAGGTGAGCCATGCGCCCGAGGGCATCCGCGATCACGCGGGACTTCAGTTCGCGCTGGTGCTGCAGCTCGATGTGACCGAACTCGGCGCCGCCGGCTCGTTCGCCGGGGGCGCGGTCGATCGACGCGGCAGCCCAGACGTGTTCCCGCCGATAGGGTGAGGCCTCGAGCACCTCGATCGCTTCCGCCCGCCAGAAACTGTCGTGACGCGCCTCGGTCAGCCGCGCACGGACACGCTCACCGGGAATGGTGTCGCCGACGAAGACGACGCGGCCCCCGTGTCGGGCGACGAACACACCACCGTGCGCCACATTCGTGATATCGAGTTCGATCTCGGCACCGACGAGATCCGCACCGACGCGATCCGTGCCGACGAGATCCGCACCGGCGAGATCGGCACCGACGAGTGCGGACTCCTGTGCGGTCGCTCTGGGACGCCGATGATTTCTGTTCTTGGCCACCTATCGAGCATTCCACACCGGCGGTCGGGCGATGCCTGTTGTCGAGTAGCGAGGCACGAGTGTATCGAGACCGCGTAACGAGGTCTCGATACACTCGCTGGCGCTCGTTACTCGACCGACGGGGATGCTGGCGCTCGTTGCTCGACCAACGGTTGCCGCAGCACCACTACTCTGAGTGGATGCGCCTGTACCTCGCCTCGACCTCCCCCGCACGCCTCGCTTTGCTACGGGCAGCAGGCGTCGAACCGGTTGTCGTGCCGTCGCACGTCGACGAGCCGGCCGCCGTCGTAGCGGCGGAAGCCGCCGCCGGCAAGCCGCTCACGCCGAGCGAGCTCGTGCAACTGCTTGCGCGCGCAAAAGCCGAAGCCGTTGCCGAACTGCTCGTCGATGGGGCACCGATCGACGGGCTGATCCTCGGCGGCGACTCCGCCTTCGAGCTCGACGGTGTCATCTACGGCAAACCGCACCGACCCGACGTCGCCCGGGAACGCTGGCAGCAACAGCGTGGTCGCACCGGTCTGCTGCACTCCGGTCACTGGCTGATCGATCACACCGACCCGGCCGCCGGTAGACCGGGGACCGAACGACGCGGAGCCGGGCCGGCGGGCGGCCGGCGAGCGGTCGGGGCGGTGGCGAACGCATCCGTCACGTTCGCCGGCGATGTCACGAACGACGAGATCGACGCCTACGTCGCATCCGGAGAACCGCTCGCCGTCGCTGGAGCGTTCACGATCGACAGCCTGGGCGGTCCGTTCATCACGAACGTCGACGGCGATCCGAGCACGGTGGTCGGGTTGTCATTGTCGACATTGCGCCGACTCGTACGCGAGCTCGGCCACGACTGGACGAGCCTGTGGAATCGTTTGTAGCAGCGGAATCGTTTGTAGACATCCCACCGCGTTGCTCCGTATTTTTGTGAGCACAGACTAAAACGGCGGCTGCGCCGGGCAATAGGCTTGAGAACTGTGCCGCGAATAACGAAAGTCCTTATTGCCAACCGGGGCGAGATCGCCGTTCGGGTGATCAGAGCGGCGAAGGACAGCGGAATCGCATCCGTTGCGGTCTACGCGGACCAGGATCGCGACGCTCTGCACGCGCGACTCGCCGATGAGGCGTATGCGCTCGGCGGGACCACCAGCGCCGAAACCTATCTCGTCGTCGACAAGCTCCTCTCGATCGCGCGGCGCAGCGGTGCGGATGCCGTTCATCCCGGCTACGGATTCCTCGCCGAGAACGCCGACTTCGCCCGTGCGGTGATCGCTGCCGGCCTGACCTGGATCGGCCCGTCACCGGAGGCGATCGAGCGGCTCGGCGACAAGGTGTCGGCCCGACACGTCGCGGAAAGCGTCGGTGCGCCGTTGGCGCCGGGAACGCTCAACCCGGTCGCCGACGCGGCAGAGGTGCTCGAGTTCGTCGACGCCCACGGCCTGCCGGTGGCGATCAAGGCGGCATTCGGCGGTGGCGGCCGAGGGCTCAAGGTGGCGCGCACCCGCGACGAGGTCTCGGAGCAGTTCGAGTCGGCCACCCGGGAGGCGGTCGCCGCGTTCGGTCGCGGCGAGTGCTTCGTCGAGAAGTACCTCGATCGGCCGCGCCACGTCGAGACGCAGTGCCTGGCGGATGCCGCCGGCAATGTCGTCGTGATCTCCACGCGTGACTGCTCGCTCCAGCGACGCCACCAGAAACTCGTCGAAGAAGCGCCCGCGCCGTACCTCACCGAGGAACAAACTGCGGAGCTGTACCGGGCCTCGAAGGCCATTCTGAAAGAGGTCGGCTACGTCGGTGCGGGAACGTGCGAGTTTCTGATCGGAAGAGATGGGACCGTCTCGTTCCTCGAGGTGAACACGAGACTGCAGGTCGAGCATCCGGTCTCGGAAGAGGTCACCGGCATCGATCTGGTGCGTGAGCAGTTCCGGGTCGCCGCTGGCGGCACGCTCGACTACGACGATCCTGAGCCCCGTGGCCACTCGTTCGAATTCCGGATCAACGGAGAGGATGCCGGGCGCGGATTCATGCCGTCGCCCGGCCCGATTCACGTGTTCAAGCCCGCGGCAGGGCCCGGGGTTCGCGTCGACAGCGGCGTGCAGCCCGGCGATGAGATCTCCGGTGCGTTCGACTCGCTGCTGGCCAAGTTGATCGTGACCGGCACCACGCGGGATGAGGCGCTGGATCGCGCGCGGCGCGCCCTCAACGAATTCGAGGTCGCCGGGTTGCCGACCGTCCTGCCGTTCCACCGCGCCGTGGTCGACGACCCGGCGTTCGCACCGGCAGACGGCGGCCCGTTCAGCGTGTACACCAGTTGGATCGAATCCGAGTTCACCGGCGAGATCGAGCCGTGGAGCGGCGAGTCCGAGGCCGTACGCCCGGCCGAAAACCGGCGCAGCATGGTCGTCGAGGTCGAAGGCAAGCGCATCGAGGTGAGCCTGCCGACACGCTTGCTCGGCAGGCCCGGCGCGGGCGCAGCGATCTCCCCCGCACCGAAGCGCCGCAGCAGCCCGCACGCTGCCCTGACGACGACAGGCGATTCCGTGACGGCGCCGATGCAGGCCACCATCGTGAAACTCGCGGTCAATGAGGGCGACGCGGTCGTCAAGGGCGACCTGATCCTGGTGCTCGAAGCCATGAAGATGGAGCAGCCGATGACCGCACACAAAGACGGCACCGTCGCCGAGATCAACGCAGAGGTCGGCACGACCGTGTCTTCAGGTCACCGCCTGCTCAACATCGTCTGAGCCCTGCGGCCGTTGTCGAGTGACGCGGTGGAGCTCAAGGGATTAAGGGAGCGGGCTACTCGACCATCAGTCCCGGTGGTCGAGTAGCGAGCGCCGGCGAGCGTATCGAGACCGCGTCGTTCAACGGGCGGAGGTCTCGATACGCCGCTCGCTGCGCTCGCGGGTTACTCGACCAATGAGGGTGTCAGCCGATGTGACCGCCGGCGAGGGTTTCATCCTCGATCTCGGACTCGTGCGCGGCAGCCTCGATGTACTCTTCGATCTTGGCGGTCGGCAGCGTGATCTTGACCGCGACATAGTAGATCACGGCCGTGATTCCGAGGTTGATCAGGAACACCCAGAAGAACATTCCCGGATGGCTCGCCGGGTCGAACAGCCAGCTCACCAGCGTCATCAGCGCGAGCCACGGGAGCAGCCAGAAAGCGCTCGCCTTGAAGTCGAGCAGGGGGCGGTCCGGGCGCTTGCTCGCCAGCTGGTAGATGACGAGGAAGACGTAGCCGATCAGGATCGAGATCATCAGGTCCATGTTGGTCGCCCAGCCCGCCCAGTACACGATCATGTTGGTGCTGTAGAAGGCGAGGAACGGGATCAGGTCGCCGCCAGGCAGCTTGAACGGGCGCTCATGATGCGGCAGCCGGCGTCGCATCACCGCGAGTGCGAGCGGACCGGTTCCGAACGACAGCACGGTGGCGCTGGTGATGAACCCGACCAACTGCTGCCAGCTCGGGAACGGCAACAACAGGATGATGCTGACCAGGAATGACAGGATCAGGCTCCAGACCGGCACACCATGTTTGTTGTTCGTCGCCAGCCAGCGCGGCCCATTGCCATTGCGGCCGACGGCGTAGGAGACGCGGGAGGTCACGGTGGTGTAGATCAGACCGGTATCCAACGGGGAGATGATCGCGTCGAAGTACAGCACATACGCCAACCAGCCGATTCCGCCGATGGTCGCCAATGCCGCAAGCGGCCCGAAGTCGTTGGTGAACGCGAGGCCCGACCACCCGCCGTGCGACAGGGCCTTGGCCGGAACCATCAGGGTGAAGGCGACCTGCAGCAGCGCGTACAGCACCGCCGTGATGGCGACGGACCCGATCACGGCGAGCGGGATGTTCCGCCTTGGGTTCGTGGTCTCGCCGGCCAACTCGATGCCCTGACGGAAACCGAGGAACGAGAACGTGATGCCTGCCGTTGAGATTGCGACGAAGACCTGGGCGAATCCCGCCGGAGCGAAGCCGTGGGATCCGAAGTTGCCGATCGCCTGCGCACCAGAGGTCGCCAGCGCCGTGAGGATGAACACGACGATCACCAGGGCGATCACGAAGACCTTCCACCAGACGACCACGGTGTTGACCTGAGCGAACAGGCGCACACCAAAGTAGTTGATGACGACGAAGACCGCGAGCAGGATGACCGCCACGACCATCCCGAGCGGAGTCAGCACGTGGGCAGAGGTGCCGCCGTCTTTCGCCAGCACCGTGAAGGGGGCGTACTTGGTGCCGTACGTCAAAGCGCCCTCGACCTCGATGGCCGGGACCGCCGCCGACGCGATCCAGGTGATCCAGCCCATCGTGTAGCTTCCGAAGGATCCCCAGACCATATGTGGATAGCGAACCACACCGCCGGAGATCGGAAACATCGGACCGAGTTCTGCATAGCACAGGCCGATCAGGATGATCATGACTCCGGCGATCAGCCAGGAGAAAATGGCAGCGGGCCCGGCGATCGCCGACGCGTTGAACGCGCCGAACAGCCATCCGGAGCCGATGATCGAGCCGATCGCCGCGAACAGCAGACCGATCGGTCCGACGTGCCTTTTGAGTTTCACCTCCCGCTTAACAGGGGCTGGCTTGTTGGTGATACTCGACATCATCGTCTCCTTGTGGGTCGGGATCCGTCCCGGATCGCGGGAGGGCACCGACTGCGGCTTGCCGAGCGGCACCCGGTGAGAAATATACTCTCCTCGCCGCGACGGCAGCTTCCGCGCATAGGGAATTCATATTCTCAACGCGTTTTCCTGTACGGATCCACAGGATCTTGGAAGCCACTGTCCAGAAACGGGCTAGGGTCTCAGCACGCCGCCCGGCTGGGCTGCTACAGGACGATGTGCATGGCGCGCGCGGCATCCGAGATGGAACCGGACAGCGAGGGATACACCGTGAACGCGCGGGCGACCTGGTCGACGGTCAGCCGGTGTTCCACAGCGAGGGCGAGCGGGAAGATCAACTCGCTCGCGCGCGGCGCGACGATGACGCCGCCGATCACCGTTCCGCTGCCGGTGCGTGCGAACAGCTTGACGAAACCGTCCTTCATGCCGATCATCTTCGCGCGCGGGTTCGACTTGAGCGGCAGTTTGTAGATGTCACCCTGCGCGATGCCCTCCTCGATCTGCTTCTGCGTCCAGCCGACGGTCGCGATCTCCGGCTGGGTGAAAATGTTCGAGCTGACGTTGCGGAGTTCGATCGGGCTGACCGCGTCCCCCATCGCGTGGAACACGGCCGTGCGGCCCTGCATCGACGCGACGGATGCCAACGGCAGCAGATCCGAGCAGTCACCGGCTGCGTAGATGTTCGGCATCGACGTCCGCGCCACCCGGTTGACCCGGATGTGACCGGATTCCGTCAGCTGCACACCGGCCTCGCGCAGGCCGATGTCCGCAGTGTTCGGGATGGAGCCGACTGCCATGAGACAGTGACTGCCGTCGACCGTGCGCCCGTCGGCGAGTGTTGCACGGACACCATCCGCCGTGCGCTCCACGGAGGCCGCCCGTGACTTCGACAGCACCGTCATGCCATTGCGTCTGAAGACCTTTTCAATGACGCCGGCGGCATCGGCGTCTTCGCCGGGCAGCACCCGGTCGCGGCTGGAGATCAACGTGACCTTCGAGCCGAGTGCCATATAGGCCGACGCGAACTCAGCGCCCGTGACGCCGGAGCCGACCACGATGAGGTGCTCCGGCACGGTCTGCAGTTCATACAACTGCGTCCAGGTGAGGATGCGCTCACCATCCGGCTTCGCGCTGGCCAGCAGGCGCGGGCTGGCCCCGACAGAGACCACGATCGTGTCGGATTCGATCCGGTCGAAGTCCGTGCCGCCCTTGCCTTTGGCGGTCGAGACGATCACCGCGCCGGGACCGTCGAGCCGTCCCTCGCCGGTGACGATCTGCACCCCGGATCGCACCAACTCTGAGCGCATGTCCTCCGACTGCTGTCGAGCCAGCCCGAGCAGTCGTTTGTTCACGGCGGCGAGGTTGACCGCCACGTCGGGGCGCACCGGCTTGCCGGTCTCGTTGCGACTGAAGAACTGCACGCCGAGATCGGCCGCCTCGCCGATCGAGTGCGCGGCATCCGCTGTCGCGATCAGCGTCTTCGACGGCACGGCATCGGTCAGCACGGCAGACCCGCCGACACCGGCGCGTTCGACGAGCGCGACATCCGCCCCGAGCTGTGCCGCGGTGAGCGCCGCCTCATATCCACCGGGCCCGCCCCCGACGACGGTGATTCTCTGCTTGCGCTCGAACTCAAAGGCCATTGCTCTATTGTCGCGTAGCGGCGGCACACTGTGAAACCCGCCCCAGCCCATCGCACCCCGCCTTTGCGCCCAGCCTTCCGCCCTGCCTTTTTCAAAACGACGGACAATTTCTGCGACACGCCGTGCTCTGCTCATTTGCGCAGGCGTGTCGCAGAAATTGTCCGTCGTTTTGGCGCTCGCTTAGAGTGGTGGAATGTCAGATTTTGTGCAGAACCCTCTTGATGATCCACGGACGGATCCGTTCGATGTCGCGCGCGACGCCGCTGCTCAGATCGCCGAGCTCACCGGTGTGGAACGTCATGATGTCGCTCTCACGCTCGGTAGCGGGTGGGGGAAGGCTGCCGACCTGATCGGGGAGACCACCGCGACCATCGCGGCAACGGATGTCGTCGGTTTCGGTAAGCCCGCACTCGAGGGTCATGTGGGCACATTGCGTTCGATCCTGCTGCAAAGCGGCAAGCGTGCGCTGGTGATCGGCGCGCGGACACACTATTACGAGGGTCACGGCACGCGTCGTGTGGTGCACAGTGTGCGCACCGCGGCCGCGACCGGCGCAACCGTGATGGTGTTGACGAACGGTGCCGGAGGCATCAAGGAGACCTGGAAACCTGGCTCCCCCGTGCTGATCAGCGACCACATCAACCTGACCGCGGATTCGCCGCTGGAGGGTGCGACGTTCGTCGATCTCAGCGACCTCTACACGCCGCGGTTGCGCGACCTGGCCCGTTCGATCGATCCGAGCCTGGACGAGGGCGTGTACTGCCAGTTCCGTGGCCCGCACTACGAGACACCGGCCGAGGTGCAGATGGCCAAGACCTTCGGCGGGCACATCGTCGGCATGTCGACGGCACTGGAGGCGATCGCGGCCCGCCAAGCCGGCATGGAGATCCTCGGCATGTCGTTGATCACGAACCTGGCCGCGGGCATACAGAAGACCCCGCTGAGCCATCACGAGGTCATCGACGCCGGCCGGACCGCCGAACCGGTGATCAGCGCACTGCTGGCACGGATTGTGAACGCACTGTGACCGGCGCAAACACCGAGCCGACCGCCGGCGGGGCGAACACGAGCGGTGCGGACGCCGACCTGTTCGAGCGCGTGCGCGCATGGATCGCCCAAGACCCGGACCCGGAGACCCGAGCCGAGCTGCAGACCCTGCTGACCGCGGCACAGACAGGCTCCAGCGAAGCAACGGAAGACCTGCACTCGCGCTTCGACAGTCGGCTCGCGTTCGGCACCGCCGGACTCCGCGGCGTGATCGCAGGGGGCCCGAATCGGATGAATCGTGTCCTGGTCGCACAGGCCGCGGCCGGACTCGCCGCCTACCTGCTGGAGAACGCGGGGGGCGAGCGGCCATCCGTCGTGATCGGCTACGACGGACGCAAGAATTCGGCCGTCTTCGCACGCGACACGGCCGAGCTCATGGCGGGAGCGGGTGTGCGGGCCATCCTGCTCCCCCGGCTGTTGCCGACCCCCGTGCTCGCGTTCGCCGTGCGCCATCTGCAGGCCAGCGCGGGTGTCATGGTCACCGCCAGCCATAATCCACCGAACGACAACGGCTACAAAGTCTATCTCGGTGGCGACAACCACGGATCGCAGATCGTCCCTCCGGCGGATGCCGAGATTGCCGCGCACATCCTCCGCGTCGCATCCGGCAGCGTCGCCGGCCTCACTCGTTCCGACGCCTACGAAGTCGCGCCGGACTCGGTGGAGGCGAGCTATGTCGAGGCCACCGCCTCCGTCGCGCAATCCGCTGCACCTCGAGACGCGGTCTCTTTCAGCTACACGGCGATGCACGGTGTCGGCTGGCGCACCGCCGAGCAGGTCTTCGCTCGGGTCGGCTTCGCGTCGCCGACCGTCGTCGCGGCCCAGATCGAACCCGACCCGACGTTCTCGACGGTCGCGTTCCCCAACCCGGAAGAGCCCGGTGCGATGGACCTCGCGTTCGCCACGGCTCGCGAGGCCGGGTCGGACCTGGTCATCGCCAACGACCCGGATGCCGACCGCCTCGCGGTCGCCATCCCCGATCCGTCGACAGCGCAGGGTTACCGCCGACTCAGCGGCAACGAGGTGGGCGCGCTCCTCGGTTGGCGGGCCGCGCAACGTGCGGAGGCCGCGGCCACCGGGGACTCCGCCGCGGGCGGGGCGCTTGCCTGCTCGATCGTCTCATCGCCCGCACTGAAGGCTGTCGCGGCCGCCTATGGCCTCGACTTCGAAGACACCCTGACCGGCTTCAAATGGGTCTCACGAGCTCCCGGCTTGATTTACGGCTTCGAGGAAGCGCTCGGGTATCTCGTGAACCCCGGCACCATCCGTGACAAAGACGGGATCTCTGCCGCCGTCGCGTTCCTCGACCTGGCGAACTCCCTGGCCGCAGACGGGCTCACGATCGCGGATCAGCTTGATCGGTTCGCGGAGAAGTTCGGGTTCTTCGCATCCGGCCAGATCTCGATCCGCGTCACCGATCTCGACCACATCACCCGCATCATGTCCGCGCTGCGCCTGAGCCCTCCCGCGGCACTGGGCTCGGTGCGCGTCACACAGATCGATGATCTGAGCGACGGCTTCGCCAACCTGCCGCCGAGCGACGTGCTGCGCATCCTGCTCGAGGACGGATCACGCGTCATGGTGCGACCGAGCGGCACCGAACCGAAGCTCAAGATCTACCTCGACGCGTCGAGCGCCGCGGGTACCGTCGCGGAGCGCCGGGCCGCCGCGGAGTCGAGGGTCGCGGCCCTGGCCGCCGCGATGCAAGCGCTGACCGCGGCCTGATCCGGCGGGAGGGTCGCGGTCGATACACGTATTCGCTGCGTTCATGCGTTACTCGGCCACCGGTACCGGATCTCGGTGTTCGAGTAGCGCGGTGGAGCTTGGAGGGTCGCGCGGCGAGCAGCCGTGTCGACACCACCGGCACCGCGGGGATCAGCCCAGAGCCTCGTCGAGTTTGCCCTCGAGCTCGTCGAGGTCGAAGTAGTTCTCGATCACCACGATGTCCGCGTTGGTCGGTCCGATTCGGCTGACCAGCTCAGGCGACGTCAGGATCACCTGTGCGTCCGCCGCGGTCGTCGCGAGGCTCGCGACATCCGCCGCCGTGACCTCCGCGGCGATGTTCAACCGTTCGAGCACCCGTTCCGCATTCACCTTGAGAATGCCGGAGGTGCCGACCCCTGCCCCGCAGATCGCGACGACCTTCATCCGACGACTCCGTCGGGCTGAGTTTCGCGTTCATCGACGGCGAAGATGCTGCGTACCTCGTCCGGATCGGTGGCCGCAGCCAGCCGTGTGGTCGCCTGCGGGTCGTTGAACACGTTCGCGAGAGCCGCGATCGTCGTGACGTGGGCATCCGGGGTTGCCACTGCCAGCCCGATGACGATGCTCACCGGATCGTTGTGCGGATGCCCGAAGATGACCGGATTCGAGAGCGTCACAACGCTCAGGCCGTCACTGCGCACGTCCGGCCCCGGGCGCGCGTGTGCGAGAGCCAGCCCCGGCGCGATCACGATGTAGGCGCCGTAGTCGTCGATGAGCCGCAGCATCCGATCGGTGTATTGCGCACGGGTCGCGCCGGAACGGCTCAGCGCCTCGCCCGCCAGACGCACCGCATCCCGCCAATCCGACGCACGAACTCCGAGCGAGATGGCGGTGTCCGGCAACGGTGGGAGAGGCATGCAATCAGCGTATCGTCACAACCGATGCACACCGGCTGAGTCTAGGCTGACACTCAGCCGAGTGGCCGGCTCGTCTCACACCGTCACGACCCGCCGCACCGACAGCAGGCCCGAACTGACGTCGGGGCCGCACTGACAGCAGGCCCGCACCGACAGCAGAGCCGCACCGACGTCAGCGCCGAGCCGGCATCACGGCCGCTCAAGCCTCAAACGTCGTCGAAGCCGGCAGCCAACGCATCGGCGAGATCTTCTCGTTCCTCGAGCGGCAGGAAGGCTCCTGCGGCCGCGTTGAGCTGAAACGCGAGGATGTCGTCGAGATCGTAGTCGAACGTCTCACTCAGAAGCGCCAGCTCGCGACTCAGCGTCGTACCGCTCATCAGCCGGTTGTCGGTGTTGACCGTCACGCGGAAGCCGAGCTGATAGAGCAGGTCGAACGGGTGATCGACCAGATCGTCGCCCCACTGCGCGATCGCACCGGTCTGCAGATTCGACGACGGAGACGTCTCGAGCACGATCTCGCGATCCTTGACCCACTGCGACAGCCGACCGAGCGAAACGTAGGTGTTCTCGTCGTCCTGCCGCTCCACGACGATGTCCTCCGCCAGCCGCACGCCGTGCCCGAGACGCAGCGCCCGGCCGTCGATCAACGCACTGCGGATGCTGTCCAGCCCGTCCGCCTCGCCCGCGTGCACCGTCGCGGGGAAGAAGTGCTCAGCGAGATAGTCGAAAGCCGTGCGCAGGTTCGCCGGCGGGAACCCAGCCTCGGCCCCTGCGATGTCGAAGCCGACGACGCCGTTGTCGCGGTGCCGCACGGCGAGCTCGGCGATCTCCAGGCCCCGATGCGCGTGGCGCATGGCGCTGACCAGCTGACCGACGCGCACCTCGCGACCGTTCGCCGCAGCATCCGCAATACCCTCTTCGATGCCCTCCTGCACGGCCTCGACGGTCTGATCGAGCGTGAGTCCGCGAGTGAGGTGCTGTTCGGGCGCCCAACGCACCTCACCGTAGAGCACGCCGTCGGCGACGAGATCCTGCACGTATTCGCGGGCGACGCGCACCAGGCCCTCACGGGTCTGCATGACGCCGATCGTCACGTCGAAGGTCTTGAGGTACTCGACCAGGGAACCGGAATCGGCCTGGCTGGTGAACCAGTCGCCGAGTGCGGCGGCGTCCGTCTCCGGCGTTTCGATGCCGACCGCTTCGGCCAGCTCGATGATCGTCTGCGGACGCAGCGCGCCGTCGAGGTGATCGTGCAACGACACCTTCGGCAGGGCGCTGATGCTCTCCCCGCTGGCCAGCAAGTACTCATCGGGCACAGTGTTCACGGTCCGCTCCTTCGACGTCCGGCCGCGCGCCACCGCGCGTACCGGGTCAAGTCTACGAGGCGACGGGCTGCGAGATCGAGACGGACGCGGCTTCGATTCGGGCGGCAACGGCATCCGCATCGTGCGCGCTGTAGCTCGTCGCGACATACGGCACGGTCAGCGCGGCGAGGGCCGTCCCATCTGCACCGAACACGGGGTAGGACAGGTCGAGGATGCCCGCCTGGCGGGCGTCCGCCTCACGCGCAGACCCACGCGAACGGATGCGCTCGATCCGGTCATCCAGGGCGCGCAGCCCCTCGCCGCGTGCCGCCAGTTCGGCACGCAGAGCGTCGCGCTGATCGGCCGGGCAGAATGCGAGCAGCACCGCGCCGGTCGCCGTCGACCCGAGCGGGAAAGCGGCGCCGACGCGTACCCGGAAGCCGAAGTCGGCCGGGCTCTCCTGCTGTGCGATCACCCGCACTTCGGCGCCGTCCAGCACGGCGAGGTTGCACGACTGCTCGGTACTGCCGGCCAGCTCGGCCATCGGGCCGGCGGCTCGCAGGATCAGCCCGCGCAGCGCAGGCTGCCGTCCGGCCAACTCGAGCAGCCGAGTCGTCAAAAGGTACAGGCCACTGTCGGCGTCTCGGCAGATGTATGCGCGGTGCTCCAGCGTCTGCAGCACACGGAAGATCTCACCTGTCGACCGGCCGAGCTGCGCGGCGATCGCGGACTGGCCGATCGGCGTCGCCGTGGTCGCGAGCAGTTCGAGCACGTCCAGCCCCTTTTCCAGGGCGGGGACCGTGTAGTCGGGCATCCGTCCGCCTCAGCGTGCGCTGTCGAGCGCAGCCAGGAAGGTGCGCGCGATGCGCCGCTCGATATCGCGGGGCACCGGCTGCGCGCCGGCGGCCAGTGCGCCGGCCGGCAAGGTGTGCGCTGCAGGGTGCGCGGACGTGCCGCGTGTCGCGTCGGCGTGCGCGACCGCTACGCGCTCGAGCGAGAGCGCCTGCAGCATGAAGCCGAGATCCATCGCCTCGAGCGAGTTGCCCTTCGGATCGCGGCCGGCCAGATTGACCATGCGACCGGATGCCAGCAGGATGACGTGACGCCCGTCCGGCAGGTCGATGCGTTCGAGCGCGTCGGCGATGGTGCGCGACCCGGTCGCAGCAGCACGCAGTGCCGGAATGTCGATCTCCCAGGGAAAGTGGCCGCTGTTCGCCAGAATGGCGCCGTCGCGCAGGTGTGCGAACCCGGCAGCGGTGAGGACGCCGGGCTGCCCGGTGGCGGTGATCACGACATCCGCCCAGTCGAGAAGGTCGTCGCTGGCGCCGACGCGGAACCCGTCCAGCGCCGCCTCGAAAGCCTTGAGCTCGTCGACCTCGGCGACGGCGACCTGGGCGCCGAGCGCACGGAATGATTCGGCGATCCCCCGACCGCACCAGCCGTAGCCGATCACGAGCACGTGACGACCGGGCACCATGACGTTGGTGATCCGCATGAAGCTCTCCACCACGGACTGGCCGACCCCGTGCCGGTTTTCACCGATCGCCTTGAGCATGCTGTCGTTGATGACGATCATCGGGAAGGGCACCCGGCCCGCCAGTTCGCCGCGCAGGCGCAGCCCACCGGATGTCGTCTCCTCCGTTCCGCCGATCACGTGCGCGGTCGCGTTCGCAGCGTCCACACCCCGCGCGACGATCCCTGCCGCCAGGTCGCCGCCATTGTCGAGCAGCATGTCGGGGTCCGCATCCAGCACGGCGGCGATATTGGCGTGGTGCTGCTCGACGCTGTCGTCGCGTCGGCCGAACAGCGTCATGCCGCTCTCGCGGAGCGCGGCGACGACGTCATCCTGCGTGGAACCGTGGTTGCCGGTCGCCACGATCTCCGCGCCGCCCGCTGCGAGCGTCTCGAGCAGCACGGCCGTCTTCGGTTCCAGATGCAGCGACATGCCGATTCGATGGCCGGCAAACGGAGTGGTCTGCTTCAATTCATTGCGGAGTTCCGCGAGCATCGTCATCCGCGAGCGGATCCATTCGATTCGAGCAGCGCCTTCTTCGGCAAGAGTGGTCATGCTGCTATTCTTGCACATACAAAGTTTAGTTTTGCCTACAAATATTGAATACCGACAAATAGTGAATGAGGATTGCACCATGCCCCGCACGATCATTCTCGACTGCGACCCCGGCCACGACGACGCGATCGCGATGCTGCTCGCCCATGGCAGCCCCGAGATCGAATTGGCAGCCATCACGACGGTCGCCGGAAACCAGTCGCTTGAGAAGGTGACGCACAACGCATTGGCCGTCGCGACGATCGCCGCCATCACCGACGTGCCGATCGCCGCGGGGATGGACCGCCCGCTGGTGCGCCCGCGCTCCTTCGCGCCGAGCATCCACGGGGAGAGCGGCATGGACGGGCCCGCATTGCCCGTGCCCACGGTGCGGCTGGACGAACGCCACGCGGTCGATCTCATCATCGACACCGTGATGAGCCACGCGCCCGGCGAGATCACGCTGGTGCCGACAGGGCCGCTGACGAACATCGCTATGGCCGTGCGCCGCGAACCGCGCATCGTCGAACGGGTGCACGAGGTGGTGCTGATGGGCGGCGGCTACGCGACCGGCAACTGGAGCGCGACCGCCGAGTTCAATATCATCGTCGACCCGGAGGCCGCGCACATCGTCTTCAACGAGCGCTGGCCGCTCACCATGGTCGGCCTGGATCTCACCCATCAGGCACTGGCCACCCCGGATGTCGTCGCCCGCTTCTCCGCGCTGGGCACGCCGTCGTCACAGCTCGTCGTTGACCTGCTCGCGTTCTTCGCCAAAACGTACAGGGACACGCAGGGCTTCGACTCACCGCCCGTTCACGACGTCTGCGCCGTGGCGTATGTGGTCGACCCGTCGGTCATGACGGTGCGTCGGGCACCGCTGGACGTGGAACTGACCGGCACGCTCACCCTCGGGATGACGGTCGCGGACTTCCGCTCCCCCACGCCGGCCGACTGCAGATCGCAGGTGGCCGTCGACCTGGACGCACCGAGGTTCTGGGACCAGGTCGTCGACGCGGTGCGTCGCATCGGCTAGCCCCTGGTCGTGGTGTATCGAGACCCTGGTGGTCGAGTAACGAGAAACGAGCGTATCGAGACCCGTATCGAGGTCTCGATACTCTCGCTACTCGACCAACGGGATGGCTGCCGCTCGCTACTCGACCAACGGGATGGCTGGCGCTCGTCACTCGACCGACGGGCAGCGAGGATCAGCCGACTCGCTCGGCCACGATCGGGCCGCGCGGGGTGTACTCGGATGCGTCGCCGATGCGCCAGGCACCGTCGACGGCGGCCAGCGCGCGCTCGAAGCGCGTCGGCTCATCCGCACTCAGCGTGAACAGCGGTTCGCCTGCTCGCACCGTGTCGCCCGGCTTCGCGTGCAGGTCGATTCCTGCCGCGTGCTGCACCGGGTCCTGCTGCCGGGCACGCCCGGCACCGAGACGCCAGGCCGCGATGCCGAACGGCAGGGCATCCTGTTGTACGAGCACGCCGTCGCGATCAGCGACGACGGTGTGCGTCTCGCGAGCGATCGGCAGCGCGGCATCCGGATCGCCGCCCTGGGCACGGATGACCGCGCGCCAGGTATCCATCGCACGCCCATCCTTCAGTGCGCCCTCGACGTCGGCGTTCGGCTGACCGGCCAGCGTCAGCATCTCACGGGCGAGCGCGATGGTGAGCTCGACCACATCCGCCGGACCGCCGCCGGCGAGCACCTCGACGGACTCGCGCACCTCGTTCGCGTTGCCGATCGTCAGCCCGAGCGGCACATTCATGTCGGTGAGCAGGGCGGATGTCGCCACCCCGGCATCCTGACCGAGCGCCACCATCGTCTGTGCCAGCTCACGCGAACGAGCGATGTCACCCATGAACGAACCGGAGCCGAATTTGACGTCGAGCACGAGCGAGTCGGTGCCCTCCGCGATCTTCTTCGACATGATCGACGATGCGATCAACGGGATCGCCTCGACGGTGCCGGTGATGTCCCGCAGAGCGTACAGCTTCTTGTCCGCTGGGGCGAGCCCCGAGCCGGCTGCGCAGATCACGCCGCCGTGGTCGCGCATTTGCGCGAACATCTCCTCGTTCGTGAGGTTCGCACGCCAGCCGGGGATGGACTCGAGCTTGTCGAGCGTGCCACCGGTGTGGCCGAGGCCGCGGCCGGACAGCTGCGGCACCGCGACGCCGAAGGACGCCACGAGCGGCATCAGCGGCAGGGTGATCTTGTCGCCGACGCCGCCGGTCGAGTGCTTGTCGACGGTCGGCTTGCCCAATCCCGCGAAGCTCATCCGTTCGCCGCTGGCGATCATCGCCAGCGTGAGGTCGTGGATCTCGCGCCGGTTCATGCCGTTGAGCAGGATCGCCATGGCCAGGGCGGCCATCTGCTCATCCGCCACGAATCCGCGAGTGTACGCCTCGACCAGCCAGTTGATCTCGGGCGTCGACAACTCGCGGTGGTCCCGCTTGGTTCTGATCAGATCGACCGTGTCAAACAACTCAACCATGTGAGTTCTCCTTCGCTCGCCCTTCGACAAGCTCAGGGATCGACATCGGCGACAAGGGTTGCGGGATCTCTGCGCAATCCCCTGAGCTCCACCGCGCAGTGTCGAACAGCTCAGTCATGACTTCCTTCGTGCGGGGCGATTCCGTGTTCCATGGCTGCGTGCCCGGCGGCTCGGTACTGGGCGAGCTGGCGAGGCCCGAACGCGTCCGGCAGCACGTCGTCGATCGTGCGGATACCGGAGACCGTCTCCAGCAGCATCCCGGCAACCGAGTGCTCGTACAGCAGCTGACGGCAACGGCCGCACGGCATGAGCGTCTCGCCGTTGCCGTCGACGCAGGCGAAGGCCACGAGTTGCCCGCCGCCGCTCATCTGCAGAGCGGAGACAAGCCCGCATTCTGCGCACAGCGTGACACCGTAGCTGGCATTCTCCACATTGCAGCCGGCCACGATCCGCCCATCCGTGACCAGCGCCGCCGCGCCGACCGGGAACTGCGAATACGGCACATATGCCTTGCGCATCGCATCCAGGGCCGTGGCGCGCAGCGCACCCCAATCGATGTCACCGGACAACGGCTCGTTCTCGGCCGAACTGCTCATTTGATGTACGGCTTACCGTCGGCGGCCGGCGGTTTCGCGTAACCGACGAGGCCGGCGACGGCGAAGATCGTGACCAGATACGGCAGCATGTTCATGAACTCGCTCGGGATCGGGGCATTCAGAAGGCTCAATACGCTCTGCAGATTGTTGGCGAACCCGAAGAGCAGCGCCGCAAGCGTCGCCCGGATGGGATCCCATCGACCGAAAATGACCGCGGCGAGCGCAATATACCCGGCGCCGTTCGTCATGTTCTGAACGAAGCCGACACCGGAACCGAGGGTGAAGTACGCACCGCCAAGCCCCGCGATCGCCCCACCGATGGCAACCGTCGTCATCCGAGTGCGAGCCACGTTGATGCCGACCGTCTCGGCTGCCCGGGGGTGTTCGCCGACCGAACGGACCCGCAGCCCCCACCGCGTGTGAAACAGGAACATGTACACGAGCGCGACCGCGAAGTAGACGAGATAGACGATCAGCGTCTGGTTGAAGAACACCGGACCGATGACGGGAATCTTGCTCAGTATCGGAATCGGCAGCTGCGGCAGGCTCGGCGGCAGATTGAACTCGGCCGTATCGTTCGCCAGAAGCGATGTATACAGGAACCCGGTGATCCCAGCGATCAGCACATTCAGAACCACACCGACGATGACCTGGTCGACGATGTACTTGATCGAGAAAACCGCCAGCAAGAGCGACACGAGCACACCAGCCACTGCCGCGGCCACGAGGCCGGCGGTGAGCGACTTGGTCACGCTTGCCACCAGTGCCGATGTGAACGCGCCGGCCAGCAGCTGACCCTCGATCACGATGTTGACGACGCCAGAGCGTTCGGAGAGAACCCCTCCCATCGCACCGAAGATCAGTGGAACGCTCAGCGCAAGGGCCCCTGCCAGCAGGCCGGTGATCGGCAGCGTCTCACCGACGACCGACCAGGTGAGAAAGCCGAACAGCACGACCAGGGCGAAGACGACGCCGATCCATCGCGGCACTCGACGACCTCGGGCCACCAGCACGAAACCCGCAACCGTCGCCGCAATGGCGATGATCGAGACCACGATGCCCGTTGCGACCGATGGCACGGAGACCGACGGTAGCTTGACGAAGTCTTGGCCGGTCGCGAACGAGAACGTCGAGGTCCCGTTGCGGTGAAGTATGACGAAGAGCAGGATGCTTGCGGCGCTGAACACCGCGAAGATCACGGGCAGCTTCCAGCTCTTGGCCAGCGAGACGATCGATTTCAGCGCCGCTGGACTGGTCGTAATGGGCATGTGCGGGGCCGTCGTCGTCATCGCGCCGCCACCTCCTTCGATCGCCGGGAACGTTTACCTGCGGGCTGCGCCGTCGGCGACGGCAGCCGGAAGATCGCACGGACCAGCGGCGGCGCCGCGACGAACAGCACGATCACCGCCTGGATCACCGCCACGACTTCGACAGGGACGCCGACGGCCGCCTGCATGGACGGCCCGCCGTTCTGCAGCGCCCCGAACAGGATGCCGGCGACGAAGACTCCGAGCGGGCGCGAGCGTCCGAGCAGCGCGACAGTGATGGCCGTGAAGCCGATGCCGGCGTCGATATCGTCTCCGAACCCGCCCTGCAGTGTTGTGCCGAGCACCTGAGAGACGGCGGCGAGCCCGACGAACACGCCGGAGATCACCATCGCCCAGACATACACGCTCTTGACGTTGATGCCGGCGACGCGTGCGGCCTGCGGGTTCTCACCGACGGCTCGGAACTTGAACCCGAGGCTCGAGCGCTCCAGCAACCACCACGCCACAATGGTCGCGGCGATCACAACGATGAACCCGACGTCGACCCCGTAGGCGTGACCGAACAGGGCAGGATACTGCGCGCTTGGAAGGATCGGAGCGGTTTTGGGGTCATTGGAGCCCGGAGCCTGCAGCACCGGGTTCCGCAAGAAATAGTTGAGCAGGTACAGGGCGATGTAGTTGAGCATGATCGTCACGATCACCTCGTGTGCACCGGTGCGAGCCCTGAGGAACCCCGCGATCGCGGCCCAGACCGCACCGCCGAGCAAACCTGCTAGCAAGGCCACAATGAGGTGGATACCCGGCGGCAGATGCAGATCGAAGCCGACCAGGCCTGCTGCGGAGGCCGCGATGAGCATCTGGCCCTGGCCGCCGATGTTGAACAGGCCGACTCGGAAACTGAGTGCGATACCGAGCCCTGCGGCGATGAACGGCGTCGCGATGCTCAGCGTGTTGGTGAACGATTGGATCCCGAGTGCGAAGGTCGGAGCGCTGAGATTGTAGATCGCGCTGTTGAACAGTGCCGAGTAAGCCCCGCCGACCGCGCTACCGACCGCGCCGAGCATGTCGCTCGGGCGGGCGAAGAAGTATCCCGCTGTCTGCTGCACCTCTGGATTGGTCAGTGCGATCAGGAGCACACCGGCGACCAGGGCGATCAAGATGGCAAACACCGAGATCGCGAAGGTGCCGGTCGTGATCGAGCGCAGAACCACCGACCATCTGTTGTACCGCTCTTCGGTCGCGCTGTCCGCCGCGGAGTCGAGCTGATCCGCTGCGACCTGGCCTGCTTCGAGGCCTTCCGACTCGCCTTCGAGCGCATCGTCCTGCCGCACGGGGGGCAGTTGCTCGGCGCTTGCGGGGTCTGACAACGCGGTTCCATCGGGCGGCGTCGCCCGGTTCTGACCATCGGTCACGCGGATGCTCCTTGCTGTTCGAGGCCGGCGTTCTCCAGCGGCGTCTCGCCTGCCATCATCAGGCCCAGGACGTCACGCGGTGTGTCTCCGGGGACGATGCCGACGATCTTGCCGCGGTACATGACCGCGATGCGGTCGGCAAGTTCGACGATCTCGTCGAGTTCGGTCGACACCACTATCACCGGCACGCCGGAATCGCGTGCAGCGACGATGCGCTCGTGCACGAATTCGATCGATCCGACATCGAGTCCGCGGGTCGGCTGCGCAGCTACGAACAGGCGCAGCTCGCGACTGAGTTCCCGGGCGAGTACGACCTTCTGCTGGTTGCCGCCGGACAGCCGCCCGACGCGGGTGTCGATCCCCTGCGCGCGCACATCGAACTCGCGGATCTTCTCGCGGGCGAAATCCGCGCGATACTTCAGCTGCAGGCTGCCCGACTTCACGAACGGCTGGCCGATCGAACGGTTCAGCATGAGGTTCTCCGCGATCGTGAACTCCGCGATCAGCCCATCCTCGTTGCGGTCCTCCGGGACGAAGCCGACGCCCGCGTCGAGCACATCTCGCACGCTGCGACCAAGCAGCGGCTTCCCGTCCAGGCTGATCTCGCCCGTGACATGCGGCTGCAGGCCGAGAAGCGCCTCGGTCAATTCGGTCTGACCGTTGCCCTGCACGCCGGCGATCGCCAGGATCTCGCCCGTGCGCACCTCGAAGTCGATCTGGTCGACGACGACGACCCCGCGAGGATCGAGGACGGTCAAGTCGTGCACGACAAGCGCGACCTCGCCTTGGGCGGGCGGACTCTTCTGCACGGAGAATTCGACCGCCCGGCCGACCATCATCGATGCGAGTTCCGCGTTCGACGCGGTCGGACTCGCCTCACCGATGACCTTCCCGAGACGGACCACGGTGATCCGGTCGGCGACCTCACGCACCTCACGAAGCTTGTGCGTGATGAACACAATGCTCGTGCCCTGCTCTTTCAACTGTCTCATGATGACCATGAGCTCGTCGGTCTCCTGCGGCGTCAGCACCGCAGTCGGCTCATCGAACACGAGCACCTTCGCATTACGCGACAGTGCCTTGATGATCTCCACCCGCTGCTGCACGCCGACGGGCAAGTCTTCGATGCGCGCATCTGGGTCGACATCGAAGCCGAATCGCGCCGCGATCTCGCGCACCTTGGCTCGGGCGCCCGCGACATCGAGCCGGCCGCCGAACTTCGTCTGCTCGTGGCCGAGCATGACGTTCTCTGCGACGGTGAATACGGGGATGAGCATGAAGTGCTGGTGCACCATGCCGATGCCGGCCTTCATCGCATCGCTGGGGTCTGCGAAGTGCTGCACGACGTCGTCGACCAGGATCTCGCCCCCGTCGGGCTGATACAGGCCGTAGAGCACGTTCATGAGGGTGGATTTGCCGGCGCCGTTCTCGCCAAGCAGGCAATGGATCTCGCCGGGTTCGACCGTGAGGTCGATGCGATCGTTGGCGACCAAGGCGCCGAATCGCTTCGTGATGCCGCGAAGTTCGAGCTTCATAGAGTCAATCTACCTTCTGACCCGCGCCATAGCGGGTTCTCGGTACAGGTCGGCGCAATCGGGGAAGCCGACGCGTCGTCGACTTCCCCGATCTCGGGCTGTGCGCCCTTGTTACTTGTTGAATCCAGACGGCGATTCGACCTTGATCGTGCCGTCGATGATGCTCGCCTTGATCTTGTCGAGCTCGGCCTGCAGACCCGGGTCGACCTTCGACTCGAAACTGTGGAACGGAGCGATGCCGACACCGTCGTTCTTCAGCGTTCCGACGTACTGGCTGTTGTCGAACGTGGCGCCGGGCGCTCCTGTCGCCTCGAGGATCGCGGCCACCGTCGGCTTGATGTTCTTCATGATGGAGGTGAGGAACAGATCTTTGAACCCGCTCTGGTCGGTCAGGAAGACGTCCGCGTCGTTGCCGATCAATGCGACGGACTTTCCGGATGCCTTGATCGCCGCTCCGGCGCCCTGATAGATCGGACCGCCGATCGGTGCCAAGATGTCAGCGTTCTGGCCGAGCATGGTCGTGGCGATCGTCTTCGAGATGTTCAGGTCGGTGAAGCTGTTGGTGAACTGACCGTCCTGCGTGGCGACGTCCCAGCCGATGACCTTGACGTCCTTGCCCTTCTGCTGGTCGTAGTACTTCACGCCGTCGGCGATGCCGTCCATGAAGATCGTCACGGAGGGCAGCTTCTGCCCACCGTAGGTGCCGATGATGCCGGTCTTCGAGTAGCTCGCGGATGCGTATCCGGCGAGGAAACCCGCCTCGTCGGTCTCGAAGACGACCGGCTTGACGTTCGGCGCCGTGATGCTGTTGTCATCGATCATCACGAAGTTGACCTTCGGGTTGGCGGCCGCGGCCGCCTTGACCGGGGCGACCAGGTTGAAGCCGGAGGCAACGATCATGTTGCAGCCTTGCGCGATCAGGCTCTTGATGTTGGGCGAATAGTCGTTCGCGCTCTTCGACTGCACCTTCTTGTAACTGGTGCCGAGCTTCTGCGCAGCCTCCTGCACACCCTCCAGCCCGAGCTGGTTGAACGAACGGTCGTTGAATCCGCCCTGGTCCGAGACGATGCACGGCAGGAATTTGGATTTTGCCGCGGCGGTCGTCGAGTTGCTGCTGGGTGCTGATCCACAGCCGGCAAGCATCGCGATGACGCCGGCGGCAGCAAGGCCGACGAATGCGGCCTTTCGAGCTTTTACAATCAAGGTGTCCTCCAAAATCGCTTGGCTGCGCGAGTGCGCGCACCCTTGCTCAAACGTTACCGAACGTGACGAACCCCGTGAATCTCGGTGTCTTTTCTTTATATCAGCGTTATATTCGGGTCATTTTTCGACGATTGCCCGCGATCGAGTGCTCAGATGAGCAGATAGCGGCGCACAAGCTGCTCAGCTGTAGAAACACCGCCGCACGCACGCGTCCCCGAGTGCGGGTCACAGCACATCGCTCGATCCGGAGAGCTTGAGAGCGTCGACGACAGCCTTGACGCGTTGGGCGTTCTCGCTCGTCGTCACCAGGAGCGCATCCGGGGTGTCGACGACCACGATGTCCTTGACGCCGATCAGGCTGATCACCCGATTGCTCTGGCTGACCACGATGCCGCTCGACGCATCTGACAGCACCCGCGCGTTTTCGCCGAGGATCGCCAGATCCGACTTGCGCCCACCGTTGTTCAGCTTCGCCAAGGATGCGAAATCGCCCACATCGTCCCAGTCGAAATGACCGGGGATGACGGCCAAGCGGCCGGCTGCGGCGGCCGGCTCCGCGACCGAGTAGTCGATCGCAATCCTCTTGAGCCCCGGCCAGATCCGGTCGACCGCCGGACCGCGCAATGCCGGATCGTCCCAGACCGCCGCCAGCTCGGTGAGGCCGGCAAGCAACTCCGGCTCCGAATTCCCGATCTCCTCGAGCAGCCGATCCGCCCGGGTGATGAACATGCTCGCGTTCCACAGGTAGGACCCGTCCGCGAGGAACTTCTTGGCCGTGCGCAGCACAGGCTTCTCGACAAACGCCTGAACGGCGCGGGCGCTCGGCGCGCCGTCGATCTGCAGCGGCGCGCCGTAGTGGATGTAGCCGAAGCCCACCGCCGGCTCCGTCGGCTCGATGCCGATTGTCGCGATGTAACCCGCGTCGGCCGCTGCGACGGCTTCGGCCACCGCGGCATGGAACAGGCGCACGTTGCGGATCACGTGATCGGCCGCGAACGAACCGATGATCACACCCGGCTCGCGGTGCTCGAGAATCGCCGCAGCGAGGCCGATCGCGGCCGTCGAATCGCGCGGCTCGCTTTCCAGAACGACATTCGGGTCCGCCAGATCCGGCAGTTGTGCCTCGACCGCTGCGCGATGCGCCCGGCCGGTGACCACCATGATCCGCTGATCTCCTGCGATCGGCCCGAGCCGATCCCAGGTGTCGCGCAGAAGCGTCTGCCCCGATCCGGTCAGATCGTGCAGGAACTTCGGCGCATCCGCTCGCGACAGCGGCCAGAGCCGGGAACCGACACCGCCCGCCGGGATCACACAGTAGAAGCGCTCGAGCGGGCCAGCGGTTGCGTTCATGCCCACAGGATAGCCGTTCACCGGGTGCACTCGTCTGGGTGCACGGGGCACGACCGGATGCCGGAGCTTCCATCGCGCAGATTTATCTCGACATCAAGATAGTTAGGCTCACCTAAGCAGCATGCGCGCGGGGCGGGTCGTAGACTGGTGGCGCGCATCACGCGTCACTTCTTGCGGATCCCCACTCGCGGCATCCGATGACAACCAGGGAGGGTTGTTTCGTGGCAAATCAAGCGACAGGAACTCTGGCGCCGAAGACATCCCGGCCAGGAGGCACCCTCTATCGGGGGCGCGAGGGGATGTGGTCGTGGGTGCTCCACCGCATCACCGGGCTGGCGATCTTCTTCTTCCTCCTCGTGCACATCCTCGACTCAGCGGTGCTCGGGATCAGCCCGCAGGCATACAACGCGGTGATCGGCACCTATAAGAACCCGATCATGGGGCTCGGCGAGACCGTGTTGGTGATGGCGATCGCGTTCCACGCGCTGAACGGTCTGCGGATCATCCTGATCGACTTCTGGGGCAAGGGCGCGAAGTACCAGAAGGTCATGTTCTGGATCGTCATCGTGCTCTGGGTCGTGTTGATGGCCGGCTTCGTGCCGATCCACCTGGCGAACGTCTTCAGCGAAGGGCACTGAGATGACCACGATCGACACTCCCCGCACACCCACGCGCCCCGCACGCAAGGGCGGTGTGAACTGGGAGAAGTGGGGCTGGATCTACATGCGCGCCTCCGGCGTTCTGCTGGTCGTGCTCATCTTCGGCCATCTGTTCGTCAACCTCGTGCTGGGTCAGGGAATCAAGGCGATCGACTTCGCCTTCGTGGGCGGCAAGTGGTCGGATCCGTTCTGGCAGGTCTGGGACGGCCTGATGCTGTGGTTGGCACTGATCCACGGCGGCAACGGCATGCGCACCCTGATCAACGACTACGCCCGCAACGGCACCGTGAACCGCATCCTCAAGTTCGCCGTCCTCGCCGCCGTGGTCGTGCTGATCGCGATCGGCACCTACACCGTGACGGTGTTCAACCCGTGCCCGTCCGGCACGCCGGCGAACCTGCTGCCCGGCTTCTGCGCGACGATCGCGCGGTAGTCATCGACCAACGACGATCACACCGTGTTCGCCGACCACCCCACTCCACCTGCCACGCCCACTGAGAGGCAACGGAACCTTACGTGACTGACCAGAATCCGGACTCGACCGTCATCGACGGCGTTCACCATCACCAGTTCGACCTTGTGATCGTCGGCGCCGGCGGAGCCGGCATGCGCGCGGCGATCGAAGCAGGCCCGCACGCCGATGTCGCCGTGATCTCCAAGCTGTATCCGACGCGTTCGCACACCGGGGCGGCACAGGGCGGCATGGCCGCCGCGCTCGCGAACGTCGAGGAAGACAACTGGGAGTGGCACACCTACGACACGGTCAAGGGCGGCGACTACCTCGTCGACCAGGATGCCGCGGAGATCCTCGCGAAGGAGGCCATCGACGCCGTCATCGACCTCGAGAACATGGGACTGCCGTTCAACCGCACCCCTGAGGGCAAGATCGACCAACGCCGGTTCGGTGGACACACACGCGACCACGGCAAGTCGGCCGTGCGCCGCTCCTGCTACGCAGCGGACCGCACCGGTCACATGATCCTGCAGACGCTGTTCCAGAACTGCGTCAAGCTCGGCATCAACTTCTTCAACGAGTTCTACGTTCTCGATCTGGTGATGGCCGAGGTCGACGGACCGGACGGCGCGACGATTCAGAAGCCGACCGCCGTGGTCGCGTACGAGCTCGCGACCGGCGATCTGCACGTCTTCCACTTCAAGGCTGTGATCTTCGCGACGGGCGGCTTCGGCAAGATCTTCAAGACCACCTCGAACGCGCACACGCTGACCGGTGACGGCGTCGGGATCATCTGGCGCAAGGGCCTTCCGCTGGAGGACATGGAGTTCTTCCAGTTCCACCCCACCGGCTTGTACGGACTGGGCATCCTCCTCACAGAGGGTGCCCGCGGTGAGGGGGCGATCCTGCGCAACGCGTCGGGTGAGCGGTTCATGGAACGCTACGCTCCCACCATCAAGGACCTGGCGCCGCGTGACATCGTCGCCCGCAGCATGGTGCAGGAGGTCGCGGAGGGTCGAGGCGCCGGGCCGCACAAGGACTATGTGCTGCTGGACTGCACCCATCTCGGTGCGGAAGTGCTCGAGACCAAGCTCCCGGACATCACCGAGTTCGCTCGTACCTACCTCGGCGTCGACCCGGTGACGACGCCGGTGCCCGTGATGCCGACCGCGCACTATGCGATGGGCGGCATCCCGACCAACAACAATGCGGAAGTCCTCTCCAGTAACACGACGATCGTTCCCGGTCTCTACGCGGCCGGCGAATGCGCGTGCGTCTCCGTGCACGGCTCCAACCGGCTCGGCACCAATTCGCTGTTGGACATCAATGTGTTCGGCAAGCGCGCAGGCAGGAACGCGATCGAATATGTGAAGACCGCGGAATTCGCGCCACTGCCGGAGAACGCGGCCGACCCAATCCGGAACATGCTCGAGAGCATGCGCGGCTCGACGGGCACCGAGCGGATCGCAGCGATCCGCAAGGAGCTGCAGGACGAGATGGACCGCAATGCTCAGGTGTTCCGCACCGACGACTCACTGGAGAAGGTGACCCAGACCATCCACCGTCTGCGCGACCGGTACAAGAACGTGGCCGTTCAGGACAAGGGCAAGCGGTTCAACACCGATCTGCTCGAGGCCGTCGAGCTCGGCTTCCTGCTCGACCTCGCCGAGGTCGTCGTCTACTCTGCACGCAACCGCCTGGAAAGCCGTGGCGGACACCAGCGCGACGACTATCCGAAACGCGACGACGCGAACTACATGAAACACACCATGGCCTATCTGACGGGCGACCCACACTCGTCCAACGCGGGCGACCACATCAAGCTCGATTGGAAACCCGTCGTGATCACCCGCTATCAGCCCATGGAGAGGAAGTACTGATGTCCAACGCCGTCCTCGAGACCCCTCCCGCAGCCGAAGCGCCCATCCAGTCGTTCACCGTCACGTTCATCATCCGCCGGTTCGACCCCGATGTGGATGCGGAACCGCGCTGGCAGGATTTCGACGTCGAGATGTATGCGACCGACCGTGTGCTCGACGCACTGCACAAGATCAAATGGGAGCAGGACGGTTCTCTGACCTTCCGCCGCTCCTGCGCGCACGGCGTGTGCGGGTCGGATGCGATGCGCATCAACGGGCGCAACAGACTCGCCTGCAAGACCCTGATCAAGGACCTCGACATCTCGAAGCCGATCTACATCGAGGCGCTGAAGGGGCTTCCTCTGGAGAAGGACCTCGTCGTCGACATGGAGCCGTTCTTCGAGTCGTACCGGGCCGTGCAACCGTTCCTGCAGGCGCACAGCACGCCGCCGGAGGGTCGCGAGCGCATCCAGTCGGCCGAACAGCGCGCCCGTTTCGACGACACCACGAAATGTATTCTCTGCGCGGCATGCACCTCGTCGTGCCCGGTGTTCTGGACCGATGGGCAGTATTTCGGCCCGGCCGCGATCGTCAATGCCCACCGTTTCATCTTCGACTCCCGCGACGACGCATCGGGTGTCCGTCTCGACATCCTGAACGACAAGGAAGGGGTGTGGCGCTGCCGCACCACCTTCAACTGCACCGAGGCGTGCCCCCGCGGCATCCAGATCACGCAGGCGATCGCCGAGGTCAAGCAGGCCATCATGCGCGGTCACGCGTGATAGAAACGCGAAGCGTTTCTGCGTGACCGCGCCGAGCGAGCCCGCGAGCGAGGTTTCGCTACTACAGTCGCGAAGCGTCCGAAGCGTGATAGAAACGCGAAGCGTTTCTGCGTGACCGCGCCGAACGCGCTCGGCGACCAGCGGCGCTACTGAGTGGCCAGCGCCGTCACCGCGGCGCGCGCCTCGGCCGCACTCGTCGCCTGAATCGCGCGCCGCGCGTACCGGCGCGCGTCCTCCAAGCTGACCTCACTCAGTCGCTGTCGCACGTCGGCAATCGCTGCGGGCGCCATTGAGAGTTCGGTCGCGCCGAGTCCGACGAAGACGATCGCGAGCAGTGGGTCGGCCGCGGCCTCGCCGCACACACCGACCGGGATGGCGGCGGCACCGCCGGCGTCGCCGATCAACTTCATCAGACGCAACACGGCCGGATGCCACGGGTCCTGGTACGCGGACACCGAGCCGAGCATGCGATCCGCCGCCAGCGTGTATTGCGTCAGGTCGTTCGTGCCGATGCTGACGAAATCGACGAGTCCGACCAGTTGTTCGGCGAGCACAGCCGCCGACGGCACCTCGATGGTTACTCCGATGGAGGCGAGCCCGACTTCGCGACCGAGCCGCACGAAGTATTCCGTCTCCTCCGCGTCTGCCACCATCGGCGCCATCACGCACAGCTGAGCGCGCGTTGCATCCTGAGCCTGCACCAGAGCGGCCAGTTGGTCTCGAAGCACCTGCTCGTGCTCTCGCAGTGCACGGATGCCGCGTCGTCCAAGCGCCGGATTCTCCTCGTGCGTGTGCCCGAGGAATGCGAGTTGCTTGTCAGCGCCCGCGTCCAACACCCGCACGATGACCTTCTTGCCTGCGAACGCCTGAAGGAGCGCAAGGTAATGCTCGCGCTGCACCGACACGGACGGCGCATTGCGCGCATCGAGGAACAGGAATTCCGTGCGGAACAGCCCGACACCTTCCGCTCCAAGCGCGACTGCAGCCGTGGCATCCTTCGGGGCGGCGAGATTCGCCATCAACGGCACGTGGGTTCCGTCTTTGAGCATCCCGGGTACGAGCGGATGCGCCGCCGGAACCGCTCGAACACGGCCCAGCGCGCGTGCCAATTCATCCGGGGTGGGATGAACGGTGACCTCGCCCGCATCCGCGTCGACCACGACGAGCTGGCCGTTGACCAGCCCGTCGCTGGCGGCCGCACCCACGACGGCGACGAGTCCCTTCGCTCGTGCGAGGATCGCCGTGTGCGAGGTCGGTCCGCCGTCGCGTGTCACCAACGCGAGCACCTTGTCGAGGTCGAGCAGCGCGGTGTCGGCCGGTGCGAGGTCGTGAGCGACGAGAACGAACGGTGTATCCGAGCGCGGCACCCCCGGCGTTGCGATCCCGCTGAGGTGTGCGACAGCGCGCTGAGAAACGTCGCGCAGGTCTGCGACACGGCCGGCCATCAGCCCGCCCGCGCCCTTCAGCGCCTCGCGAAACGACTGGAACGCTTCGAATACGGCGCGCTCGGCTGTCTTGCCCAGGCCTATGCGTTCGTGCACGTCTTCAATGACAGCGGGATCCTCCGCCATCAACGCTTGCGCCCGAAGCACATCGCGTGCATCGCCGTCCACTCGTCCGGCACGGTCGAGTAGGTCCTCGGCCGTCGCCGCAAGCGCTGTCGCGACGCGGGCGTACTCCGCGTGCGGCTCGGCGTCCGAAGCGATGTCAGGCGGATCTGCAATCGGCGCAGGCATCCGCAGCACGATTCCGGCCACGGACCCGTGACCGATGCCCACTCCATGCATCCGCATGCTCGCGCCCGCCACGTCACCAGCCTAGGCCCGCCGCAGAGCGGCGGAGTGCTCAGCTCAGCGCAGACGACCTATGCTGATGCCGTGAGCACGCAGCCCCCGGCGGATGCCCCGCCGCACGATGCCGATGCGCGCGACGCCGCCCGGAGTGACAGCGAGGCACGCTGGCACCGCGTCCAGCCGGCCCTCGAACAGTTGGACAGGCTCGCCGCGCCTGTGAGAGAGACGATGCAGGAGAATGTGGCCCGCGCATCCGTTGTGATGCAGTGGGTGAACCGGCTCCGCGTCTATCGTGTCGTCCTGCGATTCACGAGTCGTGACGGCAATCTGCTCGCGGCCGGGATGTCCTATCGTGCGATCTTCGCCATCTTCGCCGCGATGTGGCTGGGATTCTCCATCGCCGGTTTCTGGCTTGCCGGCAACAGCGCGATCGAGGGGGCGATCATCAGCCTCATCGATCAGGTCGTGCCGGGGCTGGTCGGCCCGGGCGGCGCGATCTCGGAGGCCGAGCTGGAAGCGCTCGGCAGCACTCTCGGCTGGACCGGTGTGGTTGCCGGGGTCGGTTTGCTGTGGACGGCGACCAGTTGGCTCAACGCGATCCGGCTCTCCGTGCGCGTCATGTTCGATCTGGGCAGCGTCAAAGTCAACTTCGTGCTGGCGCGACTCGGCGATGCGGCGCTGGCTCTCAGCTTCGGGGTGATTCTGGTGATCGCCGCGACCCTGTCGCTGGCGAGCACCAACATTCTGACGACGCTCCTGACCTGGATCGGCATCAACAGCGACTCGTTCTGGTCCGAGGGGGCCGCCGGCCTTGCCAGTTTCGTCATCGTGGCCGCGCTGAACGTACTGGTGCTGGCCGTCATGTTCCGCCTGCTGTCGCGCGTTGCCATCCCGTTACGTGCGCTCCTGGTCGGAGCCACACTGGGCGGGCTGAGCCTGTCGGTGCTGAGCACGGCCGCCGGCTTCCTGTTCAGCGGCACCGGGAACAATCCTCTGCTGGCATCGTTCGCCGTTTTCTTCGGACTGCTGCTCTGGTTCAACCTGGTGGCTCGCGTCATCCTGCTGGCCGCGTCCTGGATCGCGGTGGGAATGAGCGACCGAGGCATTTCGCCGCGCGCGCTAACAGCGGAGCAACGCGAACGGGAGCGCGCGCTGGAGGACCACCAGGCGCGTCCGCGCGCCGCGGAAGGCAGCGTGACCGTAGCGCAGGATGCCTACGAAAAGGCGCGCGGAATCGGCCGGATCCTCGCCGGCCGGCGACTCACCAAAGCGCACGCCCACCTGGGAGCGATCGCGGCCGAGCGGCCGGTGTCCGACGCCCCGTCCGACGCGGTCGTGTCGGACGCTCCCCATACACTGTAGTAATGGCCCCCACTGTCACATCCTCGACCGCCGCCGAGCAGCGAACGAGGCCGCTCCGCATCGCGAGCGTCAACGTCAACGGAATCCGCGCCGCCTTCCGCAGAGGCATGGCCGACTGGGTGAACGCGCGCGATGTCGACATCATCGCCCTGCAAGAGGTTCGCGCATCGACTGAAGACCTCGAAGGGCTCTTCGGGCCGGACTGGCACATTCTGCACGACCCGGCGAGCGCGAAGGGCAGGGCCGGAGTCGCGTTGGTGAGCCGCAGCGCGGCATCCGCCCATCGGGTCGAAATCGGTGCAGCCGACTTCGACAGCGCCGGCCGCTGGCTCGAAGCGGACTACGACGTCAGGGGCACACCGCTCACCGTCGTCAGCGCCTACGTGCATTCCGGCGAGGCCGACACGCCGAAGCAGGTCGAGAAGTACAAGTTCCTCGACGCCATGATCCAGCGGATGCCGCAGCTCGCGGCCCACAATCCGCTCTCCGTCGTGATGGGCGACTTGAACGTCGGGCACCGCACGCTCGACATCAAGAACTGGCGAGGCAACTTGAAACGCGCCGGCTTCCTGCCGGAGGAACGCGCCTACTTCGACCGGTTCTTCGGTGCAGAAAGCGATGAACTCTACAACAACGGGGCCGGGCTCGGTTGGATCGACATCGGCCGCAAGCACGCGGGCGACGTCGATGGGCCGTACACCTGGTGGTCCTGGCGCGGGCAGGCGTTCGACAACGACACCGGTTGGCGCATCGACTACCAGGCCGCCACGCCGGCACTCGCCGCGAAGGTCGTGGGCTACGCGGTGGACCGCGCCGCAGCCTATGACCAACGATGGTCGGACCACACGCCGGTCGTCGTCGACTACGCCATCTGACCGACCGGTGCCTGCGCTTGCCGAAGGCCTGCAGGTGGCCGGCAGGGTGGCCGACAGGTGGCAGCCGGTCACGGGGTCTCGATACGCCTGCTCCTTCGTCGCGGGCTACTCGACCAACGGGTTCGCGGCGGCGAGTTCGCGGCGGCGGGCTCGGCGCCGGCGGGCTCGGCGCCGGCGGAACAATCACACACCTTTTTCTAAGGACAGCTCATGACATCCAAGCCCCGGCTTTATTCGGGCATCCAACCATCATCCGATTCGCTGCACCTCGGCAACTACATCGGTGCCCTCGTGCAGTGGAAGCACCTGCAGCAGGAGAACGAAGCCTTCTTCAGCGTTGTCGACCTGCACGCCATCACGGTTCCGCAAGACCCGAAGGAGTTGGCCGCGCACACGCGACGCACTGCGGCGCAATACATCGCCGCAGGGATCGATCCGTCGGCGTCGACGCTGTACGTGCAGTCACAGGTGCCCGCACACGCCCAGCTGGCCTGGATCCTGAATACGATCACCGGTTTCGGTGAGGCATCGCGGATGACACAGTTCAAGGACAAGTCGGCTCACTACGGAAGCGATGCCACCACGGTCGGCCTGTTCGCCTACCCGACGCTGATGGCCGCCGACATTCTGCTCTACGACACCGAGCTGGTGCCGGTCGGCGAAGACCAGCGCCAACACGTCGAACTCACCCGCGACCTCGCCGAGCGCTTCAACTCACGGTTCGGTCAGACCTTCGTCGTGCCGCAGGCCGTCATCCAGAAGGAGACCGCGCGCATCTACGATCTGCAGAATCCGACGTCGAAGATGTCGAAGTCGGCCGAATCCCCCGCCGGCATCGTCTGGCTGCTCGATGAACCCGGGGTCACGCGCAAGAAGATCATGCGGGCGGTCACCGACAACGACGGCGCGGTGCGGTTCGACCGGGCCGAGAAGCCCGGCGTCGCCAATCTGCTGACGATCTACTCTGCCTTGACGGGTCGTACGATCGCCGCGCTCGAGGACGAGTATGCGGGCAGGGGCTACGGCGAATTCAAGAAGGACCTGACGGATGTCGTCGTCGGCGAATTCGAGCCGGTGCGCGCCCGAGCGCTCGAGTTGCTGGCCGACCCGGTCGAGCTGGATCGCCTGCTCGGCGCGAACGCGCAACGCGCATCCGAGGTCGCCGAGAAGACGTTGGCGAAGGCGTACGACCACGTCGGACTGCTGCGCCGTGGCTGAGCGGTGGCCGAGTTGAAACCGATCGTGCTCCGCTCGGAGCGACTCGTGCTCTCGACGCCGACCGCAGCGGATATCGATGCGATCGCCCAGTGCTGTCAGGATGCTGCCGTGCAGCGCTGGACGACGGTGCCGTCGCCGTATTCGCATGCCGACGCAGAACACTTCGTGCACCACATCGTCGATCCCGGCTGGGAGGCGGGGACCGCCGCGACCTGGGGCATCCGCGCGCACGAGCGGGCGCCCGTCGTCGGCATGATCGGCCTGAGCGGGATCGCCCACGGCGGCGCAGAACTCGGCTTCTGGTTGGGGTCGGCGGCACGCGGAGCCGGCGTCATGAGCGAAGCCGTGCGACTGGTCTGCGACTTCGGCTTCGCGCAAGCGGATTCCGGGGTCGATTCCGGGGTCGATTCCGGGCTCGGCGCCAGGGTCGGCGCGGGGGTCGATGCCGGGCTCGATGCCGGGCTCGGACTACAGCGGATCCAGTGGCATGCGATCATCGGGAACGCGGCATCGGCATCCGTGGCGTGGCGCGCCGGGTTCCGATTCGAGGGAACGAAGCGCCTCGGAGGGGTGCAACGCGGCATTCGCGTCGACGCCTGGAGCGCGGCATTGCTCTCCACCGATGAGCGTCGCCCCGCCGGCGGCTGGCCGCCCGAAACTCTGGTCGCGACCTCATGAGGGCCCACCGCTCACAGTGCGTTTGCAAAACGACGGACATTTTCGGCGACACGCCGGCATGAGCGAGCCGACCAACGGCGTGTCTGAGGATTCTCCGTCTTTTTGGAACCAGACCGGGCCGCGGCTCGTTCTGTTCGACCTGGACGACACCCTGTTCGCCCATCGGGGGGCGATGGATGCCGGCATCCTCGAGTATGCGCACGCGCTCGGCGGCCCATACGCCGGTGGTGACCCGGACGCGGAGATCGCCTACTGGACCGAGCTCGAGGAACGGCATTACCACTCGTACCTCGCCGGAGACCTCGACTACGAGGGCCAGCGCATCGCGCGGGCCCGCGACTTCGCTGCGCGGCACGGCGTGGCACTCGACGACGCCTCCGCCTCCGCCTGGTACACCGAGTTCTTCACCCACTACATCGGCAATTGGCGGCTGCAGGAGGGCGCGCTGCCCTGCCTGGACCGCCTTGCCGCGCGCGGCATCCGGCTGGGTTTGATCACGAATGGCGACCTCGACTATCAGTTGCGCAAGATCGAGCGGGTGGGGCTGACACCTCGCTTCGAACACGTCGTCGCCTCTGGTGCGTTCGGCATTCCCAAACCGGATGCCCGGATCTTCCACCACGCGTGCGCCCTGTTCGGTATCGCACCGACGAACGCCGCTTACGTCGGCGACCGACTGGCGACGGATGCGATCGGTGCCGCAGGCGCCGGCCTCACCGGTGTCTGGCTCGACCGCACCGACGCACCACCGCGATCGACAGCCGCGGACTCCGCCGCCGCAGCCGGGGTCATTCGCATCACATCACTGGATGCGCTGCCCGCCGCCTTCACCGCGCACAGAAGCCGCGCACAGGAACCTCGCGCCGAAACCCGCCCACCGAACCACTCGAACTGAACCGTTCCTGCCCCGAGGGCGGCCAGAACCCGCCTCACCTCGTCCGCGAACTCTGCGTACGGCGCGACTGTGGTGACCGACCCCAGTCCGGGTGCCGCTGCCGGGTCGATCGCCCGCAGCGCGACAGCAGGGCAGGAGGTCAAGGGGCACCGCTCGGCCGACGAGTCGTCGCCTGTGCCACCCAGGCACGCTACCTGACGTCGTCGTCGACCCAGCCGTAGGTCTTCGTGACGGCTTTCCGCCAGTTGCGATACAGCCGCTCGCGTTCATCGGCCGCCAGCCGCGGTTCCCAGCGTTTGCCTTCTCGCCAGTTGGCGCGCAGCTCGTCCAGTCCGCTCCAGAAGCCCACCGCGAGCCCGGCCGCGTAAGCCGCGCCGAGCGCCGTCGTCTCCGCGACCACCGGCCGCACGACCGGCATGCCGAGAATGTCCGCCTGGAACTGCAGCAGCAGATCATTGGATGTCGCTCCGCCGTCCACGCGCAGCTGCGTCAATGGGACGGACGCATCCGCGTTGGCCGCGTCGAGAACGTCGCGGGTCTGATACGCGATCGACTCCAGGGCCGCCCGGGCGATGTGCCCACGATTCACGAACCGGGTCAGCCCGAGCAGGGCACCCCGGGCATCCGGTCGCCAATACGGGGCGAACAGTCCCGAGAACGCCGGCACGAAGTAGGCGCCGCCGTTGTCGTCGACGCTCGCGGCGAGCCGCTCGATCTCGCTCGCGTGCGAGATGATGCCGAGATTGTCGCGCATCCACTGGATGAGCGAGCCGGTCACGGCGATCGACCCTTCGAGCGCATAGCGCGGTGCGTCGCCGCCGAGTCGATACGCGACGGTCGTCAGAAGTCCGCGCGGCGAGTGCACGATCTGCTCGCCCGTGTTCACGATGAGGAAGTTCCCCGTGCCGTAGGTGTTCTTCGCGCCGCCCGCCTCGAAAGCGGCCTGCCCGAACGTGGCAGCCTGCTGGTCGCCGAGGATGCCGGCGATCGGCGTCTCGCGCAGCAGACTCGAGCTCTCCCCCACACCGTAGACCTCGGATGACGACCGCACCTCGGGCAGCATCGATGCCGGCACCCCGAACACGTCCAGGATGTCCTGCCGCCAGGCGAGCGTGCGCAGATCGAGAAACAGGGTGCGAGACGCATTGGTGACATCCGTGGCGTGCACCCCGCCGTCCGGGCCGCCGGTCAGATTCCAGAGCAGCCACGTGTCCGTCGTGCCGAACAGCAGCTCGCCCGCCTCCGCGCGCTGACGCGCCCCGTCGACGTTCTCCAGAATCCAGGCGATCTTCGTGCCCGCGAAGTAGGTGCTCAGCGGCAGCCCGACGATCTCCCGAAAGCGGTCGACACCACCATCGGCGGCGAGTCGGTCGACGATCGACTGGGTACGAGTGTCCTGCCAGACGATCGCGTTGCAGACCGGCTCACCAGTGTTCCTGTCCCACACCACCGTCGTCTCACGCTGGTTGGTGATGCCGACCGCCGCGATGTCGTGTCGGGTCACATTCGCCTTGCCGAGCGCACGCCCGACCACCTCGCGCGTGTTCTTCCAGATCTCCTGCGGATCGTGCTCCACCCAGCCCGCGCGCGGAAAGATCTGCTCGTGCTCCAGCTGACCGGTGGCGACGATGGCACCGCGTTTGTCGAACACGATCGCCCGCGTGCTCGTGGTGCCCTGATCGATCGCCAGAACGTACCTGCTCACTCTGACGGCTCCTTCGGTGTGTGAATGCTGACGGCCTGGATCATTCCCTCACCCTATAGAACCGGCAACTGCGGGCGGAATAATCGCGCGAGGCTCGCGTTGACTAGACTGAACATAAGCAAACGTGCTCCGGGGTCGGTGAAAGTCCGAACCGGCGGTGACAGTCCGCGAGCCGAACGCGACGCCAGGTCGCGCGAGGTTGAGCCGGTGAAATTCCGGCACCGACGGTAATGAGCGAGTGCCGCACCAGGCATCCGCTTTCAGTCCGGATGGGAGGAAGCACGCGCGCACGAACGGCCGTTGCCAGTTCGTGTGCGAGCGGCGATCCGCCGAAACCACCCGGAGCCCGTCCAGATCGACTGACGGAGACCGGATGAGCGACGAAGACTACGGCGCGGCGATGCGCCGCGCGCTCGAGCTCGCTGCGCGCGGACCCGCCCACGGCGTCAATCCCCGTGTCGGCTGCGTGATTCTGGATGCCGCGGGCACCGTCATCGCAGAAGGCTGGCATCAGGGTGCCGGCACGCCCCACGCCGAGGTCGCCGCCCTGCAAACACTGCAGCCGGGTGCGGCCCGCGGAGCCACAGCGGTCGTGACCCTGGAGCCGTGCAACCACACCGGCAGAACCGGGCCGTGCAGCGAAGCACTCATCGATGCCGGTGTCAGCCGTGTCGTCTTCGCCGTGTCGGACCCCGACCGGGCGGCAGCAGGCGGTGCGGCCCGGCTGCGGGCCGCCGCAGTCGAGGTGATCGCGGGGGTTCTCGAGGCCGAAGCGAGCGAATTCCTCGGCGATTGGCTCGTCTCCGCCCGACTCGGCCGCCCGTTCATCACGCTCAAATGGGCCAGCAGCCTCGACGGCCGCGTCGCGGCAGCAGACGGGTCCAGCCGGTGGATCACCGGCACGGCGGCCCGCCAGCGCGTGCATGAGCAGCGCGAGGCATCCGATGCGATCGTCGTCGGCACCGGGACGGTGCTGGCCGACAACCCGGCGCTGACCGCACGAGGCGACGGCGGCGAACTCCTCGAGCGTCAACCCGTGCCTGTGGTCATCGGATACCGGGACATCCCAGCGGATGCCGCGGTGCGGCGCCATCCGCGCCCGCCGGTGTTCGCGCGCAGCCACGATCTGAACGCGCTGCTGGCCGATCTACGGCACCGAGGAATCCGCCGCGCATTGGTCGAGGGCGGGCCGACGCTGGCGAGCGTTCTGGTGAGCGCCGGCCTCGTCGACGAATATCTGATCTACCTGGCGCCGACCCTGCTCGGCGGCGACCGCACGGCGTTGACCGACATCGGGGTCGGCACCATCGACGAACAGCGGCGACTCGAGATCGTCTCGATCGAGCAATTGGGTCACGACCTGCTCCTGGTCGCCCGACCCGCGGCGCCGACCGCCGACGTCCGCGGCGCCGACGGTGCCCGAACCGACAGCATCCGCGAGAGCGGCATCCGCCCGACAGACCTGACAGGAAGGGCTTAACAGTGTTCACCGGAATCATCGAAGAGATCGGCGAGATCACCGATGTGCAGCACACGGCGGATGCCGCGCGCATCACCGTGCGCGGCCCGCTCGTCGTGTCCGATGCCCGTCACGGCGATTCGATCTCGGTCAGCGGCGTGTGCCTGACCGTCGTCGACCAGACCGCAGACGCTTTCACCGCCGATGTGATGGCCGAGACGCTGAAGATGAGCACTCTCGGCAGCGCGACCACCGGCCGGCAGGTCAACCTGGAACGCGCCGCCGCGGTCGGCGACCGCATCGGCGGTCACATCGTGCAGGGGCACATCGACGGCACCGCGCGCATCCTGGCCACGACGGATGGCGGCGCGTGGCGGGTCGTGCGGCTGAGCCTCGCCCCCGAGTTGGCGCCGCTCGTCGTGCGGAAGGGTTCGATCGCGATCGACGGCGTCTCCCTGACCGTCAGCGCGGTCGGAGGCGGCACGAGTGCGTCGGGAAGCGACGACAGCTGGTTCGAGGTGTCCCTGATCCCCGAAACGCTGACCGCGACAACGCTGGGCGATAGCGCCGTCGGCGACTCCGTCAATATCGAGACGGACATCCTGGCCCGCCACGTCGAACGGATGCTGTCACTCAGCGCCCACCCGCCGCTGCCGACAGATACCACCCCAGCCGCGGATCTCTACTACGCAAGGAGCGAGAAATGAGCCTCGCAACAATCCCTCAGGCGATCGAGCAGCTGCGCGCCGGTCGACCTGTGATCGTCGCAGACAACGAGAGTCGCGAGAATGAGGGCGACGTGATCCTCGCAGCCGAATTGGCGTCGCAGGAATGGATTGCCTGGACGGTGCGCAACAGCTCCGGCTTCCTCTGCGCACCGATGACGAACGAACGCGCCGATCAACTCGACCTTCCGGTCATGGTCGTCGACAACGAAGACGTGCTCGGCACCAACTACACGGTCAGCGTCGACGCCGCGGATCGGCTCAGCACCGGCATCAGCGCCGCCGATCGTGCCCACACACTGCGTGTTCTGGCCGATCCGGCTTCGACGGCGGCAAGTCTGCACCGGCCCGGCCACATCCTGCCGTTGCGGGCGCGTGACGGCGGCGTGCGCGAGCGCGGCGGCCACACCGAGGCCACCGTCGACCTGCTCAAGCTGGCCAACCTGACGCCGGTCGGCGTCATCGGTGAGATCGTCGCAGACGATGGCGAGATGATGCGGCTGCCGGAGCTGATCGAACTCGGCGAGCACGAGAGCATCCCCGTGATCACGATCGAAGCGCTGATCGAATACCTCGACGCGGTGGACGGCGATGTGCCCGCCGGGATTGCGCCTGCTGCGGTGATGCCCGTCGAGGCGATTCCGGAGACCTCGCGCGTCATCTTCGAGGTCGAGACCACCGTGCCGACCACACACGGCCCGTTCAAGATCCGGGCGTACCGCGATCGCATGACGGGTGCCGACCACGTGGCCATCGTCGCCGGCGACGTGTCATCGAGCGGCATGCTCGTGCGCGTTCACTCGGAGTGCCTCACCGGTGAGGCGTTCGGCTCCCTCAAGTGCGAGTGCGGTCCGCAACTGAACGCCGCACTCGACACGATCCAGCGCGACGGCGGCGTCGTCGTCTACCTGCGCGGGCACGAGGGCCGCGGCATCGGCCTGATCAACAAGCTGCGCGCCTACAAACTGCAGGAAGACGGCTTGGACACGCTCGATGCGAACGTGGCACTCGGTCTGCCGATCGACGCGCGCGACTACGGGGCGGCATCCGCGATTCTGGAGGACCTGGGCATCCGCTCGGTGCGGCTGCTCACCAACAACCCGGAGAAGGCCAGGCAGCTTCAAGCGCACGGCACGGCCGTCGAACGGATGGTGCCGTTGATCGTCGGTGCAGGCGCCGAAAACGAACACTATCTGGAAACAAAACGCGATCGGATGGGGCACGCCCTGCCGTTTCCGCTGACAACCGCCGGGACCGGCACGGAAGGAAGACCCGCATGAGCGGCGCAGGAGCCCCCACCGCAGCAGAGCCCGTCGACGGAAGCGGACTGCACATCGTCGTCGTCGCAGGCACCTGGCACGAGCAGATCGCGGCGGGTCTGCTCGACGGCGCAACCCGCGCGTTGCAGGCCTCCGGCGCGTCGTTCGAGGTGGTCCGGGTGCCGGGCAGCTTCGAACTGCCGGTCGCGTGCAAAGCCGCACTCGAGTCCGGGGCGGATGCCGTCGTCGCACTCGGCGTGATCATCCGCGGCGGAACACCGCACTTCGACTTCGTGGCGTCAGCGGCGACGGACGGCCTGACCCGCGTCGCCCTCGACGCCGGAAAACCGGTCGGTTTCGGCGTGCTCACGCTCGATGACGAGCAGCAGGGCCTGGACCGCGCCGGCTTCGAATGGTCGAAGGAGGACAAGGGCGCCGAGGCCGCGAACGCGGCACTGACGACCGCGCGCATCCTGGCATCGCTGCGCGGCTGAACGCGATAGCGTTGGGCCATGATGAATCGGCGAAGGCTCGCGCTCGTTGCGATCGTCGTCATCGTGGTATTCGTCGTGTTCTCGGTCGGCACGACACTGCTGTTCAACCTGCGATAACCGGGGGCCTGGCGCGACGACCTGCGCCGCGTTGTGGTGCCGGCAGAACTCCGAGCTACGGAGCGGGCAAATATCCGGGCTACGGCTTCCAGACCATCAACACGACGACGGCCAGCAACAGCAGCGACGAAATACCGGAACCGGCGGCGATCGCGGGGTATCTGCTCGCAGTGGGCACGGCATCCGTTGCCGTGCCGGCAGACTGCAGGGCGGCCGCTGCCTTGCGCATTGTCGGCACGACGACCACAAGGCTCAGCACGAACGAGATGGCGTACATCACGATCGACAACCAGATCCAGGTGCTGGCGAACGTGACGTGGTACTTCGGATCGCTCATCCCCATGACCCCGAAGCCGAAGACGACGACGAGCAGCGACAGCAGGGTGAACAGGTTCGTGGACTTCGCCAGCCGGGCGACCTGAGCGCCGTCACCGGCACGCACCGAGCGCATCGCGGTCATCGGCAGGATGGCCATCGGCCCGACGATGAAGACGGCACCGGCGACATGGAGGACTGACAATACGGTATTCATCGCACCAGCCTAACGAACCCCTTCGCTGAGGTGCGGACTTCGGTCAGTTTTGCGCCCCCTGGAGTGACAGATGCAGTTCGCACCTCAGTGAAGGGGTCGGCGGGGAGGGTACGGGTGCGCTAGTCGAGGAAGAGCGCGCGCAGGCGGCGGGTCGTCAGGATCAGGCCGAGCACGATCATGATGGTGAAATACAGCACGTGCCAGAGCATGCCGGCGTTCACGACGCCGGTGGTCAGGCCGCGAATCAGTTCGACGCCGTGCCACAGCGGCATCGCCTCGATGACCCACTGGATCGCCTGCGGGTACACGCTGAGCGGAAAGAACGTCGCCGACAGCAGGAACATCGGCAGCATGATGAAGTTGATCCAGTCCATCTGCTGGAACGTCTTCATGTAGCTGGTGATCCCCATGCCGAAGCTGGCGAAGCCGAACGCGATCAGCAGCACGGCAGGCAGTGCGAGCAGCGCCCACCAGGACAGGTTCAAGCCGATCGCCTGCATCACGATCATGAACCCGATCGCATAGATGCCGCCGCGCGCGAGCGCGAGCAGGATCTCGCCGAGTGCGACATCCAACGGCCCGAGCGAAGTCGAGAGCATGCCCTCGTACAGCTTGGCGAAACGCATCTTGAAGAACACGTTCCAGGTCGAGTCGTACACGGCACCGTTCATTGCGGCCGTCGCCAACAGGGCGGGCGCGATGAAAGCCGCGTACGGGATCTGCCGGCCATCCGCTGCACCGACTGTGCCGACCAGCGCCCCGAGCCCGATGCCGAGCGAGAGCAGATAGAAGATCGGCTCGAAGAAACCGGAGAGCATCACCAGCCAGTTCGTGCTGCGGGTGGCCTGCCACCCCCGCTGCAGCACCGATGTCGCGTTGCCCGCGTAGAGCGATTTCAGCGGGCGACCGCCGCGAACGGATGCCGTCAGCGGCGCCTCCCGATCCGCTCGCGTGCCGCTCGTCATGCGTTCCGCCCGGTCATTTGTTCAGCCTCCGCGTGGTGATCCGGCGCGCCAGCAACCAGCCGCCAACGGTCAGCGCGATGAGATACAACGCGTGCACGATGGTCAGCCAGAGTGGCTCGGCCAGTCCGTAGGCGAAGACGCGGGAGAGTTCGGTGCCGTGCCAGAGCGGTGAGATCCAGCCGATCCACTGCAGGTAGACCGGCATCACGGACAGCGGGAAGAACGTGCCGGAGAACAGCGTGAGCGGCAGCAGCACGAAGCGCATCAGCATGGCGACCTGCCCGGTGTCCTGCTCGATGGTTGCAACGTACCCCATGATCGGCGCGCCGAACGCGAGGCCGGTGAGCATCGCCACGAGGACCGCGACGACACCCCACAGGGACGGCACCGCGCTGAACAGCAGCATGAACGCGAAGTAGATCACGCAGGTGCCGAGCAGCCGGGCGATGACGGAGTAGACGATGCCGTCGATGATCTGCCCCGGACTGATCGGCGCCGCGTTCATGCCGTAGAAGGTCGGATTCCATTTGAAGCCGAGCAGCACGGGGTAGGTGAACTCTTCGGATGCCGCCGTCATCGAAGCGGTCGCCAGCAATGCGGGCGCGATGAAGACGAGGTAGCTGACCCCGTTCATCGCCTGGGGGCCCATGTTGCTGCTGACCAGGCTGCCGAGCCCGACGCCCATCGCGAACAGGTAGAGGAACGGGTTGCCGATGCCTGTGATGAGGACCGTCTGCAGGTACGCACGCATCACTCGAAAACGATGTTCGGCGACGTACCAGGCACCGAACCGGCGCGGTCTTACCGCCGCCGCGATGGCGCGGTCTGATGCCGAGCGCTGCGCGTGTGCGGGGGTCCCGATACGGGTCTCGATACGCTCGCTGGCGCTCGCTACTCGACCACCATCTTTGGCGCTCGGTACTCGACCAACGGAGTTGTCATGCTTCGACCACGGCGTTCGAGCTGTCATTCGATCAGGCTCCGGCCGGTCAGTCGCAGGAACACGTCCTCCAGGCTCGAGCGGCGCACAAGACTCGTGATCGGCTCCAGGCCGCGCTCCGCCACCCGCTGCAGTTCGGCCTCGCCGTCTGCCGTATACACCAGGATGCGATCCGGCAGCACCTCGATCCGCTCGCCGATTCCGTCCAGCCCGCTGGCGACCGGGGAGTTCTTCTCCGACCCGAAGCGCAGTTCGAGTACCTCCCGGGACGAATACTCGCGGATCAGCGCGGCAGGTGACCCCTCTGCCATGATCCTGCCGTGGTCGACGACGACCAGTCGGTCGCAGAGCTGCTCGGCTTCGTCCATGTAGTGGGTGGTCAGCACGAGCGTCGTGCCCTGTTCCTTGAGCCGGAACAACCGATCCCAGAGGATGTGGCGCGCCTGCGGATCCAAACCGGTGGTCGGCTCGTCGAGCAGCAGGATCTTCGGGTCGTTGATCAAGGCCCGCGCGATGGTCAGGCGCCGCTTCATGCCGCCGGAGAGGTCGTCGACCTTCGACTTCGCTTTGTCTTCGAGTTGCGCGAACGCGAGCAGGTCATCCGCGCGTTGCCGCACGCGCCGGATCGGAAGGCCGAAATAGCGTCCGTAGACGATGAGGTTGTCGCGCACGCGCAGTTCGGTGTCGAGATTGTCCGTCTGGGGCACGACCCCGAGTTGGGAACGGATTTCGGGCCCGTACGCATTCGGATCGAGGTCGAGCACGCGCAGGTCCCCGCTGGTGCGCGTTGAAACCGCGCCGACCATGCGCATCGTCGTCGACTTCCCGGCGCCGTTCGGGCCGAGCAGACCGAACGACTCCCCCGGTGCGACATCGAACGAGATGTCGTCGACGGCTGCGAAGTCCTTGTATTTCTTGACGAGGTTCGATGCGGTGATGACGGGCGTTGGCACAGTTGACCAGAGTAGTCGAGGCCCCCGACATTCGTCGGCGAGCTCAGAACGCGGCGATGCCCGCCCCGATGAGCACGATGCCGACGACGACCAGCACGGCGACCTCGATCATCGTGTTGCGTAACACGATCCACTCCCGAAGCGACTGCAGCGGACGGGTCGACACCGCGGGTGCCATCGCGAACGCGATGATCGGAATCCACACGGTGGCTGCGGCGACGATGACGAAGACCGCCACGCAGACCGCCAGTTGCCACAGTTCCAGACGGGCCGCGCCGATCGTGGCCCCGCCGGCGACCGCAAACAGCAGACTCTTCGGCCGTGCGACCGCGAGAGTGAATCCGAAGGCGGCCGCCCGGCCGGCGCCCAGGCCATCGATCGCGCCGAGCCACCGGGGCAGTTCTGCGTCCTCGGTTGCGCTGCTTGTCTCGCTCGTCTGGCTGCTGTCGCTCGTCTCGTTCGCCTGGCGAGTCTCGTTCGCCTGGGTTGTCGCGCTAGCCTGGCTCGTCTCGTTCGTCTGACTCGTCTCGCTCGTCTGACTCGTCTCGCTTGTCGCGCTCATCTGACTCGTCTGGCTGGCCGCGCTTGTCTGGCTTGTCGCGCTCGCCTGGCTTATGCCGCCTGTGTGGCTTATGGATGACCTCTCGCGCAAGGCTCCGGCCGCCAGCAAGATCAGCACCGCGCCGAGAACGATCGCGATCGCGCCGAAGATCAATCGCGAAGCCGCCGGATCGGACGCGGGGATGATCGACGACAGCGCCGTGAACGCGACGACGGCAACGAGGATGCCGGCCAGCCAGCCGAGCAGGAAAAGTGCGCTCGTGCGTTTGCCGTGCGGGGAGTGCAGAATCAGGATCGCAGCGACGACCGGAAGCGGGCTGAGCGCAATGCCCACCGCGCTGAGCAGGCTCTCGCCGATGACCGCGTTCACGCCTGTCCTCTCGTCGTTGGATTATCCGGGTGCTGTCCAGGTGCGATCGAGCTTTCCGGGCTTCCTTCGACTCCCGGGCTCCCATGGTTCCCGGGCTCCCTTTGGTTCCCGTGACGATAATGGTACTGCCGCCACGTTCCGACACGTCGCGACGTGGCAAGACCCAGCACTCGCCCCGAGAGCGTGCCTGACCACCACCCGAGAACACGAAGAAGAGCCATGAGCCAATCGACCGCTGCCCGCACGTCTCGTCGCCGCGGTTCCGCACCACCGGCGGGGCCGCGGGCGAAGTTCAGCCAGCTGCTTCCGTATCTGTTGGAGCACAAGAGCGTTCTGTCCGTGGTGGTCGTGCTCAGCGTGCTCGGTGCAGCCGCGAGCCTCGCCCAACCGCTCCTGGTCAGCCGGGTGATCTCGATCGTGCAGGCCGGGAATGCCCTCGGCGGCCTCGTCTGGGCGCTGATCGTCCTGGTCATCGCCTCCGGACTCATCGCCGGGTACCAGCACTATCTGCTGCAGCGCACCGGTGAAGGCGTCGTGCTCTCTTCGCGCCGACGCCTGGTCGGCCGGATGCTGAACCTGCCGATCAGCGAGTTCGACGGCCGGCGCACCGGGGATCTCGTGTCACGGGTCGGCAGCGACACCACGCTGCTGCGCGCCGTTCTGACGCAGGGGTTGGTCGAGGCGATCGGCGGCTCGCTGACATTCATCGGCGCCCTGATCGCGATGCTCATCATCGACCCGGTGCTCCTCGGATTGACGGCTCTGGTGATCGCGGTCTCGATCGTCGTCGTGGTGACGTTATCCAGGCGCATCCGGGTGGCCAGTTTGAAGGCGCAGACGAAAGTCGGCGACCTGGCGGCATCCGTCGAGCGGGCGATCAGTGCGGTGCGGACCATTCGTGCAGCCGGTGCGACAGAACGCGAGATCGCGGCCGTCGATGCCGACGCCGTCGGCGCCTGGAAGATGGGAATCCGCGTCGCGAAGATCTCGGCGTTGGTCGTGCCGGTCGCCGGGATCGCGATGCAGGTGTCATTCCTGGTCGTGCTCGGTGTCGGCGGCTATCGAGTGGCCAGCGGCGCGATCACGGTGGCGAATCTGGTGGCATTCATCCTGTTTCTCTTCATGATGATCCTGCCGCTCGGCCAGGCATTCGGTGCTGTGACAAGCGTCAACTCCGCGCTGGGGGCGCTCGGCCGCATCCAGGAGATCGTCGAACTGCCCAGCGAGGACCAGTTCGATCGCGTGATCGACCCCGAGGTTGCCATCATCGTCGGGCCTGCCAACGCATCGGTCAACCCGTCGTCCGCCGCGATCGCGTTCGAGAACGTGCAGTTCGCATACGCCGAACCGGTCGCGACTGCTCCGGATGCTGCAGCGGATGCGCCTTCCCGGCGACCGAGCGCTCATTCGAGTACCCGCGCGACAGCCGCCGAGTCGATCGCCGCGTTCGAGGGGCTCGATGTCGTGGCAGAGGCCGAGAAGGCTGCCGGCATCGGCGCCATCACACCGTCCGACGCAGGGCGCGCGACGCCGGTGCTGCGCGGAGTCACGTTCGAGGCGCCGCGCGGCAAGCGCACGGCGCTGGTCGGGCCATCCGGAGCCGGCAAGAGCACGATTCTCGCGCTAATCGAGCGGTTCTACGACCCGGTGGCCGGAGTGGTGCGCATCGGCGGGCTGGACATCCGCACACTCGAACGTGCAGCGCTGCGGGCGCAGATCGGTTACGTCGAGCAAGACACGCCGGTGCTGGCCGGCACCTTGCGCGACAACCTCATACTCGCCGCTTCGGCCGCTACCGACAAACAATGCATCGACGTGCTGCACGCCGTGAACCTTACGGAAGTGCTCGAGCGCAATCTGGCGGGCCTGTCCGCGCCGGTCGGTGAAGACGGAATCATGCTCTCCGGCGGCGAACGTCAGCGGCTGGCGATCGCCCGTGCCCTGCTCGCGGCACCGCCGATCCTGTTGCTGGACGAGTCGACCTCGAGCCTGGACGGCAAGAACGAGCAGCTGATGCGTGAGGCGATCGACGCGGTTGCGGTCAACCGCACGATGATCGTGATCGCGCACCGGCTGTCGACGGTCGTCGACTCGGATCAGATCGTGGTGATCGACCACGGACACGTCGTCGGCGTCGGAACACACTCGGAACTGGTGGCTTCCACACCGCTCTACCGCGACCTCGCCAAGCACCAACTGCTGGTCTGACTCCGGCCGCGCTGTTCAAAACGACGGACATATTTTCCGACACGCCGCTGTATGACGTCGGGCATGCGCGTGTCGTCAGAACTCTCCGTCGTTTTGAACAGCGGACACAGTGCGACCGGTGTCAGGCGGCGCCGCGCCGGGCCCGGGATTCGAGCACGAGCCGTGCCCAGCGGTCGGCGACGTGCGACCACGTCGCACGCAGCGTCGGCTCGGCTCGGCGGACGGCCTCGACCACCGCTACGGATGTCGTGCCCATTTCGGCCAGCGCCTCGCCGTCGCCCTTGCCCCACGCCTCTGCCGTGCCGGCGAGCGCCTCGAGATGGAATTGCAGCCCCCAGGCGACAGGACCGACCCGGAACGCCTGGTTCACACAGCGTTCGCTCGTGCACAGCGACACGGAATCGGCGGGGAGAACATCCACCTGAAGTGCGTGCCACTGCAGCGAGCGCAGCTGCGCCGGCAAATCATGCAGCAGCGGGTCCTCCGCGGCGGCATCCGTCAGAGTGAGCTCGCCGAGGCCGATTTCCGGCCCGTCCGGAATGCGGTCGACGGATCCGCCTGCAGCAACAGCCAACAGCTGCGCGCCCAGGCAGATGCCGAGCAGAGGCACCTCGTCATACAGGCACTGGCTCATCAGGGCGCGCACGGCAGGCAGCCACGGTGCCGTTTCGTCGTCGGTCGGGCCGGGGCGCCCACCGAGCACCACGACGCCGTCGAAGCCGGCAGCGGTCGGCGGGATCCCGCGACCGGTCTCGGGGCCTACGGTGTGCAGGTGGATGCCGGCCGCACGCATCCGCTCACCGACGAGACCGATGCCAGCATCGGTCTCGTGCTCGACCACCAACACTCGTACCGTCATCGTCTCCTGCCTGATCAAGCCCCTGCTCAGACCTTACCTTAGGTGGCATGCGCCACCCTCGCGCGGCGCAGCAGCGGCCACGAAGCGACGCACGCCGAGCGGGCAGCGCCGTCCGAGCACAAACAGCGCGGACTGCTCGCAGATTGTGCGCAGCAGCAGCTACGAACCGACGAACCTCGAGCAGGCGGGACGGCCCGAGCGAACAGCGCGGGCTGCTCGCAGCGCGGGCAGCCCGCTCAGTGCGTCACGTGGTAGCGCAGCGCGGCGAGCTCGGCGTTGAGGGCTGCGGGAACGCGGCCCTCGAACTGAGCGAAGAACTCTTCGGTCATGTCGCACTCGGCCAGCCAGGATTCCGGATCGACCGCGAACAGCGCATCAAGGTCGGCCGCGGAGATGTCGAGCCCATCGAGCTCCAGCTCGTCACGTTGCGGCAGGCGCCCGATCGCGCTGGACACCGCGCCGACTTCACCTTCGAGACGCTGGGCGATCCACGCGATCACGCGGGAGTTCTCCGCGAATCCGGGCCAGAGGAACTGGCCGTCTTGACCCTTGCGGAACCAGTTCACCTGGAAGATCGCCGGTGCCTTGATGCCGAGTTTGTCGCCCATCTTCAGCCAGTGCGTCCAGTGGTCTGCCATGTTGTATCCGCAGAACGGGAGCATCGCGAACGGGTCGCGGCGCAGTTGCCCGACCGGACCCTCCGCAGCCGCTGTCTGTTCGGACGCGACGGTCGCGCCGATGAAGACGCCGTGCCGCCAGTCTTTCGCCTCGACGACGAGCGGCACATTGGTTGCGCGCCGGCCACCGAAGATGATGGCGTCGATCGGAACGCCGTCGAAGGCATCCCAATCGTCCGCGATCGTCGGGCACTGCGCCGCCGAGACGGTGAAGCGAGAATTCGGATGCGCCGCCGGGCGCCCGGAGTCCGGCGTCCAGTCGTTGCCCTGCCAGTCGATCAGGTGGTCCGGCGGCGTGTCCGTCAGGCCCTCCCACCAGACGTCCCCATCGTCACGCAGTGCCACGTTCGTGAAGATCGTGTTGCCCCACAGCGTCTCGATCGCCGTCGCATTCGTCGAAACGCCCGTGCCGGGGGCGACACCGAAGAAGCCGCGCTCCGGGTTGATCGCCCACAGGCGCCCGTCCGGCCCCGGTCGCAGCCAGGCGATGTCATCACCGATGGTCTCGACCTTCCAGCCGGGCAGTGTCGGACGCAGCATCGACAGGTTCGTCTTGCCACAGGCCGACGGGAAGGCGGCAGCCATGTGGTGCACGTCGCCGGCGGGCGAGGTCACCTTGATGATGAGCATGTGTTCGGCCAACCAGCCTTCATCGCGACCCATCACCGATGCGATCCGCAGGGCGAATGCCTTCTTGCCGAGCAGCGAGTTGCCGCCGTAGCCGGAGCCGTAGGAGAAAATCTCCCGGGTCTCGGGGAATTGCACGATGTACTTCGTTTCGTTGCACGGCCATTGCACCTCGGCGCGGCGAGCACCGTCTGCGTCGATGAGCGGGTATCCGACGCTGTGCACGGCTGGAACCCAACTCTGCCCTGCCTCGATCAGCTCCAGCGCGCCCACGCCCATGCGGGTCATGATCCCCATGTTGACGACGACATATGCGGAGTCGGTGATCTCGACCCCGAGCTGTGAGATCGGCCCACCCACCGGCCCCATCGAGAACGGCACGACATACATCGTGCGACCGCGCATACTGCCCTCGAAGACATCGCGCAGCTCTGCGCGCATCTCACTCGGCTCACGCCAGTTGTTCGTCGGGCCTGCGTCGATCTCCTTGGTCGAGCAGATGAATGTGCGGTCCTCGACGCGCGCAACATCCGCCGGGTCCGTTCGGGCCAGGAAGCTGTTCGGCCGCCACTCCGGATTCAACCGGATCAGTTTGCCCTCTGCGATCAGCAGGCGGGTCAGCTGATCCGCCTCGCGCAGCGAACCGTCGCACCAGACGATCGCGTCAGGCTGCGTGAGCGCGGCAACCTCCGCGACCCAGGCGCGCAGCTTCGCATCACTCGTACCGCGCTGCTGCGGTTCCGGGGTGGAATCTGTGTTGTGGCGAGGAGAGTCAAGGATCGTCATCGGGGTTCCTTTCGACGGTCGACATCGCGACGGTTTTCGTCACAGTGCGGTTTGCACGGTGCGGATTGACACGGTGCGGATTAACAGAGTGCCGTTTGGCTGTGCGGTTCAAGCCGGGATTATGAAGTTCGATGGCTTGTGTCCACAATGCGGCTAAAAACACGGTCCAGGTGACTAATTTTGCTGTCAAGAATTGCGATTCTTTCGCTATTGTGAAGAGATGGAACAAACCAGTCCGGATATCGCAACAATCGGCCATCGCATCCGTCATTTTCGGGGTCAAAGCAGCCTGACACTGGATCAGCTGGCCGCGGCATCCGGAATCGCCTCCAGTCAACTTTCGCTGATCGAGAACGGCAAGCGCGAGCCGCGTTTGTCAGCGCTGCAGACCATTGCGAGTGCGCTCGGCATCGCGTTGAACGATCTGCTCGTCAACGAGGCTCCGGATGCCCGCGCCGCCCTCGAAATCGCGCTTGCTCGCGCGCAGCGCGGCTCGCTCTATGCGGCACTGGGCCTGCCGATGGTCAAACCCACGAGGGGAACGCCGACCCAGACACTCGAGGCGATCGTGGGTCTGCACCGCGAGTTGGCACGGCACGCGAAGCTGGCGATCGCGACACCGGAAGAGGCTCGCCGCGCCAATACCGAGCTGCGCGAAGAGATGCGCGCCAAGAACAACTATCTGCCGGAGATCGAGAAGATCGCGCAGGAGCGGGTGAAGGCGTCCGGCCACACGACGGGCGCGCTCACCCACCGCGAAGTCAGCGTGATGGCGCAGCAGCTGGGATTCCAACTGATCTATGTGAGCGACCTGCCGCATTCTGCCCGGTCGGTCACCGATCTGGCGAACGGACGCATCTACCTGCCGCCCGCGTCGATTCCCGGTGGTCATGGGCTGCGCTCGATGGCGTTGCAGGCGATGGCGCACCGCATCCTCGGGCACAAGCGGCCCGACAGCTACGCTGAGTTTCTGCGGCAGCGACTCGAGATCAACTACTTCGCCGCCGCGTGCCTGATGCCATTGGACGCCTCGGTGACCTTCCTGCAGAACGCGAAGAAGGAGAAGGAGATCGCGGTCGAGGATTTCCGCGACGCATTCGGAACGACGCATGAGTCGGCGGGGCTGCGGATGACCAACCTGATGACCGAGCACCTGGAGATGACCTTCCACTTTCTGCGGGTCGGCGACGACGGTGCGCTGTACAAGGGATACGAAAACGACGGACTTCCGTTGCCGACCGACGTCACCGGCGCGATCGAGGGCCAGCTGGTCTGCAAGAAGTGGAGCGCGCGCGCCGCGTTCACGCAGACGAACCGCACCACCGAGCTGTACCAGTACACGGACACGCCGGCCGGTACGTACTGGTGCGCGACCCAGACGGGCACAACGGATGCCGGCGGCTTCTCGATCTCCGTCGGCGTGCCTTTCGCGCAGGCGAAATGGTTTCGCGGGCGGGAGACGACGGTGCGCGCCGAGTCCCGGTGCCCCGATCCATCCTGCTGCCGCAACCCTTCGAGCGAACTGGCAGGCCGGTGGGCCGACCAGGCCTGGCCGAGTGCCCGCCTGCACGCGCACATCCTGTCTCCGCTGCCGACCGGAACCTTCCCCGGAGTCGACGACTCGGAGGTCTACGCGTTCCTGGAGGAGCATGCAGAGCTGCCGTGAGTGCGCACTCGGTGGTCGAGTGAGGAGCGCTAGCGACTGTATCGAGACCCAGGCTACTTCGGCTGCATGCGGATGGCCCCGTCGAGACGGATGACCTCGCCGTTGAGCATCGGGTTCTCGACGATGTGCCGCACGAGCGCCGCATACTCACTCGGATTGCCGAGTCGTGACGGATGCGGCACCTGCTGCCCCAGCGACAGCCGCGCCGCCTCGGGCAGGCCCGCCATCATCGGCGTGTCGAAAATGCCCGGTGCGATCGTGACGACCCGGATCAGGCTGCGCGCCAACTCGCGTGCGATCGGCAGTGTCATCGCCGCGACCCCACCCTTCGAGGCGGCGTAGGCGGGCTGGCCGATCTGGCCGTCGAACGCGGCGACCGACGCCGTGTTGACGATCACGCCGCGCTCGGCGTCCCCGGGCAGATCCGGCCGCCCGAGCGGCTCGATCTGCGCCATCGCCGCAGCGGCGAGCCGCACCACGTTGAACGTGCCGATCAGGTTGATCCGGATCACCCGCTCGAAGTCCGCCAGCGGCAACACCCCGTCTCGACCGAGCACCTTGCCCGGCGTGCCGATGCCTGCACAGTTGACGACGATCCGCAGCGGCGCCATGTCCGACGCCTCCCTGACCGCTGCCCGCACCTGTTGCTCGTTCGTGACATCGGCCGGGGCGAACAGGGCGCGTCCGCCGAGTTCCTCAGCGGCATCCTGACCGGACGAGCCCGGCAGATCGACGATGACGACGGATGCCCCGGCATCCGCCAGTGCGGTCGCGGTCGCGAACCCCAGCCCGGACGCTCCGCCCGTGACGATCGCAGAACATTCCTCGATGTGCATATGACAACCTCCGTGGTAGTGGCCGCTTGGTGCGGCGTCGTTCGGTTCATGGTCGTGGCGGCCGGTGTCGTGGCGGCCGGTGTCGTACAGTCAGAGCCGCTCAACCGGTGGCGCCGTGGGCTCGCTTCGGTCAGAGCCGCTCGATGACGGTGGCGTTGGCCATTCCGCCGCCTTCGCACATGGTCTGCAGGCCCCAACGTCCGCCGGTGCGTTCGAGCTGGTTCAGCAGCGTGCCGAGCAGGCGCGCGCCCGACGCGCCGAGCGGATGCCCGAGAGCGATCGCTCCGCCGACCGGGTTGAGCTTGGCCGGATCGGCGCCGAAGTCGTGCAGCCAGGCGAGCGGCACCGGTGCGAACGCCTCATTCACCTCGTATGCGTCGAAGTCGCCGATGCTCATGCCCGTGCGCTCGAGGATCTTCGCGGTCGCGGGCAGAACGCCGGTCAGCATGTACAGCGGGTCGCTGCCGACCACCGTGAACGCGTGGAACCGGGCGCGCGGCGTCAGGCCGAGTTCTGCGGCGCGCTTTTCGTCCATGATCAACGCGGCGGACGCCCCGTCGGTCAGCGGCGACGAGTTGCCGGGGGTGATCTGCCAGCTGAGCTGCGGGAACCGCGCGGCAAGCGCATCCGTTCGGAATGACGGGGCGAGCCCTGCGAGTCCCTCGACCGTCGTGCTCGGCCGCACCGTCTCGTCGGTGTCGACGACGGAGCCGTCAGAGCGTATGACGGGCACGAGTTCGCCGGCGAAATCGCCTCGCGCTGCCGCCTCTGCCGCTCGCTTGTGCGACGCGGCGGAGAACGCATCGAGCGTTTCGCGATCGAAGCCCCACTTGTCTGCAATCAGCTCGGCGGACACGCCCTGGTTCACGAGTCCGTCGGGGTATCGTTCGGCGAGGCGTTCGCCGTACGGGTCACGACCGAGCGTGGTGACGCCGATCGGCAGCCGACTCATCGACTCCACGCCGCACGCAATCACGATGTCGTGCATGCCGGTCATGATCTCCTGCGCTGCGAACGTCGCAGCCTGCTGGCTCGAGCCGCACTGCCGGTCGATCGTCGTGCCGGGAACGTGCTCGGGGAACCCAGCCGCGAGCGCCGCATTCCGCGCGACGTTGAACGACTGTTCGCCCGCCTGACCGACGCATCCGGCGATCACGTCGTCGATGAGGTCCGGATCGAGATCATTGCGCCGCACCAACTCGGCAAGCAGACCGCTGAGCAGATCGACCGGATGGATGCCGTTCAGCGCTCCCCCGGGTTTTCCACGTCCGCTCGGCGTGCGCACCACATCGACAATCACGGCATCGTTGCTCATGCTCCCAGCCTAACCGTGAGGCCATTCCTCCGCCCTGATCGCACGCCTTGGACTGCAGGGTGCGAGCAACCTGCAGTCACGCACCGCGCTCCCAGAATGCACGCCACGACTCCCGGTGGTGAAGTTCGTATGAATCCTCTCAGAGAACGCGACGGCTAGAAAATCCCGGAAAAACGCGAGAAAATCGACCTGTGGAACCGGCGGCATCCGCCGTTCGCGCGAGGGCACCACGTGACGGGCGCTCACACGAGGTCTGCGCCCAGATCCACCCTCTACCGTTTTGTGACGGTTGTGCTCGGCTGAGGACACCTGCGCTGCGACCTGGGAGGAGGCGAGACGATGACCGATGATCACCTGCGGCGCCCTCGCGTGCGCGGCCCGCTGCCGGTGCGACACGCTCGAGCGAGCCGGTCCGCACCGCTGATCGCCGCGAAGGTCTTTATCGCGGCGCTTGTCGTCCTCACCGTCAGCGCCGGGTCGATAACGGCATATGCCGCATGGGATGTCGTCAGCAGCGTCAAGCCGGGCGTGCACCTCGCGACACTGCCGGGGCACACCGCCGAGCCGATCCCGAACGTTGCGGCCATTCAGGGCGGGGTCAACCTGTTGCTCGTCGGAACCGACACCCGCACCGGTCAGGGCGGCGTGTACTCGAGTGCAGCGGAGCTGTCGGGAAGCTCGGGCGCAGGCAACAACGACGTCACGATTCTGATCCACATCGCACAGAATCACCAGAGCGCGAGCGTGATCAGCATTCCGCGTGACATGGAGTTGCCGATCCCGGCCTGCCCGCAGCCCGGCGGAGGATCGTCATCGCCGCAAGACCAGAACATGATGAACACGACGCTGTCGACCGGCGGCCTGTCCTGCACGGTCCTGACCGTCGAGCAGCTCATCGGCGTGACCATCCCGTTCGCGGCGGAGATCAGCTTCGATGGCGTCGCGGCGATGTCGAACGCGGTCGGCGGGGTCACCGTGTGCCTGGCCACCCCGGTCACGGACCGGTACACGAACCCGCAATTGAACCTGCCCGCCGGACAGCAGACGCTGGTCGGCGCGATGGCGCTCTCGTTCCTCCGCAGCAGGCACGGCGTGGGCGACGGCAGCGACCTCGGCCGGATCAGCAGTCAGCAGGTCTTCCTGTCGGCACTCGTGCGCAAGATCGACAGCGCCGGCGTGCTCGGCAACCCGGTGACGTTGTACTCGCTGGCCAAGGCCGCCACGAAGAACATGGTGCTCTCCGACACGCTGACCAGCCCGACAACGATGGTCAGCATCGCCCTGGCGCTGAAGAACATCGGGCTCGGCAACATCGTCTTTCTGCAATACCCGACGGACGCCGATCCCGCCAACACCAACCGCGTCATTCCGGATGCCGCCGCCTCGGCGATCCTGAACAGCGCACTCCAAACCGACAAGCCGCTGCAGCTCACCGGAATCCCGGGCCGTGCAGCGAAGCTCGCCTCGGGCTCGACCCCCGCGGGCACGGGCGTTGCGGGCACGGGGTCTACGAGCACGAGTTCTACGAGCACCGGGACGCCCAGCACCGGATCGGGCGCAGCATCCGGAACATCCACTCCGGCGCCGACGTCGACCGCAGTGGCCCTGCCGAGCAACGTGACCGGCCAGACCGCCGCCGAGCAGACCTGCACCGTCGGCAACAACGGCTAGCGCACCGGCGCAGTTTCACAAAACGACGGAGGATGCGCGTGGCGCACCGCTCCCGAGAGCTCGGCATGGCGTGTCGCCGAAAAAGTCCGTCGTTTTGAAACGAGGTCGAGTCGGGTTGCGGTGCGACCGGATCAGGCGAACGGGTCGGGCGTCAGCGTGTATTTGGTTGAGAGGTACTCGTGGATGCCCTCGAAGCCGCCCTCGCGGCCGAGCCCGGACTGCTTGACACCGCCGAACGGCGCCGCAGCGTTGGAGATCACGCCCAGGTTCAGGCCCATCATGCCGGTCTGCAGACGCTCGATCATCCGTTGGCCGCGGGCCAGGTCCCGCGTGTAGACGTAGCCGACGAGCCCGTATTCCGTGTTGTTCGCGGCTTCGACGGCTTCGTCCTCCTCGGCGAAGCGGGTGATCGACAGCACGGGGCCGAAGATCTCCTCGGTGAGGATGGCGCTGCCGGGTTTCACGTTGTCGATCACGGTCGGCTCGAAGAATGTTCCGGCACCGTCGATGGCGTGGCCGCCGCTGAGCAGCGACGCGCCGCGGGAGAGCGCATCCTCAACCAACTCGTGAGCCTTGGCGACTGCGCGATCGTCGATCAACGGTCCGATCGTCACGTTCGCCTCTGTGCCACGGCCGATGCCGAAGCCCTTCACCCGCTCGGTGACGCGGGCGGCGAATTCGTCGGCGACAGACTCGTGCACGATGAACCGGTTGGCCGCCGTGCAGGCCTGCCCGATGTTGCGGAACTTCGCCGCGATCGCCCCGTCGACGGCCTTGTCCAGGTCGGCGTCGTCGAACACGACGAACGGTGCATTGCCGCCGAGTTCCATCGAGGTGCGCAGCACGCCCTGTGCAGCCTGCTTGATCAGCGCCTGGCCGACGGAAGTCGACCCGGTGAAGGACAGCTTGCGCAGCCGCGGATCCGCGATGATCGGCTCCGACACCGCCCCCGAAGTGGAGGTCGTCAGCACGTTGACGACGCCGGCCTGCAACCCGGCATCCTCGAGCAGCTTCACGAAATACAGCGTCGTCAGCGGCGTCAGCTCGGCGGGCTTGACCACGACCGTGCAGCCGGCGGCCAGCGCCGGCGCGATCTTGCGGGTGGCCATCGCGAGCGGGAAGTTCCACGGCGTGATCAGATAGCACGGACCGACCGGATGCTGCGACACGATCATGCGCCCGGTGCCCTCCGGGTTGATGCCGTAACGCCCGGTGATCCGCACGGCCTCCTCACTGAACCAGCGCAGGAACTCGCCGCCGTAGGTGACTTCACCGTTGGACTCGGCCAGCGGTTTGCCCATTTCCAGCGTCATCAGCAACGCGAAGTCTTCGCGTCGCTCCTGCAGCAGATCGAACGCGCGCCGCAACAGCTCACCGCGTGCGCGCGGCGGGGTGGCCGCCCAGGACTCCGCTGCGGCGACCGCGGCATCCAGTGCGCGGATGCCGTCGGCTGGGCTCGCATTCGCGATCGTCTTGATCACCGCGCCTGTTGCAGGGTCGTGCACCTGGATCGGAGCGGCGGCAGAGCCCGCCACCCATTCACCGCCGATGAACAGCTCGTCGGGAACCCTGGCGAGCAGCTCGGACTCGGCCGTAGCGGACACGGAACGATCAAACATGGGCATTTTCCTCACATCGTCGGGATACGGATTCAACACTAATCCGAGCGCAAGCAGTTCGGGTCGGCGACGGATCGTTGAGCGGGTTCAGCACAGCATAGTGCGCAGATCGGCATCGCCGGTCGCTCGATACCATCCCGTACGTCATGCGGCGGCCAGTGCATCCGCGACGACCTGCAGGCCCTCGTCGAGCAGCTCGTCCGAGATGCTGAACGGCGGCAGGAATCGGATGACATTGCCGTAGGTTCCGCAGGTGAGCACGATGACGCCGGCCTGATGAGCGGCGGCTGCGACGCGTGAGGTGAGCGCGGCATCCGGTTCGCCTGTGCCGGGATCGACGAGTTCGATCGCCATCATGGCGCCGCGGCCGCGCACGTCGCCGATGCGGGCATCGGCCTCTTTGAGAGTGCCGAAGCGCTCTGCGATGATCTCGCCGATGCGGCGCGCTCGGGTGAGCAGGTCGTCTTGCTCGTAGGATGCGATGGCGGCGAGTGCTGCGACGCAGGCCAGTGGACTGCCGGCGTATGTGCCGCCGAGACCACCGGACTGTGGAGCGTCCATGATCTCCGCACGGCCGGTGACGGCCGACAACGGCAAGCCGCCCGCGATGCCCTTGGCCGTCACCACGAGATCGGGCACGATGTTCTCGTGGTTGCAGGCGAACATGTCGCCGGTGCGACCGAATCCGGTCTGCACCTCGTCGGCGATGAACACGACGCCGTTGGCGCGGGCCCAGTCGAGCAGGGCCGGCAGGAACCCGTCGGCCGGAACGATGAAGCCGCCCTCGCCCTGAATGGGTTCGATGATCAGTGCGGCCAGGTTGGACGCGCCGATCTGCTTCTCGATCATGGTGATGGCATTGCGCGCCGCGGTGACGCCGTCGAGGCCTCCGTCACGCAGGGGGTAGGACAGCGGCGCCCGATAGATTTCGGGGGCGAACGGCCCGAAGCCGTTCTTGTACGGCTGGTTCTTCGCGGTGAGCGCCATGGTGAGGTTGGTGCGCCCGTGATAGGCGTGGTCGAACGCGACGACGGCCTGGCGCCCGGTGTAGTGGCGGGCGATCTTGACCGCGTTCTCGACGGCTTCAGCACCGGAGTTGAACAGCGCACTGCGCTTGGTGTGGTTGCCGGGCGTGAGCCGATTGAGCGCCTCCGCCACTTGCACGTACGAGTCGTACGGCGTGATGGTGAAGCAGGTGTGGGTGAACTGTTCGACCTGTGCCCGCACGGCCTCGACCACGCGGGGTGCGCTGTTGCCCACGCCGGTGACCGCGATGCCGGAGCCGAGGTCGATGAACGAGTTGCCGTCGATGTCGACGAGCACTCCCCCGCCGGCTGCTGCGGCGAACATGGGCATCGTGTGACCGACGCCGGATGCGACGGCCTCCGCCTTGCGCGCCAGCCACGCCGCGGACTTCGGTCCGGGAATCGCGGTGACGAGGTTGCGACGCTGCGGGAGGTCTGGTCCTCCCGCGAGGCGTTGCGAGGTTTCCGTGACGAGTGTCATTGCTGCTCCAGCGGTGAGAGTGCGGAACGCACCGCGCTCAGTCCGCAACGGTGCCGATGCGCAATGGTATGCAGATGGACGCTGCGCCGGTCTTATACAATAAGCACAATCTCGTCCGATTTCATGGCCGCCGTGTACATGTGCTGATCGAGGAGGATGCGGATGCCCGCCACTGTGCGTCGCTTGCTCGGGGATGCCGCTCTCGGCCTGCGGCTGCTGACGCCGGAAGCGCAGTTGCCGTCCGGCATCCTCGGACTGCCGGTGCCCTGGGTCCACAGTTCCGATCTGGCGGATCCGACGCCGTTCCTCTCGCCCGGTCAGGTGTTGCTCACCACGGGATCGCAATTTCCCGCCGACACCGCGGGTGCAGACTCCGGTGCGGGTGCACTCGCCGGCCCGAACCTCGCTCGGCGCATGACGGACGACTATGTGGCGCGCCTGATCGCGTTGGGCATCGTCGGACTGGGCTTCGGCACCGGTGTGGTGCTCGACGCAACGCCGCAGTCGCTTGTCACCGCCTGCCGAGATCAAGGCTTGCCGCTGTTCGAGGTGCCATACCGAACACCGTTCATCGCCATCGCCCGTCTGGCCGCCGACATTGCGGCGGAAGACGCATACGCGCGCAGCACGTGGGCGTTGCGGGCCCAGCGGGCCATCTCCGTCGCGGCGACCCGGCCCGATGGCCTCTCCTCCACCCTGGCCGAGTTGTCCCGGCAACTGGACCACTGGGTCGCACTGTTCGATGCGGCCGGTACGCTCGACCGGATCTTCCCGCTCGGCGCTGCAACCGGTGCTGACGGCATAACCGGCGCTGACGCCATCGAGTCGGTGCGTGCCGAGGCGGTTCGGTTGCTGCGTCGCGGCCAGCGGGCGAGCGTCACCGTGACGGTCGGAACGGAGAAGCTGACGCTGCAGACGCTCGGAGCGGGCGGCCGGCTGCGCGGCATCCTGGTGTTCGGCGGGTCGGCCGGGCTGGACGAGGCCGGTCAGCAGGTGGCCACAAGCGTCGTCGCCTTGGCCGGCCTGGCGCTCGAGCAGAACCACACGCTCGATCGAGCCCGCAGCCACCTGCGAGCGGGATTGCTGCGGCTCCTGACGAACGGCGAAGTGGAACTCGTCGAGAACATCTCCAGGCAGATGTGGGGAACGCTGCCGGCTGAACCCGTGATCGTGGCCGTCGCCGACGTGCCCGCCGAACGGTTGGAGAGCGTCACAGAGCGGCTCGAACTGCACGCAGCGGATGCCCGTGGGCGATTGTTCTTTGCCACAGACGACGTGCGGACGGTGCTGTGTGCCAGCGCCGACGCGCGCGGTCTCGTCGCCGAGCTCGCCGGTGAGCTCGAGCTTCGGGTCGGGGTCTCGGAGCCGCAGCCGTGGACGGAGTTGGGGCGTGCCCTGACCCAGGCCGAACAAGCTCGCGAACGTGCCCGTGCCGACGAGACCGTCGCGGATTTCGCCGACGTGGCCGCTCGCGGAGTGCTGGCCCTGCTCGACGGTTCACAGGTTCGCGAGGTCGGGCTGCAGGTGCTCGCACCGCTGCGCAGCCACGATCGGACGCAGCAGAGCGATCTCGTCGCGACCCTGCGATCCTGGCTCTCGCACAACGGCGGGTACGAGGCGGCTGCGCGGGAACTCGGTGTGCATCGGCACACGCTGCGGGCGCGTATCGGCATGATCGAACGCTTGCTCGGGTGCGACCTCACGACGTTTCAGGCACGCGCAGAACTGTGGGCCGCGCTCTTGGCCGTTGCCGACGATGGCGGCGGGGGCAGCCCCCGTCGAACGGCGGTCAGACGCGCGTCAGCGCCAGTACCGGAATAGTGCGGATGCCGGCCGCCTTCTTCTCGTAGTCGGCGAAGCCGGGGTAGCGACGCGCCTGCTCTGCATAGATGCGGTCGCGCTCTGCACCCGTCACGTCCTGGACCTCGACCGGGTACGTCTCTGTGCCGACCTCCACCTCGCCGCGACCGGCCGCGACCAGGTTCTTGTACCAGTCGGGATTCGTGGGGGCGCCGGCCTTGGACGCGAAGACGTAGATCGTGTCCGGCCGCTCGTCGGCCAGGTACATCGTCGGCGTGACAAGCGCTCGACCGCTCTTGCGTCCGGTGTGGTGGATGAGCACCAGTGGCGCGCCGGCGAAGTTGCCGCCCACCTTGCCATCGTTCGCACGGAATTCTTCGATGATCTGCTTGTTCCAATCGGGCATAAGACGCACAACCCGGTCGGCACCGCAGATATTCCGATCAACCCTCGCCGGTTGTTCGCTACCGGCCGGCGCACCTCGCGGCTGGCGACGTCGGCCGCGCCCGGTTCGGGCTATGCCGAGAGAGCGGATTCCTCGCGACTGATCGAGTAGCGCCGGTGCGTCAGGGCGGGGTTCTTCTCGCGCGCCGCAATGACATCCGCCGGGTCGAGGTCGAAGGTGCCCAGCGCGGGAGGTTCGTCCAGCTCTCCGACGATGGCGCCCAGCGGGTCGACGAGCAGGCTACGGCCGATGGACACCGGTGGGGTCTGCGAGACGGCTCCGACGAAATATGAGTTCTCGATGGCTCGCGCCTGTGCGAGCACGCGCCACTGATCGGCCTTGCCCTCCCCCGGCACCCATGATGAGCACACCAGGACCAGTTCGGCGCCGGCATCAGCCAGCTCCCGGCCGAGTTCAGGAAAGCGCAGGTCGTAGCAGGTCATCAGGCCGACGGTGATGCCGTCCACATCGAAGACGACCGGCTCCAGGCTGGGCGACGGCGCAATGCACGCGGACTCGTGAAAACCGTAGGAGTCGAACAGGTGCACCTTGCGGTACCGAGCCCGCACGCGGCCGGTCTCGTCGACCACGAGCAGCGTGTTGAACGGGCGCGGGTCGTTCGGATTGCTCTCGACGATGCCGACCACGAGGGTCACCGCCAACTCGGCTGCGATCGCCGCCAAGCCGGTGGCGAAGGGTCCGCCGAGCGGCTCCGCCGCGCCGGCGAACGTGCCGTCGACGACCTTCTTCTCATACATGGAGAACTCCGGGAAGGCGACGAGGCGCGCACCCGCGTCGCGGGCGGCCCTCGCCCCGTCGCGCACGAGCTCGAGATTGCGTGTCTTGTCGACGCCTGCGTCGATCTGCACGAGGCTGAGCCTCATCGCGTCTCCTTCGGTTCTGTGCTGATCTGTGCTGAACCGTTCCGGGCAGAGCACCCCTCCCGGTCAGGCGGTCGGCGGCAATCTTAGGCGGGATGCCGCCGGTGCGGCACCGCCCCCGCCCCGGCACGACTGCGGAGACAGGGGTTTGCGAGCCGCCCGATCAGCTGACCGCTGCAGCTTGCAGTTCGGCGTCGTCCGCCTCAGCGTAGTCGATCTCGGGCGGCTGCCTGCGGAAGCCGCGGGTCAGGAACGCGAGCACGATGATGCCGACGACAAGCCAACTGACGCCGAGCACGATGGCGTTGACGTCCAACTGCAGGAGCAGGTACAGCGTGATCATGGCGCCGATGATCGGAACCACCAGATAGACCACGGGATTGAGGTGGTTGCCCTCCTTTCGCTGCCGGACATAGTAGAAGACGACGGAGATGTTCACCATCGTGAAGGCCGTGAAGGCGCCGAAGTTGATGAACGAGGTGGAGGTCGCCACGTTCAGGAACAGGGCGATCATGCCGATCACGCCGATGATGACCAGGCTGAACACGGGCGAACGGAACCGCTTGCTGATCTCGCCGAACACCTTGCGCGGCAGCACCCCGTCGCGCCCCATCGCGAACAACAGCCGAGAGGCGGATGCCTGCGCGGCCAATCCGGAGGTGAACTGCGCGATCACGAGGCCGGCGATGAAGATCGCGCCGAAGACGTTGCCACCGATGTGCATCGCGATGTCGAACGCCGCAGAATCCGCGTTGGCGAATTGACCGCCGGGGTGCACGAGCTGTGTGACGTAGGAGACGACCACGAAGATCACTCCACCGATCAGGGCGATCAGCATGATCGCGCGAGGAACGGTCTTGCGGGGCTGGATCGTCTCCTCGGTGAAGGTCGTCACCGCGTCGAATCCGAGGAAGGAGTACGCCGCGATGGCTGCACCGGCCGTGATGCCGGAGAAGGTCGAGGTCGGGTTGGCGAACGGCCCGGCACTGACGAGTCCGCCCGCACCCTTCTCTGCGACGACCGATCCGATCGACAGCGCCACGAACACGACGATGACGAGCACCTGGAATGCCATCAGGATATAGTTTGCGCGGTCCGCCACCTTGATGCCGAGGATGTTGAGCACGGTGGTGACGAGGATGAAGCCCACGATCCACAGCCATCCGGGAACGCCCGGGAACTGAGCCTCGAGATAGGCGGCACCGATCAGCCAGATGACCATCGGCAGGAAGAGATAGTCCAGCAGCACCGCCCAACCGACCAGGAAGCCGATCCGTGGATCGATCGTGCGCCGCACGTAGGTGTATGCGGAGCCGGCTGTCGGGTAGGCGGCGGCCATGCGGCCGTAGCTGGAGGCGGTGAACAGCATCGCCACCATGGCGACCAGATAGGCGGATGAACTCGCTCCTCCGGTGGTCTCGGCGACGACGCCGAAGATTCCGAGCACGATGAGCGGTGTCATGTAGGCGAGCCCGAAGAGAACGAGGGATCGGAGCCCGAGGGCTCGTTTGAGGGTGGGTGCAGCGGTCATGAGACGAAGTCCTGTTCAGGAAGGGGGGTGGATGAAACGAGGGAGATGGAACTGTTTGCGGTGTGCGGGTGCCAACGCGCCGGCTCGATGCGGCCGCCGTAGAGCGGCAGTTCGAGAGGCGCGTCGGCCGGGAGGAACTGCGACCACATCCGGTTGTAGCCGGCTGTGCCGTGCTCGCGGACGCGAGTGACGGCATCCAGGTCGATGGTGTCGACGAGGATGGTTGGCTGGGCGTCGGCGGAGGACTGCAATACGCGGCCCTCCGGGTCGACGATGAGGCTGCGGCCTTCTCCGATCGGGCCGGCGCAGTTGACGCTGACCGTGAAGATCTGGTTGACGATGGAGTTGGCCTGCGCGAGAACCACCTCTTGGGTGCGATCCGGCGTGGTGGTCTTCACGATGTTGATGACGGCCTCCGCACCCATCCAGGCGAGATGGCGGGTGACCTCGGGGAACCAGGCGTCGTAGCAGATCGACAGCCCGAACCGACCGATCTCCGGTATGTCGAACACGACGAAGCGATCCCCCACGTCATACGGCTCGTAGGGACGCCACGGGAAGATCTTGCGGTAGTGCGACACGAGCTCGCCGGCCGATGAGAAGACGAGAGCGGTGTTGAACAGCTCTCCGGCCGGACCGCGCTCACAGATGCTGCCGGGAATCAGCCACACCCCGGCGTCATGGGCGATCACGCCGAGCTGGTCGATCAGTTCGCTGTCCAGCGAAACGGCGGATGCGCGCAGCAGCGCGTTCCGTTCGGCCTGCGGTTCGCCTTCCGAACCGAACAGGTGCAGTTCGGGGAAAACGATGCACTGCACGCCGGGTATGTCTGAAACGATCGAGCCGACGCTCAGCGCGAACTCCTCCAGGGAGGCGCCGATGGGCAGCGGCGAGGCCTGTGCTGCGGCGACGTGCAAGGTGCGTGGCATCGATGCTCCTTCTGACTGCGATGTCCGATTCAGCTAAAATAGATCATAATGATCGCTTTTGTCTAGAGCCGACACCATAGTGTTGAAGAAATAGTTCTGACGCGACGGTCGCCCGCGAATCGGCGACGGTGGAGAGCGGGAGGTCGAATGAGCGAGTACGGCGCCGTGCCGGCACTGGTCGATCCGGCCGTCTCCGGCATCACACGCCTGAGCGCCACGGACACGGTCCGAGCCCGAATCGCGCTCGCGATCGAGCTGGGCCTACTGGAGCACCATGAACAGCTGCCGTCTGACGCCGAGGTAGCGGCTGCGCTCGACGTCAGCGAGATCACCGCGCGCCGTGCGCTCAAAAGCCTCGCCGACGACGGCGTGCTGGAGCGCCGGCGGGGCCGCACCGGCGGCACCTTCGTCGCCGGGCGAGCCGATGCCCGAACCGTCGACGCCGTCAGGACGTATCGAGCGGATGCCGCGGAGGTCCACCGCTTGATCGACCGGCGTGCGCTCATCGAGTGCGCGCTCGTGCAGCGGGCAGCGGTCAACGCGACCGCGGCGAGCCTCGCCGAACTCGAGACGCACGTGCGCGCCGGCGCGCAGGCGCAGAACTGGAGCGATTATCACGCGGCCGACGAGAAGTTCCACCTGGCCGTCGCCGCATCCAGCGGAATTGACTGGGCGTTGCCGCAGTATCACGAGGTGCTCTACGCGCTCTACCGATACTTCCTTCCCTACCCGGTCGACTACCTGCACGGTGCGAATGAGGAGCACGCGGCGCTGGTCGCTGCGCTGCGAAGGCGGGACGCAGCGTCCGCCGTCGCCATCATCGAGCATCACGTGCGCGTGTTGCATGAGACGATGTTCGTCGGCCTGCCTGGCTCTGCCAGGAACAGCGATATGTGATCTATAATCGAACGTCCCGTTCCGAATCGGAACGATCAATGGCGCGCGTGAAAAGCGCGGAGCTCAGCCAGAAGGATCAGGCAGATGCGACAGAACGACACGACGACCGGCTCGCCGAACGCCGCCACGCGCGCGGCTCCACACTCGCAGACGCTCTCCCGCGGCATCCGGATGCTCGAGACGCTCGCGGAACATGGCGAACCCCAGTCGATCGCCGACCTGGCACTCGCCCTCGACGTGCACCGGTCGATCGCATACCGCATTCTGCGCACGCTCGAAGATCACCGGCTCGTCATCCGAGATTCAGCCGGGCTCGTGCAGTTGGGACCGCGGATGGCCGCGCTGGCGCGCGGCGTGTTCCACGACCTGCAGTCCGCGGCGCTGCCCGAGTTGACGGCGGTCGCCAACGAGCTGGCGATGACCGCGTTCCTGGTCGTGCTGGACCAGGACGAATGCGTGACGCTGGTGAGCGTGGAGCCGCGGCATGCGGTGGCGACGGTCGCGCAGCATCCGGGCACGCGACATCCGCTGTCCGCGGGCGCGCCGGGCATCGCGATTCAGTCGCGGCTGACACAGCAGCAGTGGGCCGCGCTCGGCCCGGACTGGCAGATGCGCGATGAGGCGCTCGAGGCGCGGCAATACGGTTATGCGCTGAGCCACGACGAGGTCATCCCGGGGTTGCGCTCGGTCGCAGCTCCCCTGGTCATCGCAGGGCAGGCGCCTGCCGCCGTCGCGATCGTGTATGTCGCGAGCGACCATGACGCAGACGAGTTGGGCGGGCGGCTGACGCGTGCGGCATCGAGGATCGCCGAGTCAATGCGCTGAGCAGGTGGGCCGAGCGCTGATCGCTGACGCGCGGCTTCATGGTGCGCAAAGTGCTGGAATCCCTCGGCAATCGAGCATTTTGCGCACCATGAATGCGACTCTGGAATCGGCCGCGCCGTATTCAGGCGTTGGCGACCGCCTCTCGTTGCAGAATCGGTGCGAAGAATGCCGCCAGCTCGGCGCCGGACGTCAACGGCAGGACGGTCGCCACGTACATGTCGGGGCGCACCACGACGATGGCGCCTGCCCGATCGATGCCGCGCTCGTCGAAGATGTCGCTGCCGGCACCGATTCCGCCCGGCGCTGACCCGGCGGCGAAGACATTCTCACGGTCGACGAGCTGGAATTTGCCGACGGCGGGCGTGAAAACAGTGGGGACGCGGCCAATGTCGACCGCATCGAAGCGCTGTTGATAGATCACTTTCGTGTCGAACCAGGCGTCGCGATCCAGTGCCGCCGGTGTCAGGACGACCGGCGAGTCCGGTGCGCTCGCGAGCCATTCAGCGAAATCGGTGAGAGCGGATGCCTCGCCTGCCGCGGCGCCGTCGGCGAACGCGTAGATGCGCCAGCGGCCATCGGCACGCGCCTGATGGCCCAGCTCGAGCGGATACGTGTCGCAGACCCGCACGACCGGAGACGACCGGAAGCGCTTGCCGACGGGAAAACCGGTCGCGAGAGCCTGATGGGCGGCGTCGCCGGTGATCAACGACGGAGCATACTGCGTCATGAATCCCGCCGGGAACTCGAACGTCTTGATGTAGAACTCCTCGACCTCGTCACGGCTTGCGAGATCCTCCGGCTTGGTGGCCATCAGCTTCGACCACGTGCGGTCGAAGTCGATCAGTTCCTTGGCAACGACCTGCCGCTCGGCCGAATAGGTTTTCAGCAGCTCCGCCGGGCTCCGACCGTCGAGCACGTGACCGAGCTTCCAGGCGATATTGAAGCCGTCTTGCAGCGACACGTTCATGCCTTGGCCGGCCTTTGCACTGTGCGTGTGGCAGGCATCCCCTGTGATGAAGACGCGCGGTAAGCCGGCCCTGCCCGTCGCGCCATCGTCGTTCGCGTCATCGTCACTCGCGTCGTCGAAGCGGTCGGTGAGCCGGTGCGCCACTTCGTACACGCTGTGCCACGCCACGTTGCGCACGTCGAGGGTGTACGGCTTCAGGATCCGGTTGGCGTGCGCGATGATCTCGTCAATGGAGGTTGAACGCACCGCACCGTTGTCGTGCTCGTCGATTTCGCCGAGGTCGACATACATGCGGAACAGGAAACCGCCCTCGCGCGGGATGAGCAGGATGCTTCCGCCGTCATGCGATTGGATCGCGCACTTGGTACGGATGTCCGGAAAATCGGTGTTGGCGAGCACATCCATGACTCCCCAGGCGTGCATGGACTGGTCGCCGGTCATCGTGCGCCCGATCGCGGACCTCACGGCGCTGCGTGCCCCGTCGCATCCGATCACATACTTCGCTCTGACAACGCGTTCCTGGCCTTCCTGCGCTCCCGCCGTTCCGCGCAGCCGCACGGTGACCGGGTACTCTTCGGTGCCGTCCGCGACGTCAGTGCCGGCCGCGACATCCAGTCCGACGAATTCCCAACCGTAGTCCGGCTTCATCCGGGTCGGAGAGTTCGCCATCGCCTCGGCGAAGTAGTCCTGGATGCGGGCCTGGTTGACGATCAGGTGCGGGAACTCGCTCACGCCGGTCGGATCGTCAGCAGGCATACCGGTGCGCACAATGCGTGTCGGATCGTCGGGATCAGGTCCCCAGAATGCCATGCTGGTGATGTGATAGCCCTCGTCCATCACTTCGCTGGCGAAACCGAACGCCTGGAACGTCTCGACGGAGCGGGCCTGGATTCCGTCAGCATGTCCGAGCGCCAGCCGACCGCCCCGCCGCTCGATCACACGAGTGGTGACATTCGGGAACTGCGCGAGTTGCGCCGCGGCGATGTGGCCCGCGGGGCCCGCGCCGACGATCAGCACGTCCATCACGTCGGGCAACTCGTCGGGCCGATCGATGCCGACGCCCGCCGCGGGCTGTATCCGGGGTTCGCCTGACACGTAGCCATGGTGATGGAACTGCACGGATTCTCCTCACTGCATTGTGATCGGCACGATATGGCCGTGATCGTTGCAAATTCTATAATCGAATTTTGCGTTCTAATATCGATGAAGCAAATCATAGGTCTGTACGCGGTGCCCCGCAACTGCGCGCGCCACCGTTTGGATGTGCGGGTTCATCGATCCCTATCGTTCAGTTGGATGATCCGTACGTCTGCATCGAATCGAGAAAACCCCGTGTCGTGAGTGATCAGCGGAAGTTTCAAGGCGACCGCGTGTCCAGCGATAAGGGCGTCTTTCTGCCTGATCGCGCTTTTCGGGCACGCCGCCAGAATGCCGTAACCATCTGACGCGTCAATGCCGAAGTCGGCCCAGAAGTCCTCAAGAGCATCCAAGTTCTGAATGAGCAAACGACGGCGCTTGACCCTGTCCTCTGGCACCGCAGGATCATTCACGAAGCTGTACAGACCATGCATGAGTTCTGCCCTGACGATGGCAGACGAGCAATAGTTCTCGATGTCATCGATGATGTCCTCTGGGATGCCCTGAATGATCACACTCGTGTCGAGCATCGCGCTCTTCGTCATTGAGCCTTCCCGACCACGTCTTGATCACGAGTGCGAGAAAGACGCTCGAGTTCTTGTTCGATTTCCTGAGGTTCTTGTAGTTGCGCAAGCAGTTTGAGTTGTCCCTTGATGGAGTCAAGGTTAGGTGCGTCCGCATGACCGACCGGCGTCAGGATCATCTTCGGCCGCCCGTGAACGGTCACGACGGCGCCGGCTTCGGCGAACGCAGCCGGATTCACCTTGAATCGGCTCATCGGCACTCTCGGGAGGTCATCCGGCACCGCTGATTGCATTTCAGCTCCTCGTTAATCTCAATAGTGCTCATTTTAGCAAAACCGTGCTGTTTTAGTCTTGCAATTACAGGATGGACTCGGCTGCTACGATCAATGTCACGGATCGTATACAACGTAGTCACATTCCCAAAGAGGTGAGATGCAATGTCGGCGAACCCGATGTCGAGCGTTCGGCCAGCTCCGCCGCTGACGCGAGTGCAATCGCCTGCCGTCACGACCGCGATTGCCAACAACTTCAACGACTTCCGCACAGCGGTATCGGAATCGTTCGTGCCGCTGCACGTGACAAGTGACCGACCGGACCCGTTCTTCGGGCGCATCCGATCCAGCAACGTGGACGACGTGCACGTCTGCGAGGTCACGGCGTCCAAACATGTCGTCGAACGCACCCCCGAGCTCATTGCACGTGGCGATCGGCACTATTACAAACTCAGCCTGCAACTGGCCGGCACGGGTCTCCTCATTCAGGACAACCGCGAATCGGTCCTCCAACCCGGCGATTTGGCGATCTACGACACGGATCGGCCGTATTCGCTCGTGTTCGACGATGATTTCCGGACAATGGTCGTGATGTTCCCGCAGCGCCTGATCGAGTTGCCGTCCGACTTGGTGGGTCAGCTCACCGCTGTAACGATGTCGGGCAAGCAGGGGCTGGGCGCGATGATCGCACCATTTCTCGCCCAACTGGTGGGCAATCTCGATCAACTCGCCGGCAACACCGGCACTCGGCTGGTGCACAGTGCCCTCGATCTGGTCACCACGATGCTTGCAAGCGAACTCGACCTCGACCACTCATCGGGCAACCCCCACCGGGCGCTGATGCAGCAGATCCGCCAGTTCATCGACGCCAATCTGTCCTCGCCCCACCTCGGACCGACCCAGATCGCTGCAGCCCACTTCATTTCGACCCGTCACCTGCACGGCATCTTCCGCGAGCAGGGCACAACGGTTTCGGCCTGGATCCGCTCCCGGCGTCTCGAGCGTTGCCGCCGAGATCTGATCGACCCGGTCTATGCTCAGCACCCGGTCGCTGCGATTGCCTCGCGCTGGGGCTTCACGGATGCCGCGCACTTCAGCCGCGTCTTCAAAGCGGCGTTCGATCAGTCGCCAAGCGAACTACGCGGACTCGCACGCGCGGCTGTGTAGCCGCACCGCCTCGCATCCGCACCGCTTCGCATCCGCCACCTTGCACTGGTGCACTAGTGACGTGCGCTCGATGACAACGCGCCGGCGCGCTTAGTGCGGCAGCATTCCATGAATGGAGTGTCCTGCGGCGGCCGCCGCGAAGGTTTTCTGTGCGGAGGAGCATCGTGGCTGAGGTCAAACAAAATTCAACCGGGACCGCCGGCGTGCTGAAGGCGAACGCCCTCGGGGTCGCAGGCATCGTCTTCCTCGTGCTTGCGGCAGTCGCCCCACTGACGGGAATCGTCGTCGTCGCGTCGATCGCCATCGCGCTCGGCAACGGCGGCGGAACACCGGCGTCGTTCTTCATCGTCGCCATCGTGCTGCTGTTGTTCTCGGTCGGCTATGCGCAGATGTCGAAGCAACTGGTCAACGCCGGCGGGTTCTACGCATTCGTGGTCAAAGGCCTCGGCCGAACCGGCGGACTCGTTGCCGGCTTCATCGCCACGATCGGCTACAACTTCTTCGTCGTCGGCACGATCGGCACCAGCGGATTCTTCATGCAGACCGTGATCGCCGACCTCACCGGCTTCAACCTGCACTGGTACATCTGGGGTCTCGCCTCGATCATCGTCGCTTTCATCCTGGCCCGCCAGGGAATCGGGTTCAGCGCCAAGGTGCTCGGCGTCTCGCTCGTGCTCGAAACGCTGATCCTCGTGGTCTTCGACTTCTCCGTGTTGTTCCAAACCGGATTCAGCTTCGAGTCGTTCAGCCCGAGCGCGATTTTCTCCGGCTCGCTCGGCATCGGCCTGCTGCTGGCCGCAACCGGCTTCCTCGGTTTCGAGGCGACCTCATTGTTCAGCGAGGAAGCCAAGAATCCGCTGCGCACGATCCCGCGGGCGACATACACCGCTATCTGCTTGATCGGTGCGATCCTCGGCTTCACGACCTGGGCAGTCGTCAGCGCCACGAGCGTCGAACAGGCACAGGCGGTCGCCCTCAAGCACCTGCCCAACGGCGACCTGATCTTCAGCCTGTCCCAGAAGTACCTCGGCACCGTGATGACCGACATCATGATGATTCTGCTGCTGGTGAGCCTGTTCGCGGCCATGCTTGCATTCCACAACTCCGCCACCCGCTACCTGTACTCACTCGGGCGGGCCCATGTGCTGCCGCACGCACTCGCCCGCACGCGCAAGAACGGCACGCCTCAGCTGGCAGGAATCGTGCAGGCGTTGTTCGCTGCGATCGTGGCCGGACTCTTCGCCTGGGCACAGCTCGACCCGATCGGTTCACTGGTGCCGAGCATGATCGGCTTCGGCACGTTGTGCGTGCTGGTGCTGCAGATGCTGGCGGCCCTGGCGATCGTCGTGCATTTCCGTCGCGCCCACGATCCGCGTTGGTGGTCGACGTTCGTCGCTCCGGGCGTCGGATTCCTGGCGCTCGCGAGCATCGTGACGATGGCGATCGCGAACTTCAGCATCGTCGCCGGTTCGGACGCACTGGTCGTCAATCTGCTGCCGCTGCTGCTCTTGGTCGCACTCATCGGCGGCATCATCTTCGGCATCTACCTGTCGAAGAAGAAGCCGCAGATCTACGCCGGGTTGAGCGACGACCTGGAGAACTTCAATAAGACCATGGTCGACCCGCAGCACATCTCGGAGAGCGACATCGCCGGCGGGCTGTAGTTGGCGTGGTCGCCCGGGCCCTCCGATCGCCAGTGACATCGGTCAAACGCATGGCAGCCCGCCCCGGGTCCATGCGTTTGTCCGACCTCACGATCGGTTGGCCTGCGAGTGGGCCGTCCACCGCCGTGGCCTGCAGCCGTGGCTACATGCCGGCGTGCTCGAACGCCAGCGTCGGCAGGTCCACGATGTGGGCACCGCCATCGGCCACGATCACCGTGCCGGTCATGATCGAAGACTCCCCCGATCCAAGAAAACGCACAATGGATGCGATTTCCGCCGGTTCGGCAGGCCGGCCGAGCGGAACATCCGCGGTCACTCTGGTATACCCCTCGTCGCGGTCGGAGAACCCGGCGTGCCGGGCGAACTCGTCCATCTCCTCGTCGGCCATCGGGGTGCGCACCCAGCCGGGGCACACGGCGTTCACCCGCACTCCGCTCTTGCCGTAGTCGCGGGCAATCGAGCGCGTCAATCCGATCAGGGCGTGTTTGCCGACGGTGTAACCGGCCGCGCTCGGCCCGGCGAACAAGCCGGCCAGCGACGAGACGATCACGATCTGACCCTTCGAGTCAATCAGCTGCGGCAGCGCCGCACGGGCGAGCACGAAGGCGCTGGTCAGGTTCGCGCGCAGGCTGGCATCCCATTCCGCGTCGCTGGTCTCGGCGGCTGTGGCAAAACCGTGACCGCCCGCGTTGGCGACGAGAACGTCGATCGAGCCGAAGGCATCCGTAATGCGGGCGATCGCATCGCGCGCCTGCGCGGTGTTGCTGACATCGGCGACGACGGGCAGCGCCCCGGTTTCGGCCGCAACCTCATCGAGCGGGCCGCCGCGACGGCCCAGGATCGCCACACGGGCGCCCTCCGACGCATAGCGGCGCGCCACAGCAGCGCCGATTCCGGTGCCGCCGCCGGAGACGACCACCACCCTGTTCTCGACGGATGCGCCGGTGAACGTCATCTGGACTCCTTCATCGTTTTCGACACCTGCTCAAGCGGGGAACGACGATCGGGCGAGATACCCGAAGTCGGAAATCATCGCGGTGCCGTTGACCGGGCGAGAGGCCGGCGAACTCAGGTAGAGCACGTGGCGGGCGACCTCGGCCGGTGTCTGCACCGGGTAGTCCATTGCGGCGAAGCCGCCTTCGGCCACGCCGAGGTCGACGCGCGCCATCGGGGTGTCCACGATCGACGGGCACACGCAGTTGACCCGGACGCTGTCCGCGAACAGGTCCACGGACAGCGCCCGCGTCAATTGCACGACCGCGCCCTTCGATGCGTTGTACGGCACCATGCCCGGCGCTGCGACGAATCCGGAGTCGGAAGCCATCAAAACGACGGCAGCACCAGCGGCTCGTCGCAACGCAGGCAGTGCGTGTTTGACGAACAAGAACTGGCCCGTGACGTTGACGGCGAGCACGCGCTGCCAGTCCTTCAGCGCGATGTCAGCGACGTCGACCCCGAACGGGCCGGAGATGCCTGCGCAGGCTGCACCGATTCCGCTGGCAGCACCGGTGATGACCACGCGGGCGCCGGTCAGTTCGAGTTCCATCAGACTCCCTCTGGCGCGAGGCGCGCCGTACCGGCCGTGACGGCGACGCCGGTCGTGACGCACACTGACTGTGACAACAGCAGCCGTCACACCAGCATCGTGTGCGGAACCCACCTGCGATTGGCGCACCCGGCACGGTTGTTGTCTGCAACTGCACGCCCCGCTCTCGGGTCACCCGATTCGCGCGAATACCGCGAATACTGAAGAGACGCACGACAGGTAAGGATCCGCCATGTCCCACAACGGCCACGAGCACGAAGGCCACGAGCACTCAACGCTTCTCGCGACGCCGACGGCCGTCACGCATCCGCTGGACCCGGTGACAGCAGAGGAGCTCGCCGCCGGACGCCGGATTCTCGTCGACGCCGGCAAAGTCGGCGAGACGACGCGGTTCCCCAACGTGCTGCCGGTGGAGCCGAGCAAGGCCGTCGTGACGGCATTCCGACCCGGCGACGCCATCGAGCGCCGGCTGCTGTTCGTGTTGCTGGACACCGCGACCGGCCGCAGCGCTGAGGCCGTCGTCAACATCACCACCGCCGTGGTCGAGTCGTACGCCGACCTCGCCACAGACCGGGCGCCATACGGCCAGCCGCAATACCTGTTCGAGGAGTATGAGCGAGCCGCCGTGATCGCGAAATCGGATGCCGGCTGGCAGGCCGCGATGACCCGTCGCGGTCTCGCAGACCAGATCGAGCACGCGTTCTGCGCGCCGCTGGCTCCCGGGTTCTTCGGTCGGGCCGATGAGGCGGGGCACCGCGCCATCCGCTCGCTGACGTTCTTGCGTGCCAATGCCGATGACAGCCCGTGGTCGCACCCGGTCGAGGGCCTGATCGTGCACATCGACCTCACGCTGGGTCGGGTACTGCGCATCGAGGACGACGGTGACACCCCCGTGCCGAAGCATGACGGCAACTACGATGCCGCGACGATCGGCCCGGCCCGCACGAGCTTGAAGCCGATCGAGATCAGCCAGCCCGAGGGCCCGAGCTTCCGCGTCGACGGCGCGGCAGTCAGCTGGGAGAACTGGAAATTCCGCGTCGGCTTCAACGCCCGCGAGGGCCTGGTGCTGAACCAGGTGAGCTTCCGCGACGGTGATGAAGATCGCCCGGTGCTGTACCGCGCATCCGTTCCTGAGATGGTCGTGCCCTACGGCGACACCACGCCGACCCGGTTCTGGATCAGCTACTTCGACGCCGGCGAATACCTGCTCGGCAAGAACGCCAACCCTCTGGCCCTCGGCTGCGACTGCCTGGGCGTCATCCACTACTTCGACGGTTTCGTCGCCGACGACCACGGCAACCCGGTGAAGATCCCCCAGGTGATCTGCATGCACGAGGAGGACTACGGAATCCTCTGGAAGCACACCGACCTGAACGGCAAACCAGACGTGCGCCGTTCCCGGCGCCTGGTCGTGAGCTACTTCTCCACGATCGGAAACTACGACTACGGCTTCTTCTGGTACTTCTACCTCGACGGCACCATCCAGGTCGAGGCGAAGGCCACCGGCATCGTCTTCGCCGGCGCAGGCACCCCGGGCGAAGCCAACCCGCACGCGCCCGAGATCGCACCGGGACTGTTCGCCCCCGTGCACCAGCACCTGTTCTGCGCGCGCCTGGACGTCGCGATCGACGGCGAAGACAACTCGCTCGCCGAGGTCGATGTCGTCGGCGTTCCCACCGGCGACGACAACCCGCACGGCAACGCCTTCACCTGGCAGAAAACACCGTTGACCACCGAGGCGGATGCCGGTCGGCTCGCCAACGCGCCCACCGCACGGCTCTGGGAGGTGACGAGTTCGCACCGGCGCAACGCCGTCGGCAAACCGACCGCCTACCAGCTCGTCCCGCAGCCGAGTGCCACCCTGATGGCGCAACCGGATTCCGCGGTGTTCGCCCGAGCCACGTTCGCGACCAAGCACCTGTGGGCGACGGCGTTCGACGCGGCAGAGCGCTTTCCGGCGGGCGACTACCCGAACGGGCACGCCGGCGGCGCGGGCATCCCGGCCTGGACCGCGGCGAACCGCAGCCTGGAGAACACCGACATCGTGCTCTGGCACACGTTCGGCCCGACGCACATTCCGCGCCCGGAGGACTGGCCGATCATGCCCGTGGACTATTCCGGCTTCCTGTTCAAGCCATACGGGTTCCTCGACCGCAACCCGGCGCTGGACGTTCCCGAGGTGTCGGCCACGGCATCCGGATGCTGCTCCACACGCGGCGAATGCACGTGCGAGCACTGAGCGTTCTCACCATCGACCGCGGACCAGACCCGCCGCCGTACAGGCCGGCAACCCGACAGACAAGGATCGACGATGCCCACCACAACTACCCTGACCGACACTTCAAACTGGCTGCCGCTCAATGGGCTGGCACCGGGTTTCGACGCGAACAAGGCGTCACTGTCCGGCGACCTCGCCGACCGCACGGTCATCGTCACGAACGGCGACGGCAGCACACCCGGGTCCGTGATCACCCACGACTTCACGGCCGATCGAGTGAGCTGGCACTACGAGGCCGCCGCATCCGACCCGCACGGCACCGCCGACGGCGACGACGCCTACGAGGCGATCGAGGTCGCCGACAACCTGTACTACGTGCAGTTCCACCCGCAAACCCGCCCGACGGATGCGGTCTCGCTGTTTCTCGACTTCGCCTCCGGCCACGCGCTCAGCGTGATCCAGGCCATCCACGAACGCACGGAAGACAACACATGTGTGTCACAGGCCTTCGTTCCTGGGCTGATCGGCGGCATCGACACGACCGGCGAAGAGCCGGCAGCGACCATCGCACTCATCGGGCGCCGCGTCGTTTGGGACTACAGCCCCATCCACGCCTACGAACACGTCTACCTGAGCCCGCAGTGGTACACCTGGCAGTGCCTGGCCGGCCCGGAGAAGGGGCTCGCCGACACCGACCAGAACTCCGTGTACCAGCTGCGCGACGGCATCTACGTGTTCGCCTGGCGGGAGAAGGTGATCCCGTGCGGCTCGGTCACGGTTGCAGACCACCGTAACGTGCGCGCCATCCGCTCGCACGGGGTGCTGTTCGGGTTGGACGAGACCGGCACGACGCCGACGCACTTCACGTTCGGTGCGTACGGCCGCCTCCTCAGTGTCACCGTGCACCCCGACCGCCTGGATCCGGCGCTGTAGGCCGGCCGCTGGGCGGCGAATCCGCCAGACAGCCTGTCATAGCAGATGATATGATAGCGGCCATGAACGAGGTGCGACGCCTCCGCCTACGTGCAGGCCTGACGCAGGACGAATTGGCCGAGCGCTCCGGAGTGGCGCAGCCGAACATCGCCGCCTACGAGAGCGGAACGCGCACTGCATCTCCTGCCATGTTGAGTCGGCTCCGTGCTGTCGCGGCACCGCGTCCGTCCGAAGTTCTCGCCGAAAATCGCGAATCGGTACTCGCCTTGGCCCGTCAACATCGGGCGAGGGATGTGCGCGTGTTCGGCTCGATTGCACGACACGAAGATGTTTCTGGCAGCGACATCGACTTGCTCGTGAGGTTCGACCCCGGTGCCGATCTCTTCGACTTGGCTGACCTGACGACCTCACTGGAGGACCTCACCGGCTTGCGGGTCGACGTCGTCTCCGAAGGAGGCTTGCGCTCCGGTCCGAACCCGATCCGGGACGAAGCGGTCGCCCTGTGACGGGTGCCGACGCATCCGAGCGGGCGCGAGTCATTCGCACGCTTCGGGACCTCATCGGATTCACCGATACCGCCGCGCGACTCGTCGCCCGGGGCAGGGCGAATTACGATTCCGACGAGGTGCTGCGGCTTGCAGCTGAGGCCATCATGCACAAGATCGGCGAAGCGGTTGCCCGCTTGCCCGCCGAAGTCATCGCGGAGCACCCCGATGTCGCCTGGCGCAGCATGAAGGCCGCTCGCAACGTCGTCGCGCACGACTATGAACAGATGGATTACGAGATCTTGTGGAATGTTCTGGTCGACCGGATGCCCGCGGAGGCTGAGCGAATCCGCGCGGTTCTCAGCCCGATCGACGACACCGAGCAGCACGGCAGCAGGCTCCAGGGTTGACTTGGGGCGTTCCATGACGAATATCGGCCACAAGTCACAACCGACATCTATCGTGGAATCCCCGCTCCGGCTTACGGACGCGATACGGCACGCATCTGGCAACGCGAGCCCGACCTCCAGCGCTGGATCGACGAAAACCGGCTCAACCTGCTGCGCGGGCTTCCGGAGAGGATGAGCGACCCAAACGTGCGAGCCGACGCCATCCGCTTCACGACGAACGCCGCCGCCGCCGCGGTCGAGCATCTCCCGCAGCTCGTCTGAGCGTGATCCGCAACGCCGAGGCACCCGGCGATCGCGGGGGTGCCGATTACGGTGCCCTGGTCGGCCTGACGTCGGCGATATTCGTGCGCAACCAAATCCAGCTGCCGTTCCGGCCGGCGCGGATCAGGTCGGCGTGTAGCGTCTCGTTCGGCTCGATCGGCCCGGCGGACATACACAAAGTCTGCACGCCGAACGCACCGAGCGTCGTGGTCCCGGCGCTAGATCCCGGATTCGGTGACGCCTCCAAAGTCAGCTCCGCGCCGAGGTCGAAGAAGACGGACAGTACGACCCATTCGATCTCATACGAACGTGCCCCAATGATGCCGAAATCGGACGGCGTGAAGCGGACGGAGACCCGGAACCAATCCGGAGACTGTTGGGCCTGGACATCCCATGAGTAGAAGAATGCGGGGTTGAGATTCGGCGCGAACGGCGTGTCCCCGGTGGCGACGCCCGACGGGAGGGTGAGTTCCGCGCCGGTGCCAAGACTATGGAAAAGGTGTCCCGCATCGATCGAGAAAATGGTGCCCGGGTACAGACCGGACTCGGGCCCGAAGCCCCTGAGCCTACCGGCGAGTTCGGTCAGTTCCGAAGCGCTGGGTCGTTTGGTCGCGCCCACCGAGCCTCTGATGTGGTCCATGGTGCACACAGTACGCCGCGGTGAGACAGCCCGGAAGAGCGTGACGTGTCGGTCGCCGCCTGGCGGTGATGTTCGATGATGGCGGGAGTTCGGGGTTGCGGTAGATGGTTAAGTGGGCGAATCCGGCCCGGTCGTCGACGGCGGCGACCGGGCCGGGATGGCGGTCTCGGGCGAATTAGGCGGGGACCCGTTCGATCGAGATGGCGGATTCAAGCGGTGAGTGCAACAGGAGTTCGCCGATCGCTTCGATCGGTCATCGGGAGACTTTAATGTCCCGGCCAATGTTCCGGCGGCGGGGCGGCAGTGCCGGCTGCTTTGGACATTCGCGGACGGTGAATGTCACTGGTGGGTGGCGGTGTTCAGGCGTCTCTTGGCCGGCGGGACGCCGCGACCGATGTCGCCACGATTGCTGCGTCGAGGCCTACTCCGAACATGAGCGCCGAACGCCGGACCCGCATGAAGTGCACGCCGCAGAAGAACAGTCCGGGATGGGGACTCGTTCCCGCGTTGGTGATGGGGAAG
>SCRE01000035.1 GCA_004297935.1 Microbacteriaceae bacterium | reverse complement strand
CCTCCGTATCCTCCTTCTCGCCTCTCCCAAACCTCCTCGCCGCTCTCTCTCTCCACCCATCCACTCCTCCGCTCTCGCGCGCGCAGACCGCTCCGCCACCAACTTTTTCACCGGCGACCCGCTGCGCGCTCTGTCGACCCTTTCCTACTCGGACAACGTCGACCTCCAACGCTCCGCCGCGCTCGCGTTCGCCGAAATCACCGAAAAGGACGTACAGGAAGTCTCGCGAGAGACGCTCGAGCCCATCTTGTTCTTGTTGAACAGCCATGATGTCGAGGTACAGCGTGCGGCGAGCGCGGCGTTGGGTAACTTGGCTGTCAATGGTGCGTGGCCACGAGTCTCCATTCGTTCTCTCGCTGGTCGAGCGGAGGAATCGCGATGCGTCACGAGTGAATTGGCGCTGACTTCCTTTCCTCCCTTCTACTCGCTCTCGCCCTCACTCACGCCGCAGCCGAAAACAAACTCACGATCGTCAAACTCGGAGGCCTCGAACCCCTCATCCGTCAGATGCTCTCGCCCAACGTCGAGGTCCAGTGCAACGCCGTTGGGTGCATCACGAATCTCGCGACGCATGGTGCGTTCGGGGTCCTCGTCTTCTCGAGCTTGTTGGAAGGGTGGTGCGGAGAGAGCGGAGGGTGCGGAGGAGAGGTGCGCGTTGGGGGGAAAGCTGACCTTTGTTCGTTCCCCTTCCTCTTTTCTACCCCCTCCTCGCTGGATACCGCCCCTCCCCCTCTGGATACCTCCCCTTCCTTGTCGCTGTGGGTCAACGTTCTTCGTCTCAGACGAGAACAAGTCGAGAATTGCCCGCTCCGGTGCGCTGAACCCGCTCACGCGTCTTGCCAAGAGCAAAGACATGCGGGTTCAGCGCAACGCGACGGGCGCACTTCTCAACATGACCCACAGCGACGAGAACCGCCAACAACTCGTCGCGGCGGGCGCCATTCCCGTCCTCGTCTCCCTCCTCGGGTCGTCCGACACAGACGTCCAGTACTACTGCACCACCGCACTCTCCAACATCGCCGTCGACGCCGACAACCGCCGCAAGTTGCAGCAGTCTGAGCCACGCCTCGTCGCCAACTTGATTGCGCTCATGGATTCCCCCAGCTTGAAGGTCCAGTGCCAGGCCGCGTTGGCGTTGAGGAACTTGGCGTCCGATGGTGAGTACCCGAGTCTGGCTTGTTCGGGCGCGGTGCAGTACGATGGGAGAGGTGGACTGTCGAGCCGGCGAGCAGCAGCGCGGTCGTCTGAATGCGTCGGAGAACTGACTTTGCCTCGACCTTCCTCTCCTTCCCCCCATCACTTCGCGCCTCGTGTCACCAACAACGCCTCTCCCTCGCCTCTCTCCTCGCACAACCCACCTCCCGCCCGCGCAGAAAAGTACCAAGTCGAGATCGTCAAGAACGGCGGCCTCCCCGCGCTCCTCCGCCTCCTCCGCTCGTCCTTCCTCCCCCTCGTCCTCTCCGCCGCCGCCTGCGTCCGAAACGTCTCTATCCATCCTGCGAACGAGTCGCCCATCATCGAGTCGGGCTTCTTGGCGCCGTTGATCGACTTGCTTGCGTACGACGAGAACGAGGAGGTTCAGGTGCGCCCGGTCGAGCTTCCTCGCGTTCGTCTAGCTGACCCGTCATCGCCCGCGCAGTGCCACGCCATCTCGACCCTGCGCAACCTCGCCGCGTCGTCAGAGTCGAACAAGCGCGCGCTCGTCGACGCGGGCGCGGCGGAGCGGATCCGCGACCTGGTCTTGCAGGTGCCCGTTGCTGTTCAGTCGGAGATGACTGCGTGTGCGGCAGTGCTTGGCTTGTCTGGTGCGTGCGAGGCGACCTTTCTCGGGACTTGGCGAGGAAACGAGGCTGACCTTTGCATCTTTCGTTTCCTCTTTGACTTCGACTCGCTTGCGACCTCGCCTTCATCCCTTCGCTAACATCATCACGATCGCCTGCTCATGGCCGACAACCACTCGTCACTGCTCGTGCTCCGCTCGCCCGCGCTCACCATCTCCCGCCTTTTCTTCGCCATCGCCTTTCACCCGCTCGCAGAGGACATCAAGGCCGAGTTGCTCGACCTCGGCATCCTCGAGGTGCTCATCCCTCTCACGGCATCGG
>SCRE01000034.1 GCA_004297935.1 Microbacteriaceae bacterium | reverse complement strand
CTGTGAGGGCCGGCGGCCTCCTCGACTGGTCGCCTGCGAGAGTCGGTCATCGTCGTGTTCCGCCTCGTCATGTACAGCCGACGTTGATGCCTGTAACAGCTCGTAGTCCTCGTCGAGCACGAGCCCGTCCGAGTCGAGCAACTCGTCCGGGACCTGCTCCCAGTCCGGCTCCTCCTCCAAGTTTTCGAACAGCTTGGCCTCCTGCTCGTCCATCGACAAGAGCATGGCGTAGGCGACCGCCTCCTCCTCCGTCATGTTGTCGAGGGTCGGCGGGAGACCCAGGTCGTGCGACATTCGCTCCTCCTCTCTGCGCCTTTCGAGCCGTGCGGCGGATTCGGCAGAGAGGGCGTTAATCGACTCGCGGACCTGGTGCTGCAGCTCCATGTTGGCTGCCGAGGAGAGGTGTCAGTGCAAAGCTCCTGAGAGCATGGTCCAGGCGGACTTACCTTTGAACCGCTCCTGCCGCGCCGTCAATTTTCCTCCCGCCGCCTTGATACCTTTCTTCTTGACGTCGCTGCTCGTCCGCCAAGCCAAGATCCGCCCGCCAATCGCAGCGACAACCGCCTCGCGACTGGCTCGGACGTGAGAGACTAGCCAGCGGTTCTCCTCGTCGTCGGCGATCAAACCCTGTGCGAGCATTCGGGACGGATGCCGGGGCGCAGTCCGGTCGCGGAAGGAGCGGATGGGCGGCTGGAGGAGGTGGGCGGTGCCGAGGGTCGAGTAGAAGCGGAGGGTGCCGTCGAGGCTGCGTACAAGAGAGTTAGATCTGGTTCGAAGTCGACGAGAAACGCGGACGCACCCTCCGACAAAGACGCCTGCGTCAGTCAGTTCGAGCGCCGTCACCTTGCTCGCGCTTCCGCCACCATCAATCTCGAGCCCCTGGACCTGCACAGACGGCGCGACGAGATCGCCCCGCTCCTGTTCCTCCTCGCTCTGCTTCGTCTCCCAGTTCCACAAGAACACGCGGCCGTCCTTGTCACCCGCCGCAACGTACTTTCGCTGTCCGAAAGAGCCGGCCGATGCGGCATCTGCTCCTGTCGAGATCGGGAAGACCGAGGACGCCGAAGTCGAGCGAGAGAGGGAGGGGAATGCGAGACTGGACGAGCTTGCCGATGGCGTAAAGAGACGAGGTCGCGAAGGGAAGGAGATCCTTCCTTCTGCCGGTGTCGAGGGGACAGACGCGGTCGAGGTCGCCGCTTCATCAAAGTCGACGGCAAAGGCTGTGAGTGCGGAGAGGTGGTCCGGCTGAGGATGGCCGAAGGTCGTGCGAATGGGCGGACTAGACGGAGAGAAGACGAAGCGGGAGAAGGCGGGCGAGTCGGCTTGGTGTACGAGGAGGGACAGAGAAGCCGAGGGATTCGACGGCGGATCCAAGACGAGGTAATCGATCTTTCCGCCCTGTCCCGCCGGCAAAACCTGCGCGTCCGCTTCGGTAGCCGTAGTCGGCTTCTCCTCGTCGATGTAGACGGCGGGCCAGACGACCGTCTTTCCGTCGCTCCGCCCGACAGCAATGCTCGCTGGTCGACCGTGATACCGCCCGACCCAGCCCGAGTCGAAGGCGATGGACGTCGCCTTGACCCTCCGTCGCGGTGCAGCCTCAGCCGCCGTGCCGGTCGCAGTAGCCGGTACCGCATCGAGCGCGACGTCCCACCTTCCCTGCCATGCCTTGACCGCGACAGGCGGACGATCCCGTACTCCTGCTGCTCCCGCCACACTTGCAGGGATCGTCAAGCTCCAGATTGCAACGACACCGTCCGCTCCCGCCGTCACGAGCACATCCGTCCGTTGCTTGATGCCGCCCATCATCCGTCCTCCGCCGGTCCCGCCAGCGCCGCTGAACGCAGTTGCCTGGATAGCCGAGCCCTCGCGATGCGCGTCCGGCAAGGACCGCACTTCGCCAGCTTCGATCGTCCCGCCTGCTGTTCCACGCCCGCCAGTCGGCGACGAGTTGACGAAGCGAAGGCTGCCGTCTCGCATGCCCCAGACGATCTTGGTGCCGTCGATGGAGACACCGACGGAGGTCGCTGAGACGATGGGGAGACCGAGAGGGCGGCCGAGGTGGTCGACTGGCGAGGCGAAGAGCGGGCGTTTCGAGACTTTGCCGGTGAAGGGCGATGAGTGGACAGCTGCACCTATGTCGAGTGAGAGGGAGAGGAGGGTGGCCGAGGTGAGGGAGGTGGTGTCGGCAGTGCGAGGCGAGGCGGGAGGAGTCGAAGTGCCGGGCATGGGCGAAGACGCGGAAGGAAGGCTGATGTGGACGTGCGAGAGGGCGCCAAGCGAGGGGTTGTGAATGATGGTGGGCGTTCGGGCGCGGTGCCATTGTCTGCGAAATGCTGTGAGTGTGGGTGAATCCGAGCGTACGTGATCAAACGCACCGGAGAAGTGAGACCCTCGAGATGTATTCTGACCGCCACGAAGACGGCTCTGTCCGCCTGCCGAGCGAGTCCGGAGTCACACCATAGTACGTCTCAAAGGCAGTCTGTTCGGCCCAGAGTGCATCAGCGGGCACACTTCAGCCGGGACAAGGAGGGAGAAACGCACTCGCCAGCTCGCCTCGTCGACAACAACATCATGCCACGCCCGACAGACGAGTTGGCACGTCCCCAAAGCGTACGGAGGGAGGTGTGCGAAGACGTGCGCGAGCAGTTCGAGCGGCAGGGAGGCGATTGGGGAGGATCTGCGGGCGAGGGGGAGGTGTGAGTCGCTGTGATCTTCCACCTTTCGCTAGCTGAGCATTCCCCCGAGCTGTAACCAGTTCTATCATCCACATTGTGCCCAGCCATCCTGTCCAAACGCCTCCCGCAATCCCACACGTTCAGCACAGCCACTGCTCGCCCTCGAAGCCCGCCTCTCCCTGTCCACGGCTCCGATAGACGTGACAGACAAGCAGACGCACCCGAAGCCCTCCTTCTCACGACCCTTGCCCTTCC
>SCRE01000016.1 GCA_004297935.1 Microbacteriaceae bacterium | reverse complement strand
AACGACGGCATGGTGGTCACGGACGCGGTGATCGTCGACCCCGTCACCGGCGCGATGTCCGACTACGCGCGCGACCATTTCGACCAGCTCCCGCGCTGGGTCACGCGCGTCGTTCCGCCTAGCCTGGCGCTGGACTACAACACGTGGTTCGGCCTCTACGTCCACGGCTGGTGGAATGCCCACCTCAGCGAGCGCGACGTGCACCTTCCCGCGCGCAACGAGGTCTTCGGCATCCTCAGCTCGGGCGATGAGTTCGTGTGGTTCGTCGACCACACCTCACCTGCGTCCAGCGATGCCTCCATGACCGGCTTCACCTACATGAATGCCGTCACCGGGGCGATGACCTACTACACCTCCGTTGGCGGGTACTTCAGCTCTACCGCGGCCGAGAACGCCGTGGCCTCCAATGGTCTGGTGCGCCAGAGCAGGCTCCAGGCCACGCAGCCCGTGCTCTACGACCTCAACGGCGAGATCACGTGGCTGGTGCCCGTCGTGGCCGACACCGGCAAATTTCAGACGCTGGCGCTGGTGGAGGCGCGCAACGGTCACGTCGTGGTCGGGAATCCCGCCGGCGCGCTGCCCGTGCAGGATGCCCTCGCGCAGTACCAGTCCTGGGTCAGCGGCCTCTCCCCACAGCGCGCACAGAATGGGGGCGAGTCCGGCGTGATCGACCGGCTGGGCCGCAGCGGCAACGCGCTGATCTTCACGCTGCGCGGCCATCCCGGGTTCTACGTGATCAACGATCCGCAGCGGCCCGGCGAGATCCTGGCGCGCCCCGGCGACAGCGTGCGCGTGGGAAGCAGCCCCGCCGGACCGGGCGGTGAGCGCATCGTCGTGACCTTCGAGAATGTCAGTCTGGGAAAACAGCCGCCGGCTCCGCCGCAGCGCTAGGCGCCGCCGCAGCCGCATCCACAAGGTTATGCCGTCAGTGGTCGTAGTCATCACCCTGTAGTTCACGCACGCCCCGCCGCCGTCAACCCTGAGCGGTGCGGCCGCTACCGATAATCTGGACGATCCGTCTTCCGATGTGTATACTAAAGTAGACACGTTAGAGCCTTGGAGCCCGCATGGAAACCGTCTTAACGCTAAGATCGAAGGTCGCCCGATATGGAAACAGTCTGACCGTGCGTGTGCCGGCGCCTATTGCTCGCAACCTGGGCCTTCACGACGGACAGAGCGTTGAAGTGCGGCAGGAGGACGGCCATCTCCTCATCGAGTTGGGGCGGAAGTCTCGGCTGGCGGCTCGTCTTGCGACCGTCCAGGAGCCCGAAGCAGAGGTCGCGCTCGGGCCCGCGCGCGGCGCCGAGTGTCTCTGAGTGGATGTGCCCGATCGCGGGGATCTCGTGCTCCTCGACTTCGATCCGGGAGCCGGTCATGAGCAAGCGAAGCGCAGGCCCGCGTTGGTGCTCTCGCCGCGAGAGTTCAACGCAACGTTTAGCCTAGCCATTGTCTGCCCTATCAGTACGAAACCCAAGGGGCACGCGTTTGAGGTCCCTCTGCCTTCCGGCCTGCGCGTTCGCGGCGTCGCGCTAACCCAGCACGTCAAGTCGCTCGACTGGCGGGCACGCGGCGCTCGATTTCGAGATCGTGCTCCCGATACCGTCGTTTCGCAAGTGCGAGAAATCATCGCGGACGTCCTCGATCTTTGAGCCGCTGCCATGCCGCTCAGTCGACGACCAGTAGACGTAAGGCCGCCGCGCAATCTCTGCGCGCAGTAACGCAACAGGGAAGGGTGGGGCCCGCAAGGGCCTCACCCACACCCGTGCGATGGCCACGGCATCACGACTCCTTATAGCGTTCGGATCGCGCCTGCATCTCGGGAAACCCAGCCGCAGCCTCTTGGACGTCGGCCGGAAAGTCCGAGAACTCCTGCACCTGGCGAACTTCGATCACGTCGTTGCCGGAAGCGGGGCAG
>SCRE01000026.1 GCA_004297935.1 Microbacteriaceae bacterium | reverse complement strand
GGGGAAGGTTGATGTACAACTTGGAGGAGGCGCTCTGCAACAAACAAAGGCGTTTTGGCCGAGCGGTCTAAGGCGCTAGCTTAAGGTTGCAATAACCCGCTAGTCCGAAAGGGCGTGAGTTCGAATCTCACAGACGTCACTACCTTTTGCCGTGGGCAACCTTGGCAACCGGGATCCATCCCCCGACCCTTTTTGCCCCCCATTCAGCACGGCACCTGCAGGTTGCCAGTATGTCAGTCAGCACTGGTTCGCAAGCTATATACACCGCGTGGGTGGTCCTGGTTAGGCAAAGAGCCAACTCCGCCAAGGACTGCCTGCACCTCTGGAAGACAGGCAAGATGGTACACAGTGTCCACCTGTGCACTTCTCCAGTAACTCTGCACCTGAAGGCTACTTGTGAAAGCATCCAAGCAAAGTTCCCCAGGCGGAGAAAGTGAGGTCCAGAGGGGCAGCCAGAGGCATGGGCGTGCCTGCCACTCACATGCCTGGACCTCGCCCATCCTCACATATCTTTGAGGCCCACACTCGGAAGTTGAGATTGTCGAGTTCCAAGTCAGCGCCAGAGACATGTGCTTCGAGCTGAGAGCCTGGGACTTGGGTGTACAGTACAACCTCCTCCCTCCTTCACTTGCTCTGGCAGCTGGAGGTGGCTGAGGAGCAAGAATCTGACAGATCTCAACACTCTGCAAACCGCTCTGGACCTGTCGTAACCGGCAGCGAGACTGTTGGGAGTGTCGCGCAAACAGGGGGAGGAGACAACGAGGGACAGAGAAGCCGGACGCTCTCTGCTGGGTCAGGGTCTCAGGAAAGGGTGTAGATTGTCAGGCATTGTGAGGTGCACCCTGAAACTGCAGAAAGCGAGCCCCCGACACCCCCTGCCAGAGGGCACTTTGGAAGTCTGGGCGTCTGACTCCAAGCTGAGGGCAATGTAGACCGAACAGAAGCTGTGTGAGCGTGCACAGGAGCAATCTGCGCATGCACTGTCTCCAATGACGACCGAAGGCAGATCCGGGCAGGCAACCTAGCAGACACTCCTGCTTAGTCAATATATAAACGCACAGCTGCACCGTGCTGACATCGGAGGGGGATCTAGCTCATCGGTAGAGCGCTCGCTTAGCATCTTCTAACCAAGAATGCGAGAGGTGCAGGGTTCGACTCCCTGGTTCTCCACTTCCCTTTTGCCTCACTCGCTTGTGCAGCTGGAGGCAGCACACCGGGGCTTGATGATACTGCCTTTTGCTGCGGCTGTACCTCCATGCAGGTGCACTGGATGAGGAGTACTCACCTAGAACAACCACCTCTCCCCTCCTTCCCTCTCTTGCTTGCGCATCTTGCACACCGAAGCCGCTCTCTCCGCAGCCCAACTCATCGTCAAACAGAAGTCTATGTTCATCATGCGTGAATGTCCCTACAGCAATCATGATAGGTGCTATGCCTTGCCCGTCAACTGCAAGCCCTGACGCCTGAGTTGCGCAGCCTGCGCACTCTCGTCGCCTTCCTTGCCCTCGGCAATCGCCCTCCGCTCCGCTCGGTCGCGCTGCAGCTCGGCGACAAATCTGTGAGAGAGAGCAGGCGGCGAGTCAGTGACCGCCGGGGGAGGGAGGCAGGCAGAGGGAACAGGAGGTACTCGGTACCCTGAAAGTGCGAGAGAAGCGAGAACGAGCAAAGTGGACGAGTCAGCCAGCAGAACGAGACGAAAAGTGACGAAGCGGCGCACCCAGTGACTCGCGGTGTACTGCGAGACGTAGCGGTACAGCTTGCGGTGGTTCTCCTCCCTCTCGTCCGCCC
>SCRE01000040.1 GCA_004297935.1 Microbacteriaceae bacterium | reverse complement strand
CACCTTTCCCTCACGGTACTCGTTCACTATCGGTCATCAGGACATATTTAGCCTTGGAAGATGGTCCTCCCAGCTTCCCACAGGGTTTCTCGTGCCCCGTGGTACTCGAGATACGGATCGGAAGAGGACGACTTTTCGTCTACAGGACTCTCACCTGCTCTGGTGCGGCTTTCCAGCCGGCTTCAACTACCTCGTCCTTTGCTCACTCCCGCCAGGATCTTGCGCTCCTGGACACCGCTCTCACAACCCCCCGTACGCAACGCCGCAAAACTTACACGTACGAAGTTTAGGCTCTTCCCCGTTCGCTCGCCACTACTAGGGAAATCTCGGTTGATGTCTTCTCCTCCGGCTACTGAGATGTTTCAGTTCACCGGGTGCGCTCCGCACCGGCTATGGTATTCACCGGTCGGTAACCGCCCATGACGGCGGCTGGGTTGCCCCATTCGGGTATCTCCGGATCATCGCTCGTTAGCAGCTCCCCGAAGCTTCTCGCAGCTTACTACGCCCTTCTTCGCTCCTGATGCCAAGGCATCCACCATGTGCTCTTGTTCACTTCTTACTCGGAGCCATGCTGTTCGTCTAGCCCTGCGTTGCTCGGCAATTCATGTACATGAAGCACACTTCATTGCCTCGCGCCTTGGTCTAAACGAACATCAAGAGCTCCTTCTTATTGACAGTCGTCTCCGACCGTCAAGAAACTCGAAATTGCATCCACACGCTGACGGAAATCAACGTATGGACCGCGCACTTTCATGCGCTTGCCGCGCATGAACGTTCTTCGCTATGCAGTTTTCAATGAACGAGAGTCAAGACTCCCAAACTAAACAGGACAGCTCGAATCCGATCAGGACGATCGTCTCCGAGCACACAACCGAGCTTTGAAAAAACTCGGGCGCCGCACTCCGCTGACCGACCCTCCACTGGTTGGCAGGGGTCAATCCCTTGGATCGGCGCTCGTCTGTGGTCGACCTAGACGTACGCAACTACGAAGTCCTCGAAAGGAACCTTCTAGTTACACGTACTCCTTAGAAAGGAGGTGATCCAGCCGCACCTTCCGATACGGCTACCTTGTTACGACTTCGTCCCCCTTACCTCACACACCTTCGGCCGCTTGCCCCCTTGCGGGTCGCTCGGC
>SCRE01000015.1 GCA_004297935.1 Microbacteriaceae bacterium | reverse complement strand
GTTGTTCGTGTGGCGATTACGCAGACGGCGTGGACGGGTGATAAGGGGTCGATGCTGGATCGGCATGAGCGGTTCGCGCGGGAGGCGGCTGCTGATGGGGCGCAGGTGATTTGTTTTCAGGAATTGTTTTACGGCCCGTATTTCGGGATCACGCAGGATAAGAAGTATTACTCCTATGCGGAGGCTGCGGATGGTCCGATTGTGCAGCGTTTCGCCGCGTTGGCGAGGGAACTGGGCATGGTGATGGTTCTGCCGATTTATGAGGAGGATCAGCCGGGGGTGTATTACAACACGGCGGTGGTGGTGGATGCGGATGGCAGTGTTTTGGGTAAGTATCGCAAGCATCACATTCCGCATTTGGAGAAGTTTTGGGAGAAGTTCTATTTCCGTCCGGGGAATCTGGGGTATCCGGTGTTCCGGACGGCGGTCGGGCCGGTGGGTGTGTATATCTGTTATGACCGGCATTTCCCGGAGGGGTGGCGTGAGCTGGGTTTGAATGGGGCGCAGATCGTGTTCAATCCGAATGCGACCAAGCCGGGGCTGTCGAATCGGTTGTGGGAGTTGGAGCAGCCTGCGGCGGCGGCGGCGAATGGTTATTTCGTGGCGGCGCCGAATCGGGTGGGGCGTGAGGATAACGAGTACGGCGATGAGGCTGTGACGTTCTATGGGAATAGTCAGTTCGCGGATCCGCAGGGCAACATTGTCGGTGGGTATGGCAGTGGTGAGCATGAGGAGGTCGTGATTCGTGATCTGGATCTGGACATGGTGCGCCGGGTGCGTAACGATTGGCAGTTCTACCGGGACCGCCGGCCGGACTCGTACACGTCGATTCCGAAGCCGTAACAGACGGTGATCGAGTAGCAAGGAAAAGACGGTGGTCGAGTAGCGCGGTACGAGCGTATCGAGACCCGTATCGAGACCCGTATCGAGACCTCTCTCGCCGGAGCCGCGGGTATCGCGCTATTCGGTGTCCAGCCTGAGGACCGTATCGGCGAGGACACGGATCCCGGTCGCGATGTCGTCGAGCTCGGTCCACTCCTCCGGGCAGTGGCTCTTGCCGTCGCGCGATGGGACGAAGATCATTCCCATCCGGGTCAGACGCGCCATGTGCACCGCGTCGTGCGTGGCCCCGCTCGGGATCGGCATCCAGGGCGCTCCGATAGCACTCGCTGCTGCGGCGGCGATGTCCTGCACCCCTGATGTGGTCTCGACCACGTCGTTGTCGTGCGTCCAGTCGAACTCGACGTCGACGCCGGTCGCATTCGCCGACGCTTGAATCTCCTCGGCGAGACGACGGCGCGTGCCGCTCAGCCAGCTGGCATCGATGCTCCGGACCTCGCTGCGCATCGTGACCAGACTCGGCACGACGTTCGGCGATTCCGTCAGCGAGCGCACCTGCGTCGTCGTCGCCACGCCATGCACCGGTGCGGAGCAGCCTTCACGACGGACGGCGAGCACGGCCTCGGCGGCGGCGACCATCGCGTCCTGCCGAGAATCCATGCTCCTGGTCCCGGCATGATCTGCTCGACCGCGAAATGTTGCGACCAGCCGTTCGATCCCCGCGATCGCGGTCACGATTCCGATCGGAATGCCGCGTTCCTCGAGCGTCGGACCCTGCTCGATATGCAGTTCGAGATAGCCGTGCAGGGCGCCCGTTCGTGCCCAATCGTTGGAGATGACCGCACTCGGGTCGAGCCCGAAACCCGCGTAGCGGTCTCCCAGGCTGATGCCACGAGGATTGACGCGATCAAGGTCTGACGTCGTCAACTCACCGGCAAGGGTTCTGCTGCCCAAGCAGCTCAAACCGAATTCGTTCGGTTCCTCGCCGAGGAAATCGATCACGATCAGGTCGTGCGTGAGACGGATGCCTTCCTCCCGCAGACGCCGAGCCGTTTCGATTCCACCGAGCACCCCGACGATCCCGTCGAACCGGCCGCCGGAGGTGACCGTGTCGGTATGCGATCCGGTCACGATCACCGGTGCTCCCGTCGACGATCCTTGCAGTCTGCCGACGATGTTTCCGGCACCGTCGACATACACCTCGAGTCCGGCATCGCGCATCGCATTCTGAATCCACTGCCGCGAATCACGGTATGGCTCGGTGAACACTTCTCGCGTCCATCCGCTGAACGAATCGTCACAGATGCCGGAGAGCGCGCGCAACTCGGCCGCCACCCGGCCCATGGACGGCGCGAGCTCGCGCGCAGCAGTCATCGGGACTCACCTACTCACTTGCTCACGGGGCCGCGCGGTCATGTGATCACGTGGAGTGCACTGCTGGAAGTCGGGCGTGCAGTGCCGACGTCGATGCCGCCGCTCGTCGATGCCGCCGCTCGTCGTCGGCACTGCGTCGTCGGCCTAGACGCCGACCTCGTCGACCGCGTCGGGCGCGTTGGCCTCGTCGGCGAGATCCGCTGCACGTGCGTGCACATTCGGGCGCATCCGGTTGAAAACAAGGCAGAACAGGCCGCCCAGGATGACACCGATCGGCCACGCGAACGGCGCCAGCGAGCTGAACGCAGGCACGAAGGTGATCGTCAGCGTGATGACCCCCGACACGATCAGCGCATACACCGAGTTGAGGTTGGCGCCACGGTGATAGAAGTAGCGCCCGTCCGGTGCGTCGCTGTAGAGACTGGCCGCGTTGATCTGAGCCTTGCGGATCAGGTAGTAGTCGATCAGCACGATCCCCAACAGTGGCCCCATCAGTGCGCCGACTCCGCCGATGAATTGGTTCACGACGACGGGGTTCGAGTAGAGGTTCCACGGTGTGACGATGACGGCGAGCACTGCGGTGATCAAGCCGCCGCGCCGGAAGCTGATCTGCTTCGGGGCCGCGTTCGAAATGTCGTACGACGGAGAGACGAAGTTCAGAATGACGTTGATTCCAGCGGTTGCGATGACCACGACGATGATCGTGAGCAACAGCAGGGTCGGGTTGTCGATTTCCTTCAGCAGCAGGATCGGGTCCTGGATGGCCTTGCCGTAGACCTTGACCGACGCCAGCGCGATGATGATCGACACGACACCGAACGCGATGCCGTTCAGCAGCAGGCCGAGAGCGTTGCCTCGGATGACGGCCCTCCGACTCGGTGAGAGACGCGTGAAGTCCGCGAAGTTCAGCATCGGTCCGGCCATGTACGCGACAGTGATGAACATCGCTGCGCAGGTTGCGATGAAGAGCGCCCCGAAGCTCTGGCTCGCGCCCGCCTCGTGATAGTTCCAGTCGAGCGACCAGCCGGCCCGATTCAGCGTCCAGATGGCGAGGGCTGCCATGGCCACCCAGATCGCCGGCCCGGCGAAGACCGTCAGCTTGCGCACCGTTTCGATGCCGCGGTGCAGCACGAGCAGTTGCACGGCCCAGAGGAAGAGGAAGCAGATCCAGCCCAGACCGGACAGGCCGAGGAAGTCGCCCTTGGTCATCGGTTCCGTCGCCGGCCACAGCTTGACCACGAGGATCATGATGACGGCGGATGCCAACCAGGTCTGGATTCCATACCAGAAGATCGCCACGATGGCGCGCAACAGTGCTGGAATGTTCGCGCCGAACACACCGAAGCTCGCCCGGGCGAAGACGGGGAACGGCACCCCGACTTTCTGGCCGGCGATACCCATCAGGTTGCTCATGAAATAGATGATCACGATGCCGAGGCTCAGCCCCACGGCCATCTGCCACCCGTTGATGCCGAGAACGATCAGTCCGACGGCGAAGGCGTAGCCGCCCAGGCTGTGCCAGGCCGACATCCACCAGGCGAACAGCTCCCAGGTGCCCCATTTGCCGATGCCGGAACGCGGCGCGATGTCCTTGTTGTACAACCGACTGCTGAAACCGTCTGGGATATTTGTCATCATTGACTCCTCAAAGAACGCACAAGGCTTGACTTTCGTCGGCGAGGTGCACGGTGACGGTGCAACTCCATTGATGCACGGCGCCACGGCTCCAAGCTGACAAGGTCAGTTTGGCAAACGTTCGTGTAGTTGGCAAGAGCCCCGGTTTGCGACCGCGTCGAATGGCGGATGGAGTCCCAGTGGTCTGCCTCTCTCGGCCCCGAGGCTGGACCGGATATCACACGCTGGACCGGACCGTTTTCGAGGTGGCATCCGGTTTGTCGCAAAAGGTCCGGTTTGACGTGAATCGGGGTTCAGATCCGCTTGCCCGCGCGCTTGCCTGTGCCTGCTGTCGCGCCGCCGGCCGTGCCTCGGTCGGCGCGGCGGCCGAATTGCACGGGCATCGCCATCAGCGGCCCGATGAATCGGCGTTGCAGGCGGCGGGCGGGCCCCCACACGGCCTGCACCAGATATTGACCCAGGATGGCCCCGGCCGCCAGCGCCCCGGCGACCCCGGCGGCGCTCAGCATGCTGAGAATGCCGGTGAGCTGGCCGTCGGCCAGCTGTAGCAGCCCCTGGAACAGGATCAGCCCCGGAACGAGAGGCACAAGTGCTGAGACGACGATCGCCAGCGGCGGCATGCGCACGACCCGAGACGCGATCGCGGCGACCAGGCCGACCACGATGGCCGCGGCGGCCGACGACCACACCCGGCCGAACCCGGCGCCGAAGCCGAGCACATAGACCAGTTCGGCCAGTGCACCGAGCACGCAGATCGCCCAGAACGACCGCCACGGCACCTGCACCGCCAGCCCGAACCCGATCACGATGACAACGGATGCCGCCAGCTGCGTCGGCAGCGTCGCGAACGAGGCCGTCGCATCCGCTTCGATCGTCAGATCGAGACCGAGCCGGCCAAGCAGCAGCGACGCGCCGGCGACGCCGGCGACGAGTCCGGCCGTGATGAGCAGTGCTTCCATCAGCCGGGCGGTCCCGGTCACATAGAAGCCCGACAGCGTGTCGTGCACGGCGCCGAACGTGGTGACGCCGGCCAACAGCATGATGATCGTGGCGACCACGACGATCGACGCGGACTCGCCCGGGTCGAACAGCTGCACGAGCGCGGCGGCGATCGGGCCGATCGCTCCGCCGGCGACGGACTGGTAGAACACGGGCACACGCCTCGACGCCAGCCTCGATGTCACGAAATCGACGACGAACGTCGCGATGAATGCGGCACCCGCACCGACGAGGCTCCAGCCGATTCGGCGCCACACCCAAGGCACCTGCGGCTTCGCGCTGACGATCGTGGCGATGCGCTTGCGAGCGCTTGCGACATCAAGCTTCCGCTCGATGATCTCGCCGATCAGAGCGGATGTCGCCGCCAGCTTCGCGTAGTCGAGGTTGCGGTATTTCACGTTACGGCTGCGCGACACGGACTCATGGGTCTGGACGTTCTCATGGGTGAGGGTGAGCAGGGTGTGCGTGATGTCGGCGTCCGTGGTCTTCAGGCCGTAGGCGCGCGTGATCGCCTGCATCGCGGCGGTCGCGTCTTCCGCACCGGCACCGGCCGAGAAGATCACCTCTGCCAGTCGCATCGTGAGGTCGAGGATGGCTCGCGTCTGGACGGCGTCGTCACCCGCGGCCGAATCGCTCATCGCGGCACGCGCAGGCCGTCGAGGGCGACCGTCAGCACGTCGTCGGCGAGTGTCGCGGCATCCACCGGCCCGCCCGGACGGTACCACTCGACGATCGAGTTGATCATGCCGAACAGCAGGCGTGACACGATTGCCGGCTCGACATCCCTGCGCAGCGAACCCTCGTCGCGTGCTTCAACGACGAGTGCGGCGACCGAACGGTCGAACGCCCGCCGTCGGGTGAGCGCTCGGCGTTCGACATCCGTGTTGCCGCGCACCCGCAACAGCAGTGTCACCGAGGGCAGCTTGTCGACGAGCACTGCGACGGCGCCGCGCAGCACAGCGGCCAGACGATCGACTGCACTTCCTGGGGCGCTTGCGGTGCCCGCAGTGTTGCCAGCCGCGGCATCCACTTCGGTCAGCAGGTTCTCGACCAGCACAGCCTCGAGAGCGGTCAACGCCTCGTCGAGGGCGAGCTCGAGGATGTTCTCCTTCGCCGGAAAGTGATGGTAGATCGCCGACTTCGAGAGGCCGAGCCGCTTTGCGAGCACGCCCATCGAGGTGGCGTCGTAGCCGAATTCGTTGAACGCGGTCACAGCGACCTCGAGCACGGCGCGCTGATCGTAGCCGGGGCGCCCCCGCTTGAGCTCCGTCGTGTCTGTCATGTCATGCCCAGTTTCCCACGGCGACAACGCCGACGACCGCAACGCACGCACAATATCGCGGGTGATACCCCGTATGGGTGCAAAGATACCTGCGTCTACTTCCGCGTGATCACGCGGCTCTGCCGTATCCGGGTGTCACTACGGCGGTGGCCGAGGACGGCGACTGTTGCGGGGATGAGGATCTGGCCACACACCCTCCATCTGACCGAAGGCACTGTTCGCAGCTACCTCTCCACGGCAACGACAAAACTCGACGCATCATCCCGGCACGCCGCAGCAGACATCGCCTGTGCCGAGGGGCATCTCGAAGCGAACTGCCCCTCGACGTGAACGATCTCACGGTCAGCCGCGTGGCACTACATAGAAAAACGCACGGCGTAGGGAAGCAAAAGTAGCTCCGTCTGCTTCCGCGTGATTACGCGGCTTCGGTCTACTGCGGAGGATGTAGAGATTGTGAATTTCGCGGGCCTGAGACCTGCGTTGAAGTCAAGAAGGACACGCAGCTCTGTGGGCAAGCGTTCGTGCTCGAGGACAGGCAGACTCAGCGCGGGGGCTGTGTGTCAGGTCCAGAGTCGCTCGACGGGGAGCGAGTGGATGCGATCCTCTTCCTCGTAGCCGACCTGGCCGAGGTGGAAGGCCACGCCCGCCGCGAAGGCCGTCCCGAGCCTATCCCGCAGTTTCCTCAGCCCCGCGAACTGATTGCCCTCCACCCGCTCGCCGGCCTTGACTTCGATGCCGATGACAGCCCCGTCGTGGCGCTCAAGGACGAGGTCGACCTCATCATTGTCGCGGGTGCGCCAGTGACCGGCAGAGACCAGCGAACTCATCCAGGTCGTCTGCCGGATCGCCTCTTGCACCACGAACGATTCCAGCAGATGCCCAAACTCCGTCATCGACGACGGGTCGAGACGCTGCAGCTTCGCACCGCTCAACCGTAGCAGATGCGCGCCGATGCCGGAGTCGACGACGTGCACTTTCGGCGCTGACACGCTCCGCGACGATATGGTGGTGCCCCATGCCGGCAGAGTGCTGATCAGGAACAGAGATTCCAGTAGCTCGATGTAAGCGGTCGCCGTGTCCCGCGACGATTCCAGCCCCTGAGCGACCTTGCTTACGTTGAGCAGCCCAGCCGTCTGCCCGGCCATCCGCGTGAGGATGTGCCGCAGGTCGGCCTTGCGATGGATGCGTCGGATCTCCCCTGCGTCCCGTTCCAGCGACTGTCGCACATGCCCTTGCATCCAGCGGTTCCGGGCGTCAGCGGAGCTTGAGGAGATCGCGAGCGGCATGCCCCCGCGCATCACCCGGTCGATGTAGTCTGCTCGCGTCGTCTTCGCGGGTGTCGCCGTGTGAGGGATGTCTGACTCGAATGCGCGCTCGATGAAGTGGTTATCGGTGTCATCGATCTCGGTCTGTGTGAATGGCATCACCGGGAGCCGCTGGATGCGGCCCGTGAGTGCCTGCGTGCCTTTCGGCAGGGAGTCGTAGCTCGCAGAACCAGCGAGGACAAACATGCCCGGGCGAGTCTCGCGATTGAGGTGCGCCTTGATCGCATCGAGGAGCGCGGGCACACGCTGGTACTCGTCGATGAGTACGGGCGAAGCGCCGCCAACCAGCGCGGTCTCGTTCTGCTGCGCAAGCAGCCGGAATTGCGCCTGGTCGAGGTCATAGATCGGGTGCTCTTCTGATGGGACGAGTTCCGCGAGGAGCGTGGACTTCCCGACACTCCGCGGCCCCTCCAGCAGCAGTACCGGCGTCTCGTCGAGACGTTGCCGGAACATCGGGCGCAGACGGCGTGAGATCAACTCGGTCACGCCTCAACCGTACACCGGATTCACAATCAGCCGTCTAGTCTCCTCGGAATCAGCCGAGCATGTTCCTCGGATTTAGCCGCTAGTATTGCTCGGAATCGGCCGGACTTCTCAGCCAATGATTGCAGGATCTCCAGGCTGATGCATATGGCCCAGTTCCTTCGCAGACTTCCTTGCCGACGGTTCATACGCAGCACGTCTGCCTGTGTCGGCGTCGCAAGTTACAGCGTCAGCTCGACATCGAGCGCCGTGTTCGGTGAACGCCTCGACGGGGGCATCCCCGTCGAGCAAGGACTCCGTTCACGAGGCACTACCCGGAGTGCGGGACGGCGTCTTCAGGGTGGCGCTGCGTCTTGGTCATCACACGTGTCCGCTCACGTCGTTGTCCACAGATCTGCCAGATTGATGCACCGCACCATGGCGGGATCCATAGCTGACTACTGGCTCCACTACAACGGTTGAGGGGGCGCTTCGACAAGCTCAGCGACCGGATGCGCGCGCGGCGACCGGATGCAAGCTCAGCGACCGGATGACCGGATGTGTGCGCGGCGCTGCCCCGCACCTACCGCAGGTCGTAGACGCGCTTCAGCTTGCCGGTGCTGCGCTCAAGTGTGCCCGGTTCCTCGAGCCTCACGAGCACGGTCGAGCCGACGTGCTGCTTGATGCGATCGATCAGGAGGGCGCAGGCACGCGCACAGGCATCCGCGTCGAATTCGGGGCGGGCCTCGATGCGCACGGTGAGCTCATCCAGACGTGCCGGTTTGCGAAGCTCCAGGATGAAGTGCGGCGAGAGCTCGGGGATCGCCAGCACGATCTCCTCGATCTGCGTCGGGAACAGGTTCACCCCGCGCAGGATGATCATGTCGTCGTCGCGTCCGGTGATCTTCTCCATCCTGCGCATGCCCGCGCGGGCGGTGCCGGGCAGCAGGCGCGTCAGATCGCGCGTGCGATAGCGGATGATCGGGAACGCCTCCTTCGTCAGCGACGTGAAGACGAGCTCGCCGATCTCGCCATCCGGCAGCGGTGCAAGCGTGTTGTCGTCGATCACCTCGGGCAGAAAATGGTCTTCCCACAGGTGCGGTCCGTCCTTCGTTTCGATGCACTCGTTGCCGACGCCGGGTCCCATCACCTCGCTCAGGCCGTAGATGTCGAGCGCGTCGATGTCCAGCCGCTGTTCGAGCTCGTCGCGCATCTGGTTCGTCCACGGCTCCGCGCCGAGCACACCGACCTTCAGACTCGTCTCGCGAGGGTCGATGCCCGCCTCGGCGAGGGCATCCGCAATGGTCAGCAGGTAGCTCGGCGTGCACAGGATGACATCGGGCTTGAAGTCGTTGATCAGCTGCACCTGCCTGCTGGTCTGCCCGCCCGAGACCGGCACGACGGTGGTGCCGAGCAGCTGGGCGCCGTCGTGCAGGCCGAGTCCGCCGGTGAACAGGCCGTAGCCGTAGGCGTTGTGCACGAGCATCCCGGGGCGAACACCGGATGCGCGCAGCGAACGTGCGATCAGACGCGCCCAGTTGTTGAGGTCTGTCTGGGTGTAGCCGACGACGGTCGGTCGACCGGTCGTTCCCGACGATGCGTGAATGCGTGCCACCTGGTTCATCGGCACGGCGAACATGCCGAACGGGTAGGTCTCACGCAGGTCGGCTTTCGTAGTGAACGGAAGCTTCGCCACGTCGTCGAGCGAGCGGATGTCGTCGGGGTGCACCCCGGCATCCGCGAACTTGCGCTGATACAGCGGCACGTTCTCGTACGCATGCCGGACCGTGTGCTGGAGCCGACTCAGCTGCAGCGCCTGGAGCTCGTCGCGCGACATGCGCTCCTCGGGGTCGAGTTCGGCTGCTGCGGGGGCGGTCAAGCGGGTTTTCGTCGACGGTGACATGGGATCCTTCAATATTCGGTGTGCTGAATTATCCAGATGCTTGCATGAGCACTGTTTTACGGGAGCACTGCTTTGCGGGAGTACGGTTTTGCGGGAGTACTCTCCTATTCGCTCGCGGTGCGATTGGTGATGCGGCTGCGACCGCGGAACTCCGCGATCGGGGTGCCGCCTTCGTCCGTGATGGTGACATCGTAGATACCGCTACGACCGGTCAGTGCGCGACGGTGCGCGGACGCGGTGAGCACTTGGCCGAGCGTGGCGCTCGCGAGGAACGTGATGTCTGCTCCGGCAGCGACCGTCACTCGTTCGTCTTCGTTGCACGCGATCGCGAATGCGGTATCCGCCAGCGAGAAGATCATTCCGCCGTGCGCGATGTCGAAGCCGTTGAGCATGTCCTCGCGAATTGTCATCGACACGACGGCATAGCCGGGTTCGGCCGTGTGAACGGTCATGCCGAGTGCCTCGGTTGCGCGATCGCGCTCGAGCATCGCACCTGCACCCACGGTTGCACTCGGTGTTGTCCCCACAGTTGCTCCCGGGGTTGCTCCGACAGTTGCTCCGACCGTCGCGCCCACGGTTGCACCCTCTGACTTCGCTGCCACGTGGGTTATCATATACTGACTGAACGATCGGTTAGTAACGACTGGAGTCAATGATGACAGCCCCTGCGGAGCTGAACCCTATGCCGAGCGACGAGCCTCCACTTTCGCCGGAGGAACAGCAGTTCAACGATCTTCTGGCGGCCGACGGCCGCATCGAACCGCGGGATTGGATGCCGGACAATTACCGCCGAGCGCTCATCCGCCAGATGGGACAGCATGCGCACTCCGAGATCATCGGTATGCAGCCGGAGGCGAACTGGATCTCGCGCGCGCCGAGCCTGAAACGCAAGGCCATCCTGATGGCGAAAGTTCAGGATGAGGCAGGGCATGGACTCTACCTCTATTCCGGCACGCAGACTCTCGGCATCACCCGCGACGAAATGACGGATCAGCTCATCGCAGGCAAGGCGCGCTACTCGTCGATCTTCAACTATCCGACGCTGTCCTGGGCGGACATGGGCGCGATCGGCTGGCTCGTCGACGGGGCTGCAATCTGCAACCAGGTGCCGCTGTGCCGCGCATCATACGGCCCCTATGCGCGCGCAATGGTGCGCATCTGCAAGGAGGAGTCCTTCCACCAGCGGCAGGGCTTCGAGATCCTGCTCGAGCTGATGCACGGAACGGCTGCCCAACGTGAGATGGCGCAGGATGCCGTCAACCGCTGGTACTGGCCGTCGCTGATGATGTTCGGCCCACCGGACGGCGACTCACCGAACTCCGCACAGTCAATGGCGTGGAACATCAAGCGGTTCTCCAACGACGAGTTGCGCGACCGGTTCGTCGGTATGCTCGTGCCGCAGGCCGAGGTGCTCGGCATCACGCTGCCCGACCCCGACTTGACGTGGAATGAAGAACGCGGCGCCTGGGACCTGGGCGAGATCGACTGGGCCGAATTCCAGGACGTGCTCGCCGGCCGTGGCCCGTGCAACGTGCAGCGGCTGGAACGCCGCCGCGATGCGCATGAGGACGGGCGTTGGGTGCGTGAGGCGGCTGCGGAATATGCCCGCAAGCAGGCGGCGAAAGAGCGGGCGATGGCCGCATGAGTGGCGCGGCGCAGATCGGTCACGACGACGCATCCGGCTCGGCCAAGGAAGTGTGGCCGCTCTGGGAGGTCTTCGTGCGTTCCGGCCGTGGCCTGAGCCACGTGCACGCCGGGTCGCTGCACGCTCCGGATGCCGACATGGCCGTTCGCAATGCCCGCGACCTCTACACGCGTCGCAATGAGGGCGTCTCGATCTGGGTCGTGCCCTCCGAAGCGATCACTGCAAGCGATCCGGATGCCCGCGGTGCGTTCTTCACCTCGCCCGCTGGCAAGAACTACCGGCACGCCGTCTACTACACGAAGGCCGAGGGGGTGAAGCACCTATGACTCCGTCACACTCCACCGCACACGTGGCTGTCGACGTCGTCGCACTCGAAGAAGAACTCGTCTCGCGCGGCATCGCGCCGTCCGCCGACATCGCAGAGTACGCCCTCTGGCTCGGGGACGACTCCCTGATCCTGGCACAGCGCCTCGGCTGGTGGATCTCCCGAGCACCTGAACTCGAGGAAGACGTGGCCCTCGCCAACATCGCACTCGATCTGCTCGGGCACGCGCGCTCACTGCTGCACTACGCGGGCACCGCGCCGGTGCCGGGCGTGGGTGAGGCCGACCCGGCCGCGCGCAGTGAGGACGAGCTCGCGTACTGGCGCGAGGCATCCGAGTTTCGTTGTGTGCACCTGGTCGAGCAGCCGAACGGGGACTTCGCGCACACGATCGTGCGGCAGCTGATCATCTCCTACTATCTGTTCGAGCTGTATCTGCGGCTGCAGAATTCTGCTGATGCGACGCTCGCAGCGATCGCTGCCAAGGCTGTCAAGGAGGTCGACTACCACCGCGATCACGCCCGGCAGTGGATGCTGCGACTCGCGCTCGGCACGGACGAATCGCGTGCCCGCTTGCAGACTGCGCTCGCGGACCTCTGGCCGTACGTCGACGAGCTGTTCCGGGACGCGTCCCTGATCGAACGGCTGGGCTCAGTCGACGGCGACGGCGCCGCCGTGCCGCCGTCGAGCCTGCGAGAACCGTTCGACGCTGCGCTCGCCGACCTGTTCACCGAGTGCGAACTCGAACTGCCGCGCGGGCCGATCGCCCGCGGGGGAGGGCGCGACGGCGTGCACTCCGAGTATCTGCAGTTCATCCTGAGCGAGATGCAATGGCTGACCAGGCAGCATCCGGGGGCGACGTGGTGAAGGACACGGCAACCACTCGGCGGGCCTGGGCCGTCGCGGCGACGGTCGTAGACCCAGAGTTGCCTGTGCTCACGATCGAGGACCTCGGTGTGCTGCGCGATGTGCAACTGATCGGCGACGCCGTCGACGTCACCATCACCCCGACCTACTCGGGCTGCCCGGCGATGGACGCGATCCGCGACGACGTCGAGCGCGCGCTGACGGATGCCGGCTACGCGCACGTGCGCGTGCACCTCACGCTCAGCCCGGCCTGGACCACCGATTGGATGACCGAGGCGGGCAAACAGAAGTTGGAGGAGTTCGGGATTGCGGCGCCGACGGGGAAGGCGCGCGCCGTCGGGTCAGGGAGGGTGAGCATCCAGCTGGCGGTGAAGTGTCCGCACTGTGACTCGCTCAACACGCGCGAACTCGCCCACTTCGGCTCGACCAGCTGCAAGGCGCTGTACGAGTGCCGCGAGTGCCTCGAGCCGTTCGACTACTTCAAGGTGCTCTGATGACGCAGGCACCCGCGAGTCCCCCGCTGACCCACGTTCATTGTGCGCAAAACGCTCGAAAGCGCTGCCTACCCGACACTTTGCGCATCATGAGCATGGCGCGGCCTGCCAGCGCTCGCGGCACCGAGCGAACACGCTACCGCCGCCGCGATTGTGGTGCGCAAACTGTCATGAAGCCGGCACCGGTGAGCACTTTGCGCACCACAAATACGCGGTGGGCCGCGCGATGACGCCCATCACCCGGCACCGGGGGCGGTTTCACACACTCGAGGTGGCGAGCGTGCGGTCGCTGACCGCCGACAGTGTCGAGGTCACGTTCGCCGTGCCACCCGACCTGGCGGATGACTACGACTACGCATCCGGCCAGCACGTCGCGCTCCGGGCACACCTCGACGGGCGCGAACTGCGCCGCAGCTACTCGATCTGCCGCCCGCCGTCGCCCGGTGAATTGTCGATCGCGATCAAACGCGACCTCGGCGGACTGTTCTCCACCTGGGCCAACAGCGAGTTGAAAGCAGGCGATCGGCTCGACGTGATGAGCCCGCAGGGCACGTTCACCACCGACCTCGACGATGTGGCGGGCAAGCACTTCGTCGCGATCGCAGCCGGCTCGGGCATCACGCCGCTGGTGGCGCTGGCCTCCAGCATCCTGTCGCGGGCGGATGACTCGCGCTTCACTCTCGTATACACCAACCGCACCGCGGTTGACGTGATGTTCCTCGAGGAGCTCGCCGACCTCAAGGACCGCTACCCGGCGCGACTCGCCCTCGACCACGTGCTCTCCCGCGAGCAGCGTTCGGCACCGCTGCTGACCGGGCGCATCGACGAGGAAAGGTTGCGACGGATGCTCGCCACGATCATCCACCCGGCCGCCGTCGACGAATGGTTCCTCTGCGGCCCGTTCGAGTTGGTGCAGTTGTGCAGGGACACGCTGGCGGATGTCGGGGTGCCGGCCGACAACATCCGCTTCGAATTGTTCACGACGGATGAACCGGGACGGGTGACCGGCGACGTCGGTCGGCCGGTGATCGTCGATCCCGGCGACACCGTCTACACGCTCGAGTTCATGCTCGACGGCCAGGAATCGCGGGTGACCTCACCGGTCAACGCGCACGAGTCTCTGCTGAACGCCGCGTTGCGCGTGCGGCCCGATGTGCCGTTCGCCTGCACCGGCGGGGTCTGCGGTACCTGCCGGGCCAAGCTGGTCACCGGCGACGTGACGATGACCTACAACTACGCGCTCGAACCGGATGAGCTGGCGCGCGGCTACGTGCTGACCTGCCAGTCGCATCCGACAACGGAGAAGGTCGTCGTCGACTACGACGGCTGAAGGAGCTGAGCGTGCTGCGCTGGCTCGCGCAGAAGCACTCGCAAGACATCGACTAGGAAGGCATCGACTAGGAAGGCGGAAGCTGATGATTGACCTGACCATTGACGGAGACGTCGCCGAGATCGTCCTGAATACGCCGGAGAAGCTCAACGCACTCGACGAGGGCGCACTCGCCGCGCTCGATGCCGCATACACGGAGGCGCAGAATGCCGGCGTGCGGGCGTTGGTGTTGCGTGGCGAGGGCCGTGCGTTCTGCGCCGGTCGTGACATTTCCGCGGTGGCGCCCGAAACGGATGACATCAGCGGTTATCTGTACCGTCTGCTCACCCCGCTGATGAAGAAGATGAGCGCGTTCCCCGCGCCCACATTCGCGGCCGCTCAGGGCGCGTGCCTCGGGGTCGGACTCGGTCTTCTGATTGCCACGGATGTCGTTTATGTCGCAGACACGGCCAAGATCGGCTCACCGTTCGCAGCGCTCGGCGCGGTTCCCGACTCGGGCGCGCACGCGCTGTTCTACCAACGACTCGGATCTCATCGCACGCTCGACCTGATCTACACCGGGCGTTTGCTGTCCGGGGAGGAAGCCGTCGTCGCCGGACTGTTCAGCCGGGTGATCCCCGCCGCGGAAGTGCTCGAGACGGCACGGGCGGCCGCGCGCGCGGCGGCATCCGGTCCGACACAGGCGTTCCTGGCGAGCAAGCGCATCGTGCAACGCCTGCGCACCGAACGGATCGGCCTCTGGCAGAACGTCACGGCCGAGAACGAAGCGCAAGTTGCGCTGCAGGCCACGGCCGACTATCGCGAAGGCTTCGCTGCCTTCCAGCAGAAGCGGCCGCCCACCTTCACCGGTCGCTGAGTTGCTTGCGGGCGCCCGCTCCTCCTACCTCCTCCTCCCTCGGATTCCGCCGAGCGCGTCTATGTGGTCGTTGTCACGGCGTCTGACGCGGCGGGAACAGCCATTCGGGCGCACTCGGGCGCAGGGTCTTTTCACAGTCATCGAATTGCATCATCCCGTTGGTCGAGTAGCCCGCGAGCGCAGCGAGCAGGCGTATCGAGACCCCGCAATGAGATCTCGATACGGGTCTCGATACGGGTCTCGATACGCTCGTACCTCGCTACTCGACCACCGTCTTTACCTCGCTACTTGACCACCAAGTCACCGAACATCGCCGACTGTGAAAAAGCCCTGACCCGGGCGCTATGGGGATGCGGGATCGTGTAATGTAGGTAGGTCGGCTCTTGACACCGCGCTGTGCGTGGATGGGTTTGTAAGTCAGGTGGGCCGGAATCGTAGGAGGCGCACACAGCGCCGCGACACTACGGAGAATCACTGTATGTGAAACGGCCCCATTCAACGATTGTCTGGGTTCTTGCAAGGACGTGACGATTCTGTCGCGGGTTCTGCCATGCAATCAACAACAACCCAGGAAACCAGTCATGCCCTATCAGAAGCACGGCCCATATGACAAGCAGAGGGCCGGCGCATACGGAAGCAAGAAGCCCGCGTTGCGTGTCGGCGCGAAGAAGTCCGGCCCGAAGGCCGGAAGCAAGAGCCCGAACCACCGCGGGTACCGCCCGGAGCCAACCGAAGGCGCGCCCAAGAAGCAGCGTTGGAACGCTGACGAGCGTGCCGCGCGCCAAGGCAATCGCGATGCCGCGCGCAGCGAGCGCCCGAACTGGGAGCCGCGCCCCGCGGCAGGGTCAGGCAACACCCGCAGTGGCGACCGTCGGACATCCAGCTCGCAGCACTCCTACGATGACCGACGTTCCCTTCGAGACGGTCGCAGAGCGACCTCCTCAGGGCAGGCGGCAGGCTCGGGGACCGGACGCAACCGCAACGACCGCCCGACTGACGGCGACCGCAATGAGCGCCCTTCGACAAGCTCAGGGACCGGGCGCGAGCGCAATAGTGCGCGCACCGACCGCAAGGCTTATGGTGACCGCGGCGACCAACCGACCTACGCTGGCCGCAAGCCGTATGGCGACCGCGGTGAGCGCGCGGCATCTGCCAACCGCCGTGACCGCAAGCCGTACGGCGAACGCAACGACCGCAGGTTCTCCGCCGATCACGCTGAACGTCCGGTGTACCGCGAGCGCCCGACGACGCGCTCTGACGTCGACTACGAGCGCCCGAAGCGCTCATTCGATGACCGCCCGTCCCGCACAGAACGCCTGACACGCGACGACCGTTCAGGCCGCACCGAGCGACGTTCCGACTTCTATCCGTCGCGCCCTTCCGTTCGAGACGGTCGCAGAGCGACCTCCTCAGGACAGGCGGCAAGCTCAGGGACCGGGACGCACCACTTCACAGCGCAGGATGACGTCGTGCTCGGCCGTCTTGAGGCCGAAGCGATCACGGCATCCGAAGTCGTCGGCGTGACGTTCGCCGGCCTCGGGCTCGGCGGCAACATCGTGCGTGAATTGGAAGCGCTCGGCGCTGCCACGCCGTTCCCGATCCAGGCTGCGACGATTCCGGATGTGCTCGCAGGCAAGGACGTGCTCGGTCGCGGCCGCACAGGCAGCGGCAAGACGATCGCGTTCGGCGCACCGCTAGTCGAGCGCTTGATGCAGCAGTGGGCCGAGCAGGGCAAGGCGGGCGGGAAGCGCCAGTTCGGTCGTGCGCCGCGCGCCTTGATCCTCGCGCCGACCCGCGAGCTCGCGCTGCAGATCGACCGCACCATTCAGCCGATCGCTCGCTCTGTCGGACTGTTCACCACCCAGATCTATGGAGGCGTTCCGCAGGGCCGTCAGGTCGGCGCACTACAGCGCGGCGTCGACATCGTGATAGGCACGCCAGGTCGTATCGAGGACCTGATCGAGCAGCGTCGTCTCGACCTCAGCCAGGTGACCATCACCGTGCTCGACGAAGCCGACCACATGTGCGACCTGGGCTTTCTCGAGCCGGTTCAGCGCATCCTGCGGCAGACGGCGGACGGCGGCCAGAAGCTGATGTTCTCCGCAACCCTCGACAAGGGCGTCGCCGCGCTGGTCAACGAGTTCCTGCCGAACCCTGCCGTTCACGAGGTCGCCGGCGAAGACCAGGCGTCGAGCACTATCGACCACCGCGTGCTCGTGATCGAGCACCGCGACAAGGGCGCGATCATCGAGCAGCTGACCGACCGTGACGGCAAGACGCTGGTCTTCGCCCGCACGCGCGCTTTCGCCGAGCAGCTCGCCGATCAGCTTGACGACGCAGGAATTCCCGCCGTCTCACTGCACGGAGACCTGAACCAATCACGCCGCACGCGCAACCTGCAGATGCTGACCAGCGGCCGCGTCAACGTGCTGGTCGCGACGGATGTCGCCGCGCGCGGCATCCACGTTGACGACATCGACTTGGTCATCCAGGCGGATGCTCCGGACGACTACAAGACCTACCTGCACCGTTCTGGCCGCACCGGCCGCGCCGGCAGGCAGGGCACTGTTGTCACGCTGATCCCGCGTCAGCGTCAACGCCGGATGGACGAACTGCTCGAACGCGCCGAGATCACCGCGGACTACGCGTTCGCCGCTCCCGGCGACCAGCTGCTGAGGGATCTGGCATTGGCGGGGTCGGCGCAGCAGAACTAAGTAGCAGGGTGCTGCGCAGCGCGCTGCTACTCAGTGGTTGAAGCCGTCCCTGTTGTCGATGGGTCATTGCGCTCTGCCAGTGACGGGTATCCCTCCACGAGCCGGGTGTCGACGCCGAGCGATGAATGTTCAGAGGCGGCGTTCGCCTGCCGCGCATTTGAATGTCGTCGGGCGCTCGTATCGTCGCAAGCACGAGACGGAGAGGTGGAGGTGGGTGATGGCGTTCCTGTTGCCGAAACCTCAGTGCTGTCTGGCGCGTCGGTCTCGCAACTTCATAATTGGAGACGCACAGGGCTGTTGATCCCGGAGGTAGATGCGTACAGCCGACCTCTCCTCTATTCATTTCGAGACATTTTGGCGCTCCGATCAGTCGTCAAATTGCGTGAGACCAAATCATTGCAGAAGATACGGCGCGCATTCGCGAACATGCCGGACCAAGACCTGACAGAGCATCCGTCTGCATACTCGTTGATAGATACCGGTCCGTCAATCCTGGTTGTGAGAAGCGATGGCGCGGCCGTCGATGTGCTCGCGCACCCAGGTCAGTCGATCCTCGCCACACTAGCCGATATCATGGGCGCTTTCGAGAGCGACCGAGGTCCAGTAGTCGATCTGCGACATCCGAGACCAAGCCTCGAGGTGCGAGAACAGCGGCTGGGCGGGTGGCCCACGATTGAAGGAACCAGAGTTCCGTTTGATGTGATCGCCAATCTCACGGCGGACGGTTCCGTTTCTGCCGAGGAGGTCTCCAACTTCTATCCGGCCGTTTCGCCCGCGGCGGCACTTGATGCGCTTGACTTTGCCCGGTCGCTGCCGAGTTGGTCCGAAGCAGAGAATGCAGCGTGAATTTCTTCCTCGACGAAAATCTTTCTGTGGTTTCGTTGGAGCCTCTGCGCGTGATCTTCCGCGATCGTCACTCGTTCGCACACGCGGGCGAGCTCAATCTTCTCGGGGTCGATGACGTTGACCTCTATCCGAGGATTCGGAGCGCGGGGATGGACGCGATCATATCGAAGGACGGGCGACAGCCGAAGGTTCAGAGCGAACGCCGAGGACTCTACGATGCGGGTCTGACTTTCGTCAACTTGGAATGGGAAAGTCCCGCGGACGAACGGGGCTCGCGCTCGGACTCGCGGCGCTCGCCGCAGGTCTTCCTTATGTTGAGCAAAGCCGGCCGGCTGACGCGTCGCTCTTTACGCCTTGGACCCACGCCCGACGGGTTCGCGTGCGGCCTCAGTGCACGAAGCCGTCCCGGTTGTCGACGAGGTCGTTGCGCTCTTCCAGTGGCGGGTAGCCCGTCACGAGCGGGGTGTCGACGCCGATCGGGCCGAGCTTTGCCGCGCCGCCCGGGGATCCGAGCGGCTTGGTCAGACCCGGCAACGGCTCCGAAAAGAAGCGCGTGTTATCGGCGATGAACGCCTCCCACCGATCCGGCACGTCATCCTCGTATGCGATCGCGTCGACCGGGCAGACCGGTTCGCACGCACCGCAGTCGACGCACTCATCCGGGTGGATGTACAGTGACCGACCGCCCTCGTAGATGCAGTCGACGGGGCACTCGTCGACGCACGCGCGATCCGTCACGTCGATGCACGCCGCTCCGATGACATAGGGCATGGTGGCCTCCTTCTGTTCGCGCCGCGCTTGACGGCGTTGCTTTGCAGCTATTTTAGAGGATATTTCTCCGCTTTAATAGTTATAGTCGAAGTGTGGCCCGCCTCGGGCGGCGATGGAGGAAGAAATGGCAGTCAAGGTCTGCGCAGAATCCGATCTGCAGCCCGGTCAGAGCGTGAAGGTTCTCGTCAACGGCAAGGCCGTCGCACTCGTGAAAGATGACAACGGCACCTGTCATGCGATCGGGGACACCTGTTCGCACGCGGAAATCTCACTCTCCGAGGGCTTCGTCGAGGGCAGCAACCTGGAATGCTGGGCGCACGGCGCGCGGTTCGACCTCAACACCGGTCGCGCGCTGACACTGCCGGCGACCGAGCCCGTTCCGGTCTACGAACTGAGCATCGTCGACGGAGACATCTACGTGGCCGCCTGAGCAGCGCATCCGCACGACCAAAACCGCAGCGCAGCATCCGAACGATCGAAACTGCACCGCCGCATCCGCACGACCGAATCCGAGAGGGAACTCCCATGATCACGTCACTCGAACCCCCCACCCAGGAAGACATCGAAGAGGCGCTCAAAGACGTCATCGACCCCGAACTGGGTATCAACATCGTCGACCTCGGCCTGATCTATGAAATGGGCTGGGATGACGAGACATCAACGTTGGTCATCTACATGACGCTGACGACCGCGGAATGCCCGCTACAGGACGACATCTCGGCGCAGACCGCGCAGGCGCTCGAGGGGATCGTCGAATCGCACACCATCAACTGGGTCTGGGTGCCGGCCTGGGGCACCGAGCGCATCAGCGAGGACGGCCGCGACATGATGAAGGCCATGGGGTTCTATGTCTGAATCCATGCAGTCTGAGGTTCGGATGGAGGAGCATCCGTTCGCCTACTTGGAGCCACGCATTCATGGGGCGCTGACCCAGGTGATCGACCCGGAGATCCGCCGGCCGATCACGCAACTCGGCATGGTCTCGGAGATCAGCGTCGACGACACCGGAGCCGCGACGGTCAGCATCCGCCTGACGATCGCCACCTGCCCGAACTCGAAGAGCATCCAGCAGGACGTCCGCGACACCGTCGCGAAGGTTGCCGGCGTCACCGCCGTCACCGTGCTCGTCACTGCCATGTCGCCCGCGGAACGCGAGAAGCTGATCGTGCGGCTGCGCGGCGAGGCGGCAACCCGCGGCATCCAGTTCGGTCCGGATTCTCCGACGCGCGTCTATGCGGTCACCAGCGGCAAGGGTGGGGTCGGCAAGTCGACCATCACCGCGAACCTCGCGGTCGCGCTCGCGGCGAGGGGCTTGCGCGTCGGCCTGATCGATGCGGATGTCTTCGGCTTCTCCATCCCCGGACTGCTCGGCCTGGTCACGGCGAACGAAGACGGCGTGCGCTCTGCGCAGCAACCGACCCGCGTGGGCAGCATGATGCTGCCGCCGATCGCCTACGGCGTGAAGGCGATCTCGATCGGCATGTTCATCGAGGACGACTCCGTTGCGGTCGCCTGGCGCGGGCCGATGCTGCATCGCACCATCAAACAGTTCCTCACGGATGTGCATTTCGACGACCTGGATGTGCTGCTGCTCGACCTGCCGCCCGGCACGGGCGATATCGCGATCTCGGTCGGGCAGCTGCTGCCGCACGCGGAGATCCTCGTCGTCACGACCCCGCAGCCCGCTGCGGCGGATGTCGCGGAGCGCAGCGGCGCTCTCGCCCGACAGACCGGGCAGAGCGTTTTCGGCGTGATCGAGAACATGGCCGGGCTGGCCGCACCGGACGGCTCGGTGATCGACCTGTTCGGCAGCGGTGGTGGCGCCGAGGTCGCCGCGCGTCTGTCGATCGGTCAGGCGCAGCCCGTGCCGCTGCTGGCGTCCGTGCCGCTCAGCCTCGCCCTGCGCGAGGGCGGCGACGCGGGTGTGCCGGTCGTGCTGAGGCATCCGGATGACCCGGCCGCCATCGCCCTGAACGCCGTCGCCGACCTGATGGCCGCGCGACTACCCAGGGTCGGCTGCACCGAAGATCTGCCAGCCGAACACGGATCCCTCGCAGTGTCGTTCGCCGGCCGAGGCGGGCACGCGCTGACCGGGCCACACGTGAGGTGACGTCGACGCGATCACCCTCCCCGCGGCGTTGACCAGGGTCGCCGCACTCGGCAGTGAGCTGAGCGCAGGGAGCACGTGGCGCTCGAAGCGCGACGCGCTGATGTCGAGTGCGGCAACCCCGACGAATGAGCCTGACACTCGCACGGGCTGCGCCAGGGTGAACGCGTACTCGGTCCTGCAGACGTAGTCGACGTACGGCCCGGCGACGTGCCTGTTACCGGTCCGTTCGGGTATTGCGTACCATTCGGCGCTCGTATAGTCGAAGAAGTCCGGTGCCGTTGGCTCAAGGTTGACTCGAAGCGCTTCCGGGTCACGATGCGGCACGGCCCACCACCACTCCATCCAGTGGCGTGCATCCGCGAGGATCCCCGGCGTCACGATGACGCCGGCGCCGAGGACAGGCCCCGGGCTCTGAACGACATCCGCGATCGCGCCTCGAAGGTCGATCAGATCCGCGCGGAGCGGTTGCTCGAGCCCCGCCACTCGAGCGAAGCCACTGGCAACGGGCCCGAGTAGCGCGAACAGGCTCTCGAGTTGCACCGTGATCCGAGTCAGTGCGTCGACGGGTCTCACCGAGATCATCGTGCACCGGGCCTCGCGATGGCGATGCCGCTGTCGTCGCTCTCGTACAGGCCGATGCGAAGCAGGATCAACCGGTTCGTTTCACTGAGAATGCCTGCCTCGGCACGTGCCCTGGCGCGTTCAGGCGCGTGCTCGGCGATCGCCGAAATCAGCAATTCCTTCGAACGAATGGATTCGGCGAGTTCGTCTTCTGAAAGCGGCTGCCAGAGGAGGTCACCGATCTCGACGCGCAACTGCTGTTCTTCACGCGTCAAACGCGGCGATTGGGACGCCGCGGCGATGACCACCCACAGTTGCGCGTCGGCGCGTCGGCGCTCCACCGGATTCGCGGCGGCACGAAGGCGCTCGAGCTGGAGATTCAGCGCATCGATCTCGTCCGGCATGGCGCGCTCGGCGGCCAGGCGCGCGGCCATGCCGGAAATCGCGCGACGGTAGTCTCCGAGCTCACGGATTTCCTGAGTGCTGAATTCTTCCAGCCGTGGTGGCGCGAGCGAGATGTCGTTCTCCACCTGCACATGCGCGAAAGTGCCGCCGTCCCAGCCCCGCCGAGTGACCACCAGTCCGCGTTCACGCAGCGTTGCCAACGCTTCGCGGAGGGTCACCGGCGCCACGCCGAGCCGACGCGCGAGATCAGCCTCGGGCGGAAAGCGCTCCCCGTCCAGGATCAGACCGAGTTGAATTGCCTGTGCAAGCCGTTGGGTGATCTGCTCGGCGCGACCGGTCGCATTCGTGACCGCGCTCAGAATGGCGCCCATGGTGGCCGTGGTCAGGCCGACCTCCGCTTGGCGTTTCGACGTCATGCCCGCGCTCACCGCCGTTCCGTCGAGCTCAAAACCCTTCGAACTTCACTGATAGAAACTATAGCGGTAAGCAAACATATGGGTTTAGTGTTTAGTCGTCATATTGATGTGAGCTGGCCGCCAATGCACACGTGCTCAGGATCCGCGGCCCAAGCAGAGACCGGAGTACGCGATGAAGCAGTCCGAAGTCCAAATCGAGCAATACAACAAGGAGGATGCAGCCCACCTCAAGCGCCTCGGGTACCCGCAGGAACTCAGACGAGTGCTCGGATTCTTCGACAACTTCAGCGTGGCGTTCTCCTACCTGTCCCCGATGGTCGGCGTGTATTCGCTGTTCGTGCTCGGAGTTGGAGCTGCCGGACCGAGTTACATCTGGCTGATGGTCCTGGTCGTCGGATTCATGCTGCTCGTCGCGCTCGTGTTCGGGGAGCTGGCCAGCCACTATCCGATCGCCGGCGCGCTGTACCAATACGGCAAGCGCAACGTCGGACCGAGCTACGGCTGGTGGGTCGGCTGGATCTACGGGCTGGCACTGCTCGTGACAGTCGCCAGTGTCGACACCGGCGTCATCCCTTACCTCAGCACACTGATCAACAACCTGTTCGGCACGAAGATCGACCCGACCTCACACGTCGTCATTCTCATCATCACGATCCTGTTCATTGTGGCTCAGACCACGCTCAACAGCATCGGTGCCAAGGTCATGGGAATCGTCGCCCGGTTGGGCGTGTATGTCGAGACCATCGGCACGTTCGGCGTTGCCATCGCATTGGCCATCGTCGGGTTCCATCACGGCTTCGACTTCCTGTTCAGCTCGCACGGCGCGGAAAACCTCCACACGAACACGCTGGGCGTCAACTTCGGCGGCAACTGGTTCTTCGGCGCGGCGCTGGTGGCAATCCTGGCGCACGCGTACATCTTCTACGGCTTCGAATCGGCCGGTGACATCTCGGAAGAGACCAAGCAGGCATCCAAGGTGGTACCCCGTGCGATGCGCGGAGCGCTTCTGTATGGCGGAATCGCCTCCTTCGTGCTCGTGGCCGCGCTGCTGCTCGCGACGCCTTCGTCGGCGCACGGCTACGGCTCTGCCATCTCGTTCGCGGGCGGCATCCCGGTGATCCTTGCCGAGTTGCCTGCCTGGGCGCAAGACCTGTTCCTGCTGGTCATCTGCATCGCGTTCTTCTCCTGCGGCACGGCGGTGCAGGGTGCTGGATCTCGGCTCGCGTACTCGTACGCCCGCGACAGGGCGCTGCCGGGCAGCAAGTGGATCAGCAGAGTCTCACCGCGCTTCAACACGCCGGTCAACGCGCTGCTCATCGCCGGAATCATTCCGATCCTGTTCTCGCTTCTGGTCACCGTCCAGCCGAGCGCCAAGAACATCCAGATCCTCTGGTTCCAGTACCCGGCCGGGATCAACCCGTTGACGGCGCTCGTGTCGTTCGGGGTCTCGGGCATCTACCTGTCGTTCCTGCTCACCGTCGTCGGCTCGATGATCGCGCACGCGCGCGGATGGAAGCCGATGGGAGCGTTCAAGCTCGGCAGGTGGTTCTGGCCGGTTGCGATTGTCGGCGCGGCCTACCTCGCGGCCATGCTGGTCAACATCGTGATCCCGACCGGTCTCGACAGTCCTCGCGGCGCCCTGTTCAACTTCGACTGGATAACGCTGGTCGTCATGCTCGTCTTGCTGATCATCGGCGGCATCTACTTCGTGATCGCGCGCCCCGATCGACGTGCGCCGACGTTCACCGAGCTCGAACCGGTCGACGAGATCGCGAAGCCCATCGAGTAGCGGCATTCCCGTACCCGTTGCGGTCGGCCGAAGCGCAGGGTGAGTGTGCGGGCCCCGGGTCGTAGCGTGAAGTCGGGCCAGACATCCGGCCCGCATGCTCGCGAGCCGAGACCGTGTTGCGCCGCATCGAGATACAGGTAGCTGGTGTCGCTCGTCGGCAACTCGTACGGGTGTGCCGCCGCCGTCACCTGCTGCGCCGTGTGTCGCGTCAGGGTGAAGCCGGGTCGGCGCCCCTGGCTGTCGGTCTCCGCGACGATCGTCAAGGCGGATGCCCCGCTTCGCGTCAGCTCGAGTGCTGCGTTGTCGTGCCCGGTTTCGTGGCATGCCGCCCGTTGCGGCACGACAACGGGGTTGCCCGTCGAGCTGGAAGGACCTGAGGCCGAATCCGATCACCCGGCGTCGGGTGTCCGGCCCCGTGGCCGCCGCGCAGTAATCCACGGGACCGGACGCGTATTGGGATGTCGAGCATGACATCAGCGTCGACCAGACGGTGTTGCGGTACGTCCGCGGTCAGCAGTGGAACGACCAGACTTCGGAGCGCAGATGTTCCGCCGCAAGGTCGCCGAGCGGCGTGCGCCAGGCCCTGTTCTCTCGAACGTTCAGCACGACCTCGTGCATGAGCTCACGGAATGTTTCGACGGCCGCCTGCTGTTCGGCATCCATCGTTCGAGCCTGTCGAGCCTGTCGAGCCTGTCGAGCCTGTCGAGCTTGTCGAGCGCTGTGCACGCGTGAGCTTCGGCTCGGTGCGCGCAAGATTCTGCAGGGCACGGTTCCATGCTCGGCCGTAGCGTCACGGTAGACCGGACTTTTGGCGACAGAGCGCACGGATTCGTGGCAGAGACCGGGCTAGCGTGCAGAGTCCGGTGTTGCGCAACGATTCGTCCGGCCGTGGGCGCAGGATGGCGAGCGACAGGCTCGGGAATGCATTCAGCCCTTGCACGGTTGGTCAGGTAGATGCAAATGCATAGACCGTGCAGAAGCGCGGACTGCAGCGCATCGGATGCGAGAGGATGAGGCATGGCAGGCACAGTTGACACAGCAGGCACAGTGGACACAGCAGGCACAGTGGAGCTCGGGCTGGATACCTTCGGCGACGTCACGAACGATGCGAACGGCCAGCGTCTGTCGTACGCGCAGGTGATCCGCAACGTGATCGATCAAGCCGTGCTGGCCGACGAGGTCGGCGTCGACTTCATCGGCCTCGGCGAGCATCACCGTGCCGACTTCGCGATCTCGGCGCCGGAGACGGTCCTGGCCGCGATCGCCGGCCGGACCGAGCGCATCCGCTTGGGATCTGCGGTCACGGTGCTGAGTTCCGATGAGCCGGTGCGGGTATTCGAACGCTTTGCGACGGTGGATGCGGCATCCGGCGGTCGCGCCGAGATCATTCTCGGGCGAGGTTCGTTCACGGAGTCGTTCCCGCTGTTCGGCTACGACCTCGCACAATACGAGGAACTGTTCAACGAGAAACTTGACCTGTTCTCACGCCTTCTGACCGAGGATGCCGTTACCTGGCAGGGCAGCCTACGCGCGCCGCTGACGAATCAGCAGGTGTATCCGAAGACCGAGTCGGGCCGGATCAAGACCTGGATCGGCGTGGGCGGATCGCCGGAGTCTGTCGTGCGCGCGGTGCGTTACCAGCTGCCGATGATGCTCGCGATCATCGGCGGTGCTCCCGCGCGCTTCCTGCCGTTCATCGACCTCTACAAGATGGCGGCCGATCAACTCGAGACCGCGCCGCTGCCGCTCGGCATGCACTCACCGGGGCACATCGCCGAAACCGACGAGCTTGCCCGTGAGCAGTTGTGGCCGCACTATCGCGAGTCGCACAATCGGATCGGTGCCGAGCGCGGCTGGGGGCCGACCTCCCACGCCGATTTCGAGAGCGAGGTCGAGTCGGGATCGCTGTATGTCGGCTCGCCGGAGACGGTCGCGCGCAAGATTGCGGCGAGCATCCGCACGCTGGGTGTCGAGCGCTTCGACCTGAAGTACGCGACCGGCCCGATGCCGCACGAGCAATTGATGCACAGCATCGAACTGTATGGCGGCACCGTGATTCCGATGGTGCGCGACCTGTTGGCGGCATAGCGGCGCCGGGCCGATGGACGATCCGAGCCCGCGCCCGTAGCACCTGAGGCCGCTCATGGTGCGCAGGTGCCGGAATGACGTCAATCCGGTATTTTGCGCGACGTGAACGCGAGCGATCGCCAGCGGAGGCATCGTGGTCGACTCCGGCCCGGATCGTGTTTACGATGTGCAGATGGTGCGTGTTCGCGATCTGCCGCTTCACGATGGTCGGACGCTGCGTGTACACGACAGTGCGGACGGCGCTGTTGGTGAAGGCGGTACGGACCGTGGCTCGGCGGATGCGTCCGACGATGGCGATGGTGCGGATGTTACCGGCGCGCTCACGGTTCTGTGGTTCCATGGCTCGCCGCAGACTGGCGCACCGCTCAAGCCGTTGCTGCGTGCGGCGGGCGAGTGCGGCATCCGCCTCGTGTCGTATGGGCGGCCGAGTTGCGGCGGTTCTTCCCCACAGCCCGGTCGTAGTGTGGGGTCAGCGGCAGTCGACGTGCAGCAATTGGCCGATGCGCTCGGCGTCGAGCGTCTCGCCGTGATGGGCGCCTCGGGCGGGGGGCCGCACGCGCTCGCATGCGCCGCTTTGCTGAGCGAGCGAGTCGTCGCCGTGGCATGCTTGGCGACCCTCGCGCCGTACGGTGCAGACGGGCTCGACTGGTTCGACGGGATGGCGTGCGATGGTGCGTCGCTGCGGGCGGCCGTGCGCGGACGAACGGTACGCGCGGAATACGAGCACACGGCAGAGTTCGACCCGTCGAGTTTCGTCGAACGCGACTACGCGGCGCTTGACGGTGACTGGTCGTCGTTGGGGGCGGATGTCGGGCGCGCCGGGGTAGCGGGCCCAGACGGCCTGATCGACGACGATCTCGCCTATGTGGCACCGTGGGGTTTCGATGTTACGGACGTCACGGCGCCCGTACTGCTCGTTCATGGGGGCAGCGATCGCGTGGTGCCGCCCACGCACTCCGAGTGGCTGTTGCGCCGATTGCCGGACGCCGAGCTCTGGGTGCGTCCCCGGGATGGGCACATTTCTGTGCTGGATGCCTGCCCGGTCGCGTTCGACTGGCTCCGCGCGCGATGGTGAAAGGCGGACTGTGAAGAATGGTGGCAATGTCCAGATTCGACAACGTGTGGCGCTCACTCGAGGCGACGGTGGCATCGGGGTGGGCGCCGGGGATCGTGGCGGGAGTGCGCCACGACGGCACAACGGAATTCTTCGCCACCGGCGTGCGCACTCTCGGCGGATCGGAAGAGTCGGATGCGATGCGCGCCGACACGCCGTTCCGCATCGCGTCGCTGAGCAAACCGATCGGTGGCGCGCTCGCATCATTGCTGATCGCGGACGGAGTGTTCGGTCTGGACGACCCGATCGACCGCTGGCTCCCGGAACTCGCGCATCCGCGGGTTCTGCTGAGACCGGATGCTCCGCTGGATCAGACTGTAGCCGCCGATCGCCCGATCACGGTGCGCCACCTGCTGACACTGACGCATGGGCAGGGCGTTGGGTTCGGTCGCACGCCGCTGACCGAGGCGATCGAAGACTTGCAGATCGGGGCCGGTCCCATTCCACCGCAGCTCACCGCCGACGAGTATCTGGCCCGACTCGGCTCGCTTCCCTTGACGGATCAGCCCGGCACGCGGTGGCGGTACAACACGGGTAGCGACATTCTGTCGGTGCTGATGGCGCGGGCCTCCGGACGACCGCTTCGCGAGTTGCTCGCGGACCGGATCACGAGGCCGCTCGGGATGGGTTCGACCGGGTTCACCGCGAGCGCGGAACTGCTGCCTACCGCGTACCAGCCGGCGGCCAGCGGTCGCACCGATCCGGACGAGCCTGACGGCCTCGCGGTGTTCGACGAACCCGGAGGCTTCTTCTCCAAGCTGCCGCCGTTCGAGACACTGGCGGCAGGGCTGGTCTCCACCGCGCCGGACTATCTTGCCTTTCTCGCGGCGCTGGAGGACGACGGGCTGCTGCCGACGTCTCTGCGAGCACAAATGACCTCGGATCAGTTGACCTCGCAACAACGCGAAGGAGCCGACGACATCTTGGGTGCGGCCACATCGTGGGGCTGGCAGGTCTCCGTCGAGTTGAGGAACGCCGATGTCGCCGCCGGTCGTGCGCCATCCGCCGAGCCATGGCGAGCGCCAGGGCGTTACGGCTGGACCGGCGGTTCGGGCGTGAGCGCATACGTTGATCCATCCCGGGACCTGATCGGCGTCGTGTTCACACAGCGGCTCATGTCCGGTCCGCTTGACACGTTTTCGTACTTCTGGGCTCCGCTCGCCGCAGCGTTGTCCTGACCTCGCCGCGCTCGCGACCGCGCGGTACGCGTCAGGCGAGCGCGAGCAGCCCGGCCGCACCGATCGCGAGCACGAGGCCGACCCACTGCACGGGCGCGATCCGCTCACGTAGCACGACTGCGGCAAGGATGATCGTGCCGGCCGGATACATCGCCGTCAGCACGGCGATCACGCTGAGGTCGCCGATGCGCAGGCCGACCAGCATCAGGATGTTCGCGGTCGCGTCGACCAGTCCGCCGGTGACCGCGAGCACCAATCCGGGCCGCCAGCCGCCCGTGCGCGTCACCGTCGCATCGCCGTCTCCTGTGCTGTTGCCGGCGCCCATGCCGCTGCCGCGTGTGCTGCTGACAGCAGCGCTGGCGACCGCAGTGCTGCTGCGTGCCCGTCGTCTGGCCTGTTGCCACAGCGCCAACAATCCGACCGTGGCGAACATGATGGCGGCGTTCACGGCGCGGTTCATGATCAGCGGCACCAGGCCGGAGTCGTGCGGGGTCGCGTCGATCAGGATCATGAAGACGCCGATCATGAGCCCGGAGCCGATCGCCATCGCGATGCCGCGTGGACGAGGCCGGACGGCACCGCGCTCTGGCACAAAGCCCACCAGTACGACCGCGACGAGAGCGAGTCCGAGCGCGACATAGCCGATCGGGGCGAACCGATCGCCGCCGATCAGCCCCCAGGTCATCGGGACCACCGCAGACACGACCGCGGTCAGCGGCGACAGGATGCTCATCGGCCCGATCGCCAGGCATGCGTACAGCAACGAGATCGCAAGCGCTCCGCTGATGCCGGAGAGCCCGCCCCAGAGGATCGCGCCCGCTGACCAGGATCCGCCGACGGACGGCGCGACGGCGAGCAGCAGAACAAGCCCGGCCGCGGCGGTGACAGCGGTCACGCGCAGCGGGCTGATCCGCTTGGCGGCGAGGCCGCCGAGAAAGTCTGCGGAACCGAAGATCAGCGCGGCGACGAGGCCGATGACGACGGTGAACACAGGAACTCAGCTTATGCGACTCCGCCCGCCCGCCCGCACCCGTTGTCGAGTAGCGCGGTACGAGCGTATCGAGACCCGTATGCCAACCGCCTCGGCATTGCGTGAGACCGCGACGGTTCTTGCGATCGCTTACCTCCCTGCAAGTCAGAGCGCCGAGCACGTCGCCTTCTCCAGCACCTCAACAAGGGACGACGCCTGGGTGTTATCGGATTCCGGGTCCTCGGGCTCCTAGCCGATCGCGGCGCGCAGACCTTCGGCCAGCGGTGTCGTCGGGCGACCGATCAACGTTCGCAGTTCGCCGCCGGTCTCGCCGAGCAAGCCGTCACGGATGTTGCCGTCGAGGGCGATGACGAAGCCGGCGGTGCCGGCATCCATCCCAGCGTCGGTCAGAATGCGCACATGCTCGTCCGGGCTGACCGGGGTGTACTCGACGGAACGGCCGGCGATGCCTGAGATCGCTTCGGCCAGGTCGGCGAAACTCCAGGCTACGTCCCCCGCGAGCTCGTAGACCTGCCCGGCGTGGCCGTTCTCGGTCAGCACGACGGCGGCGGCATCCGCATAGTCCGCACGACTCGCGCTGGCGACCCTGCCGGCGCCGACGCTCGCGACGACCGTGCCGGTCGTCCGCGCCTGCTCCAGCACGCTCACGTAGTTCTCCGTATACCAGCCGTTGCGCAGAATCGTGAACGGCAAGCCGGATTCCCTGATGGCCTCCTCCGTCGCCTTGTGCTCCGGCGCGAGCACCAGTGCGGTGTCGTCGGCATGCGGTGCACTGGTGTAGACGATGCGGCCGACTCCCGCCACTACGGCCGCGTCGATGACATTGACGTGCTGCTGCAACCGGTGGCCGACCTCGCTCGCCGAGATCAACAGCACCATGTCTGCGCCCGTGAAGACGTGCTCGAGAGTTGCCGGGTCGTCGTAGTCGAGCCGTGCGACGGTGACGCCGCGCCCGGCGAAGTCCGCGATCTTCTCAACGGAACGCCCAGCGGCAACGAGCTGGTCGGGCTCGACTCCGCGGCTCAGCAGCGATTCGATGACGAGCCGGCCGAGGTGGCCTGTTGCGCCGGTGACGACGATGGTCATGGAATTCCTCTCGTTGGCTACCCGAGCCAACCAGGCCGCCTGCGCGTTTCTTCCCGGCTCAGGCAATTCGACTCAGGCAATTCGACCCAGGCAATTCGGCTCAGCCAACTCGGCTCAGGCAATTCGGCCGACGTGCCCCGGCCTACGCATCCCGTCGATCATCGTCGCGAGCCTGCAAATCCTCTAACCGCGCGTTGTACGCGACCAGTTCGGCATCACCGTCGCGATCGGCTTGTCGGTCGAGCCGCTTGGCGGTGCGCTCGTCGGAGCGCGCCCACATGCTTGCGACGCCGAGGGCGACCAGCACCATCGGTACCTCGCTCGCACCCCAGGCGATCCCGCCGCCGGTGTGCTGATCCGTCAGCAGCGCGGCGGTGTTCGTCTGTCCGAGTGCGTGCCACCAGTCGGCCGCGAGCACGCCATCGCTCATCATCAGGGCAACCCCGAAGAACGCGTGGAACGCCAGCGTGGCCAGCAGAACCATGAACAGGATCGGGTACGGTGGCCGTTTCGGTCCGGGGTCGACGCCGATGAACACCCAGAAGAACAGGTAGCCGGACAGCAGGAAGTGCACATACATCAGAACGTGCCATTCGTGCGAGGACAGTGACGCGTAGAATGCCGGCGAATAGTAGAACAGGATCAGGCTGCCCGCGAAGATCACTCCCGCCACAACGGGTTTGGCCAGAATCCCCAGAAAGCGCGAGTGCGTGAACAGCAGCAGCCATTCGCGGATGCCGCGACTTCCGTCGTGCCTGCTCGGCAGCGCTCGCAGGGCGAGCAGCACCGGTCCGCCCAGCACGAGCAGCGGCGGGATGAACATCATCAGTGCCATGTGCTCGACCATGTGGCTGCTGAAGTGGATCAGTCCGTAGACGGCGGGGCCGCCGCTGGTCGCCCACACCAACACGGCACAGCCGGCCACCCAGCAGATCGAACGGTAGATCGGCCAATGGTCGCCGCGTCGGCGCAGCACGCGCGCCGCCCACAGATAGCCGACCGCAAGAACGATCGCGAGGCCGAGCCACATCCACTCCCAATGCCACACGGTGAACATGCGCAGCATGGTCACGGGCGGCGGATATGGAAACCCGAGAAGGCCCTCGCGTGCCGCGTCGCCGGTCAGCGGAGCCTGCGAAACCGGTGGCGGGCTCTTCGCCAGCCCGACGGCGATGCCGATCGCCAGCGCCATGAACACCACCTCGCTCACCGCGAGTCGAACGAACAGGCGCCTATTCATCGGATCGGCTTTCAGTGCCGGGATCACCCGCTTGCGCTGCAGTGCCCCGGCGACCCCCAGTATCACCAGGATGCTCGCCTTCGCCACGATCAGCAGCCCATACGGTTGAAGAAGATCCGCAACCGAACTCAACCGCAGCGCTGCATTGACGACGCCGGAGAAGCCGACGGCGACGAACGCCCAGCCGGCCAAGGTCGAATAGCGTGCGACGGCAACGCCGAATCCGCGTTTCACGGTTCTGCGCAGCAGCAGAAGTCCGGCGAGACCGCCGACCCACACCGTGACGCCGACCAGGTGCACGGCCAGGCTGTCGACGGCGTTCGCGTGCTCAAACGATCCGGCGGCGTGGCCGGAGAGGGCGAGCGGAAGCAGTGCGAACAGCGCGAACCCTGCGGCGACTCCCACAGTGGTGAGCCTGCTCGCGAATAGGGCGATCACGGTTGCGATCAGCACGCACGCAGCAGAGACCAGCAGTGACTGGCCGAGTTCGATCTGGAACAGGAAGGTCGTGAACGCGGACGCGAACAGCGGGTCGTTGATCGCGACGCCGGAGACCTGGATGCCGGTGAGCACGATCACGACGCATGCGGCGACGAACCAGACGGCTCCGGCCCAGGCGGCCCAGCGCACGGCACGCCACTGGGAACGGCCGATCTCGCCCGGCGCCTTGGTCTGACCGGGCAGGACCAACGCGGCCAGCACGAGGAGGCCGACGGTTCCCGCTGCGGCGGTATCGTGAATGGCCCGCACGATCGGCAGGCCTTTGTCGACGATCGGCCCAGGGTCGAGCAACGCCGTACCGGTCGAGAAGCCGCCGCCGAAGGTCATCGCAGCCAACGATGCCGCGACCGCGAGCGGAACACAGAGCACCAGAATGAGGCTGGGAACGGTGACCCGCGGCAACCGGATCTCGGGCTCCGGCTCCGGAAGGCCCCGCGTCTTGGACTGTGTCGTCGTCATGTCAGTCGTCGTCCGGCTCGGGTCCCGGCCCCTTGCGGGTGGCGCCTGGAGCGGCCGGCCGCTGTCGCGCCGTAGCCAAGACCACGATCACTCCGATCACCGCGAGGGCGATGATCACGACGGCAATCGCGATGACGATTCCCAGCGACGACGAGTTGGCCGTCGGAGTCGTCTGAGCGTTCGGCGCGGTTGCGGCCGCAGTTGAGTCGGACCTGGTGGGTTCAGACCCAGCACCGCCACAGGTTGGCCGATTCGCCGAGCCCGCTGCAGCTGCGGTGCCGGCGGGGGGCTGGTAGGCGAAGGCGAACGAACCGGACACGGTATGGCCGTCCGCCGAAACGATCTGCCACGTGATGACGTACTTGCCGGCCGGGCCGAGCGCGACAGGCGCCGATACGACCCGGCCCGCAATGGTCGGGCAGCTGGTCTCGTAGTGCGTGTTCGCGCCATCCGGTCCGGTGACCTGCAGCAGCGCAGAGGAGCCGTTGCCCGACAGGTCGAGCACGATGTCGTCAAAGGTGAGGGACACGGTCTTCAGCGGTGCGGTCTGCACCGAGTTCGCTTTGGGGGCGCTGTCGACCAGGTAGTCGTGCGCGCTGGCACCGGCCGCAGGAGCCAGTGCCAACGCGCACGCGACGAACGCAGCGGCGACGGTCGCGACAATTCGCCCCCGCCGTGTGCTGCGCGTTGCGCGCGTGCGCGTCGGCATCCGCATGGCTAGTCGCCCTTGGTCCTGTCGCCGCGCTCGCTCGCACCGCCGGGTTCGCTGCTACCGACGGCCTGCTTTGCGAGGCGGCCCTGCCGCGTGAGCGCGAGCATCGCGACCACGAGCGCGATTGCGCCGAGCAACAGCCCTCCGAGTCCGACCCAGACGCCCGCGGATTGCACGTCGTTCGACCCGGACACGCCGGATGCGACATTCGTCGGAGCCGCGGTCGGTGTCGTGCTGACCGTCGCCACCGCGTCCGCGTCCGATGCGGCCGGTGGTGCATCGTTGATATACAGCGTGGGTGCCGGATGCTGCGGTTCGCTACCCGAAGCGGGCGTCGGCTGGTTCCAGTCGACGACCGTGCCATCGGAATACGTCTGGTGCGCCGGCAGCATGACACTGCCGGTGTCGGGCACCGGCCCTGCGGACACGGAGAACTGCTGGAACTGGCCGGGTGCGATCGCCGACGCTGCGTCGGCGGTCCAGACCACCTTGCTCACCGCCTCGGTGATCGTGGCCGTCGCCGTCTTGACCGGCGTTGCCAGCTTCACCGTCGTGACGACGGCCTGCCATCCCGTGATCGGCTGGTACGAAACCGTGGAGAACGGCGTCGTGGTCGGGAAATCGACCTCGAGCTTCACAGTGCTCGCCGTCGCGGACTCGGTCGGCACACGGAACGTGAGCACCGCGTACGAACCGGCAGCCGCCTGATCCGGAGTGACATGCACGTGCGCGCTGGCTGCCAGCGGAGCGGCCAGTGCCAGCGCCGAAGCGATGCCGAGCGTGGTCACCGTTCGGATGATCGTATTTTTCTTCATGGAGAAGCTGTCTTTTCTCGGGCGCGGGGCGCGCCCGTTAGGAGTGTCTGAGTAGCCCGCGGTCGTCGCGGGAATGAGCAATGCGGCACGCCGGTCGCGCGGATCGGATGCAGCGCCGATCGAGGGCCGTGCTGATCACGGGCGGTGCCGATGACGGGCGGTGCGGATCGAGAGCAGTGCAGTTCGTCAGGCGCAGGCCGGCGAGAGCGCGGGTGGGCCGCGGTGGCGCATCCGCCTGATCATCAGGAGCGTGCGTGCAACGACGACCGGTCGTGCGTCGATGACGGTGGACGGTGGCGCATCCGGTCCGGTCGGTGCTTCCGCGAGTGCGCTCGCGATGCCGACAATGCGAATCGCGGCGATCGTCAGCAGTCCCCAGAATGCGGTCTCCCCGTAGCGGAACGCCAGGATCGTGACCAGGGCGGCGGTGGCGTGTCCGACCCACATGCCTGCGGTATCCGGCATCATCGACACGTGAGCGGATGCCGCCGCACCGGTTGTGACCAGGTGGCCCCCCGCGTGCAGATGCGCGGCCGACGCGCCGGTCGCGAACCGCGCCGGGCCGGGAGAGCTGAGGCTGAACAGCGCGTGGAACACGAACTGGCTGAGCACCACTGAGACGCTCAGCCGTGACATCGAGAGTTTCTTGCCGGCAAGCGCGATGCAGGCGGGCACGCAGAACGCGAGCGAGAGGGCGACGGCCAGTGTGCCGGGAGTTCCGCCGCCGGCCAGTCCATGGAACAGCGCCGAGACGAACACTGCGGCGAGTGCCGCCAGCGTTCCGCGGGCAACGCGTGCCCAGCGTGTCCCCATGATGCTCCCGTCGAATTCGATCTGCACTGTCTCGGTCGACACCGTGGTCGGCTCTGGTTAGGCAGGCACTGTCCAGCCTAGAGCAGTGCGCTGCTCGCGCAGCATGGACCCGAGGATTGCCCACAGGCAGGGAACTGTGCACAGCCGGCCTCATGCTGCACCGAGCTGTCGGCGGCGCCGGATACCATGGCCGGGTGAGTTGGAACGCCGAGATCCCCCCAGACATCCCATGGGATCCGGACGAGTTGATCCCGCCTGATGACGAGTATGGTGCCGAGCATCCCGGTGGCCGCCCTTCGGGACGGCCGCGGGCGGCCTCCTCAGGAGCCGTAGCGAGCACCAGCGTCGATGATCGAGTTGCGAGCGCTAGCGATGGTGGTCGAGTTGCGAGCGCTAGCGATGGTGGTCGAGTTGCGAGCGCTAGCGAGCGTATCGAGACCCGTATCGAGACCCGTATCGAGACCCCTCTCAGCACCCCGCCCAGAGCTCCGTATCTCGGCACCGATCCGCTCGCCGTGCTGCACTCCGTTTTCGGCTACGACGCGTTCCGTGGCGATCAGGCGGCGGTGATCGACCGGCTCATCGGCGGCGGCGACGCCGTCGTGCTGATGCCCACCGGCGGCGGCAAGAGCCTCTGTTATCAACTCCCTTCCCTGATCCGCGAAGGCACCGGTGTGGTCGTCTCCCCGCTGATCGCGCTCATGCAGGACCAGGTCGACGCCCTGACCGCCGTCGGCGTGCGGGCCGCCTTCCTCAACTCGACCCAGGATGCTGCGGAACGTTCGCGCGTCGAGCGCGCGTATCTCTCCGGCCGGCTTGACCTGCTGTACGTCGCACCGGAGCGGCTGTCGTCCGAGCACACAAAACAGTTGCTCGCCCGCGGGCGGATCGCTCTGTTCGCCATCGACGAGGCGCACTGCGTGTCCCAGTGGGGGCACGACTTCCGCCCCGACTACCTGGCGCTGTCGGAATTAGCCGAACGCTGGCCAGACGTTCCACGGATCGCGCTGACGGCGACGGCGACCAGGGCGACGCACACCGAGATCACGCAGCGGCTGAAGCTCGAGCGCGCCGAGCACTTCGTCGCGAGTTTCGACCGGCCGAACATTCAATACCGCATCGTCGCGAAGAACGAGGTGCGCAGGCAACTCGTGAACTTCATCCGTGGCGAGCATCAGGGTGACGCCGGCATCGTCTACGGCCTCAGTCGCAACACCGTCGAGAAGACCGCCGAACTGCTGCGCGAGCACGGCATCGACGCGATGCCGTACCACGCCGGTCTGGATGCCGCCACGCGTGCCCGCACGCAGGCGCGCTTTCTGCGCGAAGACGGCGTCGTCATCGTCGCGACGATCGCGTTCGGCATGGGTATCGACAAGCCCGACGTGCGCTTCGTCGCGCACATCGACCTGCCGAAATCCGTTGAGGGTTACTACCAGGAGACCGGCCGTGCCGGCCGTGATGGCGAACCGTCCACGGCCTGGCTCGCCTACGGGCTGCAAGACGTCGTGCAGCAGCGTCGGATGATCGATGAGTCGCCCGGCGACCTCGCGCACCGCAGGCGGATGTCCGCACATCTGGACGCGATGCTCGCGCTGTGTGAGACGGTGCAGTGCCGCCGCGTGAACCTGCTCTCCTATTTCGGGCAGGCGTCAGAACCCTGCGGCAACTGCGACACATGCCTGGCACCGCCGGAGAGCTGGGACGGCACCGTGCCCGCGCAGAAGTTGCTGTCGACCGTGGTGCGGCTGAAGCGCGAGCGCGGTCAGCAGTTCGGAGCGGGGCAGCTGATCGACATTCTGCGCGCCAAGCGAACGCCGCGCGTCGAGCAGCACCGTCACGATCAACTCGCCACCTGGGGGATCGGACAGGACCTCAGCGATCAGGTGTGGCGCGGCGTTGTGCGGCAGCTGCTCGCGCAAGGACTGCTGAGGGTCAACGACGACGGCTACGGCACGTTGGCGATCACGCCGGCCAGCGCCGAGGTGCTCTCCGGATCGCACACGGTGCAGCTGCGACGAGAAGTGGAGCGGCCCGCACGATCGCGCGGCGCATCCGGATCGAAGACGGCCATCACCGAGTTGCCCGAGTCGGCGTTGCACCTGTTCGAGGCGTTGCGCGCGTGGCGTGGCGAACAAGCACGCGAACAGGGCGTGCCGGCCTACATCGTCTTCGGCGATGCGACCTTGCGTGGTGTCGCGCTCACCCGCCCGGCAACGCTTGCCGATCTCGACGGCATCAGCGGCATCGGTGCCAAGAAGCTCGAAACCTACGGCCAGCAGCTGCTCGACGTGGTGGCGGAGACCCCTTCGTTGGCCGAGTAGCGCGGTGGGACGGTCTACCGCTGCGGGTACAGCGTCTCCCGCCGCTCCAGCATGGCGACGTACTCGGCGATCTTGCGCGCCCGGGTGTCTGCGCGTTTCACGTTGCCGATCCGGAACAGGATCGCGAACCGATTCTGACTCGTCAGGGTCGCAAAGAATGCGGATGCCGCGGCGTTCGCCGCCAGCGCCGCCGCCAGGTCGTCAGGCACCTCCGACGTGCTATGCGACGCATACGCGGCGTCCCAGCGGCCGTCTGCCTGGGCCCGCTCGACCTCGCGCAGCCCGGCGGGACGCATCCTGCCCTCCGCGATCAACCGCGACGCCTTGTCACGATTGATCTTCGACCAGATGCTGCGGGCTCGCCGCGGCGTGAAGAGCTGCAGGTAATGGTCGTCATCCAGGCGCCCGACCTGGCCGTCGATCCAGCCGTAGCACAGGGCGATCTCGACGGCGTCCGCATAGCTGACGCTGGGTTGTGCTCCGCCCTTCTTCGCGATCGCCAACCGCACGCCGTCAGAGCTCGCGTACCACTCCTCGAGCCAGCGATCCCACGCGTCGGCGTTCTCGCAGAACACGATCTCGCGTTCGACCGTCGGGGTCACACACCCTCCGAGAACGAGGCATTTCCGGCCTCATCGAAGGTCAGCCCCGGGTTGTAGACGATCTCCCAGCGGAAGCCATCGGGGTCGGCGAAATATCCGGAAACCCCACCCCAGGGTTGCTTGCGGGCGGGAGCGACCATGTCGGCACCGGCGGCGACGGCCGCATCCAGGATTCTGTACACCTCGTCGACGCTTGCGACGTTCTGTCCGAGTGAGATCGGGGGTGCGTTGTGTCCGAAGCCGATCTCTTCGCCGGCATCGGCGGCAAGGTCGTCAACGCTCCACAGGCAGAGCAGCAGCCCGTGCCCGGCCTGGATGAAGACGACGTCGCCCTCGACCTCTGCGGTCGGGGCCCAGCCCAGGCCGTCGACGTAGAAGCGACGAGACGCGGCACGATCGCGCACCCCGAGGGTGATTGCGGTGATCCGGGCTTCCATGTGATCACGCTAGTGCCGGCCGCGGACAATCGGTAGTTGCAATTCGTTGCCGCGTCGGCTCCGCCGCGTCGGTCTCGGCTCGTTCGTCTCTCAGCCCAGCAACTTGATCAGCGTGCGCAGGTTGCGCGTCGTGGTCAATGCCTTGAAACGTGCGCGTCCCGAGGCCTTTCCGACCACACTGTCGAGAGTGTGTCCGCGCTCGACGGTCCAATAGAGCACGCCGTCGCCGTCCGCAATCTGCTCGAGCCTCGGATCGAGCTCGAGTTCGAGCAGGGTTGTGCGCGGCTCGTCGCCCATCAGGAAGATGACGTACGGATGCCATCCCTCACGTTCCGCGTCGAACGGGAAAGCCTCGACGACGTGTCCGAGTTCCTCAACCGTCAGCACGTGCACCCACGCTTCGTAGCCGAAACGTTCGCGCAACGCGGTTTCGATTGCGAGTTTGAGTTCTGGTGCGGGTGCATCCGTTTGGAATACGACATTGCCGCTGGCCAAGACGGTCCTCACTTCGCTGAAGCCGAGTTCGCGGAACACCGCGGCCAGGTCGGACATCTTGATGTTGATGCCACCGACATTGACACCGCGCAACAGGGCGATATATCGCATCATTGAGACCAGCACCTCCGGGTACAGCATGCCGCACACTGCCGACGCTCGCTACCAGCGGCGCAGTGCGCGGCGCTGTGGAACAAACGCTGTGGCATTCCACAGGCCCCGACCGCAGGGCCGCAGCAGATTTGTGGCTTGCACACGCACGACTTCGCAACCACAGACATCCGGCATAGCGTGGAAGTGACGCGACCGCATTCGAAGCAAGGCATTCGAAACACGGTTTTCCATAGCGCAGACACGAAGAAGGACCGACAATGGTTGACACTGCCCCACGCACGACATCACGAAACGCCCGCGCGGACGAGATCACACTGGCCACGGGTCCGATCGATATGGATGCGCCGCCCGTCGGCATCGATGTCGCCGCGCTGAGTCGTCAGCTGCTCGGCAGCTGGCCGGATGCCCGTATCGCAGCACGTGAGCTGTCCGCCCGGCCCGATCTGCAGCGGATCGAAGGGCAGACCTACCAGGAACACCGCGCGCGCGTCTCCGGTCAGTTGAGCCTGCTTGTCGCAAACGGCCAGGTGCATCGTGCCTTCCCGGCCGCGTTGGGTGGCCAGGACGATCATGGCGGAAACATCGCCGGCTTCGAGGAGCTCGTCACCGCCGACCCGTCGCTGCAGATCAAGGCCGGCGTGCAGTGGGGGCTGTTCGGGGCGGCCGTGCTGCACCTCGGCACCGAGAGACACCACCAGAAGTACCTACCCGACATCATGAGTCTGAAGGTGCCGGGGGCGTTCGCGATGACCGAGATCGGCCACGGGTCGGATGTCGCTTCGATCGCCACGACGGCGACCTACGATCCCGAAACCCAGGAATTCGACATCCATACTCCGTTCGCGGCGGCGTGGAAGGAGTTCCTCGGCAACGCGGCCGTCGACGGTCGCGCCTGCGTTGTTTTCGCTCAGCTGATCACCCGGGGTGTGAATCACGGGGTGCACGCGTTCTACGTGCCGATCCGGCGCGACAACGGTGAATTCCTGCCGGGCGTCAGCGGCAAGGACGACGGCCTCAAGGGTGGCTTGAACGGCATCGACAACGGCCGGCTCTGCTTCGATCACGTGCGCATCCCGCGCACCGACCTGCTGAACCGCTACGGCGACGTCGCCGAGGACGGCACATACACGAGCCCGATCGCCAGCTCCGGTCGGCGGTTCTTCACGATGCTCGGAACGCTGGTGCAGGGTCGCGTCTCCCTCGACGGCGCTGCGACGATCGCCGCGGAGATGGGCTTGGCGATCGCGATCAGATACGGCAGTCAGCGCCGCCAGTTCAATGCGGCCAGCGATACGGAGGAGGAGGTCATCCTCGACTATCAGCGGCACCAGCGCCGCCTGATCCCCCGCCTCGCAACAACGTATGCGCAGGTCTTCGCGCACGACAAGCTGCTGGTCAAATTCGAGGAGGTGTTCAGCGGCAAGGCGAACACCGACGATGATCGCCAAGACCTCGAGACCCTGGCGGCAGCGCTCAAGCCGCTTTCCACCTGGCACGCCCTCGACACACTGCAGGAGGCGCGCGAGGCGTGTGGCGGTGCGGGCTTCATGGCCGAAAACCGTCTGGTCGGGCTGCGTGCCGACCTCGATGTCTATGCGACGTTCGAGGGCGACAACAACGTGCTGCTCCAGCTGGTCGCCAAGCGACTGCTCACCGACTACTCTCGCAAGTTCGCCAAAGCGGATGCCGGTGCCCTCGCCCGCTACGTCGTCACGCACGCCGCGGATCGCGCCTACAACGGGTCCGGGCTGCGCAGTCTTGCCCAGACCGTCGCCGACTTCGGCTCGACGGCGCGCTCCGTCGGCCAGTTGCGTGACACGAACACGCAGCGGGAGCTGCTGACCGATCGCGTCGAGACGATGATCTCAGAGGTCGCGATGCGGCTGCGGCATGCGAACAAGCTGCCGAAGCCGCAAGGCGCCGCGCTGTTCAACTCACAGCAGAACGAGCTGATCGAGGCAGCGCGTGCGCACGGCGAACTGCTGCAGTGGGAAGCGTTCACCGAGGCACTCGAGAGCGTGACCGATCACGGCACGAAACAGGTGCTCACCTGGTTGCACGACCTGTTCGGGTTGACGGTGATAGAGAAGCACCTGTCCTGGTACCTCATCCACGGTCGTCTCTCACCGCAGCGCGGGCAGGCGGTCGGCGCTTATATCGACCGTTTGGTCGCCCGGCTTCGCCCGCACGTCGTCGACCTGGTGGATGCGTTCGGCTACGGTCCCGAGCACCTGCGTTCGACGATCGCCGGCGGGATCGAGCGTGAGCGCCAGGACGAGGCGCGCGACTACTATCGGGCCCTGCGCCTGTCTGGCGCCGCGCCGATCGACGAGAAGTCCCTCAAGCCGAAGAAGCACTGATCCGCGTCCACCTCCCCCGCGCCCTCTCCCCGCCCTCCTCTGCCCTTTCGTGCCCTTTCGTGAGGTGCGGACATCTGTCAGTTATCGCCAGGCGAAGCGGCAGAAGTCCGCACCTCACGGGACGCGGCTCAGATCAAGCCGAGCGCCCGCACGGCTTCGCGCTCCTCGAGCAGTTCGGCGACGGATGCGTCGATCCGTTCGCATGAGAACGCATCGATCTCCAGCCCGGGAACGATCTGCCATATGCCGTCGATTCCGCGCACTGGGAACGAGCAGATGAGGCCGTCCGGCACGCCGTAGGATCCGTCCGAGACGACCCCCGCAGAGGCCCAGCGCTCGCCGGTTCCGTTCACCCAGTCGAAGACGTGGTCGATCGCGGCGCTGGCGGCGGATGCCGCACTCGACGAGCCACGCACCTGGATGATCTCGGTACCGCGCTTCGCGACACGCGGGATGAACTCGTCGATCAGCCACGCATGGTCGACCAGCTCGATGACGGGGCGTCCGTCGACCAGGGCGTGTGAGACATCCGGATACTGACTGGCCGAGTGATTGCCCCAGATGGCGACGCGCTCGAGCTCGCCGACGCGCACGCCCAGTTTCGTCGCGAGCTGCGCCAGTGCACGATTGTGGTCGAGCCGAGTCATGGCGGTGAAGCGGTCGGCAGGCACATCCGGAGTGTGAGCGCTCGCGATGAGCGCGTTGGTGTTGGCCGGGTTGCCGACCACGAGTATCCGAACGTCGGATGCCGCCCCCGCGTTGATCGCGGCGCCCTGCGGACCGAAGATGGCACCGTTGGCCTCGAGGAGATCCGCGCGCTCCATGCCTGGGCCGCGCGGCCGAGCGCCGACCAGAAGTGCGACGTTGGCGCCGTCGAAGGCGCGCATCGCGTCATCCGTCACATCGACGGAGCGGAGCAGCGGGAAGGCGCCGTCCTCGAGCTCCAGCGCGGTGCCGTCGGCAGCGGCGATGCCCTGTGGTATCTCGAGCAGTGTGAGTGCGACCGGGGTACTCGGGCCGAGCAGTTGACCGGACGCGATGCGGAACAGCAGCGCGTAGCCGATCTGGCCGCCCGCGCCGGTCACGGTGACGTTCACCGGTGCTGTCGGTGCTTTGATATCGTTCGACGCGGCCACCTGATCAGCCTAAGTCGGACGGGCTGAGATTCGCTCGCGTCGCGTTCGCTGAGCGCAGCCGACGGCGAAGGCACGGCTCGATTGTTCCCTTCCCTTCGAGACGGCCGCGGGCGGCCGCCTCGGGAACCGGGCAGCTGAAGCGCAGCCGACGGGACGGTTTGATCGTTCCCTGAGCCCAGTAGACCGGCCTCCATGCCTCGCGATTATAACGGTTGAGTAACGGTTCAGGAGCTGTTCAGCATCCGCGTGTTTTCGCGGATGTTCTGGGGTTCGAATGCCGGTGGTGCGTGACAGATTGGAGGTATGGACCAGCCGTCGCAACTTCTCGAGGACGACCTCGAAGCGTTGCGCGCGGCGTGGGATGGTGCCCTGCCGACGCTCGGTGTCGTCAGCGCTGTTTGGGGCTGCTGCCGGGTTGGCTGGAGCTGTGCAGTTCGATGTACAGCGCATGAGCAACGCCGGGTTGATGAATACCACGGATGCGTTGGCCCGGCTGATGCGCGACACCGAAGCGGTCCTGGCTCGGGTCGCAGGAGAGGTCGCTCGACGTTCCCCGGCAGTCGTTGACCGGGGAGGTGCTGCCACCGGTCCATCCGCACGTCGCCAGCGCGCTGTCCGCGGGCACGATCGGTGTGGCGGCGGCGTCGGCGATCACGACGATGTTGGATCGGGTGGCCCGGCGCTCGGACCCGGCTCAGGCCGACGCGTTGGAGCGCCTCTTGGCCGAACGGGCCGCGGATATTCCCTTGGATTTGTTGTTCCGGCTGATCCGAGAGGCCGAGGCCCGCTTGGATCAAGACGGCATCGCCCCGAAAAAGAGGAACTCCGCGCCGATCGGGCCGTGTATCTGCGCCAGGATCGACACGGGATGACGCATCTGACCGCACATTTGGACCCGGAGTCCGCCGCACCCGTGAAGGCCGCGATCGAAGCGATCGTCACGCCGATCTTCTTAACGGTGTACTGCTTTGTCCACCGTGTCATGCCCGGATGCACAACGATGGCTGGACCATCCGCGTCGGCGACCGAAGCCAAGTATGGTTCACCCCGCCACGCCACGTGGACTCCGACCAGCAGCCACGACTCGGCGGCAAAGCATGCTACAGACTGCCTGACCTCGACGATGCCGCTTGATCGCACTTGCATCATGGCACGCCGAGGAAAGTATCACCGGCGGAATCAGTGTCACAGGGCGCCCTCCTCAGCCGCTTCCGCCGTCGTGTCACCGGCCGGGCGCGGATGGCGATGCTCGCGGCGCGGATCCCGCAGCAGCGCCGTCAGAATGAGCGCGACGATCGGCAGAGCGATCAAGACGCCCAGGGCGAGCTGCAGCCCGACCGAGTCGGCGAGCCAACCGAGCACCGGCGTGAAAAGCCCGCCGATCGAGACGGCGAGCCCAACGGTCACACCGCTGGCGGTGCCGATGCGATGCGGTAGATAGTCCTGTCCGAGAATCACGAACACCGCGAATGGAATGAAGATGGCCACTCCGGTGATGCCGACGAACACCATCGCCACGGGCCAACTCGACGCCAGCACGATGCCCGCCATCGCCGGAACCGTCAAGGCAAAGCCGATTCGGATGCTGAGCAGTCGCCCGAACCGATCGGCTAACCAACCGCCGACCAGCGTTCCACCCGCGCCCGCGATCAAGAACAATGTGAGAGCAGCCCCGCCCTCGAACGCCGTCGCGTCGAGGCTGTGGATGAAATACAACGCCAAGAACGAGGTCAGCCCGAAGAACACGATCGAGCGCACGACGACGATCGCGGTCAAGCGCAGGAAGGCCGGCCAGTTGTCGTCGCCGACCACGGCCGTCGGGCGCCGCTTTTCGGCCGTGTGGCCATCCAGCACGATGCGCAACTTGGTGATCAGGATCGAGGCCATCATCAACGCGGGAAGCACAAGGAGCGCCGTGCCGTCGAGCCCGGTGACCAGCAACAGCGGTGTGGCGATCAGAGAGCCGAGCGCAAAACCGACGTTGCCACCGAGCGCGAAGACGCTCATCGCTCGATTGCTGTCTCCGGATGCCTGTCTGGCCGCGCGCGCTGCCTCTGGATGGAACGCGGCGATACCGAGCCCGGATAGCGCGACCAGCAGCCACGTGACGACGTAAGACGGTGACAATCCCGCCAGTCCCACGCCTACTGCGGCGGTGAGCATGCCTGCGGGGATCATCCAGCGGCGTGGCTTGCGGTCACCCAACCAGCCGAAAGCGGGCTGGACGACGGAGGACAACACGGTTGCGGCCAGCGTCAACCCGGCGACCGCCGCATAGCTGTACCCACGCTCCGCCACCAGGAACGGAAGGAGAGCGGGCACCACTCCTTGGTACAGATCGTCGGCGACGTGCGCCGAGGCCATCAGCGCGACACCGCGGCGATTGACCGGGATTCCGCTTGCGAAAGCCTGGCTCATCTGCGAGCGTGTCGTGGCCGGTTCCGCCTACGCCATCTCGCCATCTGGTCTGTTCGCCCCGCCTTCGGTGCAAGTCTATTGCCGAGCACGGCAACGGGCCTCTCACCTGGGCAAGAGGCCCGTTCGGCCGGGTTATCAGTGTCCCTTGCGCTGTTTGATGAAGGTGGTCTCCGCCTTCTCGCGCTTCTGCGCCCGCTTGTCCTTCAACGACAGCTGCGCGGCCTTTTTCGTCCGGTCTCCTCGAGGCGATTTTCCAGCCATTTCCACTCCGCTTCCCTTTGTCAGTTGGCGTGCTTCCGACGACCATAGCCCACTTGGCTCAGAAAAGCATCTTTATCCTGACCAGGAAAAAACCGCGGAGGCAGGTGCGACTCGGAGGTGGAATGAATCGGTTGAGATCAGAAGACGTCGGGGCTGGGCGCGCTCGCGTGCCGGATCACGACATCCGCGTGCCGATCGAAACGGTAGCCGACGCCGCGCACGGTGCGCACGATGTCTTCGTAGCGGCCGAGCTTCGCGCGCAGTCTGCGCACGTGCACGTCGATGGTGCGCTCGTTCGGGATCTCCTCCTCGTCCCTGGACGACCACAACGAAGAGATGAGTTCTGCACGGTCGATCGTGCGCCCCTCGCGCAGCACGAGGTACTGCAGCAGTTCGAATTCCTTGTAGGTGAGGCCGACGGTCTGGTTGTCGAGCACGAGGCGCTTACGGGAGATGTCTACGACGACGCCGCTGAGGGCGCGATCCTCATCGTCGTCCTCTTCGAGGTGGCGGTGCCGCGCAACGGCTGCCGGGTCTTGGAGCGCCAGACGCACGACGTCGACGTCGCGACCACCCGCGCCCTCCGGGGCCAGGGCGACGGCGGCGTAGGTTTCCGAGCCGGGAGCGAGTTCGGCGGTCAGCCGCTTGAGGGCCTCGACGATTCGACCGAGATCAGTGCCTGCCGCTGCCGCCTTCGCCTCGTCCATTCCGACGTAGAGCACGAATCCGCGGGCCTGGGTGCCGCCGGGGACGGCACGGAGGCGGGCCGGGGCGGTGGGTGTGCTCGGGGTGATCGACTCGGGGCGATCCACGGGACGAACCGATGTTGCGCGCTTCTGCACGGGCAGCGGCGTCACCGGGTTCGGCTGACGCGCCGGATGCACCGGACGAGGGTGTGCTGCGTGACGGAGCGCTGCGTGATTGGCGACGCCCCTACCGACGAGGGAGTCGCCGGTCGAGGAGTCAGGGGAGTTGATCGGGGAGGTGCTGAACGGGTCGAGGGTTGCGAGAGACATCTGGAGGATCCTTTGCGGAGGTGCGGGCCTGTGGCGAGGATGCGGGCCGCGCTGTGGCTGAATCCGGTTCAGATTGCGGCGGGTTGGCGGCAATCGCAGTGGCGCGAATTCGAGAGGGTGTTGTGACCGGAGAAAACCGGTGCGGATGCCGAGATCGGGCATCCGGGGAACCGCTCGTCCGATGCGAAATCAGATACGCTGCGGGGCGAGGGTTCGGCGAAAGGTCGTCAGATCAGCGACACATTCGACAACACATGACACGCTCGCAGCCGGCCATCATCATGCCGGCATCCCCAGGGGCCTCAAAGGAGGTCAAGGAGCGCGAATTGTCAGTCATGTTTCACAGTAAACCGCGTTGCGTCGTCCGATGTCAAATTGTGCGGGGCCTTTTCACAATCATCGAGTTGCATCATCCCGTTGGTCGAGTGGCCCGCGAGCGCAGTGAGCAGGCGTATCGAGATCCCGCAATGAGGTGTTGATACGGGTCTCGATACGGGTCTCGATACGCTCGTACCTCGCTACTCGACCACCGTCTTTACCTCGCTACTCGACCACAAGTTTGAACATTGCCGACTGTGAAAAAGCCCTGCAAATTGTGACCGGCGGTGACGCCGCCGCGAGCGCGCGCCGCAGCCGCATACGCGATGGCTCAAACGGTTCCGTAGAGTCGGTCGCCGGCGTCCCCGAGGCCGGGCACGATGTAGCCGTGCTCATTCAGGCGTTCATCGACGGCACCGAGAACGAGCGTGACATCCCGGCCCTCCGTGAGCTTTTCGACCGCGGCGATGCCCTCTGGCGCGCCCAGAATGCAGACGGCGGTCACGTCGACGGCGCCTCGCTTGAACAGGAATTCGATCGCCGCTCCGAGGGAACCACCCGTGGCCAGCATCGGGTCGAGCACGAAGCACTGCCGGTCGGAGAGGTCGTCGGGCAGTCGCTCCGCATACGTGGTCGGCTGAAGGGTCTCTTCGTCGCGCACCATGCCGAGAAAACCGACTTCGGCGCTCGGCACGAGTTTGACCATGCCCTCGAGCATCCCGAGGCCGGCGCGCAGAATCGGCACGACAAGCGGCTTCGGATCGCTCAGGGTGACTCCCGTCGTGTGGGCCACCGGAGTGTCGATCTCGACCGGGGTGATCCGCACGCTGCGCGTCGCCTCGTATGCGAGCAGCGTGACCAGTTCTTCGGTGAGTGCCCGAAACGTCGCCGATGCGGTGTCGCGGTTGCGCAGTACCGTCAGTTTGTGGGTGATCAGTGGGTGGTCGGCAACGTGCACTCGCATAGGCTCAATCTAGCGGATGCGCCATCCGCCAACGATGCACGATTCTGGGACGCGGAGGGGTGCTGTGTCGCTGTCTGGTCTGTCGCTTTCTGATCCGCGGGAACAGCATGAGTGGATGCTGCGGGCGCTCGCCGACGCGCGGCTCGCCGTCGCGACCGGGGACGTCCCGGTTGCGGCCCTGGTTCTGGATGCGGCGGGTCACGTGATCGGAACGGGACGCAACGAGCGCGAGAAACGGCACGACCCGACAGGGCACGCTGAGATCGTCGCGTTGCGCGCCGCCGCGCACGCGACAGGAGGCTGGCAACTGACGGGCACGACGCTGGTGGTGACGCTGGAACCGTGCGTGATGTGCGCTGGTGCGATCGTGGCCGCACGGGTTCCGCGTGTCGTCTTCGGCGCGTGGGATGAGAAAGCCGGTGCGGTCGGCAGCGTTTACGACGTCTTGCGTGATCGGCGCCTGAATCATCGAGTCGAGGTCATCGCCGGAGTCGAGGCGGATGCCTGTGCAGCGCTTCTCGAGGAGTTCTTCGCCGCTCGTCGGCCTTCCCTCTCCTGAGCTCCACCGCCACCCATCGCTCGCAGGCTCGCTGGCGACAAGGGTCGCGCAATCGCTGACGCGCTTGCCTGAGCTCCACCGCGCGGCGGTCAGTCGATGCCCTTGATGACGATCGCGTCGGTCGTCGGGTTCGTGTCGTTCGGGTCGACGTAGACATCCGGTTCGATGTAGATGACGCGCGCGGCGGGCACCGCCTCGCGGATCCGCGCCTCGATCGCATTCGTCTCCACCGCGATGGCACGCAGCCGATGATCGCTCGGCATCCCCAGTTTGGCGGCGACCATGAGCTCGTCCGGCCCGAGATAGAGGGTTTTCATGTGGATGATGCGTGGAGCGTTCTCGCCGGATGTGATCGCGGCCTGGATCGCGGCGACATCCGCATCGTTGGCGCCCTCGCCGACGAGTAGGCTCTTGGTTTCGATTCCGAGGATGATCGCGACGGCCACCAACAGCAGGCCGATCAGGATGGTGCCGATCGCGTCCCAGATTCCGTCCTGCGTGATGATGCTCAAGCCGACGCCGATCAGCGCGAAGACCAGGCCGATCAGTGCGGCGACGTCCTCGAGCAGCACGACAGGCAACTCGGGCGCCTTCGCGCGACGGACGAAGCGGAACCACGACTCATCGCCCTTGTGCGGTTTCGACTCGTGCGCGGCGGTGCGCAGCGAGAAACTCTCCATGCCGATCGCAATCACGAGAACCGGCAGCGGCAGCCACCACACCTCGATCGGATGCGGGTTGCCGAGCTTTCCGACCCCCTCGTACAGCGAAAAGACGCCGCCGACGGAGAACAGGATGATCGAGACGACGAAGGCATACACATAGCGTTCGCGGCCATAGCCGAACGGATGCTCGCTGTCGGCCGCCCTCTTCGCCTTGCGGCCGCCGAGCAGGAGCAGCAATTGGTTGCCGGAGTCTGCCAGAGAGTGCACGCCTTCCGCGAGCATCGACGACGAGCCGGAGAACGCCCAGGCGATCAGTTTCGTCGCCGCGATGCCGAGGTTCGCGGCGAACGCCGCGATGATCGCTCTGCTCCCACCCGATGAGCTCATGGTCCAATCCTATTGACAGCCCAGACCGGTGGGCCCGTCCGCGGCGCGCGGCCATCCATCCTGTGGACCGTGGCGGCCTGTTGACTGTGGCAGCGCGACAGCACTGAGCCGGTCGGCGGATCGCTGATACGCGAACAGCGCCCGACTCGCATTAGAAAATCGATTTAGTGATATGGTTTTGCGAGGGTGGCCGGATAGTTGCGGTATGCCTCACGCCCGATGAAGAAAATTCCGACACTTGGAGTTCGAGGACCATGGCTAAGCGAGTCGGGATCTCCGATGTGGCGAAGGCCGCTGGTGTATCCGTCACGACCGTGTCGCATGCGCTCAGTGGCCAGGGCAATCTCAGTGCTAAGACTCGCGAGCGTGTCCAGCGAGTGGCCACGGATCTGGGTTACGCGCCCAACCGCATCGCCAGTGCACTGCGTTTGCAGCGTACCGGCGTGATCGGACTGGTCAGCGATGAGATTGCGACGACGCCGTTTGCCGGCCGAATTGTGCTCGGAGCTCAGGATGCGGCCGCCCAGCGTGGCATGTTGCTGATGCTCGTGAACTCGAATCGCGACGAGGCGGTCGAGAATCAGCAGATCGCATCTCTGCTCGCTCAGCAGGTTGATGCGATCATCTACGCCCGTATGTCGCATGTGCTCGTAAAACTGCCCCCGCGGCTCCGTGAACTCCCCACCGTGATCGTGGATGCGGTGGATCCTGACGGTGTTTTCCCGTCGGTAGTCCCGGACGAACAACAGATCGGGAAGAAGGCGACCGAGCGGCTTATCGATGCCGGCCATCGGCGCATTGTTCATCTCACGATCAAGGCGCCTGGGCCTGGCACAGACGGTCGACGGGCCGGCTACCGCAAGGCGATGGCAGAGCACGGACTCGATCCAATCGAAACGTACGCGGATGCCCCGGCAAGCGCTCGCGCAGGACGGGAGAGCTTTGCCGAGGCGCTGACGCGGGTCCCGCAACTCACCGCGGTGTTCGCCTTCAACGACGCGATGGCAATGGGGGTGTATCAAGTGGCGGCAGAGCGAAACCTCAGGGTACCTGCGGACGTGTCGGTGGTTGGTGTCGACAATCTGGAGGTGATTGCCGCTCAGTTGCAGCCTGGGCTGACCACTGTGGGCCTGCCTCACTACGAGATGGGCCGATGGGCAATCGAGCAGCTTTCAGCAATGATTACCGAACCGGTGTCTCTCGCCCCGCCGCCGGAAGTGAAGTTGACCTGTTCGCTGATTGAGCGCGGTTCTGTCGCGCCGCGTCTGGGTTAGCCGACGATGCTCGAACTACCGGATTCTTGGACGTGGGATTTTTGGCTGGCCGACACCGGCACCGAATATCACCTGTTCTTCTTATTCGCCTCCCGTGCCCTGGGAGAAGAGTCGCGCCGCCATCGTCGAGCATCGATCGGCCATGCTGTCTCGACGGATCTCGTCACGTGGACGCGGGTCTCAGACGCGCTCGTGCGTTCGGACACGCCGAGCGCGGACGACGTCGCGACCTGGACCGGGAGCATCGTCCAGGCAGATGACGGCGAGTGGCATCTGTTCTTCACCGGGTGCAGCGACGATCCTGTGCCAACTGCGCAACGGGTAATGGTCGCGACATCCACCGATTTGATGCACTGGAGAAAATCGCCGGCGGTCATCGCCGCTGCTGACCCGCGCTGGTACGCCACGGGCGCCGACGGTCCAGACGAGCCGTTCCGTGATCCCTGGGTATTCAGCTCGGGCGGGCAATGGCACATGCTGATCACTGCTCGCGCCCCTTCGGGCGAGCCCACCGAGACGGGGATCATCGGGCACGTCACTTCTCCGGACTTGCTGCAGTGGGAGGTTCAGCCGCCTGTCACTGGCGCCGGTCATGGCTTCGGTCAGCTCGAGGTTCCCCAGGTCGTCGAGATCGACGGGCGCTGGTTGGTTCTGTTCAGCTGTCTCCGTGCCGAGTTGGCCCCATGGCGGCGCGACACGGATGCGGGCGGGGGCGTGTGGATGGCGGAAGCGGACGGCCCGCTCGGCCCGTTTCACCTTGAGAACGCCCGGAGGCTGACCGATGAATCGTTGTATTCAGGCCGGGTCATCCAGGACCGCTGTGGCGCGTGGCAATTCCTTGCTTTCGAAAACTACCGCAAGGGCGAATTCGTAGGACGGTTGTCCGATCCGGTTCCGTTTGCGGAGCTTCGCGTCCGTACCGTTCCCGCTTCAGCGGGATAGATGTTCGGGGAGATACGTCTCCCATCGTTACCGATCCGTTATCGACTACCCCTGTGATGCGCGCGAATCAAGGTCTATCTTCAGAAGAACAAAATCGATTTTGTAAACCGTTTTCCTTTAGAAAGGTCGAAGTGATGTTGCTTCGCAAAAAGGCAAGCATTGCTGCCGTGATTTTGCTTGGGTCGGCGCTGGCGATTACCGGGTGTTCCTCGGGAGGAAGCGGTTCCGACAGCGGAGCGAAAGCTTCCGGAACCGTGACCATCTCCGGCGCCTTCACGGGCGCGCAGGGGACGGCGTTCCAAGATGACCTGAATGTCTGGGCGAAGGGCAAGGGCATCACCGTCAAGTACAACGGCAGCAATAACTTCCAAACGTCGATCATCACCCAGGTCAAGGGTGGTCAGGCGCCGGATATCGCGATCTTCCCGCAGCCAGGCATCCTCAAGTCACTGATCAGTCAGGGACTGGTGCCGCTTGACGACCTCGTGAATGTGAAGAAGATCACTTCCGACGAGCCTCAGGGAATCCCGGACATCGCCAAGGTGAACGGCAAGACCTACGGCCTTCCGTACAACATCAACGTCAAGTCGCTGGTTTGGTACAACCCGAAGGCGTTCGCGGCAGCAGGTTATACAGTTCCGACGACGGATGCCGAACTGAGCGCGCTCCAGGCCGAGATCATCGCTGATGGATCCGGCTATCCCTGGTGTGTCGGGATTGCCTCGCAAGGCTCGAATGGTTGGCCGATGACAGACTGGCTTGAAGAGTACGTTCTGCGGTACGGCGGCTTGACCCAGTACAACGATTGGATCAACCACAAGGTCCTGTTCGACTCGCCGCTGGTCAAAAAGGCGGCTGCCAAAGTCGAATCCATGATCTTCGCACCGGGCGCGGTCAATGGCGGGGGCAAGGCTATGGCGTCGACGGACTTTGGCGCAGCGGGCAACAACCTGTTCATCAGCGGCGGCAAGGCGGCCGGGCAGTGCTTCATGATGCGTCAGGGTACGTTCATCACGAGCTTCTTCCCGCAGGCCATTCAGGATTCGGTGAACTCGGGCTCGACGGCGGATGTGAATGCGTTTGTCTTGCCGACGCCGCAGGGGGCCACGACCTCGGGAACGCTTGGTGGGGGTGACATTGCCGGTGCTTTCAAGAACAATGCGGCGGTGAAGGAAGTTATGTCCTACCTGGTAGGCAATTTCGGTACGAACGGGTACGACAAGAAGTGGACGGCGGCGCTGTCGCCCCACAACAACTACGACACGAGCAACTACTCCAGCCCATTTCAGTCGATCGCTTCAAAGGCTGTGTCCAGTGCGAAGGTCTTCGGCTTCGATGCTTCCGACCAGATGCCGGGTGCTGTCGGAGCCGGTACCGAATGGACCAATCTGACTGAGTGGACGGCCGGCTCGATCACGCTTGATCAAGCATTGAAAGCGATCGACGCGTCATGGCCGACTAACTGAACCGCCTGAGCAGCGGCCGCCCGTCCATCCTGCCGGCCGCTGCTTGCCGGTCATCATGGCCGGAAACGCTCGCCTTCGTCTCTCGCATCATTCCTCACAACGTTGTCAGGTGGTTATTTCGTGCAGATCATCAGTGTCATTGCGTCGGTTGTCGGCGGGCTTGCAGTTTCGTTTCTGGTCTATCTCGGCCTCAACCTCATCGTCGCCAAGACCAACACCAGGTGGAATAAGCGACTGCTCCCGTACGTATTCCTCGGACCGGTGCTTCTTCTTCTCGTCGTGTTCTTGCTGATTCCGACATTTCTCACGATCTACGAAAGCTTCCTGAAGACCGACCAGTACGGCCTGCAGTCTTTCGGCGGTTTGACGAATTACGTGCAGCTCTTCACCAGCGCGAGCTTCCTTCAGACGCTTCTGAACAACCTGCTGTGGATCATCGTGGTTCCCGGCGTCACAGTGTTGATCGGCCTGCTGGTCGCGACGCTGGCAGATCGCCTCGGTCCCAAGCGTGAGAAGACTTTCAAGTCAATCATTTTCCTGCCGATGTCGATAAGTTTCATTGCCGCCGCCAGCATCTGGTCGTTCGTCTATGCATACAACGCTCCGGGCCAACCGCAGATCGGCCTTCTCAATGCCATCTGGACCAGCCTCACCAAAGCCGATCCGATCGCATGGCTTCAGACTGAGTTTGCGCACTCCAATAGCTTCCTGATCATGGCAGTTGTCATCTGGCTCAATGCCGGCTTCGCCATGGTGCTGCTGTCCGCTGCCATCAAATCGGTCCCCGAAGAGACGATCGAGGCGGCACGTATCGATGGAGCGAGCGAACGACAGACGTTCATGCGCGTGGTGGTGCCTCAGATCCGGACCACGATCGTCGCGGTGTTCATAACCGTGCTCATCACCACCATGAAGATCTTCGACATCGTGTTTGCAATGACCAGCGGTCAGTTCAACACGAACGTGCTCGGCATGGAGTTCTACAACCAGTTCTTCGCGTTCAACAACCCGGGCAAGGCCTCGGCGGTGGTCGTCATCTTGATCATCGCGGTCGTCCCGGTGATCGTCTACCAGATCCGCACGTACCGTGAGCAGGAGGCGCTCCGATGACCAAGATTCTTTCCCCTGACCTCACGACTCCGGACACCGCTGAGGCCTCAACTGCCGCAAAAGCACGGCGGACGCGGAAATCGCGACCGGTCTCGACTCACGGTTCGGAACGGAATCGCCGACCGGTCCTGACCGTGATTCTCGGTGTCGTCGCCGTGCTGTGGCTTCTTCCGATGTTCGGCCTACTGGTCACCAGCTTCCGCACCACGACCGACGCTCAGTCGACAGGATGGTGGACCGTGTTCGCGAATCTCGCGAAGACACCGTGGACCATCGCTAACTACTCGGATGCCCTCTCGGGCTCGGGAAGTGGAACCGGGCAGAGCCTGGGCAGTGAATTCCTGAACAGTATCGCCGTCGCAGTTCCGGCCACCGTGCTGCCCTTGATGTTCGCGGCATTCGCCGCATACGCGTTCACATTCTTCGAGTTCCGTGGCAAAGAGGCCTACTTTGCCATGATCATCGGCTTGCTCGTCGTGCCGGTACAGATTTCGCTGATTCCTGTTCTGCAGGTTTACAAAGCCATCACATCGTTTACCGGCATCCAGATCACCGGCACCTTTCCGGCAGCGTGGATCGTTCACGCATCGTTCGCGCTTCCATTGTGTATTTTCATTCTGCGCAATTTCATGTCGACATTGCCCAACGCCCTCATCGAAGCGGCACGTGTCGACGGGGCTTCGCATTTCCAGATCTTCTGGCGTCTCGTGATCCCGATGTCTATTCCGGCGCTTGCGTCGTTCGCGATCTTCCAGTTCATGTGGGTCTGGAACGACTACCTTGTCGCCTACATCTTCATCGGCAATGCCAATCCGGTGCTCCAACAGGGTTTGCTCGGTTTGCTCGGTCAGTACAACCAAGGATGGAATCTCGTGGCAGCTGGGTCGTTCATCGTGGTCATTGTTCCGCTGATCGTGTTCCTGTCTTTGCAGCGATACTTCGTCCGTGGACTTACCGCCGGCGCGGTGAAGTAGTCGGCGGGTATTCAGGTCCGAATGCGCGGTGTGCGCGGCCTCTTTGGGCTGCGTCAGTCGACCGCGGTCAGCTCCAGCAGCCAGACCCGCTCCGGATACGAGGCGGGTGCCTGCAGCCCGACGGAAGCCAGCGCCCGGCCTGACAGCACCGTTCCCTGTGGCGCAGCGGCGGCATCCAGAGCCTCGAACCAGGCTGGCACACGATAGCCGTGTGACGTGCCGCCGATCGTCAGCGGCTTCACCAGATAGCGCCGATCGGGGTCCAGACCGCGGAGGGTGAATCGGCCGAGCGGCAACGCGACAGGCAGAGTGAGATACGCCAGCGAGAACAGCGCGTGCGAGCGGTCCGCCGATACGACGCCACTGATCCACAGTGCGGGATCACTCTCATCCATCCGCACGAGGTCACCGGAGTGCAACAACGACCGCTGCGCCTTGTACAACCTGATCCACTCAGCCAACTGGGCGAATTCGACGTCAGTGGCCTTCGTCAGATCCCACTCGATGCCGAAGTGGCCGAACAGTGCGGTTCCCGCGCGGAAGCCCAGGTCGTGCACACGCCCGGTGGTGTGCGATCGACCGGATGCAACGTGGGAACCGAGCAGCTCCACCGGCAGCAATTGTGCACTCCAGCGGTTCATCTGCTGCCGTTCCAGCGGGTCGATGCAGTCGGACACCCACACCCGGTCGGTGCGTTCGAGCACGCCGAGATCGACACGCGCGCCGCCGGACGAGCACGATTCGATCTCGAGCCCCGGGAAGCGACGCTTCAGCTCATCCATCAGGTGGTAGGTGGCGAGCGTCTGCGCGTGCACGCCGGGTTCGCCCTCGGGAGTCGTCCCGGCGTCCACGAGATCGCGGTTGTGGTCCCATTTGATGTACGGGATGTCGTATTCGGTGAGGATCGCGGTCATCCGTTCGAGAATGTAGGCGAACGCATCCGGAAGGCCCAAGTTGAGCACCTGTTGGTGACGTGACGGCACCGGGATGCGGTCGCCGGTCTGCATCACCCAATCCGGATGCGCGCGGGCCAGATCCGAATCGAAGTTCACCATCTCCGGTTCGAACCACAGCCCGAACTGCATGCCGAGGGTGCGCACATGGTCGACCAGCGGGCTGAGCCCGGTCGGCCACACCGTTTCGTCGACGTACCAGTCGCCGAGCCCCGCCCTGTCGTTGCGGCGGTGGCGGAACCACCCATCGTCGAGCACGAAACGCTCGACTCCGAGGGTCGCGGCGCGGTCGGCCAGTGCGGTCAGCCGGGCGAGGTCGTGGTCGAAATAGACGGCCTCCCACACGTTGAGCGTGACCGGACGCGGCGAATGCGGATGCTGCGGCCGGGCGCGCAGATAGCGGTGGAAGCGCTGCGCCTGCTCGTCGAGCCCGACGCCGTATGAGCCGTACAGCCAGGGCCCGGTATAGCTTTCGCCTGTGCGCAGGCACACCTCACCGGGTAGCAGCAGCTCGCCGCCGCCGAGCACCTGATCGCCGGTGCTCAACCGCTCGGCATAGTGCCGGTGGTTGCCGCTGAAACCGACGTGCAAGCCCCAGACCTCACCGGCAGCGAAACCGAAACCGGGTGTTCCGACGGTGAGAACAGTCGCGGAGTCCGCGCCGGTGCGGCCGTGGCGTCCTTCGCGCAGGTGCGTGCCGACGGTGAGCTCGCGGCGCTGCGGCGCGCGCTCCTTGCTCCACCGGCCGGCGAAATCGAGGATCTCCCGCGCGCGCGGGGGCAGCGGCAGCGCGAGGGAGAGCTCCTCCAACTGATAGTCATCGCCATCGTTGGTGATCGTGGCCCGCGTGCGGAGCAAGCCCGATGGCACGAGTTCCAATTCGAGTCGCAAACTCAGCTGCGCGACGGCGTCGGCCGTCTCGATCGACAGGTGTGCGCCGCCGTCCACACTGACGAAACGCACGCGTTGAGGCGGACAGTCGTGCAGCGCGTCAGCCTGGTGCGCCGCCGTCGCGTCGTGTAGGGTCGCGTCGTGCAGGGCCGCGTCGTGCAGCCCGGTGTCATGTAGCGTGTGCGGCTCAGCGCTCGCCGGTTCGACCGTGAGTGACGTCGTGCGGAACCATGGCGACCACGCACCGCCCGCGCGACTGCCGGACAGCCCGGGGCGTCCGGTCCAACCGGTGTGCTGCTCAGGCAGCAGCGCGAGTCGTATCGGTTCGTCGACGACGTTATTGACCAACGGCGCCACATTGGCGATCGTCAGCGCGAGCGCATCGTCGGCGGTCAGCTCTCCCAGCTCGCCACCCCAGTGCACGATCGCGGGCAGCAGCCCACCGCGCAGATCCAACAGAACGCTGACGCCGCCGGCGCGCAGATGCACGAGAAGATCGGGCGAATCAACGGCCAGGCCAGGAGGGTCAAGCACAGGCTGGTCAGGCACAGGCTGGTCAAGCGCAGGCTGGTCAAGCGGCGTTGTCACTCCGTAGCTCTCCGTAGTTCTCTGCACAGATACTCTCTGCACAAATGTATTGCATGCGCGCAGGGCCGACCCGTCCGGTGAATAGGCTGATCGCATGAGTGTTGACCACGCAGCGAGCTTGCCCACAATTGCGATCCTCGGCGCCGGATCGATGGGCAAGGCCATTCTGAGCGGGCTGCTGAAGCCGGGGACCCTGGTCGACGGCGGCATCCGCGTGACGAACCGAAGCGCCGCGAAGGCGGCCGAGCTCGCCGGCCTGCCGGGGGTGACCGCGTACGCGACCGCCGATGACGCACAGGCCAATCGGCGTGCGGTCCAAGGGGCCGGTATCGTGCTCGTCGCAGTGAAGCCGGCGATGGTTCCCGACCTGCTCGCTGAGATCGCGGATGCCATCGCGCCCGGCGCGCTCGTGATCAGCGTGGCGGCCGGCGTGACGGCGGCGACGTTCGAGGCGGCGCTGCCGACATCCGTCGTCGTGGTGCGTTCGATGCCGAACACCCCGGCGATCGTCGGGCGCGCGGTGACCGGAATCAGCGCCGGCAGCCGCTCGAGTGAGGGGGATCTTGCGCTCGCACGTGCCCTGTTCGAGACGGTCGGCGAAGTGATCGAGGTGCCCGAGAACCAACTGGATGCTCTCAGCACGATCTCCGGTTCGGGCCCTGCCTACGTGTTCTACCTGATCGAACAGTTGACGGCCACCGCGATCGACAAGGGTTTCAGCCCGGAGCAGGCGGCACGATTGGTCAATGGAACCTTCCTTGGCGCGTCCGAGTTACTCGCACACTCCGAGAGCACGCCTCGCGAACTGCGCATCCAGGTGACGAGCCCGAAGGGAACGACCGAGCGCGCGGTTGCCGTGCTCGAGTCCGCAGATCTCAAGGGCCTGTTCGACCGGGCGACGGATGCTGCGCTGGTCAGAGCACGAGAACTCGCAGCCGGTTCATAGCCGCGGGAGGGCATCCGCGGGTTGGATGATGTCGTGGCTGAAGACAAGGGGCTGGTCGTCATCGTCGAAGACGAGCCGGCGATCGTGCAGTTGCAGCGACTGTATTTGCAGCGCGCGGGCTTCACCGTGCACGCCGAGGCGAGTGGTCACGCCGGGCTTGCCGCGATTCGCCGGTTGCGTCCAGCGGTGGTCATCCTCGACGTCGGATTGCCCGATCTCGACGGAATCGAGGTGTGCCGCGCGCTGCGTGCGGACGGCGACTGGACACCGGTGATCTTCGTGACCGCGCGCGACGATGAGATCGATCGTGTCGTCGGCCTGGAACTCGGCGCGGATGACTATGTCACGAAGCCGTTCTCGCCGCGCGAACTCGTCGCGCGCGTGAAGGGGCTCGTTCGGCGCAGCGCGCCGGGGAGGGACGCGCCCGTTCGTCGCCTCGGACAGGTGACGCTCGACCCGGTCAGTCGAACCGTCACGGCACACGGAGCGCCGATCGAGTTGACCGCCACCGAATTCGACCTTCTCGACCGCTTGCTTTCCCAGCCGGAGCGCGTATTCACGCGGGAGCAACTGCTCTCGCTCGTGTGGGGCGTCGCCGACTACAGCGGCAGCAGGACCGTCGATGTGCACGTGGCGCAGTTGCGTGTCAAACTCGGGGCGGCCAGTCCGATTCGCACGATGCGCGGGGTCGGCTACGTCGCATCCGTGACGAGGACCTGACGTGAGGCGGATGCCGTCCTGGTTGCGCTCGCTCACCGGGCGCATCGTGCTCGTCACGATCACCGTCGCGCTGATCTCCGTCGTGATCAGCGCTCTTGTGTCTGTGCAGTTGATCCAAGCCACGATCGTCAATGACGCCCGCGCGCAGCTCCGTGCCGAAGTGGTGACGTTGAGCACGCAACCGCTTGTGACTGCGCGTGTGCTGGCCCGCGACGCGCGGACGATCGATCCCGGCGGCGGTCGTTTCGCGCTGATCGCGCCCGATGGCGCCGTAACCGGTGCCGCTGCGCGATTCGTGAGCGGAGCGGATGCCACACGCGTGCTCGCCGGACGCAAAGTATCTCTCATCCGTGATTCTGGTGGGGAATCGGTCGTGGTCGAGGCGGTGCCGCGGCCCGGAGGCGGTGCTGTGGTCGGCGTGCGTGCGATAGCCGACATTCGTGCGGCCGGCGCGGGTTTCGTGCCCTGGACGGTGCTCGCTCTTGTGGCCGGGCTACTGGCCGGCATCCTCGCGGGGGTGCTTCTCGCCCGGCGTATTGCGCGCCCGCTTGTCCGTACGGCCGCATCGGCGCGTCGGATGGCACTCGGGCAGCGTGGTGTTCCGCTTGAAGAGCACACCATCGCCGAGATCGACGACGTGAGCCGCGCACTGGGCGGTTTGGACGCCGCACTGGCGGCAAGCGAGGCCCGGCAGCGGGAGTTCCTGATGGCGGTCTCACATGAAATTCGCACACCGCTCACCGCGGTGCGCGGCTACGCACAAGCGCTCGCCGAAGGGATCATCGAAGCAGACGAGACCGCTGCCGTCGGCCAGACGTTGGTTGCTGAAGCGGCTCGACTCGACCGGTTTGTGGCCGACCTGCTCGAATTGGCGCGGCTGGAAGCCGATGACTTCGGGATCGAACTCGGTGACGTGCAACTGCTCGACCTCGTCGGTGCCGCCGCCGGTGCGTGGCGAGCCCGATGCCGCCAGGTCGGAGTCGACTTGCGGGTGGAGACGCCGGACGCCGGCATCGTGGTGCGAACGGATGCGATGCGCGTGCGCCAGATCATCGACGGGCTCGTCGAGAACGCACTGCGCGTCACCCCGGTCGGCGGCATCGTGGTGATCGCCGTCGCTGAGCAGGCGGGGAGCGCGCGACTCGAGGTGCGTGACAGTGGACCAGGACTCAGTGAGGAGGATCGCCAGGTCGCGTTCGAGCGCGGCGTTCTGAACGATCGCTACCGCGGCGTGCGCCCGGTGGGCACAGGATTGGGGTTGTCGATCGCCGCTCGGCTTGTCGCCAACCTCGGCGGTACCGTCGCCGCGAGTGCCGCGGCGGAGGGCGGCGCGTGCTTTCGGATTGAACTGCCGATTTTACATTCCTCGAACAATCGCCTGTCGAACGCCTGATCTTGCCATGCTGTGCTAATCGCATGGCTGATGAGAACACAGAAGACACCTCGGCTCCGGATCGTTCGGCCGCGACATCCGCTCACACGGCCGACGCGCAACCGACCGGGCAATATCCGACTCTCCCGCTCACGCCCGTGCAGCAGACGCCTGCGCAACGGCCCGCGCAACGGGCGCCCGTGCAGCAGGCCGCCGTGGCGTCCCAGGCACCGTCGGGTACATCGTCGACGCGGTCCCGCTGGCTCGGTTGGACCATCGCGGGCGCAGTGGTCGCGATACTCATCGTTTCCGCCGGAACAGCGTGGGGGGTGAGTGCGGCCGTAACAGGAAATGCGAATGCGTCTGCCGCGGCCCCCGCGGCTCAGCACTCGATCGCGACCGCCAAGCCGGGTGCTCGTGGCGGCCGCACCGTTGCGGCGGCGAAGCGGCACGTCGTTCATGCCGCGATCGATTCGATCGGAGCGGACACTTGGAAGGTGACCACGGCGCAGGGTCGCACGGCGACGGTTGTGATCACGGCGAAGACGGTGTTCGGTACGGCATCGCATCCGGCCACCCGGTCGAGCTTCGCCGCCGGCTCGAAGGTCATCATGGTCGTCACCGCGACACACGGGAAGAATGCTCGGCTGGTTGCCCATCGCATCACCCGTCCGCACAGCGTCGCGGAGCCGTCTGCGACATCCCAGCCGTCCATCTGAGACAGGCATGCGCCGCCGCCGCCCGGGTGCCGAAGCCGCACCGGATTCAGTCGTCGAGCGAGGCGAAACGTTCGATATCGCCTTCTGTACCGGAGACGATGACGAGATCGTGGTCGGACAACACGGTGTCGGCCGCGGCATAGGTGAACGGCTTGCCGGGCGATTTCACACCGACGACGGTGATGCGGAATTTGCTGCGCACCTCGGTCTGCGACAGCGCGCGACCGCGGATCGCCTTCGGCGGATACATCTTCACGAGGGCGAAGTCGTCATCGAACTCGATGAAGTCGAGCATCCGCCCCGAGACGAGGTGGGCGACGCGTTCGCCGGCCTCTGCCTCCGGGTAGATCACGTGGTTGGCGCCGATCCGCTCCAGGATCTTGCCATGAGACTGCGAAATCGCCTTCGCCCAGATCTGCGGGATCTTCAGGTCGACCAGATTGGCGGTGATCAGCACGCTGGCTTCGATCGAGGAGCCCACAGCAACGACGGCGACCGAGAAATCCTGCCCGCCGATCTGCCGCAGTGCGTCGATCGAGCGGGCATCCGCCTGAACCGTGTGGGTGACTCGATCCGCCCACTTCTGCACCAGCAGCGCGTCTGCATCGACGGCCAGCACCTCGCGGTCGAGCCGGGCCAGCTTGCCGGCCGTGCCGGCGCCGAACCGGCCCAGGCCGATCACGAGAACAGGCGCGTCGTGCCGCATTCGATCGACTCTGCTGCGATCAACCCTGCTGCGATCAACCAACGATCGGCCTCTCTTCTGGATGCTGGTACAGCTGACGGCGATGCTGCTGTGCAAGCGCAGCGGCGAGTGTCACTGTACCAACGCGCCCGAGGAACATGGTGGCAGCCAGCACGTACACGGCCGCATCCGGCGCGTGCTCGGTCACGCCCGTGGACAGGCCGCAGGTCGCGAATGCGCTGATGACGTCGAACAACACGTCGTCCAGCGGCGCATTCGTGATGTGCACCACCAGAATGCTCGAGACGGCGACGATCGACGCCCCCCAGAGCACGACGCTGACCGCAACGCGCAGGACGTCGACGGGGACGCGACGCCGGAACGCCTCCATCGGCTCGACGCCGCGCGCCTCGGCGAACGCCGCGAGGAACAGCACGGCGAGCGTGGTCACCTTGATCCCGCCCGCCGTTGACGCAGAGCCGCCGCCGATGAACATCAACATGTCCGTGATGAGCAGGCTCGACCCGTGCATCTGACTCATGTCGAATGTGGAGAATCCGGCCGATCGGGTCATCGCGGACAGGAAGAGCGACTGGAAGACCACGTCGCCGGGGTTGAGCCCGCCGAATGTCTTCGGGTTGTCCTGCTCGAGCAGGTAGTACATCACGGCGCCGACCAGGAACAGGATCGCAAACGTTACCACCGTCAGCTTCACGTGCACCGACCAGCGGCGATGGCCGCGTCTGCGACGCAGATTCTGCATTATCGCGTAGATCACCGGAAAACCGATCGCTCCGCAGAACACGCCCACCATCAGCGCGCCGAGAAAGACATAGTCGGTCGCGAACGGAGCGAGCCCCTCGGCATTCGGCGCGAACCCGGTGTTCGTGAACGCCATCGCCGAGTAGTAGAAGCTGTTCAGGATGCCTTCGCCGAGCGGGAAACCGTGCGCCAAGATCCGCGGAAACAGGACAACCGCCACTGCGCTCTCGATCACGACGACGCTGAGTGCGACGGTCACCAGCAGATTGCCGATCTCTCCGAGCCGGACCGCTTGCCCCTCGGCCACCGGTCCGCCGTGCACGCGTGACGGGTTGCTGTCGCTCGCCGCGATCAGTTTGGCGCGAAGCCCGAGCCGGCGCGAGATGAACATGCCGAGAATGGACGCGAGTGTCAGCACGCCGACGGCACCGATCTGCACGCCGACGTACACCAGAACGTGCCCGAAACCGGACCAGTGCGTCGCCATGTCCACCGTCGACAGGCCGGTGACGCAGATGACTGAGACCGCCGTGAACAGTGCGTCGGCGAGCGGCGTGGTGCTGCGGGCCACTGTCGCGATCGGCATCGAGAACAACAGGGTGAACACGAGGATGAGTGCCGTGAACACGACGATGGCGAAGCGTGACGGGCTGTGGCCGGCGAACACGTTCACGCCTTCACGCACACGGCCCCACCAGGTGGTCGGCATCAACCGTGGTGCCTTCGTCGCCCGCATTCGGTACCCCTCATGACGTGATCCCTGGCGAGCATATCCCCCGCGTACTGCGTTGTCATGGTACTTGAGCGGACGAATGACTACCCTTGAGGAATGGCAGACATCTTTGACATCGTTGCGGATGCGACCAGGCGCGACATCCTGCGGGTTGTGCTCGACGCATCGCTCGCCCAAGGCGGCGGCGAGATCAGCGTGTCGGAGATCGTGTCGACTCTCGAATTGAGCCAGCCCACGGTGTCGAAGCATCTGAAGGTGCTGCGCGACGCCGGTCTCGTGCTCGTGCGCGAGGAAGGGCAGCACCGCTATTACCACCTCGATCCGGAGCCCCTCGAAGCGATCGAGGACTGGCTGTTCCCCTTCCTCAGCGTCGGCTTCGCCCCCGGCGAAGAGCTGTTCGGTGCAGCGCTGGCCGACGAGACCCGGGAGTTCGCCAGCACCGTGGGAAAGGTTTTCGCCGACACGAGCCATCGCGTGACCAACGCCGCGCTCCTGGTCACCGGAAAGAAGCGTCGCCCGCACTGACGAGTGAGCCGTCTGTTGGTCGAGTGAGGAGCGTCAGCGAATGTATCGAGACTCCGTCGGTGGTCTCGATACACTCGTGCCGCGTTACTCGATCAGCGGAGCGGTGCGACCGTGCGGCTGCCACGAGGCCGCGGGTTTTCTCAGGGTGCGTGCCGGTGCGCTAGACTTGGCCCTCGGTGCCGTCAGCACGTTGCACGGCACACACTTGATCTTTGTGAGGTGTCCGTGGGTTCCGTTATCAAGAAGCGCCGCAAGCGTATGGCGAAGAAGAAGCATCGCAAGCTTCTTCGTAAGACACGCCACCAGCGTCGCAACAAGAAGTAAACAGCAACGCTGCTCACCCGCCGAGCGGCTGCTCACTCAGGGAGCGTCGGGACCCGAAGTGGTCCTGACGTTTTTTGTTGTGCGAGCACCGGTTGTGCGAGCACTGGTTGTGTGAGCGCCAGTTGTGCGAGCAGCGGTGATGTGCGGCCGGGTTGCGTGCGGCCGGGTTGTGTCCGACCGATCGGGCACGGGTCGTAGGCTGGTCGCGTGCCTCCCGTTCAACTGACCATGATCGGCAAACCCGGCTGCCATCTCTGTGACGATGCGCGCGAGGTCGTCACTCGCGTCCTCGAGGAATTCGACCCGGAGGCCGTCGACCGGCACCTTGTGGAACTCTCGATCCTCGACGACCCGGCCCTGCACGAGCGATATGCGGAAGAGATCCCGGTGATCGTGATCGACGGCACCGTTCACACATACTGGCGAGTCGACGCGGACCGCCTGAGGGCGGCCCTGAACGCAACTCTGGAGGAGCGCAGATGACCATCCGCCACATCGTCGCCTGGAAGCTTGCCGCGCAGGACGACGCAACCCGAGCAGAGCAGGCGGCCGAGATCAGCCGGCTGCTGCACACGCTGCCGTCGCAGATCTCCGACCTCCGCTCGCTCGAGGTCGGCGTCAATGTGCTGAAGCCGGGCGACAATGCCGATGTCGTGCTCACGGCGGATTTCGACGACGAGGATGCGCTGGGTCGCTATGCGACGCATCCGGAGCATCTGAAAGTGGCCGCGTACATCCGCTCGGTCGTGGGTTCGCGGCTGGCCGTCGACTACCGCATCGCGCAACTGCTCGGCGAGTAGCCTCGACGCGCACACCGCGCGTCGCGTTCGACCGGCCACGCCGCACTGTGGGCGGACGGGGTCCGTATGCGTTGCTATCGTGAGCTTTCAGAAGGGGAACGCATGGCATCGCCCGACATCTCGCTCAGTCAGGCCATTCAGATCGTCGATCTCGCCGGCGTGCTGGCGAATGCGATCCTGGGTGGCATCGCGGCACGGTTCGCACGCCTCGACCTCGTCGGTTTCATCATCCTGGCGATCCTCTCGGGGCTCGGCGGCGGGCTGATTCGCGACACGCTGTTGCAGCGCGGTACCCCGGTGGCGTTGGCGGACCCGGTCTATCTCGGTGTTGCCATCGTCGGGGCCGTTGTGGCGTTCTTCATCCCGTTCACCGGCAAGATCTCCAACCGGATGCTGGTCCTGCTCGATGCGCTCGCCGTCGGCTGTTGGGCGGCCGTCGGCGTGCAGAAAGGTTTGCTTGCCGGTCTCGGCTGGTTGCCGGCGATCGTGCTCGGCATGACGACGGCGATCGGTGGCGGCATGGTGCGCGACGTTCTGTTGATGAAGGTGCCGACCGTGTTCGGCGGGAACACGCTCTATGCGACCAGCGCTCTGGTGGCAAGCATCGAGATGGTCATTCTCAGTTCGCTCGGCTTTCCCACGGTCGGGTCGGTCGTTGCCATCCTGAGCGGCGCGGCACTGTCGCTGCTGGCCCGGCAATTCGGCTGGACACTGCCGACCCAGGTGCGACTGCGGAAGCCGGAGCGGCTCACCGGATGGTTGGCCGGGTGGTGGAGCGGCGCGGGCCGTCGCTTCAAGAAGCCGAGCGGCGGCCCGGGCGACTGATCGGCGCGAACAGCCCAGACGACCGAGAAGTCACCCGTCGACAAGCCGGACGCTCCACGGGCCGGCGGGCCGGTATGGTGGCCGGTCGATAAGCTGGGCCCATGGTTGAGGGGCAGATGCCGCACGCGCTTCCAGCGGCCCCGCAGCTGCCGCCGTGGGTGCGCCACCCGCGTAGCGCGATCGGCTGGATTGCGCTTGGTGCCGGATTGGTCATCGCGGCCACCGTCGCATTGGTGCTGGGCATGGCTCTCGTCGTGATCGCGCTGGTCGCGTGGCTGGTGCGGGGCGCGATCTGGCTGCTCGCCTGGGCCTGGGGCTGGATCTGGTTCGCCGTGACCCGGCTGCGCTCGCGGCCGTACCCGTTCGTCCTGCACCCGCCGGTGTACCGGCGCGCTCGCTCCACCGTGCTGAACGATTCCTTCCTGTCGACGCTTCCCCGGCTGGTCGGCACCACTGCGCGCGTCGCAGGCTTTCTGCTCGTGCCGCTGGCGCTGTCGGCGAGTGTTGCCGGGCTGGTGGTTCCCAGCCTGCGCGCTCGGCCCTATCTCGCCGTCTTCTCCCTGCCGGCTCTGGAACGCAAGCTGATCGGGCTCGGTCGGCGTCGCGGCTATTTCGAGGACGGCCATGATGTGGCAGTGGTCGACTACGACGAATTCCTGGCCACACATTTTCCGCAACGCGCGGACTTCCTCACCTGGTGGCGCGATCAGGATGCCTCGCGCCGCTTCGCCCCGAAGGCGCGGCACTGGAGCCACCCCACCCACTTCGGCACGCTCGAGTTGGGCCCGTTCCCCGACGTGCTCGGCCTCCCCGGCCTGGCCGCTGCGGCGATGCGTCGCACCGAGATCCGCGGGCTGCGCGAACTTCTCATCAGCCAGGGCGAGATCGACGACATGGGCGACCCCGATCTGGATGATCGGGCCGAATGCGCGGTCATCCGCATTGTCTCGCGAACGGGACGGGACGGCATCCGGCGTTGGATCGTGCAGATGCCGAGCACGCGCAGCTGGCATCCGCGGTCAGGACAGGCGCCCAACGACATCACGGCCGATATCGTCGCGCTGTCGCTGCAGCAGACGACCCTCACCCGCGCGGTCTGCCAGGCGATGCGGATGGCCGGAGTGCAGAAGCAGGACCGGGTGCTCGCGGCCGGGTTCAGCCTGGGTGGGATGGTCGCGGGGCAGCTCGCGGAATGTGCGCGCGAGCACGAGTTCACCGTGTCGCATCTGATCACGGCGGGTTCGCCGATCGGGCGGGACCGGATCGATCCCGCCATCCGCGTGCTGTCGATCGAGCACATTCTCGACTCGGTTCCGCGGATGGAGGGCCGGCAGAACCCGGTTTGGTCAGGCACAGCGCCGGATGCTCCGGAGTGGGTCACCGTGAAGGCGGGCCCGCCGCTGCCGCACGGGTATCGGATCGCGTCCACCCACTATTCGCCGAGCTACGCGGAGACCGCCGGATCGATCGAAGACGATCCACCGGATGAGAGGGTACGGCGCTATCTGCACGGGGAGGCATACTGCGACGGCGCGCTGGAGTTCTTCGGTCCGGGCCAGACGCTGCGCGACTATGCGGCGACCCGAGTCGGTGCCGACCATCCGCGCGCCGCGGTGCCGGTTTATCTGCACGCGACCGTGGAGCACGGTGTCACCCGCGGCACCCTGCGCACGACGCTGCGCCGGGTGCCTGGCGTCATCGCGGTGGACATCTACCAGTCCCGCACCGGTTTTCCGACGACGATCGTCTGGAACGCCGACGTGCTCGTGCGCAGCCTGCGCCCGTGGTTCGCGGATGTGGAACGCACCGTCGTCTACCGCGGACTGCTGTCGTTGCTGAAGCGGAGGCGGGCGGTCGGCATCCAACTGCGGTTGCAGGCGAAACAGAGCCCCGGAGTTCTCTGGCAGGCAACGGTGCAGCGGATGGAGGACGGGCGCTGGCGCGAGTGGGTGGACGTGTCGTTCGCGACAGCGGCGGCGGAGGCCGAGTACCTGCCCGTGCTGTTGCCGCACGGCTGGACGTCACGGATCAACTACTACCCGCCGGATGCCTTCGAGTGAGCTGCCGCTGGTCGAGTAGTGAGGCGGCGGGTCGAGTAGGCCGCCCGCGGCCGTATCGAGACCAACGAGCGTATCGAGACCGGGGAACGAAGTCTCGATACGCTCGCTGGCGCTCGCTACTCGACCATCGTGGGGTTACGGGGTCAACCGCGTCGGGCCGCGGAACAGATACGTGACCTCGCGGATCGACGCTTCGTGCAGCATCAGCATGAGAACGCGGGCCAGCCCCATGCCGAACCCGCCGTGCGGCGGAACGCCGTAGCGGAAGAAGTTCAGATAGTCCTCGAGTTCGGCCGGGTCAAGCCCCTTGTCGACTGCCTGCGCGGTCAGCACGTCGACCCGGTGCTCGCGCTGTGCGCCGGTGGAGATCTCGGTGCCGTTGAAGATCAGGTCATAACTCTTGGTCAGCGACGGGTCGTCGTCGTGACGCATGTGATAGTACGGGCGGATGCTCGCTGCATAGTCGGTCAGGAACACGAACTCGTGCTCGTAGGTCTCCCTCACATATGCCGAGATCTGGCGCTCGCCCTCCGCGTCCATATCCTCGTCTGCGCGCTGCACCTGATAACCGCGGGCTGCGACGATCTGTCTGGCCTCGGCCAGCGGGATGCGCGGGAACGGCCTGGCCGGCACCGTCACCTCGACGCCGAACAGTTCCTGGATCTCGGCGCCGTGCTTGTCCTTGACGGCCGCGAACCCGGCGACCAGCAGCTCCTCGTGCAGCGCCATGACGTCTTCGTGGCTGTCGATCCAGCTGATCTCGCTGTCGACACTGGTGAACTCTGTTGCGTGACGGCTCGTGAACGAGGGGTCAGCGCGAAAGGCGTCGGCGATCTCGAACACCTTGCCGAAGCCGGCCGCTTGCGCCATCTGCTTGAAGTTCTGCGGGCTCTGCGCCAGGTAGGCCGTCGTGTCGAAGTAGTCGAGCGAGAACAGTTCGGCGCGGGATTCGCTCGGGCTGGCCATCAGCTTCGGCGTGTGCAGCTCGATGAATTCGTGGTCGATCCAGTAGGTGCGCAACGCATGCTCGAAGGTGGTCTGCACCCGGAAGATCAGATTCTGCTTCGGATGCCGCAGGTCCAGGAACCGCCAGTCCATCCGCTTGTCGAGGGAGCTGTCCGCCGCGATCGGCGTCTCGGCGATGGCCTCGGCCGTGACCGTCAGGTCGGTCAGCTTCACCTCGATACCGCCGAGCTTGACCCGTTCGTCGTGTTTGAGCGTTCCGGATGCGGTGACGAACGTCCCCTGCGCGAGCGCCGAGATCGTGGTGGCGGGCTCGTCGGCGATGACGGTGCCATCAGCATGCGTCGTGCGCGGGTTGACCAGTTGCACGGCGCCGGTCTCGTCGCGCAGCACGACGAACTGCACCTTCTTCTGATCGCGCACGGTGTCGACCCAGCCGCTCACTGTGACGGGCCCGTCGGGAAGGGCTGCCAGGTTCTTGACCAATACGCGTTCGCTCACGGGCATCAAGCCTACGCGGTGGAGCGGGCCGCCGGGCTCTCGGCGAATTCACCAGTGCGCCTTCCGTAGACTGGGTGCCGTGGTAGCAAGCCAGGTCCACCTCGTCCGTCACGGCGAAGTGCACAATCCCAGCGGCATCCTGTATGGCAGGCTGCCCGGTTTTCGGCTCTCCGAACTCGGTCAGAAGATGGCACGGTGTGCCGCGGACGACATCAAGTCACGCAGACGACCGGTCGTCGCGCTGGTCGCATCGCCGTTACAGCGCGCGCAGGAGTCGGCGACACCATTCGCCGCGGCGTTCGAACTGCCGATCACGACCGATGCCCGGCTGATCGAACCGGCCAATCACTTCGAGGGCACCGTGATGAGCCAGGCTTTGCGGAATCCGATCAACTGGCCATGGCTGGTCAACCCGGTGCGGCCAAGCTGGGGCGAGGCGTATTCCTCGATCGCGAAGCGGATGCGGGCGGTCGTCGCCGCAGCATTCGATTCAGTCGCCGATGGCGATGTCGTGCTCGTCGGCCATCAACTGCCGATCTGGTGTCTTCATCGGGTGCTCGCCGGGGAGCAGCTCATGCACGATCCGCGCAAGCGCCGCTGCGCGCTGTCCAGTGTGACCACCCTTGAACGTCATGGTGAGAACCTGGTTGAAGTCGGTTACTCCGAACCTGCTGCTTTCCTCGCCGCGCGTGCCACCGACATCGGAGCGGTGTGATGATCCACCGTTTGTCCTCAGGGCGCTTGTTCTCAGGGCGCGGCTCGTCGCACGGTCGGCCGCCGAGGCACCGGCGGACCGCCGCGATCGTCGTCAGCGCTCTCGCCGTCACACTCGCGCTGACCGGCTGCAGCAACGATGCGCTCGCCGCACAGTATGCGGCAGGCAGTAACAAGAACTACATCGCAGGCAGCGGCGTCACCGAGGTCAAGGCCGCGGATCGCGGCAACCCGATCAACTTCACCGGCACGACTCAGTCGGGCGCCGAAGTGGCAGCATCCGATTACCGCGGGCAGGTGCTGGTCGTGAATTTCTGGTACGCGCAGTGCGGCCCGTGCCGGATCGAAGCGAAGGACCTGCAGACGATCAGCCAGAAATACGCGGGGAAAGGTGCGGTGTTCCTCGGTGTCAACACCCGCGATTCCGCGCACGACGTGATCTCGTTCGACAAGGCGTTCTCGGTCACCTATCCGTCGGTGCTCGACGCGGCGAGTGGCTCCGTGCAGCTCGCCTTCAGCGGTTCGATGCGGCCGAACGCCACGCCGACGACTCTCGTTCTCGACAAACAGGGTCGCGTCGCCGCACGGATCGAAGGCCCGATCAATGACCAGCCGTCCACGCTGGACACGCTGATCAGCGATGCGATAGCCGAGGGTCCGGCGTCGTGAACGACGTCGGCGCACTCGTCACCGGCCCCCTTCTGATCGCGATTCCGATCGCGCTGCTGGCCGGGCTCGTCTCCTTCGCCTCACCGTGCATCCTGCCGCTCGTTCCGGGCTACCTCGCGTACGTCGGCGGATTCACCGATGACCGATCGGCCGCGGCGAAGGACGACAAACGCGGCCGCAACCGCCTGGTGCTCGGGGTGGCCCTGTTCGTGCTCGGCTTCGCTGCCGTCTTCGTGATCGCCGGATTCCTGCTGGGCGCGGTCGGGTTCTGGCTGATCGAATGGCGCGACCTGCTCACCCGCATCGCCGGCGTCGTCGTGATCCTGCTCGGCCTGGTCTTCGTCGGACAGTTCACCTTCCTGCAGCGCACGTTCAAACCGAGTTGGCGACCGACGATGGGGCTGGCCGGAGCCCCGGTCCTCGGCATCGTATTCGCCATCGGTTGGAGCCCGTGCACCGGGCCGACGCTCGCGGCGATCTCCGGACTGAGCCTGAGCGGTGGCTCGCCCTGGCAGGGCGCGTTGCTCGCCCTGTTCTACGCACTCGGCCTCGGCGTCCCATTCCTGTTGATCGCACTCGGCTTCGGCTGGGCCAGCGGGGGCATCGCATTCCTGCGCCGACACACCCGTGCCGTCAACCTCATCGGGGGAGGTCTGCTCATCGCGATCGGCTTGCTCATGGTCAGCGGTGTCTGGAATTACTGGATCATCCAACTGCAGGGGGTGCTTCCCTATTTCCGACCGGCCATCTGACCACATCGACGCCGTCGAACCCGGCGGCGACCTCACGCAGCCGAAGCTGGGCTTCGTCGGCTGGCTGCGTTGGATCTGGCGTCAGCTCACCAGCATGCGCACCGCGTTGTTCCTGCTGTTGTTGCTCGCAGTCGCGGCCATCCCCGGTTCTCTGGTGCCGCAGACCAGCGCGGACCCGAACGGCGTCGCACAATACAAGATCGACCATCCGGAACTGTATCCGATCCTGAAGAGCCTGCAGGTCTTCGACACCTATACGTCGGTCTGGTTTTCGGCGATCTACCTCTTGCTGTTCATCTCGCTGATCGGATGCGTCATCCCGCGCACCAAGCATCATCTGGATGCGCTGCGCGCCAAGCCTCCGCGCACACCGGTGCGGCTGAACCGGATGGCGGGGTTCCAGGCGACCACGATGGGCTCTGCGCTCTCGTTGACCGAGGTGATCGAGAAGGCGCGGCGCATCCTCAAGGGCTCTGGTTACCGAGTGGTCACCTTCGAGCGGGACGGCGAAGCATCCGTCTCCGCGGAACGCGGCTATCTTCGTGAGACCGGCAATCTGGTGTTCCATGTCGCTCTGCTCGGCGTGCTGCTCGCTGTCGGAGTCGGTGGCGGATTCGGCTTCACCGGTCAGCGCGTGGTCACGACCGGCCAGACTTTCGTCAACACGCTGGTGAACTACGACTCGTTCAGCCCGGGACGGTTCGTGAACACGGCGGCCCTGACACCGTATTCGGTCACCTTGAACAGCCTCGATGTCAGATACGAGGATTCCAACGCGAACGCGATCGGGCTACCCCTCGACTACACGGCCCACGTCACGACGAAGAACGCGGACGGCGCCATCGCACAGCGCACGATCAAGGTGAACGAGCCGCTGGCGATCGGCGGAACGAATATCTACCTGCTGGGCAACGGATACGCGCCGAAGATCACGGTGCGCAATCCGGCCGGTGACATCGTGTTCCAGGACTCCGTGCCGTTCCTCCCGCAGGACACCAACCTCACCTCACTCGGGGTCGTCAAGGTGCCCGACGGGCTGAAGAAGCAACTCGGCATGATCGGCTTCTTCTACCCGACCGCGCAGAAGCTGAGCAGCGGAGCGTTGGCGTCGTCCTACCCTGCGCTGAGAAAGCCGGTGCTGACACTTCAGGTGTTCTCCGGTGACCTGGGGTTCAACAACGGTGCGGCGGTCTCCGTCTACACCTTGGACACGGACAAGCTCACGAAACTCAACGGCCCGGGCACCAAGCAGGCCGCGATCCAGCTCACGCCAGGCGCCACCGAACAGCTGCCGGGCGGATTGGGCACGGTGACGCTGGACAGCGTCGAGCGATTCGCGTCGCTCGATGTGCACCACGACCCCACCCAGACCTGGGTGCTGGTGTTCGCCATCCTCATCCTCGGAGGTCTGTTGACCTCTTTGTTCGTGCCACGCCGGCGCATGTGGGTCAAGGCGATCGCCCAGCCGGACGGCGCGCTGCGGATCGAGTACGCGGGCCTTGCCCGAGGAGACGATCCGGGACTGGACGCCGCCGTCGACGCGCTCGCCGCCAAGCATCGGGCGCTCATCACCACGCACATCCCCTCAAACCAAAGCGTAGGCTTACCCTCGTGACCGATTCTTTGGCGCAGTTCTCCGTGCTGTGCATTTATTCAGCGATGGGCATCTACGCGTTGGCGTTTGTGGCGTTCGCGATGGATCTGGCTGACCGTGGTGCTCGGAAGACGCTGAGTGCCGAGGTTCCCAGCGCCGCCCGGCGCCGTGCGGAAGCCGCCGGCACTGAGACCGTCAGCGTCGCCGGTGCGGGTGGTGCTACCACGACCTTGACCCGCAGCACCGGCCGTGCCGAGGAGGAGGCCCGCTGGGGTCGCCGGAAGACCTCGCGCAGCCTGCGCGTGGCCTTCGTGCTGACCAGCCTCGGTTTCGTGTTCCACCTGGCCGGTGTGGTGTTGCGCGGGCTGGCGGCCGGCCGGGTGCCGTGGTCGGACATGTGGGAGTTCTCCATCATGGGCACCGTGCTGATGATCGCGATCTTCCTGCTGGTCAACATCCGCTACGACCTGCGCTTCCTCGGCGCGTTCATGACCGGCCTGGTGCTGCTGCTGCTGGGCATCGCCACGGTCAGCTATTACGTGCCGGTCGCACCGCTGCCGCCGGCGTTGCAATCGTACTGGCTGGTCATCCACGTCACGGTCGCGTTCCTGGGCACCGCGTTCTTCGCGGTCGGTTTCGCCCTGTCCGGGGTGCAACTGTTGCAGACCAGCCGTGAGGCGCGGATCGCCGACGGCCGGCCGCAGGGTCTGCGGTTCCTGGGCACGATCCCGGGGGCGGCCGCGCTGGAGAACCTGGCCTACCGCACGAACATCGTCGGGTTCATCCTGTGGACCTTCACCCTGATCGCCGGGGCGATCTGGGCGGAGAAGGCCTGGGGACGCTACTGGGGCTGGGACACCAAAGAGGTCTGGACATTCATCATCTGGGTCATCTACGCCGGCTACATCCACGCCCGGGCCACCCGTGGCTGGCGTGGCTCCCGCTCCGCCTGGCTGGCGATCATCGGATTCTCCGCCGTCATGTTCAACTTCGGCATCGTCAACATCTTCTTCCACGGCCTCCACTCCTACAGCGGCCTCGGCAGCTAGAACTGCCGGCAGGGTACCCTGCACCTGAAACGGAAACACTGTCGACATCGCCAATGAGGATGACCTCGCTCGGGGCTGACGATGCGGTGACGCCCCTAGCCTTTCAGGCCGGAGAACGACATCGTCGCCACGAACTGCTTCTGCGCGATCGTGAAGAAGACGATCAGCGGCAACGTCGCGATGACGTTGCCGGCCATCAGCAACGACCAGTCGGTGCGGCGAGCACCCTGGAAATTGGCGATGCCCAATTGCAGGGTGAAGGCATCCGTGTTGTTGATGGCGATCAGCGGCCAGACCAGGTCATTCCAGGCGCCGAGCAGGGTGAAGATCGCGAGGGTCGCGAGCGCGGGCTTGGCCAGCGGGAGCACAACTCGGAAGAAGACCTGCAGACGGCTGCAGCCATCGATCAGCGCAGCCTCCTCGAGTTCTGCCGGAAGCGACAGGAAGAACTGTCGCATCAGGAAGATGCCGAACGCGGTGGCCAGCCAGGGGACGATCGCCGCGCCGAGCGTGTTCACCAGGCCGAGCCGTGAGAACAGCAGATAGGTCGGAATCATCAACACCTGGGTTGGGATCATGATCGTGGCGACGATGCCGAGGAAGCCGAAGTTGCGTCCCTGGAACTTCAGGCGTGCGAACCCATAGCCTGCGAGAGAACAGAGGACCATGTTCGAGACGATGGCCACACTCGAGACGATCACGGTATTGCCGAGCCAGAGCAGAACATCCGATTGCGCGAACAGTCGCTCGAACCCGCTCAGGGTCAGGTGCGACGGAATGAACGGCGGCGGAAAGGTCAGAAGTTCTGCTCTCGGCGACAGCGCTGCCAGGAACATTTGCAGCAGTGGAATCGCGAATATCAGTGAGATCGGGAACAGGAACAGGTGCCACGGGCTGAACCGCCTGCCGGCGCGCCGGCGCGGCTGTCGTGTGGGCAGGGAGATGGGATCTGCGACGGATGTCGTACGGATGAGTGCCATCAGAACGCCTCGACCTTGCTTCGACGGGAGTACACGACGATGCCGATCGTGATCAGCAGCGTGACTCCGAACAGCCCGTACGCAACGGCGGAGCCGTAGCCGAATTGCAGTTGGTGGAAGGCCATGTCCCAGAGGTAGTACACGACCGTCTTGGTCGCATCCAGCGGACCACCACGGGTTGTCGTGTACACGAGGTCGAACAGCTGGATCGCCTGGATGACCTGCCAGATTCCAGCAAAGACGGTGACGGGGGTCAGTTCGGGCCAGATCACTCTCCAGAAGATCTGCCAACGACCGGCCCCGTCCACGGTCGCCGCTTCGATGAGATCGTTTGGAACATCCTGCAGCGCTGCGAGATAGATCACCGTCGTGAACGCGGCGGAACCCCACAACGACATGATCGCAATGACGAGCATCGCCTGGGTCGGGTCGGTCAACCAGCCCTGCGGCGGAATTCCGATCACACGCAGAAAGTTGTTGACGATTCCGAACTGTGGATCGAACAAGTAGTTGGTCAACACACCCGTCGTGGCCGCCGACACGACGAACGGCACGAAGATGGCGGTTCGGTAGATGCCGACGAACCGGATCTTGCGATTCAGTGCAACCGCCAGAAACAGCCCGAGCAGCAGTGAGGCCGGCACGAACAGTGCGGTGTACAGCAGCGTGTGACCGACGGCATCCCAGAGGCCCGCGTCGCCGAGCATCTGTGCGTAGTTGTCGCCGCCGACGAACGTCGGCTGCGCGAACCCGTTCCAATTCTGCAGAGACAGCACGAACGCCCAGCCCGCCGGAAAGATCGACAGGCCCAGGATGATGACGGTTGCGGGAGCGACGAACCCCCAGCCCTCCAGTGTGCTCCGGAGCAATCGTCTGTTCCGAGCGGGAGAGCGCCGAGTCACCGGCGCCCTCCCGCCGAAGGCGAGTTGTGTCGCCATCGTGTCAGCCCTTCGCGAGCGCTTTGTCCGCAGCATCGGACGCTGCCTTCAGCGCGTCTGCGCTCGTCCCCTTGCCCTGCAGCACACTCGCCACCGCATTCCCGATGGCGGAGGAGAGGCCGGGATAGCCTTGAATGGTCGGCCGTGTCTCGGTCACGTTCTTGAAGTTGGCGATCATGACTTTCACCCCCGGGTACGTCTTGAGGAATTCTTGGTACTCGGGCAGGTTCTCCTCGGCGGCCGGGCGCATGGGCAGGTTGCCGAGCGCCAGGTTGAATCGGGCATCCTGCTTCGCATCCGTCAACCACTTGGCGAACTGGTATGACCAATAGGAACGGTTGGCGTCCTTGTGGTCGAACAGAGCCCAGATGTCAGGCCCGGACACGGTCGTGTGGTTGCCGTCGACTCCGGGTAGGAAGGCCACTCCGTAGTCGGTCTTGGCCTGCTTGAGGCTGGATAGCAGCCATGGGCCGTCGGGAATCATGCCGATCCGGCCGGAGATGAACAATGGCTCGAACTTCTGGCCGGTCTGATCCAGGTACACGCTCTTATCCGTCACGGCCATCGTCCGCATGAAGTCCAGCGCGTCGACCCCGGCCTGCGAATCGAATGCCGCCTTCTTGTTGGAGGAGTCGAGGATCTGCCCGCCGTGCTGCCACAGTCGCGGCCAGAACCGCCACGTCGTGTTCTCTGATCCATCGACCGGATACGCCGTCCCGAAGGTCTGCGTCGACGGGTTGGTCAGCTTCTTCGCCGCGTCGCGGAACTGCTCCCAGGTCCAGTCGTTCGTCGGATACGACAGGCCCGCGGCGTCGAACAGCTTCTTGTTGTAGAGCAGAGAGAGGTTGTCGATCACCGCAGGAAAACCGATGACTTCGCCATTCGGGGTTGCGGTGTCACGTCCCGACTTCGGGAATTCGTCCCACTTGACGGCCGGCTCGGCGACCAGCTTCGTGATGTCGAGCATCTTTCCGCTTGACGCGAGCTCACCGGCCCAGCTGCCGAACGCATATGAGATGTCGGGATAGTCGCCGCTGACAAACCCAGCCGAAACCTTCTGCAGCAGAGCGTCCGTCGTCGGTGCGCCGGATGAGGCTTTGATGGTGACGTTCGGGTGGTCCTTGTGGAACTCGTCAGCCAGTTGCACCAAGAGCTTCTCGGCCTGCGCCGTCTGGCCGGTCCACCAGGTGAGAGTGACCGGCGCCTTGGTGTCGAGCTTGCCGCCACTTCCGCCGGCCCCTGAAGAGCACCCGGTAAGTACGAGCGACACGGTACCGATAGCCGCAACGACGGTGAGGGCTTTCGTAAGCGTGCGGTTCATTGTTCTGTCTCCTGTCTGATTGCATCGACTTTGATGAGCACCCGGGAAAGAGGATGTGTGACATACACGGCTGTGCGCCCCGGGCGGGAGTCAGCGAATGCGGCGGCGCCTGCCGCACTCACTGGCGCCCACGTCGCGGCCGTAGATTCATTCGGACCGGGACGCCGTTAGCACAGAGCATAAGCGTCATATTTGATTCCGTCAACGTGGTTTCATAAATAAATCACTCCAACGAGGAAGATAAGAGCCATGGTTTGGTAGTGTTTGGTTGACTCTCTCACACATCAGTTATCCTGATTGATATTGTTATGGAGGAGCATTACGTATTCGATTCTTGGAAGGCGTCCACGTGTCACAGCCGGCTGAATCCGCCGAGATGGAGAGTGGGGCGATCCGTCAGCGCAACCTGGATGCATGCATCCGGGCGCTGCGCCCCGCTGCTGAGCTCACGCTGACCGAGCTCGCCAAGGCGACGGGGCTTTCACGGCCGACCATCGCGGCGATTCTCGGCGACCTGGTCGACGCCGGCCTCGTGACCGAACGCCGCGAGTCGGTGAGCGGCCGCAGCACGGCGGGCCGACCGGCGCGCGGTTTCGTCCTCGACGCGGAATTCCGGTTCGTCGTGGGAATCGACCTCGGTGTGCACACCGTGACCGCAATCGTCAGCGATCTCGTCGGGCAGATCCGCAATGCAGTGGATCTGCCGGTGCCAGACGGCATCGATCCGTTCGACCGACTCCAGCTCGTCGGGGAGGTCGTCAAGCGGGTGCTGCAGCCGCTCGGCGTGGACCGATCCAGGCTGGCCGGCGTCGGCGTGGCCGTCACCGGCATCGTGGACGATCGCGGACACGTGATGCTGGCTACCCGGGTTCCTGCCTGGTCCGGCGTGGACATCGCCTCCCGGATCGAACGGCAGTTGGGTGTTCCGGTCGTTCTCGAAAACGATGTCAACATGGCCGCGGTCGCCGAGCATCAATCGGGAGTCGCTCGTTTCGCGGATGATGTCGTCTTTGTCAACGTCGGCGAGGCGGTGAACACGGCATTGATCCTTGGTGGACGGCTGCACCGCGGGCACAACTTTGCTGCCGGAGAGCTCGGCAGCCTGTCCGGATCGGCACTGCGCGAGGATGTCTCGCCGCCCGAGATCGATCGTCGGCCACTGTTGGAGCGCGCCGACGGCGGCGATCAGGCGGCCGAAGCCGTCGTCGAGGAATACGTGCAGCGCATCGCCGAGGGCATTGCCACGGTCAGCGTTGTGATCGACCCCGACCTCCTCGTCATCAGCGGTGCCTTTACAAGCCAGGAAGACTCGCTGCTGACCCGCATCCGCGCCCAGGTGAGCCGCACCGTCCTGCGCACCGCACCGCCGACGATCGTTTCCACGGCGTTGGGCCACCGAGGTGTCGCTATCGGCGCGCTTCTGCGCGCCCACGATCTCGCGGCCCGGAGGCTGGTAGGCAGTTCCACCCTTGAGGCGCCGACGCTGACCGTTCCTGCCGGTGCACTGCCGGTGCCGGATTCGCAGCCACGACGGACATCGCTGGCCGATAAGGTCGACCGGCTCGCGGAGCGGTCGATGCCGGGTGGTCGGTCGCCTGAGCCGAGCCCACCGGTCGGATCGCTCGGGAAGGACCTCGTCTCGGATCACGATCTGCGCGTCGCCGTGGTCGGTGTGGGAATGCGCAGCGCGATCGCGACCTGGGTCGACCGGACCGGCTTGGGTGCACGCCTGGTTGCCGCTGTGGACAAGAACCCGCAGGCGCGGTCACGTGCGGCCGAGCTGTTCGGTGCCGGAGTCGCGTTCCTCAGCGATCACCGCGCGCTGACCTCAGCGGATGTCGACGCGGCGATCGTCGCGACCCCGGACGACACACACGCCGCGATCGCGATCGACCTGATGCGAGCCGGCATCGCCGTCTACCTCGAGAAACCGCTAGCGGTCACAACCCAGGCATCGGACGAGGTCCTCCAGGTCGCTCAGGCGACCGGCTCTCGACTCTACGTCGGCCACAACATGCGTCACATGGCCGTCGTGCGCCTGATGCGCGAAATCATCGCCCGCGGCGAGATCGGTGAGGTGAAAGCCATCTGGTGCCGGCACTTCGTCGGCAACGGCGGCGACTACTATTTCAAGGACTGGCACGCTGACCGGGCCCGCTCGAACGGGCTCCTGCTGCAGAAAGGCGCGCACGACCTCGACGTGATCCATTGGCTCGCCGGGTCGTACACCCGCGACGTCGTCGCAATGGGCGATCTCACCCTCTATGGCGATATCGTCGACCGGGCAGACCGGTCGAGCCAGCTGATGCCCGACTGGTTCTCGCTGGACAACTGGCCACCCCTGGACCAGGTAGGGCTCAACCCGGTAGTCGATGTCGAAGACACCTCGATGATGCTGATGCGCCTCGAGTCCGGGGTGCTCGCCAGCTATCAACAGTGCCACTTCACACCTGACTATTGGCGCAACTACACCGTGATAGGCACTGAGGGTCGCCTGGAGAACTTCGGCGACTCGGGCGGCGGCGTCGTGCGCGTCTGGAACTCCCGCACCACCTTCGACCCGAAGGGTGATCGCAGTTACCCGATCGCGGGTGACCATGACGGTCACAACGATGCCGACCGGCTCACGATGCAAGAGTTTCTCGACTTCGTTCGATTCGGTTCGGCCGCCGAAGCCACTCCCGTCGGTGCACGCTACGCAGTCGCCGCGGCAGCGGCCGCGACCGAATCGCTGCGCGACGGCTCCACTCCGCGGGTCGTTGAACCACTGAACGCCGACCTCGAAGCGTACTTCCAACGCAATCAGGAGAACTCGTCCGCGGTAACAACAACACCCTCATCCGCCGCCACGTCGTGAACGGACATGGCAATGGCCAATAGGCCACAACGACAGGACAACGGAGTAGACATGACCACCATTTGTTTCATCGGCGCGGGAAGCGTCGAGTTCACCCGCGACCTGGTGGCCGACATCCTGAGCTATCCGGAGTTGGCGGACTCCGAGTTCCGGCTGCACGACATCGACGAGACACGACTGAACACGGCGCGCGGCGTCGCGGAGTCCGTCGCGCGCCAGCTCGGCGCCCATCCGACGATCAATACGCACCTGGATCGCCGGGAAGCCATCGAGGGTGCGCGCTTCGTGGTGAACATGGTGCAGGTGGGCGGGTTAGCCGCCACCAAGACCGACTTCGAGGTCCCCGCCCGCTTCGGCCTGCGGCAGACCATCGCAGACACCCTTGGAATCGGCGCGATCTTCCGCGGACTGCGCACCTTCCCGCTTCTGCACGGGCTTGCCACAGACATCCGCGAGCTTGCCCCGGACGCGCTGCTGCTGAACTACACGAACCCGATGGCGATGAACGTCGGCTACCTGTCGAAGGTCGCGCCGCAGGTGAAGGCGTTCGGCCTGTGCCATTCCGTGTTCTGGACGATCGTGGGGCTCAGCGAAGTGATGGGCGTTCCGCACGAAGAGGTGTCGTGGCGCTCGGCCGGCGTCAATCACCAGGCGTGGGTGCTGTCGATGGAACGCAATGGGGAGGACCTGTATCCATTGCTGGACGAGAAGATCCGCACCGACCCCGAGTTGCGTCGACGCGTTCGCGTGGACATGTACCGTCGGCTCGGCTACTACCCCACCGAGACCAGCGAGCACTCCAGCGAGTACGTCGCCTGGTACCTGAAGAACACGGCAGAGATCGAGCGGCTCCGCTTGCCGATCAATGCGTACATCGGAATCAGCGAGAACAACGTCGCGACATTCGAGGCGACCAAGAAAGCCCTGGCCGCGGGCGCAGAGATCGAGTTCGACACCGAAGCGGCCGAATATGCGCCGCAAGTCATCCACAGCGTCGTGACCGGCACGCAACGGCACATCCAGGTCAACACCGCCAACACCGGGCTCATCACGAACCTGCCGACCGGAGCGCCGGTCGAGGTGACGGCATCCGTCGACGAGCGCGGCGTGCACCCGTGGTTCATGGGCGACCTGCCGCCGCAGTGCGCGGCGTTGAACCGTGGCTACCTGAACGTCGTGGACCTCACCGTCCACGCCGCACTCACCGAGGATCCACGGGCGATCCGACAGGCCGCCATGCTCGACCCGAACGCCGCCGCGAGCCTCACCGTCGACCAGATCTGGGAGCTGTGCGACGCGATGGTCGCCGCACACGGCGACCTGCTGCCGGCGTGGGCGCGGCAGAGCCTCGTCCCGCAACCGTAAGAAGGCAGGTCGGCATCTCATTCTCGACTCGGCTGTGCGCTCTATCAGAACCTGAAGTCGCACAAGGCGCTCGAGAACGACTTCTACCGGACATCAGCCGATCTCAGGGGCGTCTCCGCTGGCCGAGAGGACCCGATAGCATCTGGCAAGCCGCGCCAACCACCAGTCGCGGCGCTCGGAGTCCGCGGCGAACCGGGTCAGCAGCGCGGCATCCGGAATCACCCGTCGCACCGGGATGGACCCGTTCTCGGGCAGGAGCGGTTCTGTCGTCACGTCCGCGGCGAGCAGCGCAGCCGTGCCCAACCCGCAGTCGTAGTCCAGGTCGGGAAGCGCCGCCGCAAGATACGCGCCCATCGCCAGTCCGACCGAGGTGTCCAGCGCACTCGAGACGACGGCGGGCAGTCCGGCATCCGCAACGACGCGCAGAGCTGCCCGGATGCCGCCGAGCGGCTGCGCTTTGATCACGATGAGGTCGGCGGCGCGGGCCTTGGCCACGGCCAGCGGATCGCTCGCCTTGCGCACGCTCTCGTCGGCCGCGATCGGCACACCCAGGTATTTCGTGCGTTTGCGGATTTCGGCAAGCTCTTCGACGCTCGCGCACGGCTGTTCGACGTATTCGAGGTCGTATGGGGCCAGAGCGTGGATGGCGTGCTCGGCCTCGTCCACGTTCCACAGCCCGTTCGCGTCGACGCGGATGCGTCCGCCCGGCCCGAGCGCGTCCCGCACCGCACGCACGCGGGCGACGTCATCGGCCAGGCTCTGCCCGGCATCGGCCACTTTGACCTTGGCGGTGCGGCAACCAGGGAATCGGGCCAGGATGCCGGCGGCCTGGTCCGCGGGAACCGCGGGCACGGTCGCGTTGACTGGAATGCGCTCCCGCAGCGCTGCACCGGATGCCGGTGCGGATGGCTGTGCGGATGGGGGTGCGGGCGACGGTGCGGATGGCTGTGCCGGCACAGGCTGCGTGGGCGACGCCCATCCGAAGTCGATCGTGGCTGCCAGCCATGCTGCCGCCTCCGCATCCGCGTATTCGACGAACGGTGAGAACTCGCTCCAGCCGGCCGGACCCTCGACCAGCAGCGCCTCGCGCATCGTGATGCCGCGGAATCGCGTGGTCATCGGCAGAGAGACGACCCGCGCGGTGCCCAGCAGGTCGGAAAGGTTCGGCAGGTCGGAAAGGTCCGGCAGCACGGCCGGATCGTCCTGTGGAGCGGGCGGCATCATCTGTCCAGTTTGCCACTGCGGTCTTGAGCTGCCGGCGTTTCGCATGGCTTTTGCACTGTCGACAGGTGCGCTGCTCGACCACCGCAATGGTGCGACCGGACGACTGTGCACAGGCCTTGGGCGTTTCGCCGATCCGAGGCGCTCAGTTGATGCAGGTCGCCGTGCTGTAGCTGTGCGTGCCGGACGGCGCCGTCGAACTCGGGGCCGATGTCGAGGAAGCGCCCGAGCCACCGCCCTTGCCCGGAGCGGTCGGCATGATGCCATCGGTGCCGAGCACCACGGTGACGGTCTTCACGCTCGCGGTCTGCTGCACCGCTACTCCCGGCAGATATGCCGCAACCGCCTTTGCCTGGCTCTCCTGGCCCGCCGGGTACCGGATCGTCGTGGTCGTCAGCGTCGATCCGTCGCCGGGTGTGCCGACTCGGAAGCCGGCCGATTTCAACGTCGCCGTCGCCTCGGTGGCCACTCCGTTCGTGTCAGAGCCGTTCAGCACAGTGACGCTCACGCTGGACGGCGAGGCAGCGGTCGCCTTGGCATAGGCGTCCGGTGTGCCCGAGATCGTGCGGATGAACGCAGGCATCGCGGCGGTGTCCACCTGCACGATCGACACGTCGGTTCCGTCGACCGTGATCGTCGGTGTGCCGCTGATCGGAATCGTCGCCGAGTTGATCTTGCTGCCCGTCAGGCCGTGCAGCTGGGCCGCAAGCGTGAGGAGATTCAGCCCCGGATCGGTCTGGATGGCCGACCCGACGGCGGAGAGCACCTTGTTCAATTCGACTGGGTTGAGCAGGGTCCCCGCCGACAACAGCTTGTGCGCCTCGACGGAGAGGAAGTATTGCTGGCGGATTTCGCGGTCCAGGTCGCCGCCCGGCAGTCCGTGCCGCTGGCGGACGAACGCGAGCGCCTGGCGGGCATCCAACGTCGAGACCCCAGCTGGGAAGACCGCGCCCGAATAGGGGTCGTTGACGGCCGCGTTCAGACACACCTGGATCGGTCCGAGCGCGTTCGCGACGTCGTAGAAGCCGAGCATCGAGATGCGCACGTAGTGATCGATCGTCAGCCCGGTGAGATTCTGCACGGTCTCGATGAGCAGCTGGGCGCCGCCGGCGTCTCCACCGTTCTGACTTCCGTCGGAGAACGCGGAGTTCAGCTTGCCCATGCCGTTGCCGGGGATGTCGACCCAGGAGTCCCGCGGCAGCGAGATCAGCGTCGCGCTCGCCCCGCCTGCGGGGATGTGCAGGATCATCATCGTGTCGGTGTTGGTGCCCCCGCCGTCCTGTGTCGTGCCCAGTTGCGCCAACTCGGCAGCGGATGCGTTCGCCGGCCGGTGATCGTCGCCGACCAGGAGAATGTTCTGTGCCGCACCGTCGACATCTGTCTTCGGCCTGTTCGACGGGAGCGCATTCACATGCGTGATGTGGGAGGTCAGCACCCAGTAGTTGTAGGCGATGTAACCGCCGGTCGCCAGCAGCAGCAGGACGACGACGGTGATGCCGATCGCGACGGCCCGCCGAAGCCGGTATCGCGGGCGTCGACGGTGCTCGGTAGGAATGGCCACACAGCACCCTATGCACTCGGAGTGGGGAATCGCCCGATTCGACCCCCGCTTTCCAGACAATCGCCAGGGACTGCACTGCACTTATGAAGGTCTGGCTTATGAAGGTCTGCGCGCCGGCTCGCGGCCGGGGCCTGCAGTTGCGGTGGGCGCTGGCCGTAGGCTTGAGGCATGGTCGAGCAGGTGTCGGAGATCTTCGATGTGACGCAGTGGGCCCACGTGCCCGGGTTCGGGCAGCTCACCGATGTGACGTACCACCACTCGGTCGACGGGCGGATCGCGCGGGTGGCTTTCGACCGGCCGGAGGTGCGCAACGCATTCCGGCCGCACACCGTCGACGAACTCTACGCAGCACTGGAGGATGCCCGCACCAACCCGCGGATCGGCGTCGTCCTGCTCACCGGAAACGGGCCGAGCCCGAAGGACGGCGGCTGGGCGTTCTGCTCCGGCGGAGACCAGCGCATCCGCGGTCGTGATGGCTACCAGTACGAGTCGTCGCCGACTGAGGAGCGAGCGCCGGCGAGCGTCTCAAAACCTGCGAGCCCGCCGAGCCCGCCAATGCTTCCGAAAACACACTCCACCGGCCGCCTGCACATCCTCGAGGTGCAGCGGCTGGTCCGCTTCATGCCGAAGGTCGTGATCGCGGTCGTGCCGGGCTGGGCTGCCGGCGGCGGTCACTCACTGCACGTCGTCTGCGACCTGACGATCGCGAGCCGCGAGCACGGCAGATTCAAGCAGACGGATGCCGATGTCGGCTCGTTCGACGCCGGCTACGGCAGTGCGTATTTCGCTCGTCAGATCGGGCAGAAGGCGGCACGAGAGGTGTTCTTCCTCGCCCGCGAGTACTCCGCGCAACGCGCATACGAACTGGGGGCGGTCAACGCCGTCGTGCCGCATGCACAGCTTGAGTCGACCGCGATCGACTGGGCGCGCGAGATCCTGACCAAATCGCCCACGGCGATCCGCATGCTCAAGTTCGCGTTCAATGCGGTCGATGACGGCCTGGTCGGCCAGCAGGTGTTCGCCGGTGAGGCGACAAGACTGGCCTACGGCACGGACGAGGCGGTCGAGGGCCGGGACGCGTTCCTCCAGAAGCGCGACCCGGATTGGTCGCCTTACCCCTGGCAGTTCTAGAGTCCGTGACAGCTCTCAAGTCCGTGCCCTGACTCGACGACGAAGGAGGAGAGAACTGAAGAGGGTTGGCGAGCTGTCATAGGCTGACAGCGTGACACGCGCTCTGCAGGTGATGCCGGCGACCGATACCGCGGCACTCTCGCTCGCGCTGCGCGCTGCGCTGACCGGTGACGGCCCCGCCGTCCTGCCACGCGCCCAGACGGGGGCCGCACTCGAATCGCAGCAGCTGGCACCCGCGCGCCCGTCGCTCCCGCGGCACGCACCTCCACTGCCGACAACCGTCGCGCAGAACGTCGCCCTCGTCATCGAGACCTCCGGCTCGACCGGAGTGCCCAAGCGCGTCGCACTGTCGCGGGATGCGCTGCTGGCGAGCGCGGCGGCATCAGCAGGCGCGCTCGGCGGCGACGGCCAGTGGCTGCTCTGCCTGCCGATCCACTACATCGCCGGCAGCAATGTGCTCGTCCGCTCGATCGTCGCCGAGACGACGCCGGTCGTGCTTGCCGGCGGACACTTCGATCCAACCGCGTTCCGGGATGTCGCAGCCGGCATGACCGGCGACGGTCGCTTCGTGTCGCTCGTGCCCGTGCAGCTCGCGCGCCTGGTCGACGCGGCAGCGGACCCTCGGCTGCTCGACGTGCTGCGGCGCTTCGACGGCATCCTCGTCGGCGGTCAGGCTCTGCGACCCGCACTCCGCGACCGCGCGCTCGACCTCGGTCTGGCCCTGACTCGCACATATGGGTCCAGTGAGACCGGTGGCGGCTGCGTCTACGACGGGATTCCGATCGGGACCACGCGCGCCCGCGCGGTCGACGGCATGCTGGAGCTCGCCGGCCCGGTGTTGGCAGAAGGCTACCTCGCCGACCCCGCTCGAACGGATGCCGCGTTCCACGACGAGGACGGCATCCGCTGGTATCGCACCGGGGATCTCGGCAGTGTCGATGCCGACGGACGCGTCATCGTGCATGGCAGGGCCGACAACGTGATCATCTCCGGCGGTGAGAAGCTGCTGCTCGACGCGGTCGAACGCTGCGTGCGCGAACTCCCCGGCTTCGGCAGTGCCGTCGTCGTCGCGGCCGACAGCACGGAGTGGGGGCAGGTGCCGGTGGTAGTCGTCGCCGCTGCCGAGCGAGGCGCGGCGCAATTACAGCAGACGGTGCTGCCCCTGGCGGCGTTGCGCGAGCACGTCGTCGCCTCGCTCGGTCGTGCCGCAGCCCCGGCACGCATCATCTCCGTCGAGAAGATGCCGCATCTCGCGTCAGGCAAGCCCGATCGCCGGGCGCTCGCCCGCCTCGTTGCCGCCGACGCGCCATAGCGCGCATCGATAGAATGCGGCCTGTGAGCAGCAGACCCAAGACGCAGCGAAAGTCGCCCGCCAGTCAGAACCGCAACCGTGACAACGGGCGCAAGAGCGGCCACCCCGGAGGGCGGCCCGGCAAGGTGCAGCCGGCGACAGCATCCGATTGGTTCGCCGGGGCGCGACTGCGCACCCTGCCGCTGGCGATCGCGCCGGTGCTCATCGGCACGGGAGCGGCGATCGCCGTCGGAGGCCCTGACACCTATCACTGGGTGCGTGCGCTGCTCTGCCTGGCCGTCGCGTTGTTCCTGCAGATCGGCGTCAACTATGCGAACGACTATTCGGACGGCGTTCGAGGCACGGACAAGTACCGGGTGGGTCCGAGCCGGCTGACCGGGTCGGGCAAGGCGAAGCCGCGCGCGGTGCTCACCACGGCCCTGGTCTTCTTCACGCTGGCCGCGCTCGCCGGAATCGCGCTGGTGATCCGCACGCAGCAATGGTGGCTGCTGCTGGTCGGCGCCGCAGCCATCGCGGCGGCCTGGTTCTACACCGGCGGCAAGCGGCCCTACGGCTACTTCGGGCTCGGCGAAGTGTTCGTGTTCGTCTTCTTCGGGCTCGTCGCCACGGCGGGAACGCAGTTCGTGCAGGTGCTCGCCGTCACGCAGGAAGCCTGGTTCGGCGGCGTCGCGATCGGCCTCATCGCCTGTGCGGCGTTGCTCGTCAACAACGTGCGTGACATCAACGAGGACAAGCTGGCCGGCAAGCGCACGCTGACCGTGTTGATCGGTCGCACCGCATCCGTGGTCCTGTACTGCGTGTTCCTGTTGCTGCCGTACGCGATTCTCGCGCTGCTCAGCCTGGCGTATCCGCTCGGCTGGCTCGGCCTCTTCGGCCTGCTCGTGGCGCTGCCGGCGTGTCTGATCGCGGTGACGGCGAAGTCGGCGAAGGAGTTGGTGCTAGTGCTGCAGCTGACCGGGATCGTCGGACTTGTCTACGGTGTCGCCCTGGGTACTGCGTTCGCTTTTTGAACCGGATGCCGCCGATTCGGGTGTCGCCGTACCGGCGGTCGACACGTCGTCGACCAGGTGATCCTCGAAGTCGTCGTCCTCGCGGATGCGCTTTTTGGCCGGGGTGCGATCCTTCGCGCCTTTGCGTGCGGCTTCGAGATCACGCGCGAGGCCGTGGCGTGGCCCGGTCAGCAACAGGTATGACAGGCACAGTCCGACGACCGCGGCGATGATGGCCGACAGCCACCACGGCAGCCCGAGCAGCATCAGGATCACGAGTGGCACGATGATCAAGAGCAGTCGAAGCGCCGTGTAGGTTATCCAGTGCGGAATGGCTTTCACACACACAGTGTACGGACAGTAACCTTCGGGAAACCGTGAAGTACTCAAGGGCTACGATTGAGCTATGGTCCGACTTGCGGTGCCGCTCGCTGTAGCGATTGCTGTGGTGTACATCTACACGATTGTGGATTGTGCGTTGTTCGACCGCGATCGCGTTCGTGGACTGCCCAAATGGGCGTGGGTCATCGTCGCCATCCTGTTCCCGCTGATCGGCAATGCGCTCTGGTTCCTCATCGGTCGCGGTCGAAAGAATTCAGCGACGAACGCGCGCAACGTCGCCCCGGATGACGATCCGGAGTTCCTCAGAGGACTGGGCAAGGCAGCGGTGAAGAACCCGAAGCGTTCCCGTGAGCAGGAGGAACGCATCCGCCAGATGGAGAGAGAGCTCGCCGAACTCGACGAGACCAAGAAGAACAACGGCGAGTCCGACCAGCCCGGCCGACGGGATGCCTGAAGGCCCATCGACGCAGCGCGCGAGTGCCGCCGGCGACTATTCGATCGCGCTGCTGAGTGCGCTCGTGCAGCACGGCGTCGGGCACATCGTGCTCAGCCCGGGCTCCCGTTCGCAGGCGCTCGCTCTCGTCGCCGCCGAGTTGGAGCGGGTCGGCGCCATTCGACTGCACGTGCGCATTGACGAGCGGGTCAGCGGTTTCCTTGCCCTCGGGCTGGCGGTGGAGTCCGGCGTGCCCGCTGTCGTGATCACAACGAGTGGGACGGCGACGGCCAACCTGCATCCCGCCGTGCTCGAGGCACATCACTCCGGGGTGCCGATGATCGTGCTGACAGCTGATCGGCCGAGCGAGTTGCGCGGCATCCGGGCGAATCAGACGACCCGGCAGGCCGGGCTCTACGGCACCGCTGTGCGGCTCGCGTGTGATGTGCCTGCCCCGACCGGCGAACCTGACGAAGCGGATTCCGCCACCGCGCTTGCCGCACGCGCCTGGTCGGCTGCGCTTGGTGACACCGCGGCTGCGCCAGGTGACGTCGCGGCGATGCCGGGCCCGGTGCACCTGAATGTGGCGTTCCGCGAGCCGCTGTCTGCCACCGTGCCCGACCTGTCTGCCGTCGCTGGTCGAGCAGCGAGCGCTGGCGAGCGTATCGAGACCCCGTCTGCCGTCGCTGGTCGCCCTTCGAGACCTGCTCGTGCCTCGAGACCCGACGCGCGACGCCCCACTGTCATGCTCACCGAAGGCCCGCGCACCGTCGTCGTCGCCGGCCACGGGGCGGGGGCAGAGGCCGAAGCGCTCGCGAACGCCGGCGGCTGGCCACTACTCGCCGAGATCACCAGCGGCTCCCGTTTCGGTCCGCACCTCATCATTGCTTATCGTGAACTGCTCAGCGCGGTGGAATTCGGCGGCCGGGTGGAACGCGCCATCGTGTTCGGGCACCCGACGCTCAGCCGTGAGATTCCCGCGCTGCTGAGCCGCGACGACGTCGAGGCGATCGTGGTCGCGCCGCACGGCGAGGAGTTCTACAACCCCGGTCGCCGCGCACGCGCCGTCGCCGCAGTCACGCTCGACGCCGCCATCGACCCGTCGGCGCGGGCTGCCCGGGAATGGGTCGGCCGGTGGGTCGTCGCAAGTCGGCGGCTCGCAGAGGCCTCGCTGGTCGGCGACGCCACCCACGCCGCACCGGACGTCGAAGCAGGGCGGTCGAACAGCCCTGCCGATCGCATCAGCTATGCCAGGAGCGAGCTGGCGGCAGTGCGCGCCCCGGTGACCAGGCGGATGCTCGCCGAAGCGCTGTGGCGCTTCACCTGGCCCCACGACAGGCTCGTTTTCGGCGCATCCCGGTTGATCCGGGAGGCGGATCGAAGCGTGCCCGGCAAGAACATCCGGGTTCATGCGAACCGCGGCCTGGCCGGCATCGACGGCACGATCGCCACAGCGATCGGCATCGCGCTCGCGTACGAGGCGGACGAATCGGCCGGAGTCACGCGCGTGCTGCTCGGGGACCTTGCCCTGCTGCACGATACCGGGGCGCTCGCGTTCGGAGCAGGCGAGTCGCGTCCGCGCATCCAGGTGATCGTCGGCAACGACGGTGGCGGCACCATCTTCGACGCGCTCGAGGTCGCCCGGACGGCTCCGGCGGCAGCCATGGACCGCGTGCTGCTCACCGCGCAGCACGTCGATGTCGAGGCGTTGGCGAAGGCATACGGCTGGGCGTACTCCCGTGCGAGCACGCATGGCAAGCTCGATAACGCGTTGTCGGCGCCGATCGACGGGCCGAGCATCTTAGAGATCCCGCTCTCACGCTGAGGCAGAACGGGCATGCGAAAGTTCGGCGCTTGCACCGCGAGCGTGCCGGCCGCGCCCGGACCTACCCGAACGCCTCTTTCACCGGACGGAACTTCATGATCGTCTCGGCCAGCTCGCGCTCGGGGTCCGAACCGGCGACGATGCCGCAGCCAGCGTAGGCGGTGATGTTGCCGTTGGCTTCGACCTGCGCACCGCGGAGTGCGATCGCCCATTCGCCGTCGCCATCCGCGCCGATCCAGCCGACGGGGCCGGCGTAGCGACCGCGATCGAACGGTTCGAGCTCATCGATCAGCGCGAGCGCGGCACCCGTCGGGCTACCGGCGACCGCCGCCGTCGGGTGCAGTCCGGCGACAAGGTCGAGGGCGCTCGATCCGTCGGTGAGGCGACCGGAGACATCCGTCGCCAGATGCCACAGGTTCGGCAGCTTGAGGGTGAACGGCATCTCGCTGGCCGTGAGCGCCGCCGTGTGCGGGGCGAGCGCGTCGAGCACACTGCGCACGGCGAAGTCGTGCTCTTCGCGGTCTTTGGGGCTGGTGGCGAGCGTCACCGCAGCCTCGTGGTCGGCTGCCGCATCCGCGCCACGCGAGATCGTACCGGCCAGCACGCGTGCGTCGACCGCACCATGGTGCACGTGCACGAGGGTTTCCGGGCTCGAGCCCAGCAGGCCGTCGACGGCGTAGGTCCAGCAGTCCGGGTAGCCGAGGGCCAGCTCGACGAGGGCGCGCCGCACGTCGGATTCCAACGGCAGGTGGGCGCGCACGTCGCGAGCGAGCACGACCTTGTCGAGGGTGCCGGCGTCGATGCGGGTCAGCGCCGAACGCACCGCGTCGGTGTAGCCGGCCGGGCTCAGCTTTCCGGGCAGCATCGTCAAGCGGTACTCCGCGCCGAACGGCGTCGGCCCCGGCACATGCGCGTAGGCCGAACCGTCCTCCGCAGACCGCACCCGGGTGATCCAGCTGCGTCCGTTGCGTCGGCCGATGACGGTCTGCGGCACGATCAGCACGCTGGTGCTCTCGCTCGTCGCCGCGAACGCGAATGCGCCGAATGCGACCAGCCCGGTACCCGGCAGCGCGATCGGGTCGAGAACGTCGGATGCCGCTTGCAGCTCGTGCCACGCGGCTGCGGCATCCGCGATGCGATTCGGTCCGGAGAACTCCAAGCGCAGCGCCTCGCCGATGCCGGCGATGCCCTCGCCCTTGCGAAGCCAAAGCAGCGGATGACGGGCGTCGAGAAAAGGAATGAGCTGGCGCACATCGTCGAGGGGGATGGTTTCGACGCTCAGCGCCCGCACGCCGGTTGCTGTTGCGGTCACAGGATCAGCCTACGCCGGAGTGCCGCATGCTTGCCGACACCGCATGATCGGCCCGATAGTCACGGTCCGGGCACGCAGCGAACGCGCCGCGAAACCCCAACTAAGCTTGAAACCGTGAGCAAGGCCGACCTCAGCAAACAGCCGTCGCAGGTCGCGGCGATGTTCGATACGGTCTCGACCCACTACGACCGTACCAACACCGTGCTGTCGATGGGCAACGCCGCGTTGTGGCGGGTCGCCACGACGCGAGCCGTCGCGCCGAAGCCGGGTGAGCGCATCCTGGACGTGGCGGCGGGCACGGGCACGTCCAGTGCTGCGCTGAGCAGGAACGGCGCGTTCGTCACCGCGGCGGACTTTTCGGCAGGCATGATCGAGGTCGGTCGTCTGCGTCACGCCGCCAACCCGTTCATCGAGTTCGTTCAGGCCGATGCGACGCAACTCCCGTTCGACGACGACGGCTTCGATGCGGTCACGATCTCGTTCGGGCTGCGCAATGTCGAGAACCCGAAACAAGCACTCGCCGAGTTCCACCGGGTGGTCAAGCCGGGCGGCAGGGTCGTCATCTGCGAGTTCTCCCGCCCACCGCAGACGCTGATTCGCACCGGGTACTTCGGCTATCTCCGCTACGCGATGCCGGTGCTGGTGCGGCTTGCGTCGTCGAACCCGGTCGCCTACGACTATCTGATGGAATCGATCCGCGACTGGCCGGACCAGAGCGTACTGAGCGGATGGCTGCGCGAGGCCGGCTTCGCGGATGTCGCCTACCGCAATCTGACGGTGGGAATCGTCGCGCTGCACCGCGGCATGAAACCGGTGCAGAAGGACGCCGGGTCGTTGCCGGAGAACGCGAAACCATTGCAGAAGAAGCAAAAGGGGATGTAGTGGCCTCATCGATTCCGCTGATGCGGCGAGGGAGCACGCTGTCGAGCCAGTTCGGTTTGACGGAACGCATCTTCGCCTCCGGCGAGGACAAGGCGTTCGCTGCGGCAATCGAGGAAGGGCTCGACACCGTCGAGCTGGGTTTGCACGCGCAGATGCGCTACGCCGATCAACTGGCGGATGTCACCGCTCGCTACCTTCTCAAGGCCGGCGGCAAGCGCGTTCGCCCGATGCTGACACTGCTGACCGCGCAGCTCGGCGATGGAAACACCCCGCAGGTGATCACCGCGGCGGAGGCCGTCGAGATCACCCACCTTGCGTCGCTGTACCACGACGACGTGATGGACGAGGCGCTGATGCGGCGCGGCGTGCCGAGCGCGCAGACCGTGTGGGGCAACTCCGTCGCGGTGCTCACCGGCGACCTGCTGTTCGCTCGAGCCAGCAAACTGGTGGCGGACCTCGGCGAACGGGCCATCCGATTGCAGGCCGACACGTTCGAGCGGCTCTGCCTCGGTCAGTTGCACGAGACGATCGGGCCGGAACCGGATGAGGACCCGATCGAGCACTACCTCGGTGTGCTCGCGGACAAGACCGGGTCGCTGATCGCGGTCGCAGCGCAGATGGGCGTCGTCTTCTCGAACGCCCCGAGCGGGTACGAGCTGCCGGTCGTGACGTTCGGCGAGAAGATCGGCGTGGCGTTCCAACTCATCGACGATGTGATCGACCTGGCTTCTGCGGCGGAGACGACGGGCAAGATCCCCGGGACGGATCTGCGCGCGGGTGTTGCCACGCTGCCACTGCTCAAGCTGCGCGAACGCGCGCCTGCGGATGCCTCCGCCGCGTCGTTGCTCGAGCGCCTCGAAACCCAGGTCATCGGTGCGCCGGATGACGTCGACGTGGCTGACGCCGTCGCCGCTCTGCGCGCACACGACGTCACCGTCGAAACGCTCGCAGAGGCGCACGAATGGGCACGCGAAGCCGTTGCGGCATTGGAGCCTCTGCCGGCCGGACCCGTCAAGAAGGCTCTCGCGCGCTTCGCGGACACCATCGTCGAGCGTTCGAGCTGACCCGCAGAGAGGAAGATATGACCAGGCTCAGGCTGGCCATCGTCGGTGCCGGCCCGGCAGGGATCTACACCGCAGACATCCTGTTGCGGGCGGAGCGCAACTTCGATGTGTCGATCGACCTGTTCGAGCAGCTGCCCGCACCGTACGGGCTCGTGCGTTACGGGGTCGCCCCGGACCATCCCCGCATCAAGGGCATCATCACCGCGTTGCGAGAGGTGCTCGACCGCGGGGTCATCCGCGTGTTCGGCAATGTGCGCTACGGCCAGGACATCACACTCGACGACCTCAAACGGCACTACAACGCGGTTGTCTTCGCGACCGGTGCGGTGCACGACGTCGACCTGGACATCCCCGGCATCGGGCTCGAGGGGTCATACGGTGCAGCCGACTTCGTGAGCTGGTACGACGGACATCCGGATGTGCCGCGCAGCTGGCCCGTCACCGCAGCCTCCGTCGCGGTGATCGGCAACGGCAACGTCGCACTGGATGTGACACGGATGCTCGCCAAGCACGCCGAGGACCTGCTCCCGACCGACATCCCGGCGAACGTGTACGAGGTGATGCACGCGTCGCCGGTGACGGACGTGCACATTTTCGGGCGTCGCGGGCCGACGTCGGTCAAGTTCACCCCGCTCGAACTGCGCGAACTCGGCGAATTGCGTGACGTCGACATGATCCTCGACGACGAGGACTTCGACTACAGCGACGCGGCGCGCACCGCAATCGCCAGCAACAAGCAGGTGATGGTGATCGATCGCATCCTGCAGCAGTGGCGGCAACGGAGCGTCGGCCAGGCGAGCCGGCGCATCCATCTGCATTTCTTCGCACGGCCGGTCGAGATCGTCGGCGACGAGAGCGGCCATGTCGCGGCCATCCGATACGAACGGACGAGGCCGGATGGTCAGGGCAGCGTGGTCGGCACCGGTGAAATGCGCGAAACGCCGATCCAGGGGTTGTATCGCGCGGTCGGCTACTTCGGGTCGCCGCTTGCGGGAATACCCTTCGACAAGAAGCACGGCATCATCCCGAACCGCGAAGGCCAGGTGCTGCGCAAGAGCGACAACGAACAGTTCTACGGCGTGTATGCGACCGGCTGGATCAAGCGCGGCCCGGTCGGTCTGATCGGTCACACCAAATCGGATGCGATGGAAACGGTTCAGCACATCATCAACGACCAGGGCAACTGGTGGGCGCCGACGGAGCCGAGCGAGGAATCCGTCGTCGCCATGCTGAACGAGCGCGGCATCGAGTACACGAACCTCGACGGTTGGCACAACCTCGACCAGCATGAGCTGGCGCTCGGCGAGGCAGAGGGTCGCACCCGGATCAAGGTCGTGCCGCGCGACGAGATGGTGCACATCTCCAACCCCCGCCCGCCGACACCAGCCGGATAGTCCTATCGATGGAGTGCCGTGGCGGGCTCGCGCCTGCCGTGGCGGGCGTGTCGAGATCTCGACCTGCCCTTGATCGCCCACAACAGCCGGAAAATCGGCGGGAATAGCATGGAGGCGGCGGGACACTCGATCCGGCCGCGCGGTCAGCACAACAGCCAGCACAGGAGCCACCATGTCCACGATCAGTCGCGACGTCGTCATCATCGGGGCCGGCGCGTCCGGTCTCACCGCAGCAACGGAGTTGAAGAAGGCGGGCCTGAGCGTTGCGGTGCTCGAAGCCCGCGATCGGGTCGGCGGACGCCTCTGGACCAACGACATCGACGGAGCGACGCTCGAAATCGGCGGCCAGTGGGTCTCGCCGGATCAGGATGCCTTGAAGCGCACCTTGACTGAGCTCGGCCTCGAGACCTACTCGCGCTACCGCGAGGGCAAGAACGTGTACCTCGACCGCGATGGCGCGCTGCACCGCTTCGACGGCGAGATCTTCCCGGTGCCGGCACGCACCGAGCAGGAGATCATCAGCCTGATCGAGAAGCTGGACGCCCTGGTCGCCGAGATCGACCCGGATCGCCCGTGGGCGCATCCGCGGGCGAAGGCGCTCGACGAGATCTCGTTCAGCCGCTGGCTGCAGACGCAGACCGACGATGTTGAGGCGCAGGACAACATCGGCATGTTCATCGCCGGCGCCATGCTCACCAAGCCCGCCTACGCGTTCTCCGCGCTGCAGGCCCTGCTGATGGCGGCCAGTGCGGGCAGCTTCAGCCATCTTGTCGACGCGGACTTCATCCTCGACAAGCGCGTGGTCGGCGGGCTGCAGCGTGTTCCGCTGCTGCTGGCCGAGCAACTCGGTGACGACGTGCATCTCGAAGAGCCGGTGCGCGCGCTGCGCTGGGGCGACGATCGCGTGACCGCGTCAACCGACGACCTCGAGGTCGCCGCACGCTTCGCCGTGCTCGCCGTGCCGCCCGTGCTGATCAGTCGGATCGCGTTCACGCCGCCGCTGCCGAGACGGCAGCAGCAGTTGCACCAGCACCTGTCGATGGGCTTCGTGATCAAGGTGCATGCCGTCTACGACACGCCGTTCTGGCGGGAGGACGGCCTCTCCGGCACGGCGTTCAGCCCGTACGAACTCGTGCACGAGGCGTACGACAACACCAATCATGGCGACGATCGTGGAACGCTCGTCGGCTTCGTCTCCGATGAGAAGGCCGACGGCGTCTTCGCGGACAGCGCAGAGGGGCGGGAGCGTCGCATCCTCGAGTCGCTCTCGCACTACTACGGCGAGAAGGCGCTGACGCCGGTCGTCTACTACGAGAGCGACTGGGGCAGCGAGGAGTGGACGCGTGGCGCATACGCCGCCAGCTTCGACCTCGGCGGCCTGGCGCGCTACGGCAGTGATCTACGGATGCCGGTTGGCCCGATCTGGCTCTCCTGCAGCGATGTCGCGGGCAAGGGCTACCAGCACGTCGACGGCGCTATCCGCGTCGGCCGCGAAACGGCCGCGTCGATCATTGCCGCGTCGGTGGTCGAATAGCGCGCTCCGATCCCTGGTGATCGAGTAGCGTGCTCCCATTCCTGGTGATCGAGTAGTGAGCGCCAGCGAGCGTATCGAGATCTGGTGAGCGGATCTGGTGGGGATTTCGAGACGCGCTGCTCGTTCCTCGCGGTGCTCCTCAATCGCCGAGGGCAATGACACCCATGGTCACCGGAAGTTGACGAACTGCAGGTCGATGTCGAACGTCGTGCCCTTGAGCAGCGCGATGGTGGCCTGCAGGTCGTCGCGACTCTTCGAGGACACGCGCAGTTCGTCGCCCTGGATCTGGCTCTTGACGCTCTTCGGCGCTTCTTCGCGGATGACCTTGCCGATCTTCTTCGCCTGGTCCTGTTCGATGCCCTCCCTGAGGGTGGCCTCGATGCGGAACTCCTTGCCGCTGGCGAATGGTTCCCCGTGGTCGAGGCTCTTCAGCGAGATGCCGCGCTTGACGAACTTCGACTGCAGAACGTCGAGGATCGCCTTGACGCGCTCCTCCGAGTTCGCCTTCATCAGGATCTTGTCGCCGCTCCACTCGACGGATGCGCCGATGTTCTTGAAGTCGTAACGCTGCTCGACCTCTTTGCGGGCCTGGTTGACGGCGTTGTCCGCCTCCATCTTGTCGACCTTGCTGACCACGTCAAAGGATGAATCTGCCATGCCAGCCAGTGTAGCCAGCGCCGGTGTGGCCGGCGAGTCGGCCGACGATGCTTCGATTTCACCAGATGACCTGCGGTGAGTATCCTTGTGTAGCGCCTTCGGTCAGGTGAACACATGTGGCCGAAAGCGCGTCGGCGGGTTACCCAAGCGGCCAAAGGGATCTGACTGTAAATCAGCTGTCATCGACTTCGGGGGTTCGAATCCCTCACCCGCCACATTCAAGCTATGACTGGGATTCAGCCCCGCAGGTACCTCAGCTGAGATGCCTTGCGGGGTTCCTTTTTGCTCCCGTGTGTGCACTGTGTGTGCAATCGGGCTTTTCGCGGGCAGCATTGACTCTGCGGCGTCCGCTGCTGCACGGTTCGCGTCCGTCAACAGGTGGCTGTACAGATCGCTCGTGACGGCGATCGTCGAATGCCCGAGTCGTTTGGACACGATGGCAATGTCGACGCCACCGGAGAGCAGCAGAGATGCGTGCTCATGCCTGAGGTCGTGGAACCGCATGTGAGGCAGGCCCGAGCGTTCCACGATCGTGTCGAACGTGCGTGAGATGTGCGCAGGCCGTAACGGTCGACCGTCCTCATACGTGAACACGAAACCACCGTCTTGATACGTAGCACCCCAGTCGTCACGCTCACCGTCCTGCAACAGTTTCCAACCGATCAACGCACCGATCGCTTCGCTGCCGAGCGACACTCGCCTGTCCTGCCCTGAATCCGTTTTGATCGCCCCCTCGAGCACGCTCTTGCCGACCTGCACGCGTTGTTGTCGCACGATCAGTTCACGACGCGTCAGATCCACGTCAGCCCATTTCAGGCCGGCCAGTTCCCCACGGCGTAGACCACTGAACACTGCGAGCTCGAACACGGGCCCCAGTCGCCACGGTGTGGCTGCGTCGAGGAAGGTGCGCACCTGGTCGGGTTCCCAGATCTTCGTCTTCGCCTTCGCCGGTGCTGGCAGGGCGATCTTCGACGCCGGGTTGTAGTCGATCAGGTCCAGCCTCTCGGCGGCGGTCAGCGCGCTTGAGAGGACTGCGTGGATGCGTCGGATCGTCGTCGCCCCGCGCCCGTCCTTGCGCAGCTTTTGAATGAACCGGTCGACATGCGTCCTGCGCAGTTCTGACAGCCTCAGACGACCGATTGCAGGCACGATGTCCTGTTCGATGTACCGTGTGTACATTCGCGCCGTAGACGCCCTCAGACCGTCGCTGACGCGCCGTTCAAGCCATTGCGGCAGATAGGTTGCGAGCGTGTACTTGTCATCAGCTTTGAACCGACCGGTCGCCACCTGGTTGACGATTTTCGCGCGTGCTTGCTGCGCGGCTTTCTTCGTCGGGTAACCCATTTTCCGCACCTGAACCCGTTTGCCGGTGCCCGGGTGGACGCCTGCGGAGACGGCGAACCCCCAACTGCCGTGCTTCGGGTTCTCGAGCTTCGGACAGTTCACGCCCAACGTTTTCCCGTTCTCGTCGCGGCATCCGCAACGACGGTAAATGTCACTCATGGGAGGAACGTCCGTTCGATCGCGGTTGTTGGTTTCGCGTGCAGTCCGAGCGACGTTGCTTGTGCGGCGGCGCGGATCTGGTCGGCACGAACATGTAGGTAGCGTTCGGTTGTTGCCAGGGATGAGTGCCCGAGCATTTCCTGAACGGCGCGCAAATCGTGTGTGCCCTCGTACGCGGCTGTAGCGGCCGCGTGACGCAGACTGTGCGGGTTGCAGCTGGTCACGCGAGTGATGATCTTGTTGACCGCTTGCGGATGCATGCTGCCGTTCCACCGACCGCGGAAGTAGTATCCGTCGCCTTGCAGGTGCTCGAGGCGTTCCAACACGTCGAGGAGTTCGTCGTTGATCGGCACCATGCGGACGTGTTCGCCTTTGCCGAGGATCCGCAACACGTCGCCTTCACGATCATCGGTGTGCAGGGTGGTGATTTCCGACAGGCGCAGCGCGGCGAGTCTGCCCAGCAGCACCATCGCCTTTTCCGGCAATGATGCTGTTTCCAGTCCGCGCAGCACCAGTGTGTCGTCGGCGATGCGCGCCATCGTGCGCGGCAGGCGTACGGGTTCAAGATCCGCGGCAGGGTTCACGTCGATCAGGCCGGTCTTGTGCGCCCACGCGTAGAACCGTTGCCACGAGTTGCGGATCGACCGGCGCGTCTCCGGTTTGAGCGTGTGCCGACGCTGCGACAGGTGTCCTTCCAGATCCGTCGTCGTCACCGCAAGCACGTTCGGGAAGTGCGCGTGCAGGCTGTATATGTGGTTGAGCCGTTGCCTGACAGTGCCATCGGCCAACCCTCGGGCACGCAAGTGCATGCGGTAGTCGCGCATCATCAGACCGAACTCGTCAAGATCTGGCAGATTCGTGCGTTCGATGACGTTCAATGCGGTGTTCGTCACGCCTGTTCACCCGCCTCGAATAGTTCGTCGACGTCGATGCCGACCCACGCGACGAAGCCGCGATCGGAACCGAGTTCCCACGCGGAGTTGAGCGTGTATCCGCGAGCGCATATTCCACGTTGGATCTCGCCAAGCGCTCCCCAGCCGGGAAGTGCGGTTGACATGTCGAATTGCTCGACGCAGCGGCGGTCGCCGTCGACGGTCTTCGAGTTGATGAACACGCGCCACAAGGTTGATTGCCGCACGTCCGCTTGTGCTGGCGGTTGTGCGGATGCCCACAAGTTACGTGCCGGCGCTTTCGCTTCTGACGAGCTGTCGGTCTGTGTACTGGCCATCAGATTGCCTCCTTGAGCGTGTCGCGCAGCTGGGCCAGTTCGTCGATGAACTGGTCGAACTGCACCGCGGGGATGGTGATTTTGTCGTGCGCGAACCTGCTGGAAATGTTCACGACACCACCCTTGAACGCGCCACCTGAGAGACTCGTGGTGTCATGCTCGATCCAGATGCCGAGATCCGTGTTGATCTTCGGCATCAGGACGCCGCCTCGTCGAGCACATAAGACAGTTTGGCGAGCGCGCCCGACAGATCGATAGCCTGCTGCGCCGTCAGGAGCACCACGTCATTCCCCGTAGCGAGAACAACGTGTGCATTGAATCGTTCCCGCATCGGTGGGCAAATCAGAATGTCCTGCTGCAGATAGGCCGCGACGGTGCGGTCCTCTGCGTCGTAACCAACCAGGCCGTCGATCTCCTCCTCGACACGCTCACCCGTGAATGTGAACAGAGCACCAAGTTCGTGCTTCTCCGTAGTGCAGTCATAGGCCCAGTCGGGCGCGTCGAGACCTTCGAGCTTGCGCAGGTCGCGTGCCGCGAAGGCTTCCTTGTCGGCCTGCTTCTCGGCTTCCGTCATCCGTGCTGATACGGTTGTAGTGTTCATTTCGGTCATGCCTTTCATTGATTCTGTTTGGTGGGACTCTTTGCCGTCAGTGTTGGTAGCACTGACGGCATCTTCATTTACGTTCACTCTGCGGCCTCCCACAGAGCGGCTTTGTTCCCGCGTCGGGTCACACCGAACCGACCCGTGTCACGGACAAGACCTTCCAGCTGCAACGCCTTCCGACGTGTGCGCACGGACTGTTCCGACACGTTCGGCACGGACGCGTGCATGAACCGGTAGGCCTCGTAATGGTCGTTGAGGCTTTCGTCGGTCATCGGCCCGTACTGAGCCAGCAGGGCCCGGATGGTGACCTTGACCAGGTCGACACGTTGGGTGGTCTGCTTGCTCGCAGCCTCCCACGACGACAGCGGGTCACGAGTGCGCACCTTCCCCAAATATTCGGTCGAGACCATCAGAAACGCCTGTCCTTCATTACGTGTCGCACCGCGGTCTCGCCCGTCGGGTCCGCGTAAGTCAGCACGTAGCGAAGATCTTCGTCTTGCGCGATGCGACGACGCTCCTGCGCGTTCAACGCGAGCCGAGTCGCAACGAATAGCCAGACGGGTGTGCCCTGAATCGCCAGACGCGCGTAATCACGAGACACCCGGTGCACCCACGAATTGGTGCGAACCAATCCCGCGGAGTCGAGGAAGTCACGAATCTGATCGCGGATGCTTCTTGTTTCGGGTGCGACGCCCTCGGGGGCGAAAGCTTCGGTTGCGGTGCCCCCCATCAGACCGCCTCCTTCTCGAACTGTGCGGTAATCCACGCGTCGACATCCGATCGACGGAACATGCGGCGGCCTCCGATCAGAGCGGACGCGGGCGCGTTGCCCTGATGCATCTGCCAGCGCAACTGTGACTCGGTTTTGCGCAGCACGTCGGCCGTCTCGCTCAAGGTCATCAAGACGACGATTGGTCGATTGGGTTCAGTCAACTTTCGCTCCTTTCACATTTGCAAGCAATCACATGCAGTATTGCACGCGTCTAGACAACTGTCAACTATGCATGCAGACGCTTGCAGATTCGTGAGAGGATTGCTCGATGGATGAGCCCAGGACGACATCTGAACAAGACGCTCGCTACGGGTCGCGACTAAAGCAGCTACGCGAAGATGCGGGCCTAACCCAGACAGACGTGGTGCGCAAGATGCGTCAGCGCGGTATCGAATATATGAACGCGTCTACCTTGTCGAGGATTGAGAACGGTTCTCGCGCGATTCGCCTGACAGAAGCTCGAGCGCTCGCGCGAATCTTCCGCGTGAGCATCGAGGGAATGGTCGGTGAGATCGAGTGGCTCGCGTTGGTCGAAGCGCATCATCGCACCGCGCGGGAACTCTTAGTGAGATTCCGGAAGAGCGTCGTCGACGTGACGGAGGCGCAACTTCGCCTCGCGCACCTACGCGAACTGCGGGACACCGGCTTGCTCGATGAAGGAGTCGATCCCAACAACATACAAGCGGTTTCGATGCTGTGGGAGTTGATCGACAGTTATCTTGCGATCGATCTCGCTGCCGAAGCGGCCGACCTCGCGTCGTCAAAACGGGAATCATGGGAGGCTAACAGCGCTTCAAGTGCGGGCCGATTCTTGAACAACCGTCCAACCGGCGACATTGGCGAGGTTGTCAGACGCGTCATCCTGGAGCCGATCGACACGGCGTCCGAGCATCCTTGGGTGGAGAATGCGCACGTGCGTGAAGCAGGACAGTAACGCAGTTCGATCGCTCCCATCGTCGGCGCGAGTCGGAAGACCGTCGATCGTGATGTACGTGAGTCAAATGACTCACCTGATCCCGAGTCCGCACTGGTCACGGCTGAGGTGAACAGACCATTTTCGTGGCCTCACGAGAATGGTCGTTCCACCGCCCGGGGTACTCGCTGAATGAGTACCCCCAGAACAAATTAGGCAGGTCCCTAAAATGGTCGTTCTACCGCGCGAGGTACGCATCAGACGCGTACCCTCATAACGTTTTCGCGGGTCCACGAAAATGATCCGGTCGCGCCCGCGCGCAGGGCCTCCATACTGTGGACATCCTCGAGGTCGTCCGTCGCCGTGGACACCCTTGAAGGGGGTGCGAATCTTGCACGACCTTGCAGGGCGTCGTGAAACGCGAAGCGGTCAGACCCTATGAGTGTGGGGTTCTGATTTGGTCTTGCGGCCCAGGGCCTCACGGTGCAGATTCGTGGATCATCTCGAGAATGGCTCGGGGTGCCGACATGCAGCGGAGGCCCTGGTGTT